>CAVOUK010000006.1:0-43863 GCA_963699585.1 Thermodesulfovibrionia bacterium | reverse complement strand
ATTTCCCCATAAACCTTTCCTTGGTGGGAAAACGGACATGAAAATAATTGAAAAAATGTATAAATTATCCGACCTTTTAATTGTACATAGTGATTCCCTGAAGAACGAGCTATTAAGTTTGTTCACCTTATCCCCTGAGAAAATACGAATTGTTCCGCATGGGGTTTTTAAGGTTCAGCAGAGTTCTCTTGCTGTAACTGCTTTGAAAAAAAAATATAATGTCCCCTTTGACAAGAAAATTCTCCTTTTTTTTCGGCACTATAAGAAAAAATAAGGGGTTGGACTTTCTTTTGAATGTAATGAAAGAAATAAAGAACGACTTCTTTCTTTTAATAGCAGGTCAGATTGCGGGGGCATCAGAGCCTCCGGCGATACTTCTACAGAACGATAATTAAAACCAATGATATTCGTGATTCTGTACACTGGATTGAAAGGTACACAACAGACGAAGAAGTCGCAGAGGTATTTAAGATAGCCGATACAGTTATTTTTCCTTATAAAAAAACCTTTCATGCTCAAAGCGGCGTGCTGAATCTCGCAATAGGTTATGAAAAGCCATGCGTGGTTTCTGATGTTGGAGCAATGGGGAAACGGTTAGAGAATATAACTCGGAATTGTGGTAACGCCGGAAGACGTTCATGATCTACAAAGAGGGATCAAAAACATTTTTCAAGACAACTTTAAAATTCGGTTTTGATAAATATAAGAATGATAACAACTGGGATAGAGTTTGTGATAAACTCATTGGGCTTATGAGGAGCTCATTAAAAAGTGAAAATCCTTCATCTCCTCTACGAAAGTCATGGTGATTATTTTGGGATCGGCGGCGTCGGAATAAGAGCATATGAAATATATAGGCGCCTAAAAGACCTCGCATGAGATAACACTGTTATGCAAGAAATACCCCGGCGCTAAAGACGGGGAAATAAAGGGACTGAGACATGTATTTGTCGGGACGGAGAGCAAGAACTTTCACAAAGACCCTTGCTTTCCTATGCCTGCCATGCTGCCGGTCTTTGTCAAAAGATATGGCAATGAGTTTGATATTATAATCGAAGAATTCTCTCCTGCCATACCGACATTTCTGCATTTCTTTACAAAGAAACCTGTTGTTCTCCAGATGCAGGGATATACTGGAGGTCTCTATTTCAGAAAATACAATCCTGCCTATGCTTCAATCTTATATTTTCTTGAGAAGTTACGCCCATTATTTTATGACAATTTTATTTTTATAAGTCATGAAACGGTTAAAAGATTCAGCAAAGGTGGAATGGGGCGACTATTTACATTGAAAGGCAATAAATGCGTTGAAATTATTCCAAACGGGATCTCCCCTGAAATGCTGAGTGTCGTCGCCCGAAGAAAATAATTATATCCTCTATTTAGGCAGGATAGATATTTATGCAAAGGGGCTCGATACTCTTATTGATGCGTACAAAGATTTCTGCAAATCATTTCCGGAGATCAGACTCTTTATAGCAGGCGATGGAAGGGAGATGAAAGAGTTTAAAGACATGCTTCTGAAGCTGCCCGATGATGTGCAAAAAGAAATATAGAACTGTTAGGCTGGGTATCCGGTGATAAAAAGATCGAAGTCATAAGTAAGGCATTATTCGTGGTCCTTCCTTCAAGGCATGAAGTTCAGCCGATATCCGTTCTTGAACAGATGGCCTGCGGAAAGGCAATTATTACGAGTGACATCCCGGAGCTAAGCTATATAACTGAAAACAGAGCAGGCATATCTTTTAAGTCCGGAGATGCAGATGCTCTTGCCCAATCTATGAAAGACCTTGCAGCAAGAAAAGACATTCGTGAGATGGGACAGAGAGGAAGGGATTTGGTCAAAGACCTTACATGGGATAAAATAGCCGGGAGATTTGAGGAATTCCTGAACATCGTCTTGGAAAAATGAAGATACTGCAGCTTATATATGAAAGTCTTGGCAACCCTTACGGCACTGGTGGTGGCACCATAAGGGCCTATGAAATATATAAGAGATTGAAGGATAGGCACGACATTACCCTCGTCTGCATGAAATACCCTGGGGCGAAGGACGGTAATATCCAGGGATTGAGACATGTTTTTGTCGGGACTGAGAGTAAGAACCTTACTATAAGTGTTCTTGCTTATACACTGAAGGCCTCTGAATATGTCAAAAATTATGGGAACAATTTCGATGTCATTGTAGAAAATTTCCTTCCGATGACGCCGTTTTTCAGTAAATTCCGTACAAAAACACCTTCAATACTGCAGATTCAGGGCATTACGGGGCTACACTCTTTTAAAAAATATAATCCTCTTTACAGCCTCCCGATGTACATTGTGGAGAGCATATATCCGCTGTTGTATGATAAATTTATTTTTGTAACAGATACAGGTATGGACAAGTTTAAGAAAAGGTCTCAAAGAAACACTACAATACCAAACGGCATAGACGAAGAACTTCTCCATATCAATGCTGAAGAGCAGGATGATTATATCCTTTTTTTAAGCAGGATCGACACTTATACAAAGGGACTGGATATCCTGTTGGATGCCTTTGTGTCCGTATCTGACAGATTTAAAGGATTGAAGCTGGTACTCGCAGGATATGAATTTAACAGTATCGACGAACTATTAAAGAGAGTACCGGAAGTTTTGAGAGAAAGGGTGAGCTATGCAGGGTTTGTCCTTGGAGAACAAAAGATCAAATTATTAGCAGGAGCTAAAGTGTTTGTTCTTCCTTCAAGGCATGAGGCGCACCCTGTAAGCGTCCTTGAGGCCCTTGCCTGCGGAAAAGCCGTAATTGCAAGCGATATCCCGGAACTCAGATATATCGAAGAGAACGGGATAGGTCTCAATTTCAGGAGCGGTTCCCCGCAGGACCTGGCCGCCAAGCTCTCCATTCTCCTGGAGGATAAAGTGTTAAGGGAACAACTTGGGGACAAAGGACGCAGATATGCCTCTAATTTTCTGTGGGATGAGATAGCATTAATGTTTGAAAGGTTTCTAACTGAAATCCATAAACTCTATCAGAAGCCTCATCGCTGAAATGGCGGCCTCCTCTTTATTCACAGCCCTGTTCCCCTTTAATCTCAGCTCCTGGAAAACAGTTTCCCCTTCCCTGCTTGCCGCTATGTAAACAAGCCCTTTTTCTTTTCCTTCTATAACATCAGGCCCAAGATTCCCGGTCGTGGATACGGCACAGTCTGCTCTTGATAGCATACGCACTTTTTCAGCCATTTCCCTCGCTGTTTCAGCGCTCACAACACCATATTTATTCAATGTCTCGGGAGAAACGCCAAGGATGATCTTTTTAATTTCAGCTGAATATGCAACAATCCCTGAAATAAAAAAATCACTTGCACCGGGAAGATTTGTAATATAATGAGAGATCAGTCCCCCGGTGCAGGACTCGGCAAGAGATAGTGTAAGGCCCTTATTTCTGAAAAGCTCATGAACCTTTTTAACAGTTTCAAGGATCTCAGGTCTCATACAGTAAATTGTAACATTTTTACTTTACTTCTTTACTGCAATAAAAAAGTAAGGGCGGGTTTAAAACCCGCCCCTACATTATCTACAATCTTTGTCTTCAGGCAGCTTATAACCGATGCCGGCAAACTGTATGTTGGCAGGGTTGTCGCTGCGCGGTGGGGATACAGCGTGTACTCCCCCGCATTTCGGGCATTTGCCGACAAATGTTTTAAGAGTGAAAGGCTCCCCGCAGCCCTGACATTTTGTCTTTAATTCATTCGGAAGAGGCTGGTCCCTGATTGCCCCTCCATGTGCATTATTAACAAATTCTACAAGCTCTTTCCCTTCAGAAAAAGGTCCTGCACCTGAACTGCAGCTACCGCATGTTCCCATATGTTTACCTCCTTAAATTACAAAATAATTATAATTATAATACAAGGTTACTTCATACAATGAATATGTTCTTTATCATATTCGCATATTCCGGTAGGGGCACGTTGCAACGTGCCCCTACAAATATCGTGGCGTTCATTAATTTGATGTTCGCCCCTGCAACAAAAAAGAGGCCATCACTGAATGATGACCTCTTTTATTTTACAATATCTTCAACTGCAGGAATCAGAGTAAGGGGGTCAAGGCACACGGTCAATTAGTACTGGTTAGCTGAATCCGTCACCGGACTTACACACCCAGCCTATCAACGTGGTAGTCTACCACCGACCTTTAGTGCTCTTGCGAGCAGGGAGACCTAATCTTGAGGTGGGCTTCCCGCTTAGATGCTTTCAGCGGTTATCCCGTCCGGACATAGCTACTTGGCGTTGCTCTTGGCAGAACAACCAACACACCAGAGGTCCGTCCATCCCGGTCCTCTCGTACTAAGGACAGCTCCTCTCAAGTCTCCAGCGCCCACAACAGATAGGGACCGAACTGTCTCACGACGTTCTGAACCCAACTCTCGTACCGCTTTAATGGGCGAACAGCCCAACCCTTGGGACCGACTTCAGCCCCAGGATGCGATGAGTCGACATCGAGGTGCCAAACCGCGTCGTCGATATGAACTCTTGGACGCGATAAGCCTGTTATCCCCGGCGTACCTTTTATCCGTTGAGCGATGGCCCGTCCACATGGAACCACCGGATCACTAAGCCCTACTTTCGTATCTGCTCGGCTCGTTTGCCTCACAGTTAAGCCTCCTTATGCCTTTGCACTCGATGGCTGATTTCCGACCAGCCTGAGGAGACCTTTGGACGCCTCCGTTACCTTTTGGGAGGCGACCGCCCCAGTCAAACTACCCACCAGACAGTGTCCTCTCCCCAGATCATGGGGACAAGTTAGAATCTCAATAAAACAAGGGTGGTATTTCAACGTTGGCTCCATAGAAACTAGCGTCCCTACTTCATAGCCTCCCACCTATCCTACACATGTTTGGCCAAAATTCACTGTCAAGTTGTAGTAAAGGTGCACAGGGTCTTTCCGTCTAGTTGCGGGTAACCGGCATCTTCACCGGTACTTCAAGTTCGCCGAGCCTCTCGCAGAGACAGTGCTCAAGTCGTTACGCCATTCGTGCAGGTCGGAACTTACCCGACAAGGAATTTCGCTACCTTAGGACCGTTATAGTTACGGCCGCCGTTTACCGGGGCTTCGATTCAGAGCTTCGCCTTGCGGCTGACCCCTCCTGTTAACCTTCCGGCACCGGGCAGGCGTCAGAGTCTATACATCCTGTTTGCCAGTTAGCAGACTCCTGTGTTTTTGCTAAACAGTCGCTTGAGCCTCTTTATTGAAGCTCCGATTGCTCGGAGCACCCCTTCTCCCGAAGTTACGGGGCAATTTTGCCTAGTTCCTTTGCGAGAGTTCACTCGCTCGCCTTGGTATCTTCTACCCACCTACCAGTGTCGGTTTGCGGTACGGTCATCCATGATACTTCCATAGAGGTTTTTCTCGGCAGTGTAGAATCAGCCAGTTCTCCTGATCTCTCAGGATCCACGTCACCTTTCGGGCTAATAGTGGCCGGATTTGCCTAACCACTACCCTACAGGCTTGTACCGGGACAACCAACGCCCGGCTGCACCTATCCTCCTGCGTCCCCCCTTAGGTATAACGCATCATAGATGGTACTGGAATTTTAACCAGTTGTCCATCATCTACGCCTTTCGGCCTCGACTTAGGACCGACTTACCCTGGGCGGATTATCCTACCCCAGGAAACCTTAGGTTTACGGCGAGCCCGTTTTTCACGGACTTTTACGCTACTTATGCCGGCATAATCTCTTCTGCTTCCTCCAGCATGCCTCACAGCACACCTTCAATGGTTAACAGAATGCTCCCCTACCATCCCGATTGCTCGGGATACGCAGCTTCGGTGTAAAGCTTAAGCCCCGTTAAATTTTCGGCGCAAAATTACTTGACCAGTGAGCTATTACGCTTTCTTTAAAGGATGGCTGCTTCTAAGCCAACCTCCTGGCTGTTTAAGCGATCTTACATCCTTTTCCACTTAGCTTTATCTTAGGGACCTTAGCTGACGTTCTGGGCTGTTTCCCTTTCGACCACGAATCTTAGCACCCGTAGTCTCACTCCCATGCTTCACATTGAGGCATTCGTGGTTTGGTTGGGTTTGGTACCCCTTAAGGAGCCCTAGCCCATCCAGTGCCCTACCTCCTCAATGCATACATGAGGCTGTACCTAAATACATTTCGGGGAGAACCAGCTATCACCAAGTTTGATTAGCCTTTCACTCCGACCCACAGTTCATCCGAACTTTTTGCAACAAATATCGGTTCGGGCCTCCATGCCGACTTCTCGGCACTTCACCCTGACCATGGGTAGATCACTTGGCTTCGGGTCTACTAAACATAACTAAACGCCCTATTAGGACTCGGTTTCCCTGCGGCTCCAGTCATTATAACCTTAACCTCGCTACGTTCAGTAACTCGCCGGCTCATTAATCAAAAGGCACACCGTCACGGATTGCTCCGCTCCGATTGCTTGTAGGCTTATGGTTTCAGGTTCTATTTCACTCCCCTCACCGGGGTTCTTTTCATCTTTCCCTCACGGTACTTGTTCACTATCGGTCATCAGATGGTATTTAGCCTTGGAGGGTGGTCCCCCCGGATTCCCAAGAGATTTCTCGTGTCTCATGGTACTCAGGATACCGTTTCGGTAGTTATATGATTTTGCTTACAGGCCTATCACCTTCTATGGATGAGCTTTCCAACTCATTCAACTATCATATAACCTTCCTACTTGTACGGTCCTACAACCCCGACCCTAACACACAGTGCAAAAAAGTCATAAGAATCAAAAGTTAAAAATTTTTAGGTATTTACTATTGCTCTTTGCACTTGCGTTGTTAGAGTCGGTTTGGGCTTTTCCCCTTTCGCTCGTCGCTACTGAGGGAATCTCGGTTGATTTCTATTCCTCCGGGTACTGAGATATTTCACTTCCCCGGGTTAGCTTTTTATACCTATGTATTCAGTATAAGATATCCCAACTTTACTTGGGATGGGTTTCCCCATTCGGAATCCCACGGATCAAAAGATACTTACTCCTCCCCGTGGATTATCGCAGTTAGTTGCGTCCTTCGTCGCCCTCTGATGCCAGGACATCCACCATAAGCCCTTACTTCCTTGACCCCTTTACTCTAATTCCTACAATTGTCAAAGAACATAGATGATTGCACAGATTAAAAAGATTACACATATACCACTTTAATCTATCTGTGTAATCTTTTTAAGAATCAGTGTCATCAAATTTATTAAAAGTAGGCCCGCAAATCTTGAGTTTTACGTTTTGGCTTTTTACACCTTGCTCCTTAGAAAGGAGGTGATCCAGCCGCAGGTTCCCCTACGGCTACCTTGTTACGACTTCACCCCAATTACCGGCCATACCTTAGGAGGCTGCCTCCCTTGCGGGTTAGCTCACCTACTTCGGGTGCAGCAGACTTTCGTGGTGTGACGGGCGGTGTGTACAAGGCCCGGGAACGTATTCACCGTGGCGTGCTGATCCACGATTACTAGCGATTCCAGGTTCACGGAGTCGAATTGCAGACTCCGATCCCAACTTGGATAGAGTTTATGGGATTGGCTCCTCTTCGCAGATTGGCCACCCTTTGTCTCTACCATTGTAGCACGTGTGTAGCCCTGGGCATAAGGGCCATGCGGACTTGACGTCATCCCCACCTTCCTCCAGCTCATCGCCGGCAGTTTCCTCAGAGTGCCCCGTGAAGGGCAACAGAGGATGAGGGTTGCGCTCGTTGCGGGACTTAACCCAACACCTCACGGCACGAGCTGACGACAGCCATGCAGCACCTGTGTAAGCTTTCCGATTGCTCGGAATCATTCCCCTTTCGGTTCATTACTACCTACATGTCAAGCCCAGGTAAGGTTTTTCGCGTAGCGTCGAATTAAACCACATGCTCCACCGCTTGTGCGGGCCCCCGTCAATTCCTTTGAGTTTCAACCTTGCGGCCGTACTCCCCAGGCGGGGTACTTAATGGTTTCCCTTCGGCACGGATGACTATCGCCACCCACACCTAGTACCCACCGTTTAGGGCGTGGACTACCAGGGTATCTAATCCTGTTTGCTACCCACGCTTTCGCGCCTCAGCGTCAGTCATTGCCCAGAGGGCCATCTTCACCACAGGCCTTCCTCCTGATATCTACGCATTTCACCGCTACACCAGGAATTCCGCCCTCCCATGCACGACTCAATCCTGACAGTTTCAAATGCAATTCTTGGGTTAAGCCCAAGGCTTCCACATCTGACTTATCAGGACGCCTACACGCCCTTTAAGCCCAGTAAATCCGAACAACGCTTGCCACCTCTGTCTTACCGCGGCTGCTGGCACAGAGTTAGCCGTGGCTTCTTCCTGAGGTACCATCATCCCGGTTGCCCGGGACTTTTTCCCTCACGAAAGGGGTTTACAACCCGAAGGCCTTCTTCCCCCACGCGGCGTCGCTGCGTCAGGCTTTCGCCCATTGCGCAAAATTCCCCACTGCTGCCTCCCGTAGGAGTCTGGACCGTGTCTCAGTTCCAGTGTGGCCGATCGACCTCTCAGTCCGGCTACCCGTCTTAGCCTTGGTGAGCCGTTACCTCACCAACAAGCTGATAGGCCACAGGCCCCTCCTCAGGTGTCCCGATTGCTCGGGACTTTTATCACAAGGAATTTCACCTCGTAATCATATTCGGTATTGTGCCCGATTTCTCGGGAGTATCCCAATCCTAAGGGCAGGTTGCCTATGTATTACTCACCCGTTCGCCACTAAGTCATTAATCCGTATTGCTACTTCATAATGACCCCGTTCGACTTGCATGTGTTAAGCGCGCCGCCAGCGTTCGTTCTGAGCCAGGATCAAACTCTCAAATAAAAAATTGACTGCGGGCCTACTTTTATGTTCTCAAAGAGCAGATTTGTTGTCTTAAGGTACGACCTGTTATGAGGTTGTTTTAAAAAAAAATACCTTCTTGATGTTTAGGCCTCCCTCTTATAAAAAGAAGTCACGCTCACTACATCTAATTTGCAGTTCCCTTTTTTAAAACGTACAGCGTATCCCTCAGATTTTTTCTTAAGACATACTTGAAACTATATTATAACACAAATTTTCAAAGAAAAAATACTATTAATATCTATCCATTAATTAATCATATTTACTTATTGTCAGATTAATTAATTTTAGCCTTATATTTTTATCACAAATAGCATTTACTGTCAAAACCACAAAACAAGGCAATATTGCCAATTAGAAGCAGTTACTGTAGTTTATCTTGAATATTCATCAAATTTCTCACATTTACAACTTATTAATCTTAGTTTTTAAAAACAATAATTTTCTCGTATTGTCAAGGACAGTTATTCAACCGATTAAAATGCACAATATCCTTTCAGTTCTGTATGGTTAAGCAAAACCCTTCAATTATAAAGGATAATTCTATCATTATATGTTTGTCTGTCCTTGACACAATGCAATCAATGTTGATATATTAAAAGCACTCTTCACTTGAGAGTGCTAATTAATAAAATGAACATAATGGATGAAAGACGCAAGAAAATACTTTGTGCGATTATACAAAGTCACATTGACCTTAATATCCCGATAGGGTCCTATTTTATCACTCAAAAATTTCCTCTCGATTTATCACCTGCAACAATACGTAATGCAATGGCAAAACTGGAAGAGCTCGGATACATCACTCAGCCTCATACTTCAGCCGGAAGAATCCCTACAGAAAAAGGTTATATATTTTATGTAAATACTCTATTAGAAGAACAGACATTACAGGTTACTTCCGGATTGTCTTATGAATTGTCTGCTGAAGCAATGATAAATGATAAAGACAACAGTACAATAATTAAAAAAGCCGCTGAGACACTTTCTTTGTACTCGCATTATCTTGCAATCGCAATTCCCCCAAAAACAGAAGATATGACACTTAAGCATATTAAATTCATTAAGTACGAAGAGAATAAAGTGCTGGCAGTCCTTGTCTCCGAAGAAGGCACTGTAAATAATAAATTTATAGAAATGGAAAAGATATACACGCAAAAACAACTTGACAGGGCATCAAATTATTTAAATAGCAAATTCCATGGGTTAACCATTAAAAATGTGAGGGAGAAAATCACGGACCAGCTATATAATGATAAAATTGTTCGTGACCAATTAATTGCCAATTTGGTAGCGCTCTTTAAGGAAATTATTATGGATGAATCCTCCAAACTCGCATTTAATGGATTCTCCGGGGCATCCAATTTAACGGATTTTGCATCCATGAAACAGATAAAAGAAATTTTAAGGGCTATTGAAGATAAACACTTTATGCTAAAATTACTTCATCATATAAGCAGCACACAGGGAACGCAGGTGTTTGTAGGCATGGAAAATATAATTCCTTCATTGAAAGAGCTAAGCCTGGTTATCTCTACTTATAAAGATAAGAGATATTTGAGCGGTGCCATAGGGATAATAGGGCCAACAAGGATGAACTATAAAAAATTGATCCCGTTTGTCGATCATACGGCAAAGGTTTTAACGCGAATATTATCTGTAAATTAAGGAGAATTGCATAAATGTCAGAAAATCAGGAACAGGAAGAAAATGAACAACATATCAGCGGTGAATCAGAAAGCACTGAATCACTAAAAAAGACACTTGAAGAGATTAACGATAGATATGTCAGACTCTATGCTGAATTTGAAAATTATAAAAAGTTTACTGCAAGAAATAAAGAAGAACAGCTGAAATACGCAAATGAAAGTATAATGAAAGACCTTCTTACTGTTGTAGATCATCTGGAGTTAGCGCTTCAGCATTCAAATGACAAAAAAACTTTAAAATCATTGTCAGAAGGGGTTGAGTTAACGCTGAAGGAACTTAAGACCGTTCTTGAAAAGTACGGACTTGTCAATATTGATGCATCAGGCAAACCTTTTGACCCTTTAATACATCATGCGATAACTCAGGTAGAATCAAAAGAAGCCATTGAAAATACTGTAGTCAACGAATTAAGAAAGGGATATAAATATAAAGATAGAGTTTTAAGGGCAACGCTCGTAGGTGTCGCGAAAAAACCGTCACTACCGGAGGACGCGGGGGCAGACGGGTCAAAAGATCAAGCCGTTGCAACAGAAAAAAATAATACCTAACATAGTTAACAGCATCATTGGGAGGAATACACTCATGGGAAAAGTTGTTGGTATAGACCTTGGAACAACATATTCAGTAGTCGCAGTAATGCAGGGTGGCGAAGCAACCATTATTGCAAACCAGGAAGGGACAAGGACCACCCCCTCAGTAGTGGCTTTTACTGATAAAGGCGAAAGACTGGTTGGGCAGGTTGCCAAGAGACAGGCGATCACAAATCCTGAAAATACAGTCTTCTCGATCAAACGGCTTATGGGCAGAAAAGCCAGTTCAAAAGAAGCCGATGAAGCGAAAAGAAAACTGCCTTATAAAATAGTCAGCGCATCAAACGGTGATGCCCATGTTGAAGCGCACGGGAAGGCATATTCCCCGCCCGAGATCTCCGCCATGATACTTCAAAAACTGAAACAGGCGGCGGAAGATTATCTCGGCGAACCTGTTACCGATGCGGTTATAACAGTGCCGGCTTACTTTGACGACAGTCAGCGCCAGGCTACAAAGGACGCCGGAAGGATCGCGGGACTTAATGTTTTGAGGATTATCAACGAACCGACCGCTGCTTCTCTCGCATATGGAATGGACAAGAAAAAGGAAGAAAAAATTGCCGTATATGACCTCGGAGGAGGGACCTTCGATATATCGATACTGGAGATAGGAGAAGGCGTTGTAGAAGTAAAATCAACAAACGGCGACACCTATCTTGGCGGTGATGATTTTGACCTCAAGATAATGGACTGGCTCGTTACAGAATTCAAAAAAGATTCAGGCATTGACCTCCGCAATGACAAAATGGCTCTACAAAGATTGAAAGAAAGCGCAGAAAAAGCAAAGGTGGAATTATCATCAGCAATGGAAACTGAAATAAATCTCCCATTCATCACGGCAGATGCAAGCGGGCCCAAACACCTTGTGATGAAATTATCACGCGCCAAATTTGAACAATTGGTTGATGATCTTATTGCAAGAACAATCGAGCCGTGCAAAAGTGCACTTGCAGATGCCGGATTCAGTCCTAAAGACATAGATGAAATACTGCTCGTCGGAGGGCAGACAAGAACGCCGAAAGTTGTTCAGGTGGTAAAGGAATTTTTCGGTAAGGAGCCTTCAAAAAGCGTAAATCCGGATGAGGTTGTTGCAGCAGGTGCAGCAATACAGGCAGGCGTTTTAAAGGGAGAAGTCAAAGACGTACTGCTGCTTGATGTCACCCCGCTTTCTCTCGGTATCGAAACTCTCGGTGGAATATTTACAAAACTCATTGAGAGAAACTCGACAATACCTACGAAGAAAAGCCAGGTGTTCTCCACCGCAGCAGATAACCAGCCCGCAGTGACGATTAAAATATGTCAAGGGGAGAGAGAAATGGCAGCAGACAACAAACTCCTCGGTAATTTTGAACTGGTAGGGATTCCGCCGGCGCCAAGAGGAGTCCCTCAGATTGAGGTTACCTTCGACATTGATGCAAACGGCATACTGCATGTATCTGCAAAAGATAAAGGGACGGGCAAAGAGCAGTCGATACGGATAACAGCCTCCAGCGGACTTTCGGAAGAGGAGATCAAAAGAACGACAGGCGATGCAGAATCTCATGCATCGGAAGACAAGAAAAAGCGTCAATTAGCTGAGGCAAAAAATAATGCTGACACTCTTGTATATACAGTTGAAAAATCTTTGAAAGACTACGGAGATAAAATTTCGGAAAGCGATAAACAGAAGATCAATACTGCTCTTGAGAAGTGTAGAAATTTAAAAGATACAACCACCGATGCAGATGAACTTAGAAAAGCGATCGACGAATTGACTGCAGCTTCACATAAAATTGCTGAAGAACTGTATAAAAACGGCGCTCCCGGAGCACAACAGGCAGAGGCCGGAACAACATCATCTGAAAGCGCTCAAAAGGAAAAAGAAGATGTTGTTGAAGCTGAATTTGAAGATACGGATAAAAAAGACAGCTAAGAGGTAGGGGCGGGTTTTAAACCAGCCCTTACAAATGGAATGTAGGGGCGAGGCGCTGCCTCGCCTAATTTATATTCAGGAGAACAATGAAAGATTATTACAACACACTTGGGTTAGACAGAAACGCAACGGATGCTGATTTAAAAAAAGCATACCGTCAGCTTGCATTAAAATATCACCCCGACAGAAATCCCGGAGATAAGGCCTCTGAAGATAAATTTAAAGAGATTAACGAGGCGTATGCTTGCCTGAGCGATCCTCAGAAACGTTCAAATTATGATAATTTCGGCACAGCAGAAGGCGCAGGAGCCGGTTATGGATTTGAAGGTTTTAACGGTTTCTCTACAAACTTCGGGGACATTTTCGGCGATGTGTTTGGAGACATATTCGGTGAATTCACCGGCCGGAGAAGAACACGCCCTGCAAAAGGACAAGACCTTCGTTATGACCTCGATATGTCGCTTGATAAAGCAGTCTTCGGCACTGAAAAAGAAATTAATATCCCGAGATGGGAAAACTGTTCCGGCTGTGACGGAACAGGCTCCCAGCCAGGAAAAGGTCCCGTCACCTGTCCTGCATGCAAAGGCTCAGGACAGACAAGAATACAACAGGGCTTTTTCACCATCTCCAAGACCTGCGGGAAATGCGGGGGTCATGGAAAGATGATCACTGACCCATGTACAAAATGCAAAGGCCAGGGCAAAGTGAGAAAAGAACGCACTGTGTCACTTAAGATACCCGCCGGGGTTGACACCGGAATAAGGTTGAAAGTTTCCGGCGAGGGAGAAGCGGGAAGTTACGGAGGGCCTCATGGTGATCTCTATGTTGTGATAAACGTAGTCCCGCATCCCTTTTTCAAAAGAAAGGGGAATGACCTTCTTTGCGAGATACCGATTTCTTTTGTGCAGGCAACACTCGGCTCTGAGATTGAAGTCCCTACAATAGACGGAACAGCAGCAGTTAAAATTCCTGCCGGAACACCTTCCGGAACGGTCTTTCACTTAAAAGGCAAGGGTGCTCAAAAACTGGGCGGGTATGGAAAGGGAAACCAGTATATAACCGTCTTTATTGACGTGCCTAAAAAGCTTACCTCCAGACAGAAAGAACTGCTCAAGGAATTTTCCCAGATAAGCGGAGAAGACACCTCAACGAATTTCATGGACAAGATTAAAGATATCTTTCATAACAAAGAACAGGCAAAGTGACCCGCTTATTCCTGCCACCTGAAAAACTTACTGTAAATCAAATAATTATCAGTGGAGATCAGGCTCGTTATCTTTCCCTTGTACTTAGAATAAAACCAGGCGATTCTCTCATTGTATTTGACGGCTCCGGCTACAGGTATATTTGCAAGGTTTTACAGACTCATAAAAAAGAAGTAGTCGTTGAGATAATTAAAAAAGAACCCTACTCTGCTGAATCTCCTGTTTCAATCTCGCTCGCGCAGGGACTCCCCAAAAGCGATAAGATGGATTTAATCGTTCAGAAGTCAACTGAACTCGGTGTAAACAAGATATTCCCCATCATTACCGAACGATCGCAAATAAGGCATACGGAAAAGGTGGAGAGATGGAGAAAGATCGCTCTATCAGCTTCGCAGCAATGCGGGCGGGAGAAAATAACTGAGATTAATGAACCGGTGGAGTTTGCAAAATTTTTGAGAATGAACATACCACGTTGCTAAATGCACCTACATAGCGGGAATCCTGACTAGAGGGGAATTCAATTCCCCCCTTTGAAAAAGATGGATGAAAGGCGATCTCATCTAAATATAATCTTCTCAGAAGAACAAAAAGAAATAAACCTTAAAAAAGTTTTAAAAGATTTCAAGGCTTCTACGGATATTGTCTTGCTTATAGGTCCCGAGGGAGGATTTTCCGGAGAAGAGGTATCCGCCGCTGTTGAAAAAGGCTTTATCGAAGCTTCACTCGGCCCCCGGATCCTCCGCACTGAAACAGCGCCGATAGCGGCCATCAGTATTATTCAGTATGAACTTGGGGATATGGGGCAATAGATATTTAACACTTAAAAGTAACACAGGATATTCACACTGCCCTTACATCAACTACTCTATCAACAGGAACCATAATCCATCCATTTTCCGCCTGCAGATATATCTCGGCCTCTCCTATCTCAACCAGAATGCCCCTGTATACAATATCCGCTGTAAGTACCTCTACTTGCTTTCCAATTAGTTCCTGCATATGTTCTATTATCACCAATAAATCAAAAATGCTCAATCAATAGTTCAGCAATAAATATTTTCTTATTTGTTCATTATTAATTTAACGTTGCTAATTTATTATTTCTTTCCGTTTAAATTTCTTACAAACTCTCCGCCGAGCAGAAAAATACACGCGATATAATACGTCCACAAAAGAAAAAGAATAAATGTAGTTAAGGAGCCGTATATTGCGCCGATGTAAGATACATTTTTAACTACCCATGTAAAAAAATGTTTTGCGAATTCCCACAAAACGGTAACAAGAAGAGCGCCTGCAAAAGCATCTTTCAGCGGGATCTTCCCCTTAGGGACAATTTTATAAATCGCAGTAAAGGTTGACAGTACCAGGAGAAACGGGGCTATATATTTTAAAAATATAGCTGCCTTGAATCCTACCTCCACTCCTAAAATATTTCCCTTAACTGTTCCGGCAAACGAACTTAGCGTAAAAGAGAGAAACAAAAAAATTATAACCAGGGTCACAATAACAATAGTCCAGAGGAGGAATAAGAGAAAGTGTCTCCTTTTAGGCGCCTTGAATATCACATCCATTGCGCGTTCAAGGGAAGAAAAAAGTTGAATGGAAAGAAAACCGTAAATGAAGATTGTTATCCAGCTTATGCCTTTGAATGTAATAACATTTCTGAGCTCATTAGTGATCCCCGAGGTAACTGACGGGAAAAAACTGATAAGCCTTGAAAGAGAAAACCGGTAAACTTCTTCATTCACTCCCATAATATGACCATAAAGGGCAATAATTAAAAGACTTAAAGGGACCATTGACAATATGAGAAAATATGCTATTGACGCTGCAAGATAAAAACAATCATCCATAAAAAATGCTTTTATGCTCTTACCAAAGATTTTTAGAAGATACATACGTTCTTTGAATTGTATTTATATTTTTTCCGTCCTTCCTGCTTTCACGGGAATGACAAGATCACTTCTATTTTATGTATTCTGAATCTGATACTCACGATTAACAATGTTACTTTTTTCTCTGTCTGACATATAACTCTACCGGTACCCCTTTAAAAGCAAATTGTTTTCTTAATTTGCCCTCCAGAAACTTTAAATACTGTTCTTTTATCCCTTCCTTATAGTTTGTAAATATTACAAACCCGGGGGGATTGGTTTTTATCTGAGTTATATAGTATATCTTAACCTTTTTGCCTTTGTATAAAGGCAGTTCCTGAGTTGCGAGAGCATTAACAAGAAACTCATTCAGCGCATGCGTTTCTATTCTCTTAGAGCCTTCAGATATAACTTCATCAATGAGCGGAAAGAGTTTCGTCATCCTCTGTTTGCTCTGCGCCGATATGGTCAAAACAGGCGCATAACGCATAAACCACAGCTTTTGATATACCTGCTCTTCAACATCTTTCACTGATAAAATATCCTTATCAACAATATCCCATTTATTCAGAAGAATGACAACTCCCTTTTTTGCATTAAAAACAAGACCCGCTATTTTTTGGTCCAGCTCAACAATCCCTTCCGATGCATCAAGCACGATAAGCACAACATCACTGTTCTCAATATTTCTTAACGTCCTTAAAAAAGAGTATCTTTCAACAGTTTTTGCCATCCTTCCCTTCCTGCGTATTCCTGCTGTATCTATTATGGTATATTTTTTCTTGTAATACGAACAAATAGAATCAACAGCATCCCTTGTTGTCCCCGGCACAGGACTTACGATCATTCTGTCCTTGCCAAGAAGGGAATTGACAAGGGTTGACTTCCCGACATTGGGCCTTCCAACTATTGCAATCCTCGGATAAGGGGTTTCTGCATCTCCTCCTTCCGGAAGGGATGAGACAATACTATCCATAAGTTCCTCATATCCATTGCCATTCAGAGCAGAAAGGGGAAACAGATCAACTCCAAGGGAGTAAAATTCATAAAGCGCCTTTTCTTTTTTGGGCCCATCGATCTTGTTTACCGCATAATAAACTCTCTTCCCATATTTTCTCAGCATGTCAATTAATTCCATATCATGAGTAAGCAGTCCGCTTTCAGCGTCCAGGAGTAAAAGAATAATGTCTGCTTCCTGAACAGCAAGAAGCACCTGCTTGTTAACCTGAATGCTGATATCCTCATCAGGCTCATGCTGAAATCCCCCTGTATCTACAACCAGAAAAGATCTATCATTCCATAAAGCCTCACCATAGAGTCTGTCCCTTGTTATCCCAGGGGTATCTTCTATGACAGCAAGCCTCTTCTTCGCCATTTTGTTAAAAAGCGTGGACTTTCCGACATTTGGTCTCCCAACAATTGCAATAATCGATTTTGACATTATTTTGCTTACCCTCTTTTAAAAAGTCTGTCATTCGGGGGGATGACAACTGAAGCAATTAATCCAGGGCAACCACACTGGAAGTTCTTGCTTATTATTAAAGTGTCTAATTATATCATAACGGTATTTTTGATAATTCCCTCTGAATAAATTCCTGGTATTGTGACTTGGCTCACTTAATATTTTCTTGAAAATGCCGATAATAATTTATGATGACCTGTAAAATACAGAAGATTAAATTGACCATGCTATCTTATAAATGTTATGTTAGATTAATGGTGCGAATAGTCTTCATAGGAATATTTTTCATTCTAACTACAATTGGAGCCGTTTCATATGCAGACATATACAAGTATGTTGATGAAAGCGGCGGAATCACGTATTACACCAATGCTCCTGAAGCCAAAAGCAACAAAAAAATCATTTCTGAGAAAAAAGATGTTACAGCCAGTACGGATTATAGCCAGATAATTTACGACATGTCATCGAAATATGATGTTGAGCCTTCTTTGATAAGGGCCATAATAACTGTAGAGTCCAACTGGAATGGCAATGCTGTTTCAAATAAAGGAGCCATCGGCCTGATGCAGCTTATGCCTTCAACGGCAAAGGACATGGATGTAAGCAATCCTTATAATCCTGAGGAAAATATAGAAGGAGGAACAAGATACCTTCGTTTTCTCCTCGACAAATTCAACGACCTTCCCATGGCCCTGGCAGCTTACAATGCCGGACCAGGAACTGTGGAATATTACAGAGGCATACCATCCATAACCGAAACAAAACAATATGTGAAAAAGGTTCTGTCTATTTACAAAGGAAAACCTTATGACAGCAGTTCAACACGGATCTACAAGGTCACTTTAGATGATGGGACCGTCCTTTTTACAAATACCCCAATTGCCTATCAAAATTTCAAAGTTTCAACGTTTTAATATTCCAGCAAAAAAATCACTAAGAGTCTTTCTATAAAATCGTGCTTCGTCATTGTTCAAAAGTATCGATTTATGGACAAACTCAAATTAACCAATGAGAACACCCTGACTTTGTGTATAATATTAAACAATACAACATAACATTTTATTTATATTCATACTCTGTGCTTTAATAAATTAATAATATGCAAAAAGATATACTGCGTGAAAAGATATTACAGCTTAAAGAAAAGAGAAACGCAATTATTCTTGCACATAACTACCAGCGTGAAGAAGTGCAGGATATTGCCGATTATACGGGTGATTCCCTGGAGCTTTCCCGCACCGCAGCCTCAATAAAATGCGACGTTATCATATTCTGCGGGGTTAATTTCATGGCTGAGAGCGCATCAATCCTCTCTCCGGAAAAAACTGTTGTGCTGCCGGAAATTACAGCATGCTGTCCGATGGCGGATATGATAAAGGTCAGCGGCCCAAGGAATCTGAAAACACAATTCCCGGGATACCAGTATACAGGGGGATACAAATACCCGGCTGAATTCACTTTAAGAGATATCAAGAACCTGCATCCCGGCGTTCCTGTAGTTACATATGTCAATACTACTGCAGATGTAAAAGCAGAGAGCGATATCTGCTGCACGTCCTCAAATGCAATAAAAATAGTTGAGTCGCTTGACACGGACCAGGTAATATGCGTGCCTGACAGGAACCTGTCTGCATGGATCGCTAAAAATACCGGAAAGAAGATAATCGCATGGGATGGATTCTGCCATGTGCACGACCGGATAACAGCAGAAGACGTCACCAGGGTGAGAAATGAACATCCTGACGCCTTGTTACTTGCTCATCCGGAGTGCAGGATAGAAGTCTGCGAAATGGCTGACCATGTAACAAGTACATCAGGCATGCTAAGGTTTGCAAAATCATCAGAGGCAAAAGAATTGGTAATAGGTACGGAAACAGGACTTCTTTACAGACTCCGGAAAGAAAATCCCGACAAGATATTTTATCCTTTAAGAAAAGACATGGTTTGTCCAAACATGAAAAAAACCACACTCAACAGCGTACTCCAGGCCCTCGAAACCATGACCTATAAAATAAAGGTGCCGGAAGAAACGAGAATCCCTGCAAAAAGGGCCCTTGACAGGATGCTGGAAGTTAAATGAGTAATGAACAATGCGCAATGAGTAATTATTGAAAAAATAACTCCTTAATTGTTCATTATCATTGATCATTGTTAATTACAAAGATGTTAAAAAAATTCATAAATTTCATCACGTTTATTGATCAGCCCATCAAGCAGAAATTCATGCTTTTTTCTGTCGGGGTCTTTTTCTGGTTTGTTGTGATGTTCATAATAAGCGCTGCGGCGAATATGGATATCAACAGAAGAACATATGCTATTGTCAATCATATGATTCCCCAGGACAGGGTTATGCAGGAAATCACAAAAAATACGGAGACCGCAAATTTTGCTTTATACGCCCTCGCAGGTGTTTTTCTGGCAGCAACAAGCCTGCTTGCAGTTTTTACCATATCGATCTCAAAAGCCATAATAAAACCCGTCAAATCTATTACCAGACAAATACGCTCCCTCTGGGAAGGCGAAGTTGATTTCACACAAAGAATTGATATCAGTTCTAAAGACGAGATAGGAAAACTTTCAGAAGACTTTAATATCCTCATGGAAGGTATCCACGACCTTTCAACATTCAAAAAAATTATTGAGGATGACAATAATCTTGAGGACGTCTACTTCAGACTGGGCAAAACTTTCAATGAAAAAATAGGGCTTGATGCGTTTGTTATCTATGATGTGTCCAGCAGTCTGAAGAAAATGAAACCTGTTTATCCGATCATTTTCAATGAAAAGGATTTATCATGCAGCGAAGAAATACTCCACAACTGCGATCTGTGCAAAGTTAAAAAGACCGGCCGCATAATATCTTCTATTGAGTATCCTGACATATGCAATCAGTTCAAACAGGGCTTTGAAAAGGTACATGTATGTATTCCCATGATTATCGGTGGCCAGGCCGAAGGAGTCGTTCAGTTCCTTTTTGACAGAAAAACCAGCAACAGCAGAAAAGACAAAAGAATGTTCAAGGCTGAGCAGTATATTAAGGAAGCACTTTCAGTAATTGAGGCCAAAAAACTCATGAACACCCTGCAGGAGTCAGCATTAAAAGACTCCCTGACCGGCCTTTATAACAGACGCTTCCTGCAGGAATATACCGAGACCCTGATAGCAGGCGTGCTCAGAAGGGAAAAAAGTGTCGGGCTGATGATGTGCGACCTCGATTTTTTCAAACAGGTAAATGATCTCTACGGTCACAATGTCGGTGATAATGTACTTAAAGAAACATGTGAGATCATCAAAAAATGTATCCGGTCCTCAGACCTCGTAATACGTTTTGGCGGTGAGGAATTCCTTGTACTGATGCTTGACATCAATGGAGGCGAGACCTCACAAATAGCCGATAAAATCAGGGAGACCATCGAAAAGACTAAAATCAAAGTGTCGGACGGCATAATCAAGAAAACCATCAGCATAGGAATAAGCGAATTTCCCACAGATGCAGAAAGCTTCTGGCAGGCTATACAATTTGCCGACGTAGCTCTCTACAGGGCAAAAGATTCCGGCAGAAACAAAGTAGTGAGATTTACCCCGGATATGAGTACCGAGAAAGGGCTTTAGCCAGGACTCGCTCTCCATATGAATCCTCTTGAACAAATTATCATAGAGAAGATCAGAAAAGAAGGACCGGTTACCTTCGAGATGTTCATGGATATGGCGCTTTATTACCCTGAACTTGGATATTATTCTTCCGGCAAAAATGCTATTGGCAAGAGAGGTGATTTCTACACAAGCCCCCATCTGCACCCTGTGTTCGGTGCAATGTTAGGAAAACAATTGATTGAGATGTGGATGGTCATGGGAAGGCCAGAGATTTTCCATGCCGTTGAGATAGGAGCAGGGACCGGGTATTTATGCAAAGATATTCTTGATTATCTGCATAAACCTTCAAGTAACATTGCCGTTTCAGAGAATAAAAATGATTTCCTGAGATCATTGAGATATGTGATCGTTGAGCCGTATCAGCATTTTGAGGCAAGGCAGAGGGAATTGCTTGGGGATTATTGTAAAGGATGTAGGGTGGGTTAGACTCATTCAAAGGGAAGTTGAACAATGAAGACCTGCTCTGTGTCCCCCTTTACCAAGGGGGGAATTAAAGGGGGGTCACAAATCACCGGCTGCATCTTTTCGAACGAACTGCTTGATGCCTTTCCTGTCCATCTTGTTGTAATGGAAGATGAATTGAAAGAGATCTATGTAGATTTTGACGGAAGGAAGTTTGTGGAGATAAAAAACAGGACCAGCTCAGTGAAATTATCAGATTATCTCAAAGAGTTTTCTGTTACCCTGCGATCAGGTTACAGAACAGAGATAAACCTGAGGATAAAAAGCTGGCTTGAAAAAGCAGGCGCTGCACTATCGAAAGGTTTCCTGCTGACAATTGACTATGGCTATTCCGCAAGGGAATACTACAGCGAAGAACGGACTGAAGGCACCATGCTCTGCTATCACAGACATCAGTTCAATGAAGATCCTTTCAGCAATATCGGCGAGCAGGATATCACGGCACACGTAAATTTCTCATCTTTAAAAAAATGGGGTATGGAGTGTGGACTAAGGACAATCGGTTACTGCCCCCAGGGAACTTTTCTCATATCGTCAGGGATAGACGAGATGATAACGGAGCTGTATCCTTATTCATCAGACTATGCTTCTGAAATAGTAAAAATCAAAGGTTTGATATTTCCTCAGGGGATGGGCGCTTCACACGATGTGATGGTCCAATATAAAGGCGAAGGGTCACCGGAATTGAGAGGGTTTTTGTTGAGGAACCAGAAAGCAAATCTGTAAATTTGTAGGGGCGATCCGGTGGGTCGCCCGGAAAAGGGAGAGGCAGCGGGTCGTCCCGAAATGGGCGAGGCAACGCCTAGCCCCTACAAGAAATATTCTTTTAGCCTTACCATGCTCGTCTTCACATGTTCGATCGTGTGTGCTTCGATAGTGTAAACGCAGTCTATGCCTTCAATTTTCCTGAAAAGGCCCGCAAAATCAAAATTTCCGTCTCCGATGGGAAGATGCTGATCTGCATATTTTAAATTGTCATGGAGATGGAGTTCCACTATATACATTTTTATCATCTCAAGCCATTTCACAAGGGGAAGGCTTGAGAAAAGATTAAAGTGTCCGGTGTCAAAACACAATCCGAAGTTTTCTGAATTCATTTCTTCTGCAAGGACCCTGAGATTCTCCGGCTCATCTTCAAAGATATTTTCAATCGCTATCCTTACTCCCATATCAGAGGCCCTTTTATTGATGGTCTTCCATGTCACGAGGCTCCCTTCAAGCCATATATCCACTCTTCCATCAAACTTCCATTTATCATATCCCGAGTGAAAAACTATCGCCTTTGGTTTAAGTATTTCAGCAAAATCGAGGACATCCGAGAATCTCCCGATAGTTACATCACGAACTTTCCGGTCAACAGCGCCGGGGGACAGATCCATAAATGGTGCATGGATGGAGAGAGCGGGGTTGTAATCGAGTCTCTTTTTAAGCGTGACTATATCGTCCTTTGTTACATTGTCAAAAATTCTGGAGCCGAAATAGATCTCAATGTTCAGTTCTTCCTTTTTGATAAATGGAAGGTAACTGTCGACTAAATCATAAGGCACATGAACATGCGGCTTAATATGAAAAGGTGTGTTAAGAAACTTCACTATGCATTGACCGCTTCTTTATTTGTATCGGGCTTTGTCTCAGTTTTTTTTTCTGATTTCGTCTCTTTGGTCTCGCTTGCGGGTTTTTCAGCTTCTCTTGCCTTTTTTCTGTCAGATGAAGGGTAATCAGTAACATACCAACCTCCGCCTTTAAGGACAAATGATGTTTTAGATATAAGCTTCTTTAATGCCCCCCCGCATGAGCTGCAGACAGTAAGAGGGGCTTCACTCATTTTCTGCATTATTTCAATTTCTTTATTGCACTTCGTGCATTTATATGCGTAAATAGGCATACTCTGTCTTCCTTTATCTTAACAGGTTGATTCTTCCTTTTAACAAGGAAGGAGGGATTAGCTCGATGGATAACACCATTGTAAGTACTTTAATTTATCATATTTATTGTTACCATTACAAGCTTCGCCCATTATCACTTCGTCGCAACGCCGCCCGACACTATAAACGCCATTATATCGCCGCTGTAAACATTCAATGGGGTAACCTGCTCTTTGGATACAATGATCAGGTTGCCTGCAAAATTGTATGCCTGTGGAAGGTATACAGCGACCTTGTCCGCGAATCCTATATTTTCGAGGCCGTCACGTGTTAAAAAACCTATGACATGAATGTTGTTTAAGGGGGACAGAGCAACAAGAACGGGTCTATTAAAGCTTTTTTTGTCTCCGACAAATGCGTTCATCAGGTCTCTGACAGCAGTATAAATCATCTTTACAACCGGCAGCCTTGTTAATGTTCTGTCAAGAAAACTTACTATTTTCTTTGTTAAAAAGTTCGAGGAAATAAACCCTACAACCATTATTGTCAATATGGTAACAAGAAAACCAATTCCCGGTATCTTAAACCTGAAGATACTGTCAATCCTGCTCAAGATAGCGAAAACAACATAAATTGTAGCTGCAAGCGGTACCAGCAGCAAAAGCCCTTCCAGAAAATACTTCGTAAGTTTTTTCATGTAACCCTCCTTGATTTAACAATTAGTAATAAGTAATGAACAACGCGCAATTTTAGAACAGTTCCTTAATTTATAATTATTAACTGTTCATTATTAATTTCAAAGAATTGCTGCATTATTGTAATTGTATTCTACATTTCTTTACAATCATAAATATGTCAACATTAATTGTAAAAGTTGATCACCCTGCATATGGGGGGGTTTTTATTGGCAGACACGAAGGAAAAATTGTGATGATAAGCGGTGCTGTCCTGCCGGGGGAAACAGTAAAGGTAAAGTTGGAGGAGGAAAGAAGAGACTATATTAAGGCAGCAGTAATTGAAATATTGGAGCCATCGCCTCTCAGGATCGAGCCGGCATGCAAGTATTTCGGCTCCTGCGGCGGATGTCAATTACAGCATATACCGTATGAAATGCAGATCAGATTAAAAGAGAGACATCCTCAGGGATTGCTTAAAAAGACAGGCAAAGACAGAGTTGCAAAGCTTTCTGAGCCGATCATTGACAGTAGATCCGTGGAATTACAGATTACGGGGACAGTTTAAAGTCTCTCATGGCGCCATCGGCTTTTACAGGGAAAAGACAAGAGCAATAGTTGATATAGACAATTGTCCTCTCATGACAAAAGATATAAATGAATATCTTGAAAAATCAAGAAACATACTTAAGGATACTGATATTAAAGAACTGCATATAACCACCGGTAAGGATTCTGCAACTGCATTGATTAAGTCTGACCTTGTCGCGAAATCCTTAGCCGGCATAAAACAACTGGCATCGGTATTTCTAAGTCTGGGATTTTCAGGATTATGCATCGAGACACGGGACAAAAAAATATTATGCTTTGGAGAAAAATACGTGACACTGAAACTCTTCGGCAATCAAAGATATACAATTTCCCCGATGACTTTCTTTCAAAGTCACTGGAGACTTAATAATACTGTTATCGAATTTATAAAAAACTGTTTACAGCCTTTAAGAAACAAGAAAATATTGGACATGTATTCAGGCGCAGGCAATTTTTCGATCCCGCTTGCAACAGATGCAGACGTTACCGGTGTTGAGGGAAATCCATATGCTATAGCTGACGGTGATAGAAATCTGAAAATCAACAATATAAAAAATTGCAGATTTATAAATTCATCAGCAGAGAATTTTCAAATAAAAGAAAAATTCGATATTGTAATTCTTGATCCTCCAAGGGCCGGGATAACTAACAGATTGATGGAAATGATATTTTCATTAAGCCCCGACAAAATAGTATACGTGTCCTGCAACCCTTCAACTCTCTCAAGGGATTTAAAAAAATTACTAAGCATATACCATCTTGAATCTTTAAGAATGGTAGATTTCTTTCCCCAGACTTCCCATATTGAATCCCTTGCATACCTTAAGATCAGATAGCTGACATATTGTTATTATGTCTTTCCTGTCTTTAATATTTCACTGGCAATGATAGCCTGTCCAAGCGCTATGCCCCCATCATTAGTCGGTACCCGGTGATGTGTATATACTTTAAAACCATTTCCATCAAGAAGGACGTATGTCTTCTCCATAAGGTGTGAGTTCTGGAATACTCCGCCGCTCAGCGCTACCCTATCAATCCCTGTTTGATTCTTAATCTTAAAACACGTGTTTAAAACAATGGCGGCAATCGTATTGTGAAACCGTGCAGATATAATCCCGGTACTGATTTTTTCTGAAATATCTGAAACAATATCTTTTATTAGTTGATCAAAAACGATCTCTGTTTTTCCACCACGATCTATATAGTCAAACTCATAACGGCCATTATGCGCAGGATCGGCTTTCATCTCAAGCTCAATAGCAGCCTGTCCTTCATAATGGATCTCCTTTCTTATACCCAAAAGGGCTGAGACTGCATCAAATAACCTTCCGGCGCTTGATGTCATGGGAGAATTTATACCTCTTACTGTCATCTGCCGGAGGATATGCCACTTATCTTTATCAAGTTCCCTGATAAAATCTATATTGAGGCCCATCATGTCATCACCATATATTTTATGCAGCAGCGATGCAGCTATCCTCCACGGTTCTTTAATGGCCTTTTCGCCCCCGTTGAGCTGAAAATATTCAAAATGGGCCGCCCTCCTGAACTGCCCGTAATCACAGACCAAAAATTCGCCACCCCACATTTTGCCGTCTGTTCCGTAACCGGTCCCGTCAAAAGATACGCCTATTATTTCGCCTTCCAGTCCATTGTCACCCATGCAGCTTATCACATGTGCGTGATGATGCTGTACCCCGATCTTCCTGATATTATTCCAAAGAGTGTGCATACTTTGTTGAAAGATATCCCGGATGCAGGTCATAAGCTATCACAGCAGGCTCTATGTTAAAAATATCCTTATAATGCTTTATGCCATTTTCGAATGAGCGCAATGTCTCGATATTTTCCAGGTCCCCGATATGGTGGCTCAGAAAGGCGTAATTCCCTTTTGTAAGACAGAAAGTGTTTTTCAGTTCCGCACCACATGCCAGTATCTGTTCGGCAAAAGGATGTCTTATTAATAAAGGATGAGGGGCATATCCTCTTGACCTCCTTAATACAACTTCTCTGCCCCGCTCAACCCTGCTAACGGAATCATCAGTCCTGATATGGATCTCCCTGTTGTGGATAACGTAGTAATCCGTTATCCCGGCCAGGCGCTCAAATGCGTCTTTATCCTCATATACGATCGGTTCTGAACTTATATTAGCGCTTGTCATCACGAGAACAAGCCCCGATTCCGCTATCAGCAGGTGATGTACCGGCGTGTAGGGAAGCATAACTCCGAAATATTTCCGGTCAGGCGCCACTCCTTCCGATACAGGGGCGTCAGGTCTTTTTTTCAAAAGCACAATCGGTCTTTTCACGCCGCTTAAAAGCTGCTCCTCCATTTCATTTACAAAACATATCTCCTTTGCGGTCTTTATATCTTTCACCATAAGTGCAAACGGCTTATACTCCCTGAACTTCCTGGCCCTCAGCCTTGAAACAGCATCATTATTCTGCGCATCACAGGCAAGATGATAGCCCCCAAGCCCTTTTACAGCTATTATATTCCCATCCTTCAGTAACCTGCACGCCTCGGATATCACGTCTCCGACAGGTATTTCCTTCCTCTCCTTGTCAAATAAAATCAGTTTTGGTCCGCAAACAGGGCAGGCATTCGGCTGCGCATGAAACCTTCTATTGGAAGGGTCATGATATTCAGATCCGCATTTATTACACATGGGGAAAATTGACATTGTCGTGAATTTTCTGTCATAGGGGATTTCTTTTATGATAGTAAACCTCGGCCCGCAGTTAGTGCAGTTTATAAAAGGGAATCGGAACCTGCTGTTCTGCGGATCGAATAATTCGGAAAGACACTCTTTACAGGTTGCAAGTTCCGGTGATATGGGAACGAACTTCTCCTCCTGTCCTGCGCTTTCCCGGATCTTGAAATCTTCATATCCCGCCAGGCCGGTGTCTTTGGTCTGGATTTCAAATATCACTGCTTGAGGAGGGTGCTGTTTTTTTATGCTGTCAATAAATACCTGAATATCAGACCGGTTTCCTTCCGCTTCAATTGTCACACCGGTAGTATTGTTAAGTACGTATCCGGAGAGATTAAGACTTCCGGCAAGTTTATATATAAACGGACGGAAACCTACGCCCTGCACAATACCTTTTATATTTATCAGGACCCCGCACTTCATGTTTGCTTTATCATTGTCAGTTTGCCCGGTTTTGATTTCAGGTATTATTTTATTTATGTTCGTGGGCATGACCTCCAATGTGGCCATGAGGATGCCTGTGAATCTCGCCATCATGACAATGTATATGTTCATGAACAAGGTTGACCCTGAGAAGAAGTTCCGTGTTTTCAAGAATATCAAGGGTCGTCCCATCAGCCTCCACACTGTGACACTCATTCAGCACTATGGCTCTGTCTGAGACGATCCGGGCAATATTCAGATCATGTGTTGCGATTACTATGGTTTTGCCGATCTTATGTAATTCACGCAGAAAATCAACAAGCTCTGCCTGACCCCTGGGATCTAATCCGTTGGTTGGTTCATCTAATAGCAGCACGTCCGGATTTACTGCTATTGTGGAGGCGATGGCAACTTTTTTCTTCTCACCTTCACTTAATTGATATGGAGGTCTGTCCCACAATTTTTCTATACCGAGCAGTTCCGATATGTCTTCAACTCTGGCCTTTACCTCATTCAATTCCAAATCAAGATGCAAAGGTCCGAAAGCAATTTCGTCCCATACTGTGCTTGAAAAAAGCTGAACGTCCGAGTTCTGGAAAACAAAACCGACCTTGCTTCTGAAAAATCTGTTAAAATTATCATCTCTTAATAAATTCTCGCTGATCAAATGGCCCATAAATCTGATCTCTCCCTTCTGTGCAAAAACCAGACCATCAAGGAGGTTTAACAGGCTTGACTTGCCTGAGCCGTTGGCTCCAAGTATTACCACACTTTCTCCAGTGCGGACACTTAAAGTAACATCGCAAAGCGCGGGGTACTTCCCCATAAACGAATAGTGCAGATTTTGAATTTCGAAAATATTATCCGGTTTCAATTAAACCCCAGGGTGATCATAATAATAAGAACGGAAACTATAGCACAAATATAATCGATCTTCTTTAATTTAAAGTTATCAGCGGTCCTCAACTCATAGGTGAAACCTCGTGAAACCATCGCAGAGTAGACCTGCTCTCCGATATTCAGGGACCTTTTCAGAACAAATTTGATCTGCGATATTATCCATTTTCGCCCTGAACTTCCTTTCTCTTTTCCGATAGTTCTGCTTTGCCTTGCGTAATGGACGGCTTCTATCTGCCTCAAAAGGAGGTGAATATATCTGTATGACATACCAAGAACAAAGGTGAAAAACTGCGGGACTTTAAAAACTCTAAGTGCCTTTAAAATATGCGTCCACCTCGTTGTAAGGGTCAGAAGCACTACTAAAGAAACAGAAGTTGCAACT
Organism: Thermodesulfovibrionia bacterium; assembly: GCA_963699585.1. GTDB lineage: Bacteria > Nitrospirota > Thermodesulfovibrionia > UBA6902 > UBA6902 > SURF-23. The sequence continues at coordinate 14,612 of CAVOUK010000006.1, read as the reverse complement.
CTCATTACAAACAGAGCAGCAGACAATGCCCCCTGCCTTGTTATTGCTATTGTTTGAGGAATATGCAGCGGGCCAAAGACCATATCTTTTTTTAGTGTGATCAGGTCTATGATCGAATCCCCCGGAACAAATATATTGAAGAGCGCAGGTACTGCAATAATACCGGAAAACAGCGGGATAAAAAACCACACCCTCATTAAAAAGAATTTCAGTCCTATCCTTGAAAAATATGCGAGTACAAGCGTGGCAAAATAAGCAGCCAGAAGTATGGAAAGCTGTTTATACAGGCTTACTGTAATAACCAGTATTACGATCGCAAGGACCTTCACTCTTGGATCTATCGATTGCAGCAATCCGCCCCTTGATATTATTTCCTCTGAAAAAATCCCGTTCATAAAGAATGATGTTATCTCCTTAAGCGTCTTCTCCAAATAACTCTTTTTATGGACATTGTTATAAGATTGGACGGATGGCGGGGTGCTGTAATCAGTTTTAAGCCATTCGAGTTTCAATATCTATCTTCCTCTAAATACGGTCTTGCTGATAACAAAAGAGAACAACAAAATCACACTCGTTCCAATAACGGCTGAAAAGATATAACCGAAAACTGATTCAACCGGACCTTCAAGACCCGGAATTGTGTAATCCGGGAAAACGGAATTCCAGAGATCAGAAAGCCCTTTGAACCCTTCAGGTACAGAACCGATCATTTTCAGCAGCTCATCTGCGCCCCATTCACCCCATGATCCTCCAGAGGCAATAAGGCCTAACGGGGTCAAAAGGATAAGAATTCCCAGTCCTATCCATAGCCTCCTGTATCGCTTAGATGCAGTCGGTGTAACCTCCGATTCTGATGACACTTTAATATTCAGCATAGCCGGGTCCGTCTTTGCAATATAAGCCACAACCAGCCCTGTCACTAACGCCTCTATAAATCCGAAGATCGCAAGATGCTCAATGGCCATTATCGGAACAGCAACATCCAGTGAATAAGGACCATATAACGGAGTTCCATCCGGTTTGTGAGCAATATAAGGTTGAATTCCAAATTCAACTGCTGTAAGAAATGCGGCAAGGTTAATTGAAATGTAGGCAGCTACACATGCAGCAAAGACTCTCCGGGGTATATTTGTTCCGGAATTGGAACTCAACAACTTATAAATATAATATCCGGAAAAGGACATGATAAATGCGATATTAAAACAGTTGGCCCCGATCGCTGTGATGCCTCCGTCTCCAAAAAGTAATGCCTGTATAATAAGGGCCATTGATACTGACATAAAAGCCGCCCATGGTCCAAGTAAAATTGCGATCAATGCACTTCCCACTGCATGACCGGTAGAACCGCCCGGTACCGGGATATTGAACATCATTATTACAAAAGAAAAAGCGGCGCTTAGCGCCAATAAAGGGATCTGTTTCGCATTCAATTCCTTCCTGAGAATTTTTGATCCCCGGTGCCATAACGGCAGCATTATTGCATAAAATGGAATGTACGTTTGAGGGCCTAAATAACCGTCAGGTATATGCATAATTTACTTTCCCCAATATATGTCAAACCGGGACCTTCCTCAACAAAACCTCGACATCCCAATCTTTCAGCTTTAATAAAATCCTCTCTATAAGAGCATCCAATCGCTTTATGATCTCATCTGAAAGCTCAGTGCCTGTTTCCATCGTCTTTGGCTGAATGCCGATAAGGCACATTTCTGACGGCATAATATCCATTAACCGTGCGGCAAAAAGCATATCAGGAAGCCCTATCTGATGCACGGATAGTTTTAAGCTTAAAAAAGCCGGTATCTTTTCGCCCTCTACTGTATCTATTGTTCCGGGTTCTTTTTTAAAATTAGCCGCATCGATAATCAAAACTTTATCTCTTCCTTCAAACAAAGGCAGCAGGTCAAGCCCTTTGGTCCCCCCGTCTATCAGTTCAACAAACTCGGGGAACTCGTATTTGTTTTTCAATTTATTCAACGCATGAACGCCAACTCCGTCATCAGACAGAAGTGTATTGCCAATTCCAAAGACAGCTATGTTCAAATTTCTCCCTCCACCGTTATAATTGAAGCATTTTAGATTCCGGATTTTCTTAATTTTAGCATATTTACAAAGGTCGATAACAATAAAGCATGGCAATAATCTTCAATCTCCCAGCTCCTCTATCGCCCTCTTCATATCCTCCGGTATTGGCGCAGTGAATTCCAGAATTCTTCCATCAACAGGATGTTTAAGCTTTAGACTATATGCATGAAGCATCTGGCGGGGGAAGCTGATAGTTTTATGAGGAAATGTGATGACAGTCTTTTTACCATACAGTTTATCACCCAATACAGGATTTCCGACTGATGCGAAATGGACCCTTATCTGGTGGGTCCTTCCGGTGATGATCCTGACTTTTGTCAGAGTGGCAAATTTAAATCGTTTAATTGCTTCGTATTGAGTGACAGCCTCCTTGCCGCTTTTAGGTTTTGCCGACATCTTTTTCCTGCTTGACGCAGACCTGCCGATAAGGGTCTTTATCTCACCGGTATCTGTCTTTAAATTGCCATACAAGAGGGTCAAATAATATTTTTCAACCTCCCGCTCCCTGAATTGTTTAACGAGATCATGATGGGCCGTGTCGTCTTTGGCTATGACTATTAACCCTGATGTATCTTTATCCAGACGGTGTACAACTCCCGGACGTATTGGCGCGCCGACTGATGAAAGTTTCTTGCATATTGAGACAACGGCATTCATCAGGGTGCCTCTGCTATGGCTGAGGCCGGGATACATAACCATATCAGGAGGTTTGTTTACAACTAATATATTTTCGTCCTCCCAGATAATATCAATTGGTATGTCCTCAGGAACGAGCAGGTTCTCAGGGGCATCCGGCAATGCCAGTTCTACCCTGTCATCCTCCTTCATTTTACAACTGACTTTCTCTTTATGGCCATTGACTGTGACCATTCCGTCCCTGATCAGGTTCTGAACATACGAACGGGTAAGACCGCTATGTAAAGAAATAAAAACATCGAGCCTTTCGCCTCTTGACTCAGCGGTAACGGTATAACTATTTCTTTTCATTAAGCTATTTTAGCAGAAGCCGGCTATTGTTGTTTTGATTTAAGTGGCGCCATATGTATAAACTATTATTTAAGCCCAATAATGCTATATAAAGGAGAGTTATCCCCAAAATGGACTTAAAGAAAAACCCCGGCACGCTTCAATCCAGCAGTTTTTACCCATCTGTTCTTGAGGGCATTGCAGAGGGAATAGTTGTGATCGGGTTAGACCGGAAAATCCTCTTCATAAATAGTATGGCAAAGGCCCTTACAGGACTGCAGAGTGAAATAGTTGAGGGAATGTCGTGTAATAAAGTGATGAACACAGACCTTTGCTTAAAGAGTTGTCCACTGGATTACAGCGACAACAATATCAGTTGCAGCCAGGCCTCTTATTTCATGAACATCAATCTCCATAAAAAAGATGAGTCCTCTATACCGCTATGTCTTAATGTGGCGCCGTTAAATGATGCTGAAGGAAATATAATCGGCATAATAGAAAATTTCAGACCCATGAGCGAAGCCATTAAGGCGATAGAATCTCTGGAGAAGAGCAACGTCCTTCTTGCACAGGAAAAGAACAAGATTGCTTCAATGATCAATAGTCTTGCTGACGGTGTATTTACGGTAGACAGAGAGCTTCGCATAATAAGTTTTAATAAAGGAATGGAGATTCTTACAGGACTGAAGGAATCAGATGTCATAGGGCGTGCATGCAGAGAAATATTACATGCTGATAACTGCACCGGCAATTGCCCTTTTTTATATACGCTGAAAAATGGTTATGGTCTTGCAAATGTTATGGAGCGGATCGCAGGAAAAGATGGAAACGTGATCCCCGCATTGATAAGCACCGCCTTTCTTAAAGACGGCGCTCAGGATATAGGATTGATCGCTACGGTAAGAGACGCCTCGGAGATTGAAAAACTCAGGAAAGAGATCAATGATAGATACAACTTTTCAAACATTATCGGCAAGAGTGATTCAATACAGCAGATCTTTGAGTTAATTGAGACTCTTGGCGACACAGATTGTACTGTGCTTATAGAAGGAGAAAGCGGTACGGGCAAAGAACTTGTAGCCAGGGCCATTCATCATGAGAGCGCCAGAAGAAACAGGCCTTTCGTAAAAGTAAACTGCAGCGCTATCGTTGAAGGCCTTTTTGAAAGCGAGCTTTTTGGCCATGTGAAAGGAGCTTTTACCGGCGCCATAAAAGATAAAACAGGAAAATTCGAATCAGCTGACGGCGGCACTATATTCCTTGATGAAATAGGAGAAATGCCCATGGCACTACAGTCCAAGCTGTTAAGGGTTATACAGGACAAAGAATTTGAAAAGGTCGGGGACACTAAGACCGTGAAGGTTGACGTAAGGGTCATTGCCGCTACAAACAGAAACCTTAAGGATGAAATAAAAACCAGCAACTTCAGAGAGGACCTTTATTACCGGCTTTGCATTATACCCATAAAAATGCCCCCGCTGCGGGAAAGAAAAGAGGATATTCCTCTGCTTGTTAATCACTTTATGGAAAAGTGTTCATTGAAAATATCAAACAAGCAGAAGATCAACGAAGTAACTTCAGCGGCATTATCTGCATTGATAGACTATAATTGGCCGGGCAATATAAGGGAACTCGAAAATGCTATTGAGCATGCATACATACGTTCAAAGACAAACAGGATTGAGAATGAAGCACTTCCTCATTCGATAACAGGAAGCGATCTGAAAGAGATTCGAAAATACTGTTGCGGGGGGAGTTAAAGGGGAAGAAATGGAAAAACTTCAAATTAAAGCTCTCCTTAAAAAATATAGCGGCAATAAAACCAGGATAGCAAAAGAACTCGGTCTGAGCAGAACTACACTTTGGCGAAGATTTAAAAAGCACAACCTGCCTGAAACAGTTTGAAACACTTCGTTTCACCACATGTTTCATTGATTCACTATATTGAAACACTAATTTTTGTATTTTTCTGCATTAACTTATCTCCATTTGATTTTCCTCATAAAATCAGTAAGTTGTAAAATAACTTAAATTTGGCATTTAAATTGCAATAATCAATTAAATCCTAACTCCCTTGAATAAGTAAGTAATCACCTGTTAGAGGTGTTTGCCGCTGGAATTGTTTATTTCTTGACGGCGTATATTGGTAATGATATAAGTATAAATAAAGAGAGGTGATATAACTATGGAAGAAAAAAAGAAACGAATGGCTCTTATAGCATCGAAAGGAACACTTGATATGGCTTACCCCCCTCTGATCCTGGCATCAACAGCAGGCGCTATGGATGTAGAGGTGACCATCTTTTTCACGCTTTATGGTGTGGATATCATAAACAAAAAGAAGTATGGTTCTTTAAAAGTAGCGCCAATCGCAAATCCTGCAATGCCGTCCCCAATTCCCATGCCTAATATCATTGGTATGCTCCCCGGTATGACGGCAATGGGAACATTAATGATGAAGGGGATGATTAAGAAAATAAACTGGCCCACAATCCCTGAACTTGTCAAAACATGCCTTGAGCTGGACGTAAAGATGATCGCATGCACGCCTACACTCGAGATGACAGGGGTCAAAAAGGAAGACCTTATTGAGGGTGTTACCGTAGGAGGGGCAGCAGAGTTCCTGGATTTTGCGTTAGATGCAAACATTAGTATGTTTATTTAAAAGGAGGATAAATGGAAGCAGATAAGACTATAGACTGCAAAGGACTTAATTGTCCAATGCCTGTTGTGAAAACCAAGAAGGCGCTGAGCGAGATGAAGCCCGGAGAGATCCTGAAAATGGAAGCTACTGATAAGGGTTCAAAGTCGGATATAACAGCCTTCGCTAACAGGACAGGAAATGAATTGTTAGAGGTAAAAGAAGAAGGCGGCACTTTTGTCTTCTTTTTAAAAAAGAAATGAGACTGTAATAAATAATAAGCGGCAGCTAACCAGTTTATCCGCAAAACAATGAAAGGAGGATTTATTTGTGAAGAAAAAAATATTTCAGAGTTTTAAGGCGGCAATGATTTTTTCATTCGTTGTGATTATAATGCTGAGTTTTGTTGCAACTGCCTCTGCAACAAACGGTTATTTTGCACATGGCTACAGCACCAAGAATAAGGCGTTGGGAGGAGCAGGCACAGCATTACCCCTGGATTCCCTGGCAGCATCCACCAACCCGGCCGGGATGGTTTTTATGGGGGACCGTATAGATCTTGGGGTCTCCTTTTTTAATCCGAACAGGGAATATACTGTCAGCGGAACACCGTCAGGCGCTCCCGGCTCATTTCCTTTGCAGACCGGCACTGTTGAAAGCGATTCCAACTGGTTTATAATCCCGTCATTAGGGGCCAACTGGAAAATAAACAACGATTCCTCAATAGGATTATCCATTTTCGGGAACGGCGGCATGAATACAGACTATGACAAAGCCACATTTAATTATGTAAATCCTGCGCTTCCCTCTGAAACCGGCGTCGACTTAATGCAGCTCTTTATCATGCCTACATATGCAAGAAAAATAACCCCGAAACACGCCTTCGGTATCAGCCCTATTCTTGCATATCAGGCCTTTGAGGCTAAGGGACTTGAGATATTCGGCGACTCGGGATTCTCAAACAACGCTGATAAACTCACCGGCAACGGGCATGACAACTCATACGGTTATGGAGCAAGGGTCGGCTATTTAGGCGAAGTTCTGCCTGGTCTATACCTGGGAGCATCATACCAGACAGAGTTAAAGATGAGCAGGTTCAAAGACTATGAGGGATTATTTGCAGAAGATGGCGATTTTGATATACCCCAGAACTGGTCAATTGGTCTTGCCTATAATGTGACCCCCGAAATTACTTTGGCTGCAGACGTACAAAAGATATATTACAGCGACGTAGCCTCTGTCAACAACCCCTTGATGAACAATCTGATAACAAGCAAGCTGGGTAAAGACAGCGGAGCAGGTTTTGGATGGGACGACATGACCATTTATAAGGTTGGTGTTCAGTGGCAGAGCGGGCCTGAATGGACATGGCGGGCTGGTTATTCATACGGGGAACAACCTATTCCAGAAAGTGAAGTGCTGTTCAATATTATAGCCCCGGGAGTTATTGAGCAGCATGTAACCGCTGGTGTTACAAAGAAGATGGGTGATAAACAGGAGTTGGATTTTACAGTAACGCGTGCACTATCAAATTCAGTCAAGGGCAAGAACCCTCTCGATCCTGCTCAGAAAATTGAGCTGACAATGGACCAATGGGAGATATCGCTCGGATATGCCTGGAAGTTTTAAACAGGACAATTCATATTAATCAGGGAAAGGGGAGGTTTCAGCCTCCCCTTTTTATTTTCTTGCCTGGTCCAGTGGCAATGCACATATATCATTCATAGTATAGTATATTAACCGATGTCCACTGATAAACAGTCAGGTAAAGAATATTACAGTTACCTGCTCGTAACATTGGTTGTATTGTCAATATTCTTCGCGCAATTTATCTTTCGTCACGCTGATGACAACAGACTGACAAGCTGGGAATGGACCTTCGTAACTGTTGATTTAAAATTGTTCGTTGCAGCATTTATTCTCGGAATTATTCCAGCATATTTCTTGTCCAGATTTTCATTTCTCCAGTTGAGACCCGCCACGTTCCTTTTTCTTTTGTCTTTTACAGTCAGTATAATTTTTTGGGGAGAACCGGAAGTTATCGTGGATACGTCACGGTATTTTACCCAGGCTAAACATCTTGAGATATACGGAATAAAATATTTCATCCAGGAATGGGGCAAAGGCATTAACGCATGGACAGACATGCCTCTGATATCTTTCTTTTACGGCCTGATCTTTAAATTTTTCGGTGAATCAAGGACATATATCCAGATATTCACAACATTTCTTTTTTCGATCACATGTGTTACCACTTTCTTCATAGGTAAAACTCTCTGGAATGCGGATGCGGGATTTCTCGCAGGTTCACTGCTTTTAGGAATACCTTACCTTTTCTCGCAAATACCGCTTATGCTTACAGATGTCCCTACAATGTTCTTTCTCACGCTCTCAATTTACACCTTTATAAAAACAATGGAGAAAGGCGGCATATGGATCTTCATTTCATCAGCCGCAATATTTTGTGCCGCCCTCTCCAAATATTCAGCATGGATGATGCTCTCTGTCCTGCCGGTTATATTTATGGTTTATCTAATTGAAGTGTAGGGGCAACCCTCTGTGGTTGCCCAGGGGAGGCACAGAGGCCTGCTCCCTACATCCGAAATCTTATTTTCCGTGGCATTTCAGTTGCATTTATCGCCGGAGCGCTTGTTGCCATTGTAGTCTTTTATAAATTTGATGTCATTCATCATCAAATGAAGTTCCTGCAGGAATATCAGGCCCCCGGCCTGAAACGTTGGGGAGAAAGCTTTGTCTCAACTTTTCTCTTTCAAATACACCCGTTAATTACCCTGGCAGCGATATATTCCGTATATGAAGCCTTTAAAAAAAGAGACTTGAAATTCCTTATACCATGCTGGCTGATCTTTCTTGTTGTCCTTTTACAGATAAGAAGGTCTCGCTATATCATGGTAATCTTTCCGATGTTAACTCTTATGGCATCTTATGGTATGCAAAAGATTAAAGAATGCCGAACTCAGAAGGTTTATTGCTTTCAGTATTATATCCTCTTCACTCGTTGTAGCGATTGTTGCATATCTTCCTTTTTTACAGAAAATGAACATGGTGAACCTCAAAGATGCAGGGGGTTATCTGGATTCGGTTAAAGCAGAAAGAATAGAAGTTTTCACTGTCCCTTCTACAGAAACAATCGTTAATATTGCGGTAGCGGTCCCTATTCTCGATCTGTATACCGGGAAAGATATTTATTATTCCCATGATGAGACGTATGCCCCGCCCTTTGAGGAAATTAAAGAATCGCCGTTAAGATTTACATGGGAGTACAAAAATCCCCGGTATTATAGTGATGAAAATAATATCCCACCTGCGGTTCGTAGGGGCGGGGTGCCCCCGCCCTTACAACCAGAACCATTACCGCTCGTCATCATTTCAAACGGGAATGTAAAACCATTGCCGGATTATGTTGCTGAGAGAGCAAAGGGCTACCGGGGAAAAAAGGTCTTTGATATTTCCGATGGTGTATTCGGATTTAGCCCTATTGTGACGGTTTATTTGCCAACAGATGAAAATCCTTAACGTGCATTATAAAAGTTGTCTGTTTACGTTCTAATGGCAGGACTTGCATGTAGAGGATTTGCATGAAGAGCACCCGGAGCCACCTGAAGAGGTGACAGGATTTTCGACCCCGCTCATCCCGAAGAGAGAAAATTTCTTTTTGATATTTTTTGAATTGCACTTCGGACATGCTACATCCGGATTTGACCCGGAGACCAGTTTCTCAAAATCCTCGGAACAATCATTGCATTGATATTCATAAATAGGCACTAATGCCTCCTTATTTCTTCACTCTTCATTCTTCATTTTTAATTTACTTCGGTACCTTTTCCCAATCCTTCAGGAATTTTTCAATGCCGATGTCTGTAAGCGGATGTTTTGAAAGCTGATCAATGACTGAAAAAGGAATTGTAGCTATATGAGCTCCCATCAGTGCGGCATCAAGGACATGCAGCGGATTGCGGATGCTTGCAACTATAACTTCGGTATCAAAAGCGTAGTTATCGTAGATTTCCAGTATCTGACTTACAAGTTCCATTCCATAATGTGTTATATCGTCAAGTCTTCCCACAAAAGGACTGACAAACGTTGCGCCTGCCTTGGCAGCCAACAATGCCTGGTTCGGAGAGAAAATCAGGGTAACGTTTGTTTTTATTTTAAGTTTAGATAGGACTTTTGTCGCCTTCAATCCGTCTTTTGTCATAGGGACTTTTATTACTATATTCTTGTGGATCTTTGCCAGTTTCTTTGCTTCCTTCACCATTCCCTCTGCATCAAGGCTTACAACCTCTGCGCTCACCGGGCCGTCAACTATCTCACAGATTTCCCTGAGTAGCTTTATCGGCTCTTTTTTCTCTTTTGATATAAGGGAAGGATTGGTAGTAACGCCGTCAATAACTCCAAGCTCCCATGCCTCTTTAATCTCTTTTGTATTTGCCGTGTCAATAAAAAATTTCATTAAGACCTCCTGTAATTATTAATTATAATCCGCAGATTACACAGATTAACGCAGATTTTTATATGCTTTTACTTTTCCGCTAATTGTGAGGATTCATGGCACTCGGTTTATTCATTAGTTCATTTATTCTACAGCAGTTCTCATTGCTTCATCAACCACTTCAACAATATGTTTAATATTTATTTTCATGTTAGTCTCTCTCTTTAAACCTTCCAATTGCATTATGCACCCGGGACATGAAGTAACGACAGTATCAGCCATAGTATCGGCTATGTTATCAATCTTTTTTCTTCCTATGTTTCTGGAAATATCTTTAAACTGAAGGCTGAAAGAGCCTGCAAAGCCGCAGCATTCGCCGGCATGCTGCATCTCAATAAATTCAACGCCATTTATACCTTTAAGGATTTGCCTTGGCTCATTTTTGATCTTAAGGCCATGATTAAGATGGCATGGATCATGATATGTCATTACGGACGGACTGATCTCAAGGTCTTTAGCAATATCATATTTAATGAAAAACTCATTTATATCCATAAAGTTTGAAATAGTATTGTTTGAGATCCCGGGATAATGTTCACGGATGACCATGGTGCATGTCGGGCACATACTGACTATGGCGTCAGCCCTTATCTTGCTGAAATGTTCAATGTTCCGTCTTGCAAGCGATACCGCCTCATCTTCCAGTCCCGCTGACCTTAAAGGAGCGCCGCAGCACAATTCACCCTTAAAAACAATGACCTCATACCCTTTTGACAGCAGTATCCTTGAGAGCGCTTTCCCGAGGTCAGGGTATAGATAGTTCACGCTGCAGCCTGAAAAGATCGCTATCCTGCCGAGCCTTTTAAATTTTTTATAAACCTGAAAGCTGTTTTTAAATGGTTCTGAAGTTATCTCCGGGATATAAGGAAGTACTCCTCTGTTGTAAAAAGGTTGGTAGAAAAGTTTTTGCATCTTTCTCAATATTGAGAAAACATTATCAGTCCTCGGTACCGAATATTTTAAAGCTGTCCTGAGAAGTAATCCTCTGCCGAACAAGTTCTTCAGGCGGGCCCTCCCCTGATAAATAACCTCGGGTATGTTGATCCCTGTGGGACAAAGGTCCCTGCAGGCCCCGCAGAGCATGCAGCTGAATATTTTTTCGGCAAGTTTTTTCGTTGGAACAAGCTGTTTTTCTTCAAGCTCGCCAAGCATCGCGATCCTTCCCCTGGCCCCCATTGTTTCATTCAGTGTAGTCAGATAAGTAGGACATAGTTCCTTGCACGCACCGCAGCGGTTGCATTTCAAAAGCTCGTTATGATAGGTGGCTTCGTTCATTGTTGATTTTGTACGGTAGGGGCGGGGTTAACCCCGCCCCTACATTTATTCCTCTGCAGTTCTTTAAATCTGCAGTTGTCAACACTTCATTCGCACTGCCGCTTCTGAAGCCCTGAAGATCGAGGGTAATATATTTATAACCGATTGATTTCAGAAAAGAGACAACTTCGTTTCTGACCGTATTGTTCATAAATATCCTGAATTCCTCAGGGAGAACTTCAATTCGCGCAACTTCCGAGTGGTCCCTGACCCTGAATTCTCTTATCCCGATTTTTTTTATAAATCCTTCAGCCCTGCTGACCCTCTCAAGGGCTTCAGCCGTAATTTTTTGTCCGTACTGAAAGCGCGAAGAAAGGCAGGGGCTTGCAGGTTTGTCCCATGTTGGCAGTCCAAGTTTTCGGGATATATCCCTTATCTCTTTTTTGCTCAGAGCAGCATCCAGCAATGGGCTCTTTACTCCTTCTTCCTGCGCCGCGCGCCTGCCGGGCCGCCATTCGTATGCATCATCCGCGTTAGTGCCATCGAGGACAAAAGAATATTTTTCTTCCTTTGCTATTTTCCTGAGCCTGCTGAAAAGATCTTTTTTGCAGTAGTAACATCTGTCAGGAGGATTATTTGCGTAATTTGTATCTTTGAGTTCTTCTGTTACTATGGTCCTATGTTTTATATCAAGTGAGGAAGCAAATTCCCTGGCAAAAGAAAGTTCATCTTGAGGAAGGCTTTCGGATACTCCTGTAACAGCAAGGATTTTACTCAGACCGGCTTGAGAGGCGGCCTTTAACAAGAAGGTGCTGTCAACGCCGCCGGAAAAGGCAATGATCACCCGGTCCATTGACTTCAGGTCTTCTTTTAATTTATTGAATTTATCGTCAAGTGTCATTTAGAGTTTGTAGGGGCGGGTTTCAAACCCGCCCTTACAACGTTGTTACTTCGAAAAATTCCTGATGGACTGTATTATCAGCTTTCAAAATAATTTTAAATCCGTTCTCCCTTTCAATTAATTCAAGCCCCTCTCTTTCATCCTCAAATAAAAGGTCCGCCACATAGGGATGCGCTGTTACCATGATCTTGCAGTTTTTCTTTGTCAATGCAATGCGCCTTAATTCCATGAATATTTCATAGCATGTAGTAGTTGGAGATTTTATAAAGCCCTTCCCGTCACAATAATTGCAGGGCTCGCATAATACGTGCTGCAGACTTTCACGGACCCTTTTTCTTGTCATTTGTATAAGGCCCAGTTCGGAAACTTCAAGGATTGTACACTTGGCCCTGTCTTTTGTCATTGCCTCCTGAAATACAGTAAACAGCTTTTTCCTGTTTTCTTCCTTTTCCATGTCAATAGAATCGATTATGATAATTCCCCCGAGGTTTCTAAGCCGTATCTGGTAGGCAATCTCCTTGACAGCCTCCATATTTGTCTTAAAAATGGTGTCTTCAAGCGACGCCTTTCCCACAAATTTCCCTGTATTCACATCTATTGAAGTCAGGGCCTCTGTCTGATCAATTACAATATATCCGCCGGACTTGAGCCATATTCGTTTGCCCAGGGCCTTTGGTATCTCGATCTCAATGCCATAGGCGTCAAAGATCGGCTCTGCCCCTTCATAGATTTTGATCTTGGATGCTAATTTGGGGAAATATGTGGTAACAAAGTCAATAAGTTTCCTGTGTTCCTCTCTTGAATCTATCATTACTTCATCAATTTCATGACTCAGGAGGTCCCTGACGCTTCTCAAAGCAAGGTCCAGGTCGCTGTAAAGGAGATGAGGAGTGCTGAGTTTGTCTTTCTTCTTCTGAATATTCTCCCACAGAAGCGTAAGGTAATCGATGTCCTTCTTTAATTCTTCTTCAGTACATCCTTCACTTGCCGTTCTTATAATGAAACCGAAATTCTTTTGCTTCAGTTCGCTTACAATATTTTTGAGCCTGGTCCTCTCTTCTTCCCCCACTATTTTTCTGGAAATACCAATATGCTCAACACCCGGCATTAATACCAGATATCTTCCGGGAAGGGTTATATAGGAAGTAACCCGCGCGCCTTTTGAGCCTATTGAGTCTTTGGAGACCTGGACAAAGACCTCTTCACCTTCGCGGAGGAGATCTTCGATCGGAAGATGAATAGGTACGGCATCTTCAATATCTTCACCGAATATAGAGTAGTCAAACCCCGACAAAACATCAGCTGCATGCAGAAAGGCCGCCTTTTCAAGTCCGACATCAACAAAAGCAGACTGCATGCCCGGCAGGATCTTGACGACCTTGCCTTTATAGACATTACCGACAAGGCTGGCGTCTTTTGTCCTCTCAATATACAGTTCGGAAAGCTGAGTGCTGTTCTCAATAAGCGCCACCCGTGTTTGCTCAGAGGTTATGTTGATGATTATTTTTCCAGCCATATTTATTTAATAATTCCCATATTTTTGATTTTCATTATTGATCTTTTCTCCAATCGGCTCAATCCCGCCTGTCTTATTATAACCATAAAGACAAATTCTTTTTATCGTTGCTAAATGTATTTCTTCAACGGGTCTTTGAAGCATTTCCTTTAATACCTCATACAGCCGCACCTTGGCACTGTCTTTATCAACAAGCATAAGATGGAGCGTGATGCCTTTCACTTCAGCCTTCTCAACCATGGGACGAATATCAACTGTTCGTGCAGCAGAAGGGTTAGCGCCATTTTCCCTTAAAACAAGGCATTCCTGCCTGCTCATAAATGAATTTATTTGCTTGTCGGTTTCTTTGTCAATGGTTACTTCATATTGATAACGTGAAATAAAGTCGTTCAAAGGATGTTCATTCCGGGGAACAAGAAAAGCGTCATGGACCTCAAGTCCTTCCGGCAGCTCGGAATTCACGGCTTTTATAAAATCCGGTATGCCCATTAATACCATCAGTTCAATGTCGAAATATTCATTTAATCCTTCAACGCCTACTGCAAGCGCCGGGCCGAACGCAATTATCGGATGCGGATGAAACCCTGTTGAGTATGCAACCGGTATTTTTGCCCTTCTTAAGGCCCTGATTATAGCTGTCATCATATCATTATGCGAAAGATGGCGCATCTCACCTGTCTTGGAGAACCTGACCCTGAACTTTGTGGGCACATTTATTCTGCGTGATGAAATAGCA
>CAVOUK010000005.1:0-8716 GCA_963699585.1 Thermodesulfovibrionia bacterium | reverse complement strand
ATCAGTCCGATAACTATCAGGACTATTATGATTTTTTTGATGTGGTTAAAATTCATATCTTATTTGAGTATATATATTGTCATTCTGATCCAGTTGACCGAATTGATTCCATTCAGCCCCGCCGCCAAAAATGTTTGCTCCAACTGCTGCCCATACGGAATCAGAGAAGTTGTATTTAATCTCCGGGTTTAACAGATAATCGCTGTCAGACGGGCTGTAGAAGGAAAATAAGGAAAGCTTCAATGTTTGATGGATCAAAAATTGCGTAACTCTTACAGAGGCAAGATCATGGTATCTCTTTTCCTCTGGAAAGCCGGATGGAAGATTCTTTTTGTATTCCGAATAATCATGCATGTATTCTCCGAAATACTGTAAGCCGATGGTAAAGTCTTCCCACAATTGTTTCTGATAACCGATGAGAAATTTCGTTTGTGAATTTGGTGTCATCGGGTCTGTGCCGTCTCGGTCCTGTCTTGAATCATAGAAGCCTGTTTCAAGACTTATAACTCCATCAAACATCCTTCCCTGAAGGCTTGCCCCGTAGACTGATAGTTCAGGGTAAAATAACGTGATTTTTGTTGGCGCGGTCATGCTGTCCGGAAGCATGGAAGGCTGTCTGAAAAACCCGCGGTAAAAATAGACTGATCCATCAAATCCTGCAACGTCACGATATATCCTCAGAGCAATTTCAGTATTATCTATTTTGGTTGAAGGTTCCTCTTTTTTGCGGTTGGTAACTGATGACATCGGATCGAACATCTGAAATCTCTTCGGGTCAGGAAGTTATTGGGCTCAAAAAATGGAATGACGATCAATTCGGCAGAAACAAAGGAAGGGTACATTCCAATCTTTACCCCGTCCACGCCTTTTTTCAGATACTCCAGCGGTCTGCCTGAAAAAAACGCCTCATAGTCTTTTGGAAAGATATCATTTATAAAAATTAAATCACCCAATCCCCACGTAATGACCTGCCTGCCTATCCTTGTATCCCATTTTTCAGCAGTAAAGTCCACAAAACCTTCCTTTAATTCCACTCCATCTATTTCGTCAATGTGATCATATAATACGTCGGTCTTCAGAAATAACCGCATGGAGTCTTTTGAGGCATCTAAGTTTTATCTGAAGCCTCTCCTCTGCCCATTTGAAGTCACCTCCGTCAGGATTTGATGTATCGGTATCGACAGAGTAATTACCCTCAGCAAAACCGTGTAAGAGAAATATCTGATGCAATCGTATTATTAGAAGACAGAAGAAGACAGATGACAGACGACAAACAACAAATTACAGATGACAGACGACTAAAAACAAAAGAGCTGTGCTTTGACTTTTGACTTCTGACTTCTGACTTCTGAACTATTTTCATTCGATCCATTTCTTCGGCGGCTGTTTGAGAAAACGTTCACTGAAGAGGTTGTCCTCTATGCCGATGTTATAATCCACTTTCGAATAGGTAACCTCAGTCCTGTGTCCGCTCAGAAGATTTTTCATGCTCCTCTTGGTAATAGTAGGAAAACCCTTAACGTCTTTTATTTCATCAGCGCTGAAGACCCTGTAGAGTTCGCCTTTTTTGTCATAGTATTCTTCTTTTAAAGGCAGGAAACTGCCCTTGTCAATCCACGAGAGTTTGTATGAATAGTCAACATCCTGGGCTTTTGGAGAGCTTTTTATAACATAGCAGTCTTTTGTATCAAGTTTTTCCTCTTTTGCAATAGCATGGTTATCATCTTCAATGTCCCTTCCAGAAACATCTTCGTATGTAAAATCAGAGCCGACAAAGCTGGAGCTTTTATCCTGCGCCGCGATCCTTCTTACCATGTTGATTGCCGGCACAAAAAGCCACCTGTCGTCGTCTTTTGCAGGGATATTTGTAGACCATAAACGTCATATCTTTCACGTCGGCGGGCTGATAGAAGTACATGAAATATTTCTGCTCGCCGCCTGATGCGCCGTAATTCTTTCTCAGCATCGTAAGCTCTCTGACTCTCTCCTGTCCGCCTTTGCTGATAAGCTTCATTATTACCCTTGCCTTAAAATCCTTGCCCTGATAAAAAAACGCCTCCTGAGATTTCTTAACTACCTCTTCTGCGGTTAATGCAGCGGCATTAACTGTTGAGAACGCAGCAAAGAGCATGTAACAGAGAGCAAAGACAATGAGAAATTTGAAATTTGAAATTTGAAATTTGAAATTTTTCATTTTATACCTCCTTTGAAGAGCCAGCCTTTCAACAACATAATAAGGGCCGGCAAATAGATTATCGTCATCACCGCGCTCAGCATCATCATGCTGACGATAAAAGCGCCCACGGTGATATAGGGTGTTAACGGCGCAAACATCATCACGGCAAAAGATGCTGCAAAGAGTACGGCATTGCGCATTATGCCTTTTCCGGGACGTGCAGCAGTCCAGAGTAATGCATCAGTGATGAGAAGAGGGCGTATGAGCCATACGCCCCTACCGTTTGCTTGCTCTGTTCACTAACCGCTGTCTGAATCTGCTCACAAAGTGAATTGCAAAGTCCACTGCCATGCCGAGCGACAGACACGAGAGCACGGATATCGGCATATCAAAGTCCTTGCCGATAAAACCGACAACTCCGTAGATGAGCAGTATTGTGAATAGAAGCGGTGTGTATCCGACAATAGCCCATTTGACAGAACGAAAGTCAACGGCCAGGATGGCAAAGACCGCTATCAGGGCAAGGATAAAGCCCTTCACCATGTCCCATAGTACCTCATCGTTCCAGACGAGGTTGAAGTAGGCGATGCCCGATGGCTTGAATTCCATAGTAACGGGATGGGCCGTTTTATAATCATCCACTACCTTTATTACGTCCCTCATGGCCTGAGCATCCCATGTCTTCAACTGCACCCAGATGTTTGCCCGTCTGAAGGGGTAGTCCACAACATTGTCCAGATCGGCGGGCTTTGCAGACATTGAGAAGAGGAAGATATATTGCCCGATCATCTCTTTTGTCTCAGGGACAACATCATATTTGGGGTCATCATCATGAAGGACACGGTTTATCCTTTTCACATAGTCAACAACTGACGTTGTCTTGCCGACAACAGGGAGTTTTTCGAGGTGTTGCTGAAGGCCCTCAATGTAGCGCATCGCCTCAGGGGTTTTAATGAAATCATCTTCCCGTGCTGTTGCGACGACATATGCCATTGATGTGCCGCCGAGAGACCGGTTTATGACCGTATCGGCGATACGAACATCGCTGTCTTTCTTGAACCACTCCACCAGATTATTATTGACCTTCAATTTTGTTACCCCGGTAACTGCTACAGCAAAAAGTACAAGGCCGACAATGACTGTTGCCTTCGGGCTGTGTGTGCCTATGCCTGCAAGTTTCTGAAGTAACTTTGATGTCCTGCTCGCACTGATGTCTTCCGCGTGAGCTATTTTTTCAATCTGCTTATCTTTCACAAAGGTGAACATGGCCGGAATAAAACTGAAACTTAAAATCCGCAGTACAATTGTGCCGAAGGCTACAAGACCTCCAAAGACCTTTACCGGGATAATATTCATAAAAAGAAGCACGCCAAAAGCAACTGCTGTTGCCAATGCGGTATTTCGGACCGGACGGCTTACTGCATGCATGGTTTCGATTATCGCGGTCTTTTTGTCTTTCTTCTCCCTGTAGCGGAAGTAGAACTCATTAAAGATATGCATGCTGTCTGTTGCGATCGCCATCAGGAAAACAGGGGCCATCGAACTCATGATATGAATCGGATAGCCAAGTCCTATAAGCAGCCCCATACTCCAAACTATGCTTATCATAGCGTCCATCATCAGAGTTATTGAGAGAAAAATATCCCTGAACATAAGGTATCTGACAATGAGCATTACCATTCCCGCAATCGGAGCAAAGACCGCCATGAGCTTGAACATCTCAGCTCCGAAGGTGTCCCTCGCTACAGGATCTCCTGCCACGTAATATTTTTCATCGCCTGTCTCCTTCTTCAGAATTTTCCTTATCTCGTCAGCAATCTCTTTTCCATTTGCTCCTTTTTCCAAAGGTACATATATAGCCGTGGTCTTTCCATCCCTGGATATGATACGGTTGATAAAGAGAGGATTCTCAAACAGCATCTTCCTGAGTGACTCTATCTCCACCTCACTTTTTGGAACTTCCGTCATGAGAGGAGCGACCCGCAGGGTGCCTGCCTCGGCAGTTACATTGGTAATAGTCGGAAAGCTGTTTACATCTCTGGCAGCAACGCCCTTAAGTTTTAATATTTCATTTGTAATCCTCTGGACCTTTCCGAGAGTATCTTTGTTGAGAATGCCATTTTCATTCACAATCCCCACCACGATCATGTCTTCATAAAGGCTGAAGGTCTTTTCCACTTCGTCATTCCAGACCCTGACGTCAGATGTTGCAGGAAGCATGTTCTTGGGATTGGTGTCAGTTTTGATCTTCGTAAACTGGGTCGCAAACGCAAGGGTAATGATTATTGTAAGCAATACGATCAGTTTCGGATGTTCAACTGAAAATTCAACAAGGGAAAATTTTTTCATTTTATTTCACCTCCGATCAGGGGTAATAATTGCAAATAAATTATAATATTTCAAAATTTATATTCAGCTCTTTAAAAAAACTATTTTTTGGAATAACGCCTTGATAGTCGCTGCCTTATTTATTATAAAAATAGCGTTATCTTATCAATTGAAGCCTTTTCTTTAAATACCACCGGTTAAGCCAGTTGGTCAGACTGTCGTGAGATTCAGTGACGTGTTTCATGTCCGGTCTGCTGAAAATAAAATCAAGGACATGCAGGGAAGGGGTATAAGAAGAAAACCTTTCTCTGCAGTGGGCGCAGTAAGTGACAAGCAGGCCCTTTGCCTGACTCACACGTTTTCTGGTATGTCTGTCAGACAGGGTAGTATTGCCTGTTGGAGCGCATCCACCTGCACCGCAGCATCGGGTCACTTCACCTTTGAACTGCATCTCTTCAATCCTGAAACCTGATTCAGACAGTATCGTGCGGACTGCATTCCGGATTTCCGGTCTGTACCGGGCAGGGCAGGAATCATGTACGCTGATTATCTGACCTTTTCCTGAAGCAGTCTTTGGCAGCCCTTTTTCCAGCATCACCTCATAAAGTGTCCGCAATTTTATATCACTGTTTTCCCGGAACACCTTGTGGCAGTTGATGCATCCGACAATTACCTCCTCGACGCCCAAACGGGAAAATGTGTTAATGGTATTGGCGAAAATCTTTTTAAATCTCTCCCTGTCACCCATGTCGTTACTTGGTTTTCCACAGCAATTAAGGACGATCCCGGTCCCCGGCATCTTTTTTCTCAGGTATTGATATGATTTGATCACAAGTTCCGGGGAGTAAGCAGGAAGAGAACAACCGGGAAAAAAAACAGTTTTAGGAGCAATCTTCTTCCCTGATTCAGGCCCTCTGCTTAAAGTGAATAATGCTGATGTGCTGAGGAACTGATGTGCCCTGATGCCATTGAGTTTCGGCACGACAAAATCATAGACGAAATCCTCAGGAAGTGTGCCTTCAAGTGAAGGACTGAAAATCCTTTGACGTGTTTCAAGGCACATATCACCCGGTGAGAGATCAAGTTTGCAGACCCGCTTGCATAGTCCGCAAAGTGAACATGAATAAAGCAGCTCGATGTTTTCGAGCGGATTTTTCTTGAACCTCTTTGCCAGGTCTTTTGGCGACTCGCAATAGTGACTCAGAAATTCACAGCTCCTGACACAAGCGCCGCAATCATTGCATAAATCTATTATTTTTTGGGTCTCGGTCATTTATAAAACCTGAGTATCGGAGTTATGATCACAATTATTAATGCCAATATGAAGCAAAACTGACACAGCATTTTGCGCTTGCCCCTCAATGTCCAGAAGCGGTTCAGTAATTCATCAGAGGGTTGTTTCTCCGGTGAGAATGTGGCAAAGGTTTTCGCTATCTGGGGGGCCAAAATCCAGACGCTGTGAGTAACGATAGCCAGGCCGATGAAAGCCAATATTGCTTTTGCCGAAAAAATTATTAATGATAATTCTGAAACTTCCTTCCATTCCCCGTGAAATCCATAGTGAATAAGAGGGAAGGCAAATCCCGTAATAATTAATGTAATTATAAAGGCGAAACATAATTTTGGCTGCAAGCTCAGGACACTCTCCATGACCCTGTCAAATTGATATATTAATGGACGCCCCAGCTTTCCCCTTCGTCTGACCCAGAGCAATTGATAAAAGGGCCCTGCAACACAGAAAATAGTAGCCAGAAGATGTATGACAAGGTTAATGCTGTAAAGTATATTTTCCATTCATTGCTCCTTTTTTCTCAGTTAAATAATAAAAATCAGCACGGCAACCGTCTCTATTAAGAACGCTCAGGGACACCAGCCGCCCTGAGTTCGTTGATCAGTTCTTCGAGGGATATGGCGCCTTGTCTTAAAAAACCTATTTCTGCTATCAGCCTGTCATTCAAATAAACCGCAGGCGCCTTTGCATTGACGCCGGCCTTGCTCTTCGGGACAGAAATAATTTCTATTTCAAAGCGTTTTGCTGCTTCCACGGCAGCATCTAAATTATTCTTTCATCTTTTGCCCGGCGGCTCATTGTCTATAAGTTTTATAATAAATTCCATAAAATACTCCCTTCTGTTATTTTGATAAATTAAAACGTAAGATTCATATCTGCTTTTATAACAACTTCCTTATAATATGTTGCGGGGTCAGCTACCTCAACGCCATCAACAAAATCTTTTTTAGTCATGCCGAAAAGAGGAACATTTAAAGGGCATGCAAGCAGCCTGGCCCCTTCCTTGTAAAGCATGAAAAGTAAATCTTCAGCCGTCGGGAGGTTCATATCTTCCATCCTCTTCATAACGGCCTCACCTTCTTCTTTAGGTTGGTCCGGCAAGCAGACAAGTTTGTTTACCTTGTCCTTATGAAGGGCGTTGACACCGCGCGACCCGAAAAACATTGTGACCTTAGACCCCTCTTTCAAGAGACTGTATGCGGTCATGAGTGCATTGTATACCTGGCACAATTCGTCATGAAAACACATAACAGATACGTTCTTGACTATTTTTTCCATCTTACACCTCCTGATTTTAAGGAAGATTGGTAAGTCCTCTCCTGATCTTCCAGAGATAATACTTTTCGAATGCCATCTTCGCCCATTTATAAGTTATGCCTACTTTAAGCTCTGCTTCCCGGCGTGGTGGAAGAACAGGATATGCCTTCATCAAGGCAGCCTTATTTCCCATATCCATAATGCAAAGGGCCCCAACAGGCTCGGTCTCGGGCATTGGTTTTCCGAGTTATGTCTGCTGCAATACTCTTAGCTGCATCCTTTGCCATATGCTTCAGTCATAAATCCTGTCTTTGGCACCCCGGTGGGAACAGGCGTCTGTTCCGGAGGCGCTATTACTATTGCAACCCCTACTGAAAAGATATTTTTATATTTTGTATGCCGGTAATTTCTGTCTACAGGGATAAAGCCTTTTGGATTGCCGAGATGAAAAACAGCCTTGACGCCTGCCATAGGAGGAGCAAACATGGCGAGTTAAAAGGCAGTTTTGTACCATCCTTGAGCCTGACCTCTTCCGGTGTAAATTCCTCCACCGACTGATTCGAAATCACTTTAATTTCCCTGTCTGCGAATTCATCTTCCATCATTCTCCTGGATGTTCTGAGCCCGCCGATTCCGAAGTGACCGATATATGGTTCGGAAGTAACAAAGGTCATAGGCACCTTATGGCGCATTTTTCTCTTTCTTAATTCAGTATCAACTTCAAATGCATATTCATAGGCCGGTCCAAAACAACTGACACCCTGAACGGCTCCGATAACAACCGGTCCCGGTTTTTCAAGAAATCTATTCCATGATTTGTTAGCCTTGATTGCCTGTTCAAGAGTAAAGATACATTCCGTATGACCCCCTTCCGGGCCCAATCCCGGTACCGATGAGAAGCCAAGGGCAGGACCTGATGCAATAACAAGATAATCATATGGGATCTCCTGCGTCTTTGTAATTACTCTGGATTTATCAGCATCAACTCCTGTTGCTTCTTCATGTATAAATTTTATTCCTTTAGGTGTCAATATTTTTTCAAGAGGAATTGTTATGTCTTCAGGCCTTCGCCATCCCATGGATACCCAGGGAAGAGACGGGACAAAGACAAACTGGTCCACATCACAGAGCAATGTTACATCTGCTTTGTTACCAAGAAGTCTCTTAAGTTCGAAGGCTGCTGTCAGGCCGCCGAAGGAACCGCCTATAATTACTATCTTTGCCATCAGTTCTTCCTGTCACCGGGATATTTCCCCTTCTTTGTAACAGGGCAGCATTCAGGTCCCGGCAGTTCTTCCGGATAATCTTTTTTGAGTATTTCGAGCAGATCAGGGATGAGAGGGTTTTTAAGAAAATAACAACGAAGCCTTCCATCAACAAAAAAGTTTATGATCCCTGCGTGCCTTAGTGCAGAAAGATGCTGTGAGACATTGGACTGACTGAGTTCGAGAAATTCTTCAATATCACTTACACATTTTACGCCTTTTGATAACTCTTCCAATATAGCTATCCTTGCAGGGTGCGATATTAATTTTAACAGCTCTATCCGTGATGATAAATCATTCATATATTCAAATATTAGAATATATGAATATATTTGTCAAGATAAATCTGATAAATTTGAATTACACTTAGCTCTTTTGGTCTAATTCCCAGCCTAAAAA
>CAVOUK010000004.1:0-17746 GCA_963699585.1 Thermodesulfovibrionia bacterium | reverse complement strand
AGAGATTGTAATAGCAATAAGCCTGCATAAAAGATATTTCATTAAGACATTGATTTGTGCAATGAAGCGGGAGGACTTTTCTTGTCCAACGTAAAAAAATGTAATATACTTATCCGGGTACGGTTTTTAAACGCAATAAATTATGGAACTCAGATAATGATATTTTTTCACGCAAACATTTCCTGTAAACCACATGGCTGCTCAAACCAATAATTTTAATCGTCTTAAATCAAGGCAACGCCGTATCTTTATCTTATGACCGGTATACTTTGCCGGGGTGTGAGCATTCGCTTGCTGGGATTAAATAAAGGTATGTGGATAAAAAAATACGCAGATGTACGTGGCAATGGCTTCTTTGAAGATTCTCTGCAAGCAATGCGATTGGACAATAAGCCTCCTCTTTTTTCATCCTCTTCCATAAATTATGGTTGGAATAAGTCTCAATGAGGCATTTCTAAGGTTACTGGCCAGTGTTCTTCGGGGCCGCTACTATAACTACTACGACGCAATGGATAAAACGGGATCCTGTCTAGCCAGTCTTCTTGCCGGTCTTTCACGCGCCAGACGCCGCCCGTCATGATTAAGGTTTTCTCGAGGAAATCCGCGGTTATTGATCGCTTTCGTTAGCTGTGCAGTTCCTTTGCTCCGAACATTGCAAATGAACCGAAGAAATTCTTGCCTATAGAGGTTTAGCATGTAGTTTAACAGCAGCAGAAGCTACTCATCTGATAGGAGTTATGATTGTCCCTTTTGTATTTCTGTTTATTGTGCTACATTAGGAGCAGATTATCGCAAAATTAAGTTTAGCAAGCTTCCTGCCACAGCTATCCCATGTGTTGTTTCGCATGAATACATCTATTCTTTTTCATCGGTTACCTGATAAAAATAATTGGTGGATGCCTCCTCTTTCATTTCAATCAGCCATATCAACTTTCCTAAAGTTCCTGGCGTCGTAATTTTATTTTGGCCAGCAAAATTTTTAGAAGATGACATCTGCTTTGGTAACTCGATATAAATATTTATTGATCGTTTTTGTTGCCGGAATTCAACTGAGTGCCCTATTTCAGGTAATTGTGAAGAAGTGGACCATTATTGTTGCTGCATCAGTATATTGAGCTTTTAGTTAATCTTGTATTCTTTAATTCTAACATGAATTTTTTGGTTCCAAAAATGAACCCTCCTTCTGCCTTGATTCCATTCATTGGATCCATAGGAGTGGAAATTGCAATGATACCAGAATGAAAATTGCACTGGTCCACTATTTCAGGAATAGGAATAGTGATGTTGATCTTTGTTATTAACTGGGTGGGCAGAGGCCCTGGTCCCTGATGAAAAGTGGAAGAAAAAATTGCACATCTTAGAGTCACGCTGGAACCCTGAAGATCTTCTGCTTATATTATGAGTGCTCTACTGAAGGCATAGTAAGACATTACTTTTCCGATTCAACCATCTGAAGGGAGTATTACTGTGAATAAAGATGAGTATTGAACAACTTGATCAGAAACTTTCAAGAAAATTGTACCTTTGGAAAAAACGAGACAATCGATATAGGATTTTTCTTATTGTTTGTTTAGTCTCGGCGTAAAAAAAGATAAAATTAAGTCAATACTGTCATTTATGGAATCTGTATCGGTCAGTGTAATCCTCGTGCAAGAAATGGGGTATTTTGTCATTAAGAGAATATGAATCAAAATTTCACACTGACAGTGTCTTACTGGTGGGTGTTTCTGCAATGAGCCGTGAAATGTGCTATCGATGTTTTTGGCCGAAGTCTCTCTGCTGGTGCTCGTCAATTTCTCCAATCGAGACCCGTACGAAAATCATCATCCTGATGCACCCGAAAGAATACAAAGAGGAAAAGTCGGCTACGGGCCGCTTCACTCATCTTTGCCTGAAAAACAGCGAAATTCATATGGGCATTGACTTCGACAGCCACAAGGCCGTTCAGGAACAGATCAATGACATGCGCTATTTCCCGATGTTGCTCTACCCGGGAAAGGACGCCGTCAATCTTTCGGAAGGTGTTGTACCCGGCGGTTTTTTGCACGACCGCCAATTGCTCGTGGTCCTGCTTGATGCAACATGGCGCAACGCCAAAAAGATGTTCAACAGAAATCTTACACTGCAAAAGTTGCCCCGACTCGGGATCGTGCCCGAGGTCAAGAGCCGTTATATCATTAAGAGGCAGCCTCACGATTGGTGCCTCTCCACCATAGAAGCTGCGCATGAATTGATGAAAGCGCTGGAGAATGCCGGGCTTGATATCTACGCGCAGCCAAACCAGATGCTTGATCTTTTTGCCAGGATGCAGCAGTATCAGATCAGCTGCATGCGGGACCCGACAAAGCAGAATTACCGCCGTGTGGCGGGAAGTAAGATTGAGCGGAGACTTATTAGCAGTAAATAATGAACGCGGTTTATTTAGTTGATCGTCTTTTGCCATGCTGCGTTTCGCTGATTTCCTCCATGATTTTCTTGTAAGACGAAAGCCTGGATTTAATAATATCAGCTGTTTGAGGGTCAGCACCCCCGCCATAAAAGGCGCACCCTTTAGTCGACGGTCCATGCTGGCAATTATTGAACTTGCAGGTCAGAGATATTTTCTGAAGGTCCGGAAAGAAATTGATGAGCTCTTCCGGAGAAATATCATCCAGAGAAAATGACCGGATGCCGGGAGAATCTATGATCCTGAATGTTCCACAGTCGATCATTTCCGACCAGCTCGTAGTGTGGGACCCTTTACCGCTCCTTCCGATCTCGTTACTTACTAATATTACCTCCCTGTCGCTAAGGGAGGTGATCAACCTGCTCTTTCCTACACCGGATTGGCCAAGGATTATTGCCTGAGTGTTAACAAGTTTTTTCTGGAGGTCCTTAAAAGATCCTCTGCCAAACCTGGCTGGATTTTCCGGATACTTTGCAGAAACTTCGAAACATTCGATTCCGAGATTTTCAAATCTTCGCATCTCAAAATCAATATCAAAGTCATTTTGAAATTCATCCATCTTATTGAAAACAACGACCGCCGGCACATCCCACTGAAAAGATCTAATGGCAAATCTGTCAACAACACCTTGCTTGTAAGGCGGTCTTGAAACACTTGTGGCAATAATCACAAGATCACAATTTGCGGCAGTTATTCTTTTTTTCCTCTCACGAATATTCATTCGAAAGATTTCGTTTGTCCTGTCAATAAGGTCTGTGATTTGATAATCGTTGCCGGTTTTTTCTAAAAGAACTTTGTCGCCTGCCACGAGCTGATTGCTTTTCAGGACAGTTCCTGTTGCAGAAGCTGAAACAGTTTTATCTTCGCTGTCAATTTTGCAAAGAAATTCTTTTTTATGTGCTTCGTAAATATGTGCCGGAATTTTCATTGATCGGCTCCTGATTAGTGAACTGCTTTGTAAAGGCTTTTCAACTCTTTGAAGTTCTTGGAAAGGTTATGCTGAACCTTGTCCCTTCTTCCTTCGAAATCTCGATCGTTCCGTGTATCTGCCCGGTCAGCACTTTGACCAATTGCAGGCCGAGCGTAGAGGTGCTTGCGGAAGTCCACCTCCGCCGGGTAAGCCAATACCGTTGTCCGCAACGAACAGGACATAGTTTCCTTCGCTGTTTTTGTTGATACCAAGACTGATTGTTCCCTTTCTCCCATCCGGAAAGGCGTGTTTGAGGCTGTTGGATACCAGCTCATTTACGATAAGACCGCAGGGGATGCCGACATTCACATCAAGGGCAACAGGTTCCATGTCCACGGAAATGACGACATCATGCCGTTTGTAAGTGTTCGCAATTCCGGCAACAAGGCTTTGCAGGTATTCCTTAAAATCGATATAGGCCAGGTCCTTCGACTGGTAAAGCTTTTCGTGGACCAGTGACATGGAACTGACCCTGTTCCGGCTTTCCTCAAGCATGGCCTTGACCGTGCTGTCGGCCACACCCTTTGCCTGAAGGCTCAGCAGGCTGGAGATCACCTGCATATTGTTCTTCACCCGATGATGGATCTCTTTCAGCATCACTTCCTTTTCCTCCAGTGAGCGTTTTATCACCTCCTCCGCCTGCTTGCGCTCCCTGATATCATTCAGCATCAGAAGAAGATGGCTTTCGTTATTGATAATAAACGATTGAAAATAGGCTTCATACCATATCTCTTTCCCGAAAGTTGTAACGCCGTAAACCTCCTTCCTCACCATTTCCCCGGTCCTTAATGCCTCTTCCGCTGGCAATATCAACCCCTGCCGCTTCCATGATTCGATCTGCCGGAAATTCTGTTCAAGCAGCTTCTCGATCGATCCCCCCGTGATCTCGACCGCAGATAGATTCACTAAAAGGCATTCACCCGAAGCCTTGTAGGTCAATATCCCGAGCGGAGACGCCTCAACTATTGCCTTGGTGAAAGAGAGTGCATTTGCGACCTGCTGTGCCTCAAGCTTGCGCTCGGTGATGTCTAATGACGCTCCTGTGATGCCTATAATTTGACCGGCGCTATTACGCAAAGGTTCAACAATAAGGTCGTAATAAATCCTCTTGCCGTTCCATGTGCCTTGAATCTCACCGCGTCTTCCTACGCCGGTCTCCAGCACCTGGCGCTTGAGCTTAGTAGTCTGTTGCTCCAAATCGGGCGGAAGCAAATCGGAATCTCGTTTTCCAACTATCTGGTCTGTGGTATATCCAAGCTGTGGGCGATACATCCATATGTAGCGCAGTTCCTGGTCCTGATTAAAAACCGCCATGTTGATTATGCCCAGAGCTACTTTCAGACGTTCTTCGCTTTGACGGATAGATTCCTCCGCCAGCTTGCGGTCTGTGATGTCCATAATATTACCGGTAACACTAACAACCTTCCCATTCTCCATTATTGGGTTTCCGATAGTCCGGACCCAAATATGCTCTCCATTCAAACGAACAAACTGAAGCTCCATATCATAGGGTTCTCCAAAATTTACCGCTTTCTCAAATGTCTGAGAGATAGTCTGCATATCCTCCGGAGAATAAAAACTGAGACTTTTGCTAATATCATTAGGGTCGAAATCCTTTCCAACACCATAGATACGATACACTTCATCAGTCCAGGTTATATGCCTCGAATCGACATCAAATTTCCACCCCCCGAGTTTTGATAATTTCTGAACATCTTCCAGCAGATTGTGCATTTCCTGGAGCATTTTCTCAATATGCTTTTGCTTAGTGATGTCACGCGCCGTGGCATATGTAATTCCTTCATCTTTACTATAATTAGCACGCCATGACAGCCACTTAAAAGAACCGTCCTTGCATATATATCGGTTTTCAAAGTTGAGAGAAAAACCTTTCTGTAGTTGACTTGCCATTTCATCAAGGGTTGACTGTTTGTCATCGGGATGGACGAAATCAATGAATGGTTTTGACATAAGCTCTGCCTCGCAATATCCGAGAGTTTCTTTGCAGGCAGGGTTTGTCTTCATGAAGGTCCCATTTGGATCAGCAATGACCATCAGATCAGTGGAGGCTTGGAAAAATCTGAAATACTGTTCACGTTCCTCCTCCAACAGCTTGCGCTCGGTGATGTCAAGATGTATCCCTGCCATTCTCACAGGTTTTCCATCTGTGTCCCTTTGAAATACTTTTCCTAACGCCTGTATCCATTTCCAGCTGCCGTCTTTACATTTTAATCTGAATTCAACTTTATATTCGTTCTTATCATCCTCTAAATGTTTATTGAGCGCCTCCATCGTTTTATTTTTATCATCAGGATGAAGTAATTGCTCCCAGGTGCTTACATCCGGCTTTAACTCACCGGGTTTATATCCGATCATTTCAACCCAAAGGTCGCTATAGGACACATAGCCTGTTGTAATATCCCAATCCCATATACCTTCATTTGCACCTTTTAGCGCAAGTTCCAATCGCTCAGCGCTCCTTCTTAATTCTTCCTCCGTCCGTATGAGGTCAGCATAACCGGCTGACAAGAGATAACCAACGCTGGCCGAGAATAGAAGGAACAGTTGCAACTCCAGCAAACGATTGGCTAAATTATCGGTCAGCATCTTCCAGATAGACGGTCCATTAAGAATCACCGGACTGGCGATCGCCATAGCAAACAACACCATTAACGCCAGTGTGACGCCGCGCTGACCGAATCGTATTGCCGGCCAGGCCAGCAAGGGGATCAATATGTAGGGGCGAAGGTGAAGCGGATGAACGATTGGCGCAAAGATCATCCAGATAACAACTGACCAGACAATTAAAAAGCAACAGGCCTTCTATTAATATTTTTAAACGAAACCGGACGATCAAATCCCTTATATTTATCCAGGCAACAATAAACGGCCCCATCACAAGGACACCCAGGCCGTCTGAGATGTACCACGTTTGCCAGGAACCCGCAAATGAAGCTCCACGGGTCAGCACCGAAGTCCATGCGCCGATACAGGAACTTAATGCATTTACAAATATCGTGCCGGCAATGAGTGCCAGTATTTCCGTTACCTGGGTGAATCTCCGGAAACCACCGGACCAGTGAAGGATGAGCCATGCGCAGCCGATTGACTCGACCATATTCGCGGTCATGTAGCCGACCCCGGTCATGAAGGAACGGCCGGCCAGAAAAAAATCTGCCGCGATACCGGAAATATAGAAAGCGAATGTCAGGGAAGGCCATAACCGCCGGGGGTTCAGAAGGAACGCCGCCAGGCTAACCCCTCCGGCAGGCCAAACCAGCATGATGACCTTTTCCTGGTCCGGGAAGAAAAATGCAATTTTATGGGCGAGAAAATAGGCCACTCCAATAGCAAAGACCTTAAGATAATCATGCCGGAGCATTTTAAATTCTGGATTTGGGTCTTTGGAATCAGAGTTCATTTATGGTGCATTCTATCATATTGATTCGGTCAGAGGGATGTTTATAAGCGATTATTTTGTATATAGGAAATATCCCTATAAGAAATACAGAGATTGCCTGATTGAATTTATATTGCAAATTTCATAAGTTAACTGCAGTATACAGATACTAATTGCGGGGGTAAAGATTATGCACAAGAGAAATACTGAGAGAATATCTGTAAATATGGCTTTAAGATTTCCCTTTTCTAACACGTTCATACCAGGAACTGTAACGAATCTTTCAGAAAATGGTATGTTCATAGATACAGAACTGTGCTTTCCCCTTGAATCAAAATTTGAAGTACTTATAAAATTAAATAGTGAAATATTGACCATTCCTGTTCAAATTGCAAGAATTGTAAAGTCAAATAATAAGTATACCGGCATGGGCGTTAGAATTTTGAACTATCCACCCCAATACCTGGAATTTCTAATTAATCACAGCCTTTGTTCTAATTGTTAAAACTCACACTTACTCCCACAGATCTACATCCGGTGCAGAGATCTTCTGTTCCTGCTTTTCGATGCTGTTTTTCCAGAAGTGATGTTCCTCATCGATCAGCCGCCGGTTGATGGTTTTCCGTATTTTCCTGACGAATACGGAGAAATCATCAAAACAGAAGTGGATGACCCTTCCGGCATCTCCTCCGAGATCGGCAGTGACCAGAGGAATTCCGTCATTGGCGAGGAATTCCCGTATGAAACGCGTATTAACTTCTCCGACACAGAAGAAGTTGTCGTTAGTTGTAACAGGTTCCAGTAACGAGCCTCCGCCAAAGGCTTTAGCCCGTAAATTATCACGTCTTGCACCCATCCTCAACATTTCGTTTATAAGCAGTTCCATGGCATGAATGCCATACCGTCCTGCTTCGGTCACGCAAACAGGCATATTTTTGGCATATCGCTTGTTGCTGAGCAGAAAATGATTCATGCCGATGATTTTCTGGACCGGATCATATAAACACACAGAGACGCACGAACCGAGCAGGGTGGAGATGATCACATTCTTACTGGCAACATGATATTCCCCCGGTCGTATGCGTATACGCTTTACATGACTTTTTTCTCTTAATTTCATATTCACCGCATTTAACGCCTTGCTGTCAATTGACATAATACTTATTTTAACAGAACTTGCCGGGAATGAAATAAGAGCTGGATCAGTTATTGAACATAAGTAAGTCCCTTCTGCTATAATTTCTGAAGGTGTCGCCATATGGATACGATAGATAAACTTAAAGTCCTGTCTGAGGATTCACAATATGATCTTGCATGCGCATGCGGGACGAATGAAGATGACCGCCGCAAGAGAGGAGATGACGGCAAATGGCTTTATCCGGTCACACTCCCTGATGGCGGGCATTCGATCCTGCTGAAAACACTGCTCTCAAATACCTGTTCGAATGACTGTAAATATTGTCCGCTTCGTTCTGAAACGAATGTAAGGCGCTGCACGCTTCAGCCTGAAGAGATAGCAAATGTATTTATGGATTATTTGAGAAGGAAAAAGGTATTTGGCCTGTTCCTCAGCTCAGGAATTATAGGGAATGCAGATTACACAATGGACAGGATCAATGCGGTTGCGCGCATTCTGAGATATAAACATGATTTCAGGGGTTATATACATCTGAAGATCATCCCGGGATCATCCGATGCTGCGATCGAGGACTCTTTTTCTCTCGCAAGCGCCGTGTCGCTCAATATCGAGACACCCGGGAAAAAGCATTTCGATGTGCTTTCGAGCAGGAAAGACTACATGAAAGATATTATCCGCCCCTTGAAACTTATGGGAAAGCTCACTGAGAAGGGAAGCAGGTTTGCGAGGGTCAAATGCACCACGCAGTTCATAGTCGGCGCCGCTGATGAGAACGATTCGGAAATAGTAAAATATATGTCAGGCCTGTATGATCGTCTGAATTTCAAACGAATATATTTTTCTGCTTACCAGAAAGGTCTGGGCAATCCCGGGATCCCGGGTGAGAAACGTTCAATTCCTGCTCCTGAAAATAATTTTATCCGCGAGCACCGCCTGTACCAGACTGATTTCCTTGTCCGTAAGTACGGTTTCAGGCTGGAAGATATTTATTACGACAAAAGCGGTAATTTAAGACTGGACAAGGACCCTAAAGAAGTATGGGCAGACCGGAACCCTGAATTCTATCCTGTCAGGATAAATACATCAGATAAAGATGCGCTGCTGAGAGTGCCGGGCCTGGGGCCTGATACGGTCAACAGGATATTGAAAATCCGGCGTGAAAGAAGGATCTCCAGGCTTGAGGACCTCAAGATAAAAGGCAGGAGACTCGCCAGGATAAAGGAGTATGTGATTTTTGAGTGAATCTGAGTATAACTAACCCCCTTTCATCCCCCTTAAATTAAGGGGGAAAGAGGGGGTTATGTTACTACTACTGAGTCATCAGTGCCAAAGTTATTTGGTGCGTACTTGTCAGCATGCCAGTCATTTTCCCAACGGTTGCCATCGATGAAATATTTAAATTTATACTCTCTGTTGGAGTCTAATTCCAGCGTTGTGGAGAAATCACCGCTGTCGAGCCTGATCATTTCTGTCTTATGTAGGTCCCAATTATTAAAATCACCTGCAAGCGTTACATACTGAGCGTCCCTGGCCGCTTCTTTTGAAAGTCTGAACGTTATAGTACATTTAGCGCCGTCTTCAGTGTACTTTTTTGCAGGACCGGGTTTTTGAGGTTTTTCAGAAGAGATATTTTTTTGTGCAGCTGTTTTTGGTAGTATTATCTTCTCCCTGCCCTTAGGGTATAAATCCTGTTTGTCAGTAAAACTCTCTATAGGGATGCTTGTGTGATAGGATATTTTCTCTATTATTTCATTCCTGATATCTTCATTCTGTTCCCTGAATCTGATCCCCGCGTAATTTGCGCTTCCCTCCTGTTTTTTCCACATCACATCGCCAAAGAGAGACACAGATGAATTGCCCTGAGGAAATTTCAATTCCAGTTCCAGGTTTTCATATTTAATAAAATTAAATTCACGCGCCTCAAGATTAAGTCCATCGCAGGAAATATTTTTCAAAAGTCCCAGTGAATACAGGGTCTTTACGTTGGCCGGCCTGAACTTTACAATTAGAGGGAGATCAAATCTTCTGAAATTTCTTTTGCTTTCTATCATTGTTTCTCTCCGTTCATTGTTATTAATATATTCACTATCATCCACAATAGTATATTATCTGTCAATGATTGACTACTGATATGAACAAGTGTTATTTTTTTATTTCATCTGTTGCGTGAATCCGGAGAATGCTGTTACTATTAATTTAATGAAAGTTGTTCTTGTTCAACCGCCTGTTCAGGACTTTTACGATACTGATATACGTCTTCAGCCCATAGGTTTGTGTTACCTCAAGGCCGCTGTAAAGAAATATCTGCCTGACGTGGATATTATTGTGAAGGATTATCACTCCGGTCACGGAAGGAGGACGGTCTCTCTTCCGAAAGAGCTTTCATACCTTGCCGGATATTATCCTGTTGCCGACAGATCTCCTTTTTCAGCCTTTCATCAGTATTATCATTTTGGACAATCATTCGGCAAAATAGAAGAAGAGCTTGCTGCCATGAAGCCCGATGTTGTCGGGATATCTTCCCTTTTTACCCCATACTATCAGGAAGCCATGCAGGTTGCCCGTATTGTTAAAAGACGGCTTAACGTGCCGGTGATAATGGGGGGGTCTCATGTTTCAGCGGTCCCGGAATCAGCGCTTGCAGATCCCTCCGTTGATTTTGTGATCCGTGGAGAGGGAGAGAGGCCTTTTGTTGAATTCCTGAATTATCTGCTCGGTCGCCGGCGAATTGAGAATGTTCCCAATCTTGGGTATAAAAATAATGAAGGCCTGTGCTTTAATCAGACCGAAGACAACTATCCTGTTGACATTCTGCCGTTTCCGGACCTAAGCGATCTCCCCCCTGCGCGCTATGAATTGGCAGGCAGTCCTCTAACATTTATTTTCACTTCACGCGGTTGTCCTCACACATGTTCTTTTTGTACTGTGCATTCCACTTTCGGGAAAAAATACAGAAGCCGGACGGTAAGTAATATAATTGAGGAAATCGGGAAGCGCCGTCAGGAAGGATACCGCGTTATCGACTTTGAGGACGACAATCTTACGTTTTACAAAGATAAGTTCAAAGAGCTCTGCAGAAAATTAATAGAAATTTATCCACGTGGTGAAATGAACTTTACAGCGATGAACGGGATCAGTTATATGAGCATGGATGATGAGCTGCTGGAATTGATGTTTCAGGCCGGATTTTCACAGTTGAATTTATCTCTTGTCAGTCTGGACAATAATGTTCAGGATACTGTCGGCCGCCCGCATGATCCTGATATGTACGGGAAAGTTGTAAACACGGCCTTTCGACTGGGTTTCAGAATGGTCTCATACCAGATCCTCGGACTTCCCTATGAAACACTGAAAAGCATGGTGCAGACGCTGGCATTTCAGGCCCGCCTTCCGGTCCTGCTCGGGGTATCGCCTTTCTATTTAATCCCGAATGCCCCTATTGCCGATGGTCTGAATCTGAAGGATGAAGACTATAAGAAAGCAAGACTTACAGCAATGGCGGGTGAGAACGGCTTATTCAAACGTGAAGATATATATACCATGTTCATATCATCGAGGATCATAAATTTTCTGAAAGGCCTTGATATTACCGAATCCGGAGATCTGTCTGAATTGATAGATCATTCATGGAGAGATAATCGTATCTCCACAGGTTTTGAATTACTTAAAGAACTTAATATGACAGGGATTCTTAATTTCCAGACCTCGCAGGGAAGGATACCAAATAGAAAATTTAAGGCAGAACTTTTTTATCAGGTGCTGAGGGAAGCAAAAAGCATCACCTGTCAGAACGGAAAACAGATATTTGTATCTCAGTGAGCAATGGATTACGGGGTCCGAAAGAAACCTCAAAGATTAAATTTCCTTTCCAGCCGTCAATAATTATACATGGCGTTAGAAAAATGGCGGCAATAAATGACATCTTATTATCTACACCGCATTAATAATAATATCAAAAAAGCCGAAAAGTATATCAGGAGATAGCCCTAATTTTGGGGCATGGAAATTGCTTGAATACCAAGCGATGGGAGTTAACAACAAAAATGAAAGGAGAAGAAAGTGTTAGAGATCAATAACAAACACGAGAAATGTACGATATGCAGAAAGGAGTATACTTCGCTTCACGCAGAAGTAATGCCGGGAATCCATATCTATGTATGTGAAAATTGCCTCGAAGCCGCAAAGCATAATTTTATCTGGATATGCATGAATTGCGGTAAAGCTTATCTGAGGCCCAAGAAATTAGTCCTTGCAAGACTAAAGGATGAAGAGTTAAAAAGAGCTTACATGATATGTGAAGATAAGCAGATAATTCAGGGAATTGATATATGCATAGGATGTGATCCGGAAGGCATATTAAATTATATGGACAGCCAGAAGATGGCAATGGAATGTTAGATTTTAAGTGACGTTTATTGTCAGAAATGACATGTAATGATATTTTCTCTGCTGAGCCGGGCAGGGAATTGTTTGATGAAGCCGATCATATAAATCTGTTTTTAAACTCTGCTGTTGAAAGAATTACCCGCCTCATTTAAACTATCAGTTAATTTAAACTGCAACTGTTAAGTTTACAATTATGAGAATAATGTTTTTACTGCTCGCAGTATTATTGCTTCCGGGTAATGTTTATGCTCATGAAGCAGGTGATGCCGGATTGCAAATTGCCATTGATGAACAGCTTGGTTCAAATGTTCCGCTTGATATTCATTTTTATGATGAAAAGGGCGCGAGAGTAATCCTTAAAGATCTGATCAATAAACCGACTGTCATAGCGCCTGTATATTTAAGTTGTACTAATACGTGTCCACTCCTTCTTTTGGGCCTTGCTGATGTAATCGAAAGATCGAAACTGAAACCGGGAAAGGACTACCAGGTCCTTGCTGTCAGTTTCGATGAAAAAGATACCCCGCAAATAGCGTCTGAAAAGAAACCTGAATATCTTAAGGCGGCAAACAAGCCTGTCCCCGACGATGCATGGAGATTTCTGACAGGCAGCGCGGAAAGCATTCAGAGATTTACACAGGCGGTGGGATTTCAGTTCAGGAAAGAACGTACGGGGTTTTCACATCCTGTGACATTGATCTTTCTGTCGCCTGAAGGCAAAATTGTCCGGTATCTCTCCGGTCTGACATTTCTTCCATTTGAATTTGAGATGGCGGTCACAGAGGCATCGAAAGGAGAAGCGGTCCCCCTTGCAAGGAAGGCCCTGATATATTGCATGAGTTATGATCCACAGGGGAAGAAATACGTTTTTAATACATTGAAAGTCGTTGCAATATTAATGGTTGCTACCATAGTTTCGTTTTTTATCTATCTTGTTGTAACGGGAAGAAAACCAAGGGTTGAATTCAGATTGTAGGGGCAGGTCATGATTGCCCTACCGGCTTCGCACAAGTGGATGCAACAAGGATCGTATGTCAGAAGAAAAAAGAAGAACACAGTTTTTACGAAACACAGGGCAGGCCTACAGGGATATTTTCGTGGATACTCTCCACTGATCATAAAAGAATAGGTATTCTCTATCTAACCGCGATGTTCAGCTTCTTTTTTGTCGCCGTGATACTCGGCGTGCTGATGAGGCTCGAACTCATTGCACCCGGCAGGACCATAATGTCCGCCACGACGTACAATGCCGTCTTTACTGTTCACGGCGTAATCATGATCTTCCTTTTTATAATACCCGGGATTCCCGTCCGGTCTTGGGAAATTTTCTGCTTCCTCTTCTGATAGGCGCAAGGGATGTGGCATTTCCCCGCATAAATCTCATGTCATGGTGGTTCTATATTTCCGGTGCGATGGTTATACTCGTATCTCTTTTTACCGGCGGCGGAGCGCCTGATACAGGATGGACCTTTTACGTTCCTTACAGCATCAGGACAGGGACAAATGTGACACTTGCAGTCTTCGGTGTTTTCCTGCTCGGCATTTCATCAACCATGACCGGACTCAATTTTGTTACGACAATACACCGCTTAAGGGCCCCCGGCATGAAGTGGTTCAGGATGCCGCTTTTTGTCTGGTCGATTTATGCAACCGGATGGGTCCAGATACTTGCAACCCCTGTATTCGGGCTGACGCTTTTACTCCTGATAGCGGAAAGGCTTTTCGGCTTTGGTCTCTTTGATCCTGCAAAGGGTGGAGACCCTTTGCTTTTTGAACACCTCTTCTGGATATATTCACACCCTGCCGTCTATATTATGATCCTTCCTGCGATGGGTGCGGTGACTGAGATAATCCCTGTTTTTGCGAGAAGAACGATATTCGGTTATAAAGCTATTGCCTTCTCAAGTCTTGCGATAGCTTCGGCCGGTTACCTTGTATGGGGGCATCACATGTTCACAAGCGGAATGAGCGATACGGCTAAAATGGTTTTTTCTTTCCTTACATTCATCGTTGCCATACCAAGCGGAATTAAGGTCTTTAACTGGGTGGCCAGCCTCTACAAGGGATCAATAGAACTGCGTCTCTCCGCTTCTGTTCACCATATCTTTTATATTTCTTTTTTCTATCGGCGGTCTTACCGGACTCATCAACGGGGCGCTCGCAACAAATATCTTTGTTCACGGCACATATTTTATCGTGGCCCATTTCCACTATACGATGTTCGGAGGAACGGCGTTTGCCTTTTTTGCCGCACTTCATTACTGGTTTCCAAAGATCACCGGCAGGATGTACAGGGAATCGTTAGCAATAAGGGCCTGTATTATCCTGTTTATTGGTTTTAACGTACTCTATTTCCCGATGTTCATTCTCGGTCTGGAAGGTATGCCGAGAAGATATTATGATTACCTGCCACGGTTCCATACAGGCCAGTTCATATCAACGGTCGGCTCCTGGATACTGGTAACGGGACTGGCGATCATGTTTTATAACCTCATCAGGTCGATATTTAATGGAGAGACTGCGGGGAACAATCCATGGGGTGGGACCACCCTTGAGTGGACCACATCATCTCCGCCGCCGCGTGAAAATTTCAAAGAACTCCCTGTAGTAACCGGAGGCCCGTACAGGTTTGGAAAAGGGAAAGTGAATCATGAACGAAGAAAATATCATCGAAGAAAAAACTGATTACCAGGGGTCCAAGATGGGGATGTGGCTTTTCCTCTTTACCGAGCTCCTCCTGTTTACGGGGTTGTTCCTTTTATATTCGACGTTCAGGTCGAGATATTCTGACGAGTTCCACACCGGCGCCGCTGAATTAAACAAGACAATGGGGACCCTGAATACAGTCCTGCTCCTGACGAGCAGTCTTACAATAGCGCTTTCGATCAACGTAATAAAAGAAGGCAAAAAGAAATTGTCGGTTATATTTCAGGGCCTCACCGTGTTGTCTGGGGCTTTTATTCCTGGTCAATAAATATTTTGAATGGAGTGAAAAGATCCGTCACGGGATATATCCGAACTCTCCGGAACTCCTGCAGCGCGGCAAAGGAGAGACGATATTTTACGGGCTCTATTATCTTATGACAGGCCTTCACGGCCTTCACGTTATTGCAGGTATAATTCTTATAAGCATTATGATGATCATGACAATAAATGAAAGGATCCACAGAGAGAAATTTGTGAAGCTTGAAAACGCCGGACTTTACTGGCATCTTGTTGATGTGGTCTGGGTTTACCTTTTTCCGGTATTTTATCTGATAAGTTGATTCATGATGAATGAAAAGGACAAGAACATAACCGGTTACAGAACATATTTTATAGTATGGATCTGTCTTTTAATCCTGACTGCGGCGACTGTTGCCGTTTCAAACCTGAAGTTGGGAAAGCATGGGGCGCTTACTTCTGTTATTATTGCCTCTGTTAAGGCAAGTCTTATA
Organism: Thermodesulfovibrionia bacterium; assembly: GCA_963699585.1. Taxonomy (GTDB): domain Bacteria; phylum Nitrospirota; class Thermodesulfovibrionia; order UBA6902; family UBA6902; genus SURF-23. Next base: position 1,969 of record CAVOUK010000004.1, on the reverse strand, counting down.
CTGCTGTTCTTCATGCACCTGAAATATGAGAGACTTCTCATAAAGGCAATGCTTATGTTAACTATTCTGACCATAGCCGTTATCATCGGGCTGACATTTTCTGATATATGGTTCAGATATTAGCGCAAAGGCGGAAGGAAAAGGATACAAGATTATGTTAACGGAGCTGCTGAGTAAATCTGCGAATGTTGACAATGTGATGTTTTTCATTGTCGGGATATCGGTATTTATGCTGGTTCTCGTAACATTCCTGATGATCTTTTTTCTTGTACGATACAGCAGAAAGAAAAACCCTGAAGCAGAAAATATCGAGGGCAACCTCATACTCGAAATTGTCTGGACGGTCATTCCCACTATCCTGGTCCTTGCAATGTTTTATTACGGGTGGATCGGTTTCAGGGTAATGAGAAACCCTCCCAAGAATGCCATGCTGGTAAAAGTTACCGCCCGCATGTGGTCGTGGTCTTTCACGTATGAAAATGGGCTGAAGAGCGGTGAACTGAATGTACCGCTGAACACGCCTGTAAAGCTTATCATAAATTCGGAGGATGTCCTGCACAGTCTTTTTATTCCCGCCTTCCGCATCAAGGAGGATGCGGTGCCTGGAATGGAGACATACCTCTGGTTTCTTCCGGACAAGACAGGGACATACGACCTGTTCTGCACTGAATACTGCGGATCAGGACATCACTCCATGATCTCAAAAGTTATCGTCATGGCACAAGAGGATTTCTCAAAATGGTACGAGGAAAACGAAGGGACCGGAAAGGCGCAGGACGCATTGAAGATCATGGAAAATAACGGCTGTCTCGGATGTCATACCGTAGATGGAACAAAGAGGGTCGGGCCGAGTTTTAAAGGGATATTCGGGAAGGAGGCAGAAGTTATTACAAACGGCAAGGAACGCGAAGTTGTCGTGAATGAAGAGTATCTGAGAAGGTCAATGCTTGATCCGGGCGCTGATGTGGTAAAAGGGTTCCCCGATATAATGCCTTCACAGAAAGGCATTCTCAAGGATGAAGAAATAAATGCGATTATAGAGTATATAAAAAAATTGAAGTAACATGAAAAAACTTAAACCATATCCCGAACTTTGCAAAATAAATCTTTCGCTCTTTTCCGCACTCTCTGCGGCAACCGGTTTTATGCTCGCACGCTCTGTGTTAACAACAGAGATCATTGGCACAGCAGCAGGTGTTTTTTTGCTTGCATGCGGCTCCTGCGCCCTTAATCAATATCAGGAGAGAAGCACTGACGCATTGATGGACAGGACAAAAAAACGGCCGATACCGTCAGGTAAGATCAAGCCTCTTCATGCATTATATTTTTCGTTTAACCTTTTGATTTCGGGTTTCCTCATACTTTTTTTCACGGGAAGTCTTACTGCTTTCCTGCTTGGCGTATGTGCAGTCATGCTGTACAACGGCGTTTATACATACCTTAAAAAGAAAACTGCCTTTGCATCGGTCCCATGCGCTGTTATCGGGGCGATACCCCCTGCCATCGGATGGGCTGCCGGAGGAGGAAGATTTCCTGACCATCAAATATTGGCTGTTTGTTTTTTCTTTTATATATGGCAGATCACACATTTCTGGCTTCTGTTTTTATCTTATGGCGACGATTACAGGAAAGCCGGCCTCCCTTCCATAACAGACTTATTTTCACAAAAACAGCTTGAGAGGATCGTTTTTATCTGGATCCTGGCAACGGCAGCGGCCTGCATGTTAACACCGCTCTATGGATTAATGACATCCCGCATCGCGGACCTGTTACTCATTCTTGTCACGATATGGCTTTTATGGAACGGGGTGAAACTGATCAGGGAGACAGGAAATAAATTCACTTATCAATTTGCTTTTAATAGAATGAATATTTACATATTGCTTGTCATGTCACTCTTAAGCATGGACAGGGTGATTTAATTCTTCCCGCCCCACGCCTTCTTCAGATAAGAAATAACTTCTTCGTC
>CAVOUK010000003.1:0-203822 GCA_963699585.1 Thermodesulfovibrionia bacterium | reverse complement strand
TTCGTAAAAACTGGCGCAGGCAAAAAGAATTGTTTTTCTTGTTTGTGCCGTTTTTTTTATTGGTAATTGCCGCGTCATGGGGTGTTAAAAGATTAATGTTCCCGCTTGTTACCACATCGCTTCCGGTTAAAATTGCCGCGTCGGTCTGTGTACTCGGCGCGTCGATATTATTAACATGGTCGTTGAAAGACAAATCAGGGCTGTTGAGAGATTGGGCCGCGAGGTGGATGGGCATTATACAGAACCGCATAACCCCCTTGGTATGGCTTTTTAGCGCATTTGTGTTCTTCTCAGTGCCCACGGTTGTTTATCAGACATGGTTTTCGGATACAGACTGGAAAGTCTCAAAAGAAATGATCCGGCCTTCAGCCACGGGAAAAAATCAGCCTAATATTATCATGGTAACATTTGACGCGATGTCGGCGCTGGATATGTCTTTGTATGGTTACCGGAGACCGACGACCCCTTTTATCAGTGATTGGGCGAATACCGCGACTGTATTCACAAAGACTGAAGCCGCGAGTGATTTTACCTCGCCGACAACATCCAGCCTCGTGACCGGCAAAAGGGTATGGACACATCTTAAATTCAGCAGGATGCGGGGCTCCCCTCCGATCAAGACAGATACTGAAAGTCTGCCGGCCGTGCTCAGGAAGAACGGCTATTATAATATAGCTTTCATGGTAAACATCATTGCCACTGTTGACAACCTTGGGGTCGCCGGGAGTTTCGACGTGGCGCCTTTTTCCACTGAATTTATGGAGTCCAGAGACCTCGCCCGTGTAATCCAGAAAACAATCGCTCCGGTATTTTTTAAAAAATTCAAAATCGAAAACTGGTTTTTTCAGGATGGATTCATTACCGAGAAGCTTATTGACAGACTGGCCATGGATTATGATGAGACGGATTTCCCGCCCGACAAGGCCTTTAATAAGTTAATAGCCGCAATTGATCACAGCAACAAGCCTTTTTTCGCATGGATACATCTCGGACCGCCTCATGCCCCTTATCTCCCCCCCGGGCCGTATAAAGGACTGTTTGATAAATCGGAGAAAATGAGAACAATAAAAACTCAATTGAAAGAAAGAAACGAACTCCTTGAATATCTGTCCATGCATAAGCAGTTTCCTTCTGAAATAGAGACCCTGAGGGCCCGTTACGACGAGTTTGTTAGATATTGTGACGACCAATTTAAAGGTTTCATCGAACAGTTGGAAAAGGAGGGGAGGTTGAAGAATACCGTGATTATTTTGTCCACGGACCACGGAGAAATATTTGACCACAATAGTATTCTTCACGGCGATACGTTGTATGAACCTGAGACGCATATTCCGCTGATTATCAAGGAACCGGACCAGGCGGAAGGACGGACTGTCTTTGATCTTGTTGAGCAGGTTGATATTCCAGCCACGATATTGAATCTGGCCGGCGTATCGGTCCCTTCCTGGATGGAGGGACGTTCACTGGTCCCGCTCATGCGCGGAGAGATACTCGGGCCGAAGCCCGCGTTTTCGATGAACCTGGAAGGAAATTCCAGCCGACGTGATCAGCAAATTACCAAAGGGTCTATCGCTGTCTGGGACGGCGAGTATAAAATGATAGAAAATTTAACAACAAAAGAATCCATGCTTTTCAACCTGAAGAATGATCCGGGTGAACTCAACAACCTCATTGACGTTGAGCCGGAAATCGGCAGTCGTCTTCTCGATTTAATTCATGAGAACTTGCAAAAGGCCAACGATAGAATCGTTATGAGAAACTGAAGACCTGGAATAGTGAAGACAAATAAAATCGTAACGAAAGCATGATCCGGGATATAATTAATGTCTTTCGTCAATTTGAAGCCGTGTTATTAACCGTTGTGCCACTAATCTGTAACCTTCTGTATTAAAGTGTCCCCTGAATTTAAGTCCAAAAGGAAATAATGAATATACATCAGGGTGAGAACTTAATAACTCTTGAATGTCTATAACGGGTAAGCCCTGGTCTTTTGCGATTGATAATATTTTTTCTCTATGCATAGAGTAACCGTATTTAGTGCATCTGTTGGATTCATTTAAATATCTGTCTATTGATGGCAGATAGACGAAGTAAAGCCGGCCGCCCCAGGCATTAACCCTTCCTTTGGCTTCCGCAAGGATATCCTCAAAGAGAGGATCTGTCGGTGCAAAACATTCTTCTATTTCCCTGAATCGTTCACGCAATTGAGATAGTTTTGCAATCTGAAGAAAAGAAAAATTAGAATCCGGTTTGCTGATTTTGTCATTTGATTTATCGTCTCTTTTCCTGGAACTAATTTTATTTTCTACATGTTCAATGATTAAGCTATCTATTAATTCCTGTTTATCAATAAGGTCCTGAGAATAATTTCCATCCATATATTTCATAAGCAATGACGATTTTTTTTCCTCTTTCAGATCAACCTGGTCGTTTCCTTCATAGTAAAACCAAAATACGAATTTTGGACGTAGTGGTTTTGCGTATTCCTGCATAGTTGCAAGCTCAATAAGCGGGCCATTGGCTCCTCTGCCAAGGTTCAACACTTTTTTGCCGGATTTTCTGAGCCATCCGGCTATATTCTCCTCAGATTTCACACAGTGGCCGTGTGCGAAGGAGTCACCGATCAAGACAATATCTGTGCAGCCCTTGCAATAAAGCCCTTCAGGGTTATCAAAACCATGCTCATCACTCTTGTTTATTAAGTATTCTCCGTCCTCATTACAATATACTATGGTCTTGTCGGACATAGAACCGAGAGGGTAGACTTTTGCTTTTTGACTGTTCAGTCCATCGGGGTAAATGTAATTATGAGGATTGGCAGCAGGGTAAGCGACGATACCGCTTGCTCTTAGATCCATTACAACCTGAAAGAGACTCCGTCGATCAAAAGCGATTCCATGAGCATCGGCAAATTTGATCCGACTTTGCGGATTTTCATCGGGATTATTTTTAAGATATATTAATAGCTTGAATGATAAATATAATTCAACCGCATATATAATTACCACGATAGAAAGCAAGAGCAACGCAATATTAGCCTTGACATCAGTGCTGCATCTCAAAACACAGGCAAACAACACAACTCCGACAAACAAACCGATATAATACTTGATCATACTTCCCGACGGGGATGTACTGCTTTTATGCAGGACCAAAACAAAGGCCAGTAAGAAAAGTATCACTGCGCTGCCCAGAATGATATTCGCAAATATTGTTTTTCTATTCATTATTATAGTGCTTAAATGCTACCGGCATATAATAATATTATACCTGTATGTCTTTTTTTATGAAAATGAAAATCTGAAGTATTCCTGATAGATAACTACATTACAGGTATTTTATATTAAGATCGTTATTTCAAATTAGATTAACAACAAGAAACAAAATAAAAACAGAAAAGGCATGAGTCCCGAATGTGAGGACAATGTTCCGAGAAATTGTTATTATAACGTAGTAAGTTATTAATTATAGTCATACGGTTGATAAAAACAGTATGCTCGATTGTATTGTTTCTAACACGACTGCCAGTGAATAAAATAATAACCGAAAGGGCCATCGGCAGTCAGATATGTACTTTGGGATAACCAGATAATGGGACCTGCAAATCAGACTAAAGCTAAACACTTTAAATTAGGACAATTTATTTGTTTAATTTTCGTGCTCTTCTCCCTTTATCTCATGGGGGACGCATTTTACCGCTGGGATGGATTCAGCTATTATGCACCGTTTTCAGAATTCCTGCCGTTCGTCGCCCTTGCGTTAATTCTCTGGAGCATTGTTATCGGTAGTTGCCGCGTTCATGCTCATGGATACTGTTCAGGATACTTGAAAGTTATGCAATCGGATCAGGGATTAAAAATCGGTATTGAGCATTTATTGTTATGCAGCGGCATATTTATACTGTCCGGAGCAGTGGTCTGGAAAATCAAAAAACTGATATGGCCCTATCTACAAACAACAGTCCAGATAAAACTTGCAGTATTTTTTCTTGTATCACGTATATCGCTATTCACGGCCTGGCTGTTCCGTGACAGGGCAAAACGATGGACAGGAATTGTAAATGAGAGGATTATTCCTCTGGTGTGGATATTTGGCATATGTCTTGTTCTTGCTGTACCGATTAGTAGCATATCATACATGGTTTAAAGGCGCAGATAAGACTGTATCACATGAAACTTAACCCGAATATTTCAGCAGACAAGAACCGGCCGAACATCATTCTGGTAACCTTTGATGCACTTGCTGCAAGCAATATGTCGGTATATGGTTATCATAAGGAAACAACACCGTTCATAAGTAAATGGGCAAAAAATGCGACGGTGTTTAATATCGGCTGAATCATCGAGTAATTTCACCACATCGGCAGCAGCGAGTCTTATGACCGGCAAAAGGGTATGGACTCATCAGATTTTCCATATTGAAGGTACAAAACTGGATAGGAACTCTGTTGAAAGCCTTCCCTATTTGCTAAAAAAGAATAACTACTACAATATTGCTCTGGTCGTAAACCCTGCTGCGTCAGTTAAGGTTTTAGGCATGTCTGACAGCTTTGACATTGCTCCCTATGCAGCAGAGTTCAGCACTTCAGATTCTCTGTTCGGGTGGAAATTCGGGATTATTGATGTGATGTTTTACCGGGCCTTTGGTGATAAGATCAGATTGTATAACTGGATCATAAAAAATGATTTTATTCTTGGCAGAGTCATTGATTTGATTTCACGGGACAGTTCTCAAACAAATGTCCCGCCTGAGAAGGCATTTAACCGGTTTCTGGAACTTATTGACAATAATCTTCCGAAACCCTTTTTTGCATGGATACATATCTTTCCACCTCACAATCCCTATCTGCCTCCTGAGCCTTTCAGGGGGAGGAATTCTACCTCAGAATTAAGAACATATAAAAGCCAGGAGGAATTGATAGAGGAGTCATATAAATATCTGTTTCAATCTAACAAGCTTCCCGGAAGAAATGCAGCCGGCAGTAAATCTGATGAGAGATTATTATGATGAATTTATTACATATATTGATAAGAAATTCGAAGATTTTATTAAAGAATATGAAAAAAGAAAAATAGAAAATACTGTCATTATATTGTCTGCTGACCATGGAGAAAGTTTTGAACATGGTTATTTCACACACGGAGGCCCGTTCCTTTATGAACAGGTCACTCATGTGCCCCTTATTATTAAAGAACCTGGTCAGATGAAAGGGCAAACCGTGGATACCCTCGTGGAGCAGATTGATATACCTGCAACTATTTTAGATTTAGCAAATATTCCGGTGCCTTCCTGGATGGAAGGCCGTTCACTTGTTACCGCTCATGCGCGGAGAAAAACTTCCTCAGCGGCCTGCATTTTCCATGAATTTTGAAGAAAACAGAAGCCGGGGTAATCAGATTATCAACGGAAGTATAGCTGTATGGGAGGGCGACTATAAACTGATACATTATCTTGAAAAGAATGAATATTTGCTGTTCAATGTAAAGCAGGACCCTCAGGAGATGGATAATCTCATTGACAGGGAGCCGGAAGTCGGGCAGCGTCTTCTTAGTCTCATCAAGAGTAATCTCGAAATGGCAAATGAAAGGATCAGAACAAACAAATGAACTCCCCGGTAGTCAATTTTCTGCCATAAATCTGAATAAAATAATAACCATACAAGGGGGACACAACTGCGATTTCTCCGCTGTTTCCGGGACTGCGACGGTCAACGGGAATGTGGTGATCAGCAACGGGCGCGTGACGATAGAGGAAAGCGAAATAAACTGAAATAATAAAAGATATGTAATGAATGCAAGGAATTGTCAATTCTTACGTCCTATTAATAGGATGATGAAATTTATCAATATTAATGTTTTTTTAATAGCATGAATATTGCTTTAATAAAAAAAGATATGAAAACGTAGAGATATTAGCTATAATATTCTACCGGTACTTATTAAGTAAACTGTGTCCTGGATATGAACTGATATATCAGGTAAAAGGGGATTTATAAATAGTATAGTGATTCAGGAAACGCACTTTCATAAATCTGCAATGATTAATAAAGTAATCATTTAAAAAAGGAGGGAACAAAATGAAAAAGAAAATATTAATTATGGTAGTGGGATTATTGCTCATCGGAGCAAATCTGTACGCGGCGGGGGATCTTCAGGTAAACGGCGCGCTTGGTGTGGGAATAGCTCCACCGACCAGTTATAAAGCTGATTTAAATACTACAAATACGAGAGGGTTGAAGGTTACCGCAACTATGAATCAGAACGGGGTCGTGGGCGGAGATAGTGTATTTGGTTCATTGCTTAAAAGTGAGATAACGGGGACCGCGACGGGAGACGCCGGTGGTATTAGTTTGCTCTCGGTTTGCAGCTCAAACGCAGCTAACGTTAACAGCGTAAATGGTGCAGGCTTTGTTGTAAGTTTTGGAAGCAGCACCGCCGGTACAACAAATGTAAATGAAACAAATGCAGGCGGGTTTAATACATTGCTGAATCCGGGCAACCGAAATTATAATGTCACCAATGGTTATGGATTTAAATTATCGCTGTTTGACAATAGGAGCAGCGGAAGCGGTACATTACATTACGGTAATTTCAAGAATGTTAATATACAAAATGCTGCAAATACGTATGGCGCGTTATCTGTAGATAGCCTCTCGGGTATCTGGATAGATAAGCAAACACTAGGTGGAACAAAGAACTTCGGAATAGTTCTTAATGGCGACGGGGCAGGTGCAGACATCATTCTCGGTGCAAGTCAGAACGCGAGCATATATGCCAGCGGCGGAGAAATCTTTGTGAAGGACGGGGCGAGCAACGTAACTCAAATTTCTCCTCATGACCCGGAAACAGGGGAGTGGAGATTTTATTCGAAGAACGTGAAAACGGGTCGCGTAGTTGAGATAAATATGGAGAAGCTTGTAAAGGCTGTTGAAAAATTGACAGGTGAGAAATTCATGATCGAATCAATAGAGGGAATAAATTAAATTTCTTATAGAATGGAAGTATAGAAGGGCTTGGATTACCGAGCCCTTTTTTTTCTATTCCTAATCTAATAGGCATATCTAAATTGAACAATAATCGTATTTCATTCCAGGATAATGAATTTTTCTGCATTCTTAGGGTATTATAAATATATTATGTGCCGACCTGTTGCCGTCCCTGTTGGCATATAGAGATATGTTCACAAATCTATAGCAATCATAAAAAAGAAGACACTCATCGGTACGCTAAATTATTTGCCATCTATTTTCTCGAAAATAAATTTGTTCCTAACCAGTGAAAATATATACCAATCAATATAATTTACTTTTTTCTCTTACCTGGGGCTCTATGTACCTGGTTCATCCGTCGTGGGCCCTTCCCATTCCGGTCACCGCAAGAGGATTACTGTTTTTCGGGCTGATAATATTGTTTTTTATATTGTCACTTATAATGAACCGGCTGTTTGCATCCCTTGCGATCGATAAGCCTGTAATCATCTACCCTGAAAACTTCTCAAAACATATTAAGGATAATGCATGGCTTTTAATAATTTGTTTAGTTGCAGTAATTTTTCATAGTGCACCTCTTTCTTCACCCATTTATCTTGTTGGCGATGAGGCCATTTACCTTCAAAATGGTTTGTGGATTTATGATTACTTTGGCGCTTTCTGGCATCAGTCCGCGAAATATGCCTTCTGGATTGGAATTGTTCTAACAGTAACTGTCTATAGAAAGAAGTTCACCTGTGGTTTCGATGAAAGGCCGTCAGATTGTAATTTAGGAATATTAACGAAGTCTTTTTATATATTGTCCGGGTTATGTCTTCTTGTACTATATTTTATTCTAATACGTGATCTTCCTTTCAATATAACAATTGTTCGGGACCCTCCTCTGCAAAAATTTCTTTATATGCTTTCCTATTTTGTATTGGGTATCAATTATATCGGGCCGAGACTGTGTCAGTTATTATTTTATATTTTAAGTGCTATCTATCTTTACAGGACAATCAACCTGCTCAGTGACAAGAAAACCGCCTTACTCGGGGCATCTATATATTTATTTTCACCGATTATATTTGATTATGCTCACTTTGCCGAATTACACTCCGGAGTTATTTTTTTTATAATTATAATTTCCTATTATTTCCTGAAATATCTATATTATCAGGACAATAGAGACCTGTTGTTGTCTTCTTATTTTCTTGGCACAGGGTTTTTATATAAAAGAGATATCTTCCTGATGTTTTTCATATGTTCTGCTTATCTTGTATTTTACAGAGTTAAGAACAGGGAGCTGCACCTTACAAGAAGACCGTTAGAAATTCTATCCCTGAATTTATTTCCTATCATACCGTGGTTAATAATCGGGAAATTTTTCAACTGGCGCAACGCATGGATCAGCTTGTCCAGATTTGCTTCACTTGATAATGTAACAGCCTATCTTTTATCAATTCCTGCACAATTGTCCTGGATTATTTTCTTCCTGTTTGCGCTTTCGATTTGTTACGTATTAATTTTGAAAAGGAATCTTTTATCTTTTTATTGGGGATTTCTTTTTTTATCTTTTTATTTCTTTTATACCAGTCAGGACATTCCTTTCCTGGCTCATCGTTTTTCCATGGCATTTTATCCAACAATAGCGGTTTTCACGGCCCTTTTTTTATCAAGCCTTGAACATAAAATAAAATGGAAGCATACATTTAAAATGGTTTTTACAGTTTTAACAATTTATTTGATCTTCCTTTGCACTGTTCCATCTTTTAGTGACAGGTTCATCACTTACCGTGATGTAAAGGCACAATATTTCCCTGGCGATAGAGCTATGCAATGGGTTAGGGATAACATTAAAGACGGAGAAAAAATATTGTCTTTTCGTTTCAAGCCTGATTTGTTTTACAGGGACAAGTATAGAATTGATAAAGATAAGATCATTAGTTATTGGTACGGGGTAGATGACATGGAGAAAAATCTCTTGCCGGAAGAACTCAAGGCTTTTTGTATTGATAATAAAATATCTTATATTTTATTCCCTTATGGGCTCCAGTTTATTGACAATCCTTTTATATCTTATTTGAAAGAAAATAAAAATAATGAATTTATAGAAGCTGCAAAATATAATATAGATGAAAATTATATTTATATATATAGAATTAAAAAAATATATTAAGCGATATAATTGTATCCTCAGTTCTTGAGTATCCTCTCAATCTGTATCACTTTACCTCTCAATAATCTCCACAGGGATTTTCTTCAAAACGATGAATCAAACAGTTCTGTATAGTAGTATGCCCGATGCAGTATGGGGAATATCCCGATACCAATCCACAAGTAAATTATTTAATATAAATTAATCTTTGTGAATTTACAAGACATTATCAGCAGAAAAAATAGGCTCACAAATCACACAAGATTTCACCAGAAGTTCTAAATATTGTCGCAATTGGAAATGAATACATCACTCGAAGAATATCTGAAAATCGTAGCATTGAAGAATAAAAAAATATTGTATTGCTGAGTTACCGGAATGATAACTTTAATTAACCATCAAGGACTGAAATTAGTTAAAGGGATCCAGATACAAACACCCGCTCCCCCTCTTGGTCTTGCATATATAGGAGCCTTTCTCAAAAAAAATGGGCATTGCTTATAAAGCAATTGATGCGTGCGGTGAGGCCCTGAATCAAATACGTCCCAGTGAAAAAAACCCACAGATAATGATCCAGGGACTTACGTCTGCCCAGATAATTGATAGAATACCTGAAAACACATTGATTTTCGGATTTACATGTTCTTTTTCACATTGTTGGCCGCTGGTATTGAGGAATGCGAAGGAAATTCGAAAAAAATTCAGAATGCAATATTTGTAGCCGGTGGCGAACATCCAACCGCAATGACTGAACATGTTCTCGAGAACCGGAGTTATTGATATTGTTGTTAAAGGGGAAGGAGAAGAGACCTTTCTTGAATTAGTAAATAAAATTTAAAGTAATCAATCATGGCATGAAATTGAAGGAATTGCATATCAGGGATGAAAATAAATTCTAATTCAGAATAAACCGAGACCAAGAATACAGAATATCAACAACTTGCCTTATCCGGACTGGGACAATTGGTGTATTGAAGAATATATTCGGACACCAGCAAGTCGCCGGAATTAATCTTGGACAGATCCATGCCCTATACTGGGAAGCAGGGGGTGTCCATATGGATGTACGTTCTGTTCCAATGAAAATATGTGGACCAAACGCTATATAATGAGAGACGGAAAATCCATTGTTGATGAAATGGAACACATGAAAAACAAATATAATGTTAGCGGCTTCTCATTTTTTGATTCTACTTTTATCGTCAATCATCGCAAAACGCTTGATTTTTGCAGAGACCTCATCGAAAGAAATCTTAATATTTCATACCAGCTGCCTGCCGGCACACGATGTGAAGTCTTCGACGATGAACTGGCATTTGCATCTGGAGAAATCAGGGCTCAAAAACTTCAGTTTTGCACCTGAATCCGGTTCTGACCTTATCCGAAAGGTCGTTAACAAGCAGATCAAACTTGATACATTTTTCAACGCTGTCAGAGCTGTGAAAAAGACAAAAATGACAGTGGGATCGCTTTATTGTAATTGGTTTTCCTGAAGACACAAAGAGACGATGAGGCAAACACTATCATTCGTGAGAAAACTGGCACTAATGGGACTGGATGATGTCACGGTGTCGAAATTTACTCCTTATCCGGGTTCGGTTTATTTTGACACATTGTTAAAGAAAGGTTTAATAAGTGAGCAACTCGAAGAACTGCAAAACATTATCAGTTTTTTTACTAGCGACGGAAGTCTCTTACTTCCGAATCTTTAACGGCCAAACAGACTTACCGCTGGATGAATTGGCTTTATATTAATTTTTATTTAGTCAGTTTTATTGTCAGGCCATGGAAGTTAGTAATTAATTTTTGGAATTATTATTCAAAAGGTGTTGAAACAACACGATATATGCGTTTTTTTTCCGAAATATTCGTTAATCGGAGAAAATGGAAAACCCCTGTTATCTATGCGAATGCTTAAATCTGAGTTTGTTAATTTACCCGCTTAAATAAAGTATAAATTAATGTACTTATTAAATGTCAGAAACCCTGTGCAGTTACAGCTTCCTAAACTCAGTATACATATGCCAATTGAAAATAAAAATCTAATTTGCATATTATATATAGATGACAAAAAAAGCTTTAATTACTGGAATTACAGGACAGGATGGTTCATATCTTTCCGAATTGCTTTTATCTAAAGGATATGAAGTACACGGGCTCATTAGAAGAGCAAGTACATTTAATACAAAAAGGATAGATCATCTTTACATAGACCCGCATGTCTCTAATGCAAAGCTGTTTCTCCACTATGGAGACTTGTCTGACGCAGGACAGCTAACAAATATTATCTATAATATTCAGCCTGATGAAGTTTATCATCTTGGAGCACAGAGCCATGTCAGGGTAAGCTTTGATATGCCTGAATATACAGGCGATATAACAGCTATTGGGACAACAAGACTTCTTGAGGCTATCAGACGAAGCGGAATAAAGACCAAATTTTATCAGGCATCGTCATCTGAGATGTTTGGTTCTACCCCGCCGCCTCAAAATGAACAAACACCTTTTCATCCCAGAAGTCCTTACGCTGCAGCAAAAGTTTATGCTTACTGGATGACTGTTAATTACAGGGAAGGATATAACATATTTGCGTGCAACGGGATCCTCTTTAACCATGAATCTCCGAGGAGAGGTGAGACCTTTGTAACCAGAAAGATTACAAGGGCGATAGCGAATATAATATCAGGCAAACAGAAAAAGCTTTATCTTGGCAATCTTGAAGCCAAGAGAGACTGGGGATTTGCTCCTGAGTATGTAGTCTGCCAATGGTTGATGCTTCAGCAGGATAAACCGGATGATTATGTAATTGGCACAGGTGAAAGTCATTCAGTAAGGGAATTTGTTGAGCATGCTTTTCATTATGCAGGGATTGAACTTGAGTGGGAAGGTGACGGTATTATATGAAAAAGGGCGTGTTTGTTCACTTAATCAAGATATAACCTCCAACTTAAAAATTGGCGATAGCATAGTTGAAATTGATTCCCATTATTTCAGACCTGCAGAAGTAGATTACCTTCTTGCAGATGTTTCAAAAGCACGTGATAAACTTGGTTGGGAGCCAAAGGTTACCTTTAAAGAACTTGTTAAAATTATGGTTGATGCAGATATGGAAATGATAGGCATAAATCCTCCTGGCGAAGGCAAAAAGATTTTACATGATAAGGGAATATACTGGACAACTAACCAGGTAGCGATGTTGTAAGCATCACAGATCAATACCTCGCAATGATTCCATTCTTATATTTACAATGAAAAAAGACTCAAAGATATATATAGCAGGCCATAGAGGAATGGTAGGGTCTTCATTAATGCGTATGCTTCAATCTAAGGGATATACCAATATTGTTACACGCTCGCATTCTGAACTTGACCTTACACGTCAGACAGAAGTTGAGAATTTTTTTCAAAGAGAAAAACCGGAATATGTTTTTCTGGCTGCTGCAAAAGTTGGGGGCATATTAGCAAATGATACGTATAAGGCAGAGTTTATTTATGACAATATTATGATAGCAGCAAATATTATTCACTCATGCATATAAATATGGAGTAAAAAAACTTCTTAATCTTGGCTCTTCCTGTATTTACCCCAAGTTTGCACCGCAACCAATGAGAGAGGATGCTCTTCTTACAGGAAGTCTTGAACCTACAAACGAACCGTATGCTATAGCAAAGATATCAGCTTTAAAACTTTGCAGATATTATAACGAACAATATGGGACCGACTTCATATCAGTCATGCCGACAAATCTATATGGTCCTCATGATAATTTCAACCTTGAAACCTCTCATGTTTTTCCTGCGCTTATAAGAAAATTCCATCTTGCAAAACTTTTGCGAAATAAAGAGTTCGATCAATTACAAAAGAGATATACAAAGGGTGCCGCTGGGTTATGACATGAACAGTAAATCAGTCGTTGAGAGTGAAGAATCAATAAAGAAAGCACTGGAGAAACTTGGCATTACCGAAGATTATGTTGATCACTTGGGGAGCCGGTGAAGTATACAGAGAATTTTTGCATGTTGATGATCTTGCTAATGCATGTATTTTTCTTATGGAAAATTATGATCATAAGGAAATAGGTGAACTGATAAATATTGGAACAGGAGAAGATATAAAGATAAAAGATCTTGCTGTTCTTATAAAGAAGATAGTCGGGTACGAAGGGGAGATAAGACATGATCTTTCAAAACCGGATGGAACACCGAGAAAACTTCTTGATGTAAGCAAAGCAAGAAAATTGGGATGGCAAGCAAAGATAACGCTTGAAGAGGGGATTAAAAGAACATATGACTGGTATTGCAGTAAATTCGTTCATAGACTGTCAAATTAGTATAATTGACAAAAACTGAAAGAATAAAATATTTTGATTCTGTTGCCGGAGAGAGGGAAAAGTGGAGAAAAAGGGGGGCCTATTATTACAGAGAACTCGAGAAATATTTACGTTTCTTGATTCCTCCCGATTCATCTGTTCTTGAAATCGGTTGCGGTACAGGAGATACACTTGCCGCATTGAATCCCTGCCAGAGGACTTGGTATCGATATCAGTCCTAACATGATTGAAATAGCAAAAAAAAAATTCCCTCATCTCCAGTTTGAAGTTGGTGATCTTGAAAACCTTCAGATAGAAGAAAAGTTTGATTATGTTGTTATCGTTGAAACAATAGGTCATGTCGATGATATTCAATTAGCTTTCAAGCGAATTGCATAAAGTCTGTAAACCTGAAACACGCATAATAATTGTTTATTACAATTATCTTTGGGAACCGGTCCTCAAATTTGCTGAAGCTGTCGGTCTGAGAATGAAAAGCCCCTTGCAGCACTGGCTGCCTTTGGAAGATATATCAAACCTGCTGTATTTAAATGATTTTGAGGTAGTAAAAAAAGGATATAGATTGTTATTCCCGATATATATTCCTCTGGTTTCCGCCTTTTTTAAACAAGTTTTTGGCAAACATGCCTTTTTTCTGGAGACTTTCCCTGAATGAGATTATTATTGCCCGTCCCGTAGACAGGCAGAAAAGCTCCGGAGAGCAGTAACATGTTCGGTTATAATTCCCTGCCGTAATGAAAGAGGAAATATTGAGCAGGCTGTTTTGAGAACGCCTGATATGGGAAAACATACAGAAATAATATTTGTTGAAGGTCATTCTCAAGATGATACGCTTAAGGAATGCGAGAGGGTAAAAGCTAAGTATCCACAAAGAGACATTAAGGTTCTGGTTCAGGACGGAAAAGGTAAAGGTGATGCTGTCAGAAAAGGTTTTGCACATGCAAAAAATGATGTATTAATGATTCTTGATGCTGATCTCACTGTGCCTCCGGAAGATCTGCCCAAGTTTTTTGATGCGATTGTCTCAGGTAAGGGAGAGTTTATAAATGGATCGAGACTGGTTTACCAGATGGAAAAAGAGGCAATGCGGTTCTTAAATCTTCTTGGGAAATAAATTTTTTAGTCAAGTGCATTTACATATCTGCTCGAACAGCGTATAAAAGATACGCTCTGTGGAACCAAAGTATTATGGAAAGAAGATTACGAAAAAATACTTGCCGGAAGAAAATATTTTGGTGATTTTGATCCATTTGGTGATTTTGACCTGCTTTTTGGTGCAGCCAAACTGAATCTGAGGATTCTTGAAATACCCATAAGATATCGTGAAAGGATCTATGGAAGAACGCAGATTAGCCGTTTTTCACATGGATTGCTTCTGTTGAAAATGACCTTATTTGCTTTAAAAAAGATTAAATTTATTTAGTAATTGCAAAAGTGGCTAAATTTTTTAGATATAAATGATATTTTTAATACAGAAATATAAGGGATCCTTATATAAAAGTAATATGATTATTTATAAAAGCAAGTGAAAGCTTATAGTAAATTTAAGACAGATAGGAGGATATATAAATGAGTAAATTGGCAATTATGTCAGAATTCTGGGATTTCTTAAAAGTAACGGAAGAAATGGTGGTTAACACCGATTGTAATTTTTCTTGTATTGCTTGGTGCACTGATTATTTTTACAGAGGGTTCAGCGGTAGCGCCATTTATATATACGCTATTTTAGATCTGTAAGCTTTATTTGTCAGATATGGTAATCTATCTTTTTAAATGGCATGCATGTCAATCTTCATTTAGTATCGCCATTTAGGGCTTGACCGGAATCCATGTCTTGTACGTCCGGATCCTCGTTTACCGTAGAATGACGAAACAGAGGACCTTATTATCAGTATTCGATAGTTAATATTCTCTAATGTTACAATCTAATAAAATAGAAAACATTTATCTATGGGGTATTAAAATACCTGTATTTTTAATTCCTTTTCTGCCCCTTTATATTTCCACTTCAATGCTTTTTCCGTATATCACAGGGAAAAACTTTGCTTTCAGGATTCTTGTTGAACTTGCAGCTGTCTTGTGGATTGGGCTAATCACCATTAAATAAGAAGTACCGGCCTGATAATTCAGCAATAGTGATATCCATATTGACATTTACTTTTATTGTGGGTATGGCTGACATATTGGGAGTTAATCCGTATAAAAGCTTTTGGTCCAACTATGAACGTATGGAAGGTTATATAACCATATTGCATTTGGCTCTCTATTTTATGATAATCAGAAGTGTACTGCAAACCCGTAAAGACTGGTTGCTATTTTTCAACACAATATTGGCAGTCAGTTTTCTTGTCAGTCTTTTTTCACTAAGTCTGCCTACAGCATCCAAAGGTACGCAATTTTGGATGGAATATGACACGAGAATTTACGGCACTATCGGAAATCCGCCTTTTCTTGCTGCTTACATGCTGCTTACAATATTTATTGGATTTATCACTTTCCTTAATACTAAAAAAAAGTACTTAAAAGCTTGTTATATTTTTATCATCCTTCTTAATGCGGTGGTAATTTATTTAACAGCTACAAGAGGAGCGATATTGTCAGGATTTATCGGCTTAATAATTATGAGTGTGTTTTATTTTTCCACAAACGGTAAAAACACAAAAATGGAAATCAATCAAGACGGCTATAACAATGGCTGTTATTATTTGTTTTAGTTGCTGTTACCGTCACTAATATAACATCGAATAACAATTATTCTTTTAAACATGATATAACTCTTTCCAGGTTTGCTTCGATGTTTTCAGATGACTCTGTTAAAGCCACGACTCGATTCATGGAAGATGGCTTGGAACGGGATTAAAGAAAGACCTTTATTGGGTTGGGGACAGGAAAATTTTATTGGAATATATACGGTAAACCCGATACCTTTTAAGGGTGAACAAGTATGGACAGATCGTGCGCACAATATTGTTATAGAATGGTTGATTAATGCGGGAATTCTTGGTTTGTTATCGTATATGGCGATCCTGGGATCTGCTGTTCTATACAATACGGAAGAAATATATAGGAAAACTGCTTTCGAAAAAAGAAGCGGTTACGATTGTAACTGCTCTTTTTGTTTACTTTATCCAAAATCTGTTTACTTTTGATACCATCAATACATATTTCATATTTTTTGCTTTAATGGCATACATCGATGTTATTGGAACTGAAAGAAACAAGGCAAGTTCAGGTATCAGAAGTAAATAATAGACACAAAGAGAACAAAGATAAAATCGTTAAGTTTGACACTGCTTGCATTATTAATTTTTTCTGCTAATTTTCTATTTCGCAAATTACAGGCCTATAGATGAATCCAGACGATCTTTTCAGATAAGCAAATCTGTTTCAAATTACAAGTCGTTTTCAACTCTTCTTGAAGACTTTAAAAATGCTTTAGCATTAAATACATTTGGTGATAATGATGTCAGGGCAAGTATGGAATCTATATCGAAGAACTATATTCTTACTTATGAACTGTTTTCTGAGGAAGGCGCTTTGGAATTTCTTGAAGCAACAGTAAATGAAATGGAAAAGGGAATATTGGAAAATTATTATAACCTGGAATACTCTAACAAGGGTGATAGAATTTGTATAATAAAATTGCTTTTTATGAGCCTGCATTTATTTCTAAAGCTGAATCACTTATTAAGGCGATGCATGAATATTAATCCCCGATACGAGTGGCTTAATTATGCATTGGCAGATATATACAAACTAAAAAAAGAATATAAAAAGATGTTTGAAATAGCAAAAAATATGGCGGCTCTCGACCCTCATAATGATCAAAAACAATTGAAACTGGCTTTGGCGGCAATTTCTATGAAAAAAGAAGATATTGTAAAGAATGCTCTGGAGGAAATAAGAAGATCAGGGGGGCAACGAATGATGATATTGCTTCTGGTAAACCTCGTCTTTGAGACAAGTGAACTTTATTTCATTGTGCAGGCCTATCAGGAAGTAAAGGATTTTCAGAAAGTCATTTATTACTTAAATCAAGTGGATTATCATAACTCCTAATCGTGCCAAGATTCATTTTGATCTGGCAAATGCGTACTTAAATCTTGGAGATGAAACAAATGCTTTGAAAGAGATTAAAAAGGCAGCAGAACTGGACCCTTCAAGTTACGGCGAGTCAGCAGGGAAAATTATAGATTCATTAAATAAATAAATTTAAAAAACTTAAAAGTATTGACAGATTTACAACCAATAATTTATAATTTTCGAGCATTCCGATAATCTCGCTTTTAATTTTTTTAATTTTAGGAGGATAGATGAAACAGCTTTATAAGATTAAGAAAAAATTACCGTTATTTCTATTGATTGGTATTTTAATGTTATGTTTGGGTTTTATATTAATAAATTGCGGCAAGGGACCGCAGAGTAAAATTGTTAATCCCGATTCCGGACAATTTGCAGTTGACTTCAGCGCAAGCTCCATGGTGGATGGAGGCGTAATTTATGTTGTGAGTAGTGAACTTCTTAACAGGCAGGGGTCAGAAGTTACTGTTGAGGCTTGGGTAAAAAGAAAAACAGACACTCTTGACGGACTGTTTTTTCACGTCATGTCAACTGAAGGCGACTATGATGTGGGTTAAAGATAATGAGCCCAAATTTGCTATAAGACGGCTGGTAGGCAGGTACAAGCACAGATTTTATTGTTGAGAGTAATGTTTCACTTGCTGCAAATACATGGCACCATCTTGCAGGCGTGCTTGTTAATGCTGTACACTCTCATCCATCGAGTATCAAGCTGCACACCAGCAGTTATGGCGGAAACACCGCATTTAGATATTTATGTAGATGGAGAATTTAAGAACTGTGCATCGACTGGCTCACGATCCATGGCTGAATTTACCTGCGCCCCCGAGAGATTTAGGTGCTGGGTCATGTGAGGTGATACTCTGGCGGTAGGTGGTGCTATAGCAGTCGCAGTTTGTGATTCTGCTGATGTCCCATGTACTATAGTACTTCAGAATCGTTAAATGGCGTTATTGATGAAGTTAGGTACTGGACTACTGCAAGAACACAGACACTGATACAGGCATGTATGAATACAGAACTTGGTTCCAGATAGCGGAAATTGCGGTAGAAACAGTATTACCTTGGCAGCTTATTTGCGGTTTAATGAAGGCAAGGGGGCAGCGCCTGCTGATTGGACCGGATTGGGTGCAGGAAGTAAAGAAGATAATGGTTTTACTGCCACGATCCAGAAGGGTCTGGGATGGCGGTTGGGTAAACGGTGCTCCTATTACGAGAAAAGATTAAGAGATTAATAAATAATAAGAAATTATAAAGGGGAGATGACTTAGGTCGTCTCCCCTTTTTATTATGTTTGCAAGGCAGATTTAATCCTGTTGTTTGAAAGACTGAATTATTCGATAAGTCTAACTGTATAGTTCAGGACAAAAATTAGGCAGATTACTTTTTATCGGGTTCCTTTAAAACATAAAGAGGCTTTCGCTGATTTTCATGATAAGAACTTACAAGCATCTCTCCAAGAAGTCCCATGCCTATAAGCTGGATCCCAACTATAATAAGCAGTGATCCGAGAAGAAGTAGCGGTCTTGTGCCGATAGGGTGGCCTGTAAACCACTCAAATGCGAGGTACAGATTTATAATAAGGCCGATAAGGCTTGTAGTAAGTCCTACCGGGCCAAAAGCCTGCATAGGCTTTGTGGAATAACCCTGCAGGAACTTTACTGTAATTAAGTCGAGAACCACCAACAGGGTGCGTGAAATTCCGTATTTCGACGTTCCCCTGCGTCTTGGATGATGGGTGGTCTCAATTTCTTTTATTTTTACTCCATACCAGCTTGCAACCGCAGGAATAAAACGGTGCAGTTCACCGTAAATGTTCATGTTTTTCACTACCTCAGCTTTGTATGCTTTAAGTCCCGAGCCGTAATCGCGGAGTTTTACGCCGGTGACACTGCTGATCAGCCAGTTGGCGATAATTGACGGGAATCTCCTGATGATAAAAGGGTCCTGTCTTTTCTTTCTCCACCCATTTACAACATCATATTCGCCGATCAGAGAGACTAATTTGGGGATATCTTTTGGATCGTTCTGAAGGTCTCCGTCAATTGTAACAATTACATCACCTTTTGCATGGTCAAAACCAGCGGCCCATGCAGCCGCTTTTCCGAAGTTTCTCCTGAAGCGCAGTAATTTTACTTTCGGATCTTTCTGTCCGAAAGGTTCAAGAAGCTGGAGGGTTTTATCAGTACTTCCATCATCAATAAAGAGGAGTTCATAATCATAGCTCTGTGCATCCATTACGGATTTAAGGGCATGATAAAGCTCGTCAATATTCTCTTCTTCATTATGCAAAGGGATTACTACGGAAATCAGCATATGTTAGGTTATACCTTGGAAACAAAGAGTTCGTTATAGATTATCCTGACACTTTCAATGGCAGAAACTTTATACGGATATATCCGGTATCTGTAAACATACCCTTTCCAGAACTTTCTGAT
Source organism: Thermodesulfovibrionia bacterium (assembly GCA_963699585.1). GTDB lineage: Bacteria > Nitrospirota > Thermodesulfovibrionia > UBA6902 > UBA6902 > SURF-23. The sequence continues at coordinate 183,848 of CAVOUK010000003.1, read as the reverse complement.
CCTGTTATAGACAGGACGTAAGGGAAGTTTTATTAAGACATTCTTAATTAAAGGCATCAGCGATGGAAATTCTACAGCAATCCCAAGAAGGTGCATGAAATTTTCTAATTGCCTCCTGTCTTTCAAGGTGAGAATTATCCTCTCATGGTAAGTTTCAGGATATTGAATGCTTGGATCAAAAAAGCCGTTTGCCACTGAATAGTCGTATATTTCTGTTTTCGGATAAGGGGTAAGCAGAAAGGCGTCGCAAAAAGTCGGTTTGCATTGTACAGTCAACGCCCATGTTTCCATAGCGGTTTCAATGGTTTCATGAGGTGCACCAACAATATTATACAGGGAAAATTTTACATTTTTATCACTTAATATCTTAAGTCCTTTTATAATTTGCTCCTTGCTCATTTTCCTGTTTAACACTTTAGTTCTTATAAAGTCATTCCCGGACTCTATCCCTATTCCAATGTAATAGAGACCGGCCTTTATCAGATCGTCAATCACTTCCGCATTAATAATCTCGGGTCTCATGAGACAGTAAAACGGGATGCCTATCTCTTTGGGATATTTTTCTGAAAATTCTTTTATCCATTTTTTATTTACAGTAAGAATTTCATCCCTGAATATAAGATATTCGATTTTCGGGTAGTCTCTCTTTAATTCCTTTAATTCATTAATGACATGGTCCACACTTCTCTGACGGAAAATAGGGTCCCCCTTTAGTCTCATCTTGTGCAATTGATGGTTATGACAGTACGTGCAATTAAACGGGCAGCCCTGACTTGTCATTACTGTTGCTGTTCTTGCCAGTTGATAATCTTTGTATCTGTTATAGAGGCTTCTGTCAGGAGGGGGAAGAATATCAAGATTTTTGATAAGGGGACGTTGTTCATTCTTGTAAATTTTCCCGTCGACTTTTACCCACCAGTTCTTAACATTTGTTATATCTTCTCCTTTTTCGAGTTTATTTACAAACTCGAGCATTGCATCAAATCCTTCTCCTCTGCAGACTGCATCTACTCCTTCTTCTTCAACCATCTCCGGGGAGAAAGTAGTATGCGGGCCGCCGAACATGGAAAAGAATTTATATTTACTCTTAAGCTGTCTGTTCCAGTCCAGATATGTTTTATGACCGCCGCTGAATGTTGTATATGCAACTATATCAGGTTTAAATTCCTGAAAAGTTTTTTCAACTTCTTTATAGTTTATGCCTGCAATATCACACTGATGTCCATGCTGTTTCAGTACCGCAGAGAGCCACATTGGGCCAAAAGTTACAAATCCTCCGCTCAACAGCATGGTCCTGTCGATGTGTGCTATAAATAAAATACGGCTCATAATCACTTCCCCCTAATATGTTTAATATATTATAATCTTATAAGAATATAATATATTATATATGTAATCTAAAATTTTATTGTCAAGTTGATTTATATTGTTTCATTATTACTAAAAATAATTTACACTCTATTTTAACTCATTTTTGCTAATAAAATCTAAAAAACAATATTACGAGGTACATAAATGACAAGTGAAAGTACAGTAAAAATAGTCGGAGCACCTAAATACAGCAAGGTAATTCTTCTTGGAATGGATGGTCTGGATCCCATGATAGTAAGTCATTTAATGCAAAAGGGCGCTATTGCCAAATTTTTCAAAGCTTAGCCAGATGGGTAATTATTTTCCATTAGCAACCAGTAATCCTGCACAGAGCCCTGTGGCCTGGGCCTCTATTGCTACAGGCAACAATCCCGGATATCACGGCATATTTGATTTCCTGAACCGGAGGGTGACTGATTATATGCCTGAACTGGCTATACTTAAAGTTAATCCCAAGAATGTTTTTGCAAAGAGAGAAGCGATGTTTTTGCCTGTAATGCATGGAAATTCTTTTTGGGACCATACCTCTGCCCAGAATATACCCTCAACTGTACTTAAATGGCCCATGACATTTCAGCCAAAACAGAATCAGACAAAATTATTTGCAGGGCTTGGGGTCCCGGATATCAAGGGGGGGCTTGGAAAATATGCTTTTTATACCTCAAAGGATATTCCAAAGAATGCAGAAGGTTATGAAAAAGTTGTAAAAGTTCAGATAAAAGAGGACATGATCAAGACTCAAGTATTTGGCCCTAATATTACAAAATTAATGTCAAGAGAACTTGCAGCAACAGATATGGCAATAAAGATATTCCCCGATGATGAAAGGATAGAAATTAATTTGGATGGCAAGAAACTCATTGTAAGCAGTGGTCAATGGAGTGAGTGGATTGACATTAAATTTAAACTCGGAATGATGAAGACAACATCAGGAACTATTAAGTTCTATTTAAACAGGATTGCACCGGAGTTTGAATTATATATGACAGCAGTACAGGTAAATCCAAAAGATCCTGCGTTTGTCATTTCAAGCCCTGATGATTATATAAAAGAACTTGCAGATAATCTGGGATATTTTTATACGCAGGGTATGCCTGAGGATACCAAGGCCCTTGAGGAAGGGAGAATAGATGAAGAGGCGTTTATAACTATGTGTGATGAAGTAATTGATGAACAGGAAAAAATGCTCTGGCATGAATTTAATAAATTTAAAGAAGGGCTGCTGGCTGCAACTTTTTTTTCCATTGACAGGATACAGCATATTTTCTGGGTTACCAGGGACCCTCTGCACCCTCTTTATAATAAAATATATGCTGAAAAATACGGTCATGTTATTGATGATTATTATCGCAGAATGGATAAGGTCCTTGGAGAAGTAATCGGACAGATTGACAGTAAAACAGCGCTTATGGTCTTTTCGGACCATGGATTTAGTACTTTTAGAAGGGCTGTACATATAAATTCCTGGCTGGTACAAAACGGACTTATGACACTTACCCGGAAAGCTTCCCCTGATGACAAAGACGGCGGGGGTCTCTTTCAGTATGTTGACTGGAAAAATACAAAGGCTTATGCCCTTGGTTTCGGCAGCATTTACTTAAATATAAGAGGAAGGGAGAGAAATGGTGTTGTTGAAAAAGGTTCTGATGCGGTGTCTGTTGCAGACCGGATCGCAGATGAACTTACTAAATTAACAGACCCCAAAGATGGTAAAAGAGCTATAAAGAAGGTCTATAAAAACAGTGATATATATTCCGGAGGTGAGGCTGATAAGTCTCCTGATATTATCGTTGGATTTCAGGAGGGTTTCAGGGTTTCATGGCAGACTGCTGTAGGAGGTTCACCTGAAGAATTGTTTTCGGATAATTTGAAGAAATGGAGCGGAGATCATATTGTTGATCCATCCATTGTTCCTGGTATCTTTCTTTCCAATTTTAAAACAAACAATCCCACCCCAAATCTTATGGATATTGCCCCTACCGTTTTATCATGTTTTGGGATGTCTGCATCTGATATGGAAGGGAAGTCTTTACTGTAAGAGGCTCTTGCAAAAGTAATCAAAAAGAGAAGAATTTGTCATTCCCACGAAAGTGGGAATCCAGTCTTTTCGATGTGTTTCAAAAAACTCTGAACTCCCGTTTTCACAGGAATGACGTTTTTTTCAAGAGGCTTTATAAGGTTAACGATCCAGTTTATGAGAAATATTTGACTTTTCTTAGTAACCTGCGGGTGTTATTGTCTTTTCCCGCTTTTCAAACAGCGTCTGAGCGCCAGTGTTGCCCCGCCTGTTATAAATAGTAAAGAACTTATCGGTTCAGGGGTAACCGTGAAATGGGTGTCGCCTGATCCATATGTACCGTTCGCAGCAGAATAAAATGCATTCACATCCCATTGCCCGACTTTCTTGACATTGCCCCAGTCTAAGGAAAGCCAAATTTTCTGGTCGGTAGTTGGCCCGTGACTTACAAAATGAACATCATTATCTGGATCGTTCCACCAGGACCCTGTAAAATTCAGGCTGCTTTCTGTAAGCTTTAAATAAAGCCATGGAGTTTCGTTCAGATCATAAGTCGTACGAATATCAGTAGTTCCGTTTTGACTTGTCATGTAAATTTCATCAAATGAAGGAATTGGCGTAGTTGCAAATGCATTGTTTGTAACAAGCACTGCCATAAAAAGAAAGATGATGATGAGCCCTATGATGGATTTTTTGTTCATTGTTTTTTCCTTTTTTCATTAATATGTTTCAAATTATTTATTGCCCGGTTACTGCAATATAAGGATTTGTTGAAATCTTTTTTTTACCGTTCCCGTTCCCGTTGTCTTTGCCGTTTCCATTAGATTTTTTGTAAATATCACAGATACTAAAATTATTACTGCAAAGATTTACGGCTCTTTCTATATCCTGACTGTCCATTTTGACACAATAACAATTATCAAAAGGTTCAAGAAGAAAAGGGCAGAGTTTTTTTTTGGTTATCGAAGTGAGCATAGTTCTCCTTTTAATATATTAAGAATATATAGAGCAAAACATATGCCAGCAAAGCAGCGATGCTTAAGGTTTTTAAAATGCTTGTAAATTCACTGGTTATGACAGAGAAGGTAAGCAGTTAAGTAGTGTTACACATGTGCGATATGTCACTGTGGTGTGACATGGCGCACTTTGGCAGGCAGTTATTTAATGATATTATACTCTTTGATCTTACGATAGATCGTTCGTCTGCTGATCCCTAACAATTGAGCAGCTTTGGCCTTGTTCCAGTCAGTCCGTTCAAGGGCCTGAATGATTATCTGAGGATCATCAATTTCGCCGTTGTTATGAGAGATGGAGGGTTGTATCGCAATAGTTTTTAATTCAAAAGGCAGATGTTCAGGAGTTATAGCAGACTGTTTGCACAGAATGAATCCATGCTCAATCGTGTGTTCAAGTTCTCTGACATTGCCGGGCCAGGGATATTCCATGAAAAGTTTCTCCACATCCGCAGATATCGTTTTAATTTTTTTATTGAACTTGTTGTTGAATTTCTTTATAAAGTGTTCAATTAAAAACGGTATATCATCACGGCGTTCTCTAAGGGGAGGGATGGGAATTTTCATTACATTGAGTCTGTAGTACAGGTCCTCCCGGAACTCACCGCGTTTGACCTTTTTTGAAAGGTCCTGATTAGTTGCAGTTATGACACGAACATCAACCTTTATTGTAGTTGAATCTCCAACTCTCTCAAACTCCTTCTCCTGTAGGACCCTTAAAAGTTTTATCTGTATTTTGGGAGAGATATCGGCAATTTCATCTAAAAAAATAGTTCCTTTATCCGCTGTTTGAAAGCGGCCGATCTTATCCTTGATTGCACCGGTAAAAGAACCCCTGATATGTCCGAACAATTCGCTCTCAAGAAGGTTCTCTGATAATGCAGAACAGTTTACCTTGACTATCGGATTAAGGCCCCGGTTACCTTTATAATGAAGCGCCTCTGCAATTAATTCCTTGCCTGTTCCGCTTTCACCGGTAATTAAAACAGTTGTTTCAACATTGGATAACAGCTCAATAAGAGAATATATTTCCTGCATTTTATTGCTCTTTCCTATTATCCTATGGAAGTTCTGACGCTCATTGAGTTCTCTTTCAAGGTTGGTAAGACGGGTCTCATCCCTGACGACCATAATTGCGCCGGCTAATTCATTGTGCCGGTTTAAAAGAGGGGATGTTGTGAGTGACACAACCTGTTCGGGACGGCCCTGCAGCAGACATTCAAGATTATTTATTTCAACGGATTGTTTTGTATTGATTGTTTCTTTAAGAGACTGAAGACAGTCCCTTTTGCATCTGGTTTGGAATAAACTGAAGCCTTTGCCGATACCTTCACGGGTCAATCCGCAGATATTCTGAGACGCCTGATTGACCTCAAGAATCAGTAAATCCCTGTCTACGCTGATAATGGCATCCCTTACGCTGCTGAAAATCGCTTCAAGGTTTGAACGATATTTTTCTTTTTCATTTATAAGTGCTCTGTGCTGCAGAGCGACGTCAACAGCATGAAAAAGAGCATCCTTTTGTATAGGCTTTGGAATATAGTCAAAGGCGCCGAGACGGATGGCTTCTGAGGCGGTCTCAATATTCGGGTATCCTGTAATCATTATTACCGGACAATTTAATTTCTTGTTCTTTATTTCGCGTAAAATATCTATACCGGTTTTCCCTCTTAATATAATGTCTGCAAAAATTACGTCAAAATCCTTTTCAGAAATATATTTTATCGCCTCGTCAAAGTCTTTTGCGGTGCTGACTTCATAATCTCTTGCTGACAGGAATTTATTGAAAGTGAATCTTATGCCTTCTTCGTCGTCGATTATTAAAATTTTTTCGTTCATTCTGTTTCCATTATTGATGTCGGCAAATCAATTATTACTTTTGTATATTCACCTTCGATACTGTTGATGATCAATTTCCCGCCATGTTCTGTAATGATGCCATGGCTGATGCTTAACCCTAAACCTGTCCCCATCCGATTGGCTTTTGTGGAGAAAAAGGGATTTATTACTTTATCCACAATGTTTGAGGATATACCTGTGCCCCGGTCATGAAATACGATACGGGCAAAAGGAGAGTGGTTAATGACCACTTTTTCACAAGTGATCTCAAGAATTTTATTTTCGTGTGTTCCGGGATATTTCTGATTCAGGGCATAACGTGCATTGCTTATAATATTAAGGAATACCTGCTGAATCTGTTGAGGATGTACAGGCACTTTGCAAAAACTTGAAGGAATATTTACCTTTAAATGTATACCGTCTTTTCGAATTTGTGCTGAGGTAAGAGAGAGAGTGTCAGAAAATATCTCATGGAGATATATATAATTTTTTTCTTCTTTTCTGATTCTGGCAAATGATAACAGGCTTCTGACTATGGTGGCGATCCGGTCACCGTCTTTGATAATTCGTTGGGCAAGCTCAGCATCCCTCTGTTCTTTTTCGAATTCATCTATAATGAGTTGGGCGTAATTGACAATATTGTTAACAGGATTATTGATCTCGTGGGCCACACCGGCGGCAAGTTCACCGAGGGACGCGAGATGCCTTGAACGCATTGCGCCTGCCTGCAGATTAACTTTTTCAGTTACATCTCTCGCTAATTCAATAACGTTTTTTACTTTGCCGTAGTCATCCTTGATCGGAAAGGCCCTAATATCCCAAATCTTGCCTTCAGGAGTTGAAATTTCGGAGGTCTCCTCAATCCCTGAAGTAAAGCTTTTTAATGTCGGACAGTTGTCGCACGGGGAAATATTATTGCAGCATAAACTATAACAATACTGCCCGGCAGGTTCAGAATCACACTTTCCAAATGTAGATGACACCGCCCTGTTGTACCACATTATTTTCAGGTCGGAAGAAAGCAGAATAAGATTGTCCGGGATACAATTAAGCAGGGTATTAAATTCCTGAGAAAGGTTGCGGTACTTATATTCACTTTTTTGGAGGGCCTCAACAGCAATTTTACGCTCAGCAATTTCTTCTTTAAGCAGATCATTGATTTTTATCAGTTCGGATGTGCGTTCTTCTACCCTCATCTCGAGTTCGTTTTTGGCTTTTTTGAGCTCTTCGTCCACCCGCTGGCGCTCAGTTATGTCTCTTGCTATATGAATTAAACCGATTAACTTATTCTCCCTGTCAAATCGTGGCATTGAACGTATCTCAATATGCATCTTTAAATGAGGCTCAAATAATTCAAAAGTCGCTGGAGCTTCTGTTATGAGACAGTTGCAGCTTGGACAACCGTCTGGAGGGCATTTTGTTCCGTGATAGTAGCTGAAACATTTTTTTACTGTATCAGAGTTTATCATGGGAAGATTAAGTGTTTTTTGGGCAGCCTTATTAGCGTAAATGATATTGAAATCCTTATCATGCAGTGTGATTACATCTGTAATTGCGTGGAAGGTGCTTTCCCAATCATGTTTAGACTGAAATAGTTCAGACTCTAATTTCTTACGTTTTGTTATGTTGTACAGAGTAAATTGAACAGCCGTTATTTTATCGTTGATAAATTGGGTTGCCATCAACTCAACGTCGAGTTCAGTTTTATCTAAACGGAGAAGTTTTGTTTCTAACGGTTGAAATTCACAGCCTTCATTAATGAGGCTATGAAATTGTTTCCTGACGATATCCTGATGGTCTGGATGCAGGAATTCAATAAAAGGTTTTCCGATAATCTGTTCGGGATTTACTGCGCCAAAAAGATTTGCCCCGGCACTGTTTAAAAATAATATATTTTCATTGGTCATTGCTCCGATTGCAATTGGTGAAAGTTCAATAAACTGACGATATTGTTCATTTTTCAGCTGCAAATAACCGTTTGTCTTGGATTTATAAGGCATATTATTTAGGTGTTATAAGGCAATCTTATCGAGCAATAACTTATTTTACTAAATTACTCATTGATTTAACAATATCTATCTGAGAATGGCTATAATCTAAAAAACTGCAGTTCCACTGATTCGCACAGATTGCCACGATATAAATGAGCTACAAGAAGTTCAGACCTTACCTTTTGGGTGATTCACGAAATAAATACAATTGTTTTCTATCGGTGTTAATCTGTGGCAAAATGCTTTTTATCGGAGTATCTCAAAGAATAAGAAACATTTTTGCTGAAATAAAGAAGAGGGGTAATGCCAGCTTCTTAATCTTATAAAATATATCTGCTCAGATCTTCGTCCTTGATTATATCACTTAATTTGTCTGCAACATATTTTGCGTTAATATTAAGTTCTTTATCTTTTATATCAGGAGCATTAAATGATATTTCTTCAAGTAATTTCTCAAGAATGGTATGGAGTCTTCTCGCACCTATGTTTTCAGTTTTTTCATTGACCATTGCTGCTAAAGCAGCGATTTCTTCTATTGCATTGCCGGTAAATTTTATTGTTACCCCTTCTGTTTCAATAAGGGCGACATACTGCTTAATCAGCGCGTTCTTGGGTTCCTTTAATATCCTGATGAATTCATCTTTACCAAGCGCCTCAAGCTCAGCCCTTATCGGGAATCTTCCCTGTAATTCCGGTATCAGGTCAGAAGGTTTTGACACAGTAAATGCTCCTGCAGCGATAAAAAGTATATGGTCGGTTTTCACAGGCCCGTGCTTTGTTGAGACCGTAGACCCTTCAACTATGGGAAGAAGGTCCCGTTGTACACCTTCTCGTGATACGTCAGGGCCGTGAGTTGAGCCTCTGGATGTTATCTTGTCTATCTCGTCAATGAAGACTATCCCGTTCTGTTCGGTACGCTCAATAGACTCCCTGACGACTTTATCCATATCAATAAGTTTATTTACCTCTTCCATCTGAATTATCTGCATCGCTTCCGGGACTTTAACCTTTTTCCTTTTCGCCTTCTCGGGCAGAAAATTACCGAGCATCTCTTTCAGGTTCATCTCAATTTCATCCATGCCGATATTTGAGACAATGCCGAAAGGGACAACTTTTTCACGGACTTCGAGGTCAATATGTCTGTTATCAAGTTTCCCTTCTCTTAACTGAGAGCGCAGTTTTTCACGGGTTTCATTGTAATTTTCTTTCTCTTCCGCTTCCGCTTCCGGCGCCTCCGCCAAAGTAGTTTTTTTCTGGGATCTTGGCGGGGGTAATAAGAGGTTAAGGATTTTCTCTTCGGCAAGCACCTGTGCTTTTTCCTGTACCTTTTCCATATGCTCTGTCTTGACCATATTAAGGGCCAGTCCTGTCAGGTCTCTTACCATTGATTCAACATCCCTGCCAACATAACCAACCTCTGTAAATTTTGAAGCTTCGACTTTGATAAATGGCGCCTGAGCGAGTTTTGATAATCTCCTTGCAATCTCTGTTTTGCCTACGCCTGTCGGTCCGATCATAAGGATGTTTTTGGGTAATACCTCATCCCTCAGTTCATCTGACAAAAGCTGCCTCCTCCATCTGTTTCTGAGAGCTATTGCCACAGCTTTTTTTGCTTTATTTTGACCAATGATATACTTATCAAGTTCTTCCACTATCTTTTTCGGCGTCAGGTTATTCATTTATTTCCTCGATGCTGATTGAATCATTTGTATAAATGCATATCTTTGATGCTATCTTCATTGCCTCTTCAATAACTTTTTTTGGTTCCAATTGAGTGTGTTCAATAAGCGCTTTTGCGGCTGCATGCGCATAGGGTCCTCCGGAGCCGATAGCGGATATTCCGTCCTCGGGCTCGATAACATCTCCATTGCCGGATATTATAAAGGAATGTTCTTTGTCAGCAATAATCAGAAGAGCCTCAAGGCGTCTCAGTATCTTATCCGTCCGCCAATCCTTTGCAAGTTCAACTGCAGCCCTTGTTAAATTGCCTCTATAGGTTTCAAGTTTGCCCTCAAATTTTTCAAAGAGGGTAAAAGCATCTGCTGTTGCTCCGGCGAACCCTGCAATAATGCTATTGTTATACATTTTTCTGATCTTTTTTGCATTATGCTTCAGCACGATTTGGCCCAGGGTTACCTGACCGTCTCCGCCTATTGCGACTTTTCCGTCTTTTCTTACACAAAGCACTGTTGTTCCACGAAACATATACTGCTCCTTTACATTAAGTGTTATGTACGGGCGGGTTTGAAACCCGCCCCTACGCAGAAATTTTAACTCTTAACTCTTCACTTCTTATTCTCTCTCGACATGGGATGAGCCTTATCGTAAACTTCCATAAGATGCCTTATATCCACATGTGTATATTTCTGGGTTGTTGAAAGGGACGAATGTCCTAAAAGTTCCTGTATTGACCTCAGATCCGCACCTTCGTGGAGCAAATGTGTTGCAAAAGTATGCCTTAAAGTGTGAGGGCAGAGATCACTTTTAAGATTAACCATCCTGCTATAGTATAATACTATACGCCTGACACTTCTCTGAGTCAACCTGCCGCCCCGATTATTCAGAAACAACGCATGAGATTTTTTCTTTAGTGAAATTCTTTCGGTCAGATAGTTTTGAATTGCTACCATTGCTTTTAACCCAATGGGTAGTATACGCTCTTTCATACCTTTCCCTTTTACCCGGACAAGGGACTCTTTAATGTCAAGATCACTTATATCGAGTGAAGTCAGTTCAGATACTCTCAAACCTGAGGAGTAGAGAAGCTCAAGCATCGCCTTGTCCCTTACCGGCCTGAAGGCATCACCCTCAGGGCTTTCCATTAGACAAAAGGTTTCATCGACGGTCAGAAACTTTGGAAGAGGCTTTGGAACTTTTGGAGTAGATACCAGCCTGGCGGGATTTTTAAGCACATGTCCTTCCCTGTGGAGGTATTTGAAAAATGACCTGACAGTCGCAAGTTTTCTTGATATGGAAGTTTTCTTCAGTTTTCTGTGATGCAGGGATGCAAGAAAACTCCTGATGTCAAGATTGTCAATATCTTTAGGGGTCTTTTTTAAAAATTGATGGAATTCCTGTAAGTCCTCGGCATATGCTTTCAGTGTATGAGGAGATACCCCGCGTTCCGCTTTTAGATAATCAAGAAATTGTTCTATATGCTTTTTCATCCCTCTGCCATCATACATACCTTTAATAGTGCTATTGTAAATGTAATGTATTGATCTTGCAAGCAGATACCTTATATGAATGAAACCTTGCTGAAATTAAATGAGAATCAATTCCAGTAACGACTGAAAATGAAATACTCTGCTACCGCAACGATCATGATCAATACGCTTACCCTGATAATTTTTTTATATATCCCGCTCATTGCCGCCTTGAAATATTCTCTTGTCAGCACGAGGCAGAGATGAACAGGCGACAGGAGCACCCCGACATATCCGGAAGCAAAGGCAAAGGAAATTGCTCCGATGTGATTTACATTCTCAAGTCCTAAAAGGATCGGGAAGGTGCTGCCGACGAAACCAACTGTCAGTCCTGTGAGCAGCCCATAAATAAAAGGCAGAAAAAACAGCACCGGCAAAACAGGGATACCTTCTTCAGTGAAAAAAGCGCTTATATTCGTCACTGCTCCTGATGAATTCAGAACTGCTTTGAAGGTCATTACTCCGAGTATTATTAAAATTATCTCCCACGAAAAACCCTCTTTCAGGCTCTGAAAGATATTTTTTGGGGAATAACGGAAGGCTGAATATAAACCGAGAATAACAGCCCCGATACTTATTGACAGATTAATATGAAATCCTATAACCATAATAAGGATGATAGTTAAAGGCAGGAAACTCATGAGTCCGGCCCTCGATATTTTTTTGAAGCCCTCTTTCTGCATTCCGATACCGCTCAATCCCCAAATAGCTTCCTCCAATAAGGAGACACATGGCATAAGGTGAATTGGCGAGCATTAAATCTCTCAAGGAATATGAAGTGATAGCAGATGCAAGAATGACACCCGGATAAAGAGGAAGCACAAATTCCCATGGGTGTCTGAACATATAATTTACGAAAGCCTTTTTCTCCTGCGAAATATTGATATTCTTTGATGCTTCATCCACCATTGGAGCAGAAAAGAGAGCTCCTCCCATTGAGGGCAGAAGCCCGATAAGCGCAGGCATGGAGGCCATGAGGACCCTTCTGTCCATGACCATTCCCCGAAATGAATCCATCATCTGCTGCATGACTCCGTTCTTTCTCATTACATTCTCGAATATTCGTATGAGAGTAAGCGCCACGACAAGGCTGATCGTTGTTTTATCGGTCATTGCAGCATAAAAAGCATTCAGGTATTCAAGCGGCGCAAGCAGATAAAGAAAGGCAAGGATGACGGAAGAAAGGGCCATTACAACTCCAAGGTTCCACTTTCTTTTCAGAAGAATGACAATGATGATGAGTACTGAAGTGATCTTTATGATATCGATCATTATTGTCCCGTATTTTTACCCTGATATCATATCATGAAAAATAAAAAGGGCTCTGTTCCGATGATCTGAACAAAGCCCTTTGATCTATAAGCGGTCTAAATGGATTAGAATTCTATCTTTTTGCTTGCCTTTTGCCAGACTGCTGTATCGTTTCCTTCGTAAATGAACCTGAATGCGGCTTCAATATCCACAGACTTGGTGCCTGCCTTGAGAGGCACAACAAATGTAAGAGAATCTGTTTCAAGTGGCTCAAGACCTAAATTAATATGTGTCATTGCAGTCAGGTCCCAGTCGTTAAAGCCCATCCATCCTTCCTTGTTTTGAAGGCAAATGAAGATCGTAGACTTCATACGTCTTTGGTTTTTGAAAATACTACTTTGCCGTCCTGATCTTTCACGGTCACTTCCAGTGCCGCTTTTGGGATGAATACTCAGCCATGCGGCAGGTCATGCGCAGCGTTGTTTTTCAACTGTACGTTCATGACAACCGCAGGTGATGACGTATTATTCAGATGATCAACATTACGGGTAGGTGTTGCGCTTAATTGAAGGTCTATCGCAGTCTTTGCAAAGTCCTTCTCATAGAGTCCGGGGAACCTGTGGCTTGCACCGTCTTCACCCGTCATATGGCATTCCTGGCAGGTCTTCTTGCCGCCATGCGCCAGATATTCTTCCTGATAAACGGTCCACTGTGTAGGACATTCTTTTGAAGACAAGCCCGGCGGACATCCGTGGTGACACGGTGCGCAGAATTCGGCTTTTGTCATGTATGGCAGACTTTATGGTATTAAAACCGATCGCATCTTTATGAGGAGGATTCGCTGCCTCTCCGGGCCCGTAAATCGTATTTGCTTCCAATTGGCCGGCCCCCAGGCCTCCAGGTGTTTTATTGCCATGACATGTAAGGCAGTTAATATTGACCTTTGAAAGTTCTTTTATTGCCGCCTCTTTTTTAGATGCATCTTTATCATCAACAGCGGTCACTACTAATCCGGCGATCTGCTCTGCAAGCTCATCAGAAGCATTCGAAGCAGCGATCGGCGCGTGACACATGAGACACATGTCTCTCAGCATGGTCCTCTTTACCCCGGGTAATTTATCAACCCCGCTTAATAAAAATGTTCTGAATGATCTTATAGTGCGTGGATCGGTTATTGATTTAGAGTGCCATGACTTGGACCAGTTTTCGTGAAAATCAGTGTGGCACCCTTCACACTGCTGGGAGTCTATTGGTGATACAAGTTCATCGATTGTCTTGGCCTTCTCTGAGAATGCCATCTGAGGGACCAGAGCGGCAGAGACAATTAAAACGAATACAAATAAAAATCTCATACAGCCTCCTTTTTAGTTAAATTTTTTGTTACCTGTTTTTTGAAGTTACTCTGGTAACGGGATAATATTATAAACTTTAAAATGCTATTATATGTCAAGACAGGAATACTGCTGCCGGGTTGTATTGCAAAAATGTTGTTTGAGAATGTACAATTTATCATCATAATTTAATTTGGGAGCAAGGTCCAGCGCATGAAAAAATATTATATTATTTTACCGCTTCTTGTGTTTATCTTTTCTTATAGTTGCACCGGAAAAGAGAGTGTAAAGCCGTCTGCAGATTCACTACTGTCAAAAGAGGCTGTAAAAAGGATAGAGATTATAAAGAAAGCATATGAGTCAAAGGATACCGGGATATTAAAAGACCAAATACACCCGGATCTTTCTGGAAGTATTCTTAATAATATTAATTTTGAAAAGGCTGAGATGTCTTTTTCTCCAAGGATGGTAAGAATAACCGGTGAAACAGTTATAGTTAATCTGAACTGGCAAGGACGCTGGCTGTTTGCACAAGATAAAAAATATGAGAATAGAGGTTTAGCCAATCTGGTACTGCAGCGGGATACCTTAATACTGATACAAATAGAGGGCGATAACCCGTTTTCAACTCCGTTAGAAAAGTAGGAAGTAAAAAGTAAGAAGTCGGAAGTTAAAAAGCAAGATGGCAGCAGTTTCTTTTTCATTTCCAACTTCTTACATCTCACAGCTAATTACATTTTGCCGAAGTGGCGGAACTGGCAGACGCGCTAGGTTCAGGGTCTAGTGGTCGAAAGGCCATGGGGGTTCAAATCCCCCCTTCGGCACCATTATAAATTGATTTATAATAGATCAATTCAGCATTCTTAAATGCCACAGTAACCCCGTAGTGACTTGCTATGTAATTTCTCTGCTATCATTTAGAATGTCATTTCTTTTGTGGCAGCTGAATTCCGAATAATTACTCTATCCCCCAAAGATTTATATACTAACTTATTCTCGATTTCTTTTTGCGGTCCTGCAAATAAAACTTGATAAATTTGCAAAGCTGCAAACAATTCAAAAGCAAAATCCTTTTTAATCAGCTACATACATCTGGCACGGGAAATGCAACTCCATAATTAAAGATTTAAAAAAGGAGGAAGGGTAAAATGAAAACAGAAAAAGACATAGCAAAAAAAGGATTATACATAGGGGCAGGGGCAGGCCTGGTATTATTCGCCATTATTGGTTTGCTGCCGGGTTCATTTATTGGCGGGGTGGTCGGACTTAATATAGCGGGTATTATATTCGGATACCCTGTAGGCCCGCAGATTGCCGCAAGGGTCATAGTGGCAGCGTCAATGTTGTTCGGCATATTAGTGTCAGGTATTGTATTTACTGCCGGCTTATCATTTGTTGGATGGGCCATCGGATATGCAATAGAATCCCTGATGTCGAAAAAAGCGGTAGAGCAAGAAGTAAGAATAAAATAGATCCAGGCTTAATAAAAACAATATATCTAAAAGGAGGTAGTGAAATGAAAGCAAGAAAAGACATGGTAAAAATGGGGACCAAGGTGGGAGCGGCTTTTGGAGTGATAGGGTTTCTGGCAGTAGGTTTGGTCCCCGGATTCTATTTCGGCAGTTACGGGACGCTGGTCCTTATGAACCATCTCTTCGGCGGGCCCCTTGAGGCGACAGTGCTGGTCAGAGCAGCGATAGCGATAGGAATTATTCTCGGGATATCTTGTGTAGCATCGGTCAGTATCGTAGTTGGCGCAGTATTAGGAACAATTGCCGGTTATGCATCAGAGGCAGTTACAAATGCATTAAACCCGAAGACTTCGTCCGAGGAACATGCTACCGTAGAAGCGAAATAATTATTTTCAGGATCATGTTAAAAAAGAAGCAGGAAATTTCCTGCTTCTTTTTTTTTGTCTTTTAGTGGGGTCCTCCACCATATTTTAATTAATAGTGGATCGTGATCAACCTGAAAAGAGGCCGTAAAGTGACTTCATCCGGCGACAGGCTGCCGTCTTTGTTTTTGTCCAGGATCATAAAAGCCTCTTCTAAATTAGAGTATTTATCAGCGTAATTTTTAAAATCGGGGTAGCTGATCCTCTTATTGGCTTTTTTGTCTATGGCTTGAAAAACTTCCTGCGCCTTTTCTTTTTCTTCTATAAGATCTACCGCGCTCCATTCTTTTGGTGTAATAAACCCATCTTTGTCTTTGTCCAATCTGTTGAAGGCGCTATTTTCCATATCATGAGAGAACTCCTCAAGGGAAACTTTTCCGTCCTGGTTTACATCCATTTCGTTAAATAGATCGTGCATTGCACTTGTATAAGTTAACCAGTAAAACTATCTGAAAACAGACTAAGCATAATATCAAAATTGTGGCTTTCATAATCTATCCTTCTCATATTCTACTACGTAGCCGCTGTTTTTGCAGTAAGTATGTCATTAATAATTTTGATGCCTTTCTGTGATTCATCAACAGATCTTGTAAGAGACTCCCTCGCCATTTCCGGGTTATGAAAGCCGTCTGAGTTTTCAGCGGTCCAGAACTCCCACAGAATATGAGCTTTCAGATGCTGATCTTGCGCCTGTTTAATAATTTCAGCATCAATTCCGGCCTTTTTCCCCTCCACTATTTTGTCTATCAGTGAAGACAGCCAGAACTCGGCTTTTCGCATTTTCCCCCGGATATGTGCTTTTATGGAATCAATAGCGTACCTTGCCTGTTCTTCAGTCCACTTGGGATGGCATTTCAGGCACGTTTCCTTTAATTGCACCTTCGGGGTAACAGCAAAATGTGATGTGTAAACCTTTCCGGTCTTTTTGTCCTTGACTTTCGGCAAGTGGCAACTGTCGCATCCTGCACCGGCTTTGGCATGTTTTGAATTATAAAATGTCTCTGTCTCAGGATGCTGTGCCTTCCAGAGGAGCCCGCCTGTCAGGGTGTGTTTGAAGTCGAGAAAACTTACTTTATTCACATAATGATCATACAGGTCAAATACATCCTGATATGGGAAATGATTTGTCCTTCTGTCAGTCATTGTAACTGAATACTTTGATGTATCGGAATTTTTAGGATCATAGCCGGGATTGCAGTTATACTCTACATGACATTGCCCGCATTGAAGCCTCGTATCATATTTTTCTAGCAGTGCTATCTTTCTTGTAAATCCTCTCGTGCCCATTTCAATAACCTTTATTCCGGTCCTCTTGGGGTCCTTGTGCCAGAGCGTATCTGCCTCAGGTCTTGTAAGTGCATCTATCAAACCATCTCTTACAACCCTTGGCTTTGCTGCATGAGGATCGTGACAATAGAAGCAATTGAGACCGTGCTGCAGGTCTTTAACAAGCTCAAAAACCTTTGAGGTCCTGGACCATCCCGAACCTTCAACGGGGTCGCCCATATATGCCCATTTAAGAATGTGGTCCTGGGATTTGCATTGCAGGCATACCGGATTTGCTGCCGCAGCGCTCTGGGTAATGAATGCTTTGTGTTCGGTAGCTCCAGGATATTTGTCCTCAAGGATATCCCATGCCTTGCCTGTTTCAAGTATATACTGCCACCCGTTTTTACCCTGAAACCGACCGCCGTAGGCCCTGTCAACTACTAAATGGTCCGGGAGCATCCAGGGATGACTCCTTGTAAGGTTATGTTCTTTTGTGAAACCATGCCCCATCATAAGCTTATCCCAGAATGGATTAGGGGCCCTGTTAGTAAGCTGGGATTTTTCATCACGGGCAGGGCGGTGATATGCAGTTTTCATGAATGTGTCATACTGCTCTTTATGACATTGTCCGCAGGCTTCCCATGAGGTATCCGTTACAGGCCTTGTGTCAGGAGCCTGGTTTTTCAGGTGGTTATCAAGTCCCTTATGGCAATTTGAACAATTGACCTTTGCATGTTTACCCATTGTATGAAGTTCTTTTATCTGATCATGACAGTTGTAGCAAATTTCAACCTTTATGTCTTTCTCTTTTTGTACAGTTTTTTTCTCTGCCGCACCTTCGTATTGAGCGTCTACGCCCGGGTGATAAACAGCGATTGTAAAAATGAACGTAAATACTGTAATGGATATTATGTAAAAATATTTTTTCATATTAGATGCCCTCTCTTTCTATGAAGATTTAATTTTAAATGCTCCAATAATCAGTCCTCTGTACTTTATTTTCTTCTATCACATATGTATCAATGAGTCAACCTTCTCAAATATCGAAATTAATTTTTCATATAAATTAGTTATTCTTTACAAGAGGTTAAATGATTGGAGGTCTTGTAAAAAGTGGGGCTGTAGATTTTAAAGGAGAGAATGTAATAAACTAATAGAACGATGTTTATTGTTAGTTGTCTATTGTCGATCCTTCTTATCCCCTCTATTGCAGATGCATGGGGCCCCCTTACGCATCTTTACCTTGGTTATCAGGTATTGGACTTTGGAGCAGCCCTTATACCTGCCGGTATATACAGCATAATTAAAAAATACAAAAATGATTTTTTATACGGTAATATCAGTGCGGATATATTTTTAGGCAGAAGATTCCATGAACATGAAAAGAACTCCCATAGCTGGGACAATGCCTGGAAACTTTTTGAAGCGGCAAAGACAAACCGGCAAAAGGCGTTTGTCTATGGTTACCTGACCCATCTGTGCGCAGATACTGTTGTGCATAATCTCCAGAAGAGCTGGGTACCGTTCGGACATTCCATACTTGAAGTAAAGGCAGAGAGTCTTGTTGATAAGAAGTACAGGAGGACATTCAAGCATCTCGATAAAGTTATGCAGAAGAAAAATGATGTCTTTATGGAAGATAAGCTTGAAAGCCTTTTTTTCTCTTTTAAAACACACAAGCGAATTTTTAAAGGAGTTCTCTTACTTTCGAGATTGCCTAATTATGCCCCTATCTCCAACTTTATTGATGACCGTTTCCCTTATGAAATTCCAGTTGCGGACATTCACAGTTTCCGGCATGAATCCCTCACGAGGATGCTGGAATTACTTAATAACGGCAAGGATTCAGTCGTCTTGCAGGAGCATCCGCTGGGAAGATACCAAAGAAAAGCTTCTTAAGTATACACAGGTCTCCTACTTCCAAATAAGAACATTGTTTTTTTGTTTAAATTTTGTTACGATTTCACATCATTGAAAGTAAAAAGCTAACAGCTTTCAGCTAATACCTTTCAGCTAAAAAATCATGGAAAACAAAGAAATAAAATCAGTTCTTGAAGCTATATTTTTTATAGCCGGTGAACCGTTATCAATTGATACTCTTCAGAAAATTTTAGAAATGGATAGTACAGAGATTGAACGGCTTGTAAAAGAACTTATTGCCGAATATACGATAAAAAATACGGGGCTTCTCATTGCGGAAGTCGCCGGCGGGATACAGATGGTGACCAACCCTGCCTGTGCCCCGTGGGTAAAGAAGCTTCTTTCAACCGCAGTGCCTACAAAACTTTCACAACCGTCGCTTGAGACCCTTGCGATAATTGCATACAAGCAACCGATCATCAAGGCTGAGATAGAGGCTATCAGAGGGGTTAACTCGGATGGCGTCGTCAAGACGCTTCTTGACAGAAGACTTGTAAAGATATTAGGCAGAAAAGAGGTCCCGGGTCGGCCGCTTATGTATGGCACAACAAAGGAATTCCTGCAGTATTTCGGTTTAAAGGACCTGTTGGAACTCCCAACGCTCAAGGAGTTTCAGGAAGTTGATATTCCGGAAGCTCCTGTTAGCCTGCCGGATGAAACAGAACCAGGAGAATCTTTTAATCAGGAACAAATGTTAGAGGGGGCATCAGACTACACAGGACAAAATGCAGTTACGTCTCATGCAGATACTGAAGAAATAATAGTCCTTTCTGAGAGTGAACATCAGGAAGCTGAATTACTGGACGAGCAGAACAACGTAGCTGAATAAAAATATTATTTCTTTTTAGTCTCAGTCTTTTCTTTTTCTTCCTGCTTCTCTTCTTTAATAGAAAGGTCTTTTGCAAAATCAATGCATCTCGTATCTCTTCCGCTTATGGAGAATTTCTTATGACAGTCAGCCCTCCATGCACATATAGCGCAGATCGTTTGTTCCATTATGATCATCTCCCTTCAAACAATGAACAATGTAAAATGAATAATGAGTAATCAACAAAAAGTTCTTTAATTATTCATTGATCATTATTTATTTTTTCTCCAGTAAAATCTCAACACCGTACCGATATTGGCTTCTATGCTGACTTTGGAGTTTATTATAAAGATTTTACTGTTAATATGAAACAGCTCTTTTTCAATACGCTCAACAGGGGCCGGTTTTTTGTAACGCCTATGCATTTCCGCCTCGAACATGGGAACGATCTTGTCCTTCATCCTCAGTTCAGTATCAATAAGGAAAATAGTTATATCGGGTGACAGGTCTTCAATCCTGTCCAGAAAAGCGGTTATTTCCTTATCGCAGATCTGTTTCGGAGGGGATGATTTTATCTCCATGTAAAGTATTAAAGATTCGATCTTCGCAATAATATCATAATCCCCGCCGACCTTTGGTCTTTTGAATTTTACGCCCCAGAGGGCCGTAGCCTCAAATTCCCTTATTATTAATTCCGCAATGAACCACTCAAGGGTCTCACCAAAACTTTTTATGGGATGTTTTTTTGTGCGATACCCCTCACCGGTTGATTCAATAACACCGGTTTTCAGAAGGTAGTTAATATACTGCAATGTCACATCCCTTGTTGCGTATCTTGTAACCTGTTCAGGTATAAAAAAATCCTGATGTTTTATAACATCCCTGAGGAACAACCGGAACGAATATCGCTTTAATTTTTCAAGGTAGGAATTTATATGTTTCTTTTGCGGAAGTATCAGGTCTTCGGACGGCTCTTTTTTATATACCCTGAATCCCCTGAGCTTCAGCATGGTTTCAAGGGAAGGGGTGAGATCAGTGATCTTTTTACGCAGACGCTTTATTTCGCTTTTGAGAAGTTTAACTTCATCAGTCATGATATGCTTACATAAGTTTTTCGATCTTTTCCCAATCGACATCATTATTAATGCAATCGTACACATCGAGGCGGACGCCTTGTGTTTTGATGCTGTCGCCGGCAATTTTAAGGCCCTTGCCCCTGATCTTTTCTGAACGTATGCCACGCTTTATTTCATAATCGCAGGCCACGCCGATAACTCCCTTGAGCCCATTTCTCTGCGCCAGTCTTTTTGTAAACCCCACACTTGGAGAGATATAGAACTGATAGCCTTTCTGTTCGGCAATTGCGTAGATCTTTCCGCATCCGCAGAGATTGCATTTATTACAGATCACCCCTTCGGATTTAGAGAATTTAGCAGGACATTTGTGAGCAATAAGGCAATGAGGCAGAATAACGGCAATGTCTTTTTTATCAATTTTTAAAAAATCATTTCTGTAGTAATCATTGATGATAGACATAATGTCGCATCTTTCAAGACCGAGAAGGCCCTGGATCTTGTAAAGGTGGAGTTTCAGAAAGAAGTTAAGTTTTTTCAGCATGTCTCAGAGAATAACATAATTATACTGAATAAATTAACAGGGACACAGAGAATTAAGATCGTAAGCGCGGAAGGCAGAAAGTGCGAAAGCTGGGAAGCGGGGAAGTAAGGAAGAGTGCGGTGTTCTTGAATTTTTAGTATAATTGAGACGACTTTACTCATAGGCTGATATTAATATGCTGACTGACAATAAAAAAGCGATCTTCGGCTGGGCCTTTTATGACTGGGCGAATTCGGCGTTTGCCACAACAATTATGGCGGGGTTCTTTCCGCTGTTTTTTAAAGAGTTCTGGAGCAGCGGCGTTGATGCTACTGTAAGCACTGCAAGACTGGGTCTGGCAAATTCTGTTGCAGGCACAACTGTGGCTTTACTTGCACCTGTTCTCGGAGCCATTGCAGATAAAGGAACGTCAAGGAAAAAATTTCTTATGTTCTTTGCATGCATAGGGATAGTGATGACCTCATCCCTGTATATGGTTTCTGAAGGCAACTGGCCTCATGCTGTTTTACTCTATATTTTTGCAATAATAGGTTTTTCAGGCGGGAATGTTTTCTATGATTCATTGATCACAGGCATTACATCTGAAGATAAGTTTGATCTTGTTTCATCGCTGGGTTTTGCACTCGGTTATCTTGGGGGAGGGATCCTTTTTGCCCTGAATGTCTGGATGACGCTTAAGCCTGAGGTTTTCGGTTTTACTGGCGCTCAGGAAGCAGTGAAAATTTCTTTTATCTCTGTCGGTATCTGGTGGGCTGTCTTTTCAATTCCCCTTATATTATTTGTAAAAGAGCCTGAGAATGCGAATGCTAAAAAAGGCATGAATGCGGTCAAGGACGGTCTTGCTCAATTGAAAAAGACCTTTATCGAGATCCGTCATCTGAAGACCATATTCCTTTTTCTTTTTGCATACTGGCTCTATATTGACGGTGTGGATACTATCATAGTTATGGCGATTGATTACGGCATTTCCATCGGCTTGAAGGCCAATGATCTGATCGTTGCGCTGCTTATTACACAATTTGTTGGTTTTCCATGTGCAATATTATTCGGTCATCTCGGCAGCAGGATTGGCGCAAAGAGGGCTATCTTTTCTGCGATAGCGGTCTATTTATTCGTTTCCATCTGGGGGGCTTTTATGCAAAGCAGGAACGAATTCTACATTCTGGCAATAACCGTTGGTCTTGTTCAGGGCGGGATCCAGGCATTAAGCCGTTCTTTTTATGCAAGAATAATCCCTGTTGAGAAATCAGCGGAGTATTTTGGTTTTTACAATATGATCGGAAAATTCGCAACTGTGCTTGGTCCGGTATTTATGGGCGGAATAGGTCTGCTGGTCAGATCAATGGGGTATTCCAGCAATATTGCATCGCGTGTGAGCATTTCATCAATCTCCATTTTTTTTATTATCGGCGGGATATTGCTGTATTTTGTGAACGAACATAGAGGCAGGGAAGAAGCGAAGTACCTCTCACAGAAGACATAAGCAATAAATTTGCGGCAGGAAGATGACTTAAGAAATTATCTTAAGGTGCCGATAAATAATGATATGATGGGAAATACTTTCAAATCTAATCTTCAGAAAATCGAAAAACTGCCGACTTTGCCCGAAACGGCCCACCATATACTGAATCTGACAAACGATCCGCTTCTTTCCATTGATGAACTAAAGGGTATTATTGAGAGAGACCCTGCGATATCAGCAAGGGTTATCAGTGTTGCCAACTCAGCATTTTTTGGGGCTTCAGTACGAACCAATATGCTCGACGACGCAATTGTGAGGATAGGGCTAAACAATGTAAAAAGTATAGCCGTTGGAATATCTGTGCTTACTTTATTCGGCGAAAACAAAATAACATCTGATTATAAAAGGTTGTTTAATCACTCAGTGATCGTGGGCTTGACAGCCAGGTCGCTGGCCAAAAAATTCAGGACGATCATTGGTGAGAATATATTATTGGATGGTTTATTGCATGATTTAGGCTATCTGGTCCTGAACAGTTATTTCCCGGAGGTCTATCAGAACATGCTGGATTCATTTCAGTGTTCACGGTCTCTTCTTGATGCTGAAAAAAACATCATAGGTTATTCGCATGCTGAAATAGGATTCTGGCTTGCCGAGCAATGGAGCTTGCCCAATACTGTCATGGATACAATTTTATATCATCACACACCGTCACTTTCAAAGAATAATGCCAAGCGTGTGGCTGTCATTCATATTGCAGACTATATTGTATCCAAAGATATTTTCAGTCCCTTTGAGAAAGACCCAGGCTATTCGCTGGATCAGGGCACCCGTGACATACTCGGGATATCAGATAATGATCTGAAAGATATGGAAGTAAAGGTCCAATCTGGTGATGAGATCTTCAATATGTCGTATGATGCCGATCAGGAGGGGGTAGGGTTGTGTTAAAAAGCTTCTCTATCCCTCTTCTGTATAAATCTCTAAAAGTGAGAGACATAATGCGGCGATCAGCGGTCCGAGGATAAAACCGAGAAATCCCAGGAACTGTATCCCGCCAAGAACGCTGAAGAAAACAAGAAGGGTATGAAGCTTTGCCTTGCCTCCGATGATCAAAGGTTTTAAGACGCTGTCTATGCTGCTGATTATCAAGGCCCCAAAAAGCAGAAGACCTATCCCTTTTCCTAAACTGCCTGACATGATTAAAATAACCGCCGCCGGACCCCAGACGAGAAGTGTACCAAAGAGCGGCACAAAGGAGACTATGGCCATTACGGTCCCCCAGAAAACAGGCGAAGGCAGGCCTAATATCCAGAAGGCCATCCAGCCAAGCGTTCCCTGTACAATTCCTACGGCTATCTGACCGTATACTGCCGCTATTACTGTCTCCTTAACGCGCTCAACCAATTTGTGCTTTTGTTCTTCGGAAAACGGCAGAAGTCTTTTCAGAAATTCGGTGAGAGTTTCGCCGTCTTTCAGAAAATAATAGATCGTAAGACACATAATAATGAAATTTAACGCAAGGACAAATGCGTTTGTAAAAACATCAGAGACATGGGTTACAACATATTCACCGACTTTCTTCAAACTGCTAACAATGCTTGACTGAAGATCAAATCCTTTCAGCATTTCATACGACGAAAGCTTTTCCGTTATGTCCAGAAGACGCGGATGCGACTGTATATTTGTTATAGCCTCAATGCCCTTTTCTTCAATTGTAATGTAGACACTTGTAATTTCGCCTGTGAGAGCACTGACAATATAGGAGAACGGCCCAAAGATCGTTATCAAAATAGCAAAGAGTGTAAGCAGGGAGGCGGCCCAGGAACGTTTTACATATTTGAGAAACAACTTATACAGAGGATAAAATGTGATGCTCAGTACCATGGCCCATGCAATTGTGATGAGGAACGGATTTAATATTTTGTAAAAAAGATAGAAAAGGAGTAAGACAATTGCCAGATAAATTATTGTTGATAAGCGTTCACCCTGCATTGATTATAGCCTTTCTTTTTCGATTTTCAATCTGCATTTTACATTGTTCAATTTTTATTTTGCAATTTTATATCAATATCCTTCCCGGCAATGCACCGGTAACCTTACCGTCTGAAACAACTGGAACGCCGTTCACAAATACATAATGAATACCTTCAGGCCTTTGAAACGGTTTATTGAATTCCGCCCTGTCATTTACTTTCTCTGGATCAAATATTGTGATGTCGGCAAAGTATCCTTTCGCGATAACTCCGCGCTGTTTAATGTTGAAAATTTTCGAAGGTAATCCTGTCATCTTGAAAACTGCTTCATTTAACTTTAAAATCCTCAGCTCTCTCACATACTTTCCCAGTACTCTCGGAAAACTGCCGAAGCCCCTGGGATGAGGCGTACCTTTTGCAGTAACTCCGTCAAAACTCCTTGCGCTGCTGTCACTGCCTATTATGGCATATGGCTGTTTTAATACAGCGTTAAGATTTTCTTCATTCATCGAAAAAAATATCGCCCCTGTCCGGAGCTCCTCTTCAAAAAGGAGATCAAAAAGCAGTTCCATAGGAGACTTGCCAATAGATGAGCTGATATCCGAAAGGACCCTGCCTTCCATCCATTTATTCTTTTCTAATGTAAGTGATGATATCATGACAGTGTCCCAGTAAGATTCCTCAGGATGTTCAGTGAGAATATCGCCGGCGAGTCTTTGTCTCTCTGTCCGCAGCCTTTCTATTTCTCTATCGCGGCCTCCCTCAAAAGCCCATGAGGGTAATATCGCATCAAGGTCCGTGGCTGCAGCTATATAAGGATATCTGTCGCATGTTACCTGGATATCATGTTCCTGTGCATAATGGATCCTTCTGAAAACTTCTTCAGATTTCCACCAGTTCTTTTCTCCGCTTGTTTTTAAATGCGATATATGGAGATGTATTCCTGATTCACGGGCGATTGTTATTGACTCATCGATAGCCTCCAGTAACATATCTCCCTCACTCCTCATATGCGTTGTATAAATACCGTTATTTCTTGCCGCCTCCCTTGCAAGCTCAATGATCTCGCCGGGGTCCGAATAAATACCGGGAGGATACACGAGCCCTGTGGATAGCCCTTTTGCTCCGGCATTCATTGCTTCTCTAAGGAGTAAGATCATTTCCTTTATCTGAGTCTCAGAAAGGACCTTGTCAGAATATCCTGCAACTGATGCCCTGATATTTCCGTGGCCTGCAAGGGTGATAAAATTTGTGGCGAACCGTCTCTTATTCAAAAGCGCAAAATACTCGGGAAAGGTATTCCATCTCTCACTGATATCCAATTCTTCAAACTCCTTCACCCTTTGTGCAAGAGCTGCTTCATAAAGCGGAGCGGCTGATAAACC
Source organism: Thermodesulfovibrionia bacterium (assembly GCA_963699585.1). Taxonomy (GTDB): domain Bacteria; phylum Nitrospirota; class Thermodesulfovibrionia; order UBA6902; family UBA6902; genus SURF-23. The sequence goes on along the minus strand of CAVOUK010000003.1, from coordinate 157,498 downwards.
GCAGTTGCCGTTTATCTCTGTTGTTATTCCCTGAAGGATCTTTCCTTCCGCCCTGCCGTCGGCAAGTAGCGTGAATTCAGAATGCGCATGGGCATCAATGAAACCGGGACAGACACAAAGTCCTTTGGCGTCAATAATTCTCTCCCCTCCGCTTTCCGGAATTTTTCCTATCTCAACTATCCGGTCTCCCTTGACACCAATATCTGCTTTCAACGGCATGCTGTCTCTTTCAGCTCCGTCGATAATGGATCCGTCTTTGATAAGATAATCAAGAAGCATAAAAACCTATTTCTGTCATTCGCATGCAGTGCCGGTAAGCTGGCAAGCTCCGGCAAGCTGGTACGCTTCGGAATGAATCTTTGGGTCAATGACAATGCAATCATAGAGATAAGTATACTCTAAAAGTGAGGACAATAATTAAAAAAGCACAAAATATATCAAGGAGGATTTTTCAGGCTAAATACCTTTATTCATCTTCTTAACAATCAGTGTAGATTGCGTAATATATGAATTTATCCCCGATGCAATTGCCTCGGCAATTTTATCTTTATACTCATCTTCGGCAAGTCTTTTTTCTTCCTCATTATTACTGACAAAAGATATCTCAACAAGGATCGACGGCATCTCAGCCCCTACAAGCACATAAAACCAGGCATATTTAACGCCAAGGTCCTGAATCTTGCTATAGTTTTCTTTCAGGGTGCTGACCATAGCATTTTGTATGCTCGATGCAAGCTTCATTGATTCTTCGTTCTTATTCTTCCTTTTGAGGTCCTGCAGGATCATCTGCAGATCACCCTGCACCTTTTCCATTTTTTTGAAAGAGATCTTATTTTCTCTTGCGGCAACTTTCATTGCTTCTTTATCGTCCGTCCAGTTGAGAAAATACGTCTCTATTCCTCTTGTGTCCTTCTCGGGACTTGCATTTGCATGAATGGAAATAAAAAGGTCAGCCTTCTTTGAATTCGCTGTTTCTGTCCTTTCGTTGAGCGGGATGAATATATCTTTATTACGGGTAAATATTACTTCCGCTTCATATTTTGCAGTAAGTATATCCCCGAGTTTTTTACCCACAGAAAGAACAATATCTTTTTCCTGTATGCCGCTGGGCCCGATCGCTCCCGGGTCGTCGCCTCCGTGTCCCGGATCTATAACGATCTTCTTGATTTCACCAAGGTCCGGTTCAATATCTTTTTCCTTTGATTGTATGCCGGCTCTGCATTTTTCTGATCATATACATCGATGACAAGTCTGTAAGGATTTTCAAGTATAAAAGCATAAAAGCTTTCAGTTTTACCGGATTCAAGTACGAGCCGTACAGTATTTTTGTCAAATTGAGCCACTCTGACAGTTTTTAAAATGCCGTCATCTACTTGCATTAAGCGAACCGCTTTTCTTCTGAAGCATACAGTCCTTCAGGTCAAAATACAGGCGGTCCGGCTTTGAAAGGCGGTTGTTCGTAAACTCTACAGATCTATCCAGTTCAACAATAATTCTTGAGTGATTCTTATACGACTTGGTGCGGAATCCATTAACTGAGGAGAGCCTTGAAGCTTCGCTGTAACTTGCGAAAACCAGTAAAAGCAAAGGCAGTATTAAAGCCTTCTTCATGTAATATTTTTAAAATAATGTCTTTTAAATGTCAATAGTTCCAAAGTGGTTAATATATGGATTGTTGAGATTTGAGCAGGCGCAACTCAAAAAAAGAATAGTGACGAGTAACTTGTTACTTGATAGCAGTGTCATTCAACGGAATGCCTCATCCCATAAAATTATGACAGAAAAATTGTTCACAATATATAACAGATCCTTGAAATTTAATATAATAATGCTATATGAGATATTACGCAAATACCATGCCCATTACTAGTTTATATATTTTTCAGGAAGTTTATAGAATAATTATATAGTTATTCCTGTAAATCCAATTTACATTGTAAGGGAAAGTTTACACTTCAGGACTGGAGCATTGCAGGAATAAAAAAATATGAGGATTAAATATTATATTTTCGTCTAAGACTGTAAACAGAGGGCCTGCTTATTCCGAGAATCCTTGCAACCTTTGAAATATTATTATTGCAATGTTTCATAGCTTCTATAAGTTTTTGCTTTTCGATAGAGTATCTGACTTCTCTAAGAGAGGTAACCTCTTCCATCTTCAATGCCGCTACTTCCAGATCCAGATCAACCGGAGTTATAGCGGCTTCCCTGGACATAACTACAGCCCGTCTGATCTTATTTATAATTTCTCTTACATTGCCGTGCCAATCATAGCATTTAATAGCATCTATTGCTTCCGGTGATAATGTCTTTTTCATGTTCATTTCTTTCGAGAACTTGTTCAGGAAATATCTTGCAAGGATTATTTTATCATCACCTCTTTCTTTTACAGGAGGAAGATTTATATTAAAGCTGTCCAATCTGTAAAAAAGGTCTTTCCTGAACATTCCCTTTGCCATAGCTGATTTGAGATCTTTATTGGTTGCTGCAATAAGCCTTACATCGACTTTTTTCCCTTCATTCGAACCTATTTTTTCAACGACCTTGTCTTCAAGAAATCGTCAATATTTTCGCTTGCAGATTTGGAGACAATTCGCCGATCTCATCAAGAAAAATTGTGCCGCCGTCAGCATATTCGAACTTTCCGATTTTCTGTTTATGTGCTCCGGTAAAAGAACCCTTTTCATGGCCAAAAAGCTCTGCCTCAATAAGATTCTCCGGTATTGCTGCGCAGTTAATGGTTACAAACGGTTTGTTTTTTCTGAGACTTCTTTCATGAATAGCCATTGCCGTCAATTCTTTACCTGTACCGCTATCACCGGTGATCAGCACCGGAATATCGGTAGGGGCGATCTTTCTGATCATCGAAAATACATTAAGCATACTCTGACTGGACCCAACAAACTCTTCATTGATCTCAAGACTCTTTCCTATTTTTAAAACTTCTACATCGACAAAATTGAGAATTTTATATATATCTTCGATAGTAAATAATTTGCTCTTAATGGCAAGTCGATGGATGAAGGATTCCTTTTCGTGCTCTACTATATAATCCTGAGAGAAGAAATTAAGGCTCCATCCGCAGCTATCGCACCTTCTTAACTTCTGTATATTCTTATTCCCGCAATAAGGGCATGAGAGGTCATCTTGTATGTTTTCCCTTATGTAATCCCACAGTTTGAGTTTGGTGTCCCTGTTTAAATTATAGAAGCGCGTAGCAATTCCGCCATATTCCGAACGAAGCACCTCTCCAAAAACCTCAAACTCTCCGTAAGCCGGCAGGTCATATTTAAGTCCGATGATCTTGTTTTTTATATGAGGTGAAGCACATTCAATAAATCCGCCGCCCAGGCTCAATGAGGTAAATTTTGTCTCTGCAACAGCTTTATTCTGACTTCCTTCAATTATCACATTTACTGGCAAATCAACTTTACATCTAACATCTAATCTTGCCATATTATCCTCATTATTTAACTGATTGTTTTATATAAGAATTGCTTTACATAAAATAACATATAAAAATTATCTTGTCAATAAATTTTACATGTTTTCAGCGGCGACTAATTGATGCCCCGGTTTAGTGCTGAAAATTATATCTTATTACAACGCCTTTTTTTAGTATTAGGGTGATTAAATAAGAAGTAGGCAGTAGGCTATCTAGCTAAGACGTGTTAAGCAGTAATGTAATACAGATTATGAAGATGAACCAGTTAATGGGAGCCATGAATAAGTATGGGAAGACATTTAATGCATACATATACTGCTTCACCTTTATGCTGACACGAGAGCAGTACAACCTCTTCACTCGTGATCCCGCAATTTAAACACTTACTTTTCATCGTCAATTTCTCCGCAAGCTTTTTTATTTCACTTACAATCTTCTCCGGATCAATATTGTGCATTGCTGAGCCGAAAGCGATAGATTCCACATTTATCCCGGGACAGGTAAAACAGCCTCCGCCGAAATATTTCTCTATCACCTGTTTTGCGCCAGGTACATTTTTTATAACGTCTCCAATAATTGAATTCTTCGTTACTTCAATCTGTGTTGTCATTTTTAACCTCCAATCTTATTTTGATAAATTTACAGTATCAATCTTATAGTTGCTTTATTTAAATTTTAAAACAAAAATCACACATGGTCTATGATTTTCATCATAAGACAGATATAAAAAACACTAAACTGATTTGATCGTCTTCAGAATATTGAATGCAAACAGGACCACTGACGTTAAAGAGAGCAGGGCTGATATGATCAGTACCGGTGAAACATCCCCTCTTAAAACAAGCCAGCCTACAACCATTCCGATAAGCCCTGCATTACCGATCCAGAACTGCGCATTCATGATCATCGGACTGTATATGTTCCTTCCGCTGAATTTCGGCAATATATGATAACCGACTCCGTAGATCATCATTGACATAAAGCCAAGCAGATTCAGATGAGTATGTGATGACACATAATAACCTGTCTCACCCGGCGATAAGATCATGACAAGGCCGATAAGAGCTCCTGCAATGAAGTAAATAACGCTCATTCGTAAATACCATACAACTATCTTATCCATATATTACCCCTTTTAACAATTATCAATTAACAATGATGAATGAATAATTAAGGAAAGATATTTTTCCATTGATTATTCATTACGCATTACTCATTATTAATTGTTTTGTTAATTATCAGACCTGAATAACTGATTTAATTTCAGGTATTTCTTTTTTTATAGTTTCTTCAATCGCATTCTTGAGAGTCATAGTGGACATGGGACAGCCTGAACATGCTCCTGTCAGCCTTACTTTTACAACACCATCTGCCTGAACATCCACCAGTTCAACATCTCCGCCGTCGCGCTGAAGTAAAGGTTTGACCTTACTCAAAACAGCTTCTACTCTTTCTTTTAACATATTCTCCTCCTGTTGAAAATTTATTTAAATATATTATACCCGTTATAAAAATTTATGCTATGATTTTTATCATAAAAATTCATTGCTTTAAGTTTGACAAACATCCATCCGTCCTTTAAGATTTAACCTTATGTACTTACAGGATTTAATTTTAAAACTCCATGAATTCTGGGCCCGGGAGGGCTGTGTGATACATCAGCCTTATGATATTGAAGTAGGCGCCGGCACTTTCAATCCTGCCACGTTCTTCAGGGTGCTCGGTCCTGAACCGTGGAAGGCAGCGTACGTTGAGCCGTCGAGAAGACCTGCTGACGGAAGATACGGAGAAAACCCCAACAGACTCCAGCATTATTACCAGTACCAGGTGGTCCTGAAACCATCACCTCCGGATTCTCAGGGCATTTATCTTAAAAGCCTCTCGGCTATCGGTATTGACGCTCTTAAGCATGACATCCGCTTTGTCGAGGACGATTGGGAATCTCCGACCCTCGGCGCGTGGGGACTCGGCTGGGAAGTATGGCTGGATGGGATGGAAGTAACGCAGTTCACTTATTTCCAGCAGGTCGGAGGTATTGAATTGAAGCCGGTCTCCGTTGAACTTACTTATGGTCTCGAGCGTATCGCGATGTACCTGCAGGAAGTTGATAATGTTTATAATCTGCAGTGGAACAGGGAAATAACTTACGGAGATGTCCATCATGAAACAGAGGTGGAGTTCTCAAAATACAATTTTGATCTCTCTGACGCGCAGCTGCATTTCAGCTTATTTGATTCATTTGAGAAGGAAGCCCTCAAGCTGCTGAAAGAAGGGCTTGTGTTGCCTGCGTATGATTTTTGTCTGAAGTGTTCGCACAGCTTTAACATGCTGGACGCACGGGGCGCGATCAGTGTGACAGAGAGAACAAAATACATTGCGCGGGTGAGAAACCTCGCAAAAAAATGTGCCGGGGGATACTTAAAGCTCAGAGAGGAGATGGGATTTCCGTTACTGAAAAAATCAAAAATGAAGAATCAAAGATAAAAAATGAGGAAAACATTTTCAAAATAAACTTCCATAATTTTGATTTTAATAATTTTATAGACCATGAAATCACTACTTCTTGAAATAGGCTCCGAAGAGATACCCGCCAGATTTGTTCTCAGAGGTCTTGCGATATTAAAAGAAGAGCTTACTCATTTTCTTGATAGCGCCTCAATAGAATATGGCGCGATCTCCGAATACGCCACGCCGAGAAGACTCGCAATATATATTGAAGGTATTTCAGATAAGCAAAAGGACAGAACAGTTGAAACAATGGGTCCTCCCAAAAGGGTTGCATTCGATGATCAGGGCGCGCCAACCAGGGCAGCGATTGGTTTTGCAAAATCCCTGAACGTTGATATTGATAAATTGAAAATCGTTCAGACCGACCGGGGAGAATATATTGCCGTTACTATAGAAGAAAAGGGCAGGGCGGTAATAGATGTTCTGAGCGAAGGATTGCCCAAAATATTATCTTCCCTGCAACTGCCCAAAACAATGCGCTGGGGGAGCGGGTCGCTGCGTTTTTTCAGGCCGATACGCTGGATACTCGCGAAGTTCGGTGATGAATCGGTCCCGTTCGATATCGACGGCATTAATAGCAGCGACATTACATATGGCCACAGGTTCTTGTCGCCGGAGGCAATCAGGGTTGAAAACCCTTCAGAATATTTACCCCTTCTTTTTAAGGGCAGGGTTATCGCTGATCATGCCGAGAGAAAAAAGACCATTTCAGAAGGGTTAAAAAAGATTGAATCAGAAAAAAATATAAAGGTGCATCAAGATGCAGAACTGCTGGACCTTGTGACCTTTCTTGTCGAATATCCGACTCTCGTTCTGGGAGGTTTCGAGGATAAATATCTTGAGCTGCCCAAAGAACTTCTGATAACCGTTATGAGGACACACCAGAAATACTTCTCAACAGAGGACAGAGATGGAAATATGCTGCCCCATTATATAGTTGTAAGCAATACAAAACCTGAAAATAATGACACGGTCAGGAAAGGCGCTGAACGCGTGCTGCGCGCAAGGTTCGAGGATGCAAGATTCTATTTTGCCGAAGACCGCGAAAAACCTTTATGGGATTATATTGATAAATTAAGGAACGTAACCTTTCAGGAAAAACTGGGAACTCTATACGTTAAACTGGAGAGGATAAAATCACTGTGCTCTTTTATTGCGGACAAGTTATGTTTTCAGCAAAAAGAAAAACTGCTCCGGGCAGCAATGCTTTCAAAGGCAGATCTCGTCACCGGGGTCGTCAGCGAATTTCCTGAACTGCAGGGCTATATGGGGAAAATATATGCGTTGAGATCCGGTGAAGATGAAGAAACAGCAACTGCAATATATGAACACTATCTGCCTAAATCAGCAGGCGATGCATTGCCCGCCGGAGAAATAGGCACTATAATTTCGCTTGCAGACAAGATAGACAATATCGCATCATTCTTTTACCTCGGTTTAATACCTTCCGGTTCAGAAGACCCCTTTGCCTTGAGGCGGCAGGCGGCAGGAATAATAAATATTTTGCAGGGCAAGGATTATCCTCTTACGCCGGACATCCTTGCGGACAAGGCGCTGGAAGGCTTATCTGTTTTACCTGCTGAAAAAACAACCCTGTCAGGGAAAATAATGCAATTCTTCAACCAGAGGCTTGAAGGAATGCTTTTATCACAGGGATACAGTTATGACGTTGTTAATGCCGCCCTTGCAGTGAAAATGATTAATATGAGAGATCTGAAATACAGAATTGACGCTATTGCTGATCTAAAAAAGGACCCTTCATTCCCTGGTCTTCTTATGGCCGCAAAGAGGGTTTACAACATCCTCGCCAGAGTGCAGCCTGCAGCAGTAAATGAAAATATATTAAATGAACCTTCGGAAAAGGAACTTTATAATGCTGCCGGAAGAGTCAGAAATAAAATGGAAGATAATATCTATATCTCTTTGTTCGATCTTGAAAAACCTATCAATACGTTTTTTGACAGAGTTCTTGTTATGGACAAGGACGAAAAGATCAGGAACAACAGGCTTGCACTGCTTTTTTCAATTAAAGATATCTTTGATTCCTTAGGAGATTTTTCAAGTATAATGGAGTGAAGTGACCGACTTTAAGAGATGAGTTTGTTAGATTTTCAGGTCATTTTACTGATATTTGTTTCTGTTTGAATTTAAGCCATAATTTTGTGTAGAATAACTAACCTATTTATGCTTAATTAACTATTTAAATTTTAACCTGATACTTCTGGAGGATTAAAATGGCAAAGAAATATGTTTACTTCTTCGGCGCCGGCAAAGCCGATGGCAACGCAGGCATGAAAAATCTGCTCGGCGGCAAGGGTGCAAACCTTGCTGAAATGGCAGGACATCCCAAGCTGCAGCTCCCGGTCCCGCCCGGTTTCACGATCACCACTGAGGTCTGCACTCTTTATTATGCAAATAATCGCAAATATCCAAAGGAACTTAAAGGTCAGGTTGATACGGCCCTTGCCAGAGTTGAGAAAATAATCGGGAAAAAACTCGGGGACCCCAACGACCCTCTCCTTGTTTCCGTCCGTTCAGGCGCACGCAGTTCAATGCCCGGCATGATGGAGACAGTTTTGAATGTCGGTCTGACAACAAAGACCATTCCCGGCCTTGTCAAAAAGACAAACAACGAACGTTTTGTATATGACGCTTACCGTCGTCTGATGATGATGTATTCTGACGTTGTTATGGAAAAGGCTGCCGGGATCGAACCGAAGGAAGGCGAAGGCATCCGCATGAAACTCGAACATGCAATGGAACACATAAAACATGAGAAATATTACAAGGTCGACACCGATCTGCAAGTAGACGACCTGAAAAGACTTTGCGAAGAATTCAAGGTAATAATTAAAAATACCCTCGGTAAAGATTTCCCTGACGAACCGCAGGAACAATTATGGGGCGGCATCAGCGCTGTCTTCCAGTCATGGATGGGGAAACGCGCTGTCTCGTATCGTAAGATAGAAGGAATTCCCGAACACTGGGGGACCGCGGTTAATGTTCAGGCGATGGTCTTCGGCAATACCGGAGATACCTCGGCAACAGGAGTTGCCTTCACCCGCAACCCTGCAACAGGCGAGAACATGTTCTTCGGCGAATGGCTTCCCAATGCACAGGGCGAGGACGTTGTTGCAGGAATCAGGACCCCGAATCCGGTAAACACGGCAGGAAAAACCGACGACACAAGACACCTTACTTCACTTGAAGAAAACATGCCGCACTTGTATAAAGAACTTTACAACTATCAGAGAAAACTTGAAAACCATTACTCGGACATGCAGGACATCGAATTCACCATTGAAGAAGGCAAGCTCTGGATGCTCCAGACAAGGGTAGGTAAACGTAACGGTCAATCAGCTATCAGGATGGCTGTTGAAATGGCAAAACAGAAACTGATCACAAAAGAGACGGCTATTATGAGGGTCAAATCCGACCAAATAGATGAACTGCTGCATCCGAGCGTTGATCCAGCTGCTGAAAAAAAGGCAATTGAACTTGCAAAAGGTCTTCCGGCAGGTCCGGGAGGCGCAACAGGAAAAGTAGTCTTCACTGCTGACGATGCGGAAGCCTGGGCCAAGAGAGGCGAAAAAGTCATTCTCGTGAGAAACGAAACTTCTCCCGAAGATGTTCACGGAATGCACGCAGCGGAAGCTATTCTTACTGCCAAAGGCGGCATGACGAGCCATGCAGCGCTTGTCGCAAGGGGATGGGGAAAATGCTGCATTGTCGGATGTTCAGCGCTCAATATTAATCTGGCAAATAGAGAAATTCACGTAAACGACAGAGTTATCAGAGAGGGCGAATGGATAACCTTAAACGGTACAAAGGGACGTGTTTATGAAGGACAACTGACTCTATTGGCCGCCGAGCCTGAACATAACCTGTGGTATAAAGAGTTAATGAAATGGGCAGACCAGATAAGGACTCTCAAGGTCAGGACCAATGCCGATACACCTAATGACTCTGCTATTGCACGTAACTTCGGCGCAGAGGGGATCGGTCTCTGCAGGACTGAGCATATGTTCTTCGGCCCGGACAGGATAAAGGCAGTCAGAGAAATGATCCTTTCAGACACTCTTGAAGGAAGAAAAAAGGCGCTTGCCAAACTCCTGCCTATGCAGAAAGGAGATTTCATAGGTATATTCAGCGCAATGCAGGGCCTGCCGGTGACTATCAGGCTCCTTGATCCGCCTCTTCATGAATTCCTCCCGCACACTGATACAGAACTTATGGAACTCGCAAATGATATGGGGGTGTCTTTTGAAAAACTTAATGCCAAGAATATGTCCCTTCATGAATTCAATCCCATGCTCGGACACCGCGGCTGCCGTCTCGGCGTGACATACCCTGAAATGTACGAAATGCAGGCGCAGGCGATCATGGAAGCTGCATGCGAGCTTGCGCAACAGAAAGTTAAGGTCATTCCTGAAATAATGATCCCTCTCGTAGGACATGTTAACGAATTGAAAAAGATGAGAGAGGTTGTTGTATCTGTCGCTGAAAAAGTCAAAAAGGAATACAAGACAAAAGTTGCGTACACAGTCGGGACCATGATAGAACTCCCGCGCGCATGCGTGACCTCTGAACAGATCGCCGAGGTCGCTGACTTCTACTCGTTCGGTACGAACGACCTCACGCAGACAGTTTACGGACTATCACGTGACGACGCCGGAAGATTCCTGCCTTTTTATGTAGAGAACAATATACTCGCAGATGACCCGTTTGTTACTATCGATCAGGAAGGCGTAGGCGCATTCATGAAGATAGCAGTCGAAAAAGGCAGGGCTGTTAAAAAGGACCTTAAAATGGGTATTTGCGGTGAGCACGGCGGAGAGGCAAAGTCTGTAGAGTTCTGCCACAATATCGGACTTGATTATGTAAGCTGCTCACCCTTCAGGGTGCCTATAGCAAGATTCGCTGCAGCTCTTGCGGTGCTGAAAGAGAAGGCTGCACAAGCAGCGGCAAAGAAACCTGCTAAAGCAGCAAAAAAAGCAGTTAAAAAGATTGCTAAGAAAACTGTGAAGAAGGCAGCAAAGAAGACAGCTAAAAAGAAGAAATAGTTTAGTTGTATTTCAAGAGCGCTGAGAACAAGTATTTTCTTCAGCGCTCTTTCTTTTGAAAGCGAGCGCTATAGCAAAATTATTGCTGCGTTTACATGGAGGTATCATATGAGCGATTTAAAACAGAAGATATTTGAGACGGCTAAGGAACTGCAGCTTGTAAATATTGCAACCGTTACAGAAGACGGGAAGCCGTGGGTGCGTTATGTAATGGCAAAGGCCGACAACGACCTGGTCTTCCGCTTTTGTTCACGCCTTGATACAAGGAAGATCAGGCACATAAAGAAAAATCCCAACGTGCATATCTCCCTTGGAGTAACAGATCTTGAGACCGCCAGGAACTGGCTGCAGGTTGAAGGAAAAGCGGAGGTTTCAACGGATAAGAGCGAAAGGCACGTATTCTGGTTCGATGAGCTGAAGAATTATTTCAGCGGCCCTGACGACCCCGCTTACTGCATAGTGATCGTCAAGCCGTCCAGGATAGAACTTGGAACAATGGGCAGCATGCAGCCGGAGGTGTGGGAAGGTTGAAAATATGGTCGGCATTGCATTTTGATACTAAACAGCATAAAGGATGGAGATGGTTTATGGATGGGACCAGACGCTCTGATATAAGGCCGGGATTACGTGTTTCAATAGTATTGAAGAAAGACCAGCGCACCGGGGCACTTACAGAGGGAATTGTAAAAGATATACTTACAAACTCGCCCGCACATACGCATGGAATTAAAGTTCGCCTGGAAAGCGGGGATGTTGGACGCGTAAAAAAGATAATGGCGTAGAAGCGGATTAAGAGCAATGAAAACTTCTATTCGTCTTAATCCCTGGTAACGGTAGCAGCCTGCCTTTTCTTTTTATGTATCCGAATGTAGAAATAAACGATGATGCTGCTGACAAGCACCACGCCTATAAGCGCCTGGTGGGAATAGCTCATGATAAGTTCCTGGTTTTCGCCGATGAAGTAACCGATGTAGGTGAGGATGGTCACCCAGATGCCTGCTCCCATCAGGGTATAAAGAGAGAACTTGAAGTGGTTCATTCCGGCAAGTCCTGCCGGGAGTGAAATCAGGTGCCTCACCACAGGAAGTAATCTTCCGATGAATGTAGATATCTCGCCATGATCATGGAAATATTTTTCAACCCTGGCAAACTTTTCTTCTGTTATCCATACGTACTTGCCGTACTTAAGCAAAAGAGGCCTGCCGAGATAGTGGGAGGCAAAATAGTTAGCGTAAGCGCCTACGAGGCTCCCAGCAGTTCCCCAGAAAATGGCGATCCATATGTGCATTTTGCCTTGCTGGGCAAGATACCCTGCCGGCGGCATCACCAGTTCGCTTGGGACCGGGATCACCGAACTTTCCATAGCCATAAGCAGAAAGATACCCGGATAGCCGAGGGCGCCGATTGTATTAACAAGCCAATTGATCAATTCATGCATAAAGTTAACCTCTTATTTTTACAGTATAATTTCACTTTAGATCTAAATTGTAAAGTGATTTTACACAAAAAAAGGCGGGGTCAATATACCGCCTTTTTTATCAAGCTAACGCCTGATTAATTATTAGGGGGTTTCAACCGCCGCCGCTGCAATCAGATTTATGTTTATTTGTTTGACTTATTTTATTCCTTATCTAAACTTTAAAAAATAATCTTATAATTCAATATATTACCGTCTAAACTTAAAGGAACATTGCAAGTAAATCTATGTAGTCAATAGAACATCTGACTTATAGATTTTCAACGAATGATAAAATATCATAACAGAATAAATAGCCTTCTGTCCAGTTAAAAAATGACTTGACCTTAAAAATATTAATTTACCTCTTGTTCTGGATAGAGGCACGTCTTGCAAGAGAATCTGCTTCTTTGTTCATCTCTCTTGGGATATGGGTCACGGTATAATGAGAAAAACCTTTCAAAATATTCATCGTCTTTGTCCAAAGGGGTATTAAATTAGCATGTTTAACCCTGTAAATTCCATTTATCTGCCTTGCTAATAATTCGGAATCAACAAAAACTCTGGTCTTTTTTATACCCAATGATTTTAATTTTTCAAGACCTGTTAACAGCGCCGAATATTCAGCTACATTATTGGTAGCTACCCCGATATATTCTGAGATCCTGTAACTTCTGTTATTGCCAAGTCTCCGGAACTCTTCATCATCAAGATTGATAACAACACCTATTCCGGAATGGCCCGGGTTTCCGCTGGATGCCCCGTCGCAAAACATTTCGGCATATCCGGTATTAAATAGATTCTGCTGAAATTCATCATTAACGTCAGTTGTCATAAGAATTTTCCGGAAGGTGTGAATTTTATATAAAAAAGGACTTTATTGCTCTTTATAATAAAGGATTCTCTTGCAGTAATAGCAGTTAAAAATACTATCGCTCTTTCTTATGTCGTTATATTGCTGCGGGGGGATATTCGTGTTGCACCCCAGACAAACTTCATTTTTGGCAGGGACCACAGCCAACCCCCCGGCCCATTTCAGGAGATTCATATACTGCTCATAAAGATCTGCATCTATCCCTGCAACAAATTCCTTTCTCTTTGATTTATACGTTTCCATCTCCGCATGCAGTTTTGTTTTTTCCTCCTCGATCTCTTTTTCCTGCTGCCTGAACTCTTCCTCAGTCTTCTTGACCTTTGCCTCTTCTTTTTGAATATTTTTTGTAAATGTTTCCAGATTTTCCATTATAGAAAGGACCTGGTCCTCGATCTTATACTTTTCCTTTTCAAATCCTTCAATCTCTTTCAGGAAGGCTTCATATTCCTTGTTTGTCTTAACATCTTTACTTTTTGATTTAAGCTTATTGACCTTTTCCTGAAATTCCTCCGCCTCAGATTCTTTGTCTTTTTTATTTTTCCCAAGAGACTCAAGTTGTGTCTTGGCCTTTTGAAGTAAGAGGTTTGCTTCTTTGAACGGAGATTTAAATTTTTCCAGTTTAGCAGGAAGTGCTTCAATCCTCTCGGCAATTGATAGTATAGATGTATCAATTGCCTGAAGCTCGACTAAAAGTTTTAACTGTTCATTCAACTTCCACCCCGATACAGGTTAAGGGATTTTCATCTTCGACTGTTAGTTCTTTACTCATGACCATAAGCTCCAATTCTGCTTTCAGCAAAATTATTGGTGGGCCCACCAGGACTCGAACCTGGGACCAACCGGTTATGAGCCGGTAGCTCTACCAACTGAGCTATGGGCCCGGCATAAATAAATTTCGACATGACATTCTATGATAAAATGCAGCTAAAAGTAAACTCCGATAAAGCAATCTCAGTTAATATCTGTTAATACATATTGAAGTTTTTCACTCTCATCCCTCATAATAGCAGAATGAATCCCACTTTCAAGAAAGTCCATTTAGAAATTCAGAGAGGCATGAAGCTTTCCAGATGCAGGAAGTGCGGCTGCATGAGGGGCACTTTGAGTAACCTCAAGGCATCTCTTCCGTCATTAAAAATGAAAGATGCACAGGAACTTCTTCAAAACGTCAATGAATGGCTTAATCATCTCGAACCTCAGGCGTATCCATGCTTTGGATGTAAATATTGCATACCGCCGGAAGCAATGACTATGCTGACAACAAAATATCCGTCTCTGGCGTCATCAACGCTGTCAAGTTGTGAAATTAAGATAAGCAAAAATTCCTGGCCGCCTGTTGAAGGCGAATATACGGTGTTGGACAAATCGGCCCCTGTAGCGGTTTCCACACTTGCAAGCGTTAAACTTGAGGAGAAATTAGCAAAACTTAAACCAGCCGGTCTCTGTATTGTCGGCAAGACAGAAACTGAGAATATCGGTATTGATAAAATTGTGAAGAACATCGTCTCAAATCCTGCTATAAACTTCCTGATACTGACAGGTAAAGACACTGAAGGACATCAGAGCGGAAAAACCATTTTGGCGCTTTATGAGAACGGAGTGGACAAGGATATGCGCGTAATCGGCTCTAAAGGCAGGCGTCCGATACTGAAAAATGTTTCGCATTCGGACATAAATGTCTTCCGTAAGCAGATTAAGGTCAGGGACATGATCGGATGCGAAGACACCAGGAAGATCGCAAAATCAATAATGGAGCTTTCTCAGACAGCAGCACCGGCAAAAGCCGTATCTGCCTGTGGATGCAGTTGTGAATGCAATGATCAACAGACTGTCAAAACAACAGTTTCGATCCCGCTTCTTAAACCTTTATTGTCCGTTCCAAGGATTACAGCAAAAAAGTATAGTAAATCCGTAAAACTGGACAAGGCAGGTTATTTTGTAATTATTCCTTCAAAGAAGGATGGCAATATCCTGATTGAACACTACTCATACGACAACAAACTTCTCAGAAAAATTGAAGGCAAAAACAGCAGGGACCTTTATTTTACGATCATTGAAAATAATTGGGTAACTGAATTAAGTCATGCTGCATATCTCGGAAAAGAACTTGCACGCGCGGAAATGTCCATCAAGAAAGACTTCAAGTTTGTTCAGGATGGAGCGTAAATAAATTCAAAATTAAAAATGCAAAATTAAGGAAGTATTTTTTATAATTTTATCTTCCACAATTATTAATTCTTAATTGTCAATTTCAAATTATTTTTATGGGTAAAATAACAGCCGTAGCCAACCAGAAGGGCGGCGTTGGAAAAACAACCACTGCCATCAATATAGCAGCATCATTAGCTGCTGCTGAAAAAAGTGTTCTGCTTGTAGACACGGACCCTCAGGGAAACTCAACCAGCGGCATGGGTCTGGATAAAGACAACCTTGACGGAAGCCTTTATGATCTATACACCGGCTCAAAGACCATAGATGAAATTATCGCAGGGACAAACATCCCTTCTCTTAATATTGTCCCGTCCAACATAGATCTGATAGGCGCTGAACTTGAGCTTGCCGCAAAAGAAGGCAGAGAATCGATCCTGAGAAATGCCTTGAAACCGGTCAAGCACCGGTATGATTATATTTTCATAGATTGCCCTCCGTCACTCAGCCTTCTTACACTTAATGCCCTTGTTGCCGCTGACAGTCTGCTAATACCCATGCAGTGCGAATATTATGCCCTCGAAGGAATCAGTATGCTGCTAAGGACCTTCAATCTGATAAAAGATTCATTCAACCCTGCTCTTGAGATAGAGGGGATTCTGCTTACAATGTATGACGGCAGGAATACACTTGCCAATCAGGTCTCTGATGAGTTAAAAAAACACTTTGGCGATAAGGTTTATAAAACGATCATCCCCCGAAATATTACTCTTGCTGAAGCCCCAAGCCACGGAAAACCTGTTATACTATACGACATCCGCTCAAAAGGGGCCCAGAGTTATCTGGAACTTGCAAAGGAGATAATAAATAATGAAGCCGGCGTTGGGTAAAGGCCTTTCCGCTTTAATACCTGAGAAAGAAAAGGGGAAGGCAAAAGAGATACTTGAACTTAATATAGATACGATTGTGCCGAACGAGTATCAGCCGAGAAAGGTATTCAATGACACTGCCTTGAGCGAACTTGTAGCATCGATCCGGGAAAAAGGGATAATCCAGCCTGTTATTGTAAGAAAGGCTTCAGATAATTCATATCATCTTATCGCAGGTGAAAGAAGATGGAGGGCCGCAAGAATTGCAGGTATTTCCAGAATTCCGGCTATTGTTAAGGATGTAGCTCCTATGGAATCTCTTGAACTGGCCCTCATTGAGAATATTCAGAGAGAAGACCTGAACCCGCTTGAAACCGCAGAGGCATTTCAGAGATTGATCAGTGACTTTAACATCACTCATGATGATCTTTCAAAAAAGGTCGGCAAGGACCGGGCCACGGTAACCAATTATCTCAGGATACTTAAACTGCCCTTCGAGATCAAGAAATGGATCGCGGAAGGCACATTAAGCATTGGTCATGCAAAGGCGCTTCTACAGGTAGAACACCAGAAGATCCAGATAGAGATCGCAAGCAGGGTCATCAAGCAGGGACTCAGTGTCAGAGAAACAGAAAATCTGTGCAAAAAAAATCCTTCTTTAAAAACCACGCAAATAAAACCCGATCAACGGAAAGATCCTCAGATAGCGTCCCTCGAAGAAAAGATGATGCACAGCCTCGGTACAAAAGTCCGGTTGATTCACAGGTCCAACAAAAAAGGCGGACGGATAGAGATTGAGTATTATTCCCTTGAAGAACTGGACCGGCTTCTGGAGCTTTTGATAAGCTGAGGTCGGAGGATCAGTTTTATTAGTCTTATTAGTTCTATTGGTTTTATTGGTTAAGTTAGTTAACAAATAAAACCAATTAAACAGTTTTTAACCATCAAACCAATCTTAGATTTATTTATCTAAGATCTCCCGTATTTTTCTAAAAAAGATTTCCGGATGAATAGGTTTTGATATAAAGTTTATCCCTTCTCCCGCTATCCCCTTTTTAGTAAGGATGTCCGCAGAATAACCGCTGATAAAAAGTACTTTTATATCAGGTCTTATCTTCTTCAACTCATCATAAACTTCTTTTCCGCTCTGCCGGGGCATTATTACATCTGAAATGACAAGCTGCAAAAAGTCTTTGTTTTTCCTGAAGAGCGTAATTGCCTGATCACCATCTGCAGCCTCTATTACTTTATACCCGAATTCCTCAAGCAGGGCCTTGATAGATCTTCTGACAGCCTGATCGTCCTCAATTAAAAGGACCGTTTCATTGCCTGAAGAAACAGAAGTCACTTCTTCCTTTTCCTTGTGCTGCACACCGGATTCCGCTAACGGCAAATAGATTTTGAAGGTTGTTCCCTTTCCCGGCTCGCTGTAAACATTGATAAAGCCGTTATGCTGTTTGATGGTCCCGTATACCATCGCAAGTCCAAGGCCTGTGCCTTTGCCAACTTCTTTTGTAGTGAAAAAAGGTTCAAAAATATTTCCCTTTGTATTTTCATCCATACCCGTGCCTGTATCGGAAATCGTAATAACTGCATATTTGCCTATCCTGCCTTCCTGATGCATATGGATGAACTTATCGTCGATATCCACTTCTTCGGTAGTTATAGTTAATGAGCCCCCATCAGGCATTGCATCCCGTGCGTTTGTGGCAAGATTCATCAGCGCATGCTCTATCTGACCTTTGTCAACCTTTATGATCAGGTCATTAACAGCGGGGATGACTTTAAAATCGATGTCCTCCCCGATTATCCTGTCCAATATTTTTTTCATATTAAATACGATACTGTTGATTCTGACAGGCTTTGGTACTATAAGCTGTTTCCGGCTGAAGGCGAGAAGGCTTTGTGTCAGGTTTGCTGCTTTGTCAGATGCGTTGAGTATATGTTCAATATTCATACGCAATGGATCGTCTTCTTTTAACTTCATCAAGGTCAAATGCGCATAGCCTACTATTGCTGAAAGAATATTATTGAAATCGTGCGCTACCCCTCCGGCAAGGTGGCCTATAGACTCCATCTTCTGAGCCTGACGGAGCTGTTCCTGCAGTTTCTTCTGATCGGTGATATCTTTTATAGCCACAATTCTGGCATCACGGCCCTGGAATTTACACGAAGCGCCACAAGCCTCAACATTCACTATCCGGCCATTCTTTCTCAAAAGCTCTATCTCATAATGTCCTCCCTTTGAAGACTGTACATATTCCTGAACGAGTCTTTGTGAAGCCGGGGTAATGCGGTCAATTATGCTTGAATAAAGTAATTCGGGAACTGAATATCCCAAGATGTCCGCCATTCTCTGATTAATGTCAAGGATCACATAATTTTTATGGATAAAAATACCATCAAAACCTTGATCAAGGAGGATATGGAAACGTTCCTCGCTTTCCTTCAGTATCTCTTCTGTTCTTTTGTGTTCGGTGATATCACGCAGGATAACAAGAGTATAGATATGACCGGCCTGCTCATATGAAGAAACATGAACATCCATGTTAAATTTAGTACCGTCTTTCCTCAATCCAAGCGTTTCATAGGCAGAAGGAACAAAGTCTCCTTTTGAGCGGCGCTTGACGTTTTCCATGATCTTTTCATGTTCTTCCGGAGCAATAAGGTCAAGAATTGGTTTGCCAGCTAACTCATTGTCGCTCGTGTACCCAAAAAGTGAAAGGTATGATGGATTCACAAAGACATGAAAGCCATTTTTTGAAACGCCAATGGCATCTACTGAATTTTCAAAGACAGCCTTAAACCGGATTTCATTTTCGCGCAACTTATTTTCAGACTTCCTGCGATCTGTGATGTCTGTAGCGATGTGAATAATTTTATCAAGATTCCCCTGTTCGTCGACAACCGGTGTGCATGAAACAAGAAAAAATCCTCCAAAGGCCTCCATTTCCATATCTGTTGTTTCTAAGTGATTTGATGTCAGCATCTTTTCCATAGGACAACCTTCAGGGGGATTTACGGCATCGTTCCCATGAAATAGTTCGTAGCATTTTTTACCGAGGATGTCGCTTTGAGGTTTGCCGGTTAGTTTTAAAGTTGTGCTGTTTACTGCTATTATTTTATGATGGGGGTCGAGGATTAAGGCGGGATGTCCGATTGCGTTAAAAATATTTTCCCATTCAATGTTCGAATGGCTGGTCCCCTTGCCGGTAGGTGCTGTTTTTTTGCCTGTCATTATGGCGTCCTTCTGCTTTAAGGCTAACCTATCTTAATTTTTTTTGCAATAAAAAAACAGGGTATTGCAAGCTGTCGGTTTTGTGTTCAGAACGGGTTGCAAGAGAGAGGAACAGGGCTGCGGTTGAGGATATAACTGCTGTTTTCAGGATAGGTAATTTTCTTAAAATATTTTTGTTGTTTTTGGGCTTTTCAAAACAACATCCTGTGCCTGAAGGCCGTCTTTACCTTCTACAACTGTGAATTCCACAGGGTCTCCTTCTTCCAGAGAGCATTTGCTTTCATCGCAAATTATGGCGCTGTAATGAACGTAGATCTCTTCCCACCGCTTGCGGGCAATAAACCCGTAACCTTCAGCATCGTCATACCATTTGACTATACCTGTTTCACGTTTCGGCATAATTTCTTAACTCATGTATTACTTGAAAATCTTACGGTACATTTCTAGGCCCAAAACTTCCTGAAAATATACTCCTGATACAACATCAGCCATTATATGTATATACGGCAAAAGGGATGGATTTCTTAACGGTGTTGTTAACGGAGAAGAAATAGCAGATGGAGATAGTGAACGTTGCTATACTTCAAATGAGCAGGTTTATGACTTCTCAACCTTCTTTGCTTTCTTCAGCACTTCAGATGCCATCTTTTTCCTGTAGTCTTTAAGGGAACTTGTAATAACAGGGTCTTTGATTCCTAATATCTCTACTGCAAATATAGCTGCATTCTTTGCCCCTGCCTTGCCGATCGCCATTGCGGCTACAGGAATCCCGGGAGGCATTTGGACCGTTGAAAATAGGGCGTCAATTCCTTTAAGAGGGGATGAGTCGATCGGAACTCCTATTACCGGCAGGACCGTGTGAGAGGCTATCACACCGGCCAGATGCGCAGCAGCGCCGGCGCCTGCAATAATGACCTCGATGCCGTTCTTCTCAGCGCTCCTCACTATCCTTACGGTCCTTTCAGGAGTTCTGTGAGCAGATGAAACAGTCATTTGATAAGATATCTTAAAGTGCTCCAGAACTTTTGCAGCCTCCTCCATTAGCGATAAATCAGAATCACTGCCCATTACTATTAAAACTTTTGGCTTCATAAACTTCTCCTTTCATCGGGATGGGTGGACCACCGGTCCGCCCCTGCTATGTACGGGCGGGGTTACCCCGCCCCTACTTCTCTCTTTTAATCGCTTTATCCGCTATATCTTTCCTGTAGTGCATTCCGTCAAAATGGATCTTCTCAACTGCCGTGTAGGCGTTTTTCCTGGCTGTCTGAATATCTTTGCCAAGCGCTGTTACACCAAGTACCCGACCACCGGATGTGACGATCCGGCCCTTCTTAAGGCTGGTCCCGCTATGGAATATCATGGTGTTTCGTTTTCCCTTGAATTCATCAAGACCTGTAATTACTTTACCTTTCTCATATGTCCCGGGATATCCTTTTGATGAAGTGACCACACAGACAGCCGCATCATCTTTCCATGAAACCTTAACGTCTTTGAGCCGGCCCTCTGTTGTTGCCTTCAGCATGTCAAAAAGGTCGCTTTCAAGCCTCATTAAAATGGGCTGCGCTTCGGGATCTCCAAACCGGCAATTGAATTCAAGCACATAAGGTTTGCCGTTACAGATCATCAGCCCGGCATAGATCACACCTCTGTAATTTATTCCTTCCCGCTTAAGACCTTTCATCAGCGGGGCTATAACTGTCTTTATGATCTTTGGATGTAAATTATCTGTTATCACCGGTGCAGGACTGTAAGCGCCCATCCCGCCGGTATTAGGGCCTTTATCTCCGTCAAAAATTGTTTTATGGTCCTGTGATGTTGCAAGAGGAACAACAGTTTTACTGTCAGTCAATATCATAAAGGACGCCTCTTCACCCTTTAAACACTGTTCGATTACAACCCTGCTGCCGGCATCACCGAATGATTTTTCTTTCATTATAAGTCTGAGGGAATCAATAGCCTCATCCGAGGTTTCACATACGAATACACCTTTTCCTGCTGCCAACCCGTCTGCCTTTATCACGAGTGGGGCGCCCTTAAGCCTGATATATTCTTCTGCATGACGGTATGATGTAAATGTGTTGTATTCGGCGGTAGGAAGACCGTACTTGCGCATGAAATCCTTCGCAAACACTTTACTCCCCTCAAGTCTCGCTCCTGATTTGTCAGGACCGAAGATCCTGCGTTCAGCCTTAACGAAAGTATCAACAATTCCTGCGGTCAGCGGGACCTCCGGGCCAACAACCGTTAAATCAATCCCCTCATATTTTGCAAAGTTCAACAATGAGTCTATATCATCTGCCTTAATATCAAGGCATTCAGCAATCTCGGCGATACCTGTATTGCCGGGTGCACAGAATATCCTGTCAACTTTTGAACTCTGACTGAGCTTCCAGACAATAGCATGCTCCCTGCCGCCGCCGCCAATAACAAGAACTTTCATTCAGTCTCCTTCTGATTTATTCATGCTGTAGGGGCAATTCATGAATTGCCCCTACAAAAGCATTTAATGTTTAAAGTGCCTCATCCCGGTAAACAGCATTGTCATATTGTGCTCATCTGCTGCAGCTATTACGTCGTTATCTTTGATTGAGCCGCCGGGCTGGATCACTGCGGTGGCCCCTGCTTTTGCAATGACATCAATACCGTCCCTGTTGGGGAAAAATGCGTCAGAGCCTACTGCTGAACCTTTCAGCGAAATGCTGAAATTCCCTGCCTTCACCTCGGCCAGCTTTGCAGAATCCACCCTGCTTGTCTGTCCAACGCCGATCCCGAGCGCACGGTCCTTTGATGTATATATGATCGCATTTGATTTCATATGCTTGCAGATCTTCCATGCAAACTCCATTGCGGAATATTCATCATCGGTAGGTTTCCTTTTTGTAACAACTTTCAGCGTTCTATAATCATCTATCTTTCCTGAATCTCTCTCCTGTGCGAGGAGACCGCCCTGGATCTTTCTGATATCAAAACCTGCCGGGGCCTGTGATATGTCAAGCACAAGCAATCTTATGTTCGGTTTACCGCTCAGTAATTTCAATGCCTCCGGATCAAAACCAGGGGCGATTATTATTTCAACAAAGAGCTTAAGTATTTCCCTGGCAGTTGATACGTTAACATCTCTGCTCAGTGCTATGACCCCTCCAAAGGCAGATATGGGATCTGCTTCAAACGCCTTCACATATGCAGATTCGATGGCATCGGCTATCGCTACCCCGCACGGATTATTGTGTTTTACGATAACGGCTGCCGGCCCATTAAATTCCCTCACAAGCTCAAGAGCAGCGCTTGAGTCAAGATAATTATTATACGACATCTCCTTGCCCTGTAAAATCCTTGCGTCAACGAGAGAAAGACCGTTATAAAGCGGTTCCTTGTATAACGCTGCCTTCTGATGGGGGTTTTCTCCATAACGCAGATCATTTATCTTGAGAAAGCTTTGGTTAAAGTACTTCGGGAATACCTCGCCTGCTTCCCCATATCTGCTGAGATAATTGGAGATCAATGTATCGTACCTCGCCGTGTGAGAGAAAACCTTTTTTGCGAGATAGAATTTGCTGTCATAGGATGCCTCTCCATCACGGGTCTTTAGTTCATCGATTATTTTACCGTAATCATCAGGGTCAACTATAACAATGACATCTCTGAAATTCTTTGACGCGGCCCTGAGCATCGTGGGCCCGCCGATGTCAATGTTCTCAATAGCCTCATCGAATGTAACATCAGCCTTTGATACGGTCTGTTCAAAAGGATAGAGATTGACCACAACCATATCTATTGATTCTATTTTATTGGCCTTGATCTCCTGTTCATCCTTTGGATCATCCCTTCTCCAGAGCAATCCGCCATGTATCTTCGGATGAAGAGTTTTAAGCCTTCCCCCAAGCATTTCCGGAAACTTTGTATATTCAGAAACGTCTTTCACACGAAGACCTGCGCCCTTTAAAGTCTTTGCAGTGCCTCCGGTAGAAAGTATTTCAATGCCAAGACCCTTAAGTTCCCTGGCGAATTCCACTATACCTGTCTTATCAGAAACGCTGATAAGCGCCCTTTTAACTTTTGCCATTTTGCCTCCTTTTTTAGTCCACAGATTTCGCAGATTACACAGATTAAAATTACTTTACCTTAAATGGTCATTCCCGCGAAAGCCGGAATCCAGATATCGTCCCTGATTAAGTATGAAACTTTCAAATGACACTTTTATAAATCTGCGCCATCTGCGTAATCTGTGGATTTAATTTTTTTACTTTAAACATACCCCTTCTCCATAATGCTCACATAGTTACTGTCAGAAATAACCACATGGTCCAGCACATTAATGCCGATTATTTTACCTGTTTCAATCAGTCTTTTGGTAATATCAAGATCGTCCTTGCTGGGGCTCGAGTCTCCGCTGGGATGATTATGTATAAAAAGTACAGATGCCGCCGCTTCCTTGATAGCATATCGAAACACTTCTCTGGGATGCACCGGGGAAGATGTAAGGGTGCCGTCCGAAACAGTTGTTTCCCTGAAAACCCTGTTCTTTATATCAAGCAGTGCACAAAGAAAACGCTCCTTCTTTAATCCATAAAATCTCGGTCTGTAGTATTCATAAACATCATGACTGCTTCTGAAAGACGGGACTTTCAGCGCATCACCCGCATCATCCTGTAAGAGCCTCCTGCCGAGCTCAAAGGCCGCCTTCAATTGGGCGATCTTGGCATTTCCCATTCCTTTTGTGTTTGAGAATTCAGCCACAGAGGCATCTTCTATACTTTTTAAACCATTAAACTGCACAAGCAGCTCCCGCGCAAGTCCCAGGGCACTTTTATTTTTTCCACCTGTTCTCAGAATTATTGCAAGAAGCTGGGCCGTGCTTAAATTGCCTGCTCCTGCAGTGAGAAGTATCTCTCGCGGCCTCTCTGATTCAGGCCAGTTTTTTATGCTCCTGTATTCCATATCCCCATTAAAGAATACATGATTTGTCATAAAGGATTCAAGATGAAATAAAGACCGGAAGCGAGGAAGTTAAAAAGTGATTATTCTCCCAAGGCTGCTTTCTGAATCGCTATGATCTTCTTTATTCCTGACTCAGCGAGATCAAGCATTGCATTCAGGCGGGACCTGTCAAACGGTTCTGTTTCCGCTGTTCCCTGGACCTCTATGAATTTCCCTGACTCTGTCATAACAATGTTCATATCAACTTCTGCCGTTGAATCCTCAATATAAGAGAGGTCCAGTCTCGGCTCTCCTCCTACAATTCCCACACTTACGGCTGCAACATAATCCTTTATGGCCTGCTTCACGATGATTTTGTTTTCCATTGCATGTTTAAGCGCAAGTTTAAAAGCTACAAAGGCGCCTGTTATCGCAGCGGTCCTGGTGCCTCCGTCTGCCTGAATGACATCGCAATCAAGCCATATGGTCTTTTCCCCCAATGCGTTAAGGTCGACAACAGAGCGCATGGCCCTGCCGATGAGCCTTTGAATTTCATGGGTCCTGCCCCCGACCCTTCCTGTGGAAGCTTCACGCGTTGTCCTGGTGGGCGTAGCCCGCGGGAGCATTGAATACTCGGCGGTGACCCATCCACGGCCCTGATCTTTCAGAAACTGCGGCACCTTGTTCTCAATCGTTGCCGTACATATAACTTTTGTACCTCCCATTTCTATCAGCACGGAGCCTTCTGCCGTATTCAGGTAATTACAGGTAATTACAATATCTCTCAAATCATTTGCGCTTCTTTTATCAGGCCGCATCAGTTACCTCCAATATTTATTTTTTCTATATGCTCTATCTTTTCTCCAAGAAACCTTTCGCCGATTTTTATAAATCTTTCAGGAGAATCGGTGACGTAAAATCTGCGTTGTGGACATGACGCAGACGTATTTATCATGTCCTTTAGAATCAGGGTCCTCTTTATTTCCTTTGCTGTCTCCTGGGCCGAATCTACAAGCGCTATATTGTCGCCCATGACCCTGGAGATCACTTCTTTCAACAAAGGGTAATGAGTGCAGCCGAGGACCAGGGTGTCGATCGGTTCTTTCTTTAGCCCTTCAAGGTAATGTGCAGCTGTTAAAACCGCAACATCATTGGATATCCATCCTTCCTCGGCAAGCGGCACGAAAAGCGGACATGCTTTTGTAAAGATAGTAAAGTCGTCAAGACTTATCTCGAAATATCTGTCAAAACGTATGGTCCCGTGCTCTTTTATTACTACGGGTCTGTTGCCGTATAGAGAGTTTATCGCATGCACGTATGAATTGCTTCGTATTGTGCCCTCTGTGCCTACTATGCCTATCATCTTTGATTTTGTAGTCTCGATCGCTTTTTTTGCACCCGGTTCAATTACACCTACTACTGGTATATCAAACCTTTCTCTTATCGCAGGCAGGGCAAAGGCCGACGCAGTATTGCAGGCAATGACCAGGAGTTTTATACCCTTCCCGACAAGAAAATCGACCATTTCAAGGGAATATCTGGTGACCGTCCCGGATGACCTTGTTCCGTATGGGACGCGTGCGGTATCGCCGATATAAAGAATATTCTCTTCAGGCATCTGAAGCATAATTTCTTTCATGACGGTCAATCCGCCGACACCCGAATCAAAAACCCCTATGGGCCTGTCAGATATTTTCTGCAATCTCTTTCCCTATCGGTTCTGAAATATTAATATGTCCTCCGAGAGTTTCAGCTTCATGCCCTTCAATTAAAATCTTCAGAGCTTTGAAGCCGGGGACAGCCTGTTCAATGCCTTTATATAATCCTGCAATGATATTTAATTCTTCGGAAGCGTCGCCCCTGAAATTTTTCTTTAATTCATTCCCGAGATCAATATATACAATATTTTCCTTGTCCATGTATAAATCCAGAAGCTTCGTATCGAAAGCGTTTAAATATTTTCGTATTATATCTTCTGCTGCAGCAAGCGACGCGTCTTTTTGCGGGTTTGTATCATCACTGCTTTCTGAAATAATGTCTTTGGGTTCGTACAACCGCAGTACATTTTCTTTTTGCTCTTTGGGCCCTGTTTTTGTCTGTCTTGCTGTAAGTTCTTCTATTAAAGAAGAATCGAATTTAAACGTGCCTTTTAAATAAAAATAACTGATGCTCATGCTGACAGTAAAAGCTGCGATTAATGCGAGGGGAAAAACACGGTTAGTCTTATTAGGCCGCATTTTTTTCTTCATATAGATAAAGTCCTTTGTTCAGGGTATTTGCTATTGCTGCCTTATATTCTTCAGTATAGTTTGCATACTCAAATGAAGGCAGTTCAATGATGAGGGCCGCTGCTTCTATCTTTGAAATAATGCTGTAAGGAAGCGGTTTCACGGTTACCGCCACACTGCCTAAATTGGATGCCGCCGCTTCTTTCATTGCATTCAGCAACAGCACTGTCTTTTTTAAATATTCTTCCTGTCCCTTATTGTACAAATAAGGTTTCACTGCATCGGAAGCATGTTCCGTGATCACGGGGATATAGATCACAATATCTTTATGATTGCCGATATGAAGGCTGATAAAGATATCTGCGTTTTTGCTGTTTGAATATTTTATCCTTTCGCTCATTGACATATAAAGGTCCCCGCCTCTCGTCAGTGTGCTGTTAAGAGAGCCATCTTTTGCAAGCGTGCTTAATTTTCGTGAAATATCCAGAACAATGTTCTTCTCTGCATAAGCATCTTTAGTGATACCGGTTTCGAAACCTCCGTGTCCGGGGTCGATAACAAGGGTTTTTGTAGGGGCGGGTTTCAAACCCGCCCTTACGGGGGATATGGAATCGTTTTTTTGCTTTTCATCCTTCTTTACGTTCTGATATATATCAATCACAAGCCTGCTCGGGTTTTTGAGATTCAGGACTTTTAATCCACTGAAATCACCTGGTGAAAACACTGCTGTACCCTTATCCGTTTTTCTGTAATTAATTTTTGCATTTTCTCCCTGGAGTGTAAAATCAGCTCCCGGAAATGAAACTGTAATATCCTGTCCCTTCTGGTTAACTATCGCCATGGTAATAATATCTTCAGCCCCTTCAATAACAATTCTAAGGTAACCGGGATTATAGCTCGTTCTTAATTTAAGGTAATATTTTTCCGCAACTGAAATTTGCGGCAGAAAAAAAAGTATAATTGACAAAACCGCAATTTTTTTCATATTGGAATAGTAGCATTTCCAGCGCCCGTTAATCCACAAATTGCAGCACTACGGTTATTCAGTACAAGCCT
The DNA here is from genome assembly GCA_963699585.1 of Thermodesulfovibrionia bacterium. Lineage (GTDB taxonomy): Bacteria > Nitrospirota > Thermodesulfovibrionia > UBA6902 > UBA6902 > SURF-23. Next base: position 129,693 of record CAVOUK010000003.1, on the reverse strand, counting down.
GTTCTACTGTTGACTTTTCAATAGAATGATGTAAAATCAGGATATATAAATATTTTTAATGACTAACATATAATTGATCGGGTAAATGCATCCATATTCACATTGCATATTGATGTATTTAAACTATTTACATGGATAAGTATTTCGTCGATAAAAAGGGCAGTGTAGCGGAATTTTTTCAGAATACTGAAAAGACAAAGCAGGTCCATTTTCCGCTATGTCTGGCAATTAAATACGGCGATAATGTTCCAATGGATTGTCCTGATTTTCTTCTTAATACGAGTAAAGGCAAGGTGTTTATAAAAACAGATGAACCATTACCGGAAGGTTCAAAAGTTACACTGCATTTTTATATTCCTCCTTATATTAAACTACTGTCAGAGTTCAAAGGCAAGGTAGTGCCTCAACATAATGAAGAACAGATTCCAAGAGGAAGCCTGATAAAAATACGGGATTTCACACACAGGAAGTTACACGAACTTGAGGAATATCTCGAAGAAAAAAGACATCTGATAGATGAAGAAGCGTAGTTTATTTTTACTTCTTCCGATGGCTTTCGAGAAGTATTTCCTCCACCATCTGGCAGATCACATGTCCGAGAATACTATGGGTTTCCTGTATCCTCGGCGTGTTGCTGGAAGGAACAGCGAAGACATAATCTGTTTTTGAAGCAAGTTTATCGCCCTTTGCGCCGGTAAACGCAATCGTTTTCAACTTCTTCTTTTTCGCAACATCTATAGCTTTCAGAACATTGGGAGAGTTTCCGCTGGTGCTTATGGCAAGGACCACATCACCCTCCTGAGCAAGCGCTTTTAATTGACGGGCAAAAATTTCTGAATAATCATAATCATTGGATATGGAAGTAATAACCGCCATATCTGTATTAAGTGCGATCGCAGGAAAAGGCGGACGGTCTTTCATGAATCTGTTCACAAATTCCGCTGCTATATGCGATGCGTCAGTGGAACTGCCGCCGTTTCCAAAAAGCAGGAGTTTGCCTCCTTTATTCAGGCTGTCGGCGATCATCCTTGATACCTCAATAATAGTGTCAACATTTTCCTTGACAAATTGCTGTTTGACGGCTGCGCTTTCTTCAAACGCCTTCAATATTTTTTCTCTCATTATCAATGGACCTCCGTTATGATATGTATCTCTGCAGAAAGGGGACCTTCTTTCAAACCGACTGCGCCCACTTTGTAATAATAGTTCTTATTGGGTTCAACATCCCTGTCTGTAAAAGCAGGGGTAACGGTTTCTCCTGCCGGAATGTAACCATCACCTGTGGAACGATAAACCCTGTATTTGATGTTCTGCCCGGCAACTTCATTCCACGTAAGCACAATACTTGTCCTGGTATAAAGGCCGATCAGCCCAGCAGGCGCATCAGGTGTAGTTACAGTCAGCTGTTCGCTCTTTTTTTGCTCTGTCGAAGTTCCTTGTTTCGGTCCGTCTTTCAGGCCTTCATCCTTATTCTTTTTATCAGCTTTTTCATCACGAGGCTTAACCAGAACCGGGTCTCCTCTCCTGCCGCAGGAGGCAGTAAGCAGTAAGCAGTAAGCAGCAAGCAGTACAAGGATAAGAGTGACGTGCATAAAGTTATTTGTTCTTTTGTATTTTTTATCTTTCATTGACTATTTCCGATATCTGCCATTCCGCACTTGATGGGCGAGGCACCGCCTCGCCCCTACTTCTCACTTTTTAGTTTTTTTATACGTGCAAGCACCAGCTTTTTTGATGTTCCGCCGAAGGATTTTTTTTCGTTAACTGAAGTTTGTACGGAAATATGATGAACAATATCTTCCCCGATCAGTTTAGAGAACTGCCGGAATTCCTTCAGCATCAGATCACTCATCACCTTATTATTATCAATACAGTATCTCACGAGCTCACCTGTGACCCTGTGAGCATCCCTGAAAGGCAGGCCTTTCCGGACAAGATATTCTGCAAGGTCTGTGGCGGTCAGATATCCTTTCTCTGAGGCCTTTCTCATAACCTCTTTATTGAACCGGGCCTTCGGCATCATCTCTGTCAAGACCTGAAGGCTTGCTTTTACGGTATCGACAGTATCAAACAAAGGTTCTTTGTCCTCCTGCAGGTCTCTGTTATATGCAAGCGGCAACCCTTTCATGACGGTGAGTATTGCTGTTAAATGCCCGAATACCCTTCCGGACTTTCCTCTTATCAGCTCAAGGACATCGGGATTTTTCTTCTGCGGCATGATACTGGAACCGGTTGTGAAGGCATCAGGCAGTTCAATAAATCCAAACTGGTCATTATTCCAGATAATAATTTCCTCTGAAAGCCTCGAAAGATGGACCATAAGAATGCCTGACGCTGATATGAATTCAATGACAAAATCCCTGTCAGACACGGCATCCATGCTGTTTTCCGATATCTTTGGAAATTTTAGAAGACGTGCCGTATACTTTCTGTCAATGGGCAGCGTTGTGCCGGCAAGCGCCGCTGATCCAAGCGGCAGGACATTTACCCTCTTCAGGCAGTCTTCAAACCTCTCTTTGTCCCTCTCAAGCATCTCAAAATAGGCGAGCAAATGGTGTGCGAGCAGCACGGGCTGCGCCTTTTGCAGATGTGTATATCCGGGCATTACAGTATCAATATGCTTTCCGGCAACAGAGACAATGACTTTTTGGAACCGTTTGATCAGTTTCACAATGTCTGATATCTCATCTCTCAAATAAAGCCTGAGGTCCAGCGCCACCTGGTCGTTCCTGCTCCTTGCAGTGTGAAGCCTTCCTCCGACAGGACCTATTTTCTTGATAAGGGCCTGTTCTATATTCATATGTATGTCTTCGAGATTTTTATGGAACCTGAACCTGCCTTCCAGTATCTCCCTCTTTATTCCTTCAAGACCGCGCAGTATCAATTCAACGTCTTTCTTCGGAATAATTTTCTGCTTGCCGAGCATTTTTACGTGTGCAACACTTCCTTCGATATCATATTTCCATAGACGTATATCAAAAGATAGTGAAGAAGTAAAATTTTCTACCACCTTTTCCGTCTTTTCTTTAAACCTTCCTGACCAGAGTTTTTCCATGAAAGTAAGAATAAAACTTAACGTCGCGTATAGTCAAGTTTATGTTGATAATCAGCAGGTTGTTACTTTAGACTATATAACCAAATATTTTAAAAATAAATAATTCTTTGTCGTGTTAATTTTTGTTGTGAAAAAGAAACGCAAAAAAAACAGGATCACCAAATATATTGAATATGCAGCAGCATATTTCTTTATCCTCATTACACGTTCTTTACCATTAAGAGTGGTAAAAATGATCAGTAGTTTCCTCGGAGACCTTCTTTACTTCCTCAGTAAAAAACGCCGCAATATTGCCCTTGCAAACCTGAGGCATGCATTTAAGAATGAGAAAAGCGGGAACGAGATCAGAACTATTGCACGCCAGTGCTGCGGTTCCTTCTTTCTCACATTCCTGGAGGTTATAAAACTTCATTCTCTGTTTACACAACCTGATACTGCGGACAACACCGGGAACGTAACTGAGGAGATTAAAAATGTATTTCTCAAGACAAAAAAGATACATGATAAATCAGGCGGGTGTATTTTTGTAACGCCGCATATAGGGAACTGGGAGATCATTCCTCATATATGTGCAGCAGTTGAAACCCCTCTCGTTATTGTTGCAAGGCCTTTGGATAATGAATATCTCGATAAATTCGTATATGAATATCGTGCATCCACGGGTCAGGTTGTCATTTCGAATAAAAACGCATTAGGTGCTCTTAAAAAAGCCCTTAAGCAGGGCAGCTCCATAGCTATGCTGCCGGACCAGAGTACAATGAAAGGACTCCTGATCGACTTCTTCGGACGCAAGGCAACTACAACTCCTGTTCCAGCGTTGCTCTCCATAACATACAATAGACCTCTTGTTGTTTTTGCATGCTGCAGGAAGTCAGGTAATTATCAATATGAAGGCTTTGTAAGCGACCCCATTTATCCCGGGGAATACACAAGTAAAAAAGATGAGATCATCAGGATCACGGAAGAGATGACCCGTGAGATGGAATCCATTATCCGAAAGTATCCTGAACAATATTTATGGATACATAACCGCTGGAAGACTTATAAGGGAAAGAAAGAGTTCATGTCGCAGCGAGAGGCGGATTGATGAGAAGGGAATCTTCCCTGTTACCCTTGATGACCGCTTTGCGCCCTTCAACGGAAATCCTGCCTTCAGAATAAAGCTTTATTGCATACGGAAAGATTTTGTGTTCCTGTTTCAGGACCCTTTCGGACAGGGTATCTTCCGTATCATCATCGTAGGCAGGCACTGCAGCCTGGATTATTATCGGGCCCGTATCCACTCCTTCATCAACAAAATGAACTGTGCAGCCTGAGATCTTTACTCCGTAATCAACGGCCTGTTTCTGTCCGTGAAGTCCGGGAAAGGAAGGCAGCAGGGCAGGGTGGATGTTCATTATTTTATTCCGATATCGATCTATGAGCGCTTTTCCGGCAACTCTCATGAAACCTGCCAGTATGACAAGTTCAACGCCTCTCTTTTCTAATTCATCGGCAATATGCGCATAGTAAGTATTCTTATCGGGGAAGTCTTTGGGTTTAAGAACTATAGATTCAATATTATGCTTTTTCGCACGTTCAATGGCATAAGCGTCCGCATTGTCACTTATCAGCGCAACAATTCTTGCCTTGAGGAAACCTGATTCGATGCTGTCAATGATTGACTGAAAATTTGAGCCTCTGCCTGAGGCCAACACGCCGAGAGTAAGCATGGGTAATTACTTATCCGGCCTTCGGCAAGAGTTTAAATACCTTCCATGTCTTCAGGAGGTCCATGGCGCGCTGCAGCTGCACATCATCTGCTTCGGATATCTCCACCGGCGCTTCTGAAATTTCCGGTTCCGGTTTCTTTTCCTCAATCTCTTTTTCCTTTGTCACATCATTCTTCAGATGCTGTTTGAGATCTTTTTCTCTTATGACCGGATGTGATTTGCCGTTTTCTTTTATCTCAGTCTTGATTATTATGTCAGGTGTGATCCCGGTGCTCTGTATTGATCTTCCTTTAGGAGTATAGTACCTTGCCGTTGTCAGCCGCAATGCTGAACCATCGCTCAGAGGTATAACGGTCTGAACAGATCCTTTTCCGAAGGTTTGCATTCCGAGAACAACCGCACGTCCCCAGTCCTGCAGGGCCCCGGCAACGATCTCGGATGCACTGGCGCTCCCTTCGTTTACAAGGACTATCATCGGATAATCTGTTTTTTTTGAGCTGTTGGTATTGAAATCCTGCTGTTCACCGCTTCTGCCTTTAATATAAACAACGAGTTTTCCTTCAGGTAAGAATTGGCTTGTGACCTCTACAGCTCCATTTAACAGGCCGCCTGGATTGTTCCTCAGGTCCAGTATAAGAGAGTTTATCTTGTCTTTTTCGAGAGCTTCAAGGGCGTTTTCAAGGTCCTCACTGGTCCTCTGCTGAAATTGTGTAAGCTTCACATATCCTATTTTATCTTCGAGGGTCTTGTATTTTACACTCTTGATCTGTATAACTTCTCTGACAATGATAAAATCCTTCGGTTTCTCCCATCCCTCCCTGAAGATCGTTATTGTCACTGACGTGCCTTTAGTCCCCCTTAATTTGTTTACAGCGTCCTGGAGAGATAAATCTTTTGTGGACTCGCCGTCTATCTTTAGAATTGTGTCGCCGGCTTTAATGCCGGCTTTGTATGCCGGGGTGTCCTCGATAGGGGCGATTACGGTCAGCATTTTATCTTTTACACTTATTTGTATCCCGAGCCCCGAAAATTCACCCTTTGTGTCAATCTGCATTTCTTTGAATGCGTCAGGAGGCATAAATGAGGAATGAGGGTCGAGCTGGTTGAGCATTCCCTTGATCGCTCCGTTTATAAGTTCTTTGTCATCTATCTCTTCAACATAATTCTGTTTAATTATTGAAAGGGTCTCTGTAAAGGTTTTAATCTTTGAGTAATGCTCACTGTCTCCGTCGCTTACCTTTCCTAAAAGTATTTCTTTATCAACCAGCAATCCTGTAATCGCAAGTATCGCAACAAAGTACAAAATAAGAGCAGTTTTGTGTCTGAACATTCTTCCTCCTGTGTCTTTTAATAATTTTCTGATATTTATCATCAATCCTGAAAATTATATCAATTATGTTTATTGTTTGTTTTTTTCAGCCATTGCATCGGGTCCACGGGTTTCCCTTTATATCTGATCTCAAAATACAGGGAGGGAACATTTAAAACTCCTGATTCACCGATATTTCCGACAGCAATTCCTTTCTTGATTATATCACCTGACTTAAAGAAAATTTCTGACAAATGTCCATATAAACTATGATAACCGTTGCCATGGTTTATTATCAACAGCAGGCCATATCCTTTAAACCAGTCGGCATATACCACATTGCCTCCGGCAACAGCCATGGGCTGTTCGCTGTTAACGGCCCTGATCTCGATACCGTTCTTAAAAACAGGTATGTTATACTGCGGATCGCTGTATTTTCCATAGGGGATGATAACGTCACCGTTTATAGGCCAGGGCAGGCGTCCTTTCTGAGCTCCGAAACCTGTTCCCGGTACCTGCTCCGAAGGCGTTTCCTTGTCAAAAGTTTCAATCATTGCACGGAGTTTCTCGGATGATACTTCAAGTTCTTTGATCATATCTTCGTATGAACTCCGTTTGCTTCGGACCGATGCGAGAAGGTTGTCTTTTTTACTGATCTCAGCATTCATCTCTTTCTGTTTGTTCTGAACATTATCTTTACTGATCTGAAGATTTTTCCTTAAAACTTCCAGATCAGTTTTCTTTTCATTGGCTATCGATATTTCGCTGTTGACCGCACTGATAATCTGCCTGTCATAATAGGCGATCAGGTTCATATATCTGCTTTTATTCAGCAGGTCCTGGTAGTCCTTTGCGCTGATCAGTATAAGCGCTTTAACTCCGTAATGCTGTTTGTAAAGGGCCTTTAACCGCTCTTTCAGTTTCTCTTTATTCTGCTCCAGTCTGCCGGTAAGCGTCATGATCTCGTTTTCAAGATTTTTCATGTCTGACTCAGTTTGTGATATGCGGTTTTCGTAAATTTTAATTTCCCCCTGTTTTTTCTTTATGGTCTTGTTTATTCTGTCTATTTCCGACAATATCGATTTTTCCTGTTCTATTGCTTCTTTGACCTGCTTTTTACTTTCTTTGAGTTTTCTTTCAATTTCTGAAAGATCTTTTTTAGGATTGGCAGCGTGAACAAGTGAGAAGTGAGAAGTGAGAAGAACAGTAAGCAGTAGACAGTAGACAGTAGGCAATAAGCAGTAGACAGTAGACAGTAGGGGGACTTTATTTATCTTTCTTCTGTCATTGTTATTCATCTAATACTTAATCTTTCCGACTGCGATGAGGCTTCCGATAAAACTCATGAATGCTCCGGCAAGCGGGGCGGGAAAGTAGGCTTTTATCGGCAGAGGAGTCATAATTATATTGACCGCGGGCAGGAATTCAGAGATCTTTTTAATGATAATTGAGTATACTCCGAAGAGTCCTATAGAGCTGGCAACGCCTGCAATGATCCCGATAAAAAGTCCTTCCAATAAAAACGGCAGTCTTACAAAACTCCTTGTAGCGCCAAGTAATTTAAGCGTTTCAATCTCATCTTTTCTTCTGTAAAAAAAGATCTTTATGGTGCTGTATGTGATGAACGCGATAGCGATAAAGATGGCGCCGCCAAGAAAGATAGCGCTGACTTTCATTACATTGGCAAGCGTGCTGAGAGATGAAAGCCATTTTTCACCGTACTGGATATCTTCCACTCCGTTTAAATGTTTTATCTCCGACGCCTTGCGCTCTACAAATGCCGGATTAAGAAGCTCTCTTTTGAGCGTCAATTCAAATGAAGAAGGCAGGGGGTTACTGTCAAATTCATCCAGGACAGAGCGCTGTTTTCCAAGCGCCAGACGGAGTTCCTGCAAGGCCTGGTCCTTTGAAATATATGTTACCGCGGTAAAGTCGGAATCATGCTCAAAAAAATCCTTGAGGGTATCTTCTGTTTCCCTGCTCAAACCCTCATTTAAGTATACAATCAGTCCGAAGTCTTTGGCCCAGCGCTTAAGTACCGAATCCAGATTATTTGTGATGGACATAAAGGTGCTTACTATCAGCAGGCCGATGCTGATGGACATGATGGTAAGCAGGTTTATCCATTTTTCATGCCACAGACTTCTCAGGGCGGTTTCAAGAGAGTATATGAAAATTCTCATCCTATGAACTCCTTTTCGATCTGACCGTCTCTTAAATGCAATACCCTGCGACCAGTACCCTGGAAAAGGCTGTCGTTATGAGTTGCAATGAGCACGGTTGTGCCTTTTGTGTTTATTCCCCTGAAAAGGTTCATAATTGCTATAGAGGTTTCTGAGTCCAGGTTGCCGGTAGGCTCATCTGCAAGAAGGACCGTAGGCTTGGACACCATGGCGCGCGCAATTACGACCCTCTGCTGTTCTCCCCCTGAAAGGTGATGAGGGAACACGTTTTCCTTATGTTTTAATCTTACTTCTTTTAAAACCCCGTTTACATGTTCCTTGATCTCCTTAGGATGCATATCGTGGATCCTGAGGGCGAGGGCGACATTTTCAAAGACGGTCTTGTTTTGTAATAACCTGAAGTCCTGGAAAACAATACCTACATTCCGTCTTAAAAAAGGGATAGTGCTCTGTTTTAATTTTCTGAGGTCCCAGCCCGCTGTAATGATATCCCCTTCATCAGGTCTTTCAGCGCAGTAGATAAGTCTGAGCAGGGTTGTTTTTCCTACCCCGCTCGGTCCTGTTACAAAGGCAAGTTCACCTTTTTCGATGGTAAAGGAGATATCTTTCAGAATAATATCAGTGTCATAAGATTTTGAGACGTTTATAAATTGGATCATATGTCCCTATTAATGAACAATTAACAATGATGAATTAACAATTAAGGATTTACAACTTATTAATTGTTCACTATTTCAGCGCTGCCTTCACCGTCTTAACTATATCCTCTGCGGTGAGTCCGTGAAATTCAAGGAGTTCATCAGAGGGTCCGGAACAACCGAATGTATCCTGGATGCCTATCCGCTTTACAGCAACAGGATAATTCTCTGAAAGAAATTCGCTTACGGCCCCGCCAAGTCCGCCGATCACCGAATGCTCCTCTGCAGTTATAATGAGTTTTGAATTTCTGGCAGCCGTCAAAAGAGTTTCGCCATCGAGCGGCTTTATAGTAGACATGTTGATAACGCCTGCATCTATGCCTTCTTTCCTGAGCATCTCCGCTGCCTTCTTTGCAGCAGCGACCATTATCCCCGCAGCGACTATATTGACGTCTTTCCCTATATGGAATGTCAAAGCCTTTCCGATCCTGAATTGATAATCATCCGGCACTACATACGGAACTTTGGACCTTCCAAGCCGTACGTATACAGGACCTTTATATTCAGCAATAGTATTAATTACAGAAGCGGTTTCAGCAGCGTCAGCAGGGACTATTACAGTCATATTGGGAAGCGCTCTCATTAAGGTTATATCTTCAAGGGCCTGATGAGAGGCCCCGTCTTCGCCGACAGTTATACCTCCGTGAGTTGCGACAAGTTTTACATTTGTATTTGAATAACAGACCGTAAGTCTTATCTGGTCCCAGGCCCTGCCTGTCTCAAAAACTGCAAATGTGGAGGCGAACGGGACCTTTCCCGTAAGTGCAAGTCCTGCAGCAGTGCCTATCATGTCCTGCTCTGCGATGCCCATATTAAAAAATCTTTCAGGGAAAGCCTTTGCAAATTTATCCGTCTTTGTCGAACATGAGAGATCGGCGTCGAGCGCTACAATGTCTGAACGTTTTTTCCCAAGTTCAAGCAGGGCCTCTCCATATGCATCCCTTGTTGCTTTCGGTTTCTTTCGGGCGTATTGCCATACGCCCCTACTACTGCCTTCTGACTGCTGACTTCTGCCTTCTGTCTGCTCTCACCCATTATGGATCTCCTTTACCGCCCTTTCATATTCATCCAGTGAGGGCGCCATTCCGTGATATTCTACTTTATCCTCAAAGAAAGATACACCCTTTCCCTTTGTGGTATTTGCTATGATCATCGTAGGTTTGCCTTTGGTCCTTTCTGCTTCATCAAGGGCAGCTGAAATTTGACCCATGTCATGTCCATTAATGTCAATTACATGCCATCCGAATGCAGCCCATTTATCATGCAGCGGGGCAACCCCCATGACCTTCTGGACCGGTCCGTCTATCTGCAAACCGTTGCTGTCAACAACAGCACAGAGGTTGTCGATTTTATAATGAGCGGCCGTCATTGCCGCCTCCCAGACCTGTCCTTCCTGAAGCTCTCCGTCTCCCATGATGCAGTATACTCTTGCCGGGTTATTATCGAGCCGCAATCCCAATGCCATTCCGTTGGCGACAGAAAGCCCCTGTCCGAGTGAACCTGTTGAGACCTCGATCCCCGGGATACTTGTACAGCATGGATGGCCCTGAAGAGGAGAATCGACCTTTCTAAGATGATCTAATTCATCAACCGGGAAATATCCTGCTTCAGCCATTATTGCGTAAAGCAGCGGGGCCGCATGACCTTTTGAGAGGATAAACCTGTCTCTATCTTTCCATAGAGGATTTTTCGGATCAAAGTTCATCTTTGAAAAATATATCGCTACCGCTGCGTCTGTCGCTGACAGTGAACCGCCCGTATGTCCTGATCCTGCCCTGGTCAGCATGTGCAGAATATGAAGGCGTATTTTTTTTGCCACCTTCTTGAGTTCATGGACATCGGTGATCTTTCCTCTGGTTGCTGTGGTCATAAGTTTTCTCCTTGAAAATAATGAGTAATTAGCAGTGAACAATGAGCAACTGGAAAAACTTCCTCAATTGCTCATTATTCATTGTTAATTGATAATTGACTTATTAAACGAACAGTCCATTATAAAATTTCGATGCATGGAGAAGCAAGGATTCGCTCCCTGCATCATAATATTTCGTGTTTGATATAATTAGAATTAAGGAGATAAATGAAACAAACGTTAATTGAAACAAACGGATATACAGAAGGGAAACTGCTTCAGATGATCAGCCAATGGGTGCCTGAAGGGCGTGTGCCAAAGCGTGTCTGCATCAAGGACACATCTGATTTTTTCCTCGTGGATTATGATGATGTGGTAGTGCTCGACGGTATACCGTACTTTGTACGAAATAATGAACGTGAAGGCAGGTTCGGATTGGATGATGAGCAGAAATTCTGGGTAAAACGGGCTATAGATCTTAAATCCGGGCAGATGAAAATTATAAAATGGGTATTCAGGGAACGCTTTACGGCACATATAGGAGGTCTTGTATTTGAATGCGTACGGAGCCCTCAGAAAGAGGAGAGAATACTGGATATTGTCCGCGGCAGAACGGATTTTATGCAGGGAAGGGCTGTTAAGGGTGCTTCGGGAAGTCCGCTCAGGGTCATGGATTTTATTCATGGTAAGACGCTTGAAGCTGTTACAAGGACAACTGGTAAAGACCATGAGGATTTTTTCTTTAATCATTACCCGGCCCTGCTTGCCGAATTCATAAGGCTTACAAATGCTATCCGGTTTCTTCATGAAAATGGTGAAAAACACGGAGATATCCGCCGGGACCATGTGATCAAGGATTCTTCTACGGGACAATACCGCTGGATCGATTTTGATTATAATTACCAGCACAGTGCGAGTAAATTCGGATATGACCTTTTTGGCCTCGGCAATGTCCTGATCTTCATTACCGGCCGCGAAGATATCACGGTCCACGATCTGAGGCTGAATGGACCGGACATATTGAGCAGACTCTCTGATGATGATTTGAACATTGTATTTCATCACCGGGTCGCGAATCTGAAAAAGATCTATCCTTATATACCCGAACTGCTGAATCGGGTGCTTATGCACTTCTCTGCCGGGGCCAAAGTTTACTATGAAAATACCATTGAACTGCTCGAAGATCTTGGAGAAGCGCTTGACGTATTGGAATAAATTCATATAAATCAGGATCTGTTACAGGAGGAATTATGGATGACACGAACGCAACATTGCGGGACAAACACCTTATGATAGCTATTGACCGGACCGAGGATTCAAAACGCGCTGTGCTCTATGTAGCGGATTTTCTTGGAGGTTTTAACGGATTCAGGGTTACGCTTTTAAGCGTTATTCAGGAACCTGAGGCAGATTTCTTCGAGAGTGAACAGGAAAAGAATGAGTGGATAAAGAGCAGAGAGAAGGAGATGAACCAGATGCTTGAGAACTACAGGCAGGTATTGATCCAGTCAGGTTTCTCAGAGGACAAAGTTGATATAAAATTACGTGTTGGAGATGCCAAAACCCTTTCAGACATGATATTGTCAATGCAATGTCAATTAAGCTGCTGTACCGTAGTTGTGGGCAGGCACCACAAATCAAAAACAGAGGAGTTTCTCCTGGGAAGCGTATCAAGCCAGGTTGTTCATGAGGCAAAAAATTGCGCTGTATGGGTGGTGGAATAATTAAAATATACTGAATTTCTTCCTGTCGATGGGAAACACACAGTTCAGGTATTCATTGATGAACTTGTGGTTCAGGACATAAGACCTGATCTTCTCACATCATCGATAGTGTCTACATCGGAAAGCGTTTCAGTCAGGGCTAAACTGTATCCGGATTGCCTTGCCTTTTCGATGCTCCTGTTCAAGGTTTGATCAGAGGACCAGGGCACATCTTCAAAGATTTCTTTAATGAGCTTCCTCATACCGACCAGATAATAACCTCCGTCTACTGCAGGTCCGTATACAATATCGTCTAAGGACAACAAAGCAAATGCCTTCAGAATTATTGTCGAAGAGAGATCGGGGATATCAGCGCCGACGAGGGCCGCCCTGTGATAACCTGCCTTAAACACTTCTCTGAATGAATGAAACATTCTCACCCCGAGATCTCCTTCAGGCAGGAGAATAAGTCCGACGCCAAATCGTGTGAAATAATCTTTCCCGCTTTCAGGAGCGTATGCTATAAACGTGTCCACACCCGGAACTGACTTCAGTTTATTCAGCGTATTTTCAAGCATTGATACATAGAGGTCAAGCCTTTTTTCATCCGGCATTGATCCCTTCAACCGTGTCTTCACATTTTTCTCTTCAGGATATTTTGCAATAATTATAAGTGCATTATCGTTCATCGTATATCCTTATAATACCTGGTGAGTTTTTCTGGTGATATTTTAAGGAACGTATATGAGAAGGCGATTGACCAGTCTCTGAATGTAGTGTACAGGACTCCCTCTCTGAGCCAGCGTCTCGGAGATACCTTTATTGGCGATTTAATAAAAACTATCTTCCCCATTTTTTTCAGTCTCAATGATATTTCTATGTCCTCCATCAAAGGTATATCCGCAAAACCCCTAATGCTGTTGAAAATATCCTTTCTTAAAAACATCCCCTGGTCTCCGTACAGAAGGGACGTCACATGGGCCCTGAGATTCACTCCAAATTCAATAATTCTGAAACGTAATCCTGGGTCGGATATCCCGAGGTCAAATACTCCTGCCGCAACATTTTTATCACCAAGAACTTCTCTTATCAGTAGAAAGGCGTTATCCGGCAAGATGCAGTCAGCGTGAAGGAAGAGAAGGATATCTCCCTCTGCCTTTTGCGCGCCGAAGTTCATAACGCTTGCCCTGCCTGATTTCGCCTGAAAAACTTTTTTGGTAAATTCACCGGCAATTGATAAGGTTTCATCAGTGCTTCCGCCGTCAACCACTATCAATTCCTCGTTATCTGATAAACAAAGTTGTCTCAGTATGTTGCGGAGGTTTTTTGCTTCGTTGAGCACCGGCATTATTATTGATATCTTATTAAAACTCATTTAGTTGAATCATTTACTCTTTCCCTATTTCACAAAAAGTTACTTTAAAATATTGAACCAGCCGCTCCCTGATTCTACCGGATAACCAAGTTTCTTCCAGGCGCTTAATCCATCTTTCATGCTGACGGCATTTTTATATCCAAGATCGTTTAATGTTCTGGTCGCCAACGGCGACCTGTTGTCGAATATTCAATAGACAATGATCCTGGTTTGTTTGTCAGGTATTTTGCCCTGAACTAAAAATTCCAGCAGCCCTCGTGAAATATTTATTGCACCGGCGATATGCTCTTTTTCATATTCTTCTTTATCCCTTACGTCAAGAATAACGATCTTCTCGCCGGAGTCCATCATCTTTTTTGCCTCCTGAAGGCCCACTTCTTTGACTTGCGCCCTTGCTTCCTGCACAAGTTTGTTCAGGGGTTTTGTCGGCTGCCTCTGAACTGAAGGGCGTAAGCAGAACATACAGTATAAGCATAATTACAAAAGCGGTCTTCCGGTACATGGTTTCCTCCTTGTTTTATACAGCCTTGTTTTTTCTTCTCTTTTTATAAAAAGCCAGTATTTTTTTTGTTGTAATCGGGAATAAACCGAGAAGGACAAAAGAAAATATAAGTCCGGGTGAAAGTATGCCGGATGGTGAATCGATTTTTGACAGTTCCTTGCCCGCATTAACAAAAATAATTGTACCCGGGAGCATACCGATCTGCGAAACCCAGTAAAAGGTCTTCAAAGGCATTTTGGTGAGACCCATGATCATATTGATAAGCCAGAATGGAAAGACAGGGATCAGGCGCAGTGTGAATAAATAAAACGCGCCTTCTTTTTCAATGCCTTCGTTGACTGTTTTAAGCCGGTCACCGAATTTCTTCTGTACCCAGTCTCTCAGGATAAACCTCGAAACAGCGCATGCCAGCGTTGCTCCGATTGTACTTGCAAAGGACACAACTATGGTCCCGGTGAGCAGACCGAAAAGTGAGCCTGCTGCAAGGCCCAGGACAACAGCGCCCGGCAGGGACAATGAAGTTACAAGAAGGTATATCGCTATGTAAACCGAGATGACCAATGCTCTGTTCTCTTCATAAAGCATCGTGAAATGTTTCTGCGATTCTTTAACATAGGCAAGAGTGAAAGATATTCGCCAAGATGAAATACCCTGAACGCTATAATCAGTCCGATAACGATCAGTACGATTATGATTTTTTTGATGTGTTTTTTCATTTAAAATATCCATAGCGCAACTAAAATTCATATCTTTAATAGTTCTTTTACATTACGATCATCATATACTTCTCTCTTCCATCTATAGGGTATATCAATTATTTCACCAGGTTTTTTGATTTCATAGAGGGCAAGAAAGGCTTTTGTTATTACCGCTCTTTGCTGAAGCACATTATGAGGTTCCCCGATCGGATGGCCAAATGGCCATTTCAGAAAGATGGTCCGTGGCGGCTTGACCTTCTCAGTAAATTTTCTTGCAATAGAAATTCCGATAGTAGCGATTCCTGTCCGCTCGATCTCGCGCTGTATCAGTCCGACGGACTGATTACATATTCCTCACCCCGGGATAAGGAGGACACAATCTATATTGTCCTCCTTTAACATCCGAGCTACTTCAGGGGCATATTTGTTTATCAATGAATGGATATGTCTACCATCTATGTGACCCATAAATCCATAATGTGTATCTGCCACTTTAGCTATAATTCTTTCTGCCTCGAACTCTCTCAATCTATCAATAGGAAAGACAACATTGATATCTTTGTCAGCATCTGAATGATCATAGTAATCATGAGTTATCATCAGATCAGAAACAGGCCTTTTAGCGTCGATCACTCTGAATGTAGGGTCGCCTTCCCGATCATTCATATCAAAAGGTGTCTGGTTTTTATGGTGGACTCCTGCTGTTGTAACAATAGCAATTTTAGATTCAGAGAGCATTTTCGTTGTTGGTGTCCACGGGACATCTGTGGATTCCAGGGGATTATAGGAGTCGATGAAATGCCTTGAAAGCGAAGGGACATATGACGATATCCTGGCAATAGCCTGATTCTTTAACCTTAATAAATTTATCATCCGTTTCAGTCTGACTCGTAATGATTCATTATGTTACATTTAGTCTTCCCGTCTACCCTCAATCAGCAAATAGGTATCGTGCAGAAGAAAACGTGTACTGGTTATTTTCAGGTTCTCCGCTTCCTTAACATGGTCCAGCGTCCTCCTGTCAAAACGTGCACCATATACCTTTTCCACAAAAGGGGCAAAAAAATCCTGTCTCTTTTTCAGTTCCGGTATTTTTGAATGTATCATTTCAAGAAGCCGGAACCTGCCCCCGGGTTTCAGTACCCTGGCGATCTGACCAATAACCTTGTGTTGAAGTTCTTCCGGTACTACACAACAAAGAAACAATGCCACGACCCAGTCAAAGTGACTGTCAGCAATCGATTTCATGGAACAGGCATCTTCCTGTAAAAAGGTCACTCTGCAACTGGCATTCCGCGCCCTTTTCATTGAACGCCTTAGCATGGCCTTGCTGAAGTCAAGTGCGGTGAGGTTAACATCATTGTGGTAATGCTTCAGATTATGCCCCGTCCCGACTCCTGCCTCGAGCACCTTCCCGCGAAGATCACCCACCAGCGACGGCCTCCATTTTTTGTATTTCTACTCCCAGGGAAAATCAAGTATATCGTAAAACCATGCAGTAATTTGATACTTGTCCTGGTTTAATTTGTTTTTCGGATGCATTTGATAAGAGTCGGATTTAGAAGTTGTGACGGGACGCTCAGGGACACCAGCCGTCCTGAGTTCGTTAATCAGTTCTTCGAGGGATATGGCGCCTTCTCTTAAAGAACCTATTTCTGCTATCAGCTTGTCATTCAAATAAACCGCAGGCGCCTTTGCATTGACGCCGGCCTTGCTCTTCGGGACAGAAATAATTTCTACTTCAAAGCGTTTTGCTGCTTCCACGGCAGCATCTAAATTATTCTTTCATCTTTTGCCCGGCGGCTCATTGTCTATAAGTTTTATAATATTTGCCATAGAAAACTCCTTTCTGAATAATAGAATATATTTGTTTATCTAAACCTGTCGTCGGCTTTCTGAATTTCAGGTAACACAAATTAAAAGGTCAGGTTCATATCTGCCCTTATAACAACTTCCTTATAATATGTTGCGGGATCAGCTACCTCAACGCCATCAACAAAATCCTTCTTGGTCATGCCAAAAAGAGGGACGTTCAAGGGACAAGCAAGCAACCTGGCTCCTTCCTTGTAGAGCATGAAAAGTAAATCTTCAACCGTCGGGAGGTTCATATCTTCCATCCTCTTCATAACGGCCTCACCTTCTTCTTTAGGTTGGTCCGGCATGCAGACAAGTTTGTTTACCTTGTCCTTATGAAGGGCGTTGACGCCTCGCGACCCGAAAAACATTGTGACCTTAGACCCCTCTTTCAAGAGACTGTATGCGGTCATGAGGGCATTGTAAACCTGGCATAATTCGTCATGAAAACACATGATCGAGACATTCTTAGTGATCTTATCCATAGCATTCTCCTCTCAACTGATTTAAGTTAGTTAAATCGAAATCCTTACCTGACCGGTAGGGCATTCAGCTTATGTTTATAAAAATAAAAACAAGCTAATCGTTTTTACCGTACCGCATGCCGGGTTCAGGTCCGCATCCAAGCGCATCCATTACGCGGTTGCTGAAATTGAAATAACTGATCAGATGGACTGCATCGAGAATGTCTTCATCTTTAAAGCCGCTTTCGCGCAGGGAGTCAATATCCGACCGCTGCATATTTTTCATATCGAGGGTCAGCTTGCTTGCGAAATCAAGAAGTTTTCTTGTGGCCGGACCTAGATCGACCTGTCTGTAATCCTCCTGTATCTTCAGCACCTTTTCCTGATCATGGACCTCATCAAGGAGGTCCGGCTCATGGCTCTCCATTCAATATAAACAATTATTCAGTTTTGACACTACGGTTGCGATAAGGACACGTTGTAATCGGCTCAGCCCGCCCGGGGCGGTCATGAGATGGCGGTAAAACTGGCGGCCGAATTCCATGTTTTCGGGCCGCAGACTTTGGATACTGACCAGGTTGATCACATGTCCGAATTTGGCGCGGGTCTGGTCATAAATTGTTGCCAGCAAACCTGTGGCTTCATTTTCCGGTACTGTCTTTATCCAGCTCATAACTACCTCCATATTAAGATGCGTTTAGGAATAATGTAATTTTTCTGCCATCAGTTCTTCCTGTCACCGGGATATTTTCCCTTTTTTGTAACAGGGCAGCATTCAGGTCCCGGCAATTCTTCCGGATAATCTTTTTTGAGTATTTCGAGCAGGTCAGGGATGAGAGGATTTTTAAGAAAATAACAACGAAGCCTTCCATCAATAAAAAAGTTTATGATCCCTGCGTGCCTTAGTGCAGAAAGATGCTGTGACACATTGGACTGACTGAGTTCGAGAAATTCTTCAATATCGCTTACACATTTCACGCCTTTTGATAACTCTTCCAATATAGCTATCCTTGCAGGGTGCGATATTAGTTTTAACAGCTCTATCCGTGATGATAAATCATTCATATATTCAAATATTAGAATATATGAATATATTTGTCAAGATAATTTTATTTATCGTAAAATGGACCTCATTTCAATCTACGGTATAAGAGATGTTTTTGAATTTGAAAACGCATGCCTGCCCAGGTTCATGAATAATATAGGTTAGCCCCAGATTAAATTATATTTCAATACAATTTTGATATACTCAACTAAAAAAGATTTATAAAATTTCTTATCGCTTCGAGTTTCCTGCTTTTCAATAAGGAGGCCTCATGAATAAAACGGAACACATAAAGGAATATTACGGGAAAATATTGCACGGGAAAAAAGACCTGAAAACAGGCGCATGCTGCTGCAGTGATGAATTATTAACTCCAGCCATCCGTGAAATTGAGAAACAGATAAACAATGAGGTGCTGACAAAATTTTACGGTTGCGGCTCTCCCATTCCCCCTGCACTTGAAGGTCGTGTGGTACTTGACCTGGGGTGCGGTACGGGCAAGGATGTGTTCATAGCTTCCCGACTTGCCGGGCCGGAAGGATTTGTCATCGGTGTCGATATGACCGAGGGGCAGCTTGAGGTGGCTGAAAGGAATCTCGATTCCCAGATGAAGAAATTCGGATATGCGGTCCGGAATGTGGAGTTTAAAAAAGGATATATTGAGGACCTGAAAAGAATCGGTATCAATGATAATTCGATAGATGTAGTGATGTCGAATTGCGTTATCAATCTTTCTACGGACAAAAGAAAAGTATTTGGGGAGATTTTCCGTGTGTTGAAACCGGGAGGCGAACTTTACTTTTCGGATGTATTCGCGGGAAGAAGGGTGCCTGAGAATATCGCGAATGACCCCGTGCTCTATAATGAATGCCTTGGCGGAGCAATGTATATTGAGGACTTCCGCAGGATGCTCAGTGCAGCCGGGTGTCCGGATTATCGCGCTGTGTTGAAGAAGAGGATTAAAATGGGCAACGCGAAGCTGGAGGCGAAAGCCGGGATGGTAGACTTCTATTCAATGACCGTACGCGCATTCAAGCTCCCCGGCAGACTCGAAGATATCTGCGAGGATTACGGACAGGTGGCAACATATCTCGGTGCTATTCCGGGATACTCCCACTCCTTTGACCTTGATGAACATCACAGGTTCATTGCGGGCAAGCCGATGCTCGTATGCGGCAATACCGCCTCCATGCTCCAGGAGACCCGCTTTGCCGGACATTTTAAAGTGACGGGGGACCGTTCTGTCCATTACGGTCCTTTTAACTGCGCGCCTGCATCGGAAAAGTTTCAGGATGAAAGCGGAGGCGGGGGGGCGTGCTGTTAAGACGTTTGTCCGTTATGTGTGCCGTCTCCAGGGAGAATCTTGGCATTCTCCTTACAAAAACCGAAAACCATTTTGAGGAGAAATCTTCCTTTTATGTCATTTATATCACTTAAGGCTGGCACTGTCAAATAAATAAATCTGACAAAAAAAGTGCAACTGTTAGTGTGGTACAATGATTCAGGGAGGCGCTCATGCCAGCTTACGATTTTGATATAGGAGTTCTTGGAGGGGGTGCAGCAGGTTTAACTGTTGCATCCGGCGCCAGTCAGTTCGGGGCAAAGACCCTGCTCATTGAAAAAGAAAAGGCGCTCGGCGGTGACTGCCTGCATTATGGCTGTGTTCCGAGCAAGACCCTGATAAGAACAGCGCATGTGTACCATATGATGAAGAATGCCCGGCGATATGGTCTTCCGGGCGCGGATATAAGGCCCGTCGATTTTACGGATATTGCCAAACGCATCCAGTACGTCATCGGCGCTATTCAGAAACATGATTCAGAAGAGAGGTTCTGCAGTCTTGGTGTGAAGGTTGAATTCGGGGATGCGGCTTTTGTTGACGAACATGCCGTCAAAATGAATGGCAAAACGTACTCGGCAAAAAAATGGGTCATCTCTTCCGGCTCCTCACCTGATATCCCGCCGATAGAAGGAATTGATACTACACCTTACATAACAAACAGGGAAATATTTTCACTCGACAGCCTGCCGAAATCAATGATAGTCATCGGGGCAGGGCCGATAGCTATCGAGATGGCGCAGGCATTCTCCCGTCTTGGAACCAAGGTGACGGTGATACAGCGCAGCGGCCAAATCCTGAGCAGGGAAGACAAGGACCTGGCGGATATGGTCATGAAGGTACTTGAGACAGAAGGGATAACATTTTACCTGAATACGGCTATTGCCAGGACAAAAGATTTGGGAAATGAGAGGGAAGTAGTTATTAAAGGTAGAGATGGTCAGGAGAAGAGCCTGAAGGCTGAAAGGCTGCTAATTGCGATAGGGAGAAAGGCAAATACCGAAGGACTTGGACTACAGGGGATCTCTCTGAGTTTTGATAAAAAAGGCATTAAGGTCGATAACCGGATGAGGACCAATCATGCGCATATATATGCCGCAGGAGATGTCACCGGGGAATATCAGTTTACACATGCGGCGGGATATGAAGGAGGCATTGTACTCAGCAACGCAATTCTCCACTTACCGAGAAAAACGGATTACACATTCCTGCCGTGGTGCACATATACCGACCCTGAACTTGCAAGTGTCGGGATGAATGAAAAACGCGCCAGGGAGGCAGGTATTGAATACTCCCTCTGGACAGAAGAATTCAGGGCCAACGACAGGAGCCTTGCAGAGGGGGAGGAGACCGGAAAGATCAAGATGCTGCTTGACAAGAAAGGCAATCCACTCGGAGTACAGATACTCGGGCCCCGGGCCGGGGAGCTTGTGAGTGAGTGGGTAGCTGTCCTGAACGGCGGAGTAAAGTTGTCAACACTTGCCGGCGCAGTGCATCCTTATCCGACACTCGCTGAAATAAACAAGAAGATTGCGGGAAACTACTTTTCAGGGAAGATCTTTTCAGAAAAGGTGAAGAAGACACTTAAGTTCTTCTTCAATTACAGGGGACGGGCATGTTGATAATCGAAATCGAAAGAACTTCAGATCATTTAATTTTTTCTTGATGTATGTCTGTCGAAAATGCATAATTAAATCAGGAATTGTATTGATTTTTATTTTTAAAGCAATTAATGTTTATTTGTAGTAATGGAGGATTAAGTGGGAATAATTACAAAAGATGCACTGATAAACAAGGCAGGAGATCTCAAGGTCCTTCCTTTTGTTGCGAGAAAGCTTTTGGAGACATTAAATGATGAGGGATGTTCAATTGATGATTTAAGCAGCATCATAGAAAAGGACCAGACCATTGCGGCAAGGGTTTTGAAGATATCCAACAGCGCATTATACGGTTTAAGGCATGAGGTTACCAGTCTTCCCCAGGCCATACTTATTCTCGGTTTCAAGACCATAAGGAGCCTGGTGCTTTCTGTTTCAACAAGGTCCCTTTATAAAAACTTCGGTATAACAGAAAAAATACTTTGGGACCATTCAGTAGGGGCCGGCATTGCCGCTAAAATGATCTCTGCCGGATTCGGGTCTGAAGTAATAGAGCTCTCTTTTGTGGGCGGCCTTATGCATGATCTCGGCAAGGTTGTAATGAACAATGAAACGCCGGATGAATTTGCAGAGGTCATGATGAAAATTTACAATGAGGATATTGATTCCATCACAGCAGAAACTGAGAAATATGGATATACTCATGCAGAGATCGGCTCCGGAGTTGTAGAGAAATGGGGCTTTGCTCCTCTTCTTGTTGATATACTGAAATACCACCATTTAAATAATGTAAAACTTGCGGAGTTTAAAGACCCTGCAGTTGCAAAAGCAGTTGCCATTGCAAACCTCGCGGACAATGTTTGCAAGGTGTTGGCAATAGGCTACAGGAACCCGGCAGATAAAATTGAATTACATAAACTTTCTTCCGCAGTTTTTCTTAAACTGCCCCTGGACAGGATTAATACATTAGTCAAGAATATTGAGGAAACATATAATACCGAGAAAGCGATTTTTGAGTGATTTGTAAACTGTTAATTCCTGCATAATAACATCCCGCTTTTAGTCATTCCCGCAGGTCTTAAGCGGGAATCCATGTTCGTTCTTTTCTGCAATCCCGATAAATCAATTCATCGATTCGCATTAATATTTCTATAAAAACAATTTATCACTTTTCCCCCATGTCGCACTAAAGTTTATAAAAGTGAATGCCGTTAGAAAGACTCATTAAGGGAAAAAATTAAAGTTCGTAAAAATAAATGTCGTTAATAACGAATATGAAAAAGATTACAGATTACATTTTTACCGGACAAAAGAATTATCAGGAGAATAACGTGAGCGCATTTAAAAAGATATTCCTTTTTTTGTTCGTTTCAATAATGGCTGTATACGGCTGTGAAACGATCAAGTCGGTAAAACAGATAATGCCCATCAAGGAATATGAACAGTTGCTTCTCGGACGTCTTGACGCAAACTATGTTGGGACCAATAACTGTCTGTCCGCCTGTCATTACCATGACAAGATCAGGCGTGATTTCGAGGCAAGCACCATGGGCGCGCAAGTATCTGCTGCAACACATATGCCGCTCGTAAATTGTGAATCATGTCATGGTCCGGGCAGTCTTGCAGTTGAAGAGATAACTCCAGAGAAGGTCCAGGAAGATGCCGAGGCAGGAAAGCAGACCGCATGCAAGAATGATACATTTATTCAGCTTAAACAGCTTCCGGCACAGGCACAGTCGCTTATGTGCCTGAAGTGTCATGCCGAGAATTCTCAATTCAATCTCCATAACTGGAATACCGGGATACATTCTGTAAATAATGTATCGTGCTTTAACTGCCACAATGTTCATGCAGGTCCGTCTTTAATAACGCAGCGAAAAGATATAAGAGATATGTGCCTTAAATGCCACCAGACACAGTCGGCTGAATTCTCACTTCCGAGCCATCATCCTGTAAAGGAGCAAAAGATCACCTGCTCGGACTGTCATAACCCTCACGGGACAACTAACGAGGGATTGTTGATCGAAGATACCGTTAAAGAGACATGTACCCGCTGTCACGGGGAAAAGGAAGGTCCATTTACCTTTGAACACGCTGATGTGAATGATGAATGCACGGCCTGCCACAGCCCTCACGGCTCGGTCAATAACAATATGCTGAAAGTCAGTCAGCCGTTCCTTTGCCTTCAGTGCCATATCGGTCATAAGAGGACAAGTGGAGCGGGAACAGCAGAATCAAAAGGGACCTACTACACCCGTTGTACTGACTGCCATTCCCAGATACATGGTACGGATATACCTTCAGCAAGCGGGAATGGGAGGTTTATAAATTAGGAATGGAAAATGATATGAAAAAGATAATATTTATACTGATTTTATCATTGTCATTATTAATCGTAAGCAGAGGTTACGCCGGGCAGGAAGAGGACGACCAGAAAATGCTTGAAGACTTAGGCATTGGACAGGAAGAGCAGGCTGCCTATAAATTCCCTGTCATAAAACCTGAAGCGGAACTGATGTTAGGTTACAGGTTTAACAGTGTCAGCGGTTCGGAACAAGTCATTCGAATATGAATATCTGAAAGATTCTCCTGTGTTAGATTTTGATATTGATATGTTATAAACACCCTCACCGGCTGCACTTTGATCTGGATTTCCTTAATGAAAAGGAGTACCAGGCCGATCTTGCTTATGCTTACGGAGAAATCTTTCTTATCGAGATGGTTTAATACCACACTTGTTTCACAATACGGACAATATAGAACTGATAGAACTCGACCCTTCATCCTCTACACTACACAATTGACAGAAGAGACAATGATGTTGATTACGGTGTAAAAACCGGGATCAATAATTTGATGCTGAGAGCTAAAATGCCGAATTTTCCGGCGCATGCTTATTTTAAATTATTTCATGTGATGAAAGACGGGAGCGTCCAGCAGCGCAGTCTGCTGGGGCAAGGTTATTATTTTAATGCTCAGCGCACCACCATGAAAAGGGACATTGACTGGCAGACAGGAACATATGAGCTTGGAGCAAACAGCCATTTAGGGCATGCCGAGGCTGAGTACTCTCATATTGAGAAACGATTCGATGCAGGAATGGATGAAACAATGTTTGACGCCTACACCGCTAACCCGTTCCGTTCCGCCGGGACCTATCCCGCATAATCAGGTCCCGGACCTTAAAGGTTCATCAAATGTTTTCAAAGTCCATAGTAACTATAATGAAAGTTTGGTCGCCTCTGCGACATTTTCGGTAAAGGAAAGAGAAAATGAGACCAGCGGTGCAACGGCTGATATATTCCGGGGGGCCGGCACCCTTCAATGGACGCCTTTAACAAGGCTGTCTTTTTTTATGAAATATTCTCATATTGATGTTGATGCGGACAATCCGGATACAGCTTCAATAACTGATATTAACGGTATCAAAACAACATATACCGGCCCAGTCAAATCCTCTATTTCAAAAACAACCGATGCGATCTCATTAACAGGGAGATACAATCTTAAGCCCGGTGTAATATTAAAGGCGAAATATCTGAATGAGAATATAGAAAGGGACAATGCCTCTGAATGGGGACTGCAGGATTCAACGAGAAAAAATACCTATTCACTTTCCGCAGACTTGAAAGTGATAAAGAGGGTTGATATAAAAGCAGAATATATTCATAAGACAATTGTCCAGCCCTCTTATAATACTGAGCCTGATAATGCCGATAAGGGTATAGCATCGATCTCATGGATACCAGCTTCCGGCATAAACTTATTACTGAATTACATCATCACAAAAGATAACAGGGAAAATCTCTTCATTTCCGGCACCGATATGGCCGATAACAGGGACACAACAGCAGAAAATTTAATGGGAAGCGGTACCTTTCAGCTTCTGAACAACCTTTCCCTGACAACAAGCTATTCCTATATGCGTTACAAGATCAGGCAGGATATCGTGTATGGGACCTTAGTATCGGTTGACAGAGACGTCCCATATGACAGCACGTCACATGTGTATTCAGCTTCTTTGAATTACATACCAATTGATAAGTTGAACATTTATGCACTTATAGCTCATTCAAAGAGCGATGCTGAATTTTCACCGGACAACAGAGACCTTCTTGAACCTGTATCTATAGCGTCATTCAGCAGACAAAGACTTACAGAGACCACGTATCGTCTGATCTCCGACTATGAATGCATGGACAGTTTTTCGTGCGGGCTTGATCTTCAATACAATGATGTTAATGATGCAATTGATAACATTTACGACAGTAATCAGGACGGACATGCATATATCATGATGCTGACCCTTAAAAAGACATGGAAATAAAATTCAAACTACATATCAGGTTTATAATCCTGTTTGTCGTGCTTATGATCATTCCCGGTACTTCTGCGTTTGCAAAGACCGTTGGAGTGTTAATGACAGCAGACATTCAGTATTACAGGGATATTCATAAAGCATTTATCGACAGCCTCGGTAAGGATGCTGAGGTTGTACTTCAGAAACCCATGCCGGATTCAATGTCATGGACCAATGCCGCGAGAAAGCTCACGGGACTCGGCGTTGATGTGATCGTATCATACGGCGCACCGGCAACATTGACATTATTAAAAGAGACCTCCGACATCCCGATCATATTCGGAGGTGTTTATGATCCTGAATCCATGAGCATGACCGGCAAGAACGCCACAGGGATAAGTTCAACCGTGCCGGTTGAAAAGGTCCTCAAGGCCCTTAGTGAAATATCCAAGTTTTCAAAACTCGGAATTATATTCAGCAAATCAGAGAAAGACACAATTATCCAGGTGCGCGATATTAAGAAAAGTGAAGGACCAATGGGTTTTGAATCTGTTCTGTTTAGTGTGACAGATAAGGTGAATAAAGATGAATTAAAGGGGGTAAATGCCTTTATAGTGACGACATCTGCCGTTGGCATGGGCAATGTAAAGGATGTTGTTGAAGCAGCGCGCAGAGAAAAGGTCCCTACAGCCGCATTAATGGGAGGCGGAGAAAATTCCGGCATAGCGGTCACTGCTTCAGCAAGCCCTGAAGAACAGGGAGCTGCTATATCAGAGATGGTAAAGAAAATACTCGGAGGGGCCAAACCATCCGAAATTCCATTGAAACAGACCAAAAAAATTGAAATGATCATAAAACAGTAAAGAGGCAAAAACATTGGGACTGACTGTTCCGGCAGGTATATTGAGTTCAGCAACGAGTGTTATAGAATAAAAAAATGATCATATTAAAGTTTTGTAAATAAATACCGAAAACATAATTAAGGATACGTAAATTAAGATTACTGATAATAAAACATTAAAAAGGCAGGCGACTGTCGGAGCGGGTAACATTGATAACTGTCTTAATGGTACAAGATAATGAGTAGATCAATTATATAAAAGGTAGGGAGTATATAGCTATGAAAAAAATAAATGTATCTAACAGCATAAGTAAAAAATTTCTCTTTCCCACTTTGGCGCTCTCACTGATATTGTTCGTCGGCCTTGGAATATTTATGATCCAGACAAACAGAAGATCTATAAATACGATGATGGATTCCAGGGGTGCTTCAGTTACAGATTTTGTCAGCCATTTGAGCGCAGAATATTTTGCTATCTTTGATTTCAGTGATTTTGAAAAATTTGTCAAGGCCTTGCAGTCTGACCCTGATGTGTCCTTTGCTGTTTTTTACAATAATAAAAATGAACCCATGACCTCCATTGATAAAATGCCTAAAGATGTTTCATCATTGATGTTATATAACAGTGAGATAAAGGATGAGAAGGGGAATATCCTCGGGTATGTAAAGGTTGGTTACAATAAAACTCAAATCAATAAAAACTTAAGAAACAACATCATATTAATAACAGTAACTACGGCTTTAGCGATGCTGTTACTTTCAGTTGGAATTGTCTTTCTTGTCCGAAGGATTATAACAAACAGGATATACGAATCGGTGGAGATGCTTAAAGATATTGCACAGGGAGATGGTGATCTGACAAGGCGTCTTACATGTGGACAACACTGATGAGATAGGCGAATTGGCCAAATGGTTTAATGTCTTTGTCGATAATATTCAGCAGGTAATCAGGAATGTTATGATGAATGCTGAAGGTGTATCATCAGCAAGTACAGAACTTTCTGCAACAGCAGAGGACCTGACCAAAGGTTCAAAAGAACAGAAAGCGCAGACAGAGAATGTTGCTTCAGCAGTAGTCCAGATCTCACAAAGCATAGCCGACGTAGTCACTAATGCGAGCGCATCTACAAAGGCATCGAAAGATGCATCGGACATCGCAAGTAAAGGAAAGGATGTTGTTGACAGGACGGTCAAAGGCATGGAGAAAATAGCAGAAACAGTAAGACATACTTCCGGGATTATCGCAAAGCTCGGGCAAAGTTCACATGAGATCGGCAATATCCTGAAGGTCATCAATGATATCGCGGAGCAGACGAATTTGCTTGCACTGAATGCTGCTATAGAGGCTGCAAGAGCGGGAGAGCAGGGGAGGGGTTTTGCGGTAGTGGCTAACGAGGTCAAAAAACTGGCTGAGAGCACCGCTAATGCGACAAAAGAAATAGCCGGAATGATAGTAAAGATACAACAGGACACTGATAAGTCGGTAGATTCAATGAACCTGGGAAAGAAAGAAGTGGAGAGCGGGGTAAAACTTGCAGAAGAAGCCAAGTCTGCCCTGGATATGATAGTAGATACTTCCGGGAAGGCAGTAGAAACTGTTCAGATGATATTGAGGGCTGCTGAGGAGCAGTCGCATACCGCGGAATCGGTTTCGAAAAACATGGAAAATATCTTAGTGATAGCTTATGAGTCTTCTGCCGCAACCGGTCAGATCAAGTCAGCCTCAGATGAACTTGAAAAAATGTCTTTAGACCTGCTGGGGAAGATAGGGGCTTTTAAAGTATAATCATATAGAACTGTTATATTGGTTTAATTGGTTGCATTGGTTGAGTTAGTTAACAAATAAAACCAATAGAACTAATAAAACCAATAAAACATTTTGTTTAGTCATTTAATCATAATCCTCTGTCACAAGGCCTCTTTTCACCATTATATTAAGAATTATCTTTGAGCGCTTTTCTACATAATGTGAAGGTACTGCCGGGTTATGTTTTCTCGGACTCGGAAGCACAGATGCAAGTTTTGCCGCCTCTTCGGGAATCAATGCTGATGCAGGTTTCCCGTAATAATGAAAAGAAGCCGCTTCAATTCCAAAGATCCCTTCACCCCACTCAGCGACATTAAGATAAATTTCAAGTATCCTCTTTTTTGAAAGAGTTTTTTCAAGCCTCCATGTAAGGACCGCTTCCCTTAGTTTTCGCAAAGGATTTTTGGACGGGGACAAATAAAGATTCTTTACAAGCTGCTGGCTGATCGTGCTTCCGCCGAATCTGAATTTCTTCTGCTCAATATCTTTTTCAAACGCCTTCTCGATTGCGTCAAAATCAAAACCTTCGTGCTGATAAAATTTGTCGTCTTCTGATATGAGGACCGCCTTAACCAGATAGGGCGATATGCGTGAGAGCGGAGACCAGATTTGTTTTATACTGATTTTTCTGCCTTGCCTTTTCCATTCTGCTTCACGATATTCCATAAATGCGGTTTTCCCGGGGTTTTCTTTATTCAATACCGAGATGTTCGGATAAATAAAGCTGAAACCGGCGCTCATAAATATTGCGAGGATGATAAAAACAATAATTGCCTTAAAATATTTTTTAACAAATTTATTGCGTGCCATGATGTTCTACATTATAAATGATTTCAAAGGTTGATTGACTGAAAACCCATCTGATATACTCAACCGGTGATAATTATTCCTGCGATAGACCTTAAAGACGGTAAATGCGTTCGGCTTCTTCAGGGGAAAAAAGAAGA
Source organism: Thermodesulfovibrionia bacterium (assembly GCA_963699585.1). Classification (GTDB taxonomy): domain Bacteria; phylum Nitrospirota; class Thermodesulfovibrionia; order UBA6902; family UBA6902; genus SURF-23. The sequence goes on along the minus strand of CAVOUK010000003.1, from coordinate 100,414 downwards.
AGTCACGGTTTATTCTGACGATCCGGCGGCTACAGCAAAACACTGGGCTGCTCTTGGCGCTGAATTGCTCCATGTGGTCGATCTTGACGGGGCGTTTACCGGAGAACAAAAGAATTTTGAAAAGATCAGCGCTATAAGGAAAGCTGTCAATATTCCCATAGAGGTCGGCGGTGGAATAAGGGACGTTGAAAGGATTGAAAAACTTACAGGCCTCGGTGTGGACAGGGTGATCATCGGAACTTCAGCAGCAAAAACCCCTGATATGGTCCAGCAAGCATGCGAAAAATATCCCGGTCGGGTCCTGGTCGGTATCGATGCAAAGGACGGAAAGGTCGCGATCAGGGGATGGGTCGAGGTTACAGAGTTAAACGCCATAGAATTTGCAAAGAAGATGCGGGATGCAGGGGCCGCAGGTATTATTTATACCGACATATCGAGAGACGGAATGCTTTCAGGCCCGAACATTGAAGCAATGGAGAAGATGGTAAGCGCTGTCAATATTCCGGTTATAGCATCAGGAGGCGTATCAAAGATAGCCGACATAAGAAATTTAATGCAGATAAATGACCTCTGGGGGGTAATAACAGGGAAGGCGCTTTATGCAGGAACAATGGATTTGAGACAGGCAATAGAAATTACGAAGGCGGGAAAATAAATGCTGGCAAAACGAATAATTCCATGTCTGGATGTCAAGGACGGAAGGGTTGTGAAGGGGGTGAACTTTCAGAACCTGATCGATGCCGGAGATCCTGTGGAGAACGCAAAATTCTACGATGAGCAGGGCGCTGATGAGCTTGTGTTCCTCGACATCACGGCTTCTCATGAGAAGAGAAAGACCATCCTCGACGTTGTGGCAAGAACAGCGGATGATGTTTTCATGCCGTTAACTGTCGGCGGAGGAATTAAGAGCCTTAACGATATAAGAGACCTTCTTAACGCAGGCTGCGATAAGGTTTCCATTAACACCACAGCTGTCCATAGTCCTTATTTCATAAGAGAGGCAGCCGAGAGATTTGGAAGCCAGTGTATCGTTGTCGCGGTTGATGCAAAGAAAGTGAGACCGGATATGACTTACGAGCCTGAAGAACCCTGGTTCAATGATGAGTTTTTGAAGGGAAGTAAAGCTTGATTTGTCACCCATTACCCATCACCCATTACCCATCACCTCTTTGAGTGGGCCATCTCCACCCACGGCGGACGGAAGATGCGGCAGATCAATGCCGTAAGATGGGCCAAGAAAATGGAAGAACTCGGAGCCGGCGAGATCTTACTGACGAGTATGGACAGGGACGGCACAAAGGACGGTTACGATATAGGACTGACGAGGACCATCGCTGAGACTGTTTCAATACCTGTTGTAGCGTCAGGCGGGGTAGGGACGCTTGAGCATCTTCGCGAAGGGCTTGTCGAGGGAAAAGCAGATGCCGGGCTTGCAGCCTCAATTTTTCATTACAGGGAATATACAATAAAAGAGGCGAAGGAATATTTACGTGCGAAGGGAGTTGCCGTCCGGCTGTAGAATTTGACAAATCAACTCGAAATAGTCAGGACTATTCCCACAGGAGAATGGAAAAATTCACCAATCCGCATGGTTTATAACCATAAAAACACTATGCCGTAAAGACCTGATCCCACCCATTGCTACGTAAGATCTTCAATTATTTCAAGCTGGCAAATATCTCAAGACCCTTACATGTCTGCACCCACTCGGAATATGAAATTCCACGACTGATTACGCATCTTTGATATCCGGCCTCGGATAAAGCCCTGCTGCCTTGACGATCTCTGCAATGGCGCTCTCCCATTCAATGGCCTGGATGTGCACACCCTTAACTCCAGGGGTCTCAAGCACCTGATGGATAAGCTCAACGGTGATCTTTATCCCTTCGGCCTCCTGCAGTTCACGCGCCTTTTTCTTGTCTTCTCCGGCAGCCGCCTTTGCCTTGTTCATCCTGTCAATAAGAGACTTTGGAACGGACACGCCGGCTACAGATGAATCCATGTATTTAAGCATCATGGCGCTTCTGGGTACGATAATGCCGCCAAGGATCGCTGTGCGTTCATGAAGACCCATGTTGCGTATCTTCTCCATCTGCGTGCGGAAGCCTTCGATATCGTAGATCCCCTGGGTCTGTATAAAATCAGCTCCTGCGTTGACCTTCTTCATTAAATTTACAGGCCTGAAGTCAACGGGATCAGCCATGGGGGTCCATGATGCGCCGATAAAGAACTTTGGCGCTACTTCAAGTTTGTCACCGCCCTCCTGCAAACCCTCATCGCGCATCTTCTTGAGAATACCGACGAGCTGGCATGTATCGACATCATAAACATTCTTTGCGCCCGGATGGCCTTTCAGTCTTCCGGCAGAGCTGAACTTCTGGTGGTCTCCGGCCAGGCAGAGACAGTTCTTAAGTCCCAGTGCAGCAGCGCCGAGAAGGTCTGCCTGCATCGCGATACGGTTACGGTCCCTGCAGGTCATTTGCATGACCGGTTCAAGTCCTTCACGAAGCGCGATAGCCGCAGCGGCGATACTTGATATGCGCACTACCGCGGTCTGGCAGTCAGTGATATTTGCAGCGTCGCAATAACCTTTGAGCAACTGCGCCTTTTTTACAACCTCATGACCATCCGCGCTCATGGGCGGGCCGAGTTCAGCGGTGACAGCGGGCTTTCCGCTTGCTATTACTTTTTCAAGATTGCTTCCGCTCTTCATTAGTTCTTACCTCCTGCTGTCTCAGACTTCTGCGCTTCCTGCTCCTCATATGCACGGATGTGTTCGAGCGATATCCTGCGCGGGCCTGCCGTCACGGGACGTTGTCCAGTTGCGCGGGGGCAAAATCTCCGAGAGCTTTTCAAGTGTGCCGAGTTTTTTCATGCGCTCGACAATAAGGTACCAGATGCAGTCCACTTCCTGGCTGACTTCGCACTTACCCTTATTTGTTCCGCCGCAAGGGCCGTTCATCAATGTCTTTGAGCATCTTGCTATAGGACAGAGCCCTCCTGTCAGATGCACTATGCAATTCCCGCACCCGGCGCAGTGCTCCTTAAAAATCCAGGCGCTTCTACTGCTCCATAAAACGAGGTGTTGATTCCCGGATAAACAGGTACCGTTCCTGTCCTGTCAGACAGAAAATTCACACCGACACCGCATGCTGTCGAGAGCACGAGGTCGTATTTTTTTACCTCGTCTATTACCGGATCGAAATATTCCGGCTCGCAGTGGCGCATTGCCCCCATGTGATTGACTTCCATAACCTTTCCCTCCTGAGCGGCGCGCATCCGGATAAGTGAGGCTATGGTTTCGGCCTCTTTTTCACCTCCCGCATGACAGATGGCCACACAGGTGTTGCATCCAAATACAAGGATCTTTTTGAAATCTTTGACCATATTCCAGATTTCATCGATTGGTTTCTGTGATCCGACGATCATAGTTGGTCACTCCTTTTTTTATACTATAATTATTTATGACCGGATGTTCTCAGTCCGATCTGTTTAATACGTTCAGTAAAATCAGCGCACACTGCGGACCAGGGATTACCGTTTGAAGACGATGAAGACAGCAGTTCGATCCGGTCTTTTCCGATCTTCAGCATTTCAAGCAGTTCCTTCACCCTGTTCACCCGTGCATTTACCCGTGTACTGATGCCCCGATACTTGCACGTTCCGTCTGAACAGCGTACAACGGCTACGCCGTCAGCTCCGCATTCGAAGGCCTTGAGCATATCGAGAATATCGATACGGCTGGTGCAGTGCACAGGTACAGTACGTACGTTCCTGAGAATGCCGAAACCCTGCACTCCGGCATGATGCGTGCAGAGAAATGCCACGATAACAGGCTCCTGACGCACAGGACCAACAGCGCCTACGACAGACGGCATAGAGTTCCTTATCTCACGGACATCATAGCTCACCATGCTGATGGCCTGGCCGGGACATTCAGGGGCGCAGAGCCCGCAGGCCTGGCAGTATTCAGGGCGGATCTCGGAAGCCGCCGTTACTACAGGGGCCCCATAGGGGCAGACCCTCTGACATGTGAGGCATGCCATACATTTCTTTGCATCAACAACAGCGCCGCCGCCGCATCCGCGGCATCGTCCTGCCTCTATGAGCGCCTCCTGCTCATCGTAGCCTATCTCAAAATGGGTAAATGTATCGCACCGGACCTCAGGAGCGAGATGTATAATTTTTTGCCGCGGCTCTTTTCCTATCTTTTCTGCAACGTCTGCAGGAAGCTGCGCGATCTTTTCCTTTTCCTGAGGGGGCAGGGCGCCTTCAATAGGTTCTCCCTGCAGATAGAGATGGATCGCAAGTGCGGCCCTGTGGCCGCTGCTCACGGCTGCTATGGCAGAACCAGGACCGGTTATAACTTCGCCTGAAACAAAAACACCGTTAACGCTGCTCATATGAGTGGCGGTATTCCATTCAATCCGGCCCCGCTCGTCAGTTTTCACGGGACTGTCCTTCAGAAAGGACATGTTTGTCATCTGGCCGATGGTAATTATTATCGAATCAGCCTCTAACAGGGAGGTCTGTTCGTTGTCAAAGGAAGGATTGAACCTGCCGTTTTCATCAAAGACCGATCTGACCTTAACAACCTCAAGGCCCTGGACCCTGCCGTCTTTACGCTGAACAGCTTTGGGTCCCCGGCGATGTGAGATCGTGATGCCTTCTTCAAGGGCCTCGTCCACTTCCCATTTCCATGCCGGCATTTCCTCAGCGCTTTCGAGGCAGACCATAGAAACGTTCTTGACCCCAAGCCGCAGTGCAGCGCGTGCAACATCGATAGCAACGTTGCCTCCGCCGATGACCAGAGTTTTATTCCCGAGCTCAGGTTTTTTTCCAAAAGCAACGTCCGTGAGAAAGGGGATGGCGAGAAGCACACCCGGGCCTTCCACTCCGGCGATGTTCAGTGAACGGCTCTGGGACAGACCAACGGCAATAAGCACCGCATCATGCTTTTTCATAAGGTCATTGAACATAATGTCTGTGCCGATATCGCAGTTTGTCTTTGCCTCAACACCCTTGGCGAGGACATCATCAATATCTTCCTGCAGCATTTCCCTTGGCAGGCGGTAGGATGGTATGGCGGATGACAGCATGCCTCCAAGCACAGGATGACGTTCGTAGATCGTGACCCCGTAACCGAGCTCTGCGAGGTCATTCGCCGCAGTAAGTCCTGACGGTCCGGAACCTATAATGGCAATGCTCATGTTTCTGGTTTTGGGGAGAAGCTTCCGCTTGCTCCGGCGATATTCCTTTGATTGCTCAACAGCAAACCGCTTGAGATGCCGTACCGCAAGAGGCTCATCTACGGCACAGCGTCTGCATGCCTGTTCGCAGGGATGATGGCAGATCACCGAGCACACTGAGGAAATGGGATTCACAGACCTTATAACCTCAAAGGCCTCGTTGTATCTTCCCTGGGCGATCAGTCCTACATATGCCTGCACATCCGTGTGGGCAGGGCATGCTGCCCTGCACGGTGAATAAGGCCTTGTCTCCTTTATATCGGCGCCATGGGGCCGGTAAGGCCCTGCTGACGCTTTATTTTCACTTGTTACCATGATTCTCTCCTGATCAGAATATATTTATATTATGCTCAGTTTCATTCCGTTAGAAAAACTTCAAGTTCCTCTCTAACGGAGGACTAAACCTGCATGCATCTTTGCTGAAGCAACAGTGTTCTTCATAAGCATGGTAATGGTCATTGGTCCGACGCCTCCCGGAACAGGAGTTATGGCTCCGGCGATTTCCTTTGCTGCGTCAAAATCAACATCTCCCTTCAGGATCGGCACCATCTTGCCTGTCTTTTCGCTTTTCTTTTCACCCACGCGGTTGACGCCGACGTCTATGACACAGGCTCCCGGTTTTATCCATTCAGGTTTTACAAGGCCGGGAACGCCTGCTGCAACAATAAGAATGTCAGCGCGTTTACAATGGGCTTCGAGGTTCTTCGTCCCGGTATGCACGATCGTGACTGTGGAATTAGCTTTCTTGCCTTTTTGGAGCATAATATTGGCGATAGGCTTGCCGACAATGTTTGAGCGGCCAACAACAACAACCTCGGCGCCGGAGGTTTCAAAACCTGAGCGTACGATCAGTTCCTGTATGCCGGCGGGTGTACAGGGCAAAAACTTGGCCTCAGGACCGCCTATCATCAGGCGTCCAACGTTGATCGGATGGAAGCCGTCCACGTCCTTATCCGGGTCTATTGCGTTGAGCACCTTTTTTTCATCAATATGTTTTGGAAGCGGTAGCTGCACAAGGATACCATGGGTCTTCGGGTCCATATTGTACCTCTCAATAAGCTTGAGCAGGTCAGCTTCAGATATATCTTCAGGCTGATCATCCTGAATCGAGTTGAAACCGAGCTCATGAGCTGTCTTCTGCTTGCCTGTAACATAACTGACCGAAGCCGGATTCTTACCTACAAGTATAGTGACAAGTCCCGGCACGACCCCATGCTTGTCTTTCAGTTCGGCAATTTCCTTCTTGAGCTCTTCCCTGATTTGTGCGGCGATCTCTGTGCCGCTTATTATTTTTGCAGACATATTCTTCCTCCTTTAAAATATGGGATATGGATTAAGGGATAAGGATTATGGGGTAGGGGGTATGAAATTCATTTTTACCCCTTATCCCTTATCCCTTAATCCTATAATCCTTAATCCCTCTTCTTTATCAATTCGAGTAATTCCATCCTTGTTGATGCCTTTGTCCTGAAAATCCCTCTTACTGCTGATGTTATAGTGCGTGCATTTGGTTTTTTTATCCCTCTCATGGAAAGGCATAAATGCTCTGCATCAATAATGACCATTGCGCCTTTTGGCTTTAATTTATCCATGATCATATCAGCGAGCTGGGTTGTCAGGCGTTCCTGGACCTGCGGTCTTTTTGCGAACATCTCGACAGCCTTTGCGAGTTCGCTCAGGCCGACGATCTTTCCTGCCGAGGGGATGTATGCGACATGCGCCTTGCCTATAAACGGCAGGAGATGGTGTTCACATACTGAATAGAACGGTATATCCTTAAGAAGGACCATCTCGTCATGACTTTCGCCCTCTATGGGCTTTAACAATTCCTCTGCCGGGGTCTCAAGACCTGCAAATATCTCCTCATACAGTTTTGCTATGCGCTGAGGTGTATCTTTCAGGCCGGCCCTTTCAGGGTCTTCGCCGATACCCTCAAGGATCAGCCGTACGCCTTTTTCGATCTTTTTTTTGTTCATTTCAGTTTTAACCACAGAGTAGCACAGAGAACACAGAGAGAAAATAGAATAATAAGAAATTACTTGATCTTTTACTCTGTGACCTCTGTGACTCTGTGTTAATCTCTTTTTTCTGCAATCAATTGTCCTCTTATCCGTTATTATCTTATCCATTTTTATATCATGCTTCTAACTTGGTATCTCCGGGACAATCTGCTCTTCAAAGGCAAGGGCTATAAGAAAGGTTTCTGGTGTTGGGTCCCTGAAAAAAGTTTGTCATAATATCCTGCGCCGTAACCAAGACGGTTTCCCTCTGAATCGAAAGCGGCGCCCGGAATTATTGCAATGTCAAGATCATTCAGCAGCCTTTCATTATTTTTTTTAGCCTCCGGTTCCGGAATACCCATAAATCCGGATTTAAGATCCGATACATTTTTTATCTGAAAGATCCTCAATGTTTTCTTTTTCCTGTCAACCAGAGGCAACATGACCATCTTTTTTAATTTCAATGCATGCGATTATGCACTGAATCGTTGCTGCCTCACTTCTGAATGAGGCGTAGAACAATATGTTTTTTGCTTTCCTGAAATCAGCCGTTGAATAAAGTCTCTTTCTTATTGCAGCATCTTTTTTTCTTTTTTCATCAGGCTCTATACTGTCCCTTTTTCTTAAAAGTTTTTCTCTAAGGTTTTTTTTTAACAATGTTTCTCTGAAGCCGGGTAAAGTTTATCTAAATTATCTTTTATCTTTTCAGCTTCTTCCAATGTTTGTTTTGATGCCTCATAAGCCGGCAACGCTTTAATGTCTGATTCCATTATATCTTCGTTAAAACTCATTTGTCCCAGAAGCTCAATATCTCCAATGCTGTTCCTGATAAACTGCACATCCTGCTCATTCCTGACCTTATTGGCTATCGCAAAGACTTTTTTTACTCCAAGCCCTACCGCAAGGTTTTTAACAGAAATTGCCGTCTGAATACTCCTTTGTCCGGGCTCCAAAACAACGATAAATGCGTCAACCCCTTCTGCTGTTCCCCTTGTAAGATGTTCTATCCCTGCCTCCATATCAACGATAACGATCTCATCTCTTTCAACGATAAGGTGCTTTAAAAGTCTTCTCAATAGTGCGTGCTCAGGGCAGTAACAACCAGATGCTGCAAACTTTGATTTGCCCATAACAAGTAACAGTTATGTTGTTCAGTTTATAGCCGAAACCTTCCGGGATATCGTCCACCTTCGGGTTGATCTTGAATATTCCGCCGCTGGTCCCGGGTTTAGCGCCGGTCCTCTCCTCAATAAGCTCGGCAATCTCGGCGATCGGCCTTATCCTGTCGATTTCATTTCTTGGAATGCCAAGAGCTAAAGCAAGGTTTGCATCCGGGTCTGCATCTACTGCGATCACTTTTTTGCCTTCCCGGGCATAAATATGGCTTAACAGAGCTGATACGGTGGTTTTACCGACCCCGCCTTTTCCTGTAACAGCTATTTTCATAGGATAAATACCTTCTTCATATTTAAGGTTATAGATGCCCTGACATCATGAGTTGTTGAACTCAATTTTATATAAAGAAATGTTAGTTCTAAAGAGTTAAAATACTACCATTAATTTGAAAAAAATGTCAAAAAAACGTTCGGTTTCACCCTTTATGATATTGCTTAAATACGGCTGTATTTTATATTATAATTTAAGGTGTTAATAAGAAATGTCGAATAATAAAATGATGAAAGACTATTTGAAATCTATTAAAATGCTTTACGGGACCGAAGGCAACTTTAATCTTCGTCGCTATTTCTCTTTTTACAGCCTTTTAATAATTGTAGTTTTGACAGTGATATTAAGCGGTATTGTTTACTGGAACCAGAGAAATGCTTTAATTAATTATTCGATATCGTCAGCTACAATGTTTGCACATCAAATAAATGGAGATATAAGCAGGAAGATCATTGATTCAGCTTTAATAAAAGAGAATAACTTACTGATAGAAGATAACACGAACTTTCTTTTACAGCTTGATAAGATTTCGGAATCTTTTCTTAATGAATACGGTGATGTCAAAAAGATGAAGATTTTTGATCATGAAGGTAAGGTTGTTTATTCTTCTGATCCAAACGACATTGGACTTATGAATACCGGCAGGAATATAAAAAAGACATTGACCGGCCAGACAGTTACCGAATTGACAAGACGATATAAGGAATTTCAGGATGATCTGTCAAACAAAGAGAAAAAATACAGCATTGACATACTTGAGATTTATGTGCCCATTTACAGCGATCTGAACAATCCTGTAAAGGAAGAAATCATCGGGGCCTTTGAGATATATACAGACATAAGTACTGTTTACCAGTTAATCAGCAGGGAGTTTTACAAGGTACCGTTACTGCTGCTTTTTTCTATGGGCATACTTTATATGTTTTTACAGGTTGTCATAAAAAAAGCGAGTGGAATTATAAATAAGAGGGATGCCGAGATTAATCTATATACTGCTGAACTTAATGAGGCACAGAAAAGGATAAAGTCAGCCATTGACCAGGTTATCGAGGACCAGAGCTTTCATATAAGGCTTCAATCCGATGATCTCCTGAAATGCTGGGAAATAAAGAATTGTACGCATGTTGGCTGTCCCAGTTATAAATCTGAAAATCTCAGATGCTGGCAGGTGTCAGGCACGTTTTGCGGTGGTAAGGTGCAGGGGTGTGTTTGCAAGCAAATACGGCGATTGCAGAAAATGTGAGGTATATCAGAATGCATTTAAGGACAGGATCAATTTAATCGGAGAAAGTTTCAATAATATGATGGTGCTTCTGGAAAGCAAACACATGGAACTCCAGAAATTAAATGAAAGACTGAATATTCTTATTGATACCGACCCATTGACCGAGACCGGAAACCGCAGGAGTTTCCAGAAAAGGATGGAGAGCATTCATCTGCTTTCGCTCAGATATAATCATCCTTACAGTATTATCGCCTGTGATGTGGACTATTTTAAAGCATTTAATGATACTTATGGACATCAAAAAGGCGACTACGCTCTTGTTGCCGCATCAAATGCCATGAAAACATCATTAAGAAGGACAGATGAGATATTCCGGTGGGGCGGAGAGGAATTTATTATAATTTTGCCGCAGCAAAATCTTTTTACCGCATTAAAAGTTGCAGAGAACCTTAGGGCAACGGTTGAGTCGCTTGGAATTGCGCATACAGTTTCACCCTCAAAAGTTTTAACTGTCAGTGTCGGAGTGGCATGTAATATTGCAGATAATGTCAAATATATATCATGGGAGAGTGTCATTAAACAGGCTGATGATGAACTTTACAAGGCAAAGGCTGCAGGGAAGAACTGTGTGTCTCCGCCTGTTAATATATGAAATATTTCGGAAGAGACGGTATAGATTATTCTTACGATACATGTCCTGAGATTACGTGAACAGGACGAAACGGACATCGCTTATACGCGACACGCTTACCGTGATTCGTGACAACAGCGCCTTCCGCATTATATCTACAGGTGGCTTTATCCCTGTCCATAGTTCAAAGGCCAATACGCCCTGCCATAAAAGCATCCCTGAACCATCAAGCGTTACGGCCCCCTTATTCGCAGCTTCCTGAAGAAGCATTGTTTTTTTATAGACAAGATCACAGACAGTCATCCCGGATGTGATAAGATCGGGGTTTAAAGGCAGCGGATCACCCTGTTTAAGGCCCAGGGGTGTTGCGTTAATTAGAATATGAGCTCTAGTATTGGCGTCGATTTTTTCAGCAAGATAAACATTGTCGCGGATCTTCTGAAGATCGTTTATTAATTTTCCCGCTTTTTGCGTGTCGATATCATACAAAAAAAGTCTTGATGCTTTTTCACTCAAATAATAACTGATGGCCCGTGAAGCGCCCCCGGCGCCGATAATTAAAATATCTTTGCCATCGGTTGATATCCCGTGTTCTGAAAGAGAATTCATAAAGCCTCTTCCATCGGTGTTGTATCCTTTTAATTTTCCGTTAGAGTTCACTACCGTATTGACAGCGCCGATAAATACCGCTTCTCCATCGATCTCATCAAGAAACGGTATGACGTTCTCTTTATGCGGCACTGTTATATTTACGCCAAGAAGGTTCAGGGCCGGGACAGCTTTGACAGCGTATTGAAGGTCCCCTGGAAGGACCCTGAAAGGTATATAGCACATATCAAGCCCCAGCATTTTAAATGCAGAATTATGCATCAAAGGAGAGAGCGTATGCTCAATGGGGTTTCCAAAAATACCTACGATCTTAGTTTTCCCACTTACATCCATCGGTTATTCCTTGTAAAAGTCCTTCAGGCGTCGGTTCAATTGCCTTAACATTGACTCCCAGACACTCCTCAATATCCTTGAGCGTTGTATTATCCAGGAACATATCTGATCCGTATTTGAGGGCGATATTCGGCACAAGCAGGTGGTCTGCCTTAATTTTGCCGGCAAAGGCTTTTACTATATCTTTGCCTGTCAGTAAACCGGCTACTGTGACAGTAGGCCCGAAAAATCTGTTTTCAACCTTAAATACCTCAAGGCTGAGTCCATCTATTGTATTCAGTTTTTTGGAAAAATCTTCAAGATAAGGCATAAATGAGGCCCCCGTGAAAACAGCTATCTTCCTGGGTTCGATCTTCTTCGGAAGTTTAATTTTCCTGGAAGCGTGCAGGAAAGTCGGGACCAGACCTACACCGTTCTCTATTTGCGGCAGATCACCGTAATCCTTAAGGGGAGGAAATGGATGTTCCGCCTTAATGTAAAATTCGTCTGCAAGGTAAATTAAAGGGTCCCCGTGACGTTTCTTGAATCTGTCTCTGGCACGTTTTACGGTATCAATGACTTTTAAAGCATCAGGTTTTTCAAAAGGCTTGATATGGGATTTTTTATATTTTGTCAAGCCGACCGGTACTACTGCTATTGATGCAACATAAGGATAAAATTTCTGCAGGTCCTTAATGGTCCTCGTAAGTTCTTCTCCGTCATTAATGCCATTACATAAAACAATTTGCAAATGCATCTTTATCTTAAAGGCCGATAGTTGAAGTAATTCTGTAAGTATGTTGGGCGCCTTTGCGTTCCCGAGCATTTTCCTTCGCAAGTCGTTATTTGTTGTATGTATCGATATATAAAGAGGGCTCAGTTTCTGCTCAATAATGCGCTGTTTGTCTGAGGCTGAAAGATTTGTGAGGGTTATATAATTACCATAGAGAAAAGACATCCGGTAATCATCGTCTTTAAGATAAAGCGATTTTCTTAACCCTTTCGGCATCTGGTCCACAAAACAAAAAATGCATTTATTCCTGCAGGACTTTGTCTTAAAAGGTTTCAGTTCTATACCGATACTCTCATCTTCTTTTTTCTTTATTTTAAAAAGGTGGGTTTTGTTGTCGTGCTGTATTTTGAAATTGAGGTGATCATCCTTGAGATAAAACATATAATCAATGACATCTCTTACAGGCTTGCCGTTAATGCTTAAAAGAATGTCCCCTTTTTCTATGCCGGTTTGATGGGCCGGGCTGTTTTCGGCCACATTATTTATTATTGTATGCATAATATCATTCAGAGCTTGTTTATAAACTCAGATCAGGTCTCTCATTCCGGTGTAAACAGAATCTATTCAGTTTCATCGTTTGCCATTTTAAAACCTTTATATACGTAATGCAGACCTGATATTACGGTCACTGCAGCAACCCAGATAAAAAGTGATACGTGCAAGTGTGAGGCCCCGCCTGTATTAAGAGCAAGAAGTATCAATCCTACTAATGCAAATTGAGAGGCGCTGGTGATTTTCCCCATAAAACTTGGTTCTATCTTTAACCTGCTGGTAACTAAATAAACTATTAAACTTCCTGTCAGAACAATTACATCCTTACTAATAACGATAATTGTAAGCCATTCAGGTATAAAGCCATAAGCGCTCATGAGCACAAAGGACGTTATCAAAAAAAATTTGTCAGCAACCGGATCAAGGATAAGGCCAAAATAAGTTACCTGATTTGTTATTCTTGCAATATATCCGTCAAGGAGATCTGTAACAGCTGCCAGAATGAAAACCAGCAATGCTATTTTATACTCTTTGTATATAATCGTAACAGCAAAAAACGGTAAAAGCAATATCCTTGAAAGAGTCAAAATATTAGGCAGATTTGCGATCATGGGAAAACTGCTCCGTCAATCAAAGGGGTCAAGGGGGCAAGGATTCAAGGCTTCCAGTGAAAAGCAACTGTTAACCCTCTAATCCTTAAACCCTCGACCCTATTTTACAAATTAAAAACCCCTGCACTTTTCAGCGACAGGGGTCTTTTGTATCTAATTAGAATAACCCGCTGACCTTGCCTGTCTCGACATCAACATCGATACGTCTGAAGGCAGGGTTGGAGCTTGTTCCGGGCATGAGGCTGATCGTGCCTGCGCACGGACAAAGGAATTTGGCTCCGGAGTAAATCAGGACATCCCTGATCGGCAAGGTCCAGCCCTTCGGCACTCCCTTGACCGCAGGATCATGAGAGAGGCTCAAATGCGTCTTGACCATCATGGTCGCAAAGTCAGCGTATTTAGGATCGCTCTCGAGCATCTTGGCCTTGTCCTCGGCCTCGGCAGTCCAGGATACCCCGTCCGCACCGTAAACTTCCTTTGCGATCATGGCAACGCGATCGCGCAGTTTCATCTCAAGCGGGTAAAGGAACCTGAAGTCGTTCTTGTCTTTGCACGCTTCGATGACCGCATCGGCAAGCTCTAACGCTCCCTCGCCGCCCTTGAGCCAGTGCTGTGATTCTGCACAGCGGGCGCCCGCTGCCTCAGCGGCCTTCTTGACGACCGCGACTTCAGCGTCGGTGTCGGTATAAAAACGGTTGATGCAGACGACAGGGTTTATGCCGGACTTCCTGATGACATTTATCATATGGACCATGTTTGCGCAGCCCTTTTCGACAAGTCCGATGTTTTCCCTAGTGTATTCGTCGGGCAATGCCTTGCCTGCCACAACTTTCGGCCCTCCGCCGTGCATCTTCAGTGCGCGGACAGTGGTTGTGAGCACCGATACATGGGGCTTCAAACCGCTGAAGCGGCTCTTGACGTTCCAGAATTTTTCAAAGCCGATGTCGGCTGCAAACCCTGACTCTGTGACATGGTAATCGAATAACTTCAGGCCAACCCGGTCTGCGATAATAGAAGACTGGCCCACTGCGATATTGGCGAATGGTCCCGCATGTACAAAGCATGGGTTGTATTCAGCGGTGCACATAAGTGTTGGATTAATGGTGTTGCGCATAAAAGCGGCCATTGCGTTTCCGACCTCCAGATCGCCTGTTGTGACCGCCTTGCCCTTTTTGTCAAAGGCAACTGTGATGTTGTTCAGGCGTTTTTTCAGGTCGGCCAGGTCGTTGGCCACCGAGAGGATCGCCATACACTCAGAGCCTACTGCGATTCCGAACTTCGACTGCATCATAAATCCGTCCTGCTTGCCTCCGATGCCGATGATAATATTGCGGAGACTTTGTGCGCAGAAATCCATGATCCAACCCATTTCGACCCGGGTAGGGTCAATATCGAGCCGCCTCATTTTAGTAAGCCTGTCCAATTGTTCGTCGCTATAATTGCGCTCATGCTGCATCCTCGCGGTCAGTGCGACCATCGCAAGGTTGTGGGCGTTCATAATGTCGTTTATGTCGCCGGTGAGTCCCAGAGAGAACTCGGTCATGGGGATAAGAAGGGAGTTCCCGCCTCCGGCGGCCGTTCCCTTTACGTTCATTGTCGGACCCCCGGATGGCTGCCTCAGAGCGCCGCCAACGTTGACTCCTCTCTTGCCGAGGCCCTCCATCAAGCCGCATGATGTGGTGCTTTTACCTTCGCCCAGAGGGGTGGGAGTGATGGCTGTCACCTCTATATATTTTCCGTCAGGTCGGTCCTTCAGACGATCGATGACTTTGAGGAAGTCTATCTTTGCGAGGCGGCCCATCGGGAGCATCTCGTCTTTCTTAAGGCCGAGCTTCTCCCGCCATTCTTCTGGTGTAGGCATATTTTTTTCAGCTTCTTCGGATATTTGCCAGTCGGCCAGTTTCGTTGCATCATAAGACATATTTCATTTCCTCCTTATTAATTTTTGTCTGTTCCGTGTTCCGGTGACAGACATATTATTTTGTTTGATTGTATACAGCTTTTCGTATTGTTAACTTCCTTTATGAGTGTAGAGGTCTTTAAGCAGTATATGGAAATATGGAAGTTTAAAAATTTAGCATAGGACATGCTGTACTGTCAAATAAAATCTTTGCGGCAAAATAGGATTATTTGAAAATGTAATAAAAACCTCGTGATCTTCAGCGCTTCTGCTCTTTTACGCTAATGAGCTGTAAAGATCTTATTAACAGACTTTCAGTATCTTTCTTAAATGCTTCAGATTCAGGACATCCTCTTTATTGTATTCCAGTAATTTGTTCAGGGAGTTTGCGCAGCCGTTCTGTTTATAGCTGTTCCATAACTGAACAGCGACCAGACCGTCGACATCGGTCAGTTTCCTTTCAATGCCCAACTGCCTTTCAACCGCCTTCAGTCCACCCTTCAGATTTTTTTCCCAGCAGGAATACATAAGGTCAGTGTGAGCGCAACAGTCGGTAAGATCGATATTCAGTTTCTCCCTGATGAACGGCAGATCAAAGCGGCTGCCGTTATATGTGTACAGCATTTGGACGTTTCCCATAGCTTCGATCAGACCTGAGCGGGATATTTCATCTCCGATCATTTGTACAACTGTATCAGAACCGTTCTCGATGTGTATTCCTATAACGGTCAATTCACTTGCATACGGGCTTAAACCGGTCGTCTCGATATCAAGGTACGCAAAATGTTTCCCGTTATTTTTCATTATCGTACATTATACCTTAGGTCCGTAAAAGCTTCCAGCTATCAGCGGTCAGCTTTCAGCCTTAAGACAAAAGCTCAAAGTGAGGGGAAAGAAAAATACATGTTTAAAATACTGCATGAATGTATTAATATTTCTGTAAATGGTGGAATCTATGCATTGGCATCTGAAAGACGTTAAAGAAATATTTGAGCAAATACAATCTTCATCCAACGGCCTTTCTTCTGAAGAAGCGGCCAGGCGTCTTGACGAATACGGTCCTAATGAATTAAAGGAGAAAAAGAAGAAGACCCCTCTTCATGATGTTCCTTGACCAGTTCAGGGACTTCATGATCCTTGTCCTTATCGCTGCCGCCGTTATTTCAGGGTTCATAGGCGAGTTGTCTGACACCATAGCCATAATTGTAATTGTTGTCCTTAACGCGGTTATCGGTTTCATACAGGAATACAGGGCGGAAAAGGCGATGGCTGCCCTTAAAAAAATGGCTGCGCCTTCTGCAACGGTAATAAGGAACGGCATGCCTGAAACCGTGTCAGCATCTCAGCTTGTTCCCGGGGATGTTGTAATTCTTGAGGCAGGAAAAATTGTGCCTGCTGATATGAGATTGATTGAATCAGCGCAGTTGAAGGTGGAAGAGGCTGCACTTACCGGAGAATCAGTCCCTGTTGAAAAACATACGAATGCACTGCATGATGAACATCTGCCGTTAGGCGACAGAAAGAATATGGCATACAAAGGCACGTTTGTGACCTATGGACGCGGAACGGGTATTATTGTGGCAACAGGCATGGATACAGAGCTTGGCAGGATCGCAACCATGCTGCAGGAAGAGGAAGAGGTAAAGACGCCCCTTCAGAAAAGACTTGCAAGCTTTGGACAAAAACTCGCCATTGCTGTACTTGCCATATGCGCCATAGTGTTTCGGTATCGGCGTAATGAGAGGGGAGCCGACTATGTTAATGCTCCTGACAGCTATTTCCCTTGCAGTTGCCGCAATCCCTGAGGCGCTGCCTGCGGTAATAACGATATCCCTTGCCCTTGGTGCAAAGAAACTGGTAAAACAGAATGCCCTCATAAGAAAACTCCCTGCCGTGGAAACACTCGGCTCTGTGACCTATATCTGCTCTGACAAGACCGGCACACTCACCCTGAACAAAATGACGGTGGAAGAGATGTATGTGGATGGGAAGATAGTGAAGCGCGGATAAGCGGATAAGGGACAAGGGACAAGCAGATTTTAAGATCCTCCGAACTCTTAACTCTTCCAACTTCACCGCTTCTATGACTGCTCTCGCCCTCAGTAATGATGCTGTCATCGACAAAGACGGAAACGTCATCGGCGACCCTACTGAGATTGCGCTTTTCAATATTGCCCGTAACAATGGTTTTGACAAGCAGGAACTTGAAAAAGAATATTCCCCGTGTTGCTGAAATCCCGTTTGATTCAGACAGGAAGTGCATGACGACGTTTCACAAGCAATCAGCGGTCAGCAGTCAGCAGTCAGCAAAAAAGATTGAATATGTTTCTTTCACAAAGGGCGCGATTGATGTTCTGATTGATAAGTCAGATAATATTTTGACGGCTGATGGTTTGAAGGAAATAGACAGAGAGGAAATTTTAAGAGTCAGCGACAGGATGGCTGCTGACGGTCTGAGGGTCCTTTGTATTGCCATGAGAAAGTGGGACAGCCATGCCTGATGATATGTCTGCTGAGAATGTGGAAACAGGGCTCACTATTTTAGGTCTTACCGGCATGATGGACCCTCCGAGAGAAGAGGCAAAAGAAGCTGTAGCGATGTGCAAAACAGCTGGAATAAAGCCTGTGATGATAACAGGCGACCATCCTGTTACCGCGAGGGAAATAGCCAGGAGGCTTGGCATCATTGAGGATGACTCAAGGGCAATAATCACCGGAAGAGAGCTTGAGAAGCTGACCATTGGAGGAATTTGAAGAAAGGGTTGAGCATATCAGGGTTTACGCAAGGGTGGCGCCTGAGCAGAAATTAAAGATAGTGAAAGCCCTTCAGGACAGAGGACAGTTTGTTGCCATGACCGGTGACGGCGTGAATGATGCGCCTGCGTTAAAGAGGGCTGACATCGGCGTTGCAATGGGCATTACCGGGACAGACGTCTCGAAAGAAGCGGCACATATGATACTCCTCGACGACAATTTTGCCACTATAGTAAAGGCGGTAAGGGAAGGAAGAAAGATATATGACAACATCAGAAAATTCATAAAATATCTCCTTACAACAAACTCAGGAGAGATATGGACCCTCTTTCTTGCGCCGCTTGTGGGTCTGCCGATACCTCTTTTGCCGATACATATACTCTGGATAAACCTGGTGACGGACGGTCTCCCGGCCCTTGCGCTTTCTGTAGAGCCTGCTGAGGGGGATGTTATGAGCAGGCCCCCGAGGCATCCAAAGGAAAGCATATTTGCTCATGGACTTGGGACTTCATGCGATATGGGTTGGCCTCTTAATGGGCGGCATTGTTCTTTTTGTCCAGGCATGGTCGATCAAGACCGGACATGCACATTGGCAGACAATGGTTTTTACAGTGCTCTGTCTGACACAGCTTGGTCATGTCCTTGCCATAAGGTCGGAAAAAGAATCGCTGTTTACGATAGGCTTATTCTCCAACAAATACCTTCTCGGTGCAGTCGTATTGACCTTTATCCTTCAGATGGCAACAATATATGTGCCGGTATTAAACCCGATATTTAAGACAGAACCGTTGACGCTGAATGAACTGGCATTTACACTCGTCCTGTCATCCGTGGTTTTTTTTGCGGTTGAGATTGAGAAATTGATAAAACGGAGTAAGGGGTAAGGAGGGGTAAGAGGTAAGGGTATGTAGGGGCGAGGCGGTGCCTCGCCCTTCTTAGAGTTAAAAATTATGCAAGCTAATATATTATTTCCCATAAATGCAGAGGCTTTCACATATTTACTTCCAGAAGAACTTGAAGTAAAGATCAAGATCGGTTCACGGGTGCTTGCGCCTTTTAAAAGGGGGAAAAAGGTGGGGATAGTTGTTGGGATAAATGAAAATCTGGAAGTGCAGGGGTCGAGGCAGTGCCTTGCCCGAATTGCCCCTGCCCGGATTGATACAAATAAAAGGGCAACCGTAAAGGTTGCCCCTACACGACGGAAGGAAATAACCCTTAAATCAATTGAAGCCGTTCTTGACGACGAGCCGCTCATTCCGGAGAATTTATTGAAACTGATTCAATGGGTCGGGCAGTATTATATGTCAACTTCCGGATTGGCTTTGAAGAATGCTGTTCCGTCAGGGATACTTGAAGGCAAAAAAGGCGGCAGAGGACAGGATTACCTATGATGATGCAATAAAGTCTGCAACTGTTTTCAGTCTCTCAAGTGAACAGGAAAAGGCTTTATCTGAAATTAATAAAGCAGAGTCAGGCGCATTTCTGCTTCACGGCGTTACGGGCAGCGGTAAGACCGAGATTTATATCAGGGCAATTGAAGCGCTTGATGGAAAAGAGGCCATTGTGCTGGTGCCTGAAATTGCCCTCACGACCCAGATTGTCGACAGATTCCGCAGCCGTTTTCAGGAAAAGGTAGCATTCTTTCACAGCGGTCTCTCCCCGGGTGAAAGGTTGTCCCAGTGGCGGAAGATCAGGAATGGCGAGGTAAAGGTTGTCATCGGAGTGAGGAGCGCCGTCTTTGCCCCGTTTAAGAATCCCGGACTCATTATCATAGATGAAGAACACGAGGCGTCTTACAAACAGTTCGAGGGCCTGAAATACAGCGCAAGAGACGTTGCGCTTGCGCGGGCGAAAATAGAGGGAATTAAAATTATCCTCGGCTCTGCCACGCCTTCCGTCGAGAGCTTTTATCATGCAAAAAAAGGGAAACTCGCTTATCTTGAACTCACTCAGAGGATAGAACAGAAACCCATGCCGCGTATTGAGATTATAGACATGACAAAAGAGGACAAGGAATCATTCTCATATTCAAAAAAACTGCTTAACGTTTTAAAGGAGAATCTCTCAGCAGGACATCAGTCCCTCATTATGCTCAACAGGAGAGGATACTCGCCGTTTCTCATGTGCATGGACTGCGGGTATACTTATAAATGTCCTGCATGCAGCATTACGCTCACTTATCACAAAGACACAAAGACCCTGAATTGCCATTACTGTAATTCATTCCTGACGCCGCAGGATGTATGTCCTGAATGCAAAGGCATTAAAATAAAATACATTGGACTTGGTACGCAGAGGGTCGAAGAAGAGCTCAATGCACTGATACCGGAACTTTCCCTGAAGAGGATGGACAAGGACACGACAAGGCGGAAGTTTTCTCATTACAGGATAGTGAAGGACATGGAGGAGAAAAAGATCGACGTGCTTTTAGGCACGCAGATGATCGCAAAGGGACATGATTTCCCTGACGTTACGGTTGCCGCTGTTGTCTTCGCCGACGTAGCGCTGAACCTTCCTGACTTCAGATCATCGGAGAGGACCTTCCAGTTATTCACCCAGCTTGCAGGCAGGGCAGGGCGGGGCGATGTCTCAGGAACAGTATATATCCAGACTTATGAGCCGGAGCATTATGTCTTTGATTACGTGCGCAATCATGATTGTGCCGGATTCTATCAGAAGGAGATAGAATTGAGAAAGGAACTGTCTTATCCGCCTTTCAGTAAATTGATCAGGATTGTCTTTAATTTCAGAAACAAGGAACGCGCAGCGAAGATCATGAAAGATATTTCAGGGAGGATAAGGAAGATAAAAATAACTGATATAGAGATCCTGGGGCCTTCTCCGGCGCCCATTGAGAAAATCAGAAATTACTGGAGATGGCATCTCGTTCTTAAAGGTAAAAATTCAAAGGCCCTCCGCCGGAAGGCAGCGGAGATAATAGACACCTTGAAAGATATCAAGGATATAAGGATTGATGTGGATGTTGATCCGATAAATTTGCTGTGAAGAGATTGAAAAGCTTCATTATAGTAATAAGCCTGCCTAAAAGATATTTCATTGACGGCTTAACGATAACACCAACAAATATTCAAGAACTCAAGTTGTGCGAATGTGTTGATTATGCAGAATAATGTTCAGTATCAAACGAAACCAAAAGAATCTTGATACTTCGCATAAGTCAACGATTTCAATTATGCTCCAGAGGGCTTGATTTCTTCCGGTTATTTTGTTTATTTGAATCATACCTCGTAATCCAACATTACAACCTCCAATCACTACTTGCATATCTGCGTAGATAGACTTATATGTAACTCTAATGATTATATAAATATTAATAAATATAATAAATTCTTTTATGTGTTAATTTATGACACGTCAAGTATCCCTTTTTCTCAATAATTAAATTCAAGAAACGGGCAAATCTGTTTTATTTTTATAGCCGAACTTGCTTTTTTACGTGGGTAGAGAAGTAGAACCGTTTTGGAGCCATAATTCTAATACTATAAAGGGGGATGTGAGATGAAGAAGAAAAGAAGTGTAAGTATTATTATCTTGTTGGTTGCAGCATTTTTTATTTCTACGTTCAGTGCGCATTCCGCGCTTGAACTTCGCGGTACAGACAGTCTGGGCAACAGGCTAATTTATGACAGTGACCTTAACATCACTTGGTACGATTATACGAACGCAGCTAATATTTGGCAGAATCAGGTGAACTGGGCGTCAGGCCTGACAGTGAATTTCGGCGGTACTATATATGATCATTGGCGTTTACCGTCAACAGTGAATGGTCTATCTGTGTGGGGTTATGACGGCACAACTACATCAGGCTACAACATAAAGACCAGTGAGATGGGACATCTATTTTATACAGAGCTTGGGAATAAGGCGTATATTAGCCCTTCAGGCAGTTATGGTCAAGCAGGTTGGGGATTAACCAACACCGGTGACTTTCAGAAATTGCAGACGAGCCCCTACTGGTCGGGTACGGAGTATGTCTGGACAGGCTACGCGTGGTACTTCCACCCCTACGACGGCAGCCTGGGCGGCAGCTATGTAGAAAACCCCGGCTACACTGCCATTGCCGTGCATGACGGAGATGTACCCCAACAACCAATCGCTCCTGAACCGATAAGCTCTATATTTGTATCTGCCCTTGACGAATCAGGTTCAACTTTCGTTGCTCCGAAAAATGGTACCTATCGTTTTACAATTAGCGGAGGTGCATATGTGAATACTCCACCAGAATCTCAACCCGGACTTCCAGATTTGTGGGGGTACACAACGGAGGTATTGATATATAAGAATCGTCCAATCAGTTGGTCTGCCTCGTGTTATCAAAGCTACATGGGACCAGGTAACTGGGATTATCAATTAGGCTCGTGGGCTCATTATCAAACGCTTCAGCAGGCTGAGGCTACAAGTGTAGGTCAATACGTTGATATCTTGCTAAGTGCAGGGGATTTTGTTATTTTTGTTACGACTGATTGTAAATCATGCTGCTTTTGGGACAATTCTGGGGGGGTGTATATTCAAGCTTCTGAAGCCGATAACTGCTTAAACATTCCTAATCCTAATCTGTCAGACACTGACGGTGATGGTGTTGTTGATGCATGTGACTCCTGTATTGATGTTGACGAAGATGGATACGGCAATCCGGGAGATATTTCTTGTACAAACGGCTCTGAAACTGACTGCAATGATAATAATAAAGCTATTTACCCAGGAGCAACAGAAATTTGTGACGGTATTGATAATGACTGCGATGGTTCTATAGATGAGAATCTTACCCGTCAGACTACTTGCGGAGTGGGTGAATGTACAAGAGCGGGGATAGAGACATGCGCTTCAGGTAATTGGGGAGATAATACTTGTACAACGGGTAATCCAACAACAGAAGTTTGTAACGGAGTAGACGACAACTGCAACGGAAGTATAGATGAAGGCTGCGCTCCCTCTCTTAAACTGACCGTCACCAAATCCGGCACAGGCAGCGGCACGGTATCGAGTCATCCAAATGGCATTAACTGCGGCAGTAATTGCACTGAAACATATCGAAATTCAACAAAGGTAACCTTAACCGCGAAGCCCGATGCTAATTCCCACTTTGCAGGCTGGTCAGGCGATTGCTCAGGAAACAACACTTCCTCAAAAGTAACTCTCAATGGAGAAAAGACCTGCACTGCGACGTTCATTATAAAGTCCTACAAGCTTAAGATAAACGTAACCGGAAACGGCAAGGTCTCAAGCAACCCTATCGACTGCGGCAATGGAGCCGAAATCTGTGTAAGCAAGTATGTAGATGGCACACAGGTAATGCTTACTGCAACTGACAGCATATATTCTGCCTTTACCAAATGGACCGGCTGTGACAAAGGCAGTGACCCCAGGGCAAAGATTTGTATGGTAAGAATGGACAATGCAAAGACCGTTACTGCCAAATTTACATCGTATAAGCTGAAGGTCGTGAAGTCAGGCACAGGAGCAAAAGGCGGAATCGTGACGAGTGATCTTTCCGGTATAACTTGCGGCACAGACTGTAAAGAGGGTTATGCGCCGGATACATCGGTCACTCTGACTGCAACTACTGATTCATCAGCAACATTTGCGGGCTGGTCAGGCTGGTGCGCCGGAGCTGCGACAACATGTACAGTCACTATGAGCAAGGCAAAGACTGTAATAGCCAAGTTTAACAAGAAGAGTAATTCAGCCACCTGGACTGACAATTTTGAAAGTTATTCAAGTGGTCAATTTCCATCCTCGAACTGGTTATACTCTGGCAGTTCTGATATTACTGTGGATAATACAAAAAGAGCAGAGGGGGTTCAATCACTTCGAGCTCATAGCTCTCCCGGTGGCTGCTGGGAAGCTCTCCCGGATCACCTGATGCAGGTTAACACGCAAGGTTCGTTTTCTATTGAATTTTACATGTATATAAGCGCTGATCATATTCAGGGCTGTCATCCCTATCTCAGCTATGTAGGCATGGGAACGACCGCTGATTGGACAACGAATCAGGGATTCTCTCTTATTGTATCTCGTTATGATGGCAATTTAGAAGGAAGAAATGGCACCATAGGGTCATATACAACTGAGACTTGGAATAAAATAAGAGTGGATTATCAGAGAGTTAGTCCCACTTCGATAAGTTTAACTTATTGGATAAATGATGTGGTAGTTGCCACTCAAAGTGTGCCTGCTGTGTCAAGTGAAGATAATGTTCAGTACTTTAATTTCGGTTCCGGTGATGGCACCGTATGGTTTGATGACATCAAAGTCTGGTAGACAAAAAGTTTCGTAGGTTGTGTAGGCGGGTATTGCGCAACAGAACCTGCAACAATGACCCAACCAGCGACATATTTGTTCAAGATGAGACAGATAACCAGCTACAGCAGTGAATGCAGACCTCAGGACGCTTTTTCAGACTGACTGTGACTTATAATTATCGAACTGCTTTATTGCTCTTTTAAGTCGTTCGGTGGTCTGCATCACTGAGTGCATCGTTAGAAGGGGAAAGGCACAATGATACGACTGGAACCGAGGCAGGTTGCTACAGCGAAGCGCGAGCTTGAGAATCGCCGAAAGACTCTGGTGCAGATAGCCCAAATACAGTCGATTCAGATGGAGGTGCAACAGAATAAATAAAATAATTATAAAAGTTATTCGCACAAGTAGTAAAAAACATCAACTTATTAGGAGGATATATGTCAATACAAAGGGTTCTGATAGTCTTAAGTGTTTTGTTTGTATTAAACGGTTGCGCTTCCAGCTTGAAAATGGGGCTTATTAAGGGTCAGGATACAGTAGATCTTTCCAATGAATCTATCGCTCTGGTCAGCGTTAAAATTTCAAACCAAAATTCACCTAACTGTCAAGCAAAGCTGGTAGATTTATTTTATACGGATGCAACAGTAGGCAGCGCATTGCAACGTGTTGACTTAAAAGACCCCTTCAAAAGTGAACCAAACAAATACAACGAGTACTTAATAAGCCTCAAACTTAAACCCGGCACATACAAGTATCTATTTATATCTGCCAATTATCATATACCTTTACTTGTAAACGGATGGGCTGGGCTGCCATTGCTTATGAAAGCTGAAATCAAACCTAATTCAGTAGTTTATCTGGGGAATGTCGATGCGGTTATTCGTGAAAGAAAAAATGATAGTGAAAGACGAGCTGGACCACTGCTCCCACTATTAGATCAAGCCTGTTTTTCTGGTGGGACTTTTGACGTTGTAGTAAAGGATGAATTTGAAGAGGATATGAAGGCGTTCTTGATAGAATATCCTGTTCTACAAAAAGTGCCAGTAGTAAAATATATTCTTCCTCAGGGAATAAAGCCAGGCCCAGATGATAATCTTGCGGATCCAACTTTAATTCCATAAATCATATTAGCAATCAAAATACTTAGGAGGAGATTATAATGAAGAATTATATGCCTTTTATCGCAATATGTCTTTTCTTTGCATTGTTATTATCAGGCTGTGCGGGAACAAATAGCAGTAAATTTACCTATAATAACACGTACAAACCAAACATGTCGGTCAACGATGAAAAGTGTTATGATTCATCAGTGATGTTGAATTTGGACATTAAATCAGCAAAGGCGGTAGCAAAAAAAGTACTTACTGAATTTGACACAGAAATTACTGAAGAAACTGATACAGCAATTAAGGCTGACAGAATTAGAAGGTATGGTAATGGTGGAGGAGCATGCTGCTACGGAGGAGAGGAATTGGGGGTCAACTTGCAGCAAGTTGATGCTAACAATACATTCATTACAGTTACCACCAAAACTGGCTGGCGTGGTTATCCGATGCAGGGGGGCTCTGTCATGCAGATTTATCGACAAAATGATAAAACTGGCTGCGATTAAAGTGAACTGAAGAAACATAGGGTCGTGTGTCAATTTCGTGCAAGGTTAAGAAATGGCACACGACCCCCTTCTGCTTTCAGTATAAAATGCCGGACAATGAGGGACGGTGTTGAATTAGTTGACTTAATCGCGGAAAGGATAAATTCAACAGTTTAATGAGGAAGGGCAGAGAATATGTGTGAATTCCCAACCAGTCGTTCCAGCGGGGAACCCGCTAAACTCATTGTTAGGAGAGGAAGGGCACAATGACACTACTGGAACCGAGGCAGGTTGCTACAGCGAAGCGCGAGGGTTGAAAGAGCGTTAAACAGAACAAACAGGCGAAAGAGTAGTAGTTAATAAGGGAGGATGAGTATATGAGAAATGTTGCAGGTTACAAGTTGCAGGTTCAAGTAGACAGGTTTCCTGTTATTCCAGACACACAAACCGCTGTCGTTCCGGCTTGTCCGGAATCTTCTTTGCAAAAGGATTCCCGACAAGCTGGAATGACAAACAATTTTGGCTGTTCCCTTTTGTCTTTTTGCGCTGTAACGCTGCTGCTCTGCCTTGTCATGGTGAGCTTGTCGAACCATGCCTATGCCTTTAATCTTCCCGATACCGGGCAGACGAAGTGTTACAGAGGAGTTAGCCCCTATGCTGAAATCCCCTGTGCGGGCACGGGGCAGGACGGGGCATACAACATCAATCCGATGAGTTTCACGGACAACGGCAACGGCACGGTGACAGACAACAACACAGGCCTTATGTGGCAAAAGCAGGATGACGGCACAGACTACAACTGGTATCAGGCAACGCGGGACTATGAATTCGACGTACAATCCTTCCGCGAAAGCTATAAGAATGTTTGCGGTTCGCTCACCTTGGCGGCTATTCAGACTGGCGGTTGCCGTCAAAGAAGGAACTGATGAGCATTGTGGATTATTCAATCCCATATCCCGGACCGACAATTAATACGACATATTTCCCGAATACAAAATGCGTCCTATTACTGGTCGTCTACTACCACCGCCTCGATCCGGACAGCGCGTGGGACGTGGACTTCTACGATGGCGGCGTCTACGCAGCTACAATAAGGACTACAGACATGCTACGTTCGGTGCGTGCGCGGCGGACAGTCTGGTCATTGAATTTTGTCGACAATGGCAACGGTACGGTAACGGATAATAACAACAGGCCTGATGTGGCAGCAGGACGACCGGGAGATATGACGTGGTTCACGCGCTTTCATATTGCGAGAACCTTGACTGCCTCAGGAAGCGGACAAACAGACTGGCGCTTGCCGAATATCAAGGAGCTTGAGTCCATAACAGATGATACAAGATACTATCCTGCGATGATACCAACTTTACTTTCCGAATGCCATATGCGTCCAGTCTACTGGTCGTCTACTACCTACGCCAACTATCCGAGCGACGCGTGGATCGTGGGCTTCTACAATGGCAACGTCTGACTTCAGCGATAAGGACGGCAGCGTACGTTCGGTGCGTGCGCGGCGGACAGTCTGGGTCATTTGTTCCCGATTTAACAGTTACTTCCGTAAGCAATCCTCCCACAAGCAGGAAACGAGGAAGCAGTTTTAACGTTACGGCTAAGATAAAAAATAAAGGAGTTGGAGCAGCGGATAAAGAATTTACAGTAGGGTATTATCTTTCAAAGAACAGGGATAAGCGTATAAATAAAGAGGCTGATATTATGCTTACTGATAATATTATTGTGTCATCATTGGTTGCCGGAGCAAGTTCAACAAAAAAGAAAATACCTGTCAACTATAGGGACTGATACACCTATCGGCAAGTACTATGTAAAAGTCTGTGCAGACAACAGGTTTGATATAGCAGAAACTAATGAAGATAATAATTGCAGAGCATCAACGAGCAAAATAAAGGTGAAGTAATAGGCTACAGAAAACTTTTTATTGTATTACTTGCTAATCAGGGCTTGGTTATTCCAAGCCCTTTTTTTTTCAACCTTTCAATCGGTTATCATCAATTTTAAAGTCCTCACAGATTATTGACAAGCAGGTATTATCAATAACAGCAACCATGGTTGAAAAACTACGACATCTGATAATTATCGTTAACCCTCAATTTGTAAATCAATTTGACGATTGATAGGGACAAGTACTATTTCTAAAACCTCTCGTTCATTTCAGTAAGAACCTACTCTTCAGAAGAATCAAGCCCTTGTGAGCACAACGGTTAAACCACTCGCTCAGACCAATTCCGCAAGCACCCTCACAAGACGCTCTGAGTCTTCCCAGCCAAGACACGGATCGGTGATGGATTTGCCGTAAATATTTTCGGATATCTTTTGTGAGCCTTCAACAAGATAGCTTTCGATCATCAGCCCCACGACCTTGTTCCTGAGTGTCTTTGAATGCTGGCGGCTTATCATCACTTCTTTTGCTATCCTCGGCTGTTCGATGAATTTCTTGTGAGAGTTGGCATGATTGGTATCAACAATTATTGCCGGATACTGCAGGTCCCGCTTTTTGTACGCCTCAGAAAGCCTTATAAGGTCTTCGTAATGATAGTTCGGTATGGTCGTCCCGTACGGGTTCACAGCGCCCCGCAGAATGCAGTGGGTAAGCGGATTGCCTGAAGTCTTGACTTCCCAGCCATTATATACGAAGAGATGCGGCATCTGGGCCGCCTGAACTGAATTCAGCATTATCTCAATATCTCCTCCTGTCGGGTTCTTCATGCCGGCAGGTACGTCGAGCCCGCTTATTGTGAGGCGGTGGAGCTGGTTTTCTACGGAACGGGCCCCTACAGCAACATAGCTGAGGATATCTTCAAGGTACGGATAATTCCCGGGATACAGCATCTCATCCGCTGCCGTAAGGTGGGATTCCTTCATCGCACGTATGTGCATCTTGCGGATAGCCTTAAGTCCCTTCACCATATTAGGAGCTTCTGAAGGTTTAGGCTGGTGCGCCATACCCTTGTAGCCCTCGCCTGTTGTCCGGGGTTTGTTCGTATAGATCCGCGGGATAAGTATCATCTTTTCCTTCACTTCTTCCTGAAGGCGCGCAAGACGGGAAACATATTCGCAGACAGCATCTTCGTTGTCAGCTGAGCATGGACCGATTATAACCAGGAACTTATCGCTCTCTCTTCTAAAGACAGCCATGATCTCCTCGTCCCTCTTCCTCTTGACCTTCCTGAGGTCTTCGGACAGAGGAATCGATTCGAGGATATCTCTGACATTCGGCATTTCTCTGATATATTGGAAACTCATATTTCGGTCCGCTGATATTTTACTATAATTATGTGAACAGGAGCAAAGGGGATATGCTGCCCTATTGCACTTTTGCATTTCCCTGTTTCTTGTTCCGTACCGGTTTCATATATCTGAAAAATAAATAACCAAACAACACCAGTATCGCCAGAAAAATCGCAGCATGCTCAATTCTTGATATATCCTTTCTCAAAACCTGCAGACTGTTGCCTCCGACGTAGCCGGCCCCTATCATTATCGCCATTGTAAATATTGACGTGAAAGCATCCACAAGTATAAATTTCAATGCAGGCATCCTCATAACTCCCGACACTATGAACAACTGTGCTCTTAATCCCCACAGATGCCTTCCAAACAATATGACGAGAGGGCCCCTTTTGTTAAACTGTTCTTCAATTGACAAAAGTCTTTCAGGAGATATGATCCTGCTGGAACCTTTTATTTGTAACTATGTTACGGCCATATTTTTTCCCGATAGCATAAAGAAAGAAATCAGCCATCAGAAGCCCTGCGTATACAACCGTTAGAGCCGGGACCATCTTTATTACATCATGCGAAATCAGAAATCCGCACAACATCAGCGTTGCATCTTCAGGAAATGGAAGCCCGATGCCTCCGAGGAGGAGGAGGACGAACAGACCTGCATACGGAAAATGTTCCATGAGTACTGAAATATCAGGCATGGTTTATTCCTTTATAATTACAGATACTTCAGCTTTGTTTATTTTCATTTTTTGAAATCCTGTCAAGAATGACCAATAAAGCTTCATCCTGTGCATGAAGATGTTCAAGGATCACACGGACCTCCTCCTCTGCCTTGATATTAGTCTGATAATCATTGTGAGACTCTATTCTGTCTTTTTCTGCAAGCCTGTTCTGGCTCATCATAATAACAGGTGCGGTATAAGCGGCCTGAAGCGACAGGACAAGGTTCATAAATATAAACGGATACGGGTCCCAGTGATATATCCAGGCAGCGGTATTCAGTACTGCCCAGATAAACAGGAGAAATGTCTGGACCAGAACAAACTTCCACGAACCCACTATTTGCGCTACCCTGTCTGCAGCCCTCTGACCCGGAGTTAATTTCTCCTCAAACAGTTCATTAACATTTTTTATTTGAGGATGTTCATGTTTAAATGGATGGGGGAAAACAACATTCTTCATTTTTCCAATCTCCTTATATAATCTAATTTTCACTTATAATACTTCAAAAGTTATAATTATTTAATGTACTGGAATATCTTCTTTGTAATGGAGGTTAAAGATGGGTAGAGTCAGAGAGACAAGAATGCCTCCCCAGGCAATAATTTAACTGCCTGAAGAGGCATTTCTCATTAGTCTGACCAACAAGTGAATCTCTATTGAAGAAGCAGTTTACTTCTTCGGAGCTTCGGATATGCTCTTTGCAATGTTCTTGCCGTCAGCCTCGTGATAAAGTATTTTAACTTTCTCACCGACCTTCAAGTCTGCTACAGTCTTTTTGTCTTTTCCCAACTTAAATTCGGTCTTAGCATCAACCGTAACTGTAACATCTCCTTTTTTGCCTTTTACAGTAACTGTCATGGCATTTGCATCAACCGCAGTAATATCGCCTTTTACATGTTGCTCCACTGCCTTTGCTGCCGGTGCTGCCTTTGCTGCCGGCTGCTGAGCTGCTGGCGCTGCCTGCTTCTCAGCTGCAAAAGTTACACTTGTGACAGCTAAGATAAAGAGTAAGGAAAGTACAACTGCTATTGTCTTTTTCATTTGATTCACCTCCTTTCTTTTTAAGTAGTTACTATCTGTTCCACACTAAATAATTATCACGGCGTTATTCTCACGGATACCGCTTTATCAACTCCTTCTTTTGTCGTGGCATACTTCACCTTGACTTTGTCTCCTTTTTTGATTTTTTCCAGAGTTATTGCAACTGACTTAGCGCCATACATGGTGGTAGTAGATGTTATCAGGAAACTGAATTTTTTATTTTTATCATCATTTAAAATAATCTCCGACTTTGTGCCCTTTGCAGGGTCAGCCGATGAGACAGAATCAACTGTGCCTGTGACAGTCTTAGTTTCAGTTTTTCTTTCAGCTTTACTCTCTGTCCTTTGCGTAAAACCGGGTAAGGCAATGCCGCATATAAAAACTAATGCGATAAAAATAAATGTTGTCTTCTTACACATATTTCTCATTTCATTTTTTCTTTTATCATATGTAAGATACAAAATCAATGATTAAATTCAGATTAGTACAAGATTAATAAATTCTAATAATGTAAAAATATGGTCTCTGTTGCGGGCAGCTTAAAAAGATAGTTTCCTGCGCTGTCTGTTAACAATCTTGAATCCTTCAAACCAGATGATGCTGATGACACCGGCGACCAAACTGATTGCAAGATCGTCAGGGTGTAAGGTACTGAAGTGAAACATATCCCTTAGAACCGGGATATAAAGAACCATGCACAGAAAGAAAATTGCCCCTGCTATTACCCACCATAAAGCTGCGTTAGGCGAGCGCAAGGTGCTCAGTATGGTGCGTGAACGTGAACGGTTTGTTAGTATCAAACCGATATTGGCAATAATAAGGGTGGTAAAACTAAGGGTCCTTGCATCCAGTTCGCCCTGTCCCCTGTACATCGCAGCAATGAATACAGCCAAAACAATGATCAATACACTTAACCCCTGCAGAAGGCTATAGGTAATGTTCCGTTTGTTAAAAAGCGGCTCTTGTAAATTGCGCGGGGGCTTCTCCATTATAAGATCTTCCTCAGGTTCAGCTTCAAAGACAATTGAACAGGCCGGATCTATGATTAATTCAAGGAATACAATATGGAAAGGTAAAAGTACAAGAGGCCAATTGAACAGTACAGGCAACAATGACATTCCTGCAATAGGCACATGAATCGCCAGAATATATGTCATTGCTTTTTTCAGATTATCAAAGATCCTCCGTCCCATCCTTATGGCCTTTACTATGGAAGAAAAGTCATCGTCAAGGAGCACTATAGACGATGCCTCGCGGGCTACGTCAGTGCCCCGCTCTCCCATAGCAATGCCGATATGCGCAGATTTAAGCGCCGGTGCATCATTAACGCCATCGCCTGTCATGGCTACAACCTCGCCATTAGCCTTAAATGCGTTAACTATATGCAGCTTTTGTTCAGGAACAACCCGCGCAAAGATATTAATTGTTTTGATTCGTTCCTGAAGCTCTGATGTGTCCATTTTTTCAAGTTCCGTCCCGGTAATAATTCCGTCTGTCTGTTTCAGTCCTATCTGTTCTGCTATGTTCTGGGCGGTAACCGGATAGTCGCCGGTGATCATCACCACCCTTATCCCGGCGGCGTAGCATTCTCTGATTGCTTCCGCAACACCGGGACGTACCGGATCTGCCAGTCCGATAAGACCCAGGAACTTAAATTTAAAGTCATGCTGTTCGCCGGGAAGGTCTGTTTGTTTGAACCTGGCTTTGGCCACTCCTATTATTCTTAAACCTTCTTTTGCCATAGAGTTAATCTTTTCTGACAGTCCCTGAAGCTGATCTTTAGACAGGTGACAAATGTCAGCAATGGCTTCAGGCGCACCTTTGGCGGCGATAACATAGTTCATATTGTCCGGCGATTTCCATACCCGCGACATTGCCAGCAGGTTTTGCGACAGTGGATATTCCTGTACCAATGTCCAGTTTTCATGAAGGTGTTCTGTATCAGACAGGGCCTGCTTGCCTGTTTCGCTTAAGGCCTTTTCCATTGGATCAAAAGGCTTCATCTGGCTTGCAAGTATACCGAATTCCACGACCTCGTGGAAATCTTCAGGAATGGCATTATGTTCATTATTTACATCGCAAAATTTACCGCTTGCAAAGATCTTTGTTACGGTCATTTTGTTAAGAGTAAGTGTACCGGTTTTGTCAACACATAAAACAGAAGCGGACCCGATTGTTTCCACAGCTCCGACCCTTCTTGTCAGGACCCGTTTCTGTGAAATACGCCAGGCCCCTAACGCCAGAAAGACCGTGAGCACCACAGGGAATTCCTCCGGCAGCATGGCCATCGCAAGCGTTATACCTGCCAAAAATCCATT
The DNA here is from genome assembly GCA_963699585.1 of Thermodesulfovibrionia bacterium. Lineage (GTDB taxonomy): Bacteria > Nitrospirota > Thermodesulfovibrionia > UBA6902 > UBA6902 > SURF-23. The sequence goes on along the minus strand of CAVOUK010000003.1, from coordinate 67,209 downwards.
CAACCAATCGCCTCTTGTAATTCCGTATCCTACAACCACAAGACTGCAGAGAGATAATCCCCATATTGCAAGTTTGCGTACGAGATGTCCTGTCTCTTTCTGCAGGAGTGTCTCTTCCGGTTCAATAGCCTGCAGCGCCTTGCCTATTTTCCCGAGTTCCGTGTTGACCCCTGTTGCCTTCACCTTAGCGATACCATAACCCTGTACAACTAATGTTCCGGAAAAAATAAAAGGTATGTTGTCGCCTCCGGGACGTCCCATTTCCTTCATACCGTCACAAAAGGTCTTAAGCACCGGAACAGATTCCCCTGTCAGCAGAGATTCATCGACTGAAAGATTTGTGCAGGAAATCAGAGATGCATCGGCAGGGACCCTGTCACCTTCTGCAAGCACTATGATATCGTCTCTGACTACCTCACGGCCTGAAATCCTTTTTTGAGTTTTGTCCCTGATCACTAAAGCCCGCGGGCTTGATAAATCCCTTAGCGCCTCTAATGCCCGTTCTGTTTTGCGTTCCTGATAAAGAGTTATTCCCATAACAACAACGACAAAGCTCAGGAGCATTACCGCCTCCCTGATATCACCCAGAAGCAGGTAAATCACTCCCCCTGCGATCAAAAGCAGGAACATAGGTTCCCGGACTACTTCTAATGCAATGGCAAAAACATTGCGTCTCTTTGATGAAGGAAGTTCATTATGGCCTTCCAGCTTCAGCCTTTGAATTGCCTCTGCCTCGGAAAGACCGGGGATACTGCTGATGTCAAGATTATTAACTACTGGTTTCATTGCCTTGGAAGGAGTACTGTAAACGTCGTCCCCTGATTCATTTTACTTTCAACCTCAATCTTCCCTTTGTGGGCGTCAACGATAGATTTGGCAATGCTTAATCCTATACCAAAACCAGGTTTATGGCGGGATTTATCCAGACGGTAAAAGCGGTCAAAGACGTGTTTGATCTCGTCAGCCGGTATTCCGGTTCCTGTGTCGCTTATTTCAATCCTGGCATAATCTTCTGCCGGCTCTATGCTGACAATTACCTTGCCATTTCTTTGCGTATACTTAATCGCATTATCCAGCAGATTAATAAAAAGACGCTTCATCTGATTTTCATCTCCATAAATAGTTATCTTGCCCTGCGCTGAGAAATTTATACCGATATTTTTCTGGTCTGCCAGCACTTTTATATCATTTACAATAACATTTACCAACCCGCTTATTTCCAAAGGCTTCTTTTCAAGAATAATTGCGCTGCTGTCAAATCTGGCGAGCATCAATAAATCCTCTACAATTCTGTTGATCCTGTTTACCTCTTCCAGATTACTGAGCAGGACCGATTCGTATTCATCTGTCGAACGGATTCTCTTTAATGACACCTCCATCTCGCCTTTTAAAACAGCCAGGGGGGTCTTAAGTTCGTGAGCAAAATCTTCAATAAACTGCCGCTGTGAAGAAAAGGCATGTTCGAGTCTTTCGAGCATCTCGTTAAATGTATCGGCAAGTCTCCTGATTTCATCTTTTGTATCAGGGATGTTTACTTTTAATTTCAGATTCTCTGCAGTGATTTTATGAATGACATCGATCATTTTGTCCACAGGATTTAATGCGATCTTTGCAAGAAAAACACCGATAATACCCGTTAAAAACACGGTCAGCGGCAATAGCACAAACAAGGTCCACTTCAGATTCTTTAAAGCGTCCTGGATTGAACTTAGAGGGCTGGCAACCTGTACAATATAGGCAACCTTTTTATTCTCAACCACAGGCATTGTGAGAGTCCTGAACATTGCCGGGTTACCCGGTGAAAATTCTATTGAAACGTTATCGAACCGCTTTTCTTTCTGTAATTCGGAGGTCATGGCTTTAATCGAGAAAATGGATATGTTAGGCACATTTTTTGAAGACGCAATAAGGGCGCCTTTAACATCAAAGATCTGTACAATAATATTGAGCAGGTCCGGATCATCAGATTTTTCCTCAACCCATCGCTGGGCAATCCTGGCAAAATTGATATTATTAATCTTGCTGAATAAATCCTCTCTGATTCCCATCGTTACTGCTTCCAGTCGTTCAGCCTCCCAGTAAGTATCAATGGAATTGACAATCCCGCCTACTCTCGACTGCAAAAGATCATCTTTATCTCCATTTAACGCCTGACTGAAATTGCGATACAGAATTACGCTGAATATGGCAAGTGTCAGCGCCAATATCAGCATGTACCAGAGAATTATTTTAAACCTTACAGATTGTACAAACATATTCAGTTTACCCGGCCAGAAAAAGCCTCCGGCAAAAATTAATGATACTTACTACATAAAAGCTGCCGATGGGACCATGCCACCGGGAACGCAGTCAGAGGACGAAGCTGACAGGTTTATTCCTTTAGTGTGTATCCCCTTCCACGAAGCGTATGTATAAGTTTGTTTTTATGCCCCTTGTCAATCTTGTTGCGCAGATAATTGATGTATACGTCAATAACATTCGTGTATGTATCGAAGTTAACATCCCACACGTGTTCCGAAATCATGGTCCTTGTAACAACAGTTCCTGCATTGCGCATAAGATATTCCAGCAAGGCATATTCTTTTGTGGTCAATTCAATTTCCTTACCCGAACGGGCAACCTTATGCGTCATTAAATCAAGCACGAGGTCCCTGATCTGCATTTTCGTTACCGCGGTGCTGTCCCTTTTCCTTAATAGTGCCCGTATCCTTGCCAGAAACTCTTCAAATGCAAAAGGCTTGATCAGATAATCATCTGCTCCGGAATCCAACCCTTTAACTTTGTCCTTTACCGAATCTTTAGCGGTAAGCATCATTATGGGGGTAATGATCTTTTCTTCTCTTAATTTTCGGCATAAACTGATCCCGTCAATTCCTGGAAGCATTATATCCAGTACGATCAAATCGTACTCCCCCGTTGTGGCTAAAAAATGCCCTTCTTCACCGTCATATGCCGAATCTACCGAATACCCCTCTTCCCTTAAGCCGCGCTTTATGAAATCTGAAATCTTTTTCTCATCCTCTACAATAAGGACCCGCATTACTGCCTCTCTGTTATTTTCATATCTTCACATACGTCGAATTTTATCTCATTCTTGCCGCTCTTTTTTACGGTATACATAAGATTATCAACATGGTCTATCATATCATCAACTGAAGCAGGCGGTGTCATAAATGTCATCACGCCGATGCTGAATGTAACACCCCATTTTTTCTTCTGTACAGTCTCTAAAAGCCGGACCTGGAGTTTTGGGAATACAACACGGGCAGACTCATCCCCTGTCTCCGGCATTAAAATGACAAATTCATCGCCTCCGAGCCGGGCCGCTATATCCGTGTCCCTGATATTTTGCTGCATAATACGGGCAACTGAACACAAAAGAGCATCTCCGGCGTTGTGACCAAAGCGGTCATTGATGGTCTTGAAATCGTCAATATCAATATACGCAACCCTGAACTGATGTTTAAAACGATGTGCCCTGCTTATTTCCCTAACAGCAAGTTCATTGAAATATCTTCGATTTATAAGTCCGGTCAACGGGTCTGTCCTTGAGAGTATTTTCTCTTTCCCCAATGACGTCTTCAATGCAGACAGCAGATATGAGACAATCAGAAAGATTCCCAGGCTTATGATCGTATTCCAGAAATGAATTAAAGGATGTAAATATGATTTCCTCGCGATTAAATCAGCTGTGATCCATGTTATCGCGCTTATGATTGATATCAACAGTGCGGCCCCCTTGCCGATAAACCATGCTGATAGAGAGATCGGAAGCAAATAAAATACCGCAGAAGAAACTTCCTCACCTGTCAAATAATCAGCAATTCCTATCAGAACAATAAGCATAAAACTGACCATAATCAGATATGGTCCGGGCTGTTTTTTAAGATATTCCGATAAGTTCATGCTGCTATTCTGCTTTAGCTTATACACTATGAATCAAATAAATTATAAGGAAGATCCCGATTGCAAGAATGGATATCGCAAGCAAGATATCAAGTATTAATGAGGGCTGATAGGTATCTTCATCTATCTGTCTTTCCACTTTTTTATATCTGATAAATGCAAGGACTGCCCATTAATGCGCCGAGAGCAACAAGCAATATTCCAAAGATTGATGAGTAGCCGCGGGATGGAAGAACAGCCTCCTTCCCCAAAAGATATGAAATTTGTTTAACAAAAAGAGCAAACTTCTCCACTACAAAACCAAACGCCATAATCGCTATACTGGTCCGTATCCAGGCAAGAAAGGTCCTCTCGTTTGCCATATGGACACGCCTGTTGCGGACTTTTGGAGATTTATCAACTTCCCGCTGTTCCATCATATTAATAAAATTATACACCAAAAAAGATATAATTCTTTTCTTAATACTGAATTATCATCTCCGTGCTTCCCTCATTAATATTTTTTTGCTAAACTCTTGTCATGTCTATTATTAAGGTCGAAAATCTTTCTAAACAATTCGGAGAGTTGACCGCTGTAAACAATATCTCATTTGAAGTGGATGAAGGATCGATCTTCGGTTTTCTCGGTCCTAACGGCGCCGGGAAAACTACTACTATCAATATACTCTGCACTTTACTTGCGCCGACATCCGGAAAAACATTTATTGCGGGACATGACTGCTTAAAGGAACCTTCAGAAGTAAGAAAAAACATTGGAATTGTTTTTCAGGATACAACCCTCGACAAGGATTTGACCGCATATGAAAACCTGATGTTCCATGCTTATTTGTATGATGTCAGGAAGAGTGAAATTAATGGTCGCATTGATGACGCCCTGCATTTTGTCGGCCTGTATGAGAGACGCAATGATCTTGTGAAAATATTTTCCGGCGGGATGAAAAGACGACTCGAGGTCGCCCGTGGAATGATCCACAGACCCAAAGTCCTGTTTCTCGATGAACCAACGCTTGGACTGGACCCGCAATCAAGGGCCAACCTCTGGGAATTTATCGTAGGACTCCCCAAAAAACATAATGTCACGATTTTTATGACAACTCACTATATGGAAGAAGCTGAGGTCTGCGATAAAATAGCCATCATCGACAAAGGGCAGATAATCACACTTGGTTCGCCGGATGAACTAAAGAAAACGATCGGCGGGGATGTCATCTATATAAGGACCTCAGACAATAAGAATGCAAAACTTGAAATAGAAAAATTATTTAATGTTGAAGTTTCCGAAAAAGACAACGAATTGTTCCTGACATCCCTGAAGGGTGACGCCTGCATCCCTGAGATCATAAAAACCATCGGGGAGATAGTTCTTTCTGTAAGGCTCCAGAGACCAACCCTTAATGACGTCTTTCTTAAAATGACCGGCAAGCAGATCAGAGAACAGAACGGGTCTTCAGAAAATACTGTAAAAGAAGCTGTACGGGCATACAGGAGGAGGCGTAATAACTGAATATAATTATGTCAGCTGAAGGAACCCTTTCTTAAACATCGTATCCTCTATTTTATCGATATGCAGTTTTTCCGCAATCAATAATTTTTCGCACAATGAACTGTAATCTGATGAAAACAAATTGGCTTTTAACTCATTTGCAAAAGCCTCTACCATCGTTTCCTCAAGTTTTAATGCAATATTGAGGGCCTCTTCCATGGTAACAGGATTTAACTTGATCTGCGTCCTCTTGTTGTCCGCAAATCTCAAACTGTTTTCAATCTGTTTCATCGACGGTAAAATATCATTTGAAGGCAGCAAATCGATGGACTCAATGAAATTGGCGTCAGTCAACCATAAAGCGTGATCAGTTTCATCCCTGAGAAGGTCCTCCCATAATATTTTTTCTTCAGGAAATAACTGCATGAACATGCTGTAAATAGAGGCAACTGTTTGCTCCATCTGAATACAACCGTCTATAACGTTTTTTAGGTCCATTTTCAGTTCAGTTTATTGAAGTTGTCAAATAATAATCATTAGTCTATATTTATAGTTATTCACTGTCAATCATTATTCAAAAACTCACCCCTTCTCTTTTTTCAGGAAAATATACTAAAATATACTATATGCTTTATAAAAAAATTTCTTGCAGGAGTGATAAAAATGAAATGCAAACTGTGTAATGGCAAATTAGATCTTAAAGCTGGTTGAAAATCAGTACAGCTTGTCTGCATGGATTGCAGACATATTTTTCAACTAGATGAATATGTTCAGGAATTAGACGCAAATGCATGGGAACAGTTGTCCCGCCGTTCATGTGACAGGGTATAAATAATAACCTATATTTATAAACAGGTTCCAATTATTATTTACCTCTGTATTGACAATTAAAAGCATTATAAATTATCATGTTATGTTCTATTACTAAAATACAGTTCTTTTCTAAGAGAGGAAAAATGAAGACTTTATTTGCAAAAAGTACAGATGTTGTAAGGAAATGGAATGTGATCGATGCCGATGGCATGGTTGTCGGCAGACTCGCCTCCAGGGTAGCTTCGATACTAAGAGGCAAGAATAAACCGATTTTCACCCCGCATGCAGACACCGGTGATTACGTTATCATTGTAAATGCCGAGAAGATCCGTTTTACCGGCAATAAGCTTGAGAAAAAAACATACTACAGGCATTCAGGTTTTCCAGGTGGTATCAAGGAGAAAACTGCAAAAAAAATAATGAATGATTCTCCTGAAGAAATAATCATGATGGCAGTCCGCGGAATGCTTCCTAAAAACAAGCTTGGAAGACAGCAGTTTAAAAAATTAAAGGTCTACAAGGGAACAGATCATCCACATATAGCACAAAATCCGGAAACATTAAATCTGAACTGACAGAAGGAGCATCGAATATATGGCAGACATACAATATAATGCAACAGGAAGAAGGAAAACATCCATTGCTCAGGTATTTATAAAACCTGGTACGGGCAATATAACTATTAATAAAAAATCCCTCAATGACTATTTCCCCTATGAAACCATGAAGATGATAATTCAGCAGCCTTTGAATGTTGTTGGAGTCAGCGGGAAATATGACATTACGATCAGAGTAAATGGCGGAGGGGTGACCGGACAGGCTTCTGCAATCAGACATGGCATTTCAAGGGCGCTTTTATCGGTCAACTCGGATTTCAGGGGAAAACTAAAAAAAGAAGGCCTTCTGACCAGAGATCCAAGAGTAGTGGAAAGAAAAAAATACGGACAAAAAGGCGCGAGAAAACGCTTCCAGTTCTCAAAGAGATAACATAAAGACGGTATTTAAATGTTAAGAGTTGCTATTTTAGGTGGAAGCGGATACACAGGTTCAGAACTCCTCAGATTACTGTTGTCCCATCCGCATGTTAAAGTAACTGCTGTCACCTCTGAACGCTCATCCGGCTTTCAGGTCTCAGATATATTTCTCAACTTCAGAGGCACTGATTTAAAATTTGAACCTCTTGACTTAAAGGTCCTGACCAAAAAAGCTGATCTTTTTTTCCTTTGTCTTCCACATAAGACTTCACAGGAAACAGCAGCTTTTCTTCATAATGCAGGCAAAAAGGTCATAGACCTTTCCGCCGACTATAGAATAAAGGACCCCAGGGTATATCAGGAATGGTATAACACACCCCATTTATTCACTTCATTACTGAAAAAGGCTGTCTACGGACTGCCGGAAATTTATCGAAAGCAGATAAAGAAATCTTCATTAATAGCTAATCCCGGCTGTTATCCGGTAAGTTCGCTCCTTGCGCTTGCACCGATAATCGGTAAAAACTTTATTGATACGAATTCAATTATAATAGATTCAAAATCCGGCACTTCCGGTGGAGGCAGAAGTCCTGCACAACCGTTTATGTATTGCGAAGTAAATGAATCTGTAAAGGCATACGCTGTAACAAGCCACCGTCATACCCCTGAGATCGAACAGGAACTGAGCGCTATATCAGGGAAAAAAGTGAAAATTATTTTCACTCCCCATCTTATGCCGATGGATCGGGGAATTTTAAGCACCGTATATGTGCGTCTCAAGGGAAATGTAAATATCTCAAAGGTACAGAAACTCTATCAGGATTTTTACAGGAATGAACCGTTCGTCAGGGTTTTAAAAAACGGTGTCTACCCGAATACCAAGGCTGTAAAGGGAAGCAACTTCTGTGACCTCTCAGTATTTCTCAACGAACGGAACAGCAGAAACCGTACACTGACAATAGTAAGTGTCATCGATAACCTCTTAAAAGGAGCTTCAGGTTCAGCGGTACAGAATATGAATATTATGTATGGATTTAATGAAACTGCCGGACTTTTGAACTCTCCCCCCTGTCCTTGATGAGTCTGTCATCTGCAATCATACCCGGATTCAGCTTTGCATCCATATCAGCAGGGATCAAAAAGTCCGGAGCAGAAGATCTTGCGCTGGTATTTTCAGAGAAGGTAGCGGTCACAGCAGGGGTTTTCACCACAAATAAAATTAAGGCTGCTCCTGTAAAACTTGCCATCAAACGCATCGCATCACAAAAAGGACAGGCTATCATCATCAACAGCGGCAATGCAAACGCCTGCACAGGCAAAAAAGGATATAACGACGCCGCTGAAATGACCTTAAGAACTGCTGAAGCGCTCGGCATTCCCTCCGAACTTGTTTATGCATCATCCACTGGTGTTATAGGAAGGCCGCTGCCGATAGATAAAATTAAAAAAGCCCTGCCTGAATTGGTCAGTAGACTGTCTCCTTTGTCTCTGAAGCAGATCGCCTCCGCAATAATGACCACCGACACTTTTGCCAAGATATCAACGAAACAGATATCTATTAAAGGTAAAACAGGCACTATAGCGGGTATTGCAAAAGGAGCCGGGATGATATGTCCCAATATGGCTACAATGCTGTGTTTCATATTTACCGATATTGCAATAAAACCTCAGGCGCTGAATTCCGCCCTTAGAGAAGCTGTAACAACTTCATTTAACAGGATTACCGTTGATAATGACATGAGCACAAATGATATGGCGCTTATTATGGCCAACGGCTCATTAAAAAATACCCCCCTGGCAAAAGGAACTCCTGCATATCGAAAGTTCACTGATGCATTAAAATGTATAACATACGATCTTGCAAAAATGATCGTTGAAGACGGTGAAGGAGCAACAAAATTTATTGAAATCATCGTTAAAGGCGCCGGAAAAGAGGCCGATGCATTAAAAGCTGCTGCATCTGTGGCAAATTCAATGCTTGTAAAAACAGCAATATACGGCAAAGACCCGAACTGGGGCAGAATTATAGCGGCAGTCGGTTATTCAGGTATCGACATTAATGAAGAAAATATCGATATCTATCTGAATAAGATTAAACTTGTAACTAAAGGTGTCGGAAACAAAAAAGAAGAAATAGCAAGAGATATGCTTTTAAATAAAAATATTACTATAACAATAAATTTGAACTCAGGCAATAAAAGTGCAAAAGTCCTTACCTGCGATTTAACAGAAAAATATATAGAGATTAATGCGCATTATACAACATAAACTTGACACTAATTGTATACTTCGATATTGTAAGATATGTATATTGTTGAAAACAACTGCTTTCATAAGGAGAAATAACATGAAAAAAGGATATCTTTTATTTGTCATTTATATTTTATTGTCTGCCGGCAATATTCAGGCACAGAATGCCGCTTCAGGCGAGGAGTACATTATCCAGAAAAATGATACGTTATGGAGTATCTCGGGCAGCAGGCTGGAAGACTCTTTTTTATGGCCCAAGCTCTGGAACATTAACCCGCATATTCCCAATCCTGATCTGATATATCCCGGGGAAAAAATAAGGATCCCGTCCAGGGAATCATTAATTCAGCAGGAGTTGCCCTCTGCAGAAGAGACTAAACTTCCATCTGCACCTGAGCTTAAAACATCCGACACAAAAGCTGCTCCTTCTGCTTTAGAATCGTCCGGGAAGACAAGTAAAAAATATCTGGTCGATAAGAATCTCTATATATCCGCCGGCTGGATCTCAAAAGATTTTCCGAGCATGGGAACTATAACAGCTACTCCTTCAGGAAAAAGAATGGCCGGCAAGAATGATATCGTTTACATCAATGTTTCTGAAAAAGAAATATTAAAACGTTCAGGCCTGGATGCCGGGTCTTCCTTGATCGTCGCTTCAAATGAAAATTCAAAGGACCGTTTTTTTACGATCAGGAACATTAAGCCGGTCAAGCATCCCGTAACCGGGGAAATGCTGGGACACTTAATACGTATAACTGGAATTCTGGAAATTATCGGAATGGACGGCGATACACCTAAGGCAAAAATAATCAGCTCGTTTGAAGATATCGAGACAGGTGACGGATTAATGCCTTACAAAAATATGGAACCGCCGCTTGTGCCTGATGTTATCAGGACCCCAAATATTGAAGGTTATATTGTAGAGGCACATTACACCAATCAACTCTCAGGGGAAAACAATATTTTGTATCTTGACAAAGGGTCAAACAAAGGTCTTGAGTTAGGAGATGTTTTTACGATTTTCCCTAATTCCGCTATAGAAAGGACTATTGGAAAGTTGCAGGTCATATCGCTTCAACCTGATACATCCACCGCGGTGATTTTGAAAAGCTCGGAAGAAATAACTATCGGAGCCAAATGGGGACAAAAATAATTCAATTATGAACTCACAAGTGCTTTAAGGGCCTTGAGTCTGCTTGGATGCTTAAGCTTTCTCAGGGCCTTTGCTTCTATCTGCCTTACTCTTTCCCTTGTTATTGTGAGATGCCTTCCAACTTCCTCAAGCGTATGGTCCCGGTCTACGCCGATACCAAAGCGCATCCTGATAACTTTTTCTTCTTTAGGGGTCAAGGTCCCAAGGACCTTTTTGATGTATCCCGATATTTCTTTATTTTCAGCGTCTGAATAAGGTGAAGGACTATTTTTATCACCAATGAAATCCTCTAATTCCGTATCTTCATCGCCTACAGGTGTCTGCAAAGCAATAGGGTCCTGTATGGCCCTGAAAACCTCTTCAACCTTTCTTGTCGGAACAGAAAGCCTCTTTGCAATCTCATCATCGGTGGGCTCTCTGCCAAGCTCCTGCGTAAGCTCCCTTGATGCCTTTGTAACCCTGTTATAGAATTCCATCATGTGCACCGGAACTCTTATTGTCTTGGTCTGGTCTATAAGCGCCCTTGTTATTGCCTGTCTTATCCACCATGTGGCATATGTGCTGAATTTAAAACCTTTTTCATATTTGAATTTATCCACTGCCTTCATCAACCCTATATTGCCTTCCTGAATAAGGTCCAGCAGCGGCAGCCCCCTGCCTACATAATTCTTGGCAATATTGACTACCAGTCTTAAATTTCGTGTGATCAGTTCGTTCTTTGCCTCCAGAACATAAGCCTGTGCCTTGCTTATCCTTTCCCATTTATTCAGAAGGTCTTCCACCTTTATTCCGACTTCACTTTCAATCTTTTTTAATATGACCTGTGCCCGGTTGGCGGCGTCTTCCATTGCAACCAGTTTAATGCTTCTGATCTTTTTCTTGCTTTGCTCATTTTTTATAAGGTTTTTCAGAGATTTCAGCGAACCTCCGTATGGAGATAAATCATCTAACAACCTTTTAGTTTTCTTAACTAACTGTTCCAGCCTGATTAAAGTTAAATCCATTATTTGTGAGGCCCGTTCATCTTCTTCAACTATCTCTTCATCACTCACAAAATTAATTTCAATCTTTTTGGTTATCGGAAGCGGCTGGATAATTCCTGCAATTATGCCTTTCCCCTCCTCTAATTTCTTGGCAAGTTCAACTTCTTCATCTTTAGTAAGGATAGATATATCACCCATTGAGTGAAAATAGGCCTGGACCAGGTCCTCTGTCTTTTCATATTCCTGGGCCTCTACCTCTTCTAACGGCGTCGCCTGCTCCTCATCAACAATACGTACACCCATATCACTCAGAAGATCCATAAGGTCTTCAATTTCATCAGGGGTGAAAAACTCTGAGGGAAGAGCTTCATTTATCTCGTCATAGGTAAGCACTCCTCTCCTCTTACCTACTTCAATTATTTCATCAAAAACATCTTTTTCTTTCATAGGTTCTCCTTCAGAGCAATCAACTTATAAGTTTAGCATATTAAATTAAGAAATTCTATCCTACAGGAAAAACATCTTTCAGGAATAATAAAATCACATAACTTGTGATTAAATATCCTTAACACACGATTAATCAGTAAAGGCAATGAATAATGAAGACTTTTTTATTCTTTAAAAAACTTCTTGATCTTGTTATACGTTTTTTGTATATGTTCAGGCATCACCCTTGTCTCGGCTATGATCGGCATACTGTCGGTATCACCGGTCCAGCGAGGGACAATATGTAAATGCATATGCGATTCCATCCCCGCCCCTGCAACCTTGCCGAAATTTAATCCGAGATTAAAGCCATCCGGATTCATGGCCTTTTTTAATATATCCACAGAGCGTTTCACTGTCTTAATCAATTCAAAGAGAACTTCATCTGACAAACCTTCAAAAGAAGACGTATGATAGAATGGTACAACCATCAGATGCCCATTGTTATAAGGATATTTATTCATCATGACAAAACAATATTTGCCTCTGTAAATTATAAGATTCTTTTTATCATCCGTCCTGTTTTTACCTGTTTTTCGGGAAATGTCACAAAATAAACATACATTATGTTTTTTCTCGTCAAGAATATATTCTATGCGCCAGGGCGCCCATAGTCTTTTCATGTACCCCCCTTTAACACTCGCCAAAACAGGTTTGGATTAAGATGGTTTAATGAAATTGCAAGGAATAAAGATATTACAATTTACAGGTAAAAGCAAGAGGGTTAATTACAGATGGTCAATTATTTGATGAAACCAGCGCTTCTACTTCGCTCTCAACAAAAACAGGATTATCGTTCTCAAGAATAACTTTAATCTTTTTTACATCCTTAAATTTGCCTTTAAGGATCTCCTCAGACAAAGAATCCTCAATATGTTTCTGAATGGCCCTCCTCATGGGTCTTGCGCCATAGGAAGGTTGATAATTTTTTTCAATTAACCAGTCTACTACTTCATCAGATAATTCAACTGCCAGGTCCTGATCAATCAATTGTTTGTTTAGTTCATTGACAAGCAAATTAATGATTTTCACAAGGTGTTCCTTCTCAAGCTGGTGAAATACCACAATATCATCAATCCTGTTCAGGAATTCAGGATTAAACTTATTCTTCAATTCATTAAGGACCGCATCCTTTATTTTTTTATATGTGTTTTTCAAGGTTGCCTGCTGAAAACCGAGCGGGGTTGAGTTCTGTATAAATTTTGTTCCTACATTGGATGTCATTATAATTACAGTGTTCTTAAAATCTACCTTCCTGCTGAAACTGTCTGTAAGCACCCCTTCATCAAGGACCTGAAGTAAAATATTAAATACATCGGGATGCGCTTTTTCAATCTCATCAAACAGTATTACGGAATATGGCCTTCTACGGACTATCTCTGTCAACTGTCCGCCCTCTTCATAGCCGACATATCCGGGAGGCGCGCCCGTTAATCTGGATACATTGAATCTCTCCATATATTCCGACATATCTATCTTTACAAGAGCATTCTCGTCATTAAAAAGAAACTCTGTCAGGGCCTTTGCAAGTTCTGTCTTGCCGACGCCTGTCGGGCCCAGAAAGAAAAATGAACCTATGGGTCTTTTCCTTGCCTTTAATCCTGCACGTGATCTTCTGATGGCCTTTGAAACGGCCTTTAAAGCTTCATCCTGCCCTACTATCCTCTTATGCAGGTCCTCTTCCATCCGTAGAAGCTTCTCCGACTCTTTTTCTTCAAGCTTGGCAAGAGGGATACCTGTGATATTTGAGACTGTAAAGGATATATCATCCTCAGAGACGATTGGAGTTTCCTGCTGCTGATTGTCACGCCAGTTTTTAAAGAGATTATCATACAGTTTCCTGACCCTGTCCTCTTCATTTTTTACAGAAGCTCCCTTCTCAAAATCATGCAGTTTTACATACAGGTTCTTCTCCTTGTTCAGCCTTTTCAATTCTTTTTCGAGTTCACGAAGTTCCGGGGGCATTGTATAACGTTTAAGTTTAATCCTCGCTCCGGTTTCATCCATAATATCAATTGCCTTGTCAGGAAGGAACCTTGCCGCAATATATCTGTCCGAAAGATTAACGCAGGCTTTAATAGCCTCAGCCTCTATTTTAACCTTATGGTGTACCTCATACCTGTTCTTCAATCCATTAAGTATTTTAATGCTCTCTTCCAATGTCGGAGGCTGTAAATAAATAGGTTGAAAACGTCTTTCAAAAGCGCCGTCTTTTTCAATATGTTTTCTGTACTCATCAGGCGTGGTAGCGCCAATGCACTGAATTTCCCCTCTTGACAAGGCAGGCTTTAGCATATTTGAAGCGTCTATTGAACCCTCCGCAGCGCCTGCGCCGATAAGAGTATGCAATTCATCGATAAACAGAATTATATTATCGCACTGGGTTATCTCTTTCATAACAAGCTTAAGCCTTTCTTCAAACTGCCCTCTGTATTTTGTACCTGCAATAAGCGCGCCCAGATCAAGGCTGACAATCCTTTTATCAATGAGATTTTCAGGAATATCTTCCGTGATAATCCTCTGTGCCAGGCCTTCAACAATGGCTGTTTTTCCAACACCTGATTCCCCTATTATCACAGGATTGTTTTTGACCCTTCTGCCCAGTATTTGCAGTATTCTCTCAATTTCACTCTCTCTGCCTATCACCGGGTCAAGCTTTCCTTCCCTTGCAAGTTGAGTAATGTCCCTGCCAAATTCATCAAGGGCAGGCGTATGGGTTTTCTTTTCTTTCCCTGTATGCTGGATCTTCCGCGTGGACAGATTTATTGCAAGCTGCCTGACGGCAAGAAGATTGGCCCCAAGGCTCCTCAGTATTTTACCCGCAATACCCGACTCTTCCCTTATTATTCCAATGAGAAGATGCTCGCTGCCGATGTAACTGTGTCCCAGAAGCCTTGCCTCTTCCACTGCAAGCTCAAGCACCTTTTTGGCTCTTGGAGTAAAAGGTATATCACCGAAAGTAAGGATGTTTGAGCCTGTGGGGAGATTTCTTTCAACTTCCATGCGTAATTCTTCTGCAGACAGTCCCATCTTCTTAAGGATAATCATTGGAAGGCTTTCTTCTTCTCTAAGCAGTCCGAGGAGTAAATGTTCAGTTCCGAGATAATCGTTTTGCCGTTTCTCGGCCTCTTCACGGGCGTAGATTATTACTTTTCTGCCTCTCTCTGTAAACTTTTCGAACATTTTACTCCCTTAAATTTAATATATCGTTTCCGTGAGTTAATGTCAAGGTAACCGGGACATGCATGTTGGTTAATCAGATAATAATATAGATTCAAACAACTCTTACAGGAAGGAAAAGTGAATTGTGGGATTAAGCAATATCAGATCTTTTTTTTATTATAAGCAATATCTTTAATTTCCTGCATAAATTCCTTTATATCCTTAAACTGCCTGTATACAGAGGCAAATCTGACATAGGCAATCTCATCAATTTCCTTAAGACTATTCATTACCTGTTCTCCTATCAAAGAACTTGGGATCTCTTTCTCACCTGAGGCCAAAAGATTTTTTTCGATCCTGGTCACTAACTCTTCCCGTGCTTCAACACTTACAGGTCTCTTCTCACAGGCCCTCTCAAGACCCTGAAGAATTTTCTGCCTGTCAAAAGTTTGCCTGCTGCTGTCCTTCTTAACAACATGAGGCAGTATGTTCTCAATCTTTTCGTAGCTTGTAAAACGGCCTTCACATTTCAGACATTCACGCCTGCGACGAATAATATCGCCTTCCTTGCTCTGCCTGGAGTCAATTACTTTATCTTCTATATCACCGCAAAAAGGGCATTTCATTTTAAAAAACCAGGGAACTTCGCACTATATTGTAGTCTGTTTGCAAATTGAATTTTAATTTTATTGACCAGAAAATGTCACTCCGGATTCCTTTGAATAATGATTCACGACACGCGGAGCCTGTCCCGACTTGTTCGGGGCTTGCGGGAATGACAACAAGGCACCTTATATCAATACAATTTAAGATTAAAATTGCCTTTATATTTCAATATCCTCATAAACAGGGAATTTCTTGCATAACGCCTTAACTTTATCCCTGACATGGCCAATAACAATACGGTCCTGAAAGTTTTCCAGTACTTTTGAAATAAGGTCTGCAATAACAACCATCTCAGGTTCTTTCATCATTCTGCTTGTAACTATAGGAGTTCCTATTCTAATACCGCTTGTTATCATGGCAGGCAATGGATCATGGGGTATTGCGTTCTTGTTAACAGTTATACCGGCCAGATCAAGCGCTGCTTCTGCATCTTTACCGGTAATATTCTTGCCGGTAAGATCTATAAGCATCAGATGTGTATCAGTGCCGCCGGATATTATTTTGAACCCTCTGCCAATAAGGGCCTCTGACAGTTCTTTTGCATTTTTAATGATCTGAAGCTGATAGTGTTTGAATTCCGGTGTCATTGCTTCCTTGAATGCAACCGCCTTTGCTGCGATCACGTGCATTAAAGGCCCTCCCTGCATACCCGGGAAAACCATCTTATCGACGGACCTGGCGTATTCGGCTTTGCACATTATCATGCCGCCTCTTGGTCCTCTTAATGTTTTATGTGTTGTAGTAGTGACAAAGTCCGCATATGGCACCGGTGAAGGGTGGTTGCCTGTTGCAATAAGCCCTGCAATGTGGGCTATATCGGCAAGAAAAAATGCATTGACCTCTTTTGCGATATCAGACATAGTTTTAAAGTCAATTATTCTTGAATATGCACTGGCGCCTGCAAGAAGCATCCTGGGTTTATGCCTTTTAGCCAATTTCCGCACTTTATCATAATCGATCAAACCGGTTTTCTTTTCCACTCCGTAAAAGTACGTCTTATAAATCATGCCTGAAAAATTCACCTGTGCGCCATGCGATAGATGCCCGCCGTGACTGAGGCTTAAACCAAGTATCCTGTCGCCGGGTTTCAGCACTGAAAAATACGCAGCCATATTTGCCTGTGTCCCGGAATGCGGTTGTACATTAACATGGTCCGCGCCGAACAGTTCTTTGGCCCGGTTGATAGCTAAAGACTCAACCACATCGGCGTACTCACAGCCTCCGTAATAACGCTTACCAGGATAGCCCTCTGCATATTTATTGGTGAATACCGAACCCTGGGCCTCGAGTACCGCCCTGCTGGCATAATTCTCCGATGCTATAAGAACGATCTTGTCCCTTTCACGTCTGATCTCTTCCACGATCGCGTTATAAATTTCAGGGTCGCTTTTTTTAAGTTCAACTATTCTCATTTATTCAGTCTCGCTTCTATTGCCTTTATTTTGTCGAGCCTCTTTTGATGACGTCCGCCTTCAAAGGGGGTTGTGAACCATACCTTAACTATGTCTGCCGCGGTTTTACCATCAATAATTCTACCAGGTAAAACCAGCAGGTTTGCATCGTTATGAAGCCTGCTCATCGTTGCCGAGAAGGCTTCACTGCATAAAGCAGCTCTCACACCTGGAAATTTATTGGCAACGATCGACATCCCGATACCGGTCCCGCATATAAGAATGCCCCTTTCCATTTTACCGTTTGATACCAGCTCAGCCACTCTTTCACCAAAGTCAGGGTAATCAACCGATTCCTCGGTTTTTGTGCCAACATCTTCCCATTCGATCGCAAGTTCCTTCAAGGACAGGGGTAATGTCATTTTTCAGGGACAAACCTGCATGGTCACAGCCGATAGCTACTTTCATGAGTTCCTCGATAGTTATTAGAATGTTACCAGTAAAGTAAATTATATTATCAGCACTATATGGTGTAAGTCAAGGATAACAACAGCATAAGTTTGTTATAATTCACATATGCCGACCATAGGGCTTACAGGTAATTTCGGGATGGGTAAAACTACTGTTTTACATTTGTTCAGAAAATTGGGTGCATATACTTTTAATGTTGACAAGTTTGTTCACAAAATTCTGAATAAACCTGAAACAATAAAAAAAATCGCCGGAACTCTTGGTGATGATATTCTGACAAGAGGTCCGAAGTTGTCAATAAATAAAGGCCGTGTCGCAAAACTGATCTTTAACGATTCAGAGAAACGAAAAGCAGTCGAAAAAATAATACACCCTCAGGTGCTTAAGATCATTAAGACATCAAGATCGAATATATTAAAGAAAAGTCCTTCTGCATTGATCATCTTCGAGGTCCCTCTCCTGTTTGAGGCAGGATATGAAAATTTCTTTGATAAGACGGTTGTGGCATATTGCAATAAAAAAACAGCCATTGACAGACTTATTGCAAAAGGTTTTTCAAGAGATGAGATACTGAAAAGAATGCGCGCTCAAATGCCGATAACAAAGAAGAAAAAACTTGCGGATTTTGTGATAAACAATAACGGGGATATAAGTAATACTGAAAGGCAGATAAGGCGTATCCTGCATAAACAGAAACACGATTTTACATTAAAAGAAATTCCCCGGTATTGATCTTCCCTTCCACTTCTTTGATATAATCTTCTGATATCTTAAGAATGCCGAGAGCTGCCGGATCAAGCGGATAGTTCGGATTGTCACTGATAACATTGAATAAACCTCTGCTTACTATATAATCTGCAATATGGATAACGGCTACACGGTCTGAATTTCCTGTTGCGAGTGAGGGTTTGTGATGGTAAAGGACCGCATTAAGTACCCCTTCCGGCAGATTCCATTTTTCAGCAAGCCAGGCGCCGATCTCAGCATGGGTGAAATCAAAGACCGCTTCTTCAGCTTCAAGAAGGTCCTTTATCTTTTCAAATACGCCCAAAACCTGCATATAAGTATCAGGAAAATATTTATTAAGCACTAAATATCCCAGATCATGCAATATCCCGTTCATGAAAATTTCATCGGTAAATTTCAGCTTAAGGCCTTTTGATATCATCTGCGCAACTGCTCCTACTGTTACCGAATGATTAAAGATTCTCTGATAATCAAATGCCCTGAGCCTGCCTTCCCTGTCCTCAAAAACAGTCATTAAAGATACTCCGAGGGCCACATCCCTGACATTGTTAAATCCGATCCTTAGAATCGAATCATGTATTGTCTTGGTCGTTGTTTTATACCCGAAAAAAGCTGAATTGGCGACACTCAGTATTTTTGCCGTTATGGGAGGATCATTCTCAATGATGTTGCTCAGTTTATCAACTGATGTACGCTCATCATGAACAAGTTTTAATATTTGCTCCGCAACAACAGGAATAGTTGGAAGTTGCGTGATCTGCTGAACATACTGTTTTAATGAATCGGTCATGATATTTCTTTTTCTTGTTGTAAGGGCGGGTTTAAAACCCGCCCCTACGGAATTTGTTCTATCCCAGATCCTCAAAATGGGTCAATCCCTTAAATTCCCTGTATCTGTTCTCTATTTCAGAATAATCGAGACTTTTAATTCTGTCAAGGCTGAAGGCCTCAACGTTAAAAGACGCCATTACGCTTCCGAAAATTATTGCCTTACGTATATTTGATTCTTCAAAGTTCATCGTATTTGCAAGATAACCCATAAACCCGCCTGCAAAGCAGTCTCCGGCTCCGGTAGGATCAAAGACCGATTCAAGAGGGTATGCAGGGGCTGAAAATATTTTTTTATCGCTGAACATAAGCGCTCCGTACTCACCGCGCTTAATGATAAGCGTTTTAGGCCCGTATGAAAGTATCGCATTCGCGGCCTTAACAAGGTTAGGTTCTCCTGAAAGTTCTCTCGCCTCTCCGTCATTAATAAGAAGTATATCAACTAATTTCAAAGTTTCAAGTAAAGATTTCTTTTTACCCCCTATCCAGAAGTTCATCGTATCGCAGG
Organism: Thermodesulfovibrionia bacterium; assembly: GCA_963699585.1. Classification (GTDB taxonomy): domain Bacteria; phylum Nitrospirota; class Thermodesulfovibrionia; order UBA6902; family UBA6902; genus SURF-23. The sequence goes on along the minus strand of CAVOUK010000003.1, from coordinate 47,388 downwards.
CGACAAGCGCAGGGTCTTTGACCTGTGCCAGCACGTCTCTTTGCAGGTCAGGATCTATATTGGCGAGAAAGACTATTTTTTTGTTTTTATAACTTTCGGGCAGTCTCGGCTTAAAGGACTGAAACACATTAAGCTGCGTATCGAGCGTACGCGCCTCGTTCAATTCATACCCATATTCACCTTTCCATCTGAAGGTTTTACCCGGCTGTTTTTCAATCCCTTCAATATCAATCTTGCGGCTTTTAAGGAACGTCAGGTGTTTTTCCGGAAAATCAGTGCCCACAACAGCTACGATCGATACACTGGTAAAATAACTTGCAGCTGTCGAAAAATATGTGGCAGAACCTCCCAGCACCTCATCAACCTCGCCAAACGGCGTTTTAACAGAATCAAATGCTACTGAACCTACAACAAGTAATGACATTCTTTCTCCTCCAGGTTATTGATCCACAGATTTCGCAGATTACACAGATTTATTTTTAAACTCTGTTTGCTCTCTCTTATTTATCTGTGTCATCTGTGTAATCTGTGGATATTTAATTTTACTTACTCCTCTGCGGTTCAAAAATCACCTTGATCGAATCTCCAGCCTCTGCCACAAGCTGAAACCCCAATCCGCATTCATCAAAAGTTAATTTATGCGTGATCATTCCGCTTAAATTGACCCTCCGGCTTTGCATAAGCTTTATTGCAATATCGAGATCCAGAGGGCTTGCGCCATAAGATGTCATAAGTGTTATTTCATTGCGCCACATATCGTTCATCGGGACCGGGACCATGACCTCCGGCTCCGGCACGGCGAAAAACAGACCGGTGCCGCCATGGTCAATGCAATTCAAAGCAGTTGTTGATGCCGACAGCGCGCCGGCGCATACAATTACAAGATCGGCAAGCCTGTTATTATTAAACTCCAGAAGTTTTTTATGAACATCGTCCTTTGCATTTATTACAGCATCGGCGCCAAAACGTTCAGCGGCTTTCATACGGTATTCACTTATATCAGTAGCAATGATCTTGCCTGCACCGAGTGCACGTGCAAGAGATATGTGGATCAGGCCGGAAATTCCGCTGCCTATTATCAAAACAGTCTGTCCCGGCTTTAATCCTGCCAGCCTCTGTCCGCGCACAACGCAAGCCAACGGCTCTATGAATGTGCCTTCTTCATATGACATACCTTCGGGCAGTATGTAAACACCTCTGTCAACGTTGATTTCGGGAATCCTGATATATTCTGCAAATCCTCCCGGGTCATAGTTTGTCCTATGCAAAGTATCACAAGCTGTATGAGAACCCTTCAGGCAGTAGTAACAATTATTGCAGGGCACATGATGAGAAACAAATACCCTGTCCCCTTTTTTATAATCCTTTACACCCTCTCCAACCTCAACAATTTCTCCGGTTATTTCATGCCCCAGTACCCGCGGCGCCTTCTTTATCCTGTACCATTCCATAACATCACTGCCGCAAATGCCGCTTGCATGGACCTTCACAAGCAGCTCCCCCTGCCCTATCTTCGGGACAGGCATCTCTTCAACACGAACATCCTTATTGTTGTAATACATTAATACTCGCATTCGATGTGAACAATCCTTTAAGTAGGGGCAATCCTCGTGGTTGCCCTAAAACGGGCAGATGCAAGACCTGCCCCTACTTCTTGCCTTTCTCCTTCTCCTCATTAAAGATCTCAAGCGCATCCTTCGGCGTAGCTTTCTGATGGATCACGGCCCTCAATGCCTTTGCCATGGCTGCCGGATACGCATGCTGCCATACGTTCCTGCCGAGATTGACGCCTATTGCGCCTTTCTGCATTCCATCATGAACGAAATCAAAAACCTGAAGCTCTGTCTCGCATTTTGGCCCACCGGCGATCACTATCGGTACAGGACAGCTGTTTGTGACTTTGTCAAAATTCTCGCACCAGTAGGTCTTTACAACTCTGGCCCCAAGCTCTGCTGCAATACGGCAGCATAGTGAAAGGTAGCGGGCGTCCCTTTTCTCAAGTTCTTTGCCGACCGCGGTAACCGCCATAACAGGTATTCCGTATTTCTCGCATTCATTCACCAGATTTGAGAGGTTCATGAGTGTCTGATGCTCATATTCAGTGCCCACAAAGATCGAGAGCCCCACCGCAGCAACATTCAGCCTTATGGCCTCTTCAATAGATGTTGTGATGCTTTCATTCGCGAGGTCTTTGCCTACAATGCTGGAGCCGCCTGAAACGCGGAGTATGACCGGAAGGCTGTTTTCAGGATCAATGCATGAACGCAAAACACCCCTGGTGACAAACAGGGCATCGCTGTAACGAACGATCGATTTGATGGTCTCGCCGGGTTTTTCAAGTTTTGATGTGGGACCAAGAAAATACCCGTGGTCAATCGGCATAAAAAAACAGTGCCCGTCCGGTTTAATAATTTGTGCCAAACGATTCTTCATTCCCCAATCCATATAAAAGTCCTCCTTTAAAAAATATTATTGCTTTAGTAAACCATATATTTCAGAGTTCGTCATTCCGGCTTGTCTCTGCTTCATCGCTTCCGCGCTTTTGCACTACTTTCCTTTCTTCTCCCTCTCCTTCAGCACCTCTTCTTTAACCTTCAGTGTTTCCTCAAGCATCATAACGTATTTAATGTATTTTGCCCCGAATTTTATCAGTTCCACCTCATCCGTCTTAATTTTTTCGATGGTCTCCTCGTCGATATCAAACACGTTCAGGAAGTTGCTCTCAAAAATAAATCTCCTGAAACGGTCGGTGTCATAACTTGCCATGTAAAACTGCATCTGCTTTTTCTCATCAAGCGGAGCCTGTCCCATGAGATTCCTTCTTAACTGAATGGTCTTCCATTCCTTGTTTATGCTGTCATACTCATCGACATTCTGGTCCTTCCTCCAGGATTCAACCGTCCACTGCTTTTTTTCGTGATAACCATAACAATGAGGCTCCCTTATGAAAAAATAAAACTCCTCATCAAAGACACCGTCCTTATTCTCTCTCTTCAATGTGCCCTGACCTATAGGATAATAACGGCAATTGGCCGGGCGGTCCGTATAAACAGTGCACCCGTCCGGTGTGACAAAAGGGCATGGCCTTCCTTCACCCTCATTCATTTTCAGCATGGCATAGAGATGAGAAGATTCTTCCTCAACCTTCATGTAAGTATATTTCTCCAGGAACTCTCCTGAGGACAATCCCAGCCTGTTTTTAAGGCGTACAACATCATAAGGCGTTAAAAGGATATCTATATTACTGCAGCATCTTGTGAAACATTTTATCCCTTTATGACATCTGAATTTAAATTTTGAATCCAATGACAACTTTACCGGTTCTACTACGTCCATTTTTCTCATCTTATTGCTCCTTGAAGTTTATTACTGTTTTACCAGAGGAATAAACAGCGAATATATTTGATAAAAGAATTTATAATTATAACAATATTGGGGAATTTAAATCCAAATGATTGTGGTTTTTGTGGATAACCCTTCAGTTATGGATAATAAATCAGGCGCTCCCCGCCTTACTTCACTATCATCCCCGCATAACCAACGACGTAGTCATAATCTCCGCTTACTTCTCCTGAAGTCATGTATTTAACAAGTTCAGCTTTTTTTGCCCCTAATTTTCGGGCGGCAAAAAGCATAGTGGTTACGGGCATAAATCCGCACATGCTTATCCCCTCTTTTCTGACAGTATTATAAAGTCCTTCAGGATCAAGGGCCAAAACCCGGTCAATGGCCCTGTTATCTTTTTTACGCGCCATGGAATCCGTAACATAATGGCTCATATCAGAACTTGCAACGATTACAACAGGATCTCCTGATTCCTTTATTGCGTCTGCGATAGCTTCACCGGTCGATCTGCATATCTCAATTGAATCAGCCATAATAACGATCGGAACAATTTTGACATCAGATGAATAATAGAGAATGAACGGCAGTTGCACTTCAAGTGAGTGTTCCATTGAATGAGCGCGGGTATCTTCCTCGATAATGTCGGACTTCTCTGCTATTTTTCGTGCGAGATCTTCATTGATCTCCAATTCTCCTGTAGGCATCTGCCACTCACCTGATAACATTATGGAAACAGGACTGCCTAAACCTGTATGATTGGGGCCAATAACAATAAAAGTGTGAGGGAATTTTATTTTTGAGAAAACAGCCCCGGCAACCGCCCCTGAATACATTAATCCTGCATGGGGAGAAACAATGCCTATAACATCCTCTTTTACCGCATCTTTATTAGTATATCCCCTGACCTGTTCAGAGAGTTTCGCGGGGGAAGATGGATAAAATTGACCTGCTACTGCCGGTTTTCTTTTCATAATTAACAATTAAGAATTATAAATTAACAATTACGGAAATATTTCATTAATTACTAATTACTCATTGTTCATTACTAATTATTTTTTTTAATACCCATCAATATGAGACAGGTTCTTAAACTTTGTAAACTTGTCGATAAAAGCAAGTTCAATTATCTTGACAGGGCCGTTCCTCTGTTTGGCGATGTTCAGCTCAGCCACACCCTCCCTGGCATCTTTTGATTTATAGTAGTCATCCCTGTAAAGGAACAGGATTATGTCCGCATCCTGCTCAATGGCCCCGGATTCTCTCAAATCAGCAATTATCGGGCGTTTATTTTCACCTCTCTGTTCACAGCTTCTGTTAAGCTGGCTGATGACAATGACCGGCACTTCCAGATCCTTTGCAAGCGCCTTTAAGGAACGGGAGATATCAGATATTACCTGTTCCCTCGCAGCAAATGTGTTCACGCCGCTCATAAGCTGAAGGTAATCAACAACCACAAGTCCTAAGCCATGTTCAGCCTTCAGACGTCTTGCCTTGGCCCTTATTTCGAGGATTGAATTGAACGAATCATCAATATAAATAGGGGCGTCAGCCAGCCTGCCGGCTGCATTTACAAGTTTTCTGTAATCTTCCTTGCTGTGATATCCTGAACGGACAGCTTTTGAATCGACTTCAGCCTCAGAGCATAACATTCTCAGGACGATCTGTTCTTTTGTCATTTCAAGGCTGAAAACCGCGATAGGCGTCTTCACTTCCTGCCCGATATGCGTGACGATGTTAAGGCAAAAAGCGGTCTTGCCCATACCCGGCCTCGCTCCAATCACTATCAGATCGCCCTTATTAAAGCCTGTTGTCGCCTCATCAAGGTCCGTGAAACCCGTAGGAAGGCCTGTTATAAGTTCTTTCTTGTTATAGAGCCGGTCCACAAGCTCGATAGTGTCTTTTATTACATTTTTTACATGGACGTATGAACTCCTTACCATTTTTTCGGAGATACTGAATATTTTTGTTTCAGCGCCGTCTAAAAGCTCGTTGACATCACCCTCGGCATCATAACATGAAGTTATAATTTCGGTAGAGGTTGTGATCAGATTTCTGAGGATGGCCTTTTCTTTTACTATCTTTGCATGGTAGCGGATATTTGCCGAGGTAGGCACCAGATTGACAATTGAACTCAGATATGAGGCCCCTCCGATCTCTTCAAGCTGTTCCTTTCTGTTCAGCTGTTCGGTAAGAGTTATCAGGTCGATCGGCTCGTTCTTTTCATAAAGGTCCAGCATTGAAACGAATATTTTTTTGTGGGAATCTCTGTAAAAATCGCTTGATGTGAGGTGCTCGATGGCAGTGGCGATAGCCTCATTGTCAAGCAAAACTGCTCCAAGAACAGACTGTTCAGCTTCGATGTTCTGAGGAGGCAAACGATCATAGTCGGTCCCCTGCCGCTTTGCGCCGCTGACTACGCCGCTGTCATGACGGGTATGTTCAAGCATTTGAAATTCCTATGCTTCTGCTGAAACGGCTTTTTTGACCTCGACAGTTACATTTGCCGAAACATCATGATGGATCTTGACTGATACCGTATAGGTCCCGAGTCTCTTGATAGGCTCTTCAAGGTTGATCTTGCGTTTGTCGATCTCTACTCCCTGCTTTGAAAGGGCCTCTGCAATATCCTTGGAAGTCACGGAACCAAACAACTTGTCCTCTTCGCCGCTTTGTGCTTCTATGCTCAATGTTATACCCGATATCTGCTTTGCCAGGTCCTCTGCAGATCTGATTATCTTTTTGGACTTGATGTCAATGATATTTTTCTCGTGCTTTATCTGATTCAGATTATTAGGGTTTGCTTCTACAGCAAGGTTTCTCGGGATAAGATAATTCCTCCCGTAACCGTTAGCAACATCAACAACGCTTCCCATTATACCGAGATTCTTTACATCTTCTTTTAGAATAACTTTCATTTCGGACACTCTCCTGTATATAAAATTTCAAAAGCATGAAGCTCCAGGTTTTATCTTTTATTTGAACTTATTACCTGAAGGTCACGTATGCCTCATTATCTGAGGGGCCTGTTATTTTAACTTAAGGGCGACTAAAAATTAAAGGGGCTTCGCAATATGGAGAATTTTCCACTCCGGTGCCGCTGCAAACGATAAAAAAAACAAATAACGTTCTTAAAAATTTAAAATTGCTTACACAAAGTTTTTCGACTAAGATTGACCTGTATTTTGCATTTTTCATTTCGGCTATTACAATGAAACCATTTATTCATATTAGAAAAAAGTCAGCGATACAACTATTAAGCGTGATAATTTTTATTGTTCTGCTCAGCGGCATGGCAACCGGTATGGGCAGGTCTCCAAAATTCCCCAATATATCCATAGAAGCGCAGGAAGCCAAATTGTCCCCTATGATCATAGGAAGCGCTTCGGTTTTTATGAATATCTCCAATACCGGTGACATTGAAGATGTATTGACAGGAGCAAGAGCGGATATTCCTGATACAGTTGCCGAGATCCATGATACTAAGGACGGGAAAATGGTAAAAGCAGAGAAGGTCAGCATTCCTTCAAAGGATATTGTGGAACTGAAACCCGGGGGCTTGCATATTATGATGTTTCACATGCCTGAGGACATAAAAGAGGGTTTTGAATTTAAAATGCATCTGTTTTTTGAGAGATCAGGAGAAAGAGAGATAAAGGTAAAACTCACGGGAGTTGACTCCCACATGCATATGCACCATTAGGGGAACATTTTAAGGGCGTCTATAAAAAATCCATGAAAAACAGGAGGTGATGGCAAGACTTTTTCAGTAGGGAATAAAATATTCTTGAGCAGGTAAAAGTTAAAACCGTAACGGAGGAGACTATGAAAAAAAGAATTTTTATTGTGGTATGTATAACAGCTATAGCATTTATCAGTTATCTTGCATTTACAGCGGCGAACTCAAAAACCCAGACAGCCACTGCTGCGAAAATGATGTACACAGGGACAATTTATGTGGCAGGGCATGGAGGACATTTTGCAAAGGCGGATGTGACCATTGACCCCTCTGCGAAAGATCCGATAAAGGTTGACAAGCTCGACAGGATCATCATTGGCGACAAGACGACCCATCCGACGCATGACGCGAGGATTGACGCGGAAGATAAAAACCTGATGTTCTGGTCTACATATAAACTGGACCCGAATAACAAGGTGCATGTCGGAAAAAGCGACTTAAAGACAGGGAATGTTATAAAGGATGTTGCGCTTGATATTGATGCAAGGACAAAAGGTCCGGCTCCCCTTTACTGCGGTTCCGGACAGACAAAGAATTCCTTTATGCCTGTCATAATGGCTACGGAGGCTTATATTGACGTATTTGACAAGAAAGACCTTGCGCATAAACACAGGGTATTCCTTGACGAGTTAGGCTATAAGCCGGGCGGATACATGTTTTTTCACGGGACGAACACGCCCGACATGAAAGGTTTTATAGTAGCAGTGAATCTCGCGGAAAATGGGAAGCCCATAGGCAAAATAGACCTTTTAATTCTCGACCTTCAGGCACTTGAAAATGGAAAGGTCAAGGTACTGGCAAAAAACACGATCACCGGAGAACCCGGTAAAACCATTACCTTCAGAGAGACCTTTACAAAAGACGGGAAATATTTCCTGCAGTCCGGCGGAGACAGGCTTTACCTTATTGATGCAAAGACGCTCAAGGTCATTGATGAAGAGATGATGACAGTGGGCGAAAATCATGACGTAATGCCTACACCTGACGGTAAATACGCGCTCATTACCTTGAGACAGCCGTTAAAGATCTCAATAGAGGAAGGAAGCAAGACCATAACAGATGGTACGCTCCAGGTATATGATGTGAAGGCTAAAAAGCTTATAGGCAAATCGGTTTCAGTCTGTGATGCATGCCACGGCGGCATGGCAATTAAAGAAAGCGCGATCCTCTGCGGTATGGACGGCAACTTTAACTAACAATATAATATTAAAGTCTTGACATAAGGCGGGTAGCCTTTGACAAAACAGGTACCCGCCTTTTTTTATATTATGAAAACTTTTAATCTCTCTACGCTTGCTCTCAAGAACATAAAACGGAAAAAATTCCGGACCGGCATACTCGCCTTTTCCATCACTCTTATAGTAGCTGTTTTAGTGTTTGGTTTCTCTTTTATCAGCAGTGTAACGTTAGGCATTAAACGGACCGCTGACCGCCTTGGGTCCGACCTGATCGTTGTGCCTGTCGGCGCCAGAGGCTATGCCGAAGAGGTGCTTGTTGAGTCAAAGGTAAAATCATTTTACATGAACAAAGATATCCTGAAGCGGGTCAAAAACATTGAAGGGGTAGATGCGGTAACCTTTCAGACCTATCTTACCACGATACAGGGCCTCTGCTGTGATATCCCTGAAGCCACTGTCGTTGCTTTCAACCAGGAGAGTGATTTCATTGTAAGGCCGTGGCTGGAAAAGGCAATAGGCAGAAAGCTGCAGAAAAACGAGGCAATCGTGGGCCATGAATCCTTTCTTAATATGGGGCTTGGGCTCATGGATGCTGTCCTTTTCGGCACAAGATTCAAGGTACTCGGCGCCCTTGATAAATCGGGCACAGGCCTTGACAACGCGATATTCATAAGCGATGAGAACATCGAAGAGATCATGAAGAAAGGCAAGTCGCCTCTCAAGCCGGACCAGGTATCAATTATATTTGTCAAAGTAAAGAACGGTTACGATCCATACATTGTGGGGCGGAATTTAGAGGGTGAGATCGTTGAGGTTGATGTGATCGCAAGGAGCGATGTAGGCAAGGGCGTTATAAGCACCATGAAAGACATAAACATGATCTTTTCGATCACCGTTCTTATGGCGTCTGTACTGTCTGTTCTTCTGACATGGGCGATCTTTTCCGCAATAGTTAATGAGCGGCTGAGGGAAGTGGGCATAATGCGCGCCATCGGCGCAAAGGAATCGCATATACTGAGGCTTTTCTTTACGGAAGTTTTGGCCATAGGGATTGTCGGCAGTATCTGCGGAGCTGTTTTGGGGACGATGCTTTCTTTACTGCTGATGAAGAGCTTCACGCTCCTGAAAAATTTGCCGCTGGGACTGAATATTTATGACCGCATAATAATCGGCATATCAGGGACCGTGATCGGGACGGGGATATGCGTTTTAGGCGCGCTCTCACCGGTGCGGCGGATAAAGAAACTGGAGCCGCTCCTTGTTATAAAAGGAGAAGCGGAGTGACACAGATAACCCTTAAAAATGTTAATAAAACATATCTTGTCGACAGCGAAAAAATTAACGCGGTCAATGATGTATCAATAGAGATAGAGAAGGGTGATTTCCTCTCCATCACCGGACATTCCGGTTCAGGAAAAACAACCCTGCTTTCAATTATCGGCGGCATTGTAAAACCGTCCTCAGGAACAGTCCTGTATGAAGGCAATGACATCTGTTCCTTTGACAACAACAGGCTTTCAGAGTACAGGTGTGAAAAGATAGGTTTCATATTTCAGTTTGCGAGCCTTTTCCAGAATCTGACCGCCAGGGAAAATGTATTGCTGCCGGTCATATTCAGGGCACGCAGAAACAAAATTGATGAAGATGAAAAAAAAGCCGTCGAATTGCTGAAGAGGGTCGGATTAGAAGATAAGCTTAATGCCTATCCTTCTCAACTGTCCGGCGGGCAGCAAAGACGCGTTGCTATTGCGCGGGCCTTTATCAATGACCCTGAACTTATTCTGGCTGATGAGCCTACAGGAGACCTTGATGAGGAAACTGAGGCGGAGATGATGCAGTACTTTACGGGTATTAATAAAGAAAGAGGAATAACCTTTATTATGGTGACTCACAATACAGAGCTCGCCCGGCAGAGTAAACGGCAATTGAGAATGGGTAAGTTTCCTGAATAGCGTCCTGTTGTTGTCCATTTCTAAGGAAACATCTTCCCCGGATTCATGATCCCGTTCGGATCAAACGTTTTCTTGATCGCCTTCATTAATTCAATGCTCGTATCCGAAAGCTCCATCCCTATATATTGCTTCTTTGTGAGCCCTACTCCATGTTCTCCTGATATCGTGCCCTCGAGCCTGATGGTGGCCTTGAAAATATCCTCAACTGCTTTGTTGGCCTTTTCATATTCCTCTTTATCATTCTTGTCGGTCATTACATTTACATGAATATTGCCGTCTCCTGCGTGGCCGAAGTTCACTATTTTCAGATCATATTTTTCCGAAATCTCTTTTAAAGCCTGCAGCATCTCCGGAATTCTTCCACGGGGAACAACGATGTCCTCATTTATTTTTGTAGGTTTAATACGGTAAAGCGCGGGCGATATCGCCCTCCTCGCCTCCCATATACGCTTCCTGGCGAATATGTCCTCAGCAATGCTCACACTGCCGTTAAATGAAGCGCAGATGGAAGCGATCTTATCACCCTCTTCAGAGACCGACGCGCGCGAGCCGTCCACTTCGATCAGTAACAAAGCTTCAGCATCTGTCGGCAGTCCGAATTTCCTGTAATTTTCTACTGCCCTGATCGATTCATTATCCATGAACTCCAGTACCCTGGGAATCATTCCGGAAGAATTAATTTTAGATATTGTTAAAGCTGCATCATTTATTTTTGAATATGTGCATAAAAGCGTCATTGTCTCTGCAGGGGCAGGCAGTACCTTTAAAAATATTTTTGTTACAACGCACAGGGTCCCTTCCGAACCTACTATAAGACGTGTAAGATCATATCCCACAACGTTCTTATATGTCTTCCCTCCTGTCATCATCACCCTGCCGTCAGGAAGAACTACTTCAAGTCCAAGCACGTAATCCCTTGTCACTCCGTATTTTAAGGCCCTCGGCCCGCCTGCGTTTTCTGCGACGTTCCCTCCGAGCGTGCAGAAGTTCATGCTTGCAGGGTCAGGGGGATAGAAAAGACCTTTTTCCTCCAGTTTCTCCTGCAAATGGCCATTGATCACTCCAGGCTCTGCAATTGCGATCATATTTTTTTCATCGATCTCCAGAATCCTGTTCATGCCGTCAAGAGAAAGTATGATCGCATCTTTTACCGGCACAGCGCCGCCGGTCATTCCCGTCCCTGCGCCGCGCGGCACGATCGGTGTCCTTTGTTTGTTTGCAAATGCGACCATCTGTGAGACCTCGTCAGTGCTTACCGGTTTTACAACAGCAGACGGCTCACCCCTGTTTGAAGAGGCATCGAAACTGTAACAAAAAAGTTCCTCTTTATCAGTTGAAACCCTGCCCGGAAGGGGAAAGGGATCTTCGATTTTCTTTTTAAAGAAATTAAATTCCATGATGAGTTAATTATACCAGTCCGTGCCGGTTTTTTGTGAACGTTGAATTTATCAAGTGGTCGTTGATTGTTTTGAAAAAATGGGGGAACTTTTTGCAAGGTTAACGCTAAAACAAGCATCATCATTGACCCGAAAATGGTTTTAAATAGCCGTCATTCCCGAGGTAGTAATCGGGAATCCATTCTTCTTAAAGACAACATGGATTCCCGCCTTCGCGGGAATGACGAAAAAAATGGGGAACTCCTTAATCTATAACCATACTCTGATAAAATGTAAAATGGTATAATGTTTTAAGGGAAACGCCGGTATCAATCTATCAACCAGCAAGAAGATATGAGGCAACAAAATGGCTGCGCGGAAAAAGAAAAAAGAAGCAGATGACAGGAAGGGCTTAGCGAAGAAAACCGCCGGGACCAAACGCGGCAAGGAGAAAACTGCTTTGGCCGTTGTAAAAAAAATTCATCCAGAAACGCTAAAAGAATCCGAAGAAAAATACAGAAGCATTTTTGAGGGGGCAAATGACGGAATTATTGCTTGTGATTTGAAATCAGGGAAGTTCCTGTTCATTAACAAACGCATGTCCGATCTGACGGGTTACTCGGAAAAAGAGATATTAAAGCTCGGAGTAAAAGATCTGCATCCCCCGGAAAGTCTGCCCAACGTGCTAAAGCAGTTCAACAGAATGGCTTCCGGAGAAGCGACTGAAGCAATTGATATACCGGTCATGAGAAAAGACAAAAGTATTATATACTGCGATATCGGGTCCTCTTTTTTAGGTAAAAACAATAAAACAGCGCTGCTCGGCTTTTTCAGGGACGTCACCGCACGCAAGATGGCAGAGGAGGCGCTGAGGGAAAGCGCACGCCGGGAACGCGAACGGGCGGCAGAATTGGCCGTTCTGTTTGAGGCTGTGCCGACGCCTGTTTTCATCGCCCATGACCCCGACTGTCGCCACATCACAGGCAACCGGGCGGCAGACGAATTATTGCGTAATCCACGAGGGGCCGAGGCCTCGCTTTCGGCGCCCGCCGAAGTCAAGCCCCGCCATTTCAGTGCCCTCAGGAATGGACACGAATTGAGTCTCGACGAATTACCCGCCCAGCGGGCGGCCCGCGGAGAGATGGTAAAGGACTTCGAGTTCAGCCTTGCCTTTGACGATGGGACAGTCCGCCACGTGTTGGGCTACGGTATGCCCCTACGGGACGACGAGGGGAGGCCGCGGGGCGCGGTCCATGTCCTGGTTGACATCACGGAGCGCAAGAGTGCCGAGGAGGAACTAAGACAGCGAAGCAAAGACCTTGAGGATCTCATCAAAGAACTCGAAGCGTATTCTTACACTATTTCTCATGATCTGCGGGCGCCGCTGAGAAGCATAGAGGGTTTCGCAAGAGCTATAACGGAAGATTATGCTGACAAGCTTGATGAAACCGGGAAGGACTATCTTTTCCGTGTGACTTCATCAAGCCGCAGGATGTCGCAGTTCATCGACGCCCTGCTTGCCATGTCCCGGCTGACAGGCAGAGAGATAAAGGAAAACACCGTCGACCTCAGCGCCATAGCCCAGGTAGCGGCATCCGAGCTCAAAAAGAAACAGCCCGAACGCCTGGTGGAATTTGTTATATCAGAAAAGATGAAGGTAAAAGGAGACATCAACATGCTCCGGCTGGTGATCGAGAACCTCTTTGACAACGCATGGAAGTTCACATCCCGTCATCCTTCTGCAAAAATAGAATTAGGCGTCACCCGCATTGATGATAAAGATGTTTATTTTGTCCGCGATGACGGAGCGGGGTTCAATATGGAATTTGCCGACAAACTTTTCAGCCCGTTCAGGCGGTTTCACAAAGAATACGAATTCCCGGGCCTCGGCATCGGACTGGCAACGGCATACAAAATCATAAATAAGCACGGTGGAAAGATATGGGCTGAAAGCGCGCCGGAAAAAGGCGCGACGTTTTATTTCACGCTGTAAGACAGTTTATTGTCTCAAGTTTATTGTCTCAAGTTAACAACGACCCGGATACTTGAGACTGATTTTAAAGGGGGATTAATGGCTACATTCCAGAAGTTTGAAGATATAGAAGCATGGCGAAAATCGAGAGAACTTACACAGGAAATTTATAGGGTTTCTAAACAAGGGTCATTTTCAAAAGACTTCGGGCTTCGTGACCAGCTTCGCAGGGCGAGTATATCCATTATGTCCAATATCGCAGAGGGTTTTGAGAGAAGCGGTACAGGAGAGTTTATTCAGTTTCTGGCAATAGCTAAAGGATCGGCAGGCGAAGTAAAATCTCAGCTTTATGCAGCCATCGATCAGGAATATTTTGATAAAAAGACATTTGACCGATTATTCCTGCTAACTGCCGAAGTCAGCAAAATGATCGGAGGACTCATGAATTACTTGCGTGATTCCAATATTAAAGGAATCAAATATAAAAAATAGGTTTAAAACAGTTTCGAGTTTCGGGTTTAAAGTCTCGAGTTAACTTGAAACTTGAGACTTGAAACTTGAAACCCGAAACCCGAAACTTGAAACTTGAGACTTGAAACTTGAAACTTGAAACCCGAAACTTGAGAGGCATATGTCCATAAAGACCAAACTGGTTCTCATATTAATCGCATTTACTTCTGTCCCTATATTCATTTTCGGCCTGATGATTTTTTCGAACGCCAGAAGCTCATTAATGACTGTCAGGATTGCGCAATTAAACAACATCGCCGATCTGAAAAAGGACAAGATCGAGACGTTTCTCCATGAGCGGGAAAGCGATATCAGGGCTGCACAAAATTTTTACATTATTAAAACCAACCTGCCTCTGCTGAACAGACGGCTCCACGACGGGGCAAGCCCTTCGCATAATAAGTCTCATAAAGACCTGGACAGGCAATTAACGGAATTTCAAAAGTCATATGCATATTTAAATGTGATACTTGCAAATCCGGAAGGAGTGGTCCTGTACAGCAGCGATAACGCCTATGAAGCGGACTATATGGGCAAGCCTTTTCCCGAGAGAACTATTTTCAATGAAGGTAAAAAAGATATTTATTTTTCCGATGTCAGCAGGAGGCAGGAAACAGGACGTTTCGGTATGATGACGGCAGCGCCGTTAAAGGGCTTTGACGGGAAGTTCATCGGGGTCATCATTATTGATATAGATATGGAGCCCATTTACAACTTTACATCCGACCCGACAGGCCTTGGCAAGACCGGTGAAGTATTGATTGCAAAAAGAGAAGGTGATACAGCCCTGTTTTTAAGCCCTCTGCGTCATGACCCGGAGGCCGCTTTGAAGAGGAAGACAAGTTTTGCGGAATCAGCCGGGTTACCGGCACAGCAGGCTGTGCAGGGACATGACGGGTCCGGCGTTGCGCAGGATTATTCGGGCATTGAGGTTTTGGCTGCCTGGCGCTATATACCTTCTTTGCGGTGGGGACTGGTGACGAAGATCGAAACTCCGGAGGCATTTGCGCCGATTGACCGGCTGAGAAATATTGCTGTCTCTATAGAAATTATAATCCTGATATTAGGTGTGCTTTCAGCTACGGCAATTGCCAGAGGAGTCACTAAACCTATTCTCGCTTTACAGGAGGGCGCGGAGATAATCGGCAGCGGCGATCTTGATCACAGGGTTGCGACAGAGGCAAAGGATGAAGTCGGGCAACTTTCGAGATTGATAGATGCAATGACGCAGAATTTAAAAAGGTCTCAGGGAGAGATCATTCAGCGCAACCAGGAAATAAGCACACTGAATGAAGAGCTGAAACATCATGTCCTGCAGCTCGAAACCGCCAACAGGGAGCTTGAGGCCTTCAGCTATTCCGTGTCCCACGACCTGCGCGCGCCCCTCAGAAGCGTTGCAGGATTCAGTCAGGTGCTGCATGAAGACTATGCGGACAAACTGGACGCGGAAGGCAGGGATTCCCTTGAGAGGATACTCGCCGCCACGAAGAAAATGGGACAGCTCATTGACGACCTGTTAAATCTGTCCCGTATGTCACGGGCAGAGATGAGACGCGAGGAGGTAAAGCTGAGCGGGCTTGCCGGAAAAATTGCAGAGATGCTCAGAAAAACGCAGCCTGAACGGCAGGCGGAGTTTATTATTGCCGAAGGCCTTGTTGCGCAGGGAGATGAGCATTTGCTGACCGTTGTGCTGGAAAACCTTCTCGGCAATGCATGGAAGTTCACCGGAAAAAATCCGCATGCCGTGATAGAATTCGGAGCAATCGATTGCAGAATGCAGAATGCGGATTGCAGAATTCCAAATTTGAAATCCGAAATCCGAAATCTGAAATCTGAAATTGTTTATTTTGTAAAGGACAACGGTGTCGGGTTCGACATGTCATATGCGGGTAAAATGTTCAGCCCCTTTCAGCGGCTTCATTCCGTAAATGAATTCCCCGGCACAGGTATCGGCCTCGCGACGGTAAAGCGCATTATTAACCGCCACGGCGGAGATGTATGGATCGAGGGGGAGACTGATAAAGGAACTACGGTATATTTTACGTTATAATAAATAACCCCCTCAATCCCCCTTAACTTAATGGGGAGGAACATTTCCCCCTATTAGGGTAAGAGGGGGTCAGGGGGAGTTACTTAATCTTTAAGGAGAACGAAATGAAAGACAAGATCATTCTTTTAGTGGAAGACAACCCTGATGACGTTAAGCTGACGCTGCGGGCGCTTAAAAAAAGCAATATCAGGAACGAAGTGATCGTGGTTGGGGACGGCGTAGAGGCAGTGGACTATCTTTTCGGCACTGGCAAGTTTGCCGGACGCGACACAGGCATCCTGCCTCAGCTGGTGCTGCTCGACCTGAAGATGCCGAAGATGGATGGCCTGGAAGTTCTGCATCGCATACGGGCAAATGAACGGACAAAATTACTTCCGGTCGTCATTCTCACCACATCAAGCGAGGATAAAGACCGTGTCGACAGCTACAAGCTGGGCGCAAACAGCTATATCCGCAAGCCGGTGGACTTCAATCAGTTCGTAGATGCCGTGCAGCAGCTTGGGACTTTACTGGCTGGTACTGAATGAGGGACCGTAAGAAGTAACCCCCTCAATCCCCCTTAACTTAAGGGGGAAGTAAATTTCCCACTCTTAAGTTAAGAGGGGGTCAGAGGGAGTTATATATAACCATATGCCCAAACCACTCCACATATTAATCGTCGAAGATTCTGAAGACGACGCCCTCCTACTGCTCCGTGAGTTGAGGAAGGGCGGGTATGAGCCTGTATCAGAGCGTGTCGAAACTCCTGAATCCATGAAAGCAGCCATTGAAAAAGACCAATGGGATTTAATCATTTCTGATTATGTATTGCCGAGGTTCAGCGGCCTTGCGGCCTTGAACATTCTAAAAGAATGCGGCCAGGACCTTCCGTTCATCATTGTATCGGGCAAGATCGGCGAGGATATCGCAGTCGGCGCAATGACGGCAGGGGCGCACGATTATATTATAAAAGGCAATCTGACGAGGCTTGTTCCCGCCGTAGAACGGGAGCTTCGCGAGGTCGAGGTGCGCCGCGAAAAAAGGGAGGCTGAGGAAGCGCTGAGGCGTTCGCATGAAGAGCTCGAAAAGAAAGTAGAAGAGCGGACCGCAGAGCTCGTACGGTCCAACCAGGAACTGGAGCAGTTCGCCTACATCGCCTCCCACGACCTGCAGGAGCCGCTCCGCATGGTCTCAAGCTATGTTCAGCTTATCAGCAAACGTTATCAAGATAAACTGGACAATAACGCAAATGAATTTTTTGGCTATATCATAAACGGAACGAAGCACATGCAAACGCTCCTGCATGATCTGCTGGAGTACTCGCGGGTGGGCACAAAAGGCAAGCCTTTTGAATTGACCGATATGAAAGCCGCTCTAAACATCGCAATCTCCAATCTCAATAAACATATTGAAGAAAGCAGGGCGGAGATATCCTGCGGGAATCTGCCGGGCGTTTATGCCGACAAGACCCAGATAGTGCAAGTATTCCAGAACCTGATAGACAATGCGATTAAATTCTGCGGTGATAAACCGCCCCGAATTCACATATCCTCTGAATGGAAAAAGACTGAATGGGTGATCAGCGTAAGCGACAACTGTATAGGCATAGACCCGAAACACTTTGACAGGATATTCATCATGTTCAAGCGTCTTCATTCCGGCGATAAATATCCCGGCACCGGTATAGGTCTTGCCGTTTGCAAAAAGATCGTAGAACGTCACGGCGGACGCATGTGGGTAGAGTCGGAACCCGGAAAGGGTTCGACGTTTTATTTTACTATTCCGGTAAGAAATAACTCTGCGGCAGGCTCAGAATGACAAACGATGCTCTCAGGAAGAGCGAGACCAAATACCGTTTATTATTCGAGAACATGATCGAAGGGTTCGCCTACTGCAGGATGATCTTCGAGAATGGAAAACCGCATGACTTCATTTATCTCTCGGTCAATCATGCGTTCGAGACGCTGACGGGATTGAAAGATGTGGTAGGGAAGAGAGTCACAGAAGTAATTCCGGGCATCCGGGAGGCCGATCCGGAGCTTATTGAAACTTACGGAAGAGTGTCCCTGACCGGCAAGCCCGAGAGATTCGAAATGTTCGTCGAGGCGCTGAAGATGTGGTTATCCATCTCCGTGTATAGTCCGGAGAAAGAACACTTCGTGGCCGTTTTTGATGTCATCACCGATCGCAAGCGCGCCGAATCGGAGCTAAAAAGCGTATCCGCCCAGCGTCAGCTTGCGCTGGATGCCGCCCGCATGGGCTGGTGGCACTATGACCCTGTCTCGCGAATCTCCTGGTGGGACGAGCGCTACAAGGAAATCTTCGAGGTTACGGGATATGAGAAGCCCAACGATGAAATCCTGGCCACCCGTATCCATCCTGACGACCTTCCTAAAGTATTGACAAAAGTGGCTACGGCTTTGGACCCGGTTAATCCGCAGCCATATTCAGCGGAATACCGCATCAATATCCCTGACGGGTCAATACGGTGGATCGAGGCACACGGAATCGCAACATTCGAAGGTACCGGCAAGGACCGCCACGCAATTAGTCTCGTCGGAACAGTCGCAGACATCACCGAACGTAAGAGATATGAAGAGGAGATTCTCCGCGCCAGAGAGGAATGGGAGCGCACCTTTGACAGCGTTCCCGATATGATAGCGCTCCTCGACAATAAACACAGGATCATGCGGGTCAACCGGGCGATGGCGGACCAGTTGGGACTTAAGCCGGAAGAATGTGTCGGGCTGCCGTGTTATAAATACGTGCACGGGTTGTCCGCGCCCCCGGCCTTCTGTCCCCATACACACACCCTTAAGGACGGATGCCAGCATATGTTTGAATTAAATGAGGAAAGGCTCGGAGGCGACATGCTGGTCAGCACCACTCCGATATTGAATGAACGGGGAGAGGTAACCGGCTCCGTGCATGTGGCAAGAAATGTCTCAGAGATCAAGAAGGCGGAGAAAGCGCTGCGCAACACTCTGCAGGAGCTGCAGCAGAGCGAACAGCGGTTGAACAGGTCGCAGGAGATCGCCCATTTAGGCAGTTGGGAGCTTGATCTCATAAACAACCGTCTGGACTGGTCTGATGAGGTATACCGGATATTCGGCATGATGCCGCGGGAATTCGGCGCAACATATGAAGCGTTCCTTGAAGCAGTACACCCTGATGACCGCGCGGCGGTGAATGCCGCGTATTCCGGATCGCTGCGGGAGGGGAAGGACGCTTATGAGATCGAGCACAGGATCGTGCGTAAATCAACAGGAGAGATACGTTACGTCCATGAAAGATGTGAGCACTTCCGCGATGAATCCGGACAAATTATCCGCTCTGTGGGCATGGTGCACGACATCACCGAAAGGAAAAAAGCTGAGGAAGAGCGTGAAAAACTGCTTGAAGAGCTGACGAGATCAAATAAGGAACTGGAACAATTCGCTTACATCGCGTCTCATGACCTGCAGGAACCGCTCCGCATGGTCTCAAACTATGTGCAGCTTATCGGACACCGCTATAAAAGCAGGCTCGACAAAGACGCCGACGAATTTATCAGCTATGCTGTAAACGGGACTGCTCATATGCAGACGCTGCTTAATGACCTGCTTGCGTACTCTCGCGCTGGCACAGCCAGAGAACCCTTCAAATTGATCGATCTGAAAGCCGCCCTCGACAAGGCCCTCATTAATCTCAAAGTCGAGATAGACGGCAACCGCGCTGAAATAGTGCATGAAAGCCTCCCTGTCGTGTATGCGGATGAGGTGCAGATGGTGCAGGTCTTTCAGAATCTGCTTAGCAACTGCAATGAAATTCTGTAATAATGAGACGCCGCGTATTACAGTAGCGGCGGAAATGAAAGACGATGAGTGGATAATCCGTGTCAGCGACAACGGCATAGGGATCGACCCGAAATATTCTGACCGTATATTTCACATATTCAAACGCATCTATTCCAGGGAAAAGTACGACGGCACAGGCATCGGCCTGGCAATATGCAAGAAGATAGTGGAACGTCACGGCGGCCGCATATGGGTTGAGTCGGAACCGGGGAAAGGATCGACGTTTTATTTTACGATACCGGTGAAAGGGGGAGTAGGGATTAAGGCATAGGGATAAGGGATAAGGAAGGGATAGGGATTAAGTACTTTCCATACCCCATAACCCATAATCCATAATCCATAATCCATAAAATATTCTTTATATAAGAGAGGTGAACAATCATGAACAGAAAGACATTGAATCCGATTGAAGTCCTGCTCGTGGAAGACAATCCGGGCGACGTGCGCCTCATGCAGGAGGCGCTGAAGGACTCCAAGGTGCACAACAACCTGCACGTTGTACATGACGGAGATGAGGCGATGTCGTTTCTCCGCCGTGAAGGCAAATACTCCGGCTCCCCGGAACCGAACCTTATCATGCTCGATCTGAACCTTCCGGGGAAAGACGGCCGCGAGGTGCTTGATGAGATCAAGAACGACCCTGCACTAAAGCATATCCCGGTTGTTATTGTAACCACTTCATCGGCTGAGGCAGACATCCTGAAAAGCTATCGCCTCCATGCAAACTGTTATGTCACAAAACCGGTAAATCTCGAGCAGTTTATAAAAGTGGTGCACGCGATTGAGGATTTCTGGTTCACTATCGTGAAACTGCCGACGAAAACGTGATATGATATAAATATTAATGACAGAAAATAGGCATCAGGTGAATAGCTGACAGGCGAAAACTCTATAACCTATAACCTATGACCTTTAACCTGTCTTTTATAACAGCATGCTCAAAAAAAACACACATATCCTGCTAATAGAAGACAACCCCGGAGACGTACGGCTCATCCGGGAGATGCTCGGCAAGGTGAAACTGGCATACTCGTTCGATCACGCCGGCACACTTTCCGACGGCCTTGTAAAACTTAAGGAACACGCTTTTGACATTATCCTGCTGGACATGAACCTGCCTGACAGCAGCGGGCTCGAATCTATTCCTGAGATCAAGAGAGTGGCGCCGAAGATTCCGATAGTCATGCTCACCGGGCTTGACGATGAAGAGACGGCTGTTTCCGCGCTCCAGCTCGGCATACAGGACTATCTGCTCAAGGACCGGATAGACAGAACTCTTCTGCTGCATTCGCTGCGGTACGCCATGGAACGGAAACGGATACTTGATGCGCTTGCCGAATCTGAAGATAAATACAAAAACCTCGTAGACAATGCCCTTGTAGGTGTATACAAGGCAAATCTCAATGGTGAAATACTTTTCGTGAATAATGCCCTTGCAAGGATGCTCGAATATACATCCCCTGAAGAAATGATACCGGTCCAGGCGCTGTCGCTCTATAAAACCCCGGAAGAGAGGGAAAATTTAATCGGGCGTCTAAAAAAAACAGGGCAGGTCAATAACTTCGAAATAGTAGCGGTCACAAAGACCGGAAAGACTAAAAACCTTCTTCTCAGCTTTACCCTTAACGGAGATGTAATATCAGGAATGATCATTGATATCACGGAACGCAAGCAGATGGAAGAGACCATAAAGCACCTTGCGTATCATGATGTCCTGACCGGTTTGCCGAACAGGCTTCTCTTTATAGACCATCTCAGGCTTGCGCTGAGCCAGACGTCCCGCAACCACCATATGGCGGCGGTGCTGTATCTGGACCTCGACAACTTCAAGGAAATAAATGATTCCCTCGGGCATGCAGCCGGAGACCAGCTGCTTAAGGCGGTCCCCCGCCGTCTGAAGTCCTGTCTGCGTGAAAGCGATACCATTGCCCGTATCGGAGGAGACGAATACAATATCCTGTTACCGCATGCAAATCATGAAGAGGACGTCGTTACTATTGCCGGGAAGATCATTTCAACCTTCCAGCAGCCCTTCATGATCGACAATCATTCTCTTCATATATCAACAAGTATCGGCATCAGTCTATACCCTTCTGACGGCGCTGATGTGGAAACATTGCTGAAAAATGCCGATGCCGCAATGTATATCGCCAAGAAACAGGGCAGGAACAATTTCCAGTTTTATAACCCCGCCATGAATACCCGGACTCTTGAACGGATGACATTGATCAACAGCCTGCGCAGGGCCATTAAATCCGGGGAGCTGGAGGTTTACTACCAGCCCCTGATAAGCATTGACACCGGACAGATACATTGCGCAGAAGCGCTGGTGCGATGGCAGGCACCCGGAGATGGGTTTGCTGCAGCCGGTGCATTTCATCCCTCTGGCCGAAGAGACCGGACTGATCACACAGGTTGATGAATGGGTAACGCGGACTGCATGCGCGCAGGCCAGGGCGTGGCAGGAAGCCGGGTACTCGCCTCTGAGCGTAATGGTGAATTTCTCTTCCCGTCATTTTCAGCAGAAAGACTTTGCCGAAACAGTGTCCCGCATATTAGAAGAGACCGGCCTTGATCCCGTATACTTCGGGATCGAGATATCCGAACGCACGATAATGCAGGAGGTTGAACATGCAATACCGTATCTCATAAAACTTGCCGACGACGGGGTCAGGTTCTGCATAGACGACTTCGGCACGGGATACTCATCATTTCACTATTTAAAAAAACTGCCTGTTCAGAGTCTTAAGATAGACAGATCATTTATCAGCGGTTTTCCGGAGGACCCCGATTATAAGACCATTACCAATGTCATAGTCAACCTGGCCCGGGGACTGAGACTGAAAGTGATCGCCGAGGGTGTCGAAAACGAGAACCAGCTTGCATTTGTGCAAGCTATCCGCTGCGACGAAGCCCAGGGATATCACTTCAGCAGGCCTCTTCCGTCAGAAGAATTCATCCAGTTTCTCAGACCGAAATGTTAAACTAATTTGAAAACCACTTTATAAGGCTCTGTGTTTTTTTGTTTAGTTAGGCATTATTCAATCTTTTTGCTATGGATAAAAAAGAGATAAATGTTCTCCTGATCGAAGACAACCCCGGGGACGCCAGGCTGATAAGGGAAATGCTTGCTGAATCGAAGATGCAGCTTTTTTCGCTTGAGCATTCCGGCAGCCTTTCGGACGGACTCGACTCCCTGTCTAAAAATACTCATGACGTGGTCCTTCTGGATATCGGTCTCCCGGACAGCAGCGGACTTGATTCGGTCCATGAAATAAAAAAGGCCGCTCCTGTGATACCGGTTGTAATGTTGACCGGACTTGACGACGAAAAGACGGCTGTTTCAGCCCTGCAGCTCGGCGTCCAGGACTATCTGGTCAAATGCAGGATAGAGAGCAGCCTGCTTGTACGTTCATTGCGGTATGCCATTGAGCGCAAGCAGATAGAAGAAGAATTAAGGAGACATCGGGAGTTCCTTATGGAATTAGTGGAAGAACGCACCGCGGAACTGCAGAATAGCAACACGGCCCTTTTACAGGAAGGCGCTGAACGGAAAAAAATCAATGAGCTGCTCGAAAACGTTTTCTCTAACGTCCACGTCCTGATTGCGTATATGGATACGGATTTCAACTTCATCAGGGTGAACAACAAATACGCTGAAGCAGACGGCAGGGGACCGGAATTATTTACCGGCAAAAATTACTTTGACCTGTACCCGGCTGAGGAGAACGAAGCTATTTTCCGTAAAGTAATCGAAACCGGCAAGCCTTACTTTGCAAAAGCAAGACCGGCAAAACATCCTGAACGGGGAATGATATTCCGGGACTGGAGTCTGAAACCTGTCAAAGATGCAGACGGCAAAATCAGCGGGCTGGTCCTCAGCCTGATCGACGTTACCGATAATATAACGCTTTATTCAGAACTGCTGCGGGCTGAACACCTCGCTTCAGTAGGCAGGCTTGCTGCAGGCGTGGCCCATGAGGTCAACAACCCGATAAACGGCATTATCAACTATGCGCAGATCCTGCTGAATAAATTCGGCCAAGAGAGCAAAGAGTATGAGATCGCAAACCGCATCATCAAAGAAGGCGACCGGATCGCAGGGATTGTCAGAAGCCTTCTTTCATTTGCCCGTGAAAGTAAGGATGAAAAAAAACCTGTTCACCTTAATGACATATTGTCTGATTCACTGGCCCTGACTGAAACAATGTTAAAAAAGGACGGGATAAAGCTTGCAATAAATATTGGTCCCTCTCTACCCCGTATTAATGCTCAGCCCCAGCATATCGAGCAGGTGTTTCTGAATCTCATCAGTAATGCATGCTATGGATTGAACCTGAAATATCCGGGAGCGCATAACGATAAAATGATCAAGATATTTGCCGAGGCTTTTACGGAAGATACTACTCAATATGTAAGGATACTTTTTTATGATCAGGGCGCCGGAATACCGGCGGAGATAAAGGACAGGGTAATTGATCCTTTTTTTACGACCAAATCCGCCAGTGAGGGAACGGGACTGGGGCTGAGCATCAGCCATGGGATAATCAGCGATCACGGCGGCAGGATTAAAATAGAAAGTATCGAAGGAAAGTTTACTAACGTTATTATAGAGTTACCTGCACATGCATAAAGAACAGCCTTATAAATAACCGGCCTGCTTTATTATCTTTAATACCTGCTTCTCCTGCGCTTAAACCGTCTCAGCAAAATGCATCGAAACAACCTTTGAAGAGCCCGGCTCTTCCATGGTTATGCCATAAATATAATTGGCTGCTTCCATGGTACGCCTGTTATGAGTGATCGTAATGAACTGGATCCCCTTTGAAAGCTCTTTTAACAGATTAATGAACCTGTCTGTATTTGACTCATCAAGCGGCGCATCCACCTCGTCCAGTATGCACAGAGGCGTCGGCTTTATCATAAAACCTGCAAAGAGCAGTGAAAGAGCCGTCAATGCCTTCTCCCCGCCTGAAAGCAGCATGAGATTCTGCAGTCTCTTGCCGGGCGGCTGGGCCACGATCTCGATTCCGGCATCTAAAATATTACCTTCAGTAAGATGCAGTTCTGCCTTTCCTTTTCCAAAAAGCGTTGTAAAAACCTCACGGAATTTCTCATTCAGCAGGTTAAAGGCCTCATTTAACCTGGCCTGTGTTGTTCTGTTTATTTTCTGTATCGTGTCCTGTAAAGCATCAATGGAAGCTAAAAGGTCCTCACTCTGCTTTGACAGGAAATCATATCTTGTTTTAAGCTCTTCATATTCATCGAGAGTGCCGAGGCTCACAGGGCCTATTTCCTGCAGACGCTCCTTTAAATGAACAAGATCTTCCGCTTCTTCCGCTGTTACAGCTCCTGCAATATCAGCAGTTTCGATCTCAACAGAATAGGATTTCTTTATATCTTCCCTGAGGTAATTAAGTCTCATTGTCAATTCCATCTTCTTCATCTCTGTGTGGTTCAGCTCGTTACGGACTGATTCAAGTTCAGCGGCAAACGATCTCTGCTGTCTTTCAATGACCGCAAGTTCCGCAGTTTTTGCCTCGAGTACCTCGCTGACTTTTGATACCTCGCTTTGCAGCTCGCTTATTACTGCGACTTTGGACTTCATCATCCCTTCTTTTTCCGCAACTTCCTGTTCCTTCTCCACGATGTCTTTTTCAATGCTGAGACGTTCATCAGACATTTCTTCCTTTTTCTTTTCAACATCAATAATGAAATGATTGAGTCTTCCGATCTCTCTGTTTATTGAAGCTATCTTTTCTCTGGTCGATGTGAGATTGAGTTTTATCTCGGTCAGTTCCGAACGGAGCGTTTCGAGCGCTTCACGCCTGCCTGCAATTGTCTCCTGGACAGCGCTTATTTTCTCTTCAATCCCGAGTTTTTCGCTTTCGAGCTTTCCGAGTTCGGAGTTCTTTGTCCCGAGCAGGTCCTCCAAATTGCTCTTCTCGGCATGATCGTCATTTATTTCGAGTGATATATATTCATGTTTCTTCCTGATCCTGTCGTTCTCCTCTATGAGGTTCTCTGTCTTTACCTCCAGCGCATGGCAGTATTTTTCCTGGCCCGATATCCCGGCGTCGGTTGAGATGATGTCGTTTTCTACAGACACGATGTCCCTCTTATGAATTGATACATTTTCCTCGGCGGTAAGGACGTTTTCCTTCTTCGCTGAAATGTCCTGCTCCATCTCTTTTATCATCCTTTTTATCCTGAGGACCTCTCTTCCCCTGCCGCCAAAGACAATGCCTGACGGTTCAAGCACTTCTCCTTCAAGCGTGACAAAATAATATTTTTCCAGATCTGTGTCCGACCCGCGCAGGGAGAACGCGGTATTCAGTTTATCAACAAGCACCACATTGCTTAACAGTGATGCCGCTAATTGCTGGAATCCGTCTCTCACCGTAACAAATTTGATCGCCTCTCCGATAATCCCGCTGCCGGTGAAGTTCTTTGGCTCCGGTGCTGATATGTTCTTTGTGTCTGCGGATATAAAACCGCTTCGTTTCGATTTCTGTTCCCTGACATATTGCAGGGCCTTTTCGATCATGTCCCGGCCTTCGACGACTGCCGCATTCAGTTTGTCTCCAAGGACCGCTTCTATGGCGGTCTCGTACCGGGATGATGTTTCAAATATATCCGCTACCTGACACACGGCCCTTATATTTTCATCGAGAGAACTCCGCTGTATCTGGTCCAGTTCCCTCAGCGATTCAAGTCTGGACCCCATCACAGCCAGGTCTTCCCTCTCCCTGTAAAGTGTTTCTTCGCCTGCAGAAAGTTCCTGTTTCCTGTCTCTCAATCTTTCAACAAGCGCTTCCTTTATCTTTCTGGATTCATTCAGCCCGGCAGAAACACTCAGATGTTCATTCCTGGTATCATCAATTGCTGTCTGCAGTGATGCGATGCTGTCCTGCAGTAAATTGATGTCCTGCGAACTTTTCTGCGTCTTACGGGAGATATTTTCAATGCTGAATGCCAGATGGCTGACCTCATTCTTTACACTGCTGATCTCCTCTGCCTTATTGAAAAGATTTCTCCTCTGGACCTCTACATCGTTCTCCTGGACCTTTATCCCGTTGTCGGAATCAGTGAACACCCTGTTCTTGTCTTCAAGCACTGCCTCAAGATTCGTTATTTCACCGCTCATCTCCGATATCTCTGCCTCCTTCTCCTGTACGGAAATAAAAGCAGTTTCTTTTTGTAAGGAAAGCTCGCCGTCCTGTTTCAGAAGGTATCCGTGTTTTTCTCTCAGGTTTTCGCCGTCACTCTTAAGCAATGCTATCTTACCCTCATCCTCAGCGACATTTTTTTCAAGGGAATAAAGTTTCATCTTGACTTCATTAAGATGCCTTTCATTATCAACACACAATAGTTTCTTCTCTTCTATTAACGCCTCGGTTGAATGAAGATTTGCAGAGACTTCAGCTTCCCTTGCCTTACCTGCATCTTCCGACATAATGAGACCGGAAATTTCATTCTGCATTTCTTCGAAGTCCCTTTTTGCAATGCGCAATTCGATATCTTTTATCTCTTCAAGTAATTTTTTGTACTTCTCCGCCTTCCTGGCATGTCTGTCCACCGCATTTATCTGTCTTTTTACCTCAGCGATAATATCCTGCAGTCTCTGCAGATTGGACTTGGACGCCTCAAGCTTGTTTAATGCCTCTGTCCTTCTTACTTTGTATTTCATCACACCTGCAATTTCTTCGATCAGGAACCTTCTGTCCTGGGGCTTTGAATTCAGAATATAATCCATCTTCCCCTGTTCGAGAATAGAGTAAGCCTTCAGTTCAAGCCCTGTATCAAGAAACACATTCTTAATATCCTTGAGCCTGCACTGGACCTTGTTCATCAGGTACTCGCTTTCTCCCGACCTGTAAAGACGTCTTGTAACGGCAATCTCACTCATCGCAGTTTTATTATCATCCTCCGGACCGTTTGAAGGATTTTTAACGATATCCGAAAGCACAAGGGTGACCTCTGCCATGCCCTTTGTCTTCTTCGTTGCTGAACCCTGAAATATTACATCCTCCATACTGTCTCCGCGCAGGCTTTTTGCGCTTTGCTCACCAAGTACCCATCTGAAGGCATCGACAATATTACTCTTACCGCAGCCATTTGGGCCGACAATAGCGGTTGTTCCAGGATGAAAATTAAATACTGTCTTGTCTGCAAATGATTTAAAGCCGATCAATTCCAGTCTTTCTACACGCATAGTTTTAATTCCTTTTTATAAAAAAATTTAATTATCGCCCTACCCTTGTATAAGAGGCTTCTGCCTCTATATATTTATGTCCCTTTGTAATCAGGAGACACATAATTATGCTTTGAGCTTTAAATGAAGCGCTATACACTAAATATAGTGAATTACTCTACTCACATCACAAGATGATGTGTTTTTACTCTGAATAATATATACCATTGGACATTTTCTATCAAGCTATTTTTTATGTCAAAAGGACCAAATTTTTATGCTCTATAATTAACCTTATTTCACAGGCAGTTAAATATGGATATTTAAGAAATTAATTTATAGAAATAGCGAGATGACAGTTGATGTCATTCCGGCTTGTCCGGAATCTTTCTGTAAGCAATTCCGAAAGCCGGAATTTCAGAGCTACAGCGCCCTACAGCAAACTTACTGGAATATTAAATTCAAAGACTTGTAGTTCTCCTGAATCAGGATTTTTATAAGATTGAAAGAGATGAAATGGAGAGAGGGCAACAAGCCTTAGCCTGCGCCTTTTTAACATCGATGGGATAAATGTAAGATAACGAATAAGAACAAAGCTTATTTTCTCCTCTGATGTTTAGTCTTTTTAAGAAGCTTCTTGTGTTTATGCTTGCTCATCTTCTTCTTACGCCACTTAACTACACTTCCCAAATAATTCACCTCCTTATTCAAATTTAGATAAACAGTTTACCATATATCTTAAATGATTTCATAGGGATATTTTAAGAAAGAATTATTCCCCTCTTTTAAGAAGATATAAACCGTCAGGGAAGCCCCTTGCAGTTCATTATTGATAATGGAGGTTTGTCGCATATGTCTTTAACTTATGCAGATTCTTACTTTTGCGCTTGACATATCAGAACATTGTGATATGATAACAAAATATATCAGGGGAAGCCTAATTAAGTTTGAAATCATCACTTATGCAATATAATGGAAAGGAGGAGAATAAGTTTTATGAAGTCTGTATAGTTCGATCCCTCAAGCAGCTCTACCTGTATAGCATTAAAGCCGCATGCACTAAAAAATATGTCGAAAAAAAAGGAGAAAAAGATGAAGATAAAAAGCAAACAATTGTATTTGACTATCACATTGACAATGCTCTGTCTGTCTCTTGTATTTGCAAACTCAGGAGCAGCCGGAATGGGAATGGAGCACGGATCAGGCCATGGAATGACAATGCATCATCAGCATGCGATGCTGAACCATGCTCTGAGTATGGCGCTTGAGGGTGCCAATATGATCATGCTGGGACAGATGGGCATGGCCCCTGGAGTTGATGAAGTGTCCGTAAAACATGGCGAGATGATGATGAAAGATGGTAAAGTCCCTCATGGATCAAACAATGTCCGGAGACGCCATGAAAAAGATGCATGCTGAGGGAAAAACACCGACTGATGATCCTGCGATGGGCTATACACACAAGCTCGCAGAAGCACAGGCAAAGGTTATGGACCTTCTGTCAAAAATGTCCTCTGCATCACATGAAGGCCACGGTATGACAATGCACCATCAGCATATTATGCTGAACCATGCCTTGAGCATGGCGCTTGAGGGCTCAAACATGATGATGTTGGGACAGATGGGCATGGCGTCTGGTGTGGATGAAATGACTGTACATCATGGAGAGATGATGATGAAAGACGCTAAAGCCCTCTGGGATGAAATCATGTCTGGAGATACCATGAAAAAGATGCATGCCGAGGGTAAATCACCCAAGGACGATCCTGCGATGGCTTATACCCACGAACTTGCCGAGGCACAGTTAAAGGTAATGGATTTACTCTCTAAGATGTCGCCAATGACAAAATAGTTTTTTGCAAAAAATGGGCAAGGCTCCGGCCTTGCCCATAGCATTCACAAAGTGAAAGGTATGTCATGAAAACTTATACTGCTGTGATCATTATTCTGCTCTTAATTTCCTGTGCCATTGCAGGAGCCGAACATCAGCATGATAGGAAATTAACGAAGCATTATGAAGAAAGTGAATTCAGGGTCACTGACAAGAAGCTATTCAGTGTAGAAATGGTGATCAAGGGGAAGGAGCCTGTTACCGGCGTAAACACGATTGACCTCATCATACACAACAGAGAGGACAAAGACGTTACAGGTGCGGCAATAACGGTCACCCCCTGGATGCCGGATATGGGACACGGAGTTTTTGAAAAGCCTGTTGTCTCTGAAAAGGGCGGAGGTTTGTACAATGTCGAAAATATTATCCTGATCATGAGCGGCCATTGGGAACTCAGGATAGATATAAAATCGGATACGCTCCAGGACAGCGTCGTGTTCGATTTCCCGGATGTAAAGGCGGAAAAAGGCCATGAACACGAAATGATAAAGACCTCTGCTCCGGCTGATCTGGATTTATCGAAGACACGGCTTTCCGAGAATAAAACTTTTACTGTCACTTACATGAGCGACCATGAGCCTATACCTATCAATATAATCCATTCATGGAAAATAAAGATAGCGACCTCTGATAAAAAACCTGTAACAGGAGCACAAATTGATGTAGATGGCGACATGCCTGAACACGGCCACGGCCTGCCCACCCACCCCGAGGTCACGGAAGAGCTGGGGAACGGTAATTATCGTGTCGACGGCATGAAATTCAGCATGCCGGGTTGGTGGACCGTTAAGTTTTACATAAAGACCGGGGACAAGTCAGAAGCCGTGTCATTCAACCTGCTCCTGAAAGAGTAATATCAGGGAGACATTCACCTGACCGGCAGACGGAGTCATCTGTGACAGGAAAATATGGACGCCATACCATGAAACTATTGACACAATTTAATCTTAAGCAGATATTTTCCGTTTTGCTGTTGCTGGTCCCTGTTTTGATAGTCAATCCCGCGTGGTCGCTTGATCTCCACACATGGAACAGCGATGAGGTTTCGACCCTTCGTGCCCTATATATAGGTTCACTCCCTCCCCTGCCCGCGGACCCTTCCAATGCCTATGCCGATGATCCGAGAGCGGTCGCACTGGGGAAGAAATTTTTTTTTGACGGCCGCTTCAGCGGAAATATGAAAGTTTCATGTTCTACCTGTCATCCTCCAAACGATAATTTCGCTGACAATCTTCCCCTTGCCCATGGCATGGGAACAACCACGAGAAGGACCATGCCTCTCATCGGAGTGGTGTACAATACGTGGTTTTTCTGGGACGGGAGAAAGGACAGTCTCTGGGCACAGGCGCTCGGTCCTCTTGAAAGCCCTGTAGAGCATGGATTCACCAGGACCCAGAGCGTACTAGTGATCAGCAAATACTATTTGCGTGAATACGAGGATATCTTTGGCCCTTTGCCGACTGAGCTCTTAAAACACGAGCTTGCCGGCTATAGCAAAGCCGTCATCTGACGATCCTGCGGCTCTTAAGGCCTGGATTCTGATTCCCAGAGAAAAAAGAGAGGCATTAAACCGCATTTATGCAAATATGGGAAAGGCTATTGCAGCGTTTGTGAGGACGATTGCACCGCAGCCGTCGCAGTTTGATAGATACGTTGAGGCAGTTCTTAAAGGAAACCTGGATGCTGCGCAGAGAATTTTCAGCAATGATGAAGCAAAGGGACTCAGGCTGTTTATCGGCAAGGCGAAATGTACGAATTGCCATAACGGTCCTCTCTTTACCAACGGACAGTTCCATAATATCGGAGTGCCGCAGCCGTCTCATTTGCCCGAGGATAAAGGACGTGCTGAAGGAATTGTTAAAGTCTTGTCGGATGAGTTCAACTGCCTTGGCGTTTACAGCGATGCAAAGCCAGGGGATTGCGGTGAACTGAGGTTTATCAATATCAATGCAGAAAAATATAACGGCGCCTTCAAAGTGCCGACATTGAGGAACGTTGCTGAAAGGCCGCCTTATATGCATGCAGGCCAGTTCGCAACACTGTCTGATGTGCTGGAGTTCTACCAGCGGCTAAAGCCCGAAGAAAGAAAGCCTGAACTGGAGCATGGCAGTTTAAGTCTTGCCGAATTAAGTCAGCTCGAAGCCTTTCTCCATACGCTGAGCGGGCCGTTGAAGTCTGCCGACTAAGTCATTGACAGAATAAATAATTGACGCCTTTGCACTTCGATATATAATTTGTTTGAATTGACTTTTCAAACAGTGAGCCATTAGAATCAGACACTATTTCTGTCCAGAAGCAGAACACGAAAATGAAACAGAACTAAATACATACGGGCAAGACAGCTTTCGATTAGCGATTGTTCTACTTCTGGCCTTCTTTCTGTTTTCCGTTTCAGCATCTGCGCTTCATCATCATGCAGACGGTTTTTCCCACAATGATTGCCCTCTCTGTGTCGCAGGAAATCATTTATACATGTCCTATCAAAACTTCTCTTTCCGGCTATGTTTCCCTGACAGTTGCCGATATGGATTTATCCCAGGAGCCGCTTTTCTACGGAACTGCTTATGTAACCCAAATACCTCTAAGGGCGCCTCCGGCTTAATATTTTTCAGAACAGACTCTAACCCCCGCCTGTTTGGAGTTCAACCTTCCCGACAAGCGGGAATAACACTTGATTTTTTACGTTTGTATTAATTTTCAGGGCTGACCGTGCATGCCCGATATCTATTTCAATTGAAGGAATTAACGTGATAGGCAGAGCGATACAAGAGACTGTAACTATCTTTAACGAATCCGCCATTTACATCCTCTTCGGGTTTTTGATCGCGGGCATTCTGAAGGTAACCGTTTCTCCGGAAAAGATATTTAAGCATCTCGGCGGTAAAAATCTTCGCTCCGTATTTCTGGCATCTCTTCTGGGGATACCTCTTCCTTTATGCTCCTGCGCGGTATTACCGACAGCCGTATCACTTAGAAGGCATGGAGCAAGCAAGGGGGCTGCCATCTCTTTTATGATCTCCACGCCTGAGACCGGTATTGATTCCATAACGATAACATATGCGCTTATTGACCCGATCATGACCGTCTTTAGACCTATATCAGCGCTCATAACCGCAACAGTTGCAGGCGCCATAACAAATCATTTTGATAAAAAGGACCTGGGAAGATAATGATGAAGAGGCCAAAGAAGAAATCGCCTGCGAAGATGTCTCCTCCTGTGAAGCGCATACACATGGCTTATCCGGCAGCGGGAAGCTGAGAGAGATTTTTCACTATGCCTTTGTCGACCTCCTGAATGACATTGTCTTCTGGCTGGTAATCGGGATAGTGATTGCGGGCTTTATTTCCGCCATCCTGCCCAATAACTTTTTTGAGGCTTATCTCGGCTCGGTGCCTTTATCAATGCTGGTCATGCTTGTAGTCGGAATTCCTATATATATGTGCGCTTCATCTTCAACTCCTATTGCCGCGGCCTTTATCCTGAAAGGCCTGAACCCCGGGGCAGCGCTTGTATTCCTGCTCGCGGGTCCTGCCACCAACGTCGGCACAATAGCAGCGGTAGGAAAGTTTTGGGGTAAAAAGGTAATGGTCATATACCTCGGCACAATTGCGGTGGTCAGCGTTTATCTTGGTTTCATGCTGAATATGTTATATGCCGGTTTGAAGATTAACCCTTCGGCATTATTGGGACAGGCAGCAGAACTTATACCGGCTTCTTTAAAGATTACGGGTTCTTTTGCCTTATTATTTCTGATATTCAGAAACTTGTGGAATATCGGGTTTGAAAATGCGTTAAGGTCTTTAAATGACAAATTGAATGACTTCACAGGGTTTAGAATTAAATTGAGCGAAAAATATCTTGAGCCTGTTCTGAGATCAAAGGATACTTTTGTTAAACTGCTGCCG
Source organism: Thermodesulfovibrionia bacterium (assembly GCA_963699585.1). Lineage (GTDB taxonomy): Bacteria > Nitrospirota > Thermodesulfovibrionia > UBA6902 > UBA6902 > SURF-23. The sequence continues at coordinate 13,463 of CAVOUK010000003.1, read as the reverse complement.
CTAATAGTTGTCGCCTTATACCTTTTATCAGGTTTTAGCACGATCCAGCCGGGAGAAACAGGCATTTTAAAACGCTTTGGAAAAGTCATAAGAAAAGACATTGGTCCGGGGTTGCATTACATACTGCCCTACCCGGTTGATTCACTCACACGTGTTCGCGAGCCTTTTGTAAGAAGTCTGACTTTCGGAACTGCCAATCGGGACAAAATTGAAGATACGAATATTGAGGAGCCGGCTTCGCTTACAGGCGATGAAAATCTCGTAGACGCCAGGTTTACCGTACACTACGCCATAAGTAACGCCTACAACTATCTTTTCTCTGCGGCGGACAATGAACGGGCTGTAGAATTTTATGCAGATTCTGCCATCATTGAGGCCATAGGCGGAGAGGAGATAAATAATATCCTGACAACCGGGAAAAATGACATACAGGAAAAGATCAAAGGCACACTGCAAAAGCGCCTGGACGCCTATTCTTCAGGCATTCGGATATTATCGGTCCAACTGGTCTACAGCCATTCTCCGTCAAGCGTTCACTTCGCATCAAGGGACATTGCAAGCTCTGCTGAAGACAAGAACACAAAGATCAACGAGGCCCGGAAATACATGATCAATTCCGTCTCAACCGCACGGGGCGAGGCGCAGAAGATCCTGCTTGAAGCCGAGGCGTATAAAATGGAAAAGACAAGTTCCGCCAAAGGAGAGGCAGAGGCATTTTTAAAAAAGGCCGCGGCATTTAAAGGCTCCCAGGGAGTGACAAAGACCAGGATGTATATTGAGACTATGGAGAAGTCGCTGCCTAAATTAAACAAGGTGATTAAACCGTCGTCCTCGACCGGGCAAAAATTTGATTTCTGGTTTATGAATGATAAAAAGTCGGAAGGCATAAAGGACAAACTGCCGCTGGAGGGCAAATAATGAAGGAGACCGTATGAAAAAAAGAAGCACGGCATTGATAATAATTTTTGTTTCTATCATCATTTTAAACCTCATATTTTTCAGCGTCCAGGAGGGCGAGGTTGCTATAGTCACGCAGTTCGGCAAGCCGATAAAGACCATCAAAACACCGGGCCTGAATATGAAACTTCCATATCCCATACAACAGGTAATCCGTTTCGATACACGACTCCTGATCTTTGATCCGCCCCAGGCGGAATTCCTCACGTCTGACAAGAAGAACATACTTGTCGGCAGTTTCATGTGCTGGAAGATTATAGACCCCGGCAAATTCCTCGTCACTGTAAATGATAAAAAGGGGGCGGAGGCAAGGCTTTCGGACATCATATTCTCGGAATTCGGGGCCGCATTAGGCAGCCATCCTTTTGTTTCTCTTGTCTCAACGGAAAGCGACAAGACAGGGATAAGCGGGATGATGAAGGATATAACAAAAAAGAGCAGCGAGAGAACAGCGGCCTTCGGTATTGAAATAGTCGAACGTTCAACTGAAACAGTTGAACTTCCCGGACCAGAATAAGGAGAGCGTTTTTAAAAGGATGCAGGCGGAAAGACAAAAGATCGCCCAGCAATACAGGTCTGAAGGCGAGGAAGAGGCCATGAAGATAAGGGCAACGGCGGACATGGAGAAAAGCAAGATATTGTCCGAGGCAAAAAAAGAGGCGCAGAAGATGCGGGGTGAAGCGGACGCCGAGGCCACGAAGATTTACGCGAAGGCCTTTGAGAAGAACCATGATTTCTATAAGTATCTGCGCACACTTGAGTCTTATGAAAAGATACTGAATGAGAAGACAACCATTATATTGCCTGAGGATTCCGAGCTGCTTAAATTCCTGAACAGGCCGCCGAAATAATGATGAAGATACGATTGAAAATAATCCTGCCGCTGATTATCATGCTTTATTTTATCTCCGGCATTTATATAGTGAGGCCGGAGGAAATCGCCATTGTCAGACTCTTCGGCAGGATCATTGAAGAGCGGGTGCAGCCTGGAATCCATTATGCGCTTCCATGGCCGTTTCAAAAAGTTGATAAGCCGAAGATCGCCGAAATCAAGAGCATAAATGTCGGCGACGAAAGAGCTGAAAAGAAGAAAGACGGCGCAGCATCATACGTGATACAGACGGTCACCGGCGATACGAATATTGTAAACGTCCGTATGACGGTCCAGTTCACCATAAAGGACCCTGTCAATTTCATGTTCAGGGTTGAGGACCCTGTCATAATCCTCAGTAAGGCAGCCGAGGCAGAGCTGAACATGATCATCGGCAGCATGCCCGTGGATGAATCTTTAACAACGGGGAAAACCGAGATTCAGAATCAGATACGGGCAAAAACCCAGGAACTGATGGATAAATACGGGACGGGCATTCATGTAATTGCGGCCAATCTCCAGTCCATCGAGCCGCCTGAGAACGTTATCGCTTCATTTAAGGACGTGTCGAGCGCCAAGGCGGACAGGGAGAGGATAATCAGCGAAGCGCAGAGCTATGCCAATAATGTTCTTCCGATGGCGCGGGGAGAGGCTGAGGAGATATTAAGAAAGGCGGAATCTTATAAAGTGGAAAGGACAAACAGCGCCACAGGAGAGGCCGACAGTTTCCTGAATGTCTTGAGAGAATATAACAAGGCAAAAGACGCCACAGAGACCAGGCTGTATATTGAGACCATGGAGAAGATACTGCCTAACATAAAGAAGTATTTTGTGGAAGGAAAAGGCAGCCCGGATTCGACAAGGTTTATCTTTTCCGACCCTGCGCAATAGCGGGGAAGAAATAGAGGTAAAAGAATGAGAAGCAAGAGTATGTCGTGCATTTTGATTTGTCTGACCCTTGTGCTTGCCGTATTCTGCCGGTCCGTGGAACCCGGTGAGACACCCCAGGGTCAAAAGAGGCTCAAGATCGTAGCGAGTCTTTTCCCGCTTTATGATTTTGCTAAGAACGTGGGTAAGGATAAGGCAGACGTGATACTGCTCATGCCTCCGGGAATGGAGCCCCACAGTTTCGAGCCGAAACCTGCAGATATCATATTGCTTAATAAGACCGACATATTTATTTACACAAACAGATATATGGAACCGTGGGCAGCTGCTATCCTTAAGGGGCTCGATAATAAGGCGCTTGTTGTGGTGGATTCGAGCAAAGGCCTCGAGTTGATCAAGGGATCGGAAGAAGGGCATCATCATGAAGCTGACCATGAAGAATCGGAGGGAATGGACCCCCATGTCTGGCTCGACTTTTCGAATGCGATGAAAATGGTCGATACGATTGCCGGCGCCTTTGCGCAAAAAGACCCGGACAATGGAGCTTATTACAGGGCAAACGCAGAGGCATATAAGGCGCAGCTTGCCGTGCTGGACAAAAAGTTCGTTGAGACATTGTCCCGGTGCGCTCACAGGGAGATTGTCAGCGGAGGGCATAACACCTTCGGGTATCTTGCCCGGCGTTATCGTTTGAAGTTTGTCTCCGCCTACAGCGGATTTTCCCCTGATGCAGAGCCGACCTCAAGGGACCTCATTGAGCTGACGAAGACACTGAGGCAGCATGGACTATCATATATCTTTTATGAGGAGCTTCTCTCTCCCGGCATCGCCGAGACGATATCGAGAGAGACCGGCGCAAAGCTCCTTATGCTCCACGGCGCTCATAACATAAGCAGGGATGACCTGCAGAAGGGCGTGACATTCATATCGTTGATGAACAGGAACCTCGAAAACCTCAGGACAGGGCTGCAATGCAAATAGACGCAGTCAGGTGCGAGGGGCTTTCTTTCCGTTACAACGACCATGAGGTGTTGAGCGATATATCTTTTAGCATAACGGAAGGCGATTACGTAGGACTTGTCGGTCCCAACGGTTCGGGAAAGTCAACGCTCATCAAGATCATGCTTGGCCTTCTGCGGCCTCCCGCCGGGAGGGTAATGGTCTTCGGCTCCGACCCTTCAGAAAGGAAGCTGTGGGACAGGCTGGGGTATCTCCCCCAGAAAATGGATACCTTCAATCCCTATTTTCCGTCCTCTGTGCGCGAGATAGTTTCCCACGGACTGATATCGGGAAAAAAGTTTCCGAAACGGCTCGGCAAAGATGATCAGACGGCGATAAACAAGGCACTTGACCTGATGAATATAAGCGGGATAAGTAATAATTTGATCGGCGACCTTTCGGGAGGGCAGCAGCAGAGGGTCTTCCTGGCGCGGGCAATGGTCAATGAGCCGGGGCTTTTGATCCTGGACGAACCGACCACCGCCCTCGATCCGGAAACGAGGCAAAACTTTTTTACGCTCCTCAGCGAGCTGAACCGCACAGGGAAGGTCACCATTGTCCTTGTGACACACGATATCGGCTCAGTCGGCAAATATGCCTCCAGGCTCCTGTATCTCGATAAGCGCGTTGTTTTTTACGGAGGCTTCGATGAATTCTGCCTCTCAGGTGATATGGCAAAGTTTTTCGGCGAGGTATCACAGCACCTGATCTGCCACCGGCATGAGTTATAGCAAATGAACATTCCCGATTTTTTAAGTTACGGGTTTATCCAGAGGGCCTTGATAGCCGGGTCCTTTACTGCGCTCCTGTGCTCTACCCTCGGGGTATTGCTGGTGCTGCGGAGGCTTTCGCTGATCGGTGACGGCCTTGCCCATGTGACCTTCGGGAGCGTGGCCCTCGGTCTTGTCATGAAGGTGTTTCCTTTATATGTTTCCATCCCGGTTGTTGTGACAAGCTCACTCGGTATTCTGAAGCTGATGGAAAAGGCGAAGCTCTTCGGAGACGCGGCCATCGGCATCGTCTCGGCCGTAGGTATTGCGGGAGGTGTCCTTCTGGCAAGCATGGCCGGCGGGCTCAATGTGGACATCTTCAGTTATCTCTTCGGGAACATCCTTTCCATAAGCATGGCTGAAGTGTACACCTCTATCGTGCTTTCGGTAATCGTGCTCCTGGCCATCTTACTGAATTATCACGAGGTATTTTCCCTCACCTTCGACGAGGAATTCGCAAAGGCGAGCGGTATAAATACGGAAAGGCTCAACAGGTTGATCGCCGTTTTCACTGCGATTACGGTAGTCCTGACCATGAAGGTCGTCGGGATCATGCTCACCTCGGCTTTACTGATATTGCCGGCGGTAACGGCTTTCCAGGTGGCAAGGGGATTTAAATATGCCCTTATCTTTGCTGCCGTCTTCTCTCTATTTTCCGTGATCTCCGGGATATTCATTTCCTTTATCTTCAACCTGCCGACGGGGGCCGCGATTGTGCTGCTGAATTTCCTACTGTTCCTCCTTGCGCTCTCCTGTAAAAAATTCAGGTCACGTCGAAGTTGAATGAATATTAAATTTGTACGATACACTGACCCAAATTGACTTTTAAACCAGGGAGCTATTAGAATCAGACACTATTTTGTCAGAAGAGAATACGAAAATGAAACGAACTAAATATATACGGGCAAGCAGCTTTCGATTAGCGATTGTTCTACTTCTGGCCTTCTTTCTGTTTTCTGTTGCAGCATCTGCGCTTCATCATCATGCAGACGGTTTTTCCCACAATGATTGCCCTCTCTGTATCGCAGGAAATCATTCATACACGTCCTATCAAAACTGCTCTTTCGGCAATGTTTCTCTGACAGTTGCCGATATGGATTTACCCCAGGAGCCGCTTTTCTACGGCCCTGTTTATGCAACCCCCATATCTTTACGCGCCCCTCCGGCATAACTCTTTTCCAGATATTTCAAACTTCATAACAGCGGGACAAGTGCACCCATGTCCATGCTTATTATTCATTGGAAAGGAGAACCAGTCATGAAACGACAGGGAATATTATTATTCATCATTATTACCTTATGTCTTTCTTTGCCGTCATATGGATCTGACATCGAATCGAGATTGAAAGCGCTGGAAGAGACTCTTCAATCGCAGCAAAAAACTATTGAAGAGCAGCAGAAAGTCATAAACGAATTAAAGAATGAGTTAAGTGAGTCCAGACAGGAAGCTGCCGCGCGGCCTGAAGAAAAACCTGTTGAGGAGGCAAAAACCCAAAAGGCCACAGGCCTTTTCGGCGCTTCGAATCTTGCCAATCCGAACATATCATTAATCCTGGACACCTTTGGCTATACATCGAATCTCAAAGAGAGCGAGCTGGAAAGCAGGGGTATTCCGGGATATACAACAGAGGGCATTGAGAAAAGAAATGGCTTTAACCTTGAAGCTGCCGAGCTTTTCCTCTTCGCTCCTGTTGATCCTTACTTCAATCTCTACGCAACCATTCCGGTGACTGAAGACGGTGCTGAGCTTGAAGAGGCATATTTTGTAACCACTTCGTTGCCCTACGGTCTTCAGATAAAAGGCGGCAAAGTTCAAAAGCGGCTTTGGAAGGATCAACTCCCAGCATCCCCATGCCTGGGACTTTGCAGATATACCGCTCCCGTACAGGGCATTTATGGGAGGCGAGGGTGTCATAGAAAAGGGCGCGCAGCTTACCTATCTTCCGCCGCTCCCTTTTTATACACTGTTGGGCGTCGAGGTCCTTCAGGGGGAAAACGACGTGCTCTTCGGTCCTGAGGCAAAGTCAGGCCCTCATGCTTATACTGCCTTTGCAAAGGCGTCATTCGACATAGGAGATAATTCCACGATTCTTTTCGGTCCCTCGGTCATGACGGGAAAGACAAAGACCGGCTCAATCGCGGAAGACACTGAATTCAGCGGGGATTCAACCCTCTATGGTCTTGAACTCACATACAAGTGGAAGCCTTCCAAACAACAGGGTTTCATCTTGCAGAGCGAATATCTCTATCGGACGCAGCATGGCGATCTTGAAGACACTGTTGCAGCAACGAGCGAATCGTTGAAACGCGCACAGGACGGACTTTATGTCCAGGGCATATATCAGATAAATCGCTGGAGATTAGGAGCGAGATATGACGTTCTCGACCTTTTCAAGGATGACTATATCCTTGCCGGAACCGATACGGATTTCGACGGAAAGCCCTGGAGGGCCACCGGAATGCTTGAATTCAATCCGACTGAGTTTTCAAGGATAAGGCTTCAGTATAACCACGATAAGTCGGCAAGGGATGAAAAGACAAACAACGAAATGCTGCTTCAATTAATCTTTGGTATCGGCGCGCACGGCGCTCATCCATTTTAGGAGGTATTCAATGAAAAAATATATGGTCATTGTTTCTGATGATTTTTCTGTTCGCAACTCCGGCCTTTGCTGAAGTAAAGGTCGTCGCAACGCTTCCCTGGATCGGGAGCATCGCGAAGGAAATCGGCAAAGATAAAATCGAGTGTCACCACTCTTGTTAAACCCAGCCAGGACCCCACTTTGCCGAGGCAAAGCCGAGCATGATCCTTGCCGCAAGAAAGGCGGACATTATCATGTATAACGGTCTTGATCTTGAGATCGGCTATCTTCCCCGCATCATAGAGTCGTCGAACAATCCCAACATACAGCCGGGGAAGACCGGGAACCTCGACTGCTCGCAGTTTGTCAGCGCCTATAGAAAAACCTTCTTCTGTTGATAGAAGCATGGGAGATGTGCATCCCCTCGGCAATCCGCATTATCACTTCTCTCCAAAGAATATCCTGAACGTGGCTGAAGGCATGGCTAACGCGCTTTCCGACGATAGACGCCGGCAATGCGGACTTCTATCGTAATAACCTTCAGCGTCTTCAAGGACACGGCTCGCGGAGAAACAGAAGCAATGGAGCGCCGCCTGATGGATGATGCGCATACACATTTGTGCTTATAAACTGGATAAAAGCGCTAATGACAGTGGCATCGGTCTTGATTTTCTTATCTCAGCTTTCTGTAATTTGCAGTGTGTAGATCATTTACTTAATTCTTTCTTCATACACTCACCGGCCTGATGCATAAATGCCTCAAGCTGTATCCCCGAACAAGTCGTCTCGACCCCGTCGTATGCAACGCTCAGACATGGTATGTTTTCATTCTGCTTAAGCCCTTTCAGCAGGGCGCCCACTATTGTGCCGGGCATGCAACCGAAGGGCATGGCGCTGATTATGCCTGAGGCCCCGCGTTTGACGTAATCAACTGCCTTGCCCATGCTCAGGACAGCCTCACCTTCAAATGAATCGTGAAGATACGGAGATGCATTCTTCAGTATCTCGTTTGTAGAAGGTTCTTTAAGTGTACGCAGGAAACCCGTAAAAGTTTTGGAATACCTGTGCTCTGTTCTCTTCTGAACATATCGTGTGAGGACCGTCCTCAAAAGGTCCTCGGCAAGCTTCTGGGTGAAAGAATTACGGAGGCCTGTTACAGTCCTTCGCAGGGCGGTATAATTCAAATAATATATCCATTCTTCAATAGGGGCCAGCCAGACCTCGCCGCCAAGCGCTTCGATCTTTCTTATGATGTTCTCATTTGCAAAGGCATTATGCCTTACAAATATTTCTCCGATGACCCCGACAAGGGGCCTTTTTTCTTCCGTCTTGCTAATTGAAGAAAAATCGCGAAGACTATTATCGAGAAGTTTCGTCATGGCCCCGTTGCTGCTTTTCAATGCCTTACTGATTTTTACGAGATAATCCTGATAAAGGCGGTCCGTCTCCCCCTTGTTGATCTCATAAGGCCTTGTCTCATGAAGGCACTTTATAAGCAGATCTATCGCAATTATCCCTTTCCATGCCTGTTTTGTAAACTCCTTTCCAACCATGCCGAGGACTGTATATAGTGATTCATCCTGATTTGGCGAAAATATCGGCACCTCCGGAAATCCGGCTTCATCAAGGACCATCCTGTGAAAAACATTATATTGTCCGAAACGGCAGGGACCGGCCCCTGACGGCATAAAAAATGCGGACCTGTCAGGATCAAAATCATCCGACATTGCCTTTTTCACCATATCTCCTGTTGTGATCGCGCAGGGATAACATTCTTTGCCCGATACATACTGTCTTCCGATCTCGACCGTATCTATATCAGGCACATTCATGACCTCAGCATGGATACCACACGCTTCAAAAGCTGCAGCAAGCCCGAATGCATGGTCCGACATCCTCGGTATATAAACGATCCGTTTATTAAGCGCGGAAGCGCGGAAGCGCGGAAGTGCGGAAGCAGCCGGTTTCTCTTTTGTCTGCTGACCGCTGACCGCTGACCGCTGACCGCTTATGCTGTCAAGGAATGCCTCACATCTTGTTATCACCCCGGCGTCAGCGCTGTGCTCATCTATTTCTATATGTAAAAATGGCTTATCTGACATTGTTTCATCAAAAAAGTGGTGTATAAAGGAATCAGGACCGCATGAAAAATTCCCTATATAAAGTGCAAACAGTTTTGGATCATCCTTTATCAATTCAGCGGCCCTCAGAATATTTTGCCCTGACCTCCAGTACATATTCGACCATTTACTGGAGATATCAACAGTTTCCAGCGGAAGATAATCCATAGGGATGGAGAATACTCCGAGGAATGCCAGTTTCTTCGGTATCTCGAGATTTATGCCGGAGTCAAATGCATTGTATGGACGCCCTATGATCACGATCGTTCTTTCTTTTATATTTGCAAGGACCTCTGCTCCGCGTTTACTTGACCGCAGAGGTGAATTCCTTTTGGGCCTTTTCCGCCTTTTCAAGCGCCTTTTTAATTGAGGCCTTTGTTATATGAAATGGTTTAAGCGATCTGTGGATTTCGTTAACAAGATTTTGCCTGCCATATTCAAGGTTTATTATCGGTTTAATAAATCTGACCTTACCAAAAGCTATACCGGCTATATAGGGCATGGTCTGGGCGTAAGGACAGGCAAAACTGTTGGCCGATTCACTTTCAAAGTTGAAATTTATAAAACTCGGCAGAAAAACAGCGTCAACGTTCTTATCCATAAGGTCCCTTATGTGTCCATGAGCAACCTTATGCGGGAAACAGCTTTCCGCAAGGATACTCTCAACGCCCTTGTTTATTATATGCCTGTTGGTACAGCGCTGAGAGCTCTACATCAAAACCGAGTTCCCACAGAAGCGTGCTCCAGAAAGGAAGGAAGTCATGGAAGAAGAATATGCGGGGGATACCGATTCGAGTTTTGGTTTCGAGTTTGGTAGTTCGACTTCGGACTTCGTTACTTTTGGGCGTTCTGTACTTCTCTGTTCTGACTACTGACTCTGACTGCTGACTGCTGTTCTTTTCTTTATATTCATTGTGTGCCTTTGTTAACAGTTCTTCCCGCTCGGCAAAAAGGTCCGGCATGTTTTGCGCATCTATATTTTTCTTCCTCTTGACATCATACTTTTCGCATCTGCTTCCGTAGTAAAGTGGTTCTTTCTCCCCGTCCACCTGGACCCTGTTTATCTCGCATAAATTATCACAACCCTTACAGGGAAATGACTTTATTTCGTAGCCTCTCCTTGAAAGGTCGAAACCCTTGAAAGATGATATGGGTAATTCACGCAGGGGCGAACGGCCGTTCGCCGCTTCTACCCTGATCTGAACGCTGATCTTCCATATGCTTCTTGGCTATTATCGCCATTCCTATAGCGCCTGTGACATCATGATCAGGAGGTACAATGATCTCTCTGTTAAGATAATTCTCGAATGCAGCAACAACGGATTTATTAAAAGCCACTCCGCCCTGGAAAAATATCCTCTTGCCGACAGCCCTGTCGCCGACAACACGGTTTATATAGTTCTGCACTATTGAATAGGCAAGTCCTGCCGTGAGGTCTTCTTTTGCAGCCCCCCTCTGCTGTTTTGACAGAAGAGAGTTCTCCATAAAGACAGTGCATCTTTCTCCGAGCGTGCAGGGTTTCTCTGAATCGAAATGCAATTTCTGAAAATTCATTTTTTACCGATATATCGAGTTTATCAGCCTGCTCTTCGATAAAAGACCCTGTGCCTGCGGCGCAGGCCTTGTTCATTTCAAAATCAACAATGATACCGTCCCTGATGGAGATATATTTTGAATCCTGCCCGCCGATCTCAAAGATAGTATCAACCTGAGGGTCAATTTCTACGGCAGCGCGGGCCTGGGCAGTGATCTCATTTTTGACAATGTCCGCCCCGACAAAATCCGCGATCATATATCTGCCGGAACCCGTGGTCCCAACCCCGCAAATATGTACCTTGTCCCCAACCTCACTGCCTATCTCGTCAAGGCCTTTCTTGACCGCCTCGATAGGCCGCCCCGCAGTCATAAGATATCTCTTTGCAAGCAGCCTTCCTCCTTCATCAATGACAGCAAGATTCGTGCTGATAGAGCCGATGTCAATTCCGAGATAAGCGTTGATTGGTAGGGGCGTATCGCGATACGCCCTTCATGATTAATTGTAGGGGCAATCCCTTGTGGTTGCCCTGAATCAGGGCGGGCACAGAGACCCCGCCACTTCTGCATCTGCTGACTTCTGACTTCTGACTTCTGACTTTCCTCAGCGGTTTATGCCCGTGTTCATCGTCTTTCAGGGTCTCAATAAATAATTTCAGTTTTTCAATGTCAAAATCATTTTCTATCCCCTCCTCCATATCTTTCAAAACAGCGCCTATTGCAGGCATTATCGCAAAATGTTCGGGGATTATGATGTTCTCCGCACTGAATATTTCCCTGAAAGCCCTTACAACGCCTTTGTTGGCTGCAACGCCTCCCTGAAAACTTATAGGCTCAGGCAGCTCCATATTCTTGCAGATACTCCCTTTGAAGTTCCTTGCGACCGCAAAACAAAGTCCCGCAACAATGTCCTCAACAGGTGTTGCGATCTGCTGGAGATGGATCATATCCGATTTTGCAAAAACACTGCACCTGCCGGCTATTCGCGGAGGGCTCTTTGATCTGAGCGAAAGTTCACTGAACTCTTCTATACTGAGAAAAAGCCTCTCAGCCTGCTGGTCAATAAAGGAACCAGTCCCTGCAGCGCATGCAGAGTTCATCGAGAATTCCTTTATCGCTCCGTTCTCAAGAAGGATCAGCTTTGAATCCTCGCCCCCCATCTCTATAGCGGTCCTTACCTCAGGATAAAGCCTTTTAGTCGAATAGCTGAGAGCGACCACTTCATTTACAGGCTTTATGCCGAATGCCCCGGCAATGACCTTGCCGGCAGAGCCGGTAATGGAAAGTGATAAATTAAGTTCGGAATTTATTGTAGGGGCGTATTGCAATACGCCCTTACGCAGTTCGGATTTGTTTGTTTCACGCAGTTCACGCGTTACATTTTTTAGAAGTTCATACGCGACAGGAAGTGGATTGCCTTTGTGTCTGACATACTTTGTTTCAAGAATATTTCCCTTAACATCAAGAACAGCGAGCTTTACACTTACAGAGCCTGCGTCAAGTCCTACGAATCTCCTCATCAGCGCGTTTTCCTTATTTCCTTAACGTCATATGTAATTTTTTTTCTAATGATCTGACCTTCTCCTCAATTAGATAGCGATCAGCATTCAGCGTTCAACCACAGCCTGACAGCTAATCGCTGATTGCTGACAGCTTCTGTTTATCCCTTCGACAGTTTTTCTTTTTCTTTCGAGTATGCGTCCTTGCCGGCATCGATAGCTGTAGAGATCAATGACTTCTTCTCTTCAACAAAATGCTTCCCGCTCTCGACAGCAGAAGAAAATTTATCTTTTACCTGTCCGGCATATTCAGTGGCTTTCTGCCTGGTCTCGTCAGCTAATCCTTTTATCTTTTCCCTGGTCTCCCTTCCGGACTGCGGGGCCGTGAGTAAAGCAATTCCTGCGCCTACAAGACCTCCTAAAACAAATGCGAGAATAACATTTCCCGAAGAACATCCTCTTTCGTCGTTCATTTTTCCTCCCTTTTAAATTGTTATTGAAACCACAGAGTACATAAGAAAATATATAAAAATCATCCACAGATTTCGCAGATTACACAGATAAGAGAAAATAATTTCTAATAAAATCTGCGCTAATCTGTGTAATCTGTGGATTAATTCATTTCATGTCTTCTCTGTGCCTCTGTGGTTATTTTTTTAATCATCACTTCTGTGATGTAATTTTCTCAACGGCCCCTTTTGTCAAAATAGCAAAAGCGGCTTTAATGCCGGCGCCAAGTCCTGAAGTCCCGGCAGATAAAAATACTCCCGCCTGCCTTACAAAGTGATTTATTTCATCGATCAGGGCCCCTGTCTCTCCAACTGCCCTCGTCAAATGCTGAACATTGTTGACCGACTCCTCTACCCCTGCTGCCACCTTATTGGTCCTGTCGATTGTCTCGTTCAGCTTGAACAGAAGCGGATTTAACGTCTTAATAAAATCCTCGGCAGCCCTGACAGTCCTTGTTATCTGCAAAATAGCAGGGACCAGGAATGCGACCAATACAACTACTGCACCAGCTATAATACCCCAGAAGAAATCTTGCATAAGCGCTCCCTTTCTATAAAATTATATATCACAATATTACGCGGCTTGCAAATACAAGCATATGATACATAAACAAAAAACAGGATGCAATGAAAATTTTATTAAGCCTGAAGCATGAAATTGAGAATTCGCCTAACGTAGCAATATAGCAGGGAAAATAATTAGAACGGTCCTGCCGGAATCTGCGGGAAAAATAA
>CAVOUK010000002.1:0-929946 GCA_963699585.1 Thermodesulfovibrionia bacterium | reverse complement strand
TTCAGTATCCCCTTGACGATTATGTCTACCGCCTCTTCAGGAGACAGCCCGTGTGCCATGAGGGTCTCCATCTGTTTTTTATCAACACTGCCTATGGCAGCTTCATGGGTGACCTTGGCTAAAGGGTTTGTAACATATACAATGGGAATTGCCTTTGCAACAGCATTGTCCTTCACTATCTCCATACAGTCCACATGGCCCCTCGCGCCTTCGGCGCAGCCCTCGGTGATGCCGGTAACTTCAGCCCGTGCCTCATCCTCTATGGCAACTCTGGTCTTTATAATGCTCCTTGAGTTTTTGCCTGACAGCACAACCTTTTCCTTTATATTGATCTCGTCACGGGCATGACCGAATACCCTCGCTGTCAATTCAGTTACAGCGCCTTCCCCTGCTGTTACGGCGTAGTCTATCTCAAGTCTTCCAACCCTCCCTGTAGTAAGAGTGAAGTCGGTAAAGTATCTTCCGTTCTTCCCAACCTTCACGACCGCCTTCGGAATGACTACAACGCCTCCGTACATGCCGTGATAATGGGTCTCTGAATATCTCATCTCCGCTCCTTCTCCGATCTCAACCACCGCGTCCATGATATGCCTTACCTTCTCTGCGTTCGGGAATACGCAGTGCGCGATGAAACTGGCGGAGGCGTTTTTCTCAAGCCTCACATCCATCTTTATCTTTTGAGTGCCTCTTTTATGAAGCACTCCAAAGCAGAGGTGGACAGGGTTCTTTATCTTCACCCCTTCCAGAACTGTAACTTTTGCCTCGATGCCGGTAAGTGTCTCTTTTGCCTCTACCTCAAGGCCTTCAACTTTATTCGCGCTTAATATCCTGTGTCCGCTTGCAGCAAGATGGGCAATATCCTTATTTGAAAGGATCCCCCGGTCTCCGCCTGCCTCAGCGACTGCCTTCATTAAATTGTCGATCTCAGACATATGCGCACACCTCATCTCTGCACACAAGGCATTGCCTCGATTTGTAATATTCAGCCACCTTCTGAGGCGTACCCGTACAGATTATTTTCCCGCCGCATAACTGGGATGCCTTATCCGCGATCAGGGCGATCTCCTCTCTGTGGGTAATTAAGAGGACAGATGAACCGTTCTTCCTGAATGAGTTGATGACATTTATAATATCCTGTGTTGAAAGCATGTCTATCCCGGAATCCGGTTCGTCAAGTATCGCGAGTTTTGGATGCACGGCAAGAATGGATGCAAGCTCTATTCGTTTCCTTTCGCCGCCGCTGAGGCACCGGTCCACCATACGATGCAGATAAAGTTCAGGATGAAGTCCGGCCATTTCAAGATACCAGGATGGATCGATATCTTTATTTTTTAGAGTAAGGTAATCCTTTACAGAAATGCCTTCGAATCTTACCGGTTCCTGCCATGCCATTGTAATCCCGAGCTGCGCCCTCTGATGTATCTTCAGGTCATTAATAACTTTACCGTCAAATATTATCTCTCCGGAATCAGGTTTGTACCCGTCACATCCCATGACCAGATAAGCAAGTGTGCTTTTGCCTGTTCCGTTTGTTCCAAGAAGTGCATGGATCTCGGAGGCTTCCATTGTCAGCGCGAAACTGTCGAGGATACTTCTGCTCCCGGTCCCATATGTAAGGTTGTTGATTTCGAGCAGCGGCATCTTTTAATTTATTCCTTTTGCCAATGAGAAGCCTTATGGTTTAATTCTATCATCAAATTTCCCTGTCCGCATTCTAAATTATCAATATCTGGACATGGTGTCTCTCCAAATTCCACTTGAACTGTTCAAATGGTTTGAACGAGTGAAACTGGTCGCGAATCCTGATGATGTGGAGAACCCGATAACGCCATCCGGAAATCCCGCTCATAAAGCCCTGGTAGTCCTGTTCTAAGCCAATCAGGAACAAGCGCTTTGACCTTCTCTTCGATCTTCTCCCGCACCTTGCGGAATCCTTCCTCATCCATGTCCTTCGGATCAGGAATGCCCCAGTCTTCATGGTGCTTTGCCTTAACAAAAGGACACGCGTCACCGCAGCCCATGGTTATAACATAGTCATACTCAATATCAGGGATGTCCGAGAGCGATTTTGATTTGTGTGCCGACAGGTCATATCCCAACTCTTTCATCGAAGCAACCGCCTTTGGATTGACGAGTCCCCGACGGACTGGAGCCGCTGCTGTATGGTTCAATAACTCCGCTTCCATGAATCCTGGCAAAGGCCTCGGCAATCTGGCTCCTGCAGGAATTTTCGATACAGACGAATAATACTTTTTTCATTTCAATACTCCTCTCACAATAATATCTGTCGCCTCTTCCGATATGTTTCATCATGTCTTTAAGCTATGAGGTGAATTATTTTCTCCAAATATCTTATTTCCCCTGCATGAGCCCGAACAGATATCCGCCGGAAACGGTAAGAACGATTATTAAGGCTACATAAACTGCAGTTCTCTTTGCCCCCATGATCTTGCTGACAACGAGAATGCTCGGAAGCGAAAGCACGGGATCGGAAAGAAGATAGGCCAAAAGCGGGCCTTTTGCCATACCGAGGTCAAGGAAAGTCTTTGCCATAGGCACTTCGACGAGTGTCGGGAAATACACGAGAACGCCGAAGATAACCGGGATAAACATGTTGGAAAGAGAATTTGAACCTACATACTTGGCAACAAATTCCTGCGGCAATATCACCCTGACGATTCCCGACACAAAGACCCCGGCCAGAAGCAGAGGCGCTATCGTTTTAGCAAAGCCCCAGCTTTCCAGCATCCAGTTATGGACTTCGTCCTTCGTAAAATACTTTTTTGTGATTACGACGGTGATTGCGATAAGCGCCGCAACCGTCGCGTATTTGAGCGTGGGGTCGCTTATCCTTGTCCCTGCCAGCAGGATGCCGATGAGGGCGGAAAAGAAATATAATAATCGCCTTGTATCGTATTTGGTATCGCTTTTCGCAAAGGTATCAGCGGCATTTGACCCGTCGTCATCGCGGAAAAGCCCATTGATGATTATCCCAATGACAACGGCAAACAGTATGGAAAAGAATATCCGGGAAAACGCGATATCCCAGCCGATAAGGCTGCCAGTGTAAAGGATCGCCACGATGTTTGTCGCAGGGGCCGTATAGAGAAAAGCGATAGCCGGGCCTATGCCGGCGCCTCCCTTGCGTATGCCCGCAAAGAGCGGAAGCACCGTGCAGGAGCAGACCGCCAGGAGAAGTCCCGTGACAACAGCAATAGGATAGGCAATATGTTTAGGGGATTTTTTCCCAAGGTAGGGCAGACAGCAGGTCCTTTGGAATAAGCGCTGCCATAGCACCGGCGATGAAAAAGGCCGGGACAAGACAGAAAAGCGTATGCGCAAGCACATAGTCGTAAATCGCTTCAAGCCCTGACATAAACTAAAAGGGATGATATTCATATTACCTCCTTAGGAAACTAGCTATTTCCTCAACACTCGGTATCTTCCCGCTTGCCACTGTTTTGCCGTCTATCACCAATGCCGGTGTCATGAAAATGCCTCTCTCGATAATTTTGCCCATATCATAGACATGATCCACTGTGGCATCAATGCCGGTCAGCGCAACCGCTTCCTTTGCCCGTTTTTCGAGTTCCGCACATTTACTGCAGCCTGAACCGCAAACTTCAATTTTCATTGCTATCCTCCCCGATTGCAAATATAAGCCGGCAACTAAGATTATTGCACCATTTAGCCTCTCCGTATAGAGGGAGAAGTTCCTTGAGCCCTCCATAAAAGTAGAGCGTTACTTAATGCATTCAGCCCTTTTATCTCATCCTGCATCATCGGGAACTGGAGCACCGGAAGATTGAATTTCTCTGCAATCTCATTTAAATACTTCATCTGCATCTGTCTCCTGTTTTTGAAGAAATCATTCACGCAAACCTCTTCAGGCAGCACCATATTTGCAACCACAAGCTGCGTCTCGATTCCCGCATCTTTCAAATCAAGCATTGCCCGGTAGGATTCAAGTATCGGAGTTGATTCCGGATAGAGTACGAGGCAGAAAACCGACTGCTCCGGGTTGCGGAGCAACTCAATGATCTTTCTGAACCTGTTCTCTGTCTCCCTTTTTGCCTTTGCGCCTTCTGTTGTGTCTATCATCATCTCCGCCTGTTTCGCATAATCAAAAGGAAGGTCGAGAAGTCTTAACGTGTGTCCCGTCGGCGCTGTATCAAAGACGATTACATCATAGGCGCTGCTTTCAATGAAGCGGATGAATTTGTCGAATGCCGCCATCTCCTCAATGCAGGGGGAATTAAGCTCCTCCTCCATTGCCGCTATCATGTCTTCAGAATATTTTCCCCGCGCATCTTCAAGAATTCTTTCTTTGTATTCAATAAAAGCCTTTTCCTGGTCGATCATTACGGCGAAGAGGTTCTCCGTAATTTCCGTCGGTTCATCATTTATCTTTACGTCAAACACCTCTCCGATATGCGCTGCAGGGTCTGTCGTTACAATGAGTGTTTTGAATCCTTTTTGTGCTGTGTGCACGGCGGTAATGCATGATATGGTCGTCTTGCCTACACCGCCTTTGCCGGTGAAGAAGATGGCTTTGGTGCCTTTGGAGGGAGGAAGAGCTTTGTCAGATTAGCGGCTGGTAAGCATTGTTACTGGAAGTCCGCAGATAAGGGCGAGGGCACCTCGCCCCTACGATTTATGCTTCATGCTTTTACGTGCTTCTAGCCCTTCCGCGCTTCCCGACTTTCGCACTTCCGCGCTATTGAACAATTCCTCTGCCACATCTTTAAGCGCATTAATTCCATTTACCTCATTATCCCTTAAAAACATATACCGCTTCGGTTTGCTTGATTACTTTTTCCATCTCTCCGATCACCCTCTGCTGTGCCTCATATTTCCTTCTGAAAAATTCAATCTCACAGACCTCTTCCGGCAGTATGCCGTTGATGATTATCTCTCCTGATTTAATGCCGATTGTCTCAAGCTCTTTTGACGCCCTGAGAGTTTCGTAGAGAGACAGCTCCTCAGGACGCATGACAAAGATGAAGTCGGTGCGTTCAGGATCTTTGAGAAGGGCTGTTGCGCGGTCATATTTGTCTTTTGAATCCTGTATCGACTGCACCGGGCCGAGGCAGGTCTGGCCGCTGCCCTGCGCAGATTCTTCAATATGCTTCGACCAGTCAACAGGGAGTTGGAGTAACCTTATGGTATGTCCTGTCGGAGCAGTATCAAATACAATGATCTCATATTCATCCGTCTCCATGAAATCTATGAACCTGTCGAATGACGCCATCTCCGTTGTACATGGGCCGCTCAGGTTTTCATCAAGCGAGGCGATTACATCATCCGGCATTATCTCGCGGAACGGGCCGATGATCCGCTCTTTATATTCCCTTGTCGCCTCATCAGGGTCTATCTCCATGGCATGTAGGGGCAATTCTGAATTGCCCCTACACATTAATCGACCAAATTTTAATCGGCGTAATCTTATGCCCTATCTCCTGCTCAAATACATCCGCAAGATTTGATGCAGGGTCGGTTGTGACAATCAATGTCTTTTTGCCCTGTAACGCATAATGAATCGCAGTGGCGCACGCCATGGTGGTCTTACCCACTCCGCCTTTGCCCGAGAAAAATATGTACTTCGTCATTTATATCCCTCTACACAAACACTGACTACATAGTCCTGAATAGATTCTCCTTTTTTGAAACTACCAAGCATTGTACCTTCCATTGAGTCTTCGGTATATGGATCAGTGTACAATGATAATCCCTTCGCCCCTACTTTCACTTTTTTCAAACCGGATCGCCTCGACTATCTTTTTATATTCATCAACAAAGATTGCTCCGGCAATACAGCCTACATATGCCAGCATGTTTTCCCGGATTTTTTTTGGAAGTTCTTTCAACAGGGCGATATCCGAGATCGATATCCTTCCCCCGGGTTTCAATACCCTGTATATCTCCTGAAAAACCCTTTTCTTATCTGCTGACAGATTGATCACGCAATTGCTTATGACTACATCAACAGAATTATCCGCCAAAGGCAGATTCTCGATCTCACCGAGCCTGAACTCAACATTCTTTCACTGCGTTTCTTTTCGCATTTTCCCTTGCCTTCTCTATCATCTCAGGGGTCATGTCAACACCGATAACCTTCCCTTTTGATCCGACTTTTGAAGCGGCCAAGAAACAGTCGAATCCGGCGCCGGCGCCGAGGTCCAGCACAATTTCGCCTTTTTTGAGACCGGCCAAAGCAGTCGGATTGCCGCAACTGAGGGCAAGGTTTGCCTCGTCCGGAATGACTTTCAATTCCTTTTCTGAATATCCGATGGATTTCGCATACTCCTTTGCATCAGGGCTGCAGCATGTGCCGCACCCGCATCCCGTCTGCTCCCTTTGCGATTTTCCCATAGGCATCTCTCACAATTTTTATTGTTTTCTCTCTGTTCATGATGGTCACCTCCTTTACAGAAGTGCGTAAGCTTGAAAGCCTGGAAGTTAAAGCTTCCTCACTTCCCACTTCCGCGCTTCCGATCTTATTTTATTGCCACTGATATCGGTTTCCCTTTTTTTAGCGGTTCGATTCCTAATGCGTTGCATATTTCTTCATAAGACGGATATGCACCGGTCCTGAATACCTCGCCATTAACTACCGTAATCGGCAGGATCTTCTTGCCGTTCTTATGAAGCAAGTCGGCAACCGTTTTGTTCGCAAGAAATTCCTTCGGCTGCTGTGCAAGGTTGAACCTCGTCACTTCCACCCCCTGTTTTTTCAAAGCCAGCACGGCATCGTTCATTTTTACAAGAACAGGGTCAATACTTGGCCCGCACAATCCTGATGAACAGCACATCGCCGGATCGTAGATTTCAATTTTCATATTAGATCCTCCTTTTTATCAGTAGGGGTAATTCATGAATTACCCCTACGTAAGTGTGCGTCAATATTCCGATGCGAAATATTTCTTTTGAAAATATAATGCGACATTTACCAGCCCGATCATCACCGGCACCTCCACAAGCGGCCCGATGACCGCGGCAAAGGCCGCCCCGGAATTAATGCCGAAGACGGCAATAGCTACCGCTATGGCCAGCTCAAAATTATTGCTTGCAGCGGTAAAGGCAAGGGTTGTTGTTTTGGAATAATCGGCGCCTACTTTTTTCCCCATATAGAATGAGACAAGGAACATCAGAATGAAATAGAGCATAAGCGGAATTGCAATGCGCACCACATCCATCGGGATCTTAACAATAAGGTTCCCTTTCAGGCTGAACATAACCACAATGGTGAAGAGGAGGGCGATCAGGGTAACAGGACTGATCTTGGGGATGAAATGAGTATGATACCAATCCTTGCCCCTGACTTTTATCAGCACAAACCGGGTGAGCATCCCGGCAATAAACGGAATGCCGAGATAGATAAAGACGCTTTTTGCCAATTCTCCCATGCTTACCTGAACGATGTTCCCTTTAAGCCCAAAGAGCGGCGGCAGCACGGTGATGAAGACATAGGCGTAGACGCTGTAAAAAAACACCTGAAAAACACTGTTGAAGGCCACGAGGCCGGCAGCGTATTCGGTGTTACCTTTTGCAATTTCATTCCATACAATGACCATGGCGATACAGCGTGCCAGTCCGATCATGATCAGCCCCACCATATATTCGGGATAGTTATGGAGAAAAATTATCGCCAGGAGAAACATAAGGACAGGACCGATTATCCAGTTCTGAATAAGGGAGAGTCCGAGCACTTTCCTGTCCTTGAAAACATCCCCCAATTCCTCATATTTAACCTTGGCAAAAGGCGGATACATCATCAGGATCAATCCCGCGGCAATGGGGATATTGGTAGTGCCGGCCTGAAAACTGTTTATTAACCCCTCTACCCCGGGGATAAAGTAGCCGAGCCCCACTCCAAACGCCATTGCAGCGAATATCCAGATAGTGAGATATCTGTCGATAAAAGAAAGCCTCTTTACCATTTGTTCGGACATGTTATTCCCCTTCATTCACAACATTTATTCTTGTTTTTCATGTTTTGAACTTTTACCAGTCTTGCAATATCTTTCTTTATGGTTTCATCAGGGATTTTTTCAATAACTGAAAGCACAAGAAACCTCCTGAATATGTCCGGACCGTTAATGCTGTAATGGACCCATTTCCCCTGCTTCCTGTCCCTGATAAGTCCTGCTTCCTTCAATACATTGAGATGAAACGATATCTTCGGCTGGCTCATGTCCAGGACACTGACGAGGTCGCATACGCATATTTCCCCTTTTTCAAGAATCTTCAGAAGCTTGAGTCTTGTCTCATCAGAAAGCGCCTTGAAAATACTTAGCAATTCCTGCATTGTAAAATTCTCCTTTTCATTATGGTTATATCAACATTATTTTATTATTAGTAACTTTTTATCTCATCGCAAGCATCTTAACATTGCCATTTAGTTATAATGTCATATAAACATAAATTGATTTGATTGTCAAGTGCAGCAGAGTAAAAGGTTGATTGGTTAATTGTAAAAGAAGGTTGGATTGGTTTAATTAGTTGTATTGGTTAGATTAGTTAACAAATAAAACTAATAGGACCAATAAAACCAATGGGACTAATGGATTCGGTTGAAACAGATTCAAGTTTTCCCCTGAATCCTCTTGATTATATCGGTCGTTGAAATCCCCTCGACAAACGGGATATTGCGAACCTCTTTAACAATATCCGCTCCAACGATATTTTTCAGGTCCCAGTCCGCGCCTTTAACAAGGACGTCCGGCTGGACCTCTTTGATAAGCTCGTATGGTGTATCTTCATTGAAAAGCGTTACATAATCAACCATGTATAATGCGGCAAGAACTTCCGCACGGTCTTTTTCCGAATTGATCGGCCTGCCGGGCTTTATTCTTGATACAGAATTGTCTGCATTCAAACCTATTACAAGAATGTCTCCAAGTTTTTTTGCTTCAGTTAAATAACGTACATGTCCGATATGGATAAGATCAAAACATCCGTTGGTGAAGACGATCTTTTTCCCCTGCTGTTTCAGCACGGCAATAATATCTTTAAGTTTTTTCCTGTCAACGATCTTTTTCCATGGCTATTATATTTAGCATTTTACATCCTGATTTTGCAATTTAGCTTTGTTATAACAAGTAATCCGGATACAGTGAGTCAGTAGACAGGGAAAGAAGAACAGCATAATATGACACTGAAGCAAAAATAGTCAATAATCAGCTGTCAGTAGTCAGGATTGAAGATAGCAAATTGTCCTGGAACAGAGCTCCTGGGTCGAACTGCAAGATCTTATATAAATTTAGACTTATTATTTAATCGGTCTTTTTTAACTCGAGGTAAATTTCTTTGCTGTTCTCTTTTTGAGAGTATTCTTCCTGAAATAGTTCAACAGGGACCTTCTGGGCCAGTCTCAATACACGCTTCAGATCATCGGTCACCGGAAACAGTTCGACATATCCGTTTGTAACTCCATATGGATACCAGAATGTCTCCAGAACACATTCCCTGAAAGTGGCCCCCCCTCCTAAATTGCTTTTGCTTCTTTTTACGTAAATGCTTTCAGCTAATGTAATATCACTCATAAGGGGTCCTTTCTGTATTTTATATATTAATAAATCATTTCAAATCAAAGTTAATAATATTATCGGAATAATATCAAAATATCTTTATTTTTGTCATTTCTCAGGAGGCCTTTTAATGGCCGAACCTCCTGTTAAGAGATTCTGCGAAAATATGATCAAGGTGTTCTGCGGAATCAGGGTGATATCCGAGTACCTTGTCCCAGACATCCCAGCGCTCCATGCATAAATATACCAGATTGTTTGTTGAAATCTTGTCTCCTCAATGCACTGTAAAGGAGTTTGTACATACTCACCCTCAGCGGTTTTACATATCGCATTTTTGCATCATCGCCAAGCACCATCTCCGCGCATGTGAGCATGTTGTCCGGGTAGTTGTTTTCCATCTTTTTCTTCATTTCCGGATTAAAGCGGAGGCTCCCTATCGATATCCATGCAACTCTGTCCGGAGATACTGCGTTAAACACCTGATCCACGAGTTTTTCATAATCATTTTCCCATCCTGCATAAAGGATCATGGGGTCAAAATGCAGCCCGATCAGATAGCCTGCGAGCGCTGTTTTATGCATCGCTGAAAGGCGGTCTTCAAGAGAGGCAGTCCGGTGTTCTTCGGTCTTAATTATGTGTTCAGTGTTTAATGACCATGAGACAACTGTTTTCCTTTTGTGGTCAAGTTTCAATATCAGATCCACGCAGGCTGATTTTGTCTTGAGCTCAAGGACAGCGTTATCCAGATCGGCAAATGCCTGAATGAGCCTTGCAGCCTGTCCGGTCCTGTCTTCCAATGCCAGGCTGTCGCCAAGCTCCCACGTTCCGATGCGGAACAGCCTCTGAGGTTCCCTGCTGATCTTGGCTTTTACTTCTTCCATCAGGGTATCGATATTATGGACCGATTTAGTGGCCCCGTCATTCAGGTAGTTCTGGAGAAAACAATACGAGCATTCAAACGGGCAGTTATGTACAGATCGCAGTACCTGCACATTGCAGCAGATGTACTTTCTGTTGAAAGTGGCGCAGGCGCCCATGGCCTCTCCCTTCTTGGGGATCAGCCTGAACTTCTTTTTTACCGTCTTTGTAGTTTAAGGTGTTGGCGTTAATTTCAGCTCATCCAAAGAATTATCCATTATAATTCATCCAGTATCCTCAACCGTCTTTTCATCTCTGCCGAGTTCAGGGTATTCAGTAATTCTGTCATGTTTGCCGGTTCCTGCACATGAACAGTGATATCCACATTTTTATTTTCAAGCGTCCTGTCCCAGTTCACAGAGATGTTTTCCGGTAAATTCAGTTGAGAAACCTTCTCCTCTATCCTCGTATTTATTTCAGAGAGGACCGGGAAGCGCTTTGCATGAATTAATTTTCTCAGCCTCTCTGTTTTATCGCGCGGGCTCATGGACGATAGTATGACTTCCTGAACTTCGTTCTCCAAAACGAAATCTTTGATCGTCCTGTTTTGCGCCCTCAGGTGGTCTTTCAGATTTGAAGCAAGCTCATCCATTGTTGAAGCGGTCAATTGGATCCCGGACCGCCACTGCATCAGCTGTAATAGAATATCTTCAGGATAATGTGAAAGGTTCAGTATCTGCTTCATCGAGAACTTTTTCTCATGGCAGAATAATTTGATTTCCTCCGGCAGATCGTTTATACGCTTACAATCTTTTAAAAATTCAATGTACGGTTTGAATCCAAACTGAACACAGAGCGAATTCAGTATCCATGATTCCGGAGCAGCCACCGCTTCAGAAAAACAGATGAATAAAATTTTATTTATAACGCTCTGCCCGATCTCCGATCTCCTGTCAGACAGGACCAATGTGACAATATCTGTAACCGGCGTTGATCCAGCCAGGACGATCGCGCTGATCTTTTCCGTCCGGCTTTGCCGTGCAAACTGTATACGTTTCTTCCCGTCGATCAGGTGAAACCTTTTATCCTTGTCCTTGCAAACTATAACGGGATGCAGAATTCCAAGATGTTTGAACGAATCTTCTGTCGATGCTTTATGGAGGTCTGACTCAAAGAGAAAGCCTTTGAGCGAGAAACGGCTTTCTTCAACAAGGATATCATTTATATTGATGAGAACAGCTGACATTGCAGGAAATATTTTACATGATGTAGAGGTGTTTGTGGTTAAAACTGATTATTCATAAAAGCCGTTACATTGGTTTTATAGTTCAATTGGTTTTATTGGTTTGGAACTAACTAAACTAATAAAACAAATTGACACCAATTGAACTGCTTCATTTACTTCCCTGCTTCCGCGCTTTCGCACTTTTTAATAGGTGTCCCTGTTGACTTTTGACAGATGATGGGATATTTTTAATAACACTAACAGAAACTGCGGAGGGTTGATATGTTCAGGTTTGGGGGTTTTTTTGGATTACTTGTCCTTATAGTTGACGTATGGGCTATAGTCAATATTTTTCAAAGCCGCGTCTCCACAGGCTCCAAGGTCTTCTGGGTCGTACTCGTTTTAGTACTCCCGGTCCTGGGTTTTATCATCTGGCTGTTTGCGGGACCGCGGGGAGAGGCAAGAAACTAATTAAGCATGAGTAATGAATAATTATTAATTAAGGAATCCCATAACTACTCATTGGTCTTTGTTTTTGTCTGCCAAGATTCAAGCATTTCTTTGCACTCATTGGCATCTTCCCATTTCTGCCTCTTTTCATATCCCTTGTATCAGGATATTTAACTTGTTCCCGGCAACATCAATCATCTTCTGTCTGAAATCCGGATGCCGTCTCTTTTTTCAGCAGATTCATCAGGGACCTGACCCTGAACCTGTCCATTGCGGGATATTTTCGGGACAACTGATCTTCGTGTCCGCCGTATTTTATTACGGAAAAAGACGGGTTCAAGTCCGACAGGGTGATTCCTTGATATTTTCAGCCACAGGTCATAGTCCTCGCACACGGGCAGGTCTTCATCGAACAGCCCGTATCTTTCGAGCAGAGATTTCTTTACAAGGACGCCTGATGGAGATACAAGACATCTTTCAAGGGACGGCTCCCATATCCAGCCTTCAGGCTTTTTGTGATGTTTGCATGGATTGACCCGTTTCCCGTTCCGTATCCAGATCTCCTCCGGCTGCAATATTTGATAGAAAGGATACTTTTTGAGATATTCAATCTGGCTTCTTCAGTTTATCTTTTTCCCATGAATCATCAGAATCAAGAAATGCTATCCATTCTGTTTTTGCATGTTTAACCCCTTCATTCCTCGCCTTTGGAAGGCCCTGAATTTTCCGGCAAGGAAAGGCACGTCAATTTATCACCATAGCTTTTCAGTATTTCCTGTGTTTTATCAGTCGAAGCATCGTTGACAACAATGATCTCTTCAGGCGGATGAGATTGAGACAATACGGAATCGATCGCGCGCCTGATAGTCTGCTGCCGGTTATACACCGGGACTACAACAGTCACTTTCGGCCGGTCTTTGCAAATCTCAACAAATGAAAAAAGTTTTTTAAAATTTTCAATAAACAATTCAATATTTTTGTTGAAGTCGGCAAAGGTGCTGCTGTCCGAGTAGTCGGTGCTGAACTTCAGGCAATGAAAATTTATTCCGGCATCATGAAAAACTTTCGCCTGTGTGTAACATTCCATATCAATGGCATCATGTTCTTTCAATGTGTCCGGAATATTACCGGTGAATGCTTTTTTAACACTTATCAATGAATGAATATCTGTAATTTTCTCAGGATATGGGACCGGCAGTCTCGTGTCGAGCTCCAGCCGCTCCCCTTCTTCATTTTCAACATATGAAGGTCTTACCCATTCGCCGGTCAGATATTTTTTGTGTATTAAACCGCAGGTGCCTATGTTGAGAACAAACAAAGGGTTTAAATTGTCCTTTACCCATAATGCCGTTTCTTCGCTTGCCTTATGACCCGCACCTGTGATCACGACTAAAGTTCCGGCATTCATACTTTCCTGTTTGCTCATGGCCCCGGATCTGAGAGCTGCAATGGTATGAACAGGAATATGGTGTGATGCAAGCCAGTCTGACGGCGTTTCTTTTTTGAGGGCAATAGTAACGACGAGTTTGATATCCGGCGTCTTCGGCTTTTTCATCCTGTTAAGAACTTTTCCCATCTGTTATTTCTGTAGATTTGATTAGGACGGAAATATTTTTTATAGGCCATTTTAGTGTTATCTTCTATACAAAAACCGAGGTAGTGATATTTTTTCCCCATTTTTTTAGCAAGTGATATTTCATGGAGCATGCTCAGTACCCCCGGCCTTCTGTCAAGGTAAGCAGTGTCGTAATAAAAGTAATTTGAAGAGAGCGCATCCTCTGCCTCATCAACGATACCGACGGCTATCAGCTTTTTCCCGTAATAGTAAGTCATTTCGATTATATGATCATAGCCGGAATGAATGGCAAACAGGACAGGAAGCGGGTCATGTGGTCCCTTTTTTGAAGCATCCCAATGTTTGGAATTAATATATTTTTCATAAAGCGCTGCTTTTTCCGGTGTCAGCATGGAAGAGAAGCTGATTTCAATATGAATATCCTCATTTTTTTTGAGAGTCCTTTTCTGGCTTGCACTGACGACGAACTTATCTGCCTCAATACGCAAGGGCAAACATGCTGAACAGTCCCTGCAGGCATTCCGGTAGAATATCTGTCCGAGACGCCGGTATCCCTTTGCGAGCAGTTTATGGAAACCTGCTCCGTGCTTTTTATCCGGTATAAGGTATTCGGAAGTAGAGACCCTTCCATCGTCAAAATAGGGGCAGGGATAATCCTCCCTGAAAATAAAAGGGATAGCGTCTGTTTTATTATCGGTCTTCAAGATGAGCCTATTGGGCTTCAGGGCAATTATGCTTTTTTTCTTATCCTAACTGCTGACTACTGTCTGCTGATTGCCTTTTAATGGTGCGAGAGAGGGGAGTTGAACCCCTACGGTTTTACCCACTGGATCCTAAGTCCAGCGCGTCTGCCAGTTCCGCCACTCTCGCATGCATGTAATTTTAATTGATATTCTGAATATTGGTCAAATATTCAGCAATGCGATAGCGAAATTTTAAATAGATGCTATTCTGGAAAGGGTAATCGCCGGTTTGGAAAATGCGTCTTCAAAGAAATGATCCATAGTCAGCGGCTTAGAAAGCGAATGGATTTACAGTAATATTCCCAAACCCAGAAAGGCCTGGAAAGAGTACAGACAAATTATCAATATGCCGAGGGCATAATGCCTGTTTCTCCAGTATGGGTCCGGACCTTTTATTTTTCTCGAAATGATATAGGTGGTTATTATTAAAGATACGATGGTCAATCCTGTAATGAAGTGTAAGGGATATTTTAAAATGCGTCCCCATTCAAGGAAAGCAACCGTCATCCCTATAATAAATCCCGCAATGCCCAAAACAGCTATAACAGGCCCGATTTTTCTGTGCCTCCTGATTATATGAATTGGCTTTTTCTCTGATCTTCTTATCCTCAATCCAAGAATACCCTGATAAACAAAAAGCGATATCACAACCGTGTTATATGCCCCATGCACCAGTCTGAGATTTGCTATTAACTCCTTGCTCATTTAACCTTTCCTTGTAAGACGTATAATTTACAGATCGAAGAATTTATCCGGAAATACTATGTTAATTTCAAGATCATCCATAAGGACCTCTTCAATAAGCCTCCCTTCAACATCAAAAGACGAGACCTTAAGCGGCAGCAAAGTTTTTGTTTCAAGCCAAAGTTCATAAGTATGTATGCCGTCTACAGTATAATCTCCTTTACCCTTAACACTAAGTCGGCTGGCTGCTTTTCCGTTAACATCCTCTTCGCTCAATATTTCGGTTTTACCGTTTTTCTGGAGCTCCCTGACTGATTTCAGTAACTCGCCTAAATCCGATTTATCAATCCTGTGACCTGATGAACTTTTTATAAGGTCATTGTCAGGATCCAGAGAGAAATACAAAAATTTCATGGACCCGAATGGCGTCACCTTCACTTTTTTAGTATCAGGGTTATATACCAGAACTGCACCCCTGAAAGGCTTTACTAATTCCATCTTCACGAATCCCGGTTTTTTGTAGAAATACCGGACAGTCTCCTCTGTCCCGCCACTCTCTGAAATCAGTGTAACCTGATACGACCTGACATTTTCATAATTTTCAATGGCAGCTGAAATCGGATTTGATACGATACCCGTTATTGCAATCAACATGGCGATAAAGGCCGGCATTGCTATTCAACGACTTCAATGGTCCCTTCCATGCCCTTTTTTCTGTGGCTCGGGAAAAATAAGAGTTTCTTGTCACAGAAAACAGGATATTTACCGGCTTTTGTAGGGGTAAAGCGTATGACTTTCGGGTCTGTACTCATTGCCTCCCTGATATTAATCCCGGCCTCCGGAGATTCTACCACAATATTATGTGGTATCATGCCGGACATTTTTCTAACGATCAATTCGACCGGGATGTCTTTTTTTACAATGATATAGTTAGGATCAAAATAATAATCGCCACCTACAAGTTCTACCTTCTGCACACCGTCTTTATCAACAGTTGCAGTGAAAACTTTTTTTTCTTTACCCGCTGTGTCTTCGGCATATGCAAGCCCTGCAAAAATTAAAAAGATCATCAAGTACTTTATTGTTCTCATCTTCTCTCCTTAATATTCAATTCTTTTGTAAATTACTCTCCAGTTTCTCAAGTGCATGGAGAAAATCATCATTGTTTGGTACGCCCGTCTGAATAAAACGGACTATACCCTTCTTGTCGATAAGATATGTAATCCTTTCCGTCCCATAGAGCTTTTTAATTATCTTTTTTTCATCAGATATGAGAGGGAACATGAAATTGTATTGTTTTGAAAACTTCGTGTGAGTGTCGATACTGTCGCTGCTCACTCCCAATACCTGAGCGCCAAGTTTTTCAAATTTTTCCAGGTCACGCTGGAAAGCCTGCATCTCCCCGGTTCAGACAGGGGTAAAATCAGCGTAATAGAGTGCAAGGACTACATGTTTCTTCCCCTGAAATTCAGCGAGACTGATTTTGCCCTGGGTTGACGGGGCTTCAAACAGAGGCGCTTTATCGCCTGCTGTGAGAGCAAAGGAAGGCAAAGGGATTACGAACAAACTTGCCAGCACAATAATATAGAAAAGAGCTCTCATATTGTCACCTCCTTACAGGGTTTATCTGAAATGACTTAAGATCTCAGACTTGGGAATATTCGTTAAATCAAAAGAGATGTTTTTATCCAGTTTGGCTTTTACCGCCGGCTCCAATTTTTGGATGATCTCTTTGTTGATCCTTTCTCCGGCTGCCAGATACCATTTTTCAGAATCGTCTTTTTTTATTAAGGTGTTGATATTCAGTGCAATAATTTTTACCAGTTTTTTTCTGATGTCCGATTCAAGGTGGTGAGGCTCTCCGTATCCTTTTGCAACTTCACCCTCTCCGCCCCCTCCCACGAATCTTCCTGCTATATCGCTTAATTTTTCTCCCAGCTTATGATGTCCTTCAATAGAGTCATAACTTTCGATCAATTCGATTTTGGGGCTTGCAACGGGATCCATGGTGACTTTATATGCTTTAAAATGTCCTAAATCAACCGTGATTATTATTGTGCTCATAATATTCCTTTCATAGCAGAAGTAAAATGATTTATTAGTCCCTATAAAGGAATTGTACCTCTAAATTCTATAATTGCAACATCTTTCTTGTTCTTCTTCCCAAGTGCTCTGTGGTACTGCGGGCAAGACTAATAAACTTTTAAAAATCAGGAAGTACGGTTCTCACTCTGTTGAATCATATTCTAATGACCATGTCCGCGGCCGTGCTTATTCTCCTTATGCTCCTCTTTCCCATGGTGACCCCCTTGCTTCTTCCATTGCCCGTAAGGGATGTGCTTTTCCTTCTCATAGACTCTCCGGTAATCCTTCGGGACCCGGAATACATGGGAAGGGACGTAGCGTTTATTCACGACCCCCCACGGCCCGTTGTAGGCCCTTGCCCGGTACCACTGGCTTCCCCTCGGAGACCACCAGTA
This sequence comes from Thermodesulfovibrionia bacterium, assembly GCA_963699585.1. GTDB lineage: Bacteria > Nitrospirota > Thermodesulfovibrionia > UBA6902 > UBA6902 > SURF-23. Next base: position 912,400 of record CAVOUK010000002.1, on the reverse strand, counting down.
GCCGCTATAGAAGAATACGTCGATATCCGGTATGGGAACGAAAAAGACCGGGGAACCGGGGACCATGACCACTTCCGGGGGCTCGGGTACTACAATAGGCGGTGGACCGATGTTGATATTGACACTTACCTCTGCCGACGCCTCTTTCGTCCCTCCAAAAGCAAACAATGCCCCGATAAGTACAAAAAATCCCAAAACTCCGTAAATACTTTTTCTCATTTCTTCCTCCTTTGCATTACTGAGATTTTACCATTGCCTATGGTGTGACGCAATAGCATTGAAACTCCGTCAGAATCCCAGGGACACTCCCAGGCCATAGTACTCAATCTTAATATTGTAAAACTGGCCGCGCGGATCATATCCCTTGTACCACTGGGCCATGAGGCGCAGGCGACGCTGCCCCGGGTTGGGCTGACCGAACTCAAGGCCGGCCTTGACACTGGTATCGATGGCCCAATTATGCTCCTCGAAGCTCTTCAAGTCCACCCCGACAATCGGCCTGCCGTTCCACACAAGCGGCTTGCTGCCGCGATACTCGATCCCCCAGTGGGCGCTCATCGGCTTTAGATCAGCCGGTTCCTTGTGGATCAGGTACTCACCGCCGCCGTACACCTCGCCAGCCGCGCCATTCGCGGGAATAGATGAGCTCAATGGCTTCGTAGCTGAGGTTGACCCGTTCCGGATGATTGACACTCAGGAGAAATTCATCCCCCAGGTGCGAGCTCTGGTGATAAATGCGGAAGCGGAGCGAATTGTCGCCATGCCGGTAGGTGGCGGGAATGCCGATGGTGTAATCCGCGTTGATGAGGTCGGAGGAAGAGGTGTCCAGGTTGAACTGGGCGAACAGGGCGCCTTCCACGCTCAGTTGCAGGCCATCCCCCTCACGGCTGCCGAAGAACCTGTACATGCCGAATGTCTCTCCGAAGCCGACTGACGCCATGGTGTATCGCACACCCGATGATTTGAAGCGGTTGATACTGACAAAGAACTGCGGCTGCTTCGGGTCGGCAAGGAGCGGCCGGAACAGGTCGCCAATTGGAAAGGCTTCCCCTTCGCCGGTAATCCCCATAAACCTGCTTACCGCTCCCGGCTTGCCGGTGTCTGCAGGCTTCACCACAATCGCCATCCCCTGCAGTCCGTCGATAGTGCGCAACTGCTTGTCGGCCGCCTCCCGTCGCATCGGGTCATCTTTAAACAAGGTAATCGTGGCAACCCCGTTGACAATCTTCAAAATATAGCTGTCTCTCTCCCAGTGCAGGTCCCGCTCAAGGATGGAGGCAATATAACCGGTCAGAAATTCATCGCCGGTCCTGTCCGCAGCCACCGCCGGGGGAGACGGGAAAAGGAGCATGAGACAGAGAGAGACGGCGCACAGGCGACCGGTAACATTGCGCATCAGATGGTAAGTCACGTCGACCGATTCAGCGTCCTTGCTCATTTGAACTTTGAGGCCGCGCCGTGAAAGGCTGTCTTGACTTCAGCCCAGGCCTTTTCTGCGCCTGTCTTGAGGTCTTCCCATGCCTCATCGCCGGCGGTCTTCAACTCGTGCAGCTTTGCCCTGGCCTCATCTTGCCTGTGCTGCAAGGCTTCGATGGTTTTGTAGTATTCGATCTTCGCCTCGGCCTTGGCCTTGTCTGCCCTGGCCTTGAGCAGAGCGATCTGCGCGTTCCATTCCTCCAACTGCGCATCGAGCTTTTCTTCGTATGCTTTTCGTTTGTCCTTCATAGCAAACCTCCTCGCAGTTGAAACGTTTTGCTTCTTGTCAGCCCTTTTTGTTTCCCATGACCAGCAATACGATGCCGCCCACGAGCGCAATACCTCCCACGATCGGCGGCAGCGGAAGCGTTTTTGTCTTATCAGCAGTCACCTGGATCGGACCGAGATCAACGACCTTCTCCCTGGTCGTGTAGGTGATGCCCTGATACGCGAACGCGATGATTCCGACACAATAAGGATGATGCCTATCAACGTGTTTGTTTTCATTTTGCTCCTCCTTTCTGTTGTCAACCTGGATGGGTTGATAACCTCCTGAGGCTACAAAGCTCTGCGTCCCTGAATAACGTTGACCAGTATCACGATAATGGCAACTACCAGCAGGATGTGAATGAACCCTCCCATCGTGTAACTGCTCACCAATCCCAGCAGCCACAGAATTATCAGTATCACTGCAATTGTCCACAACATATCATCCTCCTTTCAGTTTGCTTTAAGTTTACTGCCGGCTTATTCCCCCTTCATACCGTGCTCCTGTTCATGCATCATTTCCATTTCCTCCATCATAGGCCCGGACTCCATCATCTCCTCTCAGCTTTTTCCGCTGTTCAGATGTCAATTTAGTTTTAATATCTTCCATGGCCTTTATGTGAGAAAGATGTATTTCGGTCCTAATCATCTCCAACTGCTTCACTTTTGCTTCAACTGCCTTCATATCCAGAGGTTCCTGTCCGAGAAGGTCCTTGAGTTCGATCTGAACAATGCGCATGTCTGCTGACCGCCTGATCATCTCTTTCATCATCCTGCTCTTGATTTGACCTATCAGGTTTTTTTGCTGTTCATCAAGGTCGAGGTCCATAAGGTGTTTCAACATGTGATGGTCTGCCCCCATCATTTGCCCATCCATGCCGCAACCACCCATCATTCCCGGCCCCATACCGCGGCCCCACATTTCTCCATAAGCAAGAGCTGCCAACGCAATGATCAAAACTGCTGCTGCTGTTACTGCTAACTTTTTCATCTTACATCTCCTTTTTTATGTTTCTGAGCGTCTGGTTATATTTACTATTTTTCTCTTCCACCTTCAAGTTGCTCTGAACGGATTTCACGCCCTTAAGTTGCCTGATCTTTGCTACGATCCGCTCTTCAGCCGATCTGTCATGTATGAAACCCACCAGAACAACATTTCCGTCTGTAGAGGAAACATCGATCTTCAGAAACTTGGCATCCTGGTCTTTGACGATTATCGCATTAGATTCCGTAACAATCGTTGCGTCATCGATAGTTTCGCCTGCTGTCTTGCCAGTCATAGATGCACAGCCCGAAAACAAGGCCAATCCAAAAACCATTAATACTGTCAACAAAATAAACTTTTGGCTTAAGCCCCTTTTGGTCATTTCACTCCTCCTGTCTTTAGATGTGCAATCATCCGATTGCAGCGTTAATAAATGTAATTGATTGACTTATATCACTTAAAGATAACGCTGTCAAATATATGTATAAGCGCCTGTGACTCTCCTGGCCGGGATGACAACTAAAGGTTTTAAGACTGTTACCCGATTAACTTATTAAGATGCTGTTATCATTTTTTTTATTTTTCGCATTGTTACTTATCCCCGGTTTTAACCTGAATGCCGGCACGAATCAGGACTTTCCCGCTATTCCCGCGCTTCCACCCGAGCGTGGAGAAGTAGTCTTCAGCTTCAATGAAAGAAGTCCCAATCAGATCTACATCATCGGAATGAGCCACCGGGACACTTTGACACGTGCTAACGGCAGTAACACGGTGAAATCACAAATTGAAGTTTACAGGATAGGCGAATGGCTGATCCAAAACAGGGGATTGGAACTTCTTTTGCCGGAGGGTTTTTTTTTAAAAGAGGCTTCAGATGAAAAAGGGAATTTAATCAAAACTGCCGCATCAGACAATGGTAAAAGAGTGCCGGTTGATATTAAAACACTTGAGGAAAAACTGGGGAATGACAATTCCTATATCAATGCTGAGATGTTGTTAATGGAAAGCCATGGTATTGAAAGTCAGCAGGTTGAGGATAAAGATCTGTACAATGCCGTTAGAGAAAAAATCAGCCTGTTAGAAAAGTTCGGCAATGACACATATGAATCACTTTTTATAAAGTCCGGCCTTGATTACCTGCAGGAAAGAAGGACTGCGGCAATGCTTCAAAAGATACCGGAGGTAATTGAAGGCGAGTACAGGAAGGGAAGGATTAAAAACAAAAAAGCCATTTTTACCATAGGGATGAGTCATATCTCCGAAATAATTAAATATTTGAAGCAAAATAAGATAGAAATTTATTCACCTGCATTTACCCCATATGATGATTATTTGTCAGGGGTGAAATTACTGGAAAATGATTTTGGGGTTACAATAATTATTCCGAGGACCCTGGCGGATAACCGGGAACTTTTAAAGCTAACCAGATTAGACGGCATCCAATAGTCTAATGTGTCTAACGATTCGATTCTTCCACCTTCTTTTTCCGATGCTGGACAAAGGCGTCACGCATCGAGACATAGGGATCGATTGCCGCTTCCTTGAAGGACTCGTAATCCCCGATCTTGAATGATGTGTCGTTGACCTTTTCGTGTACGAAGATACCGGTGGTTTCTTCTGATGTCAGATCGGATCTGCTTACATAAGTCAGGGGATACATAAACCGGTCTCCTGCCAGACCGACGCCGTCACGGAGGGAAGAAGGTCCGAAAACGGGCAATACAATATAAAGACCATGACCTATACCATAATGACCCAGTGTCTGGCCGAAATCAGCCTCCTGTTTCTTAATTCCGAGGGCATCCCTGGCAACATCGGCGAGACCGCCGATTCCGGCAACGGAATTGAAAAGAAACCTGATGAGTTCATTCCCTGCTGGCTTAAACCTGAGCTGCAGCAGATGGTTCAGCATTCTGGCCGGGGCCCGCAGGTTGTCATAAGCGTTGCTGAATACGATCCTGAAATCTTCGGGAATGATGTGAGAATAAACCTGAGTTACAGGCTTCAGCGCCCAAAAGTACAACTTGTCATTAACATGGAACATCACCTTGTTCACCGGGGCCAAGGGGTCAGGGATCTGGACATCTTCCTTGTCTCCCTCGTAAAGATCCTCGCTTTCAACGGACGCTGCCTCCTGCGCCTCTTTTGCTTCAGCCTCGTTTTGCTGTGTTACTGTTATGGCCTCTTCTTCCGGCGCACGCGTATCGGGCAGATTATGAGGACTGCGTCTTCTGCCCGTCAGATTGAACCGCATCAGTGACCGCTGAAGACGTATCTGCCGGGAGAACGACTGGATAGAGCACAAGAACAGCAGACAGTACAAGGTTATGTATGAAAGTATGTTTGAATCTCACGGGTCCTTCTATTAGTGGTTTTATTGTCAACTGATCAGGTCCTGCCCGCTACCTTTTTCCTCAAAGTTTCAAGTAATGACTCCGGTGGTTTGTTTACGAGTATCTCCCTGAATTGGGAGCGGTAGTTATTGATGAGGTTTACCCCTTCAATAACTACATCGTAGACCCTCCATGAACCGTCCTTCATAATTACCCTGTAGTAAATCGGGACCTCTCCGGACTTTCTCTGAACTGTGCTCTGTACCTCTACTGTCTTTTCTGTGAGTGCAACTTCCTTGCTGAAAACTATCTTTTCATCAGTGTACGCCATGATCTTATCGGCATAGGTATCCTCGAGGAGAGACTTATACAACTCGACAAACTCCTTCTGCTGATCGGGATTGAACTTGCTCCAGTTCTGGGCCAGGGTCCTCTTTGAGAGTTCGGTGAAGTCAAACATATTCTCCGCGATGGCCCGGATCTTGTCCTTCTTGGCTTTCTTGGCAGATTCGGCCTTGAGGGACGGGTCGCGCAGTACATCCAGCACCTTGTCGACGTGGCCTTTTACTGCTTCGAGAGGCGCACCTGCAAAGACAGGGATGGGAAAGATCAAGCACAGAATGAGAATCATTCTTATGACGTGTTTCTTCATAACTTCCTCCTTAAGATTCATTTGTTCTCCTTTTTATCGTCCTTTTTAATGTCTCCGAAGGCGTATTTGCTGATCAGGTCCTCTAAATCAAGGGGCGAGGTGGTCTCGGTGATCGTCCCTCCCGGCTTCAGGATATCACCGGCCCCCCCGGGATCGATCTTGACGAACTTGTCGCCGATGAGACCGGCAGTCCTGATTGATGCGCTGGCGTCGTCGTAGACCTTAATGCCTTTCCTGACCTTTAATTCGACCACTGCCATCTGTTTTTCCTGGTCTATGCTCATTTGTTCCACCCGTCCGACCTCAATGCCGTCAATCTCAACGGGATTGCCGACCCGCAATCCCGATACTGAACCGAAGCGTGCATAGAGTGAATAGTAATCGTCTCCGAACAGGGAGACCTTGCCGAGCTTAACGGTCATGTATGCCACGCAGAGAAGACCGATGACCACAAAAATGCCGACAACTGTTTCGATCGAGTACTTTTTCATTTCGAACCACCCTCCTTGCCGCACTGATATCGTGCGATTATCTTCTGCTTTGTATCAGCCTGTTCCATGATCTGTTCAATGTCATCAGAGGAACTGGCTTCAGTTATACCTGCAGTCACAGATATTTCGAAGCATTCCTCGGCTCCTATCTTGCCCCTGGCAAGTGCCTGGATCCCGGGGAGGGCCTTTTTCTGGAGCCCCTGAGCAAAATCATGCACTAATTGCCCGGCTTCTTCAATGCCTATGTGGGGCAGAATTGTAAGGATCTTGTCTCTTCTGTGGCGTGCCGAGAATCCTCCCAGGGGACCGAAATATTCATTTACATGCTCCCCGAGGGCCTTGAGGACCTCTATGGCAGCCTGAGGCCCGAGCGCATCAGAAAGGAGGTCAAAGCTGGACGCTGAAGAGCACGGCCGTAATTGTGGTGTCGACACGTCCGCCGCCCAGTGTCAGGGCATACCGGGACCTGAACATCTCCTTGGAGAGCAGTCCGGTAAGCTCGTCCCGGAGCCCCTCAATGCTCTTGAGAAATTCATCGATCATTGGATGCTTAAGTCTTGACAACTCCTCATAGGTCCCGTTAAAAGCGATCTTCCCTTCCCACAGGAGCAGTATGCGGTCAGAGATAAAGAAGACATCCGGGATATCATGGCTGATGAGAATAGCGGTAAATCCGAACTGTTTTCTGTAATGGGCGATCATGCTCAGGATTATGTTTCTCCTGATAGGGTCCTGGCTGGTCGTCGGCTCGTCAAAGAGCACGATGGCCGGGTCTGTTACAAGGGCCCGGGCCAGGGCCACACGTTTCTGCATGCCGCCTGAGAGCTCTGCCGGGTACTTTCCTGACAGCATCAGTGAGTTCCATCTGTTCGATCCGTGACATTACCTTTGTTCGATCTCCTTTTTTTTCAGGTTCGTTGTCTGCCTGAGCGGGAGGGCTATGTTTTCAAAGACGGTCATGGAATCAAAAAGGGCATTGTTCTGGAACATATAGCTGATCTTGCTCCTGTATCCTTCCCATTCCTTTTTCTTCATCTCATGGACGGGCTTTCCCCTGAAGAGTATGCTCCCTTCATCAGGGGTAAGGAGGCCGATGATATGCTTAATCAGGACGCTCTTGCCGCTGCCGCTCTTCCCGATGATCGTCGTAATCTGGTTTTCATAAATCGTGAGATTCGCCTTGTCAAGAATGGTCTTTTCGTCAAAGCGCTTGGTGACTTCTCTGAATTCTATCAATGGCGTTTCCATAGATGCCCCTACATGAGAAAAGATGTAACAACATAGTCTGAGATGAGTATCGTTACACAGGAGAATACGACCGCCGAGGTGGTCGAGAGACTGACGCTCTTTGCGCCGTAGCTGTCGGTACGAAGGTGCGTGAAGTATCCCTGATAACAGCAGATTGTGGACACGAGTACAGCAAAGACGAGTGATTTTATGAACCCGCCCCTGATGTCGACCATATCCACATATGAATGGATACGATAAAAGTAGGCGCCTTTATCCACACCAAGGAGCACAACGCCGGTGAGATATCCTCCGATGATCCCGATAAGATCAAATAAGGCGGTCAGCAAGGGGAAACTGATAATTGAGGCCGCAATACACGGGCTGATGAGATACCGCTGGGGGTCGATGCGCATGGTATAGAGGGCGTCTATCTGTTCGGAGATGCGGAGGTTCCCGATCTCTGCGGTCATTGCAGAGCCCGCCCGTGCGGTTATCATGATCGCAGTCAGGACCGGCCCCAGTTCCCTGATGAGCGTGAGGGCGACGACTGAACCGAGTACCCCCTCGGACCCGAATTTATTCAGGGTATAGAAAAGCTGAAGACCGAGGACCATACCGGTGAAGAGGCCGACGAGCATCACGATATTAGCTGACCTGGCGCCGATGTAAAAAAGCTGCTGAACAATCTCCCTGAACTGTTTGGGACGAAAGATCTTCAGAAATGAAAGGGTAAAGAATACGGCTACGGCTCCAAGGTTGTTGATGACGTTCATTGTCCTTTTGCCGAGGAAATGAAAAAAGTTCCAGACGTAACTATATTTTATTGTCGATTCCATATGTATTTTATATTGTGTTTATCTCTCAGGTTTCTGCGGACACTTGTCGTTTTTTTCGTCCTTTCTGACGTATCCGCTTCAGGCTCGCTGGATTCCTTTTTCTGCTTAACTGTTCCTCTCCCTCTTGGTGCAGGCCCGCCTTCAGGTACTCCTTGTTTCCCTTTCTCCTCTTGCTTAACCTGCTTCCTCTCACCTCTCGGTGCAGGTCCGCCTTCGGTCACTCCGGGTTTCCCTTTCTCCTCTTGCTTAATCTGTTTCCTCTCACCTCTTGGTGCAGGGCCGCCTTCGGTCACTCCGGGTTTCCCTTTCTCCTCTGGCTTAACCTGCTTCCTCTCGCTTCTCGGTGCAGGGCCGCCTTCGGTCACTCCTGGTTTCCCTTTCTCCTCTGGCTTAACCTGCTTCCTCTCGCCTCTTGGTGCAGGGCCTCCTTCAGGTACTCCGGGTTCCATTTTCTCCTTGGGCTTAACCCGCTGTATCATAGGTTTTCCCTTACCGGGGTCTCTCGGCGTGGCAACAGTATTCAGCGGTAGTTCCTTAGGCTTTGCTCCAGGGTTCATGACAGATTTTTCCTGCTCTTTAATAAGCCGGCGTGACTGTTTTAATTCTTTCACCTGCTGGTTCCTGACGTGCTGTGGCGGAAGCTCTGAAGACGGGATCGTCTTGGCGGATGTAAAATGACTCTCCTTAGTAGGTTTTATATCCGGCTCGCCGACACTGATATTATTTTTTGTGAATATTTTCTGCTGTATGATGTTCTTATTGACATTAACAACGGTTGGTGAGTGCGTATTAAATGTTTTACGGTTAACAACCGTCACCCCGTTGTTAACGTACACGTTTTTATATACATTAGTAATGTTGACCTGTTTGATATTAACATTAGTAATGTTTACGCTGTGCCGACCGTGATCGCCGCGGCCGTAATATGTTTCGCCTGGCGCCAGCGGGACCCACGCCACGTAATCCGCTGTCCTGACCCAGCCGACATATCCCGGACTCCAGTAAACCTCGCTTGCAACAGGAGGCACCCAGAACCATCCTATGTTTACAATAAAACTCCATCTGCCATAATGGTATGGCGCCCAGCCCCAGGGCTCGTAAGCCACCCAGACGTAATCACCGCCCCGCCAGATCCATCTGCCATCTCTGTAAGGTGACCAGCTTGAACCAACAACGACAGTCGGGGTCCAGACATAACCGTAATCCGGGACTTGCACCCATCTGCCGTAGTTGTCCAGGTCAGAAGAATACGCCCTGAGTTCGGCAGGCAGATAACGCGACCCCCCGTCCCTTCTTGCGAAGATATTATCATTCCTCATCTTGTTCCATCTTTCCCACTCGTCAGACGGGCCCAGCGGTGCGACCTCCGCGTTTGTGTTCGGGCCGAGCGAGAATACCATCTGCCCGGCGTTTATCCTGGCCTTTCCGACCTCGTTTTCAGTTTCAACGTAACCCTTATATACAGCCACGTCCGTGTACTGGTACTGGTCGGACATATCGATTCTGAAAATCGCCCTGTCGAATGCACGGGTTGACGCATCGGGTGTATCGATCTGTATTACATTCCCCCTCGGCGCATCATAAAAAATGTATGCATGCCCCTGCGAAAGATAGAACTGGGAAGAGTCCTTATCCGTCGAAAGTATCTGGAGCGCCGAGTTATTGTCAAGTCTTACATATGTCCCTGTGTTAAGCTGGAGTTCAGCCCTCCCGCCCTGAGGGACCCAAACCTGGTCACCCTCGGCGACCGGTGTATTTATAGAGGCGTAACCCCAGTCTTCTGCGTCAGGCGTTTTAATCTGGACATCGCCTTCGATATGACTTATGCGCATATATCCATAATTAGAAGAAAAGGCATAAGCCGGCACTAAAATTAGAACAACCGCAAGCATCACTGCTTTTAATAGCTTCATGTGAGCCTCCTTGAAAATTTAATCCTTTTCTCTATATAACCAAATAAAAATGAAGCAATTGTGAATTATGGCTTTTCAACTCTTAATCTCACATGACCACAAATCAACAATTATTTACATTTTATAATAATTAATGACGCTCTTGGTCTTCATGCCCGCGCTTCCAACCCTTGCCTCTATCGTCGTCCCTGCCCTTGAACCTGATCTCTTTTGTAACCCAAGGCTATATCACTTATATCATTCAAGGATGGTAATGTCAAATATATATATGGTTATTGGTAACTATTCACCATCGATAACTACGCCCCTCTTAAGCCCCCTTCTGCTTTTTTTGAAAATGCGCTATTTTTATTCTATTGAACTGGAGGTGGATCAAACCCTTTTCCTCAAAATATTTGTATAGTTTGTTAACTAATGCCGGATTATGATTCAACAAGTATTCCCTCGGACTCTGTTTCTATATAATTGTCACTAATATAATTCAGCACGTCCTGAGTTTCTCCATTATAGGCCCCGCGGGAAACTATCAGCCAAAAATTATTCTCATCTAATTTTTTTACTTCCTGAAGAGAATCTACCGGGTATATTCCTTTTTTATAAGAACATGTGTACAGATCGTTACTATGAAAACAGCCCTGATCGAAATAATATGAAAACGGCATTATCTCATAAGACGCAATAATTATCACTTTATCCTCTTTTTGATTGCTCGTTTGAATATATTCGGCGGCTTTATTCCAGGGATCTTTTGTTATTGTATTCTGTTGTACAAGCAATGTTGCAATCGATAAAATAATCATTGCTGAAATAAGTATCGACCTGATTTCCGCTTTCATTCTGAAGAGTGATTGGGATGCCATTATATATAAAGGCAAAGAAACAAAATAAATGTACTTTGGAATAAAAATCGGAATAAACAATAAAGAAAAAATGAAGGGGACTAAAAGGGGTATCAAAATCCAGAGGGTAAAAAAGATATTATTTTCGGATTTATATCTCAGGACCAATAAAGAGCATATCAGCATTAATGCTAATCCATAAAATGAGAACACCATCCCGGAAAAGAGATTATATGTCACATAAATTAATTGCAGGAACGAAGGTTTTGAAATCCAGGCATGAAAATTATCCGAAATTACACCGTGGAGCTGAATCATCCTTGGAATATATAATATAAAAACAATAAATTGTATCAATACCCATGCCTTCACTTCCCTTGAAAGCTTAAACCTGTTTACAGTAAATTGATGCAGGTTCTGGACTAAGACAATTAATAGTGCATACAGATGTGAGTATATGAGAAAAGCAGTGCTTATCAAATAGCCGCTGATAATCCACTTCGAAGTAACCTTGTTCAATTTAGAATAAAAATACATTGACAATAATGTCAGTGCAAAAAAAAGAGAATACGTTCTTGCCTCCTGTGAAAAGTAAATATGCAATGGAGAAAACGCAACTAAAAGGGCGGAATATATTCCAACTTTCTTATTAAAAATATGGGCGCCTAATAAATAGATAATAAAAACTGAAGCAGTCCCGAAAAAAACAGAAAGTAATCTTACCGAAAACTCTGAGGTTCCCATGAGCGCAATCCAAAAATGAAGTAAAACATAATAAAGCGCGGGAGTTGAGTCTTTAAAACTTATAGCATGTATAAAATTCTGCTGGCTGTGATATATAGAGCCGGCTTCATCCAACCATATACTCTGGGAGGACAACTTATATATTCTCAGAAGAAATCCTGTAACAAGTATAAGTCCTAAAATGAAATAAGTGGATTTTGTATTATCGTCGTGGATTGGCGGAGCCGGCAGGCTTCTTCCTTTAAGAATTTTATGTTCCATTATCTTCTCTCGTATCGGGCTTGCGCTCGAGTTCCGCAATAACCTGAGCGCCTAACAAAAGGATTAATGCTACAGCATCTATAGTGAGAAGGGCCACCACTGCCGTGGCAAAGGAACCATAAATTATATTTACCATAGACAGTACCGAGTAATACCAGACCAGCACACGGCGGGTGATCTCCCATAAAACCGCTGCGGTTACCCCTCCGATCAATGCGTGACGAAACGTGACATGCACCACAGGCATGACCAGATATATGGAAGTGAGCATAAGCACCTCACCAATTATTCCAAGTATATACAGCGTAACTACGGAAGTGCCTTCAAGGCTCAAACTCCATCCGAAAATTATCAATTGCCTGCTTTCAAGTGTCTCTAATGCTCCCGCAATAAACGACATCAGCAATATAGCCAGACCCATTAAAAAAATATACACATACGGAATAATAACGGAAATGATAAAGCGGCGGTTTTTTGTTCTAACACGGTGAGAAAAAATGACCGACATTGCGTTTTCAAGCACTGAAAAGGCTATGGAACTGAAAAACAGCATGACTACGAATCCGAAAATCCCGACCACCTTACGGTGCTCAAGAAATACCCGCACCTGTTCCGTCAAAGTTGCTGCATAGCCGGGTATTACCATTTCCAGATACGTTGATAGGGTGAGAAACAACTGTCCCTCTCCTATAAAATGAGACAGCACAATCAGGGCGAGGATTGACATGGGCACAATTGACAACAGGGTATAATAGGCAAGGGCGCCGGACAACAGCAGGCCCTGATTGCGTTTGAAACCACGCAATACCCTCAGCAGGAAGCCGAAGAGCCGGCCCAACACCCAGACATTTTGTTGTTTCTGCACCCTCAATGAAGAATTTCTGTAATCTTCAATACCCCCTGGCATGATGACCTTTTATTGTGAAGAAAAATGGTGTACTAAGATGGTTTTGTACCTCCTTAATGAGAATATTACCGTGTTTTCCCCATGCCTGCAACTTTTTTATCTTACATATACTGATGGCCGTTGATGCATTGACTACTGAAGCTGTCCTGATTCAACAGAATAAACTTCTAAAATCAAAAGACAGCTGTATGTCAACGTTTGCCAAAGAGCGGAAAAAGTTGTATGTATATAATGAAATGGTAAAAGATTCTGATCGTTATACCAAATATGGAGACCGGAATAATTCAAAGTATTACTTTTACCATGGATAAGGAAAAAATTCTTTGCCCTCTGTAACCGGGGTGGTCCGCAGAAATGAATGCGAAGATGAAAAAAGTCCTTTTTATACTTGGCGGCATTGCGGCGGCCCTTGTGCTTGCGGCAGTCATTTTCGTCCTGACCTTCAACATAAATTCCTACAAGCCCCGCATCGAAACAGCTGTCTCCCTGGCCACGGGGATGAAGGTCCGCATTAACGGCACAATGAAGCTCACGCTCTTTCCGCGTGCAAGCGTATCGCTTGAAAACATTCAGGTACAAAACGGGGATGCTGATGTCGCTTCAGTAAAAAAGGTGGAGGCGGAAATAAGACTGCTGCCTCTTCTCCGGCGGGAAGTACACGTACAGCAGGTCAGACTCATCACCCCCGTATTTTTCATCACTAAAAACAAAAGCGGGCATTTCAATGTCGAAACACCTGAGAAGAAACCCGCCGGGCAAGAGCCCTCCACGGGATCTTTTGATGCAGTAAAAATTTTTATCAGGAAAGGACGTCTCCTGTACGTGGACGAAACATCGGGTGGAAAGACCGAGGTGAACGGGTGCGACCTTGCGATCAACAACCTCTCTACAGGCGGAGGAGGGTTCCCTGTCAACCTCTCCTTCGATGGAGATATGTCATGCCGGGAGGTGAAGGCTGAAGAATTGAGGATATCAGATATCAGCGTTGTCATAAAGGCCCGCCAGGGGAATTTTGAGGCCGACCCCATCACTATGAAGATCTTTGGCGGGGACGGCAAAGGCAGCATCAAGGGTGTGATGACAGGTGAAAGCCCTGAGTACTCAGTTGATTTTGTGATCACAAAATTACGTTTTGAGGAGGTGCTTGCGACATATAAACAGAAAATATCCATGCGCGGCGAGCTGGATCTGAAATCGCATCTCGCGATGAAAGGCAAAAACGCGGATGAGCTTACAAGGACGGTACAGGGAGAGATCTCGCTTCGGGGACATAACCTCGTTAACGAAAGCGTCGACCTCGACCTCATGTTAAAGAAGTACGAAAGGAGCCAGAACTTCAACCTGATAGATGTGGGGTCTTTCTTTATCGTGGGACCTCTGGGCCCGTTGCTGACAAAGGGCTACACCTTCGGGAGTGCATACGAGGAATCCCTGGGAGGAAAAAGCACCATACTAAAACTCGTCTCGGACTGGAAGATAAAAAACGGCATTGCAGAGGCGGAAGACGTGGCCCTTTCGACGAGACAGAGCAGGGTCGCCATGAAGGGGAGACTCGATCTTGTCAACGAGCAGTTCGACAATGTGACGGTGGCGGTAGTGGATGAAAAAGGGTGCGTGAGGTTCAGTCAGAAAATTCACGGCCCTTTCCGTCATCCCCGTGTCGAAAAGGCAGGCCCCTTGAGATCGATTTCGGGGCCCGTACTTAATCTGTACTTGAAAACGAAGAAGCTGCTTCAAGGCGGCAAATGCGAGGTCTTTTATAACGGCTCTGTGCAGCAACCTCACTGAAGACCCGTCCCGATCCGCTGCTGGAGTATCACCTGGTTCATATGCTCCTTTGTCTTGAATGTGAGGTAGTCCTTTTTGTCCAGATCGAAGAGCTGCTTTCTGTAGCGGGTCGTAAGATCATACCACTCGCTGATCCTCATGCTGAAACGACTTTCTTCGGGATAGCGCAACGTATTCATAAAGGACTGGATCGCGAAATAGTACCGGACAGCATTGCGCTCGATCGCGCCGCGAGGCCCGCCGATATAGACGGGTTTGCCGTTTCTGTCTGTTCCGGTCACCGTGAACCCTACCTTGCCCCAACCGAGTGTCGCAAAATAGACCTTTTCCGCGAGGCGAAGTGCAACACTGTCGCTGTATGAATAACTGACGTGGACAAAAGTCCTTCCCCCATCAAGGGGCAGGGCCTCGAACCTCATCCTGTGGTCCTTTGTGCCGAAAGGGCCTGCATCGGCACTGAGAATGATATCCAGATACCCCTGCCGCTGTTCAACGTTCCGGTAATGGTAAATGACTTGACGCGTGTCTTCCGGAGGTTGATAGACTTTGCGGCCGATGTAAAAGGTCAGCAGCCATGCGCCGGGCAGTTCCCTGTAGGTGCACGCCTTGACATTGGGATGGAGGGACACGATATCGCACCAGTTCGCCGGGACCTTGAGCACGTTGACAACGCTGCTGAAGGGCTGATCGAATACCCCGTAGACATCCACATGCACTCTGTCGTCCCGCTCGAAAGACTCCAGAAAGAGAGGGAAGCCGAAGCTGTTTCTTTCCAGTTTGGCCTTGATCCTGTGATAGGTGTCGAGCAGGATGTCGTCGCCCTGCCGGGGCTTTTCGACAGCTGAAGCGGAACCGGCAGAAAAAAGAATCGCAGCTGCGACCATGAACAGGAAGAATTTCGAAAGGTTTCTGGTCTTACGCATCTGATTCACATGATCTACGTTTACTGTAATAAACCGATTTTCGGCGATGTTCTACAGCCAAGCGGCAAACAAATTCACAAACCGCTCCCTGACACTCAAGATGGATACGAACAGAAAGAACAAAAAGAAAGGCTTTATGATTGTCATAAATTTCATTTTAGCAAGAATTAATCCCCTTCGCCAGTTTTCCTCCTTCATTTTCAGTGCGTTAAAGTCCCTTCATATCTGCTCAGGCAGCAGCAGAATAGCTTTCTCATGTTTTGGTGCTATAATGATGTCACTGTTGCGAAAGAGTGTAAAGAGGAATCAGGAATGAAGAACAAACTTTCGCCCAAGGCGAAAAGTATCCGGAACAAAGGCGGGCTGGAATCTCAGGAACCCGCTCCTTTGGTGCTGCGCATGCCGGTTGATGTGTACAGTTTTTCGCTCGCTCTGCTCACGGTGCTCGCGGTCATCTTCGTGCTGCATTGGGCCAGGGCGATTTTCATCCCGCTGATGTTGGGCGTGATGATCAGCTATGCGCTTTCTCCCCCTGTCAACCTGATGCAAAAATGGCGAATCCCGCGCGCCATCGGGGCCGCTGTGTTGTTGCTCGGTATCGTGGGAGGGACAGGCTCTCTGGTTTATTCGCTCAGCGACGATGCTGCCAAGCTGATCGAAACCCTGCCCGACGCCGCGCAGAAGATTCGCCTGGCAAGGCTCAAAGAACGGGGAACGTCCGAAGGCATGATGGAGAACGTGCAAAAAACCGCCACCCAACTCGAGCAGGCAGCGAGCGAGACAGGCGCTCCGGCACCTGTCGCCCCGCGCGGGGTGACGCGGGTGCAGATCGAAAAGCCCAAACTTAATGTCAAAGAGTACCTTTGGATGGGAACCAAGGGTGCAGTCGGGTTTGCCGGCCAGCTCACAATGGTATTGTTTCTGGCGTATTTTATGCTGGTTTCGGGCGACACTTTCCGGCGCAAACTGGTCAAGATCACCGGCCCCACCCTCAGTAAGAAAAAAATCACCCTCCAGGTGCTGGATGAAATTACCGACCAGATTCAACGCTATCTGCTGGTGCAGATATTTACCAGCATTCTGGTGGGCGTAGTGACCTGGCTCGCGTTTCTCTGGATCGGCCTGGAGCATGCGGCAATCTGGGGGATCGCCGCCGGGGTATTCAATATTGTCCCCTATCTCGGTCCGGTCATCGTTACCGGCGGCACGGTGCTCGTCGCCTTTCTCCAATTCGGAACGATCGGCATGGCGCTTCTGGTCGCGGGCATCTCGCTGGTCATCCACGGTCTCGTAGGTTACTTGCTGACGCCATGGCTTACCGGTCGGGCAAGCCGGATGAGCCCGGTGGTGGTTTTCGTCAGCGTGCTGTTTTGGGGTTGGTTGTGGGGCGTGTGGGGTTTATTGCTGGGCGTGCCCATCATCATGATTATCAAGGCGGTATGCGATCGGGTGGAAGATTTGGAACCCATAGGCGAACTGCTCGGCGATTAGCGCAGGTCGGCAGCGGAATGGAGGTCAGTAATTTACGGCTCCAGGTTCCTTTTTCACAAAAAGTATTGAACACGGCATGGCCCTACAATGCCGACTCACTCCCGGCCGATTTCAGGGCCTTATGGTAAAACTTTGTAACATACTCTTTTACCATTCTTCGTGCACTGAATCCGGCGCCTGTGCTCTTTATTGCCTCCTTCATGATCTTTACCCATCCATGTGGGATGCCGTTGTCATCCAGCTTGAAATACATGGGGATGATCTCTGTCTCAAGAAGAGTATAAATTGCCTCCGCATCACTGTCATCACCGCCGGCCGGGAACGCCCATCCGTTCCTGCCGTTGTATCCCTCGATCCACCAGCCGTCCAGTATACTGAGGTGCGGTACCCCGTTGATGGCGGCCTTCATGCCGCTCGTCCCGCTTGCCTCCATTGGAGGTATTGGGGTTATTAAGCCAGAGGTCCACGCCGTGTACCATATATTGCGCCAGTTGTTCATCATAATTTTCAACAAAGGCGATCCTTCCTCCAAAATCAGGGTTATTTGCGAAATTGAACTATGCGCTGGAGGATCCTTTTCCCTTCATCGTCCGCAGGATGTGCCTTGCCGGCAAATATGATCTGGACGGGCCTCCAGCGGTTATTCAGAAGTTTCTTCAGACGTTCAAGGTCATGGAATATCAGGTCTGCTCTCTTATAGGTCGCAAAGCGGCGGGCAAAACCTAGTGTGAACGCCATCGGGTCCAGCATTGTACCACCGGCTATAATATTCAGGGGACTTGCCCCGTCTTCCACCCATCTTTTCCGTGCCTGTTCCCGTATAAAATTAATCAGTTTGATTTTTACCCATATGTGGGCCTGCCACAGTTCATTGTCCGGGATGTTGTCTATAGCATTCCAGATATCCGGATTGTCATGATCTTTAATCCAGCCTTCAGCCAGGTATTTATTAAAAAGAAGTTCCATCTTGGGTTCAATCCATGTCGGGGCATGTATTCCGTTTGTGACATGATCTATCGGTATATCTTCATCTTTAAGGCCGGGCCAGAGAGATCTCCACATATTCCGTGCAACTTCACCATGCTTTCTGCTTACGCCGTTGTGATAAGCCGACATCCTGAGTGCGAATGCAGTCATATTAAATCCCGCTGCCGGCTGCTCCGGATGTATTCCCAGCTGAAAAAAGGCCTCGCGGGTCAACCCCAGCTTTGGATAGTAGTGGCTAAAATACCTGTCCATGAGACGGAAGGGGAAAACATCATGACCGGCCGGCACAGGGGTATGAGTAGTAAAAACAGTGGTATCACGCACCTGCTGTGCGGCGGCGTCAAAACTCATGCCGTCCTCTATACGCTCCCTGATCCTTTCCAGTAAGGCAAATGCAGGGTGCCCCTCATTGAGATGTAATACAGAATGCTTTATGCCGAGGGTGTCTAATACCTCACGGCCTCCAATGCCGAGCACGATCTCCTGACGCAGCCGCTGTTCCGTATCGCCTATATATAGATGAGCGGATATTAACCTGTTCCATGGGTCGTTCAGCTCTATGTCCGTATCCATCAGATAAAGTGGTATGGTGCCGGCAGTGACTTTCCATACCGCTACATATATCGGGGGATCAATAAACGGCACCTTGACCACAAGCCGTTGACCTTTATCATCGAAAACCCTTTCGATCGGAGCTGCCTCTCTGTCAAGGACTTCATCTACGTGTTCCTGCCAGCCGTCTACACGGATCCTCTGACGAAGATACCCTTCAGGGTACATGAAACCGATCGCCACCAGCGGAATTCCCAGGTCACTGCATTCTTTGAGGTGATCACCTGCCAAAAACCCCAGTCCGCCGGCGTAGAAGGGAAGAGAGCGATGCAGTCCGTATTCAGCGGAAAAATAGGCGATGGGTAAACATTTTGTATCCGTAACATTTTCTGTAAACCAGCGTGACTCCCCTTCGATTTCATTTTGAAATCGTGAAAGTACCGTGTCATAATGCTTCAGGTAGTCGGGGTTACTCGCTGCCGATTCGAGGATTTCCCGGGGAATTTCTCGTAACATCTTTACCGGGTTGTGAACGCTTTCCTTCCATGCAGGGCGGTCTATCATCTTAAAGAGCATTCTCGCGGCAGGGTGCCAGCTCCACCATAGATTGCATGCCAGGTCTCCTAAACCGCTGATTCGTTCCGGGAGATTGGGAAATCTGTCTATTATATGGTCCATAAGAACTTCTTTCTATCTCATGCCCTGCAGCATAGTTAGTAATGAATATGATTTTTGTTACAATATTACCGCGTTTTTCCCGTGTCTGCAACTTTTTTATGGTACAGGCAGCAATATGAACAGACAGCTTATCACTTATGCCTGTCCAAACTGACCCGGCCACATCCTGGTTGGCCTTACAAAATGATATGTAATAGATGTTTTCCCCCAACTAATGTAATCAATAGGTTTAGCCGATAAGATATAAAGATGCTGACTTTTTTAGGGGGAATTAACAATGATAGATGACAATGAGCTGGATTCTGCGATTGAATACGCTTTTAGATTTGGTGAGATTGCAATAGCGAAAGGTTTTATAACTGCTGAACAATTAGAAGAAGCTTTAGATGAACAAATAACCAACGACTTATCTAATAATCACCATAAACTTATCGGAGAGCTTCTTCTTGAGAAAGGGTCGATGACATCAGTGCAAATAGCGATAGTTTTAGAAAAACTCATAAAGAACAAAAAGCTGCGTTCTCCCGCTATATGACATAACGATCCAGGATAATTCTCCAGGTCTCTCCGCCATCTCTGTTACTTAATATTCCCTAAATGTTTTAACAAAGCTTTAAGTAAAGACGCGCTTTGCCCTAATTGTTTATATGCCTCTTCCTTTGTCATGTCCCTTTTTTCTTTTTGCAATTTGTGACCCAATTGTCTTGCATTGTTTGCGATCCTGGTAATTTCTCCTGCAAGGTCCTTTTCAAAATTGTCTGTTCCCAGTTTAACCCGGGTCATATTCTCATTTATTTTGTCAATATTCTCCAAAACCTCATGATCAACTATCCCATCATTTACAGCGTGATGTTTTTTATTGAAATCATCATAAATTACATTATGAAAAGGGGATGATAGATCACCTATATAGTGGGAGCAAAAAGCAAGGTGATATTCTGCATATTTATTATCATTTTTCCTGTTCTCATATTGTCTTACCGAAGCGATTATGGCTCCGTAAAGATGTCCTTCCGTATCAGCAGGATCATCGTATTTTTCTGTCTGATTCAAAACCATTTCAGGGGTCACTTTTATATCATTGAAATTGTCAAAAAAGTGATTGTATTTTTCTTTATCGCCTGCTTTAACCTTAAGCATATCCGCCCCAGCGGCATTATACCACTTGGAATACCCGGCTGCCTTTGCCACAGCGAGGTGAGTTTCATCAAACCATGCATAGCATTTGAAGGAATAAAATATCAGAAGCAGTATGGAGATAAATAAATACCGTTTCATAAATCACTCAAATAGTTTGTTGATAAAAAGAGTTTATCAAAATATCATTATTTAGTGAAGAAAAAAGGTCGGATGACCTCTCATGAGAAATGAAGTTACAGGATTTGCCTCTGGTCCCGGCATCTATGTTATGACCACTGAATTTTCAGTCTGAAACTCATTAGGAACATATTTGTCTGCGAACCAGTCATTTTCCCAGCGTTTTGCGTCAATAAGATACCTGAAACTGTATTCTCTGTTGCAAGGCAGTTTAAGGGTCAAGGTAAAATCACCGTTTTTCAGTTTTTTCATTTCGTGTTCAGTCGGGTCCCAGTTATTAAAATCACCGACGACGGTTGCTGTCTCTGCATTATGTGCCGCCTCTTTGGGCAGTCTAAAAGTGATCTTGCATAAATTGTCAGATGTTAAATAATGCCTGTTCAGGCTCTTGACCTTTACTGCCTTATTCTGTTTTACTGGTGAGATTTTCCTGGCAGTAACATCTGCACTGTATATTTTTTTCTCAATTATTTTTTTCATAAAATTCCTCGCATTAAATTAAAATGTTAATTATGTATTGCCTTATCCCGGATCTTGATAGAAAGGGACATAGCTTTATAGTCTGACTCATATTCCAACCTTCTTTTAACTCCAATTCTTACAACTGTCCACTAAATAATATTAATGGAATTATTAAACAGAATTATTGGAAGCTTCAGGCAGTTAGAGAGCCCCGCTGTTTGCAGCGGTCATGTAAAGCTCACATAGAGTTTAATGCCCCATATGGGCCGATATTTTCTTACCCTCTAAATTTCTTCAACACCAGGACAGCATTTACTCCGCCGAAACCAAAGGAATTCGTAATTGCAGTATTTATATCTGTTTTCATTGTCGTGGTCACGTGATTAAGTTCACAGGCGCGGTCAGGTTTTTCAAGATTGGTTGTGGGAATTATCATGCCTCTGTCAATTGACATTGCGGTTATCGCTGCTTCCACTGCGCCGGCAGCGCCGAGCATATGTCCCAGCATTGATTTGGATGAACTTATATAAATGTCATCAGCTTTTTTACCAAAGACTTTTCTTATTGCATCTGACTCAGTGTGATCGCCAAGAAGGGTTGATGTAGCATGAGCGTTTATGTAGTCAACCTCATCAGCAGAAATTCCCGCATCTTTTAATGCCTTTTTAATTGCAAAGGCCTCGCCTTCGCTGTCGGGCTTTGTCTGATGGAATGCATCTGAAGATGTGCTGTAGCCTGCAAGTTCTGCGTAGATCCTGGCTCTTCTTCTAATCGCATGATCAAGTCCTTCAAGCACAACAATGCCTGCACCCTCTGAAATTACAAAGCCGTCCCTGTCTTTATCAAAAGGCCTGCTCGCCTCCTGAGGTGCATGATTTCTTCCTGAAAGAGCGCCGGATGCAGCATATCCCCCAACAGCCAGTCTGCAAATTGGCGCTTCCGAGCCGCCTGCAAAGGCAAGGTCTATTTCACCGTATCTGATCATACGTGCAGCCTCACCGATCGCATTGGTCCCGGAGGCACATGCAGTTGATAGACCGAGGGCCGGTCCTTTTATGCCGAATTTCATCGATATCTGGGAAGACGCCATGTTAATGGTGCTTGATGACATTAAGTATGCTGAAAAGGGTTTGCCGGTCAACAGATGCTTTTGCAGGGCGTTTCCCATGCTTGTTATCCCCCCCCTGCTTGAACCAATGACGATCCCTGCATTGGTTAATCGTAAGGGCGATTCGCGAATCGCCCCTACTTCTGCGCTTCCGCACTTCCGCACTTCCGCGCTTATCAGCCCTGCATCTTCTGCCGCCATTGTCGCTGCAGCAATTGCATAGTGTATAAACGGGTCAAGTCTCTGAATTTCTTTTTTGGAGATATAATTTTCAGAAGGGAAATATTTTAATTCACCTGCAATACGGCTTGCTAATCCGGAGGGGTCAAATTTTGTTATCAGGCCTATACCTGAGCGTTTTTCAGTTAAACATTTCCATGTGGTTTCAATATCATTGCCCAGAGGTGTTACAGCGCCGATCCCGGTGATTACAACCCGTCTCATAAGAATTTATATTAGCACAAATGATCTGTGATAATATCTGATGATCTTTAATCCGTGTTATTGATTTAACGCGGCATGGAAGCCTGTTCCAGAATTTCTATAATCGACAATAAATACTGTCCTTGTTCGTATTTTCCACATATTTCTGACTGCAGACATTTTAAGTTGATAAAAAATAGAAAAAAATCTTATCAGCAGGTATCATAAAAACATGTCAGAAATAGAGGAAGCAATAACATTGTTCAATAGTGGGTTCAACTGAGCTCAGTCCATACTGGCAGCTTACGGGGTTAAGCTGGGGGTGGACCATGAAACAGCGCTGAGGATAGGTAGCGCCTTTGGTGGCGGAATGGGGCTTATGGGTGAAACCTGCGGGGCAGTTACAGGGGCTTTTATGGTCATTGGTCTTAAATATGGAGCAGCAGATGCAGGGAACAAAGTGTCCAAAGCAAAGACGTATGAGCTTGTTAATAAATTTACAGAACGATTTAAGGTCAGGAACGATTCAATTATTTGCAGAGAGCTTATAGATTTTGACCCGGGTGCCAAAAAAGACCTGAATCCTGACGCATGGATGGCCATTATTGAAAGGTGCCCTGAATATATTACTGATGCAGCGGAGATCCTGGAGGAGCTACTGGCGGATTAACATGACAAAAGCAAAAAGAAAATCAAAACTTACGCATATTGATGCTAAAGGCAGGGCGAAAATGGTTGATGTGGGCAGTAAGCCGTCAACCTTGCGGGAGGCTGTGGCAAGCGGAGCTGTTTACATGAAAAAGGAAACGCTGCGCCTTATCACTGATGGAAAGATCGCCAAGGGCAATGTGTTTGACACAGCAAGGCTTGCCGGTATCATGGCGGCCAAGAGGACATGTGAACTTATACCATTATGTCATCAACTTAATCTTCACAATGTTTCAGTTGATTTCAACATAGATAAGAAAAGAAATAAAGTCGTGATAGAGACCCGGGCAAAATGCACGGGACAGACTGGCGTTGAAATGGAAGCGCTTACTGCTGCGTCGATCGCGGCGCTCGCAATTTACGATATGTGCAAAGCCGTAGACAAGGGGATGATCATCGGCGACATTATGCTGATAGAAAAACGCGGCGGCAAAAGCGGAGAGTGGAAGCGAAACTAAGCTTTGTCATATTAATTTTTAAATAAAAATTTACACTTATGTCGCTTTATTTTACACTTTATTTGGTATAATAAAATATAAAATACATTAAATCTATATGTTATACTATGGCATGGGGTTTGCATGAGTTTTAGTATCAGGTATTGGGTAGTATAAAAGAAGCTGTCCAGCTTCCAGGCTTGAAAGCTTGCAGGCTTGCCAGCTGGTAGGCTTGATAGCTTGTCATAATACTTAAAAGGTAAATAAAACATGAACTGCGGGTATAAAGACATAACTGAACTATCAATCAGCGGAGACATGAGAGAGGTCCCTGACAGGCGCAGGGCCCCAACGCCGATCATCGGCAGATATACTCTTTGGGGCGGCAGAAGAAGGAAGACAAGGAGGCACGGAGATAAAAAAAATCATATCATTGTGGATCTATACAGCACAAGACTGTTGGTCGCGGTCGTATTCCTTTTAAGCCTGAGTTGTCTGGATGCATTTTTAACACTTGAATTAATAAATAAGGGCGTTGTGTATGAATCGAACCCGGTAATGGCTTTTTTTCTGGATCAGGGCATTATTCAGTTTTCTTTAATAAAATTTACAATAACATCCTTATCACTGATTGTCATGTGCCTGTTTAAAAATGTTAATATTACGAGAATGTGCCTGCCGGTTATTATAAATATATACCTGATAATAGTTGTTTACGAGTTATATCTCTATATCGTTATTTAAATCAATTTTCCGGCTTAAGATCAATTTAAGCGGATATCCTGGGGGCAGCGAAAACAGAAGGTTGCGTGGTATTTTTCTGACAATTTTTTATTATAGTTGTAGCAATGTCATAACAATTGATACTCGCCATGCTGTCACGTCTCTTAGTAAAAAAATCCGACATATTATTAATTGATGAATTCAATATATTATCAAATTGTATAATGCCTAAATCTTCAATGGTGAGACCAAGGTAGTTCTTTGCTACGGATTTAACTATGTTGCATACATTTCTTTCCTTGGTATCTTTAACCATATTGATAATGAGTTTTATATTTAACGCATTAATGCAGTTCATCAGGTTTTCCTGCTGCTCTGCTCCAAGGACCTTGAACTCATCGTAAAGTTTTGCGATAGAGTCAATGGGTTCGCCATTGACCGGTGAACAGGCCCGTTTAATAAGTTCCAGGGGCCCATTTTCTTTACTGAATGTATCATTTAAGTGGCGGAAAAGGCTTGCCTTGATAAACCCATAAGCATTTTGTATGGATGTGATCTGCGGAGTAAGCACAACTATTTTATTAGGCGCATACAGGAAGAAGTCCATCGTCGTAAAGGATGTCCCGGCGCCCAGGTCCAGAAGCATGAAGTCTGCATCCAGTCTTTTTAAGTGATTAAGCAGGCGCGTCTTTTGTGTATATTTTGGATTGGCCATGCCCAGTATATCGTCAGCGCCGCAAATTATACTCATGTTTTCTATGGGAGTGCTCATTACTACTTCTTCAATTGTCTCAACTTTTTTATTAATGAAATCTGCCAGCGTATATTTTGGATATCTTATACCGACAAGGGTATGGAGATTACTGCCGCCAAGGTCCGCATCTACAAGGATCACTTTATTCCCCAGTCTTGCCAGTGAGGCACCGATCATGAGGGTAACAATGCTTTTCCCTACGCCTCCCTTACCGCCTCCTATAGCCCATAGTTTGTTCTTAATATCGTCCATATTCCCTTTTATCTCCAATTATTATATTGCTCCCAGAGATTCCACATCATATTGTGGTCTTTGTTTTTCATTCCTATTAATTTTTCGATAATATCCAATTGCCAGCCTGCCAGGTCTTTGAATTCAATCCCCATTTTGATGGAAAATGTTCTCGGGTCCATTTTTGTTATCCACCTGATAATAGCAAAGATACTTACCTTGTCCTCATTTGGTATGCTGAAAGATATCTTGATTTTTACATTATTCGTATTTTTTATATTGAATCTTCCATATTTGTCATCAAGCTGAAGACACGCTCCGCTTATGGAAACATCCTTTAAATATCCATTGAAAGATAAGTGCTCTAAATTTTGATAAAATACTTTAAATTCAGCGGGATAAGCAAATTCAGAGCGTGGATATTTTCTCCTGTCTTTTACATCATCTTCAACATCGTCGGCCTCAGAAGTAATCATCCCGTCTTCATAATGAGAAGCCCCGTTGTCCTCTTTATCATTGCCATTTATAACATCTTCTGTTGAAGAAAGAGCTTTTTTCATGGCTAATTCAATGATATCTTCTTTGTTTACCGTATGGTTGGGATTTTCTTCCTGCATATTGAATTAATACGGCACAAAAACATAAAAACTTTAGCTATTTTTTTAACACTACTTTTTCATCCTGCTCAATGCATTACCATACTCAAGGGCTTTCTCTTCAGGCACCATCCCGCTGATTAAAAGCAGGATATTGTCCTTTCTGAATATCCTCCATGCAGGGGACTGAGGGTCTTTATTCATCGATGAGTAGTAGTTTAAAGAATCAAGGAGTTTTATTTCCGAGTCATAACTGGATACGACCCCTCCAATTTCTTCACCATAAAAAGGCATTAAGAATACTGTGCTCTCTGTTGCTTCAGGCGAACCGATAGTGATCCCTCCCGTAACATCGACAACCTCCAGGCCGCTGTCTTTAAGGGTCTTTATAACATCTTTACACTCCCATTTATAAAAATATGCTCGGTCTAAAAATTGTTTCGGCGGGCCTGGCAATATTTGAACAGGCGGTGGATGGACTTGATGAATAGCCTTTGCATAAATGCTATCCAGGCATAGAAATAGAATAGAACATATTATAATGCTGATTATTGTTTTACTCCGGAAGTAAATTCCGGGTCCACCCCTGATTTTTAAAGCCCTTTTCAGTTTCCGCAGCTGATACATTTTGCATTCATTAGTTGCTATAATTAGAGTCTGTTAATATTAGAAAGTTAAACAATGTTAAGCAGAGTTTATAAACAGACTCTGCTTGTTATTCGATAACATTAACGATATAAAACTCAAAAAATGATAATTCACAGGACAATATTAAAGGAACTGCTCATTAATTTAGCAGTTATTGTTTTTTCCCTTTCCATTATTCTTTTCATGGAGAAATTTGTCAAGATCACAAATGTTCTGATTGGAACAGGGGCTGATTTTAGAGATATTTTAAAGATATTTATATATTTGCAGCCATCTATTTTATTGATCTCTATCCCTATGTCGATCCTGGTCTCCATATTTATTACATATGGCAGGATGTCTACTGACAGTGAAATAGTTGTACTGAAGGGATGCGGCATGAGTTTTTGGGGAGTTTCCAGAGCGGCCCTTATGCTTTCATTAGTGCTTTTCGTAATTCTTTTATTTGTCAGTCTTTATTTATTGCCGAGAGGCATGTCTTCCTTTAAGAAGACATTGTACGAAACAATTGTAAGAAAGGCCTCTTTGACTTTTCAGGAAGAGGCATTTTCAGATGTATTTCAGGGGAATATCATTTATGTAAGAGAGGTAGTATCTGCGAATAAATTCAGAGGGATATTTATTTTCAGGGCGGCGGACAAGACAGTTAAAGAACCTCAGTCCCCTATGGTGATCGTTGCAGAAGACGGGATGATAAGCTCTAATCCGGACGAGGGGTTAATAAATATGACAATGAATAAAGGAGTCATTCATACATACAACAATAACACTTCATCTGAAATCACTTTCTCCAAGTATGAACTGGTGCTTACTGCAGAAATAGACCAGGAGAAAATAAAACCCGAAGAAATCCTTACCGGCAAGCTTTGGAAGGGGAGAAAAAGAATACCCTGGGCGATCGAACTGCACAGGAGATTGGCTTTGCCCTTTGCCTGTATTATTTTTGGCATTCTGGGGCCGGCGCTTTCCAACAGGATGGGGAAAATAGGAAGGCTTGGCGGTCTTTCCATGAGTCTTGCGATCCTTATATTTTATTATCTGCTTCTTATTGTCGGAGAGTCTTTTGCAAAGACAGGGAAGATACCGGCCTTTCTGGGAGGCTGGGCCCCTAATTTATTTCTTGGCGTTTTTGCCTGGATATTTTTCTACAGGGCTTATAAGGACAGGCCCATAAAAAGATTTTAACTGATTATGAAGATTCTCAGGAGATATTTTTTAAAGGAATTTATCAAGTTTTTACTTATTTTCCTTTTCTCTTTTACAGCGCTCTCGATTGTAGCAGAGTTCTTTGACAAGGCAAACGTTTTTTACAGCCATGAAGCTTCTATCTATTTAATAATTCAATACCTGTTGTTACAGGCCCCCGGCGTAATGTTATATGCTTTGCCATTTGCAATATTGTTTTCCATACTGATCACTATCGGAATAGCTTCAAAATGGAAAGAGATAGTAATAATCAAGGCATCAGGCGGCAGCGTAAAAATGTTTTTTACGCATTTCCTTGTGCTTGGATTTGTTTTTACTCTTCTGTCGGCACTTTTAGGAGAAACGGTTGTTCCTGATTTTGCAAGAAGGGCAGACTGGATAAGAAAGGTGAAGATAATGAAGGAAGAGCCAAAGATTATTTATAAAGAAGAGGCCTTATGGCTGAAAGGACTTGATAAAAGCCTGATTCGTATTGACGGTTTTGTAGCAGATGAAAATAAAATATTAAAGACGAGCATCTTCAATTTCAGCACATCTTTCGGTTTGGAAAAAAGAACAGAGGCGGAAGAAGCTGTATGGACGAACGGGGGCTGGGACCTTAAAAACGTGACGGTTTTTGATTTCAGCAACAATACTACAAAAAGATATGATTCTCTCAGGTCTACTGTAATAGAGGAACCTGGAATATTCAAAGAGGAAGTGAGAAAGCCTGAAGAGATGAACTTTGCCGAACTTTATGCATACTACAAACGCCTTGAGAAAGCCGGATTCAAGAACCTTAAATATATAGTGCGTTTATACGAAAAGCTTTCATACCCGACCATAAATTTTATCATGGCGCTTTTTGGCATCTCCCTCGCGTTACATTCAAGGTGGGGAGGCGGGATCAAGGCGGCAGGTTTTGGAGTTATTGTCAGTATAATATATTGGGTGCTCTACTCAACAGGCATATCACTTGGCAATATGGGTATTCTGCCTCCGTGGCTTGCTTCATTGATCTGTCCGGTTGTATTCGGCATCACCGGGGGGATAATGTATAGGAATATTAAAGAATAGAATTTTCCCCGGAAACCCCTGGCACCCCTTACGAATTAGGGTTGTGGCTGAATCTCAAAATCAACATATGACAAGAAAAATTAATGCGGCATCAGGTAATTAAACAATGTAAATACGAATACGGTGATGCTGATATAACCGTTCATATTGAAGAAGGCAATGTTAAGTTTACTGAGGTCGGTAGATTTTACCATGGCGTGTTCATACAGCAAAAGCCCGGAAGCTATAATAACTCCAAGGAGATAAATGCTGCTTAAATTAAACAGGGGTATAAGGCTTAAAAGCAGGCCGATCGTGATTATATGAAATATCCTTGCTGTCCATAGTGAAGCATTTACACCGAAAATGCTCGGGATCGAATAAATGCCGTGCCTTTTATCGAAATCCATATCCTGCAGGCCGTACAGGGCATCAAAGCCGGCAACCCAGAACATTACTGCAAGGCAAAGCGGCAGAATGTTAAAATCAAATTCCCCCCTGACAGCAATCCATGCGCCGAGCGGAGCAAGTGCAAGCGCTATTCCAAGTATTATGTGGCAAAGCCAGGTAAACCTTTTCGTATAAGAATACATAAGAAGTACCAGTACAAATATTGGTGAGATCTGCAAACAAAGCGGGTTGAGTTTGTAAGCGGCAAACAATAACAGCGCAAAAGCGATCACAGTGAAAATAAGCGCTTCCTGCGTTTTAACAACTCCCCTGGGGATCTCCCTGTTTTCTGTCCTTGGGTTCAATGCGTCAATTTTCCTGTCGATGATCCTGTTCATTCCCATTGCGCCTGACCGGCCGCCGATCATTGCTACGGTTATCCATAAAATCTGATAACGTGATGGGATGCCATCGGCAGCAATAAGCGCTGATGTGAATGCAAAAGGAAGCGCAAAAATGGAATGGGAAAATTTAATAAGTTTTAAATAATCTGTGATTTTCTTCAAGATAGCAGTCATAAATCTTCATGTAGGGCAAATATTTGATAGACTTTATTGTAAATTTTAGGGATGTTAAAAGCAACCACACAAACTCTTGTCATGTGTAAAGACTCAATATCAGATCCACCAAAATGGCAACTATCGACAGCACAAAAATAATTAAATAATTAATGTCCTCATGAGATTTTTTTAATGATGACAGAAGATATGTTGTTACCTCTCTTTCTTCATCCGAAAGGCAGGCGTTGGCCCGGACCTTTTCAATCAGATCGAAGTCCCTGATCACTTTCTTTCTTTTTCTTGCAATAGCATAGCGGTACATAAAGAAACCGATATACCCGATTGCTCCTATATACCAGACCGGCCTCACCCACGCCGGCTCAAGACGCTGGAAAATTATAATTACTCTGAATGCAACGGCTGAAAGAATGCCGAGAAAAAAGAAGCTGTAGCTTATATAGCCCGGGACTGTATGCGGTAGTTTCTTGTTGTTCAACTTTTTTCTTCCAATCCGTATTTTTTTATCTTATACCCTATCTGGCGCGGCGTAATTCCCAGAAGTTTTGCTGCTTTGGCCTGGACCCATCCCGACTTTTCGAGGGCGTCGCGGATATTTGTTTTTTCAATCTCCACGATATTAGTGATTAATGAAACGGATTTATTTAAAACTTTTAACCGGCGAACACTCAGTGAATCGGGCAGATCTGACGGGGCAAATATGTCTGAAGTTGACATGATCACCAACCGCTCAATGGTATTTTCCAGTTCCCGGACATTTCCGGGCCAATCGTAGTTCAGGAGAATTTGCAGGGCATTTTTATCAGGATGTACAGAACGGTTATGTTCACTATTGAACTTTGCCAGAAAATACTCAATCAGTGCAGTGATGTCTTCACTTCTTTCCCTGAGCGGCGGAAGAAAAACCGGGATAACATTTAGCCGGTAATACAGGTCTTCCCTGAATTTACCCTGTGATACATAGTGCTCCAGGTCCCTGCTTGTCGCGGTAATTATCCTGACATCGACCTTGATGCTCTTTTCACCGCCGACCGGCTCAAATTCTCTTTCCTGCAGTACCCGCAGGATTTTCGGCTGCAGCGTCAATGGCAGGTCCCCGACCTCATCAAGAAAAATCGTCCCTTTGTCAGCAAGTTCGAACCGGCCCTTTCTTGAAGATATGGCGCCTGTAAACGCGCCCCTCTCGTGGCCAAAAAGTTCTGATTCAAGAAGTCCTTCAGGTATCGATGCACAGTTAAATTTGATGAACGGGTACTTGCTCCTTGGACTCATATAATGGATCGCACTGGCGATGAGTTCTTTCCCTGTGCCGCTCTCTCCCCGTAAGATTACCGTTGCCTTTGTCGGAGCTACGCGGTGGACAGCCGCAAATACTTCCTGCATCCTGTCTGATTGACCGATGACATTATCTATGCTGTATTTTCCCTTTAGTTCCCTTTTTAAAATCTCTTTTTCTTTTTCGACTTTTTCGTAGCTTTCCCACAGCCTGACAAACTGTGCGATCAGGGAAGCAACAATTTTTAAGACCCTGAGGTCATCATCCACACTCCCGTGTTTTTTTGAATAGATCCTGTCTACGCTTAATACGCCCAACACCTCATTCTTGAATTCTATCGGGACACTCAGGAAAGAGATCCCGTCTTTTTCAGGACGTGAACCTGTCCTGTTCAAAAAGAGAGGTTCCTTCCCGATATTAGGGATCACCATAGGTGTTCTTTTACCAAGAACTCTTCCAACAATGCCTTCTCCGATCCGATATTTGCCTTTTTCGATATTCTGTTTTGTAAGTCCGTGGGCAGCAGCAATGCGAAGTTCCTGTGACATCGGGTCCAGCAGGAACACGCATCCTCTCTGCATCTCAAGAAGATTCCCGAGAGCCGCCATTGCAGAGGAAAGGTTTTTTTCGAGATCGAAAGATGCGGTCAGGACCCTGCTGACTTCGAGAATAGCAGCGAGTTCCCTGTTCTTATGAACGATCAGATCTGTTTTATGATGCTTTTCAGTCATGGTAAATTTTACACGAAATGAAGGATTTTATTAACTATAAACTGTTTCAGATCACTTCCCGATACAGAAATTGCTGAATATCCTGTTGAGAACGTCTTCCGGCGTAGTAATGCCGGTAATATCACCGATTGCATCAAGCGCTTCTCTTAATTCAACTGAGAGGAATTCCGGAGAGGTTTCCCTCACAACAGCTTTCATGAAGGCTTCAATGGATAAAAGGGCTTTTTCAAGGGCATGTACATGTCTGAGGTTAGTGACTGTATTCACGCTGCTTTCGGTTTTGACCGTGTGAAACAGCATCTGCTATCCTGTTTTTTAATTCATCAAGTCCCGTTCCTTCTTTGGCAGAGATGCTGACGACCTGAGAATTCCCGGTTGCCTTTTTTGTAAGGGCGGGTTTAAAACCCGCCCCTACTTTTTGTGGAAGGTCGGTCTTGTTTATGACTAAGATAACATTCTTTGAAAGTGATTTTTCGATCAGCTCTATATCAGTTTTGTGCAAAACGCTGCTTCCATCAAGGACCAGCAGAACCAGGTCTGCATCTTCCATGGCCTTAAGGCTTCTTTTGACCCCCTCTTTCTCAGCAATGTCCTTGACCTCCCGTATCCCTGCGGTATCCATGATCTTTACAGGAATTCCACTGATGTTCAAATATTCTTCAATAACATCCCTTGTAGTCCCGGGGATTTCTGTTACAATAGCCCTGTCATGTTCAAGCAGTGCATTGAGTAAAGATGATTTGCCGACATTCGGCCTGCCTATGATAGCGGTTTTAAGCCCTTCCCGGAGTATTATGCCGTACCGTGAACTGTTTATAAGTTTCTTCAGCGAATGCTGGATACTGAGCGCTTTCTTTTTCATGTCTTTTAATGACAGGGATGTTATATCCTCTTCGGGGAAATCGATGTGTGCCTCAACAAATGCGGTCAGTTCGATAAGCTCCTCCCTTATCATTCCCAGTTTTACAGAAAGTCCTCCCCTGAGCTGTTCTATTGCGGTCTTTTGGCTTTGCTCTGTCATTGCGTTAATAGTGTCAAGCACTGCCTCGGCCTGTGCAAGATCGATCCTGCCGTTCAGAAAAGCCCTTTGCGTGAACTCTCCCGGTTCCGCGAGTCTTGCCCCTGAATTTATAACAAGCTCAAGGACCCTTCTCAAAGGCACAATGCCTCCATGGCAGTTTATTTCAACGATATCTTCTTTTGTGTAAGTATTCGGCGCTTTCATCACCGAGACAAGCGCTTCATCAACTATCTCTTTATTTTTGGGATTAACTATATGACCGTAGATGATTCTGTGGGAAGGCGTTTGTCTGATTTTTTTCTTTTTGGGGGAAATAAAAATCCTGTCTGCAATTTTTACCGCATCTCTTCCGCTAAGACGTACAATGCCGATGCCGCCCCGGCCTGATGGCGTTGATATGGCAGCTATTGTGTCATCAGTATGCATGATAGTGATTATATTATTTTATACTGGAAAAATGCAGGTAGAGTTTCTTGAGGACCTTGTCTTTTGGTTATTTGCAGTTGTAGGGGCGAGGCGGTGCCTCGCCCATGGAAAGACAAATCGTAATTACAAAAGGGCGACCCGCCGGATCGCCCCTACATTTCTGGAGAAACCATTGCTATAAATTTAATCTGCTTTCTTATTCACAAAGTACTGCTGTACAATTCCAAGGACATTGTTTACAAGCCAGTAAAGGACCAAACCCGAGGGAAAGGACAGGAACATAAAAGTAAATATGATCGGCATAAACATCATGATCTTTGCCTGTGAAGGGTCCATAGTCGTGGGGGTCATTTTTTGCTGTATCACCATTGTAACACCCATGGTAACAGGCAGTATGTAATAAGGGTCTTTTGCGGCAAGATCGGTTATCCAGAATGCAAACGGTGCACCACGCAGTTCAATGGCCTTATTGAGAACATTATAAAGGGCAATGAAAACAGGTATCTGAAGCAACATAGGCAGACAACCGCCAACAGGGTTGACCTTGTGTTTTTTATAAAGCGCCATCATTTCCTGCTGCATCTTCTGCGGGTCTTTCTTGTATTTTTCTTTTATATCAGCCATCATGGGCTGGATCTTCTGCATCTTCTTCATTGACTGCTGGCTTTTGTTCAGGATCGGAATAAATGGTATTCTTACGACTATGGTTATAAGCATGATGGTCCATCCGTAATTGCCGAGAAACTTGTAAAAGAATTTCAGTACCCAGAAGAGGGGCATCGCAACAACTGTGAACCAGCCAAAATCGACTATATGTTCCAGGCCTTTGTTTAAGTTCTTAAGCCTGTCATATTCCTTTGGCCCTGCATAAAAAATGAAATCCTGCTTTTGCTGCTTTACCTTAAATGCGATCTCTGAGGAAGCGCCTTCTTTCCAAACTTCTGCCCCGTCAGTTTGAGCAAGAGGGATAAGTGCTGCGGTAAAATATTTATCCTCCTGGGCGATCCAGTGGATGTTGCCTGTAAAACTCGCTTTTTCTTTCAGCTTTTCGTCAAATTCTTTTCTGTCTGATTCGATCAGGAGGACCGGCCCCTTATGTTCCTTTTGCTGTTTGTCAAAGACGCCGAAGTCAGTTCCTACGGGCAGGGTGTAAGAAGGTATGTTTACAGTTTCTATGGAAAGATCAACCTTGTAATCATCATTATGGAAGGTAAATTTCTTCTTTATGGAAATAGCGTTGTCACTATAAGAAAAAACAAGTTCTGCACTGTTATTGGCTTTTGAAAGCGTGAGTTGTTTGGTATTAGGTTCATAGATCGCTTTTAGCGGCAGACTGCGTTTTTCACCTTCCAGGAACATTCCAAGTGGCGGGACCGCGCCGGGTGACTTTAAAAGAACAACAGGCATTTTGCTGTTGTCTTTGAAATTTTTCAGCTCCCATGATTTGATTATTGCCCCTTCAGTGGAAAAAACGGCTTTGTACAGATCTGTTTCAACGGTTATATCACTTGCTGCGGAAGCTTGTGTTACCGGCGGAATTTCTGCAGGAATCTGCCCTGCCGGCTGGACAGTTTCGGGTTTAACAGCCTGATCTTTTGAAAGATCGGACTGTCCCTGAGGCGCAGGTTTTTGTGGTACGGGTTTCTGAAAAAAATAGGACCAGCCTAACAATATACCGAGTGATAAGACAACAGCTAAAAGCGTACGTTTTTCCATTTAGTTCCCTTTTTATAAAAAATTAACGGAGGTTATTAAGACTTTCTACAGGGTCATATCCACCGGGATGCAGCGGATGGCATTTCATGATCCGTTTTGCAGAGAGCCGTAATCCCTTAAATAAGCTGTATCTTTCTACTGCCTCAATACAGTAGGTAGAGCAGGATGGATAAAATCTGCATGAGTGAGGCAGGAATGGTGAAATGTATTTCTTGTAGTGTTTAACAGCAGAAATTACAAGTGCTTTCATTACACAGACAATTTTTTCCGGCCTTTGGCACGCCTTCTTTTAATTACATTACGGCCGCCTTTTGAGCTCATTCTTATAAGAAAGCCATGGGTCCTTTTACGCTTCTTATTATGTGGGCGATATGTTGTGTATGTCATGATGATCTCCTGTTTAGAGTAAAGAAAAATATTCCAGGTTATTAAATTAACATAATATTTTACTTGTGAGCCGTAAAAAAATCAAATTGGTATTACAATTGTTCAATTTCCAATGTTTAATCAGTATGTTACAAGCTGATAAATTCGTGCTGTTTGGTTTTCAATGTGAATTTATAAATCAAAAACCTTTCGGAAAAGGTTTGTTCTTCGGCAATGAGGCTGTGTCTCCAGCCGGACTGTCTTGATATTTCAAGGACCTTTTCCGGTTCTGCAAATGAAGAATAAACCATCTGTATATAGCCGTCAGGACGTAAATGCCTTCCTGCCTCACTGAAGAACCGCCTGGCCAGTTTCTTTTCGGGATCGAACAGGGCGTGATCAAGATCTGACTTCGGCGCTCCTTTCAGGTAAGGAGGCGTAAACAGTATTACGTCGAATTTATCTTCTGAATGCAGCGAAGAAAAAAGGTCGCTGTGAATTATGGAGACCTTTTTCTCAAGCCCGTTGGCAATTACGTTTCGTAAGGCGAACCGTACTGCCTCAGGATTAATGTCTACAGCTATGACCTTTAATGCTGTTTGCCCTGCTGTGATTGCCTGTATCCCCGAGCCGGTACCGATATCAAGCACAATATCTCCGGGCCGCACTTTTATATGTTTTGCCATAAATACACTTGTGTAATAGAATTTCGGATTAAATACATCTTCGGAGATCTCGTAGACATTTTCAAGGACTTCCATCCTGTGCGGACCGTATTTCTGGATTTTTTTTATGATCCAGACAGATATCGATTGTCTTAAATGTAAGAACATATCACCACGTAACCAAATTATGTTCGATTAGTCTGATTGGTTTGATTTGTTGTATTGGTTAACTAATAAAACCAATACAACTAATGAAACCAATAAAACAAAAAATTAAAAATTAAAACCTGTAAATAACCATCCCGGTCAGGAGCTTCGGATAAAAATAGGTTGACTTCGGCGGCATTCGTTGTCCGGCGAGAGCGACTTCCTTGACGTCTTTGACGCTTGTGGGATTCAGGAAAAAAACTGCCTCAAACAAACCCTTCCTGGCCCTTTCCACTGCAATATCAGGGTCCATCTCATACTCATAATGGTCTATTTTCAGAAGCCTTTCAAATATCAATTTGTGGAGTACCGTTACATCAAGATCTTTCAGGCATTCAGGCATATCTGTTTCTATCTTTGGACCGTTAAACACCAGAGAGTAATATGTATTGGCATTAGTGAGAAACATTCCGAAAGAATGTGCACTTTTATGCATGGTTTCCAGCATCTGCTGCATTGCCTGTTTTTCAGATATTGCGCTGGAGTTTATTTTCTGTATGTCAAAATACTGCCCGATAGTCTCTTTTATGTTGATATCCGAATTTATCTCGACCAGCCTGTGTGTTGGCAGGAGGGTAAGCCCGTCATCTTCCATGTTGGCAAGAAACATCAGGGTATAATTAAAGGGCTCTTCCCCTGTCCTGGCAAGACCTTTATCTTCCATCTCTTTCCTGAACTTGAGAGATGTCTCATAGCGGTGATGGCCGTCTGCAATAAAAATATCTTTATCCGACATTTCTTTTATGATCGCATCGATTGAACCCATGTCATTTATACGCCAGAGCCTGTGAATAAATCCGTCACCGTTTTTTGCTTCTATGAAGGGCTCTTGTCTGACAACATTATCAATAATCGATGAAGTGATCTTTTCCTCACTGCTGTACAGGGAAAATATAGGGCTTGTATTTGCCTGGCAGTACCGTAGGATATTCAGCCTGTCCGATTTGGGCTTTGAATATGTCATCTCATGCGGATGGATCCTCCCTGAACCTAATTCCTCGATCCTGACCGCGCCGAGAAAGCCCCTTGTTTTTTTCTGCTGACCATTTATAACGTAATTTATCTCGTAACAATAAAATGCCGGCTCAGTATCGTCTATCAGGATACCCTCATCACGCCATGCTGACAAAAAACCTGAAGCCCGTGTGTAACGGTTCCTGCCTTCGTTATCGCCGTCCTCGTCTTTACCAAAATCAATACGGATGACATTGTAAGGGCTTCGCCTGTAAAGAACATCCTTGAACTCAGGCGTAACAATATCATACGGCGGCGCCATAGTCTCATTGGCGTCCACCTTCTGAGGATTAAACAGTGCCCCTTTAAATGGAATTACTTTTGCCATGCAAATTAATCTCCTTCAAACTCGGTAAGACAATAAACCTTATATCCTTTTTCTTTCAACTTTTTCTCTCCCCCAACATCCGGGAGATTGACGATAAAAGCCATTTCCTGCGACAACACCGCCAAGCTTTTCGATCAGCGTTGCTGCAGCCAATGCCGTACCGCCTGTTGCAAGCAGGTCGTCGACAAGAAGGACTTTCGCCCCTTTTACTATCGCATCCTTATGGATCTCAACTGTATCTGTTCCGTACTCAAGCTTATATTCATGCCTTACTACTTCTGCGGGAAGTTTGCCGACTTTCCTTACAGGAACAAATCCTTTACCGAGCGTGTAGGACAACGCACCACCGATAATAAAACCTCTTGCCTCTATCCCGACAATAAGATCGAAATTTATATCACCTTTTATATATCTCTGGGTGAAATTATCGATCACCAGCCTGAAACCTACAGGGTCTTTGATAAGAGTGGTTATGTCCCTGAACATAATACCTTTTTTTGGATGGTCCGGGATAGTTCTTATTTTTGATTTAATCGGCATAGTTTTTTCTCCTTTATAAATTTATGTTGGCCACTGATCTTCACTGACTGATTAGTCCGGAAGTGCTGAAGCGTGGAAGCTCGGAAGCAACAAACTTTCACGCTTCCGCGCTTCCAAACTTTCGTTCTTCCCGAAGTCTGTGTCAGTCTGTGGCTGAAACTATTTCATACAAATATCATCATATTCTTTTATCCTGGGAATAACAGTTAAAGAAGAGCTTTATAACATTGCCTGAATTTTTCTTCATGGTTCCCAGGATCATTTCCCATGTCACCGGCTCCTCTTCTTCATGCCAGCAATCATAATCGGTGGACATTGCTATTGCGGCATAATGTATTTTTTTCTCCCTTGCAAGCACAACTTCAGGGACCGTGCTCATGTTTATTACGTCCGCATTCCAGCTCCTGAACATGTGGCTTTCAGCCTTTGTTGAGAAACGCGGGCCTTCTATCGTGATAACTGTTTTGTTTTTGTGATAAGTTAAATTCAGTTCCCCTGCAGACAAGGCAAGCAAATCTATGAGGTCCTGACAAAACGGTTCCGCCATCGGGGTGTGCACTACAACATCCTCGTCAAAAAAGGTGGTTTCCCTCTTTCTTGTATGATCTATGAACTGATTTGGAAATACAAGGTGCCCCGGGGCGATCTCTTCACGCAGAGAGCCGACCGCGGTTGATGCAAGTATATGTGTGCAGCCCTGTTCTTTTAATGCCCATATATTTGCCCTGAAATTCACCTTTGATGGAAAAATTGAATGGTCTTTTCCATGCCGCGCAATGATGACCACATCGGCGCCGTCAATTGTACCGCATGTCAGCAAGGAGGTAGGTGCGCCGTAAGGGGTAACAACTTTAACTTCTTTTGTATTTTTAAGGATCTTTGGATCATCAAGCCCGGATCCGCCTATAATTCCTACTTTAACCATAAATATCTCCTTGTTTTGATTGATTGAAAAATATAAGCAAGCCTTAAAATGATACAGCTTTATAATTATAGATATTATACTGCCGATTATTCAATAAGCAGAGTTCAATATAAATAATTAAATATGCCATGGGATCGCCGGTACCGGCAGTTTGCTGTGTAATGATTTAAGGAGTATGCTCTCACATTGAGCACATAATTCGAGTATTACAATTATGTACATATAGTGACAATATGGTTTTAATTGTCAGCAAACGATATACGCATCATTTTTTAAAATTCAGGAAGTTGCTAATTGGCGCGGTTTCTGCTATTAATTGCAAAAACAGGATATTATGATAGTTATCCATTTAATTGCATTAAGATGCCTTAAATAAAACAAGTCTCAGGATTGAAACCATTAATAAGAGTATGTGCAAGGAGAAATCTGAATGAACAATACATCATCAGGCCAGGACCTATATCATGATATTTTCGGCTCTGTTCTTGATAGAATTGATATGACCCCATATCTTTTATTGAAGACTTATAATTATGCAACTGCACTGAGGCAGGCCACAAAAATAATGGGAAACCGGGGCTTTGATACTTTGGGCGGCAATGATCTGGAACCAGCCGAAAAAGAGAGGGCTGTCAAGTACATAAGTGAAGCATATCGTTATTGTTTTAATTTTCTCTTCCCTTCTCTAAAATTACAGCTTAACAAGCTCGAAGCCCTGAATTCATTAAATTGCCAGGTATACAGTAACTGTCTGCAGGCCATCGCTGAAATTGAATTGATACTTGAAAACCGTGAATTCAGAGATATAGTGTTTGAGGACCCTCGTCATCTGTTTCTCATGGCTTCATCAATAAAGTATCCCCATGTCTTTCATGGTTTTAAAGACAAAAATATGGATGTTCCTCCTGACTGGCAACAGACAGCCTGCTCCATTCTTAAAGTTGCCTATCTGGTGAAGTCCATAGAGGAAGATAGTCAGGACATTAATGATTACGGACAACTGGGCCTGTTCTTTGAAATTAAAGGGCAAGGGCTTCATAATTTATACAACTATGACTGGCATACTCCGCCTTACATTCCTGAAAGCGATGCTGCGCAAAGGGCTTTTGTAAAGATTTCCACATTTTTCCTCAAGCTTAAGGAGCTTGTCAGCTATGATATCAGCAAGGGATGCCTTGTTTTTAAAAGCGGAGACGGTGTTGAGGTTGACATTGTCAGTATAGAGTCCAGATTGAAAAGCCCTAACAGCATGTTTACAAAATTAGGAGTAAATATTGAAGGTGAAGCCCACAGTATCAGGGATATTCTTGCTATTACTTTCATTCTAAAAAACAGGGATGATACGTTAATGCTGTTTCACGCCTTACAGAAAAGAGGGGTCATACTGCAGGAGAACACCCTTTCCCAGACTATCACTCAGACACTTTTTGACTCCCCTGAAAGCATGGTTAACGCTGTGAAAAAACTGATACTAAGTCTCGCCAAAAGTGAGGGCCGCGGAGAAATACCTGCGGACGTGGAATTGACCGGATATGCAAGGAACTTTTATGAAGCTTTGAGCATTAATGCCGCAAAGAACCCTTATTCTGCAATGGGTCACAATAAGTTTCAATGTAAGCTGAATATTTCCATTCCCATTCACAGGAGCGCGGCAACAAACAAAATTATAATCCCCGGCACCGCAGAATTTCAGGAGAGAAACAGGATCGATAAAAAAACCGAACAGCATACCCTTGCCCTGGAACTGAGAATATCTGATGAGCATAGCTGGCAGCTCTCTGAGCAGAAAGGAGACTCCAATCATGACGCATACAAATTCCGCCAGTTAGTGTCGTTAATGAAAAGGTTATTCAAGAACAGATTTTACTTTCCTGAAGAATACGTTACTCAACTGCGTGAGGACCAGAAAAAACTTTTTGTGTAACAAAATACCAATAGAGTTGAAGATCATATTTGAACAGGCATGCGAGAACAATCTCCTTTCCCGTCATATTGACAAGGATAGAATTTAAGAATCCTTCCCCCTTGCGCTTAATTATCAGACTGTATTTTGTCAAACATTAACAAATAATCCGAACAAATTTGTCGGACAATTATGTCGTATTTAATTACAATTATGTTGCTATGGCGAGACACGTTGTT
Organism: Thermodesulfovibrionia bacterium; assembly: GCA_963699585.1. Taxonomy (GTDB): domain Bacteria; phylum Nitrospirota; class Thermodesulfovibrionia; order UBA6902; family UBA6902; genus SURF-23. The sequence goes on along the minus strand of CAVOUK010000002.1, from coordinate 871,074 downwards.
ATCAATATCAATAAGTTCCCCTGGCATTATTTTAGACTGTATTTGTCAAATATTAACAAATAATCCAAACAATTTGTCGGACAATTATGTCTATTAATTACAATTATGTTACTAATGTGAGACATTTTTAAATTATATCAATAAGTTACGCGCTGGCATGATTTTAGCAATTATAAAACTCAAAGGAATTATTTATGAGTTCATTGAAGGAACAGATCAGGGAAATTGAGAAGGAAGAAATAATCAAGGCATTAAAAGAATGCGACTGGGTGATGGCAAAGGCCGCAAGACAGCTCGGCATTACAGAGAGAATGATCGGGTACAAGATAAAAAAATACGGGATAAGAAGGGAGGAGCAAGGGATAAGGAGTAAGGGGTATGGGGTAAAGACAGGGTTACGAGTAAAGAGTTGTAGGGGCGAGGCGGTGCCTCGCCCATCAGCAGGCATCAGCCCGCGATACAAATAAATCAGGAGGGTAACATGAAAATCTTTAGAGTCGTTGCAGTAAAAACAATCTTACTTGTTTTGTTGGCCGGAATTGCATATGCCACACCGTCAACTCAGATATGGATTCCGTCTACAGATATACAGCCGTATAAGAAGGTACATTTCGGTCTTGACAGTTATATTAAGACCCGGAGTCAGAACGGCGCTACAGAACCTACTGTTACTAATATAGGTTTAACCGCCGGTATATTACCGTTTGAGAAGGTCCAGGTGGAACTTGGAATTGATTACAGGGACACCGGCGGCGATCACACATATCCCCTGTTGTTCAATGCAAAGATCGGGACCCCCGAAAATGCCCTGTTCACAGGTTCCCCGGCCATAGCGTTGGGAGGATATGATTTCGGCACAAAGAGTGATATAACTAACTACAATCTGTACTATGGTCTTCTGGCAAAGACATTAGGAAATTTCGGGAGATTTTCAGCCGGATATTACACCGGGAATAAAGACCTTTTAGTAGATATCGACGGCAATAAGGACAACAATGGGGTGCTCCTTTCATGGGACAGGACGATTTCGGAGATATCGGACAAACTCTGGGCCGCAGTAGATTATCAGGGCGGCGACAACGGATACGGCGCATTAAGTTTTGGTGTTGCATGGAAATTTGCACCAAATGTCGGGGTGATATTAGGTTATGACATATACAATGAAAGTACATTCAAACCAACTGCAACCGTACAGTTGGATATAGACTTTTAACTAAGGAGGGAAGAAATGAAACGACTATTGAGTATTTTAGTGATAATTGGTTTATTGGCATTGGCAAGTTTTGCCTTTGCAGAGGATGCGCAGCTTGCCCCTTCTGCGGCAGCAGTTGAACAGACAGCGCCTGCTCCAAAAGTTGATACCGGCGATACTGCCTGGGTTTTGATCTCTACCGCCCTTGTTATGCTGATGACGCCGGGTCTTGCGCTCTTTTACGGCGGTATGGTCAGACGCAAAAATGTATTAGGAACAATAATGCAGAGCTTCATAGCGCTCGGAGTTATGACAATCCTGTGGGTGCTTTACGGGTACAGCCTGTCATTCGGACCGGATGTAGGGCACATCATCGGCAACCTTGACTGGATAGGGTTGAAGGGTGTCGGGCTTGAGCCTAATCCCGATTACGCGGCAACGATCCCGCATCAGGCGTTCATGATATTCCAGATGATGTTTGCCGTTATCACTCCGGCGCTCATAACAGGAGCGATTGCTGAACGGTTTAAATTCAGCACGTATCTCGTATTTCTTGTGCTATGGGCCACGTTTGTATATTTTCCTCTTGCACACTGGGTCTGGGGTGTCGGCGGCTGGATAAGAAACCTCGGAGCGCTTGATTTCGCGGGCGGCCTTGTAGTGCATATCAGTTCAGGTGTATCAGCCCTGGCCGCTGCAATTGTTGTCGGGAAAAGAAAGGGATACGGCAAAGAACCGATGATGCCGCATAACATTACCATGACTTTAATAGGGGCAGCATTGCTGTGGTTCGGCTGGTTTGGTTTTAACGGAGGCAGCGCAGTTGCATCAGGCTCTCTTGCAACGTCAGCCTTTGTTGTTACGCATATCGCAACGGCTGCTGCTGCGTTGTCCTGGATGTTTGCGGAATGGAAGCACAGGGGAAAACCGACTGCGCTCGGCGCGGCATCAGGCGCGGTTGCGGGGCTTGTCGCAATTACTCCTGCATCCGGTTTTGTCGGGCCCATGTCATCAATTATTATCGGGCTTGCTGCAGGGGTCATCTGCTACCTGGCAGTTAATCTTAAGTCAAAATTCGGCTACGATGACTCTCTCGATGTAGTGGGTGTTCACGGAGTAGGCGGCACATGGGGCGCGATCGCGACCGGTCTCTTTGCATCAAAGGCGATTAATTCAGCAGGCAATGACGGTCTGTTTTTCGGAAATCCGTCTCTATTAATGAATCAGTTGATAAGCATTGGCGCTGCATGGGTCTATTCCTTTGTAATTACGCTCATCATCCTGAAGGCGCTTGATGCAACAATGGGGCTGAGAGTTGACGACCAGGAAGAGTTTGTCGGATTAGACCACGCACAGCACGGAGAAAGCGGGTATACATTTTAAATATAATCTGTAGGGGCAGGGTTTGTGCCCAATAACACCGCACCCTAGGCTGCCCATACAACGGAGGATACATGAAAAAGATAGAGGCAATAATAAAACCATTCAAACTGGATGAGATAAAAAAGGCGCTGCATGAAATAGGCGTTAATGGAATGACGGTCACAGAGGTAAAGGGTTTCGGAAGGCAAAAGGGACATATAGAATTTTATCGCGGCGCTGAGTATGACATAAACTTTGTCCCCAAGTTAAAGATAGAGATAGTTGTATCTGACCAACTCTTAGAACAGACAGTCTCTACTAATTCTTGAAAAAGCAAAGACAGGCGAGATCGGCGACGGGAAGATCTTTGTATCAAATGTTGAAGATATAATCAGGATAAGGACAGGGGAAAAGGGAGAGACAGCGGTTTAGATGGAGGCCAGCACGGCTTCACATTTGAACATAAGGTCTACAAAATTGTAGCTCCTACAGTTTTGTAGGCTTTATTTATATCTCATTGTATTTTCACATGAAATTAGGAGGAAAGCTGCAAATTCCTACATTTTTGTAGGAAAGCAATAATTTAAATTTCTATTAAATCAATAAGTTAGGGCAGGCATAGCTTTTGCGATACTCCCTTCAAAATATCTTGAATGGAGGGAGTATGAAATTGATCTTTATTCTTATGTTGTCCCTGTTGCTGCCAAATATGAGCTATGCACAGGAAGCTAACGCCATAAACAGCGGCGACACTGCCTGGATGCTTATTTCGACAGCGCTCGTTACGCTTATGACGCCGGGGCTTGCGCTTTTTTACGGCGGTATGGTCAGGAGGAAGAACGTGCTCGGCACAATCATGCACAGTTTCATAATGCTTTTTATGGTGAGCGTAATCTGGGTATTATGGGGATATACGCTTGCGTTCGGGCCGGACAAGGGCGGTATTATCGGCGGGCCGGAGTGGTTTGGATTGAACGGAGTTGGACAGACGCCGTCACCTTTTGCGCCGACTATCCCTCATCTGCTGTTCATGATGTTTCAGGGAACTTTCGCAGTGATAACTCCTGCGCTTATTACAGGCGCATTTGCCGAGAGGATGAAATTCTCTGCATTAATATTCTTCACAATACTTTGGGTAACATTTGTTTATTCTCCGTTATGCCACTGGGTATGGGGCGGAGGATGGATGGCAAAGACCCTTGGCACGCTTGATTTTGCAGGCGGAATTGTTGTTCATATAAGCTCGGCTATGGCTGCTTTAGTGGCGGTAATAGCTAATCGGAAAGCGCAGGGGATACGGCAGGGAACCGATGCTGCCGCATGATCTGCCGATGACCATTCTTGGACTGGCTCTTTTATGGTTTGGCTGGTTCGGTTTTAACGCAGGCAGTGCGTTGACATCAGGCGGGCTTGCATCTGTTGCATTTGTTACGACAAATACCGCCGCAGGCGCTGCGGCAATGAGCTGGATGGTTATTGAATGGCTGCAGAGAGGGAAACCCACTGCGCTCGGGGCCATGAGCGGAGCAGTTGCCGGACTTGCCGGGATCACACCCGCTGCCGGTTTTGTCAGCCCGTTATCGTCGATAGTAATCGGAATAATAGCAGGGTTATTATGTTACGTAGGCGTTAATATGAAATCAAAATTCGGATACGACGACTCCCTTGACGTAATCGGAATTCACGGCGTCAGCGGCACGTGGGGGACATTGGCGGTAGGGCTTTTTGCATCAGCCGCTATAAATCCTGCGGGCAAAGACGGTTTATTCCACGGCAATTCCTCCCTGTTTGTAACCCAGGGTATTTCTGTGATAGTATCTTTTGTATTTGTCTTTGCCGCAACGTTTATTATCCTCAAACTCGTTGACTGGATAGTGGGATTAAGGGTAAAAGAAGGTGAAGAGTTTATCGGCCTGGACCAGGCGCTGCATGGAGAGAGTGCGTATACACAATAATGTAGGGGCGAGGTGACCTCGCCCGTACAAGAATCAGGAGACAACATGAAAAAAATAGAGGCAATAATTAAACCGTTCAAGCTCGATGAGATAAAAAAGGCCCTGAATGAACTGGGCGTGCAGGGCATGACCGTTACAGAGGTCAAGGGCTTTGGAAGACAAAAGGGACACTTAGAATTTTACCGCGGCGTAGAGTATGATATAAACTTCGTTCCGAAACTGAAAATAGAAGTAGTATTGCCTGATGAGATGGCGGACAAGGTGGTATCAGTGATTCAGGAAAAGGCAAAAACAGGGGAGATCGGAGACGGCAAGATTTTTATATATCCAATCGAAAACATCATAAGAATAAGGACCGGAGAAAGCGGAGAGGCTGCAGTTTAATATATGTCAGTGCTTATCTGTAAAAATATTAAAACCGAAGGTCCCGGGACGATTGAAGATTATTTAATAAAGGATAAAATTCCTTACACAATAATTGAGCTTGCGAGCGGGGAGAAAATCCCGAATCCTGACAATTTCAATACACTTATCATGATGGGCGGACCGATGAGCGTTAATGAAGATGAAATCTATCCTTTCATAAAAGATGAAGAAAAACTTGTCAGGGATTTTATCTCAAAAGGAAAGAAGATTTTAGGTGTCTGTCTCGGCGCCCAGATAATGGCAAAGGCCTTGGGAGCTAAGGTTTATACAGGCCCCCAAAAGGAAACAGGATGGTATTATATTGACCTGACGGAAGAAGGGATAAAAGATCCGCTTATGAAAAGCCTCTCATTCCATCCACAGGTAAGGGACTTCCTGAAAAAGTTTAATGTCTTTCACTGGCATGGTGAAACTTTTGATATACCGGAAGGCGCGGTCAGGCTTGCTTCCTCAGCGCTCTATCCGAATCAGGCCTTCAGGCATGGTTATAAGGCATATGCATTTCAGTTCCACATAGAGGTGAGAAAGGAGATGATACTGGAATGGTTGAAAAATGAACCTAATTTTCAACAGATTGAAAGAGAGACAGAAATATTTTTCGAAGAATATAGAGGACGGGCGGAGAATTTCTATAAAGTATTTTTTTCGTAAAGAATATTAATCCACAGATTACACAGATTAACACAGATTTTTTTAAAAAACTACTTTCCAAATTTTATCTGTGAAATCCGCGTAATCTGTGGACAACTTAACATAAAAAGGAGGAAACATGACACCAAAAGACGTAATCACGATGGCGCAGGAAAATAAGGCTGTAATGGCGAATTTCAAGTTCCTTGATTTTCCCGGCATCTGGCAGCATTTTGCAGTGCCGATAGCAGAATTAAAGGAGGAGATATTTGAGGAAGGGCTCGGCTTCGACGGCTCTTCGATCAGGGGATGGCAGGCGATACACACATCGGACATGCTGATAGTCCCGGATCCGAAGACTGCATTCATGGACCCGTTTATGCAGTATCCGACCATCAGCCTTATCTGCAATATCGTGGACCCGATTACAAAGGAATTTTACACAAGGGACCCGAGATTTATTGCTCAGAAGGCTGAGGCATATCTCAAATCAACCGGCGTGGGAGATACCGCATATTTTGGTCCCGAGGCGGAGTTCTTTATCTTTGACGGGATAAGGTTTGACCAGAACTCGCACAGCGGTTACTATTTCATTGACTCTGTGGAAGGCATCTGGAATTCAGGACGCGACGAAAACCCGAACCTCGGTTACAAACCGCGTCACAAGGAAGGTTATTTCCCTGTTCCGCCGACTGACAGTCAGGTGAATCTCAGGACAGAGATGGTCATGGAAATGCAGAAATGCGGCATCTATGTTGAGAGGGAGCATCACGAGGTTGCAACTGCAGGACAGGCTGAAATCGACATGAGATTTGATTCCCTCGTAAATATGGCTGATAAAAACATGCTCTTCAAATACATAATAAAAAATGTTGCAAGACGGCACAACAAGACAGCGACATTCATGCCGAAACCATTATTCGGCGACAACGGCTCGGGGATGCACGTTCACCAGAGCATATGGAAGGGCGGCAAGCCTCTGTTCGCAGGCAACGGTTATGCCGGATTAAGCGATATGGCTCTCTATTACATTGGCGGCGTGCTGAAACATGCAAAAGCACTCGCAGCTCTTACAAACCCGACCACTAACTCCTACAAAAGACTGACGCCGGGATTTGAGGCCCCTGTTAATCTTGCATACTCTGCAAGGAACCGTTCAGCTTCCATAAGAATACCGACTTATTCCGCAAGTCCGAAGGCAAAGAGGGTAGAGGTGAGATTCCCTGACCCGTCATGCAATACTTATCTGGCATTCTCTGCAATGCTGATGGCTGGACTGGACGGCATAGAGAACAAGATCCATCCGGGCGAGCCCCTTGATAAGGACATTTACGAACTTGGACCGGAAGAACTTGCAAATGTGCCGACAATGCCGGGGACCCTTGAAGAGGCCCTGAATCATCTTGAAGCTGATCATGAATTCCTGATGAAAGGTAATGTATTTACAAAAGACGCCATTGAGAAATGGATAAGCTACAAAAGGACGAACGAGGTTGACGCGCTGAGATTAAGGCCGCACCCCTATGAGTTCTTCCTGTATTTTGATATTTAAAAAAAAAGGGGGGGCATTGCGCCCCCCCCAACTTTAACTTGATATCACTAAGTGCTCATCAAGCGGCATAACAAACCTTTTGTTCTCAATACATTTTTTCAGTATGTATCCTGTGCAGCTCGGGTCGCATTTTTTACAAACATAACAGGCCTTTGATATTTTTTCTGTCAGTTCTTTTAACGTCATAACTACCTTCTCCTCATAAATCTGATCTGATATTTTTGCTTCATACTGCAAAAACCAATAAGCATATTGCAACTTGTATGCCATCAATTTTATCTTTTAATAATCACATGAAATTGAACGGTTTTTGGGTTTGGATGAATTCAGATCACTGAAGTAAAACACATACAACGTGCAGAAATTTCCCTGCGACATGAAAAAAATTCCTTTATATCGCCCCTTCCCCTCTTTCCCCTGTCCGTATCCTCACCACTTCTTTTAAATCGTAAACAAATATCTTGCCGTCGCCAATCTCGCCCGTATGCGCGGTCTCTGAAATTATCTTTATTATCTCTTCAGTCTTTTCATCCGGGACTGCGACTTCTATCCTGATTTTTGGTAAAAAATTCACCTCAACGGTTGTCCCCCTGTAGAGTTCAACATGACCTTTCTGACGGCCGAAACCTTTCACCTCAGTAACTGTCATCCCATGTAATCCGGCATCTGAAAGGGCGTTTTTTACATCATCGAGTTTAAACGGCTTTATTATTGCAGATATCATCTTCATAACCTTATCCTCCAGCTTCTTATTTCCTGCTTCCCATTTTTCTTTTTTAGGTTAATATATTCTATATTATGCCTTCTGATAAGGAAATACATAAAAACATAATCGATGCCTCATACGCCACCCCGGACCCCAAAAGGGCTGAAGCAAATCTGATCAGGCTTTTTGAAACAGCGTCTGAAAGAGAACGGCTTATCCCTCATATACAGGAAATTGCCAGGCTCTTTGCCGTAAGCCAGTTCCTTGCAAATTACTGCATTTCGAACCCTAAGGAACTTATTAGTGTGTTAAAGGAAATAAGAGAACCTGTTACAAAAAAACTTCTTTCTGCAAGAAGCAGCACAGAACCTGCACTTCATGAAGCAGATAGATATATCAGACATAATGAAATCGCGTAAGACTGTTCAAAAAACGCTATCTCCTCAGCATTACCTTGAGAGATATTATGGGAATAACCGATATGCTCACCTCCATGGATGAACTTACATGCCTTGCAGAGATTATCATTCATCTTGCGCTTCAGTATTCCATGAGAATTAATTTCATGAAGTTTGGAGAACCGTCTGAAGGAAGACTGACCCTGATCGCCCTTGGAAAACTCGGGGGCGAGGAGCTTAATTACAGTTCTGATGTTGATCTTATGGCTGTTTACGGCGATGAAGACGGACAGACTTCCGGCATCATCAGCCCGTCAGGGGTAAGGATTAACAGGACAAGCAACGGTGAGTTTTATGCCAAGGTCATGGAACTCTTTAACACGATGCTTTCAAAAAATACAGAGGACGGTATTGCGTACAGGGTAGATCTGCGCCTGAGACCGCAGGGGCAGAAGGGGGAAATCGCACTTCCTCTCAATGCATACAGGACCTACTATGAAACATGGGGACAGACCTGGGAGCGCATGGCGCTGATAAGGGCCAGGCCCGTTGCCGGCGACTCGAGTGCTTGGCCGGATGTTCATGGAAGCAATAGGGCCTTTTGTATGGAAAAGATCAGCGGATTACTCGGACATCGAAGAGATAAAAGCGCTGAAAAAAAAGATAGATTCCTCCTTTTCAAAGGATGATATAAAACGCGGCTACGGGGGGATAAGAGAGGCAGAATTTTTTATACAGACCTTTCAGCTGATATATGGTCATGAACATGAAGGGCTGCGGACCCACAGACTTTTGAATGCCATACAATCCCTGAGATGGATAGGATTGGTTCCTGGGAAAGACCTTATAACGCTCTGGGACAATTATCTTTACCTGAGAAGGGTTGAACATTTCCTTCAGATGAAGGATGACCTTCAGACACATTCTTTGCCAATGTCAGAGGACGATCTGAAAGCACTTGCAGCAAAGGCGGGTTTTTCTTCTGTAAATGATTTTCTGTCAGACCTGAGACTGAAAAGGATGGAAACAAGGAATATGTACAACTCTCTGCTCGGCACGGAAGAAGATGTCCATGCTCAGGCGCTTACACTGCTCGAAGGAGACCTCAGCGATGATGAACTTGCAGGCTATCTCTCTTTCAGAGGGTTAAAAGCGCCGCTTTCGGGCGTTAAGAATCTCAAAGGCATAAGAGAACAGTTCAGTCTTTTCAGAACACAGCATGAGCGCAATATTATGCGAAAGGCAATACCTATTCTTATCGAAAAGACGCTTAATGCGGAAAGTCCTGACAGGGCGCTTAGCGGCCTTGAGAGTTTTTTTACTGCAACAGGCATTAAAGAGACTTATCTTACAGGGTTGACAGAGAGAAAGGAATTGGCGGACGGCATCATTAAAATATTCTCCCTGAGCCCCTTTCTTACGAGGACCTTCCTTAGCAGTACAATATATCTCGATCTTCTTCTTGAGGGGAACATAATCAGAAAGACATTCAGAAAAACAAGGCAGGAACTGTACAGAAATATTTCACAGGGACATTGTGAGACAAAGATTGCTGAATACAAGAATGTTGAAGAGATACGGCTCGGCTGTTTCTTCCTTATGCATGTAATAAGAGGGGAATATCTCGTAAAATGCCTGTCGCATCTTGCAGATGCTGTTATCGGGATGATTATGGAAACCTGCATGGGCGGTCCGCGAACAGCGCCTGCAGGTTGCAGCGGTTTATCCGTCCTTGGCATCGGCAAACTGGGAGGCAGGGAAATTACATTCGGTTCCGATCTTGATATCATTTTCCTTTCGGAAAATCCGGGTGATTTAAAGACAGCAGAAAAGGTCCTGAAAACTTTAACTGCATACACTGATAAGGGCATCATATATCGTATTGATACAAGGCTCAGACCCGACGGCACCAGAGGCGCGCTGTTAAAAGATATAGAAGGCTATAGAAGTTATTACTTTCACAATGCACATCTATGGGAAATTCAGGCGCTTCTCAAGGTCAGACCGGTTGCGGGAGATATGAATCTCGGAAAGTTATTTCTGGAAATGGCGAGAGAGGCTGTTATAAAAAGAGGTCCTGAACTCAAAAGAGATGATGTAGCAGCAATGAGGGAGAGGATAATGAAAGAGCTGTCTCTTGAGTCAGAAGGGATGGACATAAAACTCGGTCCCGGAGGCATTGAAGAGATAGAGTTCTATATTCAGTGGCTGCAGCTTCATCATGCGGGAGAAGTCCCTGAAATACTTGTGCAGGATACAATCGCTGCTGCAGGTCGTCTTGCAAAAAAAGGGATTATCGGTTTCAATGATGCGGAAATATTGTTGAGCTCTTATAAATATTTAAGGACCCTCGAAACTTTTGTGCGGCTGAATGAAGAACATGTGATAGCAGAGGATTCAGGTGTTACAGAGTTGGCTGCCATTTTTATGGGACATAAAGACAAGGAAGAGTTTCTGGAACATCTGAGAGATTTAAGGAAAAAGGTTTTGGAGGTATTGCAATGAATTTCATCAGACTTTTGCCGGTAATATTAAGCCTTCTTCTTCTCGGTGCGCACTTCTTCAGAATGGGGGAGACGGTATTAGTTATGATCACCGTAGTGATCCTGTTGATATTACCGGTCCGTAAGTCATGGGTCGTACGGTTAGTCCAGATAGTGCTTCTTACCGGTGGCATTGAATGGATACGCACACTTGTTGTCCTTGCTGGAATGAGACAGGCCGCTGGAGCACCCTGGATGCGGCTTGCGCTCATTCTTGGGGGAGTGTCATTACTGACAATGTGTTCAGCGCTCGTCTTCAGATCGAGGGCACTCAGGAAACGATATAACCTTTCGCACCCTTCTCAAAATAAATCCGAATAAATTTTTCGGGTTTCAGGCTCCGCTCTGGATTCGAGACGCAGTTTTCCCTACGTCTGAAAGACCCGTAACGGGACAATTGGTATTATGAAAAAAAGCAATACGCTCAACTCTGACCGGCAATCATTCTCTGATGAAAGCCTTAAGAAAATTGGAAAGGTATTTTGAGGTTTAAAAATACTTCTATTAGAAGTCTGTTTTAAAATCCTTAAATAGCTTTTTCTTATTTCTTGACGGAAGAAATTCTTACCTGCTGCCGCCTCTGCCGCCGCCGCCGCGAGGACCTCCTGATCCCCTGCTGCCGCCTCTGCCGCCGCCGCCACCGCCTCTGCTTCTGTCAAAGCCGCCTCTGCCACCGCCGCCGCCGCCGCCAAAACCTCTCTTCTCTCTCGGCTGCTGGGGTCTGGCTTCGTTGACCATTATCGACCTGTCCATGAACGACTTTCCGTTAAGGTCATCAATAGCTCTCTTGGCATCTTCTTCAGTAGCCATTTCGATAAATCCGAAACCCTTTGACCGGCCTGTGCCCGGATCAGTTATTATCTTCACAGATTCAACTTCTCCGATTGTTGAGAAGAGATTTGTAAGGTCCTCTTCCGTTGCAGTGAATGGAATGCTGCCCACATACAGTTTTTTTCCCATCTTTTTCCTCTCCTGAAAAGTTAATAAATGAAAAAAACCCACAGCCTTTAACGCGATGAGTCTTTTCCGACTTTAAAAGTCAATAATAATATAGCACAAGTCACGTAAAAATATGCAATCGGGATTAACCTTAGGACTTTTTGAAGCTTCCTGTCTTTCTGTAATCGTTCTTTAGCTGCTGAACAAGCCTGTTCCGTTTGTCATTTAATCCGGACATTGAACGGGGCTCGGACCTATTTAAGACATAGCTGACAAAGAACGGCAGCATAAGGCTGCAATCCCCGTACGAAACAATGGTTTTTGATAAAGCGGAAGGGTCGATCTTCCCCCACGAAACAGCTTCTGAAGGGGTTGCTCCGCTGAGGCCTCCTGTATCAGGGCGTGCATCCGTAAATTGTATGAAGAAGTCATGACCGGCTTCCGGTAATCCGAGGACCTCCTGAATATGAGGTTCGGTTTGAAGCACAAAATTCTTGGGACTGCCTCCTCCGAGAAGCAGAACAGCGCTTTTCCCGCCTTTTTTCTTGACATCATAGACATAGCTTGTTACTTCATTAATATCCATATGGGTATCCATAGGGACCGGTTTTCCCTCAAGCATCAGCGCTGCGACGTTCATGCCTATGCTTGAATCTGCAGGGGATGACGTGTGGACGGGGATCCCGGCTTCGTATGCAACAGCCAGGAGACTTTCATCCTTCAGTTCAGGTCTTATTTTTACAATCTCTCTCCCTAACAGCGCGTGTATGTCAGCGCTTGAACAGGGATTCGGCAAACTGCTTCTATTGCGTCTGAGCGTTTCGCGTACGAAATTGTCTGTATCCAGCAGGGCGTCATAATCAAGAAAAATATCGTATATCCGGATAATGCCGTTGTCGCGCAATCCTTCATCATCAACTACAGAGCGTCCTTCCCTGAAGTCATAGCCTAAAACATAATGAAGGTCATGATACAGGTTTGCACCGGTGGAAACTATCCAGTCGATGAATCCGGCTTTTATTAAAGGTATTAAGCAGCTTCGGCCAATCCCTGCCGGGACCAAAGCGCCTGCAAGCGAAACACCGATCCGCACATCTTTTTTGACTATATGTTTCGCAAATAACTCACAGGCCTTTCTGAACGTACCGGCATTAAATGAGAAGAGTGCACTTTCGACCACATCATCGACCGTCATCCCTCTGGCAAGCGGTTTAGGTTTAAGCGGTATATGGTTGTTTAAACAGGGTCTGTCTTTCTTTTTGTGCTTCATAATCTTGTTTGCTGATTTTATTCCTTTTCAGTATACGGATAATCCAAATTATCGAGGTTTTTGATTATATCAACAGATGGTTTTATTTACAACCGGCGGGACAATGTTTTTATATAAAAACACTACAGAACTAATACATTTGTTTTATAGCACTTGAATATCAATTGTGTTAAAATGTCGCATTGCCGGTAACCAAGGAGAGAAAATTTGGGAAAGACCGTAGCGGTCAGTTTTGAAGGAGCCTCTGTAAAAGTCGTTCATGCATCTTTAAAAGGAACGACCGTTACTGTTGAACGAGCTGAAACAATCCCTGACAATGAGTTTGACAATTACCTCCGCCGGGAAAAGGCCCCAGAATTTATTGTAACCAGCGAATTTAAGGAATCCTACCATGACATTATCACAACCCCCGTTGTAAAAAAACAGTTTCTTGAAAAGATACTGGAATCTGAAATAAAAAAGGTCCTTATACAGAAAGAGTTTTCTTTCATTTATTCCCGTATTGGCGAAAAAGTTGTTGGTAACAAGCGGGTCATGGAAGTCTTTTATTATGCCGTTCCAAAGGAATCCATACGGACCACTCTTGAACGGTTCTATAGTAACGGCAAGATGGTCAAGGCAATTTATCCTCCTGTATTTTCAGCCGCAGCGCTGTTTGATGCCCGTGTTGCGGGAGAAGCCCACATGGGTGTATTCAACTCCGGAAAGTCGCGGACGGCATTCTTCACAAAAAAAGGGGTTGTTTATTTTATAAGAAATTATGAATCATATGAGGCGGAACTGTCAGACTTTGATATTCAAAACATAAATATGACCATTACCTATTGTTTCCAGAATCTCAGGACAAAACCATCATCGGTTTTTTTAATGGGCACCATCTCTGAATCAACCGGAAACAATGCCATGACTACAGCGCCTCTGGCAAGCCTCTCGATGCCTGAATATATTCATTGCAAGAGGGAACAATTCAATGAGTTTCTTCTGCCCGCAGCTTCCTTACTTGCAGGCAAATCGTCAAATATAATGAGCAGGGAATTCAGGGAAGTTTATTTTTTAAAAAACTACATCGCATATGCAACGGGAGTATTTATAATGCTTTTGTTTCTATGCGTTGGGTTAACGTTCTTTGAATTTAAAAATGCCGCCGGAGAAAAAGACCTGATAAATCTGGCAAAACAAAAAGGTGTGGATAAAGAAAAACTCCTGGAAGAATTCAGGACAAGAGAAGAGAAGATAGGGCCATATATACCGCTCATAGAATTCCTGAACAAACCGGAGCCGCAATTTCAAAAACTGTTGATTGCGCTGGGTGAGACGGATTTTGGAGGTTTAAAGGTAAGTATGCTCAATGCCTCGTCAAACAGTGATATGTCTCTTTCTGTCACATTGCATGGGGTGGTCCATGCCGACAACTATTCGGCGATGCAGGATTCACTTGAACATATGATTAATGAATTAAAAAAACTGAAGAACATAGATATTAAAAACAGGTCTGTAGACCTTAAAGACAAGACCTTTATACTGGAAATGAACTATAAGACAGAGGAATGAAATATTTTAAATATCTGAAAAGTGTCTTCCCTCTTTATATTATCAGCGGTATCCTGCTGGGACTTGCGTTTTTTTCATTGATCGCAGGCCACAGGTATAAAAACAACCTGCAGGACACGCGTAATAATATGGAGAATATCAATCTTAAGGAAGAAGAAATACGGAAAGAGATAAACCGGGTAGATTCTCTGATTCTGCATTTTCAGGATAATTTCGGTATCCGGGAAAAGGTGGTCAACTCTGAAAAACTTATCCTGCATGCACTTGACGAAATGAAGATACATTTTAACAGCGCATCAATAATCGTATCAGGATTTGAGGACATAGCGGGTGAAAAGCAGCTCCCTGTTGAGATCAGAATTCCGGTAAACAGCTACATGTCTGTAATTGATTGTATAAAATATATTGAATCATTCCGTCTGCCAAAGTACAGGATAAAAAGTCTTTCGATGCTGGAAGAACAGCTTGGAGGAGTAATTCTTGATATTCAGGGCGGGCTTGTAATGCCTGCGGGGGCCGCTAACTGACCGCTATCGGCTGACAACTATTCAGACTATGGACAATAAACTGAAAATATTGATTGCCTTTCCCTTCATTTTCGTTATAATACTTTTTGTTACAGCTGGTTATATACCTTTCAAAACCGGATTTACAGAGAGTGAAGACCGCATATTGACATTCACTCCTTCAATTCCTGCACTAAAAGAAAGGCAGGGAATTCCTGTAAGCGGTGAAATAAAAATACCTTTCCATTTCAGTGCTGCTGCAAGGGAAGTGATACAGGCAACAGATGTCAGCAGAGTTCCGGATGCTGACAACAATGAAAGCATGTTGTCCCTGATCGTGGTCAGCGGCAAGAGGAAGATGGCAATTATCAGAGGGGTACTTGTGAGGGAAGGGGATATTATAAGCGGCATGTTAATTTCAAAAATAGAACCTGAAAGGGTATTAATAAAAAACAAGACCGAAAGATGGATATATCTGGAGAAAGCAAAATGAAAAATAAATTTTTCTGTATCCTGTGTTCTGCACTCTGTGTTCTGCTTCTAACCTCCTGCTCTTCAACTCCAAAGACCAAAGAAGCAAAGACCGCACTTATGGTTGATCAGACGATAGTAAAAGATGCGGAAACGCAAAGCATTATTGCGCCTGAAACCCCGGGCCCCGCGGTCCCGGAATTTATCCCTGTTAAGGATGCCAGTTCACCGCTTCAGACTAAAACGGTATCTGTTGCAGCAAGAAATACCCCTCTCAGGGAAGTGCTGTTTACTATTGCGGAAACAGCCAATCTCAATCTTGTAATGGAACGGGACGTTGATACGGAGATCCCCGTGACCATGACAATCAAAGATATAAACGTTGAAGATGCACTCAATATTATTATGGGCTCTGCGGACTATTATTATTCAATCAATGACAACATACTGACAATAAGCGCAATGAGGTCCGAGATATTTGAACTGGGGCACCCCAATGTTATACAGGGGTATAAAACAAATACCGGAGGAGACATTCTAAGCGGGACCTCTTCTACTACAGGAGGGTCGTCAAACGCAATCAGCGGCGATGTATCAATACAATCAGAGTCGGACAAGACCTCCATGAGTTTCTGGGACGCCATTGAAAAATCTCTGGACACTCTTCTTAAACCACAAAGCACTGAACAGAGAAAGATACAGCCGGGTTTTACTGTCAACAGAATGGCCGGGACCGTCATGGTCACCGCGGCAAGAAAGGACATGGAAAGAGTCGGGGCATATATAACGAATTTAAAAAAAGTGCTTAACAGACAGGTGCTTATCGAAGCGCGTATTATAGAAGTCCGGTTGTCAGATGGTTTAAAGTACGGGATCGACTGGAACAATATCGCTAACGTTTTTGGGAACAAGATAAGTTTTGGCACTGAGAAATTTTCCAATGTAGTTGGAAGCAGCAATCCCAATTTTCAGCTGTCAGTCATAGAAAACAACAATTTTTCTTTTCTCCTGAAGGCGCTCCAGGAGCAGGGTGATGTAAAGACTTTATCAAATCCGAGGATAAATATTATGAACGGACAGACCGCTTTGTTAAGCGTCGGCAGAAATACAAGTTTTATCTCGAAAGTTGAGACTACTACAACAGCAGGGACCCCGCCGACAACAACGTTTACAGTCGAAACCAACAGCGTGCTGTCAGGGATCATATTCGGCATAGCTCCGCATATTAACAGCAATGGGGAGATCACACTCTCTATAACTCCCATTATCTCAAATCTTGTTGAGCTTGATGAAAAAACAATAGGGACAGGAGACAGTACAGTACAAATAAAACTTCCTACGGTGGATTTAAGGGAAATGAATACCACAGTAAAGGTCATGGATGGGCAGATGATCATCATCGGCGGGCTTATAGATAAAAAAGAAATCTTGAGCGAAGATAAAGTGCCCCTGCTCGGCGACATTCCAATGTTAGGAATGGCCTTCAAGAGCGTAGAAAAATCAGAAGATAAAACAGAACTTGTTATAATGCTGATACCAAGGCTGGTCAGTTAGATGAAGCTCGGCGAAGTCCTTATAGATAAAGGCCTGTTAACAAAAGAAAGGCTGGAGCTGGCCCTGGCCCATCAGAAGGTAACAGGCACTATGCTTGGAGAGACCCTTATAAAACTCGGGTTTGTGTCATCTGTTGAGATGGCCATGACGCTTGCGGACCAGACAGGCATTCCCTTTATTGATTTAAACGAATACAACGTTACGGAAGAGGCTATCCGGCTGGTCCCGAAGGACATTGCTGAAAAGATCGGATTCATCCCGCTGCGCCTGGTCGATGGTTCTATCGAAATAGGCGTCACTAATCCCTCCAACATACAGGCCATCGATACCGCATCAAAGATCACAGGCTTAAAACCCAAAATATTCATGATCGACAATATGGGGTTTTATGAAACACTCGAGAGGGCGTATTTTTTTCTTGAAAATCCCATAGAGCAAAACATTGTTGCGGCCGTTAACGAGATAAAATCTTCCCAGGCCATTCCCGCAGCTACTGTTGCCGAGCTTGCACAGAACCTGATCACAGAGGGTATCAGAAGGAAGGCAACAGATATTCACATAAGCCCTTCTGCAGACACTATAAATGTTTTTTACCGTGTAGACGGTGTTCTGCAGTATGGTTTCTGCATTCCAAAGGTTGCAAATGCAGGCATAGTATCGAGGATAAAAGTTATGTCTATGCTTGACATTTCCGAGCAGAGACTGCCGCAGGACGGTTCATTTTCCATGACATTTCTCAATACAAAATATGAAATGCGTGTATCAACGACCCCTACTATTTACGGTGAGAACATTGTGATAAGGGTCCTTGCAGGAACGGGACAGCTTCTCAGGATCGAATCGCTCGGCTTTGACCGGGGGAATACAAAACAGCTGCGTGCGCTTTTCCAGAAACCGTACGGGATCATCCTTATTACCGGTCCTACAGGCAGCGGCAAGACAACAACTCTCTATGCAGCCCTGAGAGAGGTAAATCTGATAGAAAGAAATGTGCTGACTGTTGAAGATCCTGTTGAGTATAAATTGAGTTTTGTAAAACAGACTGCTGTGAATTTAAAGGCAGGGTACGATTTTGCCCTTGCAGGCAGAACTTTTATGCGGCAGGACCCTGATGTAATGCTGCTTGGCGAGATAAGAGACGAGGAGACCGCAAGGATCGCTGTAAGGGCCTCGATAACAGGGCATCTTGTGCTGTCCACTCTTCATACCAATGACGCGGTCACTTCTATCCCGAGACTGCTTGATTTTAAGATAGACAGGTTCCTGCTCTCCTCTTCACTGCTTGCCGTGGTGGCCCAGAGGCTCGTAAGAAAGCTCTGCAGCAATTGCAAGGAGAAGTATACTGTTCCTGAAGAAGAACTTAAAATAATAAACATGCCGCATGATAACTCACTCACAACTGCTTACAGGGCCAAGGGCTGCACCATGTGCAATCATACCGGTTACATGGGCAGGACAGTTGTCGGGGAGATCCTTGTTATAAACGATGAGCTCAGGGAATTGATAGCCGTCGGGGCCTCCTTAATGAAGCTCAAAGAGGCCGCGTTAAAAAACGGCATGGTCCCGTTGAAAATTGCCGGCGTACAAAAGATCAAAGATAACATTACGAGCATTGATGAGATCATGAGACTGATTGATTGAAGCCTTCGGATTTTACTTATTTTGAAACAATATGCCTTTCTTTACCTATAAAGCGATCAACAGCGACGGCGAATTAATAAAAGGGATTGTTGAAGATATTGATGAGACCAGTGTCTACGACAATGTCTCATCATCAGGCCTTCATATTTTAAAAATACAGAAATCCCACAGCTTCGCTGATTTATATCTTAAAAAAATCAGGTACTGGGGCATAAAGACCAGCGCAGTCGTTGAATTTGCAAGTAACCTTTCTGTTATGCTCAGGGCCGGGCTTTCCCTTGTTACATCCATCTCCGATATCGCCATGACAACTGACAATAAACGCTTCAGGGCCAGGCTTCTTGAGGTCAAAAGGGCCATCGAGCTGGGTTCGAGTTTTTCATCTGCCTTATCAGCTCACGGAGACATATTCCCCGATATCTTTATCAATCTGGTTTCTGTTGGAGAGGAAACGGGAAGGCTGGATGCGAGTTTAGCTGAAGTTGCAGTGCATATTCAGAGGATGGAAGACTTGAAAAGCGTGATGATAAGGGCGCTGATGTACCCTGTATTTGCGCTTGTCGGCACCATGGGCGCTCTTCTCTTCTGGCTTATTTACGTCCTGCCTAAAATGAGCTCCCTTTTAACATCCATGGATGTCAAACTCCCCGCCCTTACACTGTTTCTTATTGCGGCCAGCAGCTTCAGCCAGGAGCGCTGGTATGTTTATTTCGCAGTGCCTGCTGTTATCTACATCCTTATAGTACTCTTATCAAGAAGGGAGTCTACAAAATATTATGTTGATGCTGTAAAACTAAGAATCCCGATCCTCAAACTGCTCCTGTTCAATAAATTCCTTGCATTATTTGCTGAACAGTTGAGGATATTGGTCACGGCAGGCGTTACGATTGACAGGTCTCTTGATATTATGATCAATGTTATAAATAATTCTGTATTCAAGAGGGCGCTTGTCGATATCAAGGAAAACATTTTGCTCGGCAGCAGGATCAGTGAATCGATCAAAAGACACGAGGCCTTATTTCCGAACCTTGTAATCAGGATGATATCCATTGGAGAATCAACCGGTAATCTGGGGGAACAGCTAAATTATCTCTCCGAGTATTATCTTAAAAAACTTGATGATATCTCACAAAAAATGGGTAAGCTGATAGAGCCCATAATTATTATGGTCATAGGTTCCATCTTTCTGATAATTATTCTCGGGCTCATGGCGCCGATATATGACATGATCTCACAGATAGGCGGCCAGTAATGGATTTTTTAAGTTTTTTCGGACTAAAGGAAGACCCTTTTAAACTGACGCCCGACCCTGCTTATTTTTATCCTTCTTCAACTCATAACGAGGGGCTTTTGCTGCTGAACTATTCCATTGAGCAAAAGGAGGGTTTTACAACAGTTATCGGAGACCCCGGCAGCGGAAAGACAACGCTATTAAGTGTCTTTCTGGAAAAATGGAGCTCCCGGGCAGAGATAGCGATTGTTCTCACCCCGAGATTGTCTCCGGAAGAATTTTTGGTCTCGGTCCTTGAAGATCTGGATATAAGTTTCGAGCGCAAAAATAAAAATGAGATCATAAAGGCGTTCAGGGATTTCATGATAAAGAAATCCTCTGAAGGTAAATGGGTCATTATAATCGTTGATGAAGCGCAGAACCTGCCTGATGAAACGCTGGAGGAATTACGTCTGCTCTCAAACCTCGAGACCGATAAGGACAAACTCCTTCAAATCGTGCTGCTGGGTCAGCCCGAACTCGAATCAAAGTTAAACTCAGACCGGCTGAGACAGCTGAATCAGAGGATCACTACCCGGATATATTTAAAACACTTTACCCACGATGAGACGCTCGATTACATAAACTACAGGACCATCAAGGCCGGAAAACAAAACCTGCTGCTTGACAAAAAAGCCGGCAAGATCGCATATAAACTTTCAAAAGGCATCCCCCGATTAATAAATATGCTGATATCGCGTGCATTAATGGCCGCATATCTTGAGGAAAGCAATATTATACTTCCCAGACATATCTCGCATGCCGTGAAGAGCCTTAATCACAGCGAGATGAAAATGCAGAACCGGATGAGGTTTTTCCCTCTGTCAGCAGGAGTAGCTGTTCTTCTTTTATTCATGATTTTTGCATTCAACACGTTCGTCCATCGCAACAATGAGAATGCTCCTGTGGAGCCAATAAGGACAACGGAGACAGCCCCCGCTCCAAAACCTGCTGAAGCGATCGCAGTCCCTCCTGACCCCTCTATGCGAAAAATGGAAACACACCCCAACCCCTGCAAAGCGCCTACTTTGCCTCATCGAGAAAAGAATCGTGCTGAGAGAAAGAAGCGCCGCAACCCCTTCCTTACAAAATATTATCGGTTAAAGTTGACATCGCCAATGTCAGAGATGAGCCAAGGCTTGATTCGTCAGCCGTTGGAAAATTACTGAAGATGGACCAAGTGGTGGCATATCAGGAATACGTAGACGACTCCGGCGTTAAATGGTACCAGGTTTCTTTTAAGGGAGAGAAAAGGTGGATAGCGGAAGAGGTTGTGGATGTGATGGATGCGAGCAGCAAAGAGGAACAACCGGCAAATTGATCTGAACTTTGCAAAAAGCTGCAACTTTTTCGAGCGAATAGTCATGTCAAGTGCCATTGACAAGTGAAGCTGGACCTGAACTGAATCGAACCGTCGAGCTCTTCCCCGGTATTTCTATGTGAGATGCTACTCCAATCTGAAGGGATAAAAACGTTTGACAGAGACTCTTTATGCCTGCTATACAAATTAGTACCTATACCGCATAATTTCAGGAGGAATGATCCTGCAGGCGGTCAAACGTATTACCAAAGGGGCAAATAGCTTTGCCCAAAAAAATAGGCGTCAAATGTCGGCGATGCCCTGGTGATTGAAGTAGTGAAAAGAAGACGGTTTATAAGGGTAGGGAACAAAGAAGCAATTTATGACTTTATCGGACGCTTGCATGCAATTCCGATAATTCATCGCGGAAATGATTGAAAAAGTTACTGCAGGGAGATGAAGGAGCGTGCGAGCAGTTTTGATGCAAATATATAATCAGGACTTGCAGTAAAGATGATGGCAAGCACAAGAGCCCTTCCAATGATTGTATGGGTGGCTTCCTCTGCGATGAGGCACGGACTGGTTCTCAAGGAACTGACACTTTATATTCTTCCTGTAGCTGTCCTTGAAACCGTCTGTGATATGGCAAATGTGTTTGACAAGCGTTAATGCAGCTATGAAGATAAGAACTTGCCGATGCTGATGCGCTTGGGGATTAAAAAGAAACAAGGATTGTAGTATACATACGGATCATGGAAACGATCTTCAGGGATTCCAGGCCTTAGAGGTGAAACAGCCATGATTTCATACTGAATTAGCACCATCTTGGCAGAGGACCTGGAGCGATGAGGATTATAAAGAGTTTCAGGAGAGAATAAAGTGATTTTGAGCAGATTGACGAAAAAATGTGGAAATGAAGCGTGCCATTGAAGGTACCAATGCCGCCGGTTAATATCCTTGTCCGCCTAAAGAGCCGGAAAATCTCTCTGATCAGGTTTTCGGCGTCTCTCTTTATCCACATGCGGATATTATGCATTTAGATTGCCGAAATGTCCAGCGCTACTTTTCCCCGATTACATCACTCCTGTGAAAATAAAAGTGGAGCTGAACGGGATCGAACCGTCGACCTCTTGAATGCCATTCAAGCGCTCTCCCAACTGAGCTACAGCCCCATTTGTACTTCTTTTGAGAATTTTGATATTAATTCTTCTATATATTGACGGCTTTTTTTCTTTTTTACTTCTATTCCCCTTGCCTGCCGACCTTCCCGATACTATCGGGACGCTCTCCTCTCGACAACAGTCGGGAAGCTATCAGCCCCGACAGCCTTTAAAGTAACACATTTCCCCTCTTCCATGTCAACGGCTTGAATAAATTTAACATTAAGTATGGGGACCACAACTTTTGGCTTTCTTGTAGCATTGTGAATTTATTGTATCGATTAAAACTTATTATGGAAATATATAAATAAATAAAATAATTGTAATCTGACAATGATATGCTATAATGGTTTTTATTATTTTTATATTGATAGTGATTTTTAAAAAAATAACAGGATTTCTTAATGCCTTTTTATACAATTTTTTTTATTGCCTTCGGCATCTCGTTCACTATAGTTCCGCTGATAATGCTGCTTGCGAACAATAGCGGTGCGGTCGCCCTGCCGGGGGGAAGGCACATTCATGCAAGGCCGACGCCTAAATTCGGCGGTATTGCCATAGCATTGAGTGTCTTTGCTCTTTCACTTTTTTTTATTCCTGTAAACAGGGTGATCGGATCATATATTGCTGCTTCTGCCATAATGCTGCTTCTTGGCATCATTGATGATATGAGGGGTATTAACTGGAAAATCAAACTTGCATTATCCCTGACCGCGACTTCAATTATAATTTTTGGTACAGGGATATGGATTGAAAATTTAGGCAACCTGTTCGGTCTTGGTGAAGTACATCTGGGTTATTGGGGAATCCCGTTCACTTTTTTTGCGGTGTTCGGCGTTATCAATGCAATCAATCTGACGGACGGTCTCAACGGGCTTGCGTGCGGAGTCTCATCTATTGCCTTCCTGTCCTTCTCAATTTTTGCTTCTATGATCGGCAATGAAACCGTATTTTATCTCAGTCTTATAAATCTTGGAGCGACTCTCGGGCTTTTCAGATATAACTATCCGAAGGCAAGAATCTTCATAGGGGATTCCGGCAGTATGTTTCTCGGGTTTTCTCTTGCTGTCCTTGCGATCCTGCTTACGCAGGAAAGAGAAGCAGTTATCAGGCCGATGGTCCCTGTTATCATTCTTGGGATCCCCATCTTTGATACGGTCAGGGTGCTGGTCTTCAGGATAATCAGCAGGAAACACCCTTTTCGGGCTGACAAGACACATCTGCACCACCTTATGATGAGATCAGGAATTAATCCAAGCCATGTGGTGAAAATTATATGGATATTATCAGCCCTCATGTCAGCGCTTGCCTTTGTTCTGTACAGGTTTGACGGATGGATCATGCTTTTGATTTACCTGATATTTATCTCCTTTCTCGGTGTGTATGTAGAAAATTTGAGCATCATCAGGTCAAATAGATCCAAGAAAACACCCACCAACGGCAGCTTGCATTAATAGGTCATACCGTTTAAAATACGGAACTCCTCTTGAAGGTTCATTCTTGAGGCAATCTTTTTAAAACAAAGGGACTTGAAAGAATGAAAAAAACATCATATTGTTTTGCCGCCTTTTTTTTTACACTGATCGCTATTTTTTCTATCTCCGGGCACTCAGTTTATGCTCAACAGATAGAAATAGTTCCCGTTGCGCCATCTTCTTCGCAACAGGGAATTGAACAAGCTCCGGCTAAAACACAACCCTTAAAACTTCCAACTGAAATCAGAGAGAAACCAGATCAGATTAAGCAGCAGGAGGCTGTACAGCCTGTCACCATACAGAAGTCATCTGCTGAAACAGTATCAAAATTCGAACAGTTTATTGCCGGAGAATCCATATCTGCTGTTTCAACAAAGATAAAACAGTTCGGTTATGACCTTTTTAAAGATGCTTCCCCTGCGTTTGTCCCTTCTGCAAATGTTCCTGTAGGGCCTGACTATGTTGTAGGCCCCGGTGACGAAATAAAGATCACTGTATGGGGGAAAATAGAAGGCGGATGGCACGTTATTATTGACAGAGACGGCAACATCAGCCTTCCAAAGGTCGGTGTCCTCGGAGTTACCGGCCTGACCTTTAACCAGTTAAGGGACCTCCTTTACAAGGAATTTTCCAAATACTATACGGGCTTTGAAATGAATGTCAGCATGGGCGCTCTAAGATCAATGAGGGTATATGTTGTGGGCAATGCCCAGAATCCCGGCGCATATACTGTATCTGCCCTTTCAACAATTGTGAATGCCCTGTTACAGTCGGGCGGCCCGAGTAAAACCGGGACCATGAGGGACATCCAGTTAAAAAGAAACGGCCAGACCATCGGGCATTTTGATCTGTACGATTTTTTATTAAAAGGTGATAAATCAAAAGATGCAAGGCTTTTACCTGAAGATGTGATATTTATACCTTCTGTGGGACCGCTTGCAGGGATCGCAGGCAATGTGAGAAACCCGGCTATCTATGAAATGACCGGAGAAACAAGACTGCTTGACATTATGCATATGGCGGGAGGGCTTACAAGTGTTGCCTTTAGTGGAAGGGTACAGGTGGCAAGGATAACAAACCACCAGTTCAGGACTATATTTGAAGGGGACCTGCTCAACCTCGAAAATAATGCAGAGAAAAATTTTGTCCTTCAGGACGGCGACCTCATAAAAGTATTTTCTGTAATAGAAACAAAAAACACGGTAACTTTGGTAGGGGCCGTGACCAATGCGGGTGAATACGGGATAACGCCCGGGGTGACAAAGATAAAAGATGTTATCTCATTGGCCGGAGGCCTGTTATACTACGCCTCAAGTGAGGCTGAACTTACAAGGGTAAAAGTTACGCCCTCAGGGCCGCATACAGAGCAAAAGACAATAGATCTGGTTAAGGCGATGGGAGAAGATCCGCAATATAACATTCCCCTCGAAATTAACGATTATCTGTTTGTAAGGACTGTTCCGGACTGGAAGCTTTACGAAACAGTAGCCATACAGGGAGAAGTGAAATTTCCCGGCACATATACTATCAGGAAAGATGAGAAACTTTCCTCTCTCATCGAAAGAGCGGGAGGCTATACTGACAGGGCGTATATAAGAGGGGCTGTCTTTATCAGAAACAGTGTAAGAGAATTGCAGCAGAGGGGCCTTGTTGAGATGACGGAAAGGCTTGAAAGAGAACTGTTTGCCGCAGGTTCCGTAGAGGTTTCAACTGCGTTATCCAGCGAGGAAATTGAGTCGAAGAAAGCTGGAATTGGAGCAAAAAGGGAAGTTTATAGAATCCCTGAAGCAGTTAAAGGCAACCGGCAGGATGTCGATAAGGCTTGCGCATCTCAGGTTATTGAAAAACAGTGAATTCGACATTGAACTTGAGGAGGGGGACAGTCTGTTCATTCCGATGAGAAACAGTGTCGTAAATGTTACGGGTGCGGTAATGTCCCGCGGCAGCTTTATTTATTCCGGACAGCTTCAATTATAAGGATTATATCAGCATGGCAGGCGGATATACACGATATGCAGATGATGATAATGTTTATGTTTTAAAGGCCGACGGCACTGCCATGAAACTGTCAAACGGATTCTTGAACTGGAACATGACAAGATCCAGATGGGAAATGGCTGATCTTGGTGAGGACATAAAACAGATTGAACCCGGTGATTCCATAATCGTCCCTGAAAAATTATCCAGTGTTGCATGGCTTAGGGAAGTCAAGGACCTTACGCAGATACTCTACCAGATCGCCATGACTGCAGGCGTGACCATGGTGTTGTTTTAAAATTCCGTGTCAAGCACGGAATGGCCGAAATTGTTATCTGAAAATGTTATACAGTATGATTGATAAATCTGAAAAATTCTGCATACAAAAAATTAAAAGCAGGAAGTGATGTATCCCTGCAGAATTTCTGCTTACCGCATACTGCATGCTGCTTACTGTCTACTGTTTTCTGTTTTACGCATACCCCTTACTCCGTACCCATTAATCCTTACTATTTTCTGCATTCTGCTTACTTTATTGCCAATCTGCACAACATCTGCTTTTGCAGGCGATGACCCCTTCACTTATCCTTCCAACTGGGGGGGTACCGGCCTTATGGAGATCCCGACAGCAAGGATAATGAGGGAGAACAGCTACCGTCTTGGAGTCAGTCAGGTAAGGCCTTACAGATATTACTATGGTGCGATAAGTCCTTTAAAAGGGCTCTGAAACTTGATGGAAGGATAACTGAAGTCCTCGGAGTGCAAGGTCTTTCAGATCCTGAATACGGTAACTTCAAAGACAAAGCAATTGACCTGAAATACCAGTTCCTGTCTGAAGGCAAATATATGCCTGCCCTTGCAATAGGGATCATGGACCCTCACGGTACAAGAGTATATCCTTCACAGTATATCGTCGCAAGCAAACAGATATATCCATTTGATTTCACCATTGGGTTTGGCAACGGAAGATTTGGGAAAAAACCGCTTACTTCAAGTTCTGAGGGTGTAAAAATTGAAATTGATAACCGATACCGCAGGTTGGCTGAAAGATTCGCAGTTCTTCTGGGGTATTCAGTTTGCCCCTTCAGAGAAATATGCACTGATGTTTGAATACAGTCCGATTAAATATCATGAGCAAACAACTGACCCGGCGCGTGATAAATATTTTCGCGAGCCTGTGCCTTCAAAATATAATTTCGGTCTCCGGTACAGACCGACAAAGTGGTCTGAGATCGATCTGAGTTATCAGAGAGGCGATCAGGTCGGCATCAGCCTGTCGACAGCATTTGATATAGGGAAGCCTCTCATACCGATATTTGACCCGCTTTACAGGGAAAAACCTTATGAGAGGCAAAATCCCATTGAACGAAGAATAGTAACAGATCTTCATTATTCAGGTTTCAGTAATATCGGAGTGACTGTCATCGATAATGATCTATGGATAGAAGCACAAAATGATAAATATTTTTATGCAACAAGGGCCTTAGGTGTAATTCTTAAAATTCTTGCAGATATCAATCCTGAGAATATAGATAAGATTCACATTGTCCTCAAAGAAAATGAAATACCGATCGTTGAACTTGTAACTACGAGGACAGATATACTTGATTTATATGCTGAGAAAATGACGCTTGATGAATTTCTGTCTTTATCAGAGTTCAATACCTCGACATCCAAGAATACCCGATATCCGCATTGAGCATAGGAAGCTGTTTAATTACGGTATAAGACCTGTGTTTGAAACTTTTCTAAATGACCCTTCAGGTTTCTTCAGATACCGTTTAGGGGGTGTCCGCATGGGTCAGTTATCATCCATGGACAGGGGCGTCTTTTATCACTGGGATTTGCTGCTATCCCTTGAATAATATGACTGACAACGAATGCAGCCCACTATCGATACCCGTAAGATCTGACATTGTGGACTATAAAAAGAAGAAAATCGTGCATTAACAGGATTAATGTTTGAACAAATGACAAAATTAGACCACTCCTTATATTTGGAAAGTTTTCTGCCGGGTTTTTGGAAACTCCAGTACGCGGGAATTGATGCAGAAGCTGCAATATCTGTTCTTGACGGCAGGATATTCCTAGGGGTAAGCGGAAGTGCGGTGAAAAAAAGTGACCCTGACAATACTATTAAAGCTTAAAAGCGATGACGTCAAAAATATCTATACAACTGCATTCCTTAATACGCGTTTGAACATTCCTGAAACAGAAATGGCAATAGATGTAAAAGCAGGAAGATTTCTGGCAGGCGACAACGGCGCAAGATTCACAGTTTCGAAATTTATAAACGGTGTAAAAGTATGGGCCTGGTACAGTTTTACAGATACCTCGGCATTCAGCGATAATTTTAATACAGGGTACCACGATAAAGGAATCGGGGTTTCCATCCCGATTAATCTATTTAAGGGCACAGACTCAAGGACCGCTTATAATTATTCATTATCTCCATGGACGAGGGATACAGGACAGGATATAGACCATTTCAGTACGTTATTTGATTTTATTGGAAGAAACACAAAGATATTTCTTGACAAAGACAGTCAAAAGATGTATTAATTTAATACTGCAAAAAATAACAAAATATACAGAAAGGAGAAAAAATGAGAAAAATAACAGCAGTAATCATGATGTTTTCTTTTTTGATGTTTAATCTTGGGTATGTGATGCCTTCACATGCTGCAGATCCGGTCACACAGACAGTAGCCTCAGTTGCAAAAGCAAAAGAACTTGCGTCAGCAGCCGGAGGAACATATGTTGAAGGTGCAACAGCGCCTGCCCTTACAGGCACACAGGTAGCATTACCTGTAATTGATGAAGCTACAGGCAATATTCTCGGATATGTAGTGGCAGACCAGGCAAGTCTTGTTTCAGCGCTTAACGCAGCGGGTTATTCATCAGTTGCTTCTGCTATAGCGGCTTCTAATGCAGGCGCAGCCGGAGGGCTTGCAATTGCAGCGGGAATCTCTGCCGGAACAATAGCAATCGGAGTTGCTGTAGTCGCCGGCGTAGCGGCGCTTGCAGTATCAAGCGGCGGCGGTGGCGGTGGCGGCGGCGGTACAACCACCATCACATCATTAAAAAGATAGATTTACTGTAAAATTTTATTCAAAAAAGGGCTGTTTTTTACAGCCCTTTTTTTACTCTATAATCATCAGTTAATTGTCATTTTGCTGTACATTTTAATTCCCATGCATAAATTCTTATCAGCTTTTTTGTTCTCCATTTTATGCTTATTTCAATTGAATTCCCTGTACATTAAAGGCCCAGGATAATGACTCCATAAACTCAGTTCTCGATTCCGCAGAGAAGTTTTTTATATCACTAAAAGCAAGGGAGTATAAAACTGCGTGGAATTTACTGTCAATAAAATCACAAGAAACAATAATTAAGGATGTTTATAAAGCATCCAATAAAATAGGCGCTAATACAACAAATAGAGAACATTCAACTGGATTTCGATAATTCCGGACTGATCTCTAAAAATTACTGGGATGCCTTTCTTGATACCTTTGATCCGAATCTGATACTGGAAAGCAGCAGGTGGGAGATCGGATTTATAAAAGAAAATAAAGCTGAGATAATAATTAAACAGAAAAAGTCCGAAGAACCTGCACGCTTAAAACTCTTTAAAGAAAATAATAAATGGAAGGTCGGCCTCGTTGAAACCTTCTGGACGAGAAAATTATAGCTTTGCTTTCAGCTATTTATAAAGATTTTTTATAGTATCATTCTTTCTTGACAAATAACTGACTAAGAAATAAAATTATTAATCTTTTTTTAAATAATCCTTGTTTTCCAAGTCAGGAGGTATGTTATGAAATTAGCTGTATTTGTAAGTGATTACAGGCTTAATGTCGACACTCTTAATCGCTTGAATCCTGCAAAACTCGGCATAATACTGGTACAGAACGGTGTATATCACGCAACACTAAAAGAGAAAGGCGCCCTTTCATCACTGATGGGGAAGAACGCCGATTTTTACGTGCTTATGGATGACCTTGAGACAAGGGGTCTTGCCAGTAAGGATATAGGAAGCAACGTAAAGATAATAAGTTATGGCGATATAGTGGACCTTATTTTTAACGATTATGAAAAAACCGTATGGTTATAGGAGGTATATAATTTATGGGTAAATTTACTATGGGTTGTTTTTCATCTCTTGTTGGCTCAATGACCCTTGATTTTGCTGTAAAGCTAAGCGCTGCAGCGATAGAAAAGGGGCATAAAGTCGATTTCTGGGTTTCAGGCAACGCCACTATGCTCTCGATAAAAGGGCAAAGGGCTTTTAAAGACTATTCTGCCCTCATGAAGCCTGTGCAGGAACTGATGGGCAAAGGCCTTACCATAACCGCATGCGAGGCATGTGCAGAAGCAAGAGGTTATCATAAAGATAACACATTAGAAGGTTTTAAGAGACATAGCATGGACTGGTACCTTGCAAGCGCATTTGATGCAGACAGGGTCCTTCATATAGGAGGTGAATAGCATGGCTACAACGAAATTAGGTTTTCTTGTTCAGAGACCCCCGTACAAAAGCGAAAACCCCAAACTTGCTCTTACACATGCTATTGCGAGCCAGAGTGTCGAAGTATATTTGAATGACGGCGATCTTGTTACTGCAGATATAGCATTTATTGGAGACGGTGTTTTAAACTGCCTGAAAAACCAGAAGGCAATGGAAAAATATGGCTTATCAAGCACGGAATCCCATATTAAGAGCAGTCTTCTTCTTGATCTGAATGTCATGGTGTGCAAAGAGGATCTTGAGAGATTCGGACTTTCAGAAAATGATATCGTAATGGATGCGGTAGAATTCGGGGCTGACATGACCGTAAAGGTCGTGCCTTTCTCAGAAATAACAAAAATGATGGAAGATGTGAACCATCTTCTGTTCTTTTAACTTAATAAAATAAAATTTTAGGAGGAAAAAATGGCTGAATTAAAATCAATGACACCGACCCAGGTACTCGATGTACTGGGAAGAGTATGTCCTTATCCGCTTGTATTAACTAAAAAGACGCTGGAAAAGGCACCGGGCGGAACCCTTTTGCAGGTCCTTTGCGATGCCCCGGCATCAGCAGAAGATACTATCCCGAAATATTGTGAAAAAAATGGATATGTTTACGAATCGATCAAGCTCGATGACAAGGGATACTGGGAGATTTATATCCAGAAACCCTAAGCGCGTTCTTACTCATCATTAAAAATAAAAAAGGCATCCCGATAATCGGGATGCCTTTTTAACTTAAAAAATCTTATTACATCTCAGTTACTGTAATAGCGCTGCTTGGGCATGATTCAACGCATGTCAGGCAATAAGCACAGTCTGATGCCTGATAAGGGTCTGATTTTCCGTCAGATATCTGAAAAACTTCTGAAGGGCAAAGGTTTACACACTCCTGACAACCATCACATTTTTCGTTATCAACATTCACAATATACATTTTTTTCACCTCCTGTTTATTTTTTGAAAAATCTTTGAAATGGAAATTCCAAGAAAAAAGGCATGAACTATTACATGCTTTATCTCAGAATTACATTATACTTAATAGATCTTTTAAAAATCTATAACAAACAACTGCTCAAATCACGATATAAAAAAATATCATCATGGGAAAAACTCCGCTGATCTCACATCCCGAGTTGCAGACGGGGTAATCCTTACGACATGTGCTTTCTTATGACCTCGGCAATCTCTTCAGCCATGGTGGTGATATCGTCCATCTTGTCACCTTCAATCATTACCCTTATCTTAGGTTCTGTTCCTGAAGGCCTGACAAGAATCCTGCCGTTTTTAAGCTTTTTCT
The DNA here is from genome assembly GCA_963699585.1 of Thermodesulfovibrionia bacterium. Classification (GTDB taxonomy): domain Bacteria; phylum Nitrospirota; class Thermodesulfovibrionia; order UBA6902; family UBA6902; genus SURF-23. The sequence goes on along the minus strand of CAVOUK010000002.1, from coordinate 839,383 downwards.
CAGCCCTCTTTATGGCTGCTGAAATTGAGGGAAAATCTTTCATGTCTTTTGATTTTTTAACAGGCACATTTATAAGGACCTGGGGATAGATCGGAATATACGAAGCAAGATTGGAAAGTGTTTTTTTCCTCCTGCACATTATGGATAATACCTGAAGCGCTGTAATAGGTCCGTCGCCTGTTGTGTTATGGTCCAGAAAAATTATATGGCCTGATTGCTCGCCGCCTAAATTACAGCCTATCTTAACCATTTCTTCAACAACGTATCTGTCGCCGACCTTGGCCCTGATAACTTTTATTCCTGCCTTTTTTAAAAATAGTTCGAAACCGATATTGCTCATAACAGTTGCTACGACAGTATTAGCTTTCAGGTTGCCTTCTTTTTTCATATCCATGGCGCATATTGCCATGATCTTGTCGCCATCCACTATTTCTCCGTTTTCATCACAAAAGATGGTCCTGTCTGCATCTCCATCGTGAGCAATTCCAATATTTGCTTTATGCTCCAATACAGCCTTCTGCAAGGCTTCAGAATGGGTCGCCCCGCAGTCAGCGTTTATATTGATACCATTCGGTTTATCGTTAATTGCGATTACCTCGGCCCCAAGTTCGGTAAGCACCGTTGGAGTAATTTTATAGGCCGAACCATTGCTGCAGTCAACGACGATCTTTATCCCTTCAAGCGTCATGCCTTTTGGAAAAGTTGACTTCACAAATTCAATATATCTGCCTGAAGCATCATCCACCCTCTTTGCCTTTCCTATATTTGCTCCTTCCGGCCTTATTTTTTCGAGTGTCTTTGAGAACATTGCCTTCTCTATCTCCTCTTCCACGCTGTCAGGGAGTTTGAAGCCGTCCGAAGAGAAAAACTTTATGCCGTTGTCATCAAAGGGATTATGGGATGCGGATATAACTATCCCTGCGTCAACCCGCATGCTTCTTGTAACAAAGGCGATACCCGGCGTCGGCATCGGGCCTAAAAGAACAACATTCATGCCCATAGAGCAAATGCCCGAGGTAAGCGCGCTTTCAATCATGTAACCTGAAAGCCTTGTATCCTTGCCGATTAGTATTTTATTGCGGCCATGAGTTTTTTTCAGCACGTAAGCGGCAGCCCTTCCGACCTCAAAGGCCACCTCCCCGGTCATTGGAAAATGATTGGCCTTTCCTCTTATGCCGTCGGTACCGAACAGCTTCATTTTTTTCATCAATTGTTCTCCCTATACTGAAACGGTTCAAAAAATTATTTAATGCGAACGAATATATTTACATCAACTTTCTGCTCATCAGTTTTTACGCTGGAATTTGATATATTTAATTTTACCTTATATTGCAGGCTGTGATTTAAGCCTGCAATATCTATAGGTTCTGTCTTTATATTATTAATCTTTGAAATAATACTTTTCGGGCCTTCTATCACAACTGTTTCGGGCGCTACTTTTATTTCAAAAATTACAAAACCATGTTCAGGCACACCGACAACAGCGGGCTGGACCGGGACGGTTTTCCTTAGCTGCTTTTCGAGCGTTATGGCGATCGTCTGAGGCTCGATGCTGGTTACCTCAAGTGTTTTCGGCAGTTTAATATTTTCATGAGTAACTGTATAAAAAGACTTCCCTTCCTTTGCACTGCTCAAGATCGATGACGGCGTTTATTTCGTTCTGTTTCAGGCTCTTTATAAGTCTTTCCTGCCCTTCTATATTAACGCTTAATGTTTTTGGAAAATCCACCACTTCAAATTCATGGGGCGCATTTATATACATAAGGGGAATGTCCATAAATATCCCGGAACGGCCGCTTAATACCACAAAAAACCATAGTGCGATCGCCAGGATAAAAGAAGCCAGCTTCAGCCAGATATTTTTTTTCAGAAAGGACTTTTTCATTTCTTTGCTTCCAGTGGTTTCACAAAATTTTCGGTAAGAAAGTTCCTGAGACTTGTAGTGTCAACATTTTTCTTGAGATCGCCTCCTATTGCCGTTGTAATGCTGCCGGTCTCCTCTGATACTATTATGACAACGGCATCAGTCTCTTCAGTCAGTCCTATCCCTGCCCTGTGCCTGGTGCCGAGCGATTTCGAAATTTCAGCGCTCAAGGTCAGCGGAAGAAAACAGCCTGCTGCGACAACGCGGTTTCCTCTTATAATTACAGCGCCGTCATGGATAGGCGCTGTAGGATGGAAAATGCTTAAAAGCAGTTCGCGGGACACCTTAGCATCAAGCTGCGTTCCCATTTCTATAAAATCTTTAAGATTCGTATCTTTTTCTATAACTATCAGGGCCCCGATCTTCCTGTTAGAAAGGGCCACCGATGCCTTTATTATCTCTTCAAGGGACCTCAGCTCTTCGGCAGTGGTAAAGGAAGGCAGGAAACGCGCCTCACCCATCTGGGCCAGGGTCCTTCGTATTTCCGGTTGAAATAATATGATAATTGCAAGGACTATCTGGGCCCATAAGCTCTGAATGATCCAGTCAATTGTGTAAAGTCCCAGGTATTTTGACAAAACAAAGGCAATAAACAGGACCCCCAGTCCTATAAGCATCTGGGCCGCTTTCGTTCCCTTAATAATCAGGAGTAACCTGTAAAGTATTACAGTCACAAGCAGGATATCAAGGATGTCCTGCCATCTGATCAGATTGAATATTCTTAATGTCATTATTATATCTCAGAAGGCACAAAGGTTTTGCAGTTACTGCTGCATGTTAAGCATTATGCGCCTTTTATGATCGTTCCTTTAACTTCAGCCTTTTCAAGATCAGGTATTATTGTAACAATTTTGCAATCATATTTCATTGTAATGAGCCTACATGATTACAGTGCTGCCGTATACATAAATAAAATGCCCGTTGATCTCGAGGTCCTCTTTTTCCCAGTCAGCAGGTAAGGGCCAAAAGGGTTCTGCATCTTTTAACGCCTTCATGGCTGCTTCGTCAAGATCTTTATACCCGGAGGTCCTAAGCAGATCGATCTCACCGAGCTTGCCATCTTTTTTTATTGAAAACTTTATATAAAGATCCCCTGACATCCCAAGCCTTGCCGCCTCTTTTGGATATCGCCAGATGCTCTCGATCTTTTCCTTTAACATTTTCATATACCCGCGGTGATGAAATCCCGTTATTTCGAAAGTCAGTCCTTTGTCAACATGTGTCCCTTTCTTTGCATAATTTTCTATAGTGTTTTTGTCGAAAAGGGCTGACGGCGGCGCTAATAACGGTTTGTCCTTTTCTGGCGGCAACGTCCCTTTGTCATCTGAAAATCCCCCTGCATCCCCCTTTTCCAAAGGAGTCAGTGGTGTTTTCTCCCCTTTGCTAACGAGGGGTGAAGGGATTATTATCGTCACTTCCGGGTGTCCCTTTTCCCTTGCCATAAAGGGTCTCGGGTAAAAGTTTTTCATTAAATGTCTTCGATTTTCTTTCTCAATAAAGGGCTTACGCGATGCAATATTGGGCTGAAGGATGTTGGGTGCCGATGGTTTTTCTGTTTCCAGCGGACCCACAATATTTACATTAAAAACCGGGGCATTGCAGTTTTAATGTTTGTATATATTATCCACAAAACACAAAGCACCAGCAAATGGGACAATGTGGATGCTGCTATATAACGACTCAAGTTCAATTTACTTGTTTTATCCCACTCTTAATCCCGGCGGAAATGGACAATAAATACGTGATCTTTGCGGTAGACCGTTAACGTCGGGACAAAAATATGCCGATATCTTGAAGAAAAAATTTCCCATACTTCCTGAAATACTGCCGTCCCTGTTCTCTTTCCATGGCTTGGTAGAATTCAGTTCATTGATCGCAATTATTAATATATAGATTGTCTTTCTCCATCCCGTTAACATCTTCAATGCTCGGGATAGGGATACCTTTTTCATCACCATACGGAGTATGAGAATGAAAATCTCCCACAATCTGCAACTTTACAAACTTTGAAAGGATAGGCTCAATTTTCATCTTGTCCCTGTGGTGTAATATAACACCCCTGCGTTTTCTCCTCGCAGTTTGAAGGCCGAAGGCATATTCTATTATAAACCGGTCATGAAGACGGTAACCAAGCAGATAACCGAGAGATTCCTTTTTAAACACTTCCGCACTGCTCAATAAAAGACCCATAAAGGCATGCTCGGAGAGATATACCTTCATGTTTTTAGGTCTTCTTATTACGTCTTTCTGTGCTTCCGGAATCCGGACCGTTATTACTGCGCATGGCGCCCTCCTGACAACCCTTTCTGCGGTACTGCCGAATATAAATCTCTCAAGTCCGGATCTCCCATATGTCCCAATTACTATTATATCTATTTTCTCACTATTAGCGAATTTTATTATCTCTTCATATGGTATGCCTTTTAACACAACCTTTTCAACATTCTGAAGACCCCTTGTTCCTTCTACGCAACAATTGTCCATCTCTTTCGTCGCCCATTGATTCAGTTCCTTATATAGTTCGTCATGAGATATATGCGGCACATGTATCCCGGTCGCCATCATAAAATCATAAACGACATGAAGAATGTACAGCTTTGCATTATAATGTTTTGCCATATCCACTGCATAAGGCAGTGCATGCGAAGCACCTTCAGAAAAATCTGTTGCATAAAGAATGCGTTCTACCTTCATAAAATACCCTCCTTTTTTCGTTTGGACTTAAATGGTTTAACATTTTGAAATAATTGTTTTTATTTTACTATTTGTCAGGCGAAAGCATAAAAGCTGAAGTCAGTTTATGCCTTTATTCAATTCATAGATTATTCTTAATCCTTCAAGGGTTAATAATGGATTGAAATGGTCAATTTTTATATATTTGGTCATTAAATTAGCATAACCCCCTGTAATAATTATTTTAAAATCTCTACCAACCTCTTTTTTTATCTCTTTGATGATCTTTTCAACAGCGCCGGCATGCCCCAATATAATTCCGGAACGTATGCTTTCAGCAGTATCCTTACCCAACGCCTTTATCAGGATCTTTAAGGTCGATCCTGGGCAGTCTGGCTGTCTTATCGGCAAGGGTATCGGCTGATAAAAGAATACCCGGCATTATAGCCCCACCCCTGAATTGTCCTTTTGCATCAATATAAGAAAATGTCGTTGCCGTGCCGAAATCTGTTACAAGCAATGGTCCTTTATAAAGCCTGTAAGCGGCTACTGCATCTGTAATCCTGTCAGCGCCAAGTCTTTCTACGTTCTTTATATTAAATTTCAGGCCTGTTTTTATCTTGCAGCTTACTATTAACGCTTCAACGCCAAAGGTCCTCTTTACAGCGTTTTTTATTGCCGGAGTTACCTGAGGCACAACAGAAGAAATAACAGCTCCTGCAGGTTTTTGTATTTTATGACTGAGAACATACCCATTGAGAATATAAGAATATTCTTCTTTGTCCCTTACATCGATACCGGTCTTAAGGCGAAACACGTTCTTTATGTTTCCATCGCTGTGAAAACCGATCGTTGTGCTGGTATTGCCTATGTCAATAAGTAAAAGCATTTTAAATAATTATCAATTATCAATGAACAATGATTAATTAAGGAATAAAACTCATTTATTATTAATTACTAATTACTCATTATTAATTGTCTTTCAATATCGTCACTTCCCCGGCTGTTACTATCTCCATTTCCCCGGAAGGAAGCCGGACCAAAAGCCCTCCATTGTCATTAATGTTTTCAGCAATTCCTGATATTATTCTATCATGGTTTTTTACGATTACGTTGCTTCCTAATGTAGAGTTTAAACGAATCCAGTCATTAATTAAAGCCCTTTTATTACCTTGTAAGAGTATTTTATAAGTCCTTTCCAGTTCGGCAAATATTTTACCCAAAAGCCCAACCCTGTCAAATATTTCTCCACTTTCAATTTTTAATGACGTTGAAAATGCCCTAACATCCTCCGGAAGATCGTTTATGGACATGTTTACATTTAAACCTATGCCAACTGCCATAAAACTTATCCTGCCACGGGCGGATTTCATTTCAGAAAGGATACCGCCTGCTTTTTTACCGTTTATCAGTATATCGTTAGGCCATTTGATCCCGGCCTTTAAGCCGGTGTATTCCCGTATCGCGCTGACAACTGCTACTGCAGCCATTAACGTAATTAAAGCCGCTTCATGCGGCGGTATGGGAGGGCGCAATATAACCGTAAAATAAGAATTTACTCCCGGCGGCGATATCCATGTCCTGCCAAATCTTCCCCTGCCTTTTGTCTGAGTATCAGCAATAACAACAATTCCTTCGGGGTCTTCTCTCTGTGCTGCTAATTCCATCGCAACATCATTTGTTGATGTTGCGGTCTCAAGGCAGATAATTTCCTTGCCGATAATATCGCCGTTAAAAATATTGTTACATTCTTCTTTATTAAGCATGGTGGTACGATTCCCCAGAATAATGCCAGTTAGTAGAATATCATTATAAAAGAACTTTTTATGCAGGTAAAAAAACTACTGTACCACGATGCTATAATTACCCTTTATTACAGACTGAAGACTTTTCCGTAAGATAATACCGACACTATTCGAATATACAACAACGATATCTGTTAATTCATCATTATTAATATCACCAATATCCATGTCCAGCCTACTACTTTGCCCGTGATTCATTGGATAAGAAACGGCGGTATTTAGTGTCCCATTGTTATTTTGAAGAAATATATCTACGGAGTTGGTTGCAGGTCCGACACCAGCTACATCAAGAAGTCCATCATTATTGAAATCCCCGACTCTTATCTTAGTTGAATTGGTAGTTGGGTATTTTACGGACGGATTTAATAAACCGTATTCATTCTGCAGAAAGACCTCAATATTCAGCTCTGAATTACCTACAACAATATCGTTTCTCCCGTCATTGTTTATATCCCCGATAGCAATTGTGCCAGATTCATTCCCAAGTTTCCCGCTTGTCTTATACTGAACATGAGAATCAAGCCCTCCATTTTTATTTTGAGGAAATACAAGAACGTTATAATCATTATGCGTTGTCGTCATAACAACGTCATTCATTCCATCTCCAGTTACATCTTCTGCACGAAAGCAGGCCTCTTTGTCCTAAGCCTATAATTACATCATTTCTTCCGTCATTATTAATGTCTCCAATAGTAGCTGTAGCTCGCGCATTATTAAACTCTCCGCTTGTCAGATACTTAATCAGGAGATTCAAATAAGCCATATTCGTTTTGCAGAAAGACAAAAAGACGGTAATCATTATTCTGAATCAAATCATATGATGTTGTTATAACAACGTCATTCTGTCCATCGCCATTTACATCACCTATTGCTACATCATCGGCCTCTAAGCCGGTCGGAAAATTAACATATGGCAGAAATAAGTCCGGAATTTGTAAGTTCTGCATTAGATATATTGAAACTTGCAGTTACAAAAAGCAGTGTCAATACAATGATAAAGCAAGGTATATTTTTATGAGCCCTCATAATAAACCCCTTTATTAACGTATTGTTCTGAACAACGAGGAGTAACTAAGATAAATATAATTTACCTTAAAAATCGGTCTTTTGCAAGAGTTTTTTTAATTCTTAACAGGACTAAAAGCAGGTCACTTTCTCGTCTTCTCCTGCCATTCGCATTCGTCATAAAGAATACACACCGGGCACTTCGGCTTCATTGCAGTACAGGTTTCCCTGCCATGAAGTATCAACGCAAGATTAAATTGAGTTAAAAGGTTTTCCGGCAGTTGTCTGACGAGTTCTTCTTCAACTTTATCAGGACCGCTGGAATGAGCAATTCCAAGCCTGTTTGAGACCCTTAAAACATGCGTATCCACCGCTATCGCCTGTTTACCGAACGCACTGCCCAGTACAACGTTTGCCGTTTTTCTCCCTACTCCGGGGAGTGTTGTCAGCTTCTCAAGGGTGTCTGGAACTTTTCCGTCGAAATCCTTAACGATTTTTTTACAACACTCAATAACCATCTTGGCCTTGTTCCTGTAAAAACCTGTAGATTTTATTTCCTGCTCGAATATTTTCTGGTCTGCACGCGCATAATCCTCTGCTCTTTTATATTTTTTAAAAAGTGTTTTTGTTACCTCATTTACCTTGACATCTGTGCAACGGGCTGAAAGTATTGTAGCAACGAGAAGCTCAAGAGGACTGGAAAATCTGAGCGCAATTTGGGGGTGAGGATATTTTTTCAGTAACAGTTTTGTTATTTTTTTTGCATCAGCCAAATTTATCCCCTTTTCTTACCCCTTACCCCATTACCCCTTAATCCTACTTCTTCCTTCAGTATTTTTACCTCTATCTTCCCCTTTAATCCCTCTGCAAATCTTTTTGCATCTATTTCGGTTCCAACGATCGAATTGTAATGCATAGGGATAGCGACCTTAGGCTTTATGTCAAGGGCTGCGCTGACCGCTTCTTCTGCAGACATAACATAAGTTCCGGATACAGGCAACAGAGCAATATCCGCCTTGAACGTCTTCATTTCAGGAATGTAATCAGTATCACCCGCAAGATAGATACGCTGTCCATTAACAGTAAAGATATACCCGACCCAGTTTCTGTCTTTTGTGTGAAACTTTTTATTTGTGTTGTATGATGGAACAACCTCTATATCAATTCCATTAACAGTGATCTTGTCCCCGGGTTTCACTTTTTTGACATCGCCTGAGAGTTTTCCCGCGCAATCAGGCGGCGCAAGTATTACAGTTCCTGTTCCCTGGATCTTTTTTATATCTTCAGGAGAGCAGTGATCATAATGTTCATGCGTAATTAATATAATATCTGCCGTATCTCTTTTTCTTAGCTTAAAGGGGTCAGTAAAGATGACCTTTTCGCCAGTGATCCTGAATGTATCATGTCCAAGCCAGTGAATGTTCTCTGTCATCTCTTTTCCATCCTTTCCTTCTGCATGAGCAGAATCAATAAACAGGATTGATAACAATAAAACTAAAACGAACAGAACAATATTTTTCATCATACCGCCTTCCGCAAAAAAACTCTATCATGTAGTTATCTCCTATTATAATTTATATTCCTACAGTATCTTTCCCCTTTTGCTGAAAAACTCACTCAAAGCCACTCTTATCACAGCGCCTTTGGACCATTTCTGCCCTGTTTCATTTGAATAACCCCTCGCGAGTTCCTGAAGGGCTTCAAGTACTTCTTCTTCAAGGTATATTGTTGTTTTGATCAATTTTTCCTGTTCGTCAGACATTGTTGAACTCCTTTGAAGAACCACAGAGAAACTCATCCACAGATTTCGCAGATTAACGCAGTGTTTTTTTTGCCACAGACTTCCACTGACTTATTCATAAATTCTCACTTTATCTTTTGTCTGTGTATATCAGTGGCTGAGAATAAATTCAATCTGAGCAATCTGCGGATAAAATCAATATTACTCTGTTTCCTCTGTGGTTAATTTTCAAATTCTGATATATGCTCATTAGAGACAAATGAAATTTTATACTATAATACATAACACGCTATGAAATTTTTTGCAATTCTATCATCCATGCCTTTTGAGTCAGAGAAAGTCATTGCCGTAACCAAAAAGGTCCGAACCGCTAAAGTTGCAGGGAAGACCGTTTACAGGGGTAAACTTTCAGGACATGATGTCTTACTGCTTAACTCAGGCTTAGGTAAAGTAAATGCCGCTCATTCCGCAACATGCCTGATTGAAAATTATCCTGTCAAGGGCGTTATTAATATTGGCGTCGGGGGCGCTTATCCCGGAAGCGGACTTAAAATAGGTGACGTCGCTATAGCATCAAAAGAAATATACGGCGATGAAGGCGTTATAACATCAAAGGGATGGGACAGTCTGAAAAAAATAGGTATCCCTCTGGTTCTTGACGGAAAGAAGAAATATTTCAATGAGTTTTTGTTAAATAACTCACTGCTGATAAAGTCTGCTCAACCCGTCACCAAATCAGGTCCTTTTATTACTGTCTCTTCAACAACAGGCACTCTCAAAAGGGCAATAGAGCTTGAGAAAAGGTTTGATGCCATCTGTGAGAATATGGAAGGCGCGGCCATTGCACAAGTTTGTACAATATATAAAATTCCCATGCTCGAGATCAGAGGCATCAGCAATAAAGTTGGCGAAAGGGACAAGAGAAAATGGGATTTAGGCCTCGCATCCGAGAACTGTCAGAAGCTGCTGTTGAAATTGCTTTGTCCGGAAACAGAACATAATCAGGGGAACAATGCAAAACAAAAGTAAACATAACTATCGTCTATTATGTTTTTTTATAAGTATCTTATGGATTGTTTTTTCGGTCCCGGTCTATGCACAGGAAAACCCGGGGAATACACAGGAGAAGCATTTTCTCTGGGCTGTCCAGTCAGGGAAGAACACTGTTTACCTGCTCGGGTCCATTCATATCTTAAAAAAAGAAACCTACCCCCTGCCGGATGCAATTGAAAAGGTCTATGGTTGCTGCAGCAAAGTTGTATTTGAAACAGACCTTGATGGCATGAATGACCCGGCATCTCAAAATAAAATGACAAAATTGGGGAGTTACACCGGGGGGCAGACACTCTCGAAAAACATTTCCACGCAAACATATGAGCTCCTGAAGCAAAGGATGGCTGATGCAAATGTGCCGTTAGAACGTCTTGAACCGTTCAGGCCGTGGTTCGTGGCCCTTGCAATAACGGCACTGGAGATTCAACGGTTGGGATATGATCCGGAACTGGGGATCGACAGATATTTCTTCAAAAGGGCCCAAAAGGACAGGAAAGAAATGATATTCCTTGAGACAAATGAACAGCAGCTAAACCTTATGGCCCACATGAATAAACATCAGCAGGAGATGTTCTTAATGGAGACCCTTAAAGAACTTGAGATCATCGAAAAAATGGCTTCTGATATGGTTAATGCATGGGAAACAGGCGATGCAGATAAATTAAATCTTATTACAAAAGCAGGTTTTGATGAACATCCCGATATTTACAATCGTTTTTTCATTCAGCGGAACAGGAATTGGGTCCCGCAAATTGAAAAACTTATGAAGCAGGACGGGGATGTGCTTGTAATTATCGGGGCAGGCCATCTCGTAGGAGAGCAGAGTCTGGTGGATCTGCTTGGTAAAAAAGGCCATCAGGTGCAGCAGCGATAAAGACCCTCCGGGATCATTCTTTTGCGCCTGCTTTTTTAAGAAGCAGCATTATATTATTATTCCCCGCATAACTTAGTGCTGTCATGCCGTTATTGTTCTTAACATTAACATCAGCGCCACTGTCAAGAAAGGCCCTGACAATATCATCATGACCGTTTTGGGAGGCGTACATTAAAGCGGTGCTGCCGAAATTGTTTTTCACGTTAATATCAGCGCCTTTATCGAGCAATGATTTCACTATGTCTTCATAACCATCCCTCGCTGCGATGAACAGTGTGGTCCCGCCATTATTGGTCCTTGCATTTACATCAGCGCCATTATCCAGCAGTACTTTCACAATATTGCCATAATTTGTTGCACAACTCATGATCAATGAAGTCTCGCCGTTAGAATCTTTGGCATTTACATCCGCACCTTTATCCAATAACATTTGCACGATTTCGATATTGCCCATGGAAGAAGCATACATCAGGGCGGTCTTGCCATTAGTGTTCCTGGCGTTTACGTCAATGTTCTTTTCGAGCAGGGCCTGTACAGTTTTATTGTCACCTTTTAGTACAGTCTCAATTAAACCCGGCAATTGCTGACTGGTTGCACAGTTGATGAATAGCATCAACAACAGTGCCGCAGGAAACAGAATTGTATTTCGCATAGTTAATTAGCACCCCTTCATCCTGTCATTATACCGCAATCTAATTGCTCAGGGGTCATTATTTGAAATCTGACTTCAATCCTGTCTTTTTCTGGTCAGCCACTACAACAAGGACAAAGTTTTCCGGATCAAGATATTTTTTCGCAACGCGCAGGACGTCCTCTTTTGTTACGCTGCTGATGTAATCATGATATTTGTCAATATAATCCAGACCGAGTCCGTAATATTCAACTGCTATGAGAAAGCCGGCTATCCGGCCGCCTGTTTCGAACCTCAAGGGGAAACTGCCGGTAAGGAATGCCTTTGCGTCAGAAAGCTCAGTATCCGAAACCTGGTTTGTCCTGATTTCCTTCATCTCTTTCAATATCTCGTCTATAGCTGCATTAGCGGTCTCATTTTTTGTCTGAACACCGACCTGAAAAGTCCCGCCGTATTTATTCGGGTCGAAAAAACTGTGAATATCATAAGCAAGGCCTTTTTCTTCCCTCACATTCTGCATAAGTCTGGATTCAAAGCCCCCGCCGCCGAGTATATAGTTCATGACTGATATGGCGTAATAATCAGGGTCATCCCTGCTAACGCCGCCGTGTCCCAGTATAATATTGGCCTGGGTAAGATCTTTGTTTACAGGGATAATCTTTTTTCCACTGATCTCTGCTGATACATGGGGAGGAGATATTTGAACAGATCTTTCTTGCCACCCGGAGAAATACTCCTTGAGCCGATTCCTAACTTCATAAACCGTTATATCGCCGACAACGGACATTATTGAATTATTAGGGACGTAATATGCTGAATGGAAGTTTACGATATCATCTCTGTTTATCGCATCAAGCGTTTCAGGTGTGCCCTGGACCAGTCTGCCGTAAGGATGCGGGCCGAATACAGCTTTTCTGAATTCCCTCGATGCTACAAATCCCGGGTCTTCCTCCTGGGCTTTCAAGCTGCCTTTTATGCGTTCTCTTTTCTTGTTAAGTTCATTTTCCGGAAATGATGGGTTCCTGAGGATGTCTGAAAGCAGGTCAAAGCCGAGGTTGATATCCTTCTTCAGGACCGAAAGTGACGCGGTAACGTAATCGTCATCAGCAGATGCTCCGACAGCCCCGCCAACGAACTCGATCTCCTCGCTGATCTGACGCGCTGTCCTGTTCTTTGTGCCTTCTGTTAAAAGACTTGCAGTGAGACTGGCAAGTCCCGCCTTTTCTTCAGGTTCAACAATGCTGCCGGCCTTGATGCCGACAGAGACTTTTACTATAGGAAGATTGTGTCTTTCAACAACGAGCAGAGTAAGCCCATTTTGCAAGGACTTCTCTTTTAACGTCGAGAGCATATACATCAGTAAGCAGTAAACAGTAAACAGTAAACAGTAAAAAAGCAGTAACGAGCTTTATCCTTGTCTTTTCTTTTTTCACTTTTCACTCTCAACTTTCTTAATTGGAACCAATATCCCGACTGTCCGTTTATCTTCAACAAGATATTTCTGTGCAGCGCGCTGCACATCCTGTGGTGTTACTTTTCCTATACCTTCAAAATATTTGTCTTTAAGTTTCCTGTCACCAAGCATCTCAAACATCACTACCAGCTCAGCCTGAAAGAAAAGGGAATCCTGGCCCATAAGAAAACCTGCCTCTATCTGATTCTTTGCCTTCCGGACTTCCGTATCTTCCGGAGGTTCCTTCTTTATTTTCTCGACCTCTTCATACAAAGCTTTTTCAACCTCATCGATCGCTTTGCCGGGTAATGCTGTTGCTTCAAGATAAAAAAGGTCAGGATATTTTTCTAAGCTGCTGTAGGATGCATCAGCTGAAAGCGCAATACGTTTTTCATCGATGAGGCTTTTATATATCCTCGAGCTCTTTCCGCCGGCCAGCACAGCAGCAAGCACCTCAAGCGCATAACTATCGTCATTGTGGAAATTCGGGGCCTTGTATGCAGAAAGCACATAAGGCAACTCCGCCTCCTTTTTCACATAAAGCCTTCTTTCTCCAAACTGTTCGGGTTCGTCTATATCGGGATCTTTTATATCTTCTCCTCTTTGGATACTGCCGAACTCTCTCCTGATCTTCTCCATCAGAACGTCCACATCGATGTTGCCGGCAATAATTATCATCGCGTTATTCGGCACATAGTGTTTTCTGTAAAAAGCCCAGGTGTCATCTCTTGTTACCTTTTTCAAGTCCTGCATCCAGCCTATGACAGGCCATTTATATGGGATGCTCTTAAATGCAACCGACATTAACTCTTCATAGACCGTGTGTTGCGGATCATCTTCATTGCGCATCCTGCGCTCTTCCATTACAACATCTCTTTCCGCAAGTGTTTCTTTGGGGTCCATAATTAGATTGCGCATCCTGTCGGCTTCAAGCTCTATGGAAAGATACAGTTTGTCCGGAGCAAGTTTCTGGTGGTAGAAAACATAATCTCTTGTTGTTCCTGCATTATCAACTCCCCCGGCCCTGCTGATGATCTTTGAAAACATCTTTGGACCATGGTCCGGCGTCCCTTTGAACATAAGATGCTCAAGCAGGTGGGCCAGGCCTGTCTTGCCTACCTGCTCATGTATCGAACCGGCATTGTACCATATCTGAAAAACTGCAAGAGGAGCATTCGGGTCCCTGAGGGCAAATACTTTAAGCCCGTTTGGAAGGACCTCTTCATAAAGAGCCCCTTCCTTTTCAGTTGCTGTCTTACTGACTGTGTGTGCACACCCTGAAAAGATAAACAAAAGATAGATGACAGTTAGAATTATCTTTATCATAATTGTAAATAGTATCAAAGATATCAACTCAGGTCAATTGCCGATGGTCCAGGTTGATAGACAGTAATTGACTTTTACAATTTTTTAAAGGTAGTATTATTTACACACATGGATGATCATAAGTTAAAAGTATTCTGCATCGTAGCCGAGACAAAAAGCTTTTCAAGGGCTTCAGAGATAATTCGCCTGACCCAGCCTGCCGTCAGTCTGCAGATACAGGCGCTTGAAGAAATGTACGGCACCAAACTTTTTAACCGCTCCGGATGTGTTATTACGCTGACAAATGCAGGGGAGATGCTCTACAGATATGCAAAAGAAATTAATTCGCTATATGAGGCCGTGGAAAAAGAAATAGGGGGTGTTACCGGTCTTGTAAAGGGTGTGATTACAGTAGGGGCCAGTTCTACGATCGGCAACTATGTCCTTCCTTATGTTGTGTCTGATTTCAAGAGAAAATTCCCTAAAGTCGGGGTTCATTTGCATGTCGACAACACAAAAGGTGTTATTGATTTTCTGAATGCCGGCAGTGTCGATATAGGACTTGTGGAAGGAGAAGTTAACAAGCAAAAGCTCCTTCTGGAAAAACTTATACCGGATGAAATGGTGCTGATAATGCCGCCTTATCACCACCTTGCAAAGAAACCGAGCGTCTCTATCATGGAACTTTCTAAAGAACCATTGATCTTCAGAGAAGAGGGTTCAGGGACAAGAGAGGCCATAGAGAAATACCTTGCAAAGCACGGTATAACGCAGCAAAATTTAAAGATATCGGCTATCATGGGCAGCACGGAATCCATAAAGAGCGCTGTGGAAGAAGGACTCGGGGTCTCTGTACTTTCAAGATGGGCTGCCAGGAAAGAATGCCGTTACGGAAGTCTGAAGACAGCGGTTTTCAAGGAAGATAAATTTATAAGGGACTTCTCTCTTGTATACAGAAAGTCTAAAGAGCCTTCACACACCGTTGAACAATTTATCGGATTTTTGCGGAAATACCCTTTCAGCAAACTGCTGACTACTCAATAAACCCGGCCGTTCGGCCTTATCCTCTGATCTTCAGTGTATTAACAAAGTCTTTTGAACCCAACTTCTGAAACAGCTGTCTTAATGAATCCTTGTCTCGTAATGAAACAGTAAACCTGTAAATGGACTCATTTCTTGCAGTATTTTTTTCATAATCAATGGAGTGAATATGGATACCGTGTTCCTTGATCAAAGATATTATAATGTCTTCACCGGCAAAAGGCAGGGATGTGGAAACAGTAATTATCTTATATCGTAACACCTTGATCTTCCTCTCAACCCTCCGGAGGGCCACGAGCGCGGTTATTGTAATTATAAATGTTGTGATCCCTTCAACATAAAGACCGGCCCCGACCGCAAGTCCTATCGCAGAGACTATCCATATTGAAGCTGCTGTCGTCAGCCCTCTTATTGCGAAACCGCTTTTGATAATTACCCCGGCGCCCAAGAAACCAATACCTATAAGCGCACCCGCAGATATCCTCGCCGGGTCAATTCGTAATGTTGGATCAAGTGTGTGGATCTTGAAATAATAGTTCTCTGAAACGATCATTATCAGTACAGAAGCGACACAAACGATCAATTGTGTCCTGAACCCTGCGGCCCTTCCGTGACTCTCTCTTTCAAATCCGATTATGCCTCCGATCACAGCGCCAAGAAGAAGGCGTATTATTATTTCATTAACAGGTATCATGTAAATCATTATAATGAACTGAGTTAAAGGCTGTCAAAATATTTTAATAATTGACTGTGGTAAATATTTTTTTCAAAAAGTTATAATCTGAGCTAATCCACAGAATCAAAGGAGACAGATCATTGAGGATTGAAAAGGATACACTTGGTGAGGTAAAACTCCCGGACAATGCTTATTACGGTGCACAGACCAAAAGAGCTGTAGAAAATTTTCCCATAAGCGGACTGACGCTTCCGAGGCGTTTTATCAGGGCGCAGGGGATAGTGAAGCTTGCCGCTGTCAGGGCCAACAGCGCACTCGGGCTTATTGACAGTAAAAAGGCAAAGGCTATTGAGAAGGCGGCCCTGGAGGTAATGAGCGGAGCGCATGATAACCATTTTGTTGTTGATGTTTATCAGGCTGGAGCCGGGACTTCCCAGAACATGAATGCAAATGAAGTGATCGCAAACAGGGCCATTGAAATATTAAAGGGTAAAAAAGGTGATTACAGCCAGATCAACCCGAATGACCATGTGAATATGGCCCAGTCGACAAATGACACTATCCCTGCCTCAATGTACATTTCAGCCTTTGAAGCGGTAAGAGACGATCTGCTCCCGGTGTTAACCGCCTTAAAGGACACTTTGTCAGACAAGGCAAACGAGTTCGATGGAATTGTCAAGGCCGGCAGGACACATCTTCAGGATGCAGTACCCATAAGACTGGGGCAGGAATTCAGCGGCTATTCAGCGGCCGTTAAAAACGATATACGCAGGATATCGCAGGCTTCGGGATCGCTCTTATATTTACCGGTCGGCGGTAACGCAGTTGGCACAGGGATAAACTCAACTCCCGGATTCCAACGGTATGTTATTAAAGAAATCCGAAAGATCACAAATACGAAATTCAGGAGTTGTGAAAACTTATTTGAAGGGATCCAGAATGTAAATCCGGCCCTTGAGGTCAGCGCTTCCTTAAGGGGATTGTCAATAACTCTTACGAAGATAGCTAATGATATAAGGCTGATTAGTTCCGGGCCGCGTACCGGATTTGCAGAGATCCAGCTCCCTGCTGTACAGCCCGGCTCATCAATAATGCCGGGAAAGGTCAATCCTGTTATGGCTGAAATGCTTAATATGGTCTGTTTTCAGGTAATTGGGAATGATACAACCATAGCATATGCAATGCAGGCCTCACAGCTTGAGCTTAATGTTATGATGCCGGTTATAGCGTATAACCTGCTTTCATCGATAGAAATACTAACCAATGGGATCAGGGTCTTTGATCAAAAGTGCTTAAAAGGTATTAGAGCAGACGCTGAAAGATGTAAAAAACTTGCGGAAACGACCCTTGCGATAGCAACAGCTTTGAATCCGGTCATTGGATATGCATCTGCGGCTGAAGTGTCAAAAGAATCCTACCGCACAGGAAAGTCCGTAAAGGACGTTGCTGTTGAAAAAGGTATATTAGAGAAACTGTCAGCAGATCGTTTACTTGATCCCATGAAACTCACGGGGAAATAATATCTACAAAAGCGACAATTTATGTAAAGTAATTTTACAAATGGAACTGTTTAATAATAAATAATAATTCTGCATTGTTATTATTTTATTCCAATTCTGTCGATAATATTTACAGTTTTAGGGTCCACTTAATAAAAATATCTAATGATTTCAGTATATTACAATTTGGCTTATTTTTTGCTTTAAGCTTTGAGGGTATTGGGTGTTCAAGAAAGGCAAATAAATGTGCTTTGCCTTAGTTATGCCTCAATAAAACTATATTTTACATGACAGTTTTTTATCATAATACTGAATACAAAAATGATCATAAAATCACTTGCACAGTTTTTATCCTCAAAAAATTGGACTGATTATTTCAGTGTAATATCCAGGACAGTAAATTTCGGATTATATATTTGTGGAAAGAACGGCGAACTATTCTATACCGAAGAGAATCCTTTCTGTAAATTACTGGAATCAGTAAAATCAGACAGTCTCAGGTGCCCTGATTCATGCAATGAAATGATGGTCAAGTCTTTGCAGACAAATGAGCCCGTAGTCTTTAAGTGCCGGTCCGGGATAATAAATTTTTCTTTTTCTGTAGAATGGTCCGGTGAGAAGGTATATATTGGAGGAAGAGGAGGGTTTGCCTCTTTTGAGGACCTGCTCGAATTTTTGAAATTTGCCAAAACTAACGATCTTCCTTTTATACCGGTTGCCGGCCCCCTGAGTTTTTCAGGAGAAGATCATGCATCAGCAGTTGCGCAATATGTTTTCCTTACAGTAAATCGTCTGTTATTAAGTTTTGATGAAAGATACAGGCTTGAAGAAAAGTTTTTCCGGGTCATGTCTCTCTTCGACAGCGGTACATTCAGGGCATTATCCAGGAATCCGGAATTGATGTACAGATATATATTAGACACTATTGAATTTGTCTTTGGCAGCACCTCGGCTGCTTTTATGGCGCTCGACAGTAATAGTCAATACAAAAGCACCTACGGCACAGGCAAATACAAGGATGATTTTACCGGATTTCATCTTGACGCAGAAAGCCCCCTTATACACGAAATGTTCAATACAAGGACATATTTATTTTCTGCAGATTCAGGGAAACTTGCTTCTTCGGGCCCGCTTAAAGAGATTGAATATTTCTATTTATTCCCTATTTTCTCAGGCGATACAATCGAGAGAATTATCGGGATCTTTGACAGGCATCTCTCAAAAGAGGATTTAAAGATAATGAGTGCCTTCAGAGATTACCTGCAGCTGCATTTCGAAAATCTGCATTTGCGCCTTTCCGCATCTAAATTCAAAAAGGCAGATGACCGCTTGAAGTATCTTGCTGATTTTTCCAGTTCAATTGTTTCGATCTTAAGCAAAGAGAAGCTTTTCAATACACTTATCGAAACATCTCTCCAGCTTATTAATGCGGAGCATGGCTCTCTTATGCTTTTGGACCACGATACATCTGAACTTGTTGTAGAAGCCCAAAAGGGCTCGGATGAAGTCGTTCATGAGAGGATGAGGCTTAAAAAGAAAGATAGTATGGCAGAAATAGTTATTGACAGGCAGGAGCCGCTCCTTGTCAGCGACATCGAAAAAGACCCGAGGATCAGACGGGAAAACAGATCACGTTATAAGACAAAATCCTTTATGATCATACTTATAAAGGTTGATGACAGGGTAACAGGGGTGCTGAATGTATCAGATAAAATAAGGGGTGATGTTTTTACGGAAGAAGATTTAAACCTGCTGCAATCTTTCGTCAATAACGCTGCAATTGCGATAGAAAGAAGCATTTTATACAAACAGACCGAAGAATTACAGCAATTATCAATAACAGACCCATTGACCGGCATCTTTAACAGGCGTTATCTCAGCACCAGGCTTTCCGAAGAAATCGTCCGCTATAACAGATATAAACATCCTTTCAGTTTCATTATGCTCGACATGGACAAATTCAAGGAATATAACGATACCTTCGGCCACATCTCCGGTGATAAACTTTTAAAAGCCCTGGCGACCATCATGGAGAAATCATTACGAAACGTTGATATTGCGGCGAGATTCGGCGGTGATGAATTTGTTGCTATTTTCCCTCAGACCTCAAAAGCCGATGCAATACATATTACAAACCGTTTGAAGGAGAAGATCGATAAAGCCCTGCAGCAGGAACTGTTCGAAATGCCGCTGACTGTCAGCCTGGGGCTCACTACATATCCTGACGACGCCACCTCTGTCGGAGAACTTTTTGAAAAAACCGATCAAGCCCTCTATCTTGCCAAAAGAGGAGGAGGGAATAAGGTGGTATACCTGTGATGCATCTCCATACGAAGGAAGCGTTTGAATTAACAATTAACAATGAATAATGAACAATAAATGAATCCTTAATTACAAATTTAAAATTACTAATTATTAATTTACTATTATGCCTACACAATTTACATTAAAAACTTTTTTTGGCAGGGACAATGAGCTTGAGATGCTCAAAAATATCCACGCCTCGGCTAAGTCCGGCAACGCCACAGGCATTTTCCTTTCGGGAAGGAACGGGGTCGGCAAGACAGAGCTTTTAAGACAGACTTTTTATCACCTGTTCACTAACCAGAATAATGCCATACCTTTTTTCTATACCATCAAGACCGCGTTTACCTCCATAGAAAATTTTTCAAAGGATTATTTTTGTACCTTTATAGTTCAGAGCCTCGCTTTTCTGAAGAAAGATTTCTCAACGATCGATGCCTGCATATATTCTCTGGAAGATGTATCTCTGCTTGCTAAAGAGTCGGGCGTAAAATGGGTCGGCGATATTATGGACAGTTTTCTGCAGATGAAGAAAGACGCCGACCCGCTGAACCTGTTTTTGTTTGCAATCTCGGCTCCATACCGCAGTTATTTGACTACCGGGACCCCGGTAATTGTCATAATAGATGATTTTCATAAAATGAGAAAATTCTGTGAAATAAATATCTCGGATAACAATATGAATTTCTGGATGTTATTTGAAAGTTCTGTCAAGTCTCCCTATACCCCTCATATTTTCTCGGGATGCCAGGCTGAACTCAACAAGATGTTCTTTGAAGATACATCCTTCGGCGAGTATCTTGATCTGTTGAATCTGACAGGACTTAATCAGGATGATTCAGTAAGGCTTTTTACAACGTTCTGTGAAATATTCAAGTTGAATATGACGGACGGACTGCTTGATAACATCAGTTTATTCAACGGAAACCCCTTCTATATGAAAAATTATATCCATGCCGCGCGGCAGGCCTCCGGCACCCTTTCCGAAGAGAATTTCTGGCTGATATATCTCAGTGAAATTACAAAAGGCAAGACATTTATGTACTGGACCTCGATCTTGAAAACATACATTCCACATCTTGATTTAAGAAAACCTTCCCTGATGTTACTTTACCAGCTGTATCAGGACCGTTCCGGCAATGTACTGTCAAACCTTGCCGGTAAACTTTCCATCAGTCAGCAAGAGCTTGAAGGCATAGTGGGGCTTCTTCATGCTTCGGGGACCTTTGAGCCGGGATTCAGCGAACTTGAACCTGCTGACGATAATATATTAATCGATTTCATCAGGGGATTATATCTCAGGGAAATCGAAAATCAGCCATGGGGAAAGATCAAGAATATAATCATAGGAGAAAAAATCAGTTTTATAAAACCCGATAGATCGCCGTCTTTTGATATTACAATCCCCGCCAATATAAAAGCAGAGCTTGTAGCTGTCAGAACAATCGAGTCTGTCGCTGACAATTTCAATATTCCCCGGGAAATAATCGGGCAATTACAGATCGCCTTGTCTGATCTGTTCGCAAATGTCATTGTAACTGCCGGGACCGGTTCTGATAATTATCATCTTTCATTCAAACTGAAAGAAAATATCTTTTCTGCCGAAATTTCAGTCCCTCAAAAAGATTTTGCATTATCAGACAGTGATAACAGCCGCTTAAGGGCATATCTGGATGATTTGAAAGTCGAAGGCTTAATAAACGGCACAAAAATAATCTTCTTAAAAGAGATCAGTAAAGACATCATATCCACCTCTTAGCACGTAGATCTTAAAAGCATTTAACATCTTAAGCCCGACATGAAAGCCTGCTCCAGAATTTCTATAATCGACAAAAATATTATTACATTTTTGCTTCAGGGCAATTATGCTGTTTTTCTTCCCCTGACTACTGACTGCTGTCTACTGACTGCTTTTTAGAGGTGTCGTATAGAAATTCTTCCACAGCCTTCCATGTCTGCAAAACATTGGAACGGAATTTCACATGAATAATGCGGGTTAATATTTATATACTCTTTTAACTCTCTGTCCGACAGAAGTGAGCACTTCGTAAGGTATCGTGCCTGTTTTATCCGCTATATCGGCAGCAGTGATCTTTTCTCTTCCCTGAGAGCCTATTAATACAACCTCAGAATCCATGCTTACGTCGTGTATGCCGGTTACATCAGCCATTATGGTATCCATGCAGACCCTGCCGATTACAGGGGCCCGTTTGCCGTTGATAAGCACCTCTCCCCTGTTCGAGAGTTTTCTGTTGTAGCCATCTGCATATCCGGCGGGAATTGTCGCGATGATACTCTTCTTTTTTGTTATGAAGGTCCTTGCATAACTTATCGGCGTAGCGGCAGGGACTTTTTTGAGCATAAGTATTTTGCTCCTGAGGCTTAATACAGGCTTAAGATCGTCATTTCCATATCCATAAAGCATGATGCCGGGCCTCACCATATTGAGATGTGCGCCTGGCATGGTTAAAACCGCCGCGCTGTTGGCCATGTGAAAATATTTGAAAGTGATCCCGTTCTGCCTTAATTCCTTTCTGAGGGAAAGGAATTTCCTTAACTGCAGATAGGCAAACTCCTTATCCTGAAGGTCTGCATCCGAGAAGTGACTCATGAGTCCTTCAAGTCTTATATTCTTCAGGCCGGCTATTTTGTATATTGCAGCAGACGCTTTGTCAAGAGTAAACCCCAGACGCCCCATGCCGGTGTCCACTTTGATATGTATCGCTATATTGCGTTTACGCCTGACGGCTTCTCTGGAGAGTCTTTTAGCGGTATTCAGGTCAAAAACTACCGGAGTGAGATCATGCTCAAAACACTCCTTGATGTGGTCTGTGTCGAAAAAAACAAGTATGGGGGTTATTATTCCTGTTTCCCGAAGTTGAAGGGCCTCGTTTGCAAATGCAACCCCGAGGTAAGATACTCCGTTCCTGACAAGATATTTTGAAATTTCTGCAGCGCCATGCCCGTAGGCATTTGCCTTTACTACAGCAATGATATTTCTGGTCCCGGTTTTTTTTCTTACAACGCTGAGGTTGTGGGAGAGCGCCTTCAGGTTGATTTCAGCAAAGGTTTTTTGCAATTCCACTTAAGACTTGCTTTCCTTGTTGGCCTCTGGTCCTTCTGTTTTGCTTTTTGGGGTCACATCAATCTCGTCCGGTGCAGAAGAGGCCTTCTTAAAGTTCTTTATAGCTTCTCCTATCCCCTTTCCTATCTCGGGCAATCTTGTTGCGCCAAAAAGTATTACCACGATTACCAAAATTATTATAAGCTCTGATGCTCCAAGTCCAAACATTGTCTCCTCCTCGACCTTTTAATTAAGAATGAATAATGAACAAATAATGTTGGCTTCATCGCTCATTGTTAATTCTTTTTTATCAGGCTCTGCTGAAATTTTAATTTATCCCTGTCACTTAGATAAAGCTCGATGTCCTCGGGTGTATTAAGGTTAATAAAAGACCTTAAATCAGGGTCTATATTCTTAATCTCTTCTGATGATATATATTTTACTCTTTTATCATGATTAAGTAAAAAATCTTTAATGCCTTTTTTGCCGGAAAGGATAAATTGTTCCAGGGAATTCAGGACCCTTATTGAATAAAATGCAAAGAGCGGCTCTGCCCTGTGATGTAATACAGGGACCACAACATCGTAAATATCAGATCGGGGCATGACGGTAAAATCCTTTTTCTGCCTGGCGTTCAGAATAGGAAGGCATACCGGATTATGCCGCTCATCAGCCATAAACCTGATGAGGCCGGGATTTATAAACGGCATGTCACATGCCGATACAAAAATCCATTTATTTGAAGAATTCATCAGTGCGGTAAGCACACCTGTCATGGGTCCCCGTATATCATGAACATCGCCAAACATCGGTACGCCGAGATACGCATAAAGCTCAGGCTGGTTGGTAACAATAAAAATTTCATTGAAAAGTTGTCTCATGATCTTGAGATTTCTCTCAATGATCTTCTTCCCCTCAACTTCGATGAATGCCTTCAAAACAGGCATTCTTTTGTTCTCACCGCCTGCGAGGATAACACCTGTGCAATCTTCAATAAGGTTTTTCATGTTTGTCTGTCATTCCGGAGCTTAAGCCGGAATCCAGTAGGGGCAATTCATGAATTGCCCCTACATTTTTCCTGGATTCCCGCCTTCGCGGGAATGACGCCTTAGGTCTTAATTATTTTCATCAATTCCTGCACATCAAGTGCAATCTTTGTCTCTGTCCTGTTTACCATGCCTTTAACTACAATTTCGCCCTTTTTCATTTCCTCTTCGCCAAGGACCACTACATGCTCTGCGCCGATGCGCCCGGCCTTTCGCATTTGGCTTTTAAGAGATGAATTGTCATAATTTATTTCAACCCAAAGTCCTCTTGTCCGTAATTGTTCAGCGAGTGTTAACGATTCTACAGAGGCTTCCTGACCCATACAGCAAATAAAAAGGTCCGGTCCTTCGACTGGTTTCATGGAATCTTTAATAAGCGGAATTATCCTTTCCATCCCGATTGCAAAACCAATCCCGGGTGTCGGCGGTCCGCCGAATTCATCTACAAGTCCGTCATATCTTCCGCCTGCCGCCACCGCCTTCTGCGCGCCGAGAGATTCACTCGTAACCTCGAATGCTGTTTTATTGTAGTAGTCAAGACCCCTGACGAGATTCGGGTTTATCGTGTGCGGCACTTTTAAAAGAATTACATGATGTTTAAGACTGTCAAAATGCTCCTTGCATTCCGCACAAAGGTGATCTATGACAGGAGGAGAACCTTGTCTTGCGCTTATGCAATCAGGCACCTTGCAATCCAGTATCCTTAAGGGATTAACGTCAAATCTCCTTTGACAATCGCTGCAAAAGCTGCCCAGTTTTTCACGCAGAAAATTCTTCAGCGCATCCCTGTAAGCAGGCCTGCATTTTTTGCAGCCGATTGAGGTTATCTCAAAATTAAGTCCTGCAAGTCCGATGCCGCTTAAAATCTTTGTAAGCATCGAGATTATCTCCGCATCGAGTTTCGGGTCTTCAACACCCATGGCCTCCGCGCCTATTTGATAGAATTGCCTGTACCTGTATGCCTGCGGTCTTTCGTATCTGAACATAGGGCCCATATAGTAATACTTTTGAGGCGCCGGATTATTGTAAAGATGGTGTTCTACATATGCCCTTACAAAAGACGCCGTGCCTTCAGGCCTTAACGTCACGCTCCTGCCGCCTTTGTCCTGGAATGTGTACATTTCTTTTTCCACAATATCGGAAGTTTCACCGATGCTCCTGACGAAAATGTCGGTAGATTCAAGTATTGGAAGCCTGATCTCCTGATAACCGTAGGCCCTGAAGATATCTCTTGCTTTTGCTTCAATGTGCTGCCAGATGGAAACCTCCGGAGGCAGGATATCCTGCAGGCCTTTCAGTGTCTTATATTTCATTCGGGGTTTCTGCCTCGCGTTCCTTGTCGAATTCCATCATTCCGAGATGGCTTTCTATCAGTCTTTTCAATTCCTCCTTGAAATGCCTTCTGACCCCTTTCAGATCGGTAATATCTTCATGGATTTTTACAACCTTGTCCTGCGCTATCCTCATCATCTCTTCTGCCTTTAATTCGGCATCTTTCGCTATAAGGTCCGCTTCTTTTCTTGCGTTGTTTCTATATTCTTCCACCATCTGCTGCGTACTGATAAGGGTATCTTTCAGCGTTGTCTCAATATTTTTGTATTCCTTCAGCTGCTTCTCGTATCTCCTTGACTCTTCCCTTAAATTTGCATTTTCTCTCAGAAGTTCTTCCATTTCCTCTCTTATGAGTTCAAGAAAGGAATCCACTTCTTCCATATCAAAACCTCTGAACCTTGTTGAAAACTGCTTTTGCTGAATATCAAGCGGTGTTATTCTCATTTACCCTCCTCCAAATTGTAAACCGATTTTCATTAAAGTCTTTATCAAAAATGATTGCAAGAATATAATAGCAATTATCACTATAAGAGGTGAAATATCAATAGGTCCCAGCCTGTAACCAATGAGACGCCTGATCGGCCTGAGCACAGGGTCTGTAACCAGATAGAGGAACCGCACTACAGGATTATACGGATCGGGATTGACCCAGCTGATAAGCGCAGATATGATAATAATCCATTTGTACATACCAAGCAGTATATCGAGGATTTTTGCGATTGATACAATCAGGTCTCCAAAGACAAACATTATTCTTTCCTCCCTAATTCTTCTGCCCTGTTTTTTGCTGCTGTTAGTGCAGCAGATACAATATCTGTCAGCCCGTTGTCCTTAAATACATTCAATCCCGCTGCTGTAGTGCCTCCCGGCGATGTGACCATTTCTCTGAGTTTTGAAGGTGTCATCCCGGTTTCCAGTAACTTTGCTGTGCCGATAGCTGTCTGCACCGCAAGAGTGAATGCATCATCCTCACTCAAACCCAGTTTAATTCCGGCCCTGATCATTTCCTCAATGAAGAGGGCAATGAATGCGGGTCCGCTTCCCGAAAGGGCCGTCACCGCATCCATATATTTTTCAGGTAAAGTGGTGACCTTGCCGATGGACATAAAGATCTCCCTCACAACAGTTATGTCTTTGTCGGAGAAACATTCACACAAAGACATAACGCTCATCCCTTCCTGAACAAGCGCAGGGGTGTTAGGCATGACACGGACCAGCTTTTTCGTCTTCAGTTTAGATTGAAGAAATGAAAGTGTTATGCCTGCGGCAATGGAAACAACCGTCTTTTCTTCAGTAATATCCGGACTGATTTCATCAAGCACAGCTTCCATATTCTGCGGTTTGACAGCAAGAATAATTATATTGCATGAAGACGCAACTTCTTTGTTGGATGATGTTGTTTTGGTCCCGTATGTTTTTTCCAAGTATTTTCTTCTTTCTTCCCTCGGCTCCGACACAAAAATTTCTTCTCTTACCCCTTGCCCCTTACTCCGTATCCCTTTTATTAAGGCTTCCGCCATGTTACCGCCGCCGATAAAACCGATCTTCATTATTTTCTCTCCCCGAATATCGCAGTCCCGATCCTTACCATAGTTGCGCCTTCCTCGATCGCAACTTCAAAATCATTCGACATGCCCATTGACAGTTCAGGCAGGTTGTAAGCTGTTGACGACAACTTGTCCCTGATTTCCCGCAATCTCATAAAATAGGGCCTGGACATTTCAGGATTTTCAAAATACGGCGGTATGGTCATCAGCCCTTCGAGTTTGATGTTTTTCATTTTAGTAACTTCTGCATGCAGCGCCGTCAGGTCCTTTTCCAGAACTCCATGCTTTGCTGCTTCACCTGAAAGTTTTACCTGTATCAGAACACGCTGTTTTTTACCTGTATTCTGCGCCTGTTTGTTTATTTCCTCTGCTAATGATATTGAATCAACAGAATGAATTAAATCAAATAACCGGACAGCAGTTCCGGTCTTATTCTTCTGGAGACTTCCGATTAAATGCCATTCCACCTTCTGAATTTGCAATTTGTACCGAATAACTCGGATTGAAATTTGAAATTTTCTCTTTTGCTTCCTGCACCCTGTTCTCTCCCAAAATCAAAACGCCGGCATTTACTGCTTCAATGATTTCCGGCAGGCCCACCGTCTTTGTAACAGCAACGAGCCTGATGTCCTGAGGATTTCTGCCTGCCTTTAAAGACGAATTGTTAATTATTTCCTTAACTGCTTTGAGGTTTTCTATAATCCTCATTGTATGAAAGCCTAACATTTTTGATTTTTTGTTGGCAACAACAAAAGCTGATAGCTATCAGCTGACAGCTGTCAGCTGACACCCGTTTTGTGTTATCATTTTACCATGAATAAAGGCAGAATTCTGGTAGTTGAGGATGAAAAGAAGATATCAGAGATCGTAAAGGGTTATCTCGAAAAAGAGGGGTTTCTGGTTACAGTTGCACAAACAGGCCAAAAGGCAATATCATCGATCAAAGACGGATTTGATCTTATAATACTCGACCTCATGCTTCCTGATATGGATGGAGAGGACATATGCCAGACCATCCGCAAAGACTCCGACATCCCTATCATTATGTTAACTGCAAAAAGCGGAGAAGAAGAAAGGATAAAAGGGCTCGGTATAGGCGCTGACGATTATGTGGTGAAACCCTTTAGTCCGAGGGAACTCGTTGCAAGGGTCAAGGCTTTATTGCGGAGGCTCAAGGGACCCAATGAAACTTTAAGTTTCAACAAAGGCAATCTTGTCATGGACCCTTTCCGTTTTGAAGCAAGGAAAAACGGTTCGCCGGTCGTTCTTACACCCACAGAGTTTAAACTTCTGCAGTGCCTCGCGGAGCATCCGGGACAGATATTTTCAAGATTACAGCTTGTAAATGTGATCCTCGGTTATGATTTTGAGGGATATGACAGGACCATTGATGCACATATTAAAAATGTACGGCACAAGATCGAGGAAGACCCGAGAAACCCACTGTATATCAAAACAGTCTATGGGATAGGATACAAATTTATCGGTCAGCCTGATGAGGACTAAATTATTTTTTGCTTTCATACTTATTATCCTTCTCGCCCTTCTTTCAAATATCGTTTTTGAAAAACTCATCATGAAGGATTTCGAGGTCTTCGTCAGGGGCACGAAAGAGGACAGTATTTACTGGGTCCTGGCTTCTGTTGAGGGAAGCTACAAGAACGGCACCTGGGACCATGATACGCTTCATGAGTCCCTTCACTGGGGTTTAATGCTCGGCTTTGAGAGCTACATTGAAGATGACTCGGGCGGCAGAATATTGTCTTCTACGGATGTGGTCTTTTCAATGGATTCATACATGCTGCACCGGATGCATTCCTTTTTAAGATTGCCTTCAGGGAAAGGCGATTTTATATGGTATCCTCTTTATGTTGAAGGCCGCGAGATAGGGAAACTTTACGTAAGGCCTCTTGAGAGGCTCGGCCCCATACCTCTTAAAGAAGAGATATTCAGAAAAAGAGGGAGAGAGTTCCTCGTTATCTCCTTTCTGATAGCCGGTGCCGGGGCCTTATTCTTGTCCGTCCTGTTCTCCGTATTTCTTTCGACGCCTGTAAGACGGTTGACGTTTGCAGCCGAGAAAATAGCCAGAGGAGAATTCACATTTAAGAAACCTGACCTGCATCGTAAATATAAGGACGAAATTGACAAACTGACAGAAACATTTGCTTATATGGCCGAGGCGCTGAAGAGAGAGGACCTGTTAAGAAAACATTTGACGTCCAATATAGCACATGAGTTAAGAACGCCGTTGACGATCATCAAGGGAAATCTTGAGGCCGTTGAAGACGGCGTAATATCAGATCCCAATGAAGTGATAAAGAATATTAGTTCGGAAGTTTACAGGATGATCTCTCTCGTAGAAGGAATAGAAGATGTTACAAGGGCAGAGGCAAGTTTCTTTAAGAAAGGTGATATTGAGGAGGTTGATCTCGGAGAATTTGTAAGATCAGTAGCAGGGGGAATGAGAAAACTTATTGAAGAAAAGGGCCTTTTTCTTAAAACAGACGGTCCTTCGGTCATTGTAAAGACATATCCGGACAAACTCCATATTATATTAAATAATCTTCTCACAAATGCCTTTAAATATACTGGTGAAGGCGGTATCACAATAAGCTGGGACAAAAAGAAACATGACCATGCCGATGGATTTTTCATATCAGTAGAAGATACAGGAAAAGGGATCGGACCGGAAAATATTTCAAAAATCTTTGAAAGGTTCTATAAAGACATGGAATCATCCGGGAAAGGGCTGGGACTTGCTATAGTAAAGGAGCTTGCCGAAGTAACAGGGGGGACGGTCGAGGTGGAAAGTACCCCAGATAAAGGATCAAAATTTACTGTTGTATTTTGACATTCACATTTTCTTCAATTTGTTTTGATATCGTATAATAAAGTATGAGGATTTTAATCTTTCCAGTAATAATTATGGTTTTTTTGTCCCTCTCAGGCCCGGAGACCTTTGGATTGCCTTATGAAAAACCGGTTACCCCTTATGGTGATTCCTGCCCTCAATGCGATAAATACGGTATCTGCAACAAAATAATGACTGATTACGATGCCGAGAAGACCCTGAAAGATTACTACAATAAAAAAGGTTTAACGGTTGAGATGGAAAAGAAAAAGGGAAGATTTATCAAGGCGAAAATATATAACAGGACCGATATAGTCGACGTCATTATTTTCGACCGTCAAACAGGCAGAATAAGGTCCATTTTTTAATTAGCTCCCATTAATTTCTGAATAAGCAGTTTCATGCCCGCATCATCCCATTCCCTGTAGCCGAGCGCGGCCCCAACCAGATTCCCTTTGGTGTCAATGATGAATTTGGCCGGTGTTGAACGGACGCCGTACAGATCGCTTACTTCATTATTTTCATCCAGGAGATTTTCATAGGAAAGTCCAAATTTCTGTACCTGACGCGACACCTGGTTTCTGTTTTCCTGTATATCAATGCCAATGATCACAAACTCCTTGCCGATAAAACTCTGATGCAGTTTTTCAAGGGAAGGCAACTCCTTCCTGCACCATGGTCACCATGTGGCCCAGAAACTTAAAAGAATGACTTTCCCCCGATATTTACTGAGACTCACCTGTTCGCCTTTTACTGAAGGGAGTTCAAAATCCTGAGCACTTACAGGTTTTGTAATGTGCTGAATGTTCAGTGAGGCCATTAGATCGGCAACTGATGCCTTTGTATTGACGGATTCTGCCGAATTTTCGTTGTTACACCCGAAAATAATCTGGGCTGCAAAGAAAAGTGTAAAGACAAGGATGTATTTTTTATTTGATTTCATATTGGTCAGGACCTGTTCTTAAATGTCGCAATTAGTATATCATGTTGCCATGAGAATAACTATTACAGCCGGTATTGCCGGTTGCTTTTCCTGAGCTGCTTTAAGGGGCCGTCTGCTCGGCAGCCTTAACTATTCAATCTGCATTTGATATACTATTAAAACTCAAATACCGCAGGTTGATGAAGTTGTTAATTGTCCATTTGCAGAACCACGGAGAAAACAGAAGTATGTTTACAATATTAAATAAAGAGTCTTTAGCTCCCCAGGTAGACTCAATAATAATAGAGGCCCCATATATTGCGAAGCACGCAAAGGCCGGGAACTTTGTCGTCCTGCGCATCAATGAAAAAGGGGAGCGCATTCCTCTGACAATTGCTGATTCCAGCAAAACAGAGGGGACGATCACACTGCTGTTTCAGAAAACAGGAAAGACAACCGAGGAACTCGGCATGCTGAAGCCCGGTAATGTAATACGGGATATAGCCGGCCCTCTCGGACATGACACCCCCATGCATGATTACGGACACTGTGTTCTGGTAGGCGGAGGGATCGGTTCAGCAACACTGTTCCCGATACTTAAGGCGCTGAAAGACAGGAATAACAGGGTAACTACGATCCTCGGCGCGCGGACACGTGAGCTTATTATATGGGAGAACAGGTTCAAAGAGGTCACGGATGAACTTCTCCTTACTACCGATGACGGAAGTTCCGGCAGAAAAGGCCTGGTCACAGAGGTCTTGAAAGAGGTGATCGAAACAGGAGATGTAAAACTTGTGATAGCGGTCGGGCCTGTCAGAATGATGCAGGCAGTATCTGAACTGACAAAGCCATTCGGGGTCAAAACACTTGTGAGCCTGAATCCGGTAATGGTTGAGGGCACGGGCATGTGCGGGGCCTGCAGAGTTAATGTTGGCGGGAAAACACGATTTGCCTGCGTTGAAGGCCCTGAATTTGACGGGCACGAGGTAGACTTTCAGGGGCTTATTAACCGGCTCGGATTTTACAGGGAAGAAGAGGCGCGGGCGCTTGAGGCGTTCAGAAAGAAAAAATGCAAAGGAAAATGTAAATCGGCATGAGAACACGAGACCCGGAGAAACGCAGAAGGGATTTTAAGGAAGTCGCGTTGGGGCTGACACAGGCCCAGGCGTTAAAAGAAGCAAGGCGCTGCCTTCAGTGCAAAAAGCCAAAGTGCGTGGCAGGCTGTCCTGTTGAGATAGATATCCCGAAGTTCATCGCAGCCATCAGAGAATTTGATTTTAAGGGCGGCCTTGAGGTGATAAGGAAATGCAATATGCTCCCGGCAGTATGCGGAAGGGTATGCCCGCAGGAGAACCAGTGTCAGGGGAGCTGTGTACTTGGCAGGAAGTCAAAGCCTGTGGCTATCGGGGCGCTTGAAAGGTTTGCCGCTGATTATGAAGTAAAATCTAAAGCGCCGGATGTGCCGGTCAGTATAGAGCAAAACGGCATCAAGACAGCAGTTATCGGCGCAGGCCCTGCAGGACTCACTGCAGCTGCCGACCTTGCGAAGCTCGGCTACGATGTCACTATATTTGAGGCACTTCATGAACCGGGCGGCGTACTTACATACGGCATCCCGGAGTTCAGGCTCCCGAAAAAAATAATCCACAGAGAGATTGAGAGGATAAAGAAACTCGGCGTCAAGATCCTCCTCAACTGGGTAGTTGGAAGGACGCAGACGTTAGATGAGCTTTTTGAAGAAGGGTTCAAGGCTGTTTTCATCGGGGTCGGTGCAGGTTCGCCCAAATACATGAAGATACCCGGTGAGAATCTGAACAATGTCTATTTTGCATCCGAATTTCTTACGCGTGTAAACCTTATGAAGGCGGACCAGTTCCCTGTCTATGACACACCAGTCAAGAGGGCCAAAAAAGTTGCAGTGGTCGGCGGAGGCAATGTAGCGATGGACGCTGCAAGAACGGCCATGCGACTGGGAGCGGAGAAGGTGTACATAGTTTACAGAAGGTCTGAAGAGGAGATGCCCTGCAGGCTTGAGGAAGTGGAGCATGCAAAGGAAGAGGTGATAGAGCTGATGGTCCTTGCAAGCCCCAAGGAGATAATCGGTGATGAAAGGGGATATGTAAAGGCGATCAGGTGCGACAGGATGGTGCTCTGTGAGCCGGATGAGTCCGGAAGGAGAAAGCCGGAGTGTTCAGGAGAGGAATTCATTCTCGATGTAGATCAGGTGATAATGGCCATAGGGCAGACCTCAAACCCGATACTGGTCAGGTCTGTGAACGGCCTCAATACATGGGGTGCAGGCTATATCGTCACCGACAATGAAGGCAGGACCAGCATTCCCGGCATCTTTGCGGGCGGCGACATCTCGACCGGGGCCGCAACAGTGATCAGCGCCATGGGCGCAGGCAAACGCGCAGCCCGCGCTATCGACAGTTATATTAAAGAACTGTCTCTTGCAAAGAAGTAGCAGCCATTGATGCCCTTCCGGCGGAATTACTTTCTTTGACCAACAAAGCAAGTAATCAAAGAAATTGGCCCAACGATTGTTTCCAAACGGGCTGTTTCAGGCCTGCCCGCTAAATTCAAAAAACTGTCGCCGGCAAGGCTCGCTTCGCTCAGACACTTTTGAATTTTTAACGCGTTCAGTCCTGAACCATCCCTAAAACAATCAATGGGGGATTAAAAAAAATAAAAACACATTAATGTATTTTTCTGAATTTCCGCCCTTAAGAAATGATTTCTTTCTGTTATGTGTGTATACGCTTCTCAATTTCGAATATTGACTCTACCTGTTAAGCAATATGTTGTCAAGGCGATACAATTAACCGTAACAGGTTGCCTGAAGCTCTTAATTTAATGGAAGAAATATTTCAATTGCCAACAAAGCCATGGTATTGGTATCGTACTACGTGTTTTGGGAAACTTAATAAAATAATTTGTACAGTTTTAGAATTACTTGCATCAATGTCAATCCTCTTACTCCTGGAACTGCCATCTGTTGCAGCCGCTGTGCAGTTTAAAGGTTCTGTCACATACCAAACTAAGTCTCTCAACCGGGCCAGTCGATACTATAGCTCTCGGTGATACAATATCAGGTTCGTTCAGCCATGATCCAAATGTACCTGACGTAATATTCAGGAATGTCGTGGGAGAGTATAAGTACAACAGCAGTAATGTTCATTAAGTCTGATAGTTTATGACCTCCGGTTTTTACCAAAATAGAAATGTCCGGTTTATTATTTCGCATGTGCCCTTGCTAATCTTTGTGATTTGAGGCCCTGCCGCCATGGATGATTGGCGGCTGCAGGAGCATAATTCCATCTCTTTTTTAGAACGACCATATATCGGCTTTTTCTGGTGAATTTCTGGCCTTTCTGTGATCTCTTTATACTTTAACCGCCTGCCTTCAAAAGTAATCGCCATTGTTCCATTTATCTTTTCTTCCACTTGAACCTTCCTGGCTTCTGTCTTGTCCATTATCTGATAGAGTCTCTTGTTATGGGCTACTGTATAATCATTCCTCAATCCCCTTTGCGTCCTAATGCAGAGGATGTTATCAAGATCAATTCCCTGTGGAACATCTCTATGGAGGTCCCCTTCTTTTTTGGCTTGTACCGCGAACCTCCTGTTATATCCCGGTAAGTATTGAGCTAAAAACCTGTTGCCTTCCTCAATGCTCTTTATCCCCTGTAATCGCATCTCCTTTACCACCCTGTCCTGAAACGTGTTAAACAGCCGCTCAATCCGTCCCTTTGCCTGCGGTGAATAGGCATGCTTTACCTCTACCCCAAGCTCCTTCGCTGCCCTTTCAAACTCGCTCAACAACTCTGTTTCATCTGCTGCTTCTTGCATCGAAAGCTTTCCAGGGGATTTGTAGGCGGACAGTCGGTCAAGGTATAGGCTGACCGGTATTCCGTACTTCTTGATATAACGTTTGAAACTATCCATCGCAGGGATCGTCCCTTCGTATTCATGAAACCGGGCAAAGACTTTACTCGTTGCATCGTCTATATATCCCATAAGCACACATTTCGGCCCTCTGCCTTCAAACCAGTCATGATGACTGCCGTCCATCTGGATCATTTCACCAAAATAATGCTTCCGCTCTCTCCACTGGCGATGCTTCCTTCCCCTCCTGGCTTTCTTCCAGTCCCCAGACTCTAAGAGCCACAGCCTTAACGTTTCATCACTTAACTGTATCCCTTCCAGCTCAGCAAGCTTCTCTGATGCCAATGTCGGTCCAAATCCTGTATATTTCTCACGATAAAGCTTTATCACCTTGTCTCTTATACCCGTAGGCAATTTCCTGCCCGAAGATTTGCCTCTGGATTTATGAGTTATTCCTGTATCTCCTTCAATTCTTACCCTCTTTACAAGCCTTCTTATCTGACGATCACTCAATGACAGCATCTCAGTTGCTTCCATCTGCTTTACTACGCCATCCAGCACTTTCCTGATAACGTGCAGCTTCTTCAACTCCCTCTGGCTGAGCATGATAATGTCCTTTCTTGCCACCTTGCCTCCTTATGAAAATGAGGCAGTATAGCACCCTAAAACCGGACATTTTAATTTTGGTCATTTAGGACATTATCATTTTGGTATGACAGGGAAAAATCACAGATATAAGAACAATTGATTTATTCATACCAAAATAACCGCTTGCAATAAATGATCCGCACATCTCGTATTTCAGGAAGACATCATTCCTTTCATACGTTTCATTAATTGTTTACCAATATTTTTTAATAACCCGATTTCCCAGTTGCAGGAAAGTAACCGCAGCCCGCGCTACACAGTTTATTAAAGTCTGTGCTCTGTGCAGACCTGACCCTAGTAGCACATTGAAGTGGGTTATGTGCAAAAGACAGTATTTGCATTTACAGTTGTTGTAAACACAGATTGTAATTTTTTATATTAATTAATAATGGGGCGCTGCCCCAAACCCCGGGCTGCCCTTCCGGCGGAATTACTTTCTTTGACCAACAAAGCAAGTAATCAAAGAAATTGGCCCAACGATTGTTTGCCGTAAGGGGAACCTGAATGTAAGGAGTGATGATTTATTAAATTCGCTCACTGCAGTTCGCTATGCATTCGTAAACGGGCTGTTTCAGGCCTGCCCGCTAAATTCAAAAAACTCGCTTCGCTCAGACACTTTTGAATTTTTAACGCGTTCAGTCCTGAACCATCCCTAAAACAATCAATGGGGGATTAAAAAAAATAAAAACACATTAATGTATTTTTCTGAATTTCCGCCCTTAAGAAAAAGGGGGCAAGGGGGATTTGATGCCTCCCCCTTTAAAACTAAATGCAACCTAAACCAGTCCCCTCAGTCATGCATTCGAGTGCGTCGTCTGGTTATAACGTCACTTTAAAAATTGCCTAATTGTTATCTGACAAGATCCATGTACTTAAATCTATCAGCAATTTTATTCTGTAATCCACTTTTAATTGAATTCTCTATAAACATTATTGTCTCTTTGGATAATGTATTAAGGTCTAAAGCAAAATAATTGTCGTCAATATCATCATGTTTTATAAGAAAATTCTTTGCTAAAATCTCTGAACTAAGAGTATCAATTACATAAAGATGAGTAACTATATAGGAGACAGTATCTGTTAAACCCATAAAACTAGACTGGTGAATGCCATACCCATACAATAATGCGGACCGTCCTGTAATACCATCTGCAGGCCACTGGTATTCAAGGACTAAAATTAATGTGTCAATATTATATTCATTCCTCAAACTTTGTATTTGGTCCTTGATAAGAGATATATCAGGTTTAACCGTTCTACAGCCGGTTCCATTTGAACCATAAACACTCTGCATATCCGATGAGTCTATAGCAAGATTAATGTATTGGAAACGGCCATCCTCCTTTATGACTTGTGCTATCGCATCTTGTATATACTTATCTATCTTCCAATCTTTGGCGTCATATTTATTACTTTTGTTTGTAAATATTGTTGTCCCTGTATAATTAGTGCAAAGCTCATTGCCTAAAATTGAAATTGCGCCTATATTTCTTATGGCATTCAATTTCTCTGGTTTAATATAATCCGGTGCACATCCTGATAAAATAGATACGAACAGTATAACTAATATTACGCGTCTCATTTGTTCAAATCCTCCTATACTTAACTAACATTCATAGGGTCAGTTCTCGATATTGGACATTTTGAAAACATGTATTTTGATTTTGTCTCATGTCGAGAACTGACCCCATGATCCTTAAATTCACAACATTCCTTAATGAACCTCATTTATTTCCTGCAAATATTTCTTGTCCTCAGAAAAAACAAGCTTCGGCTTATGAAGAAGCCAGTTAATTTCCTTGAAGTAGCCCTTTGTAAATTCATCTTGCGGCTCTCCTATCGATAACAGTATTTTGTAATATGTCTTGAGAGTTGAATTGAATTCTTCAGATGTAGGCTCTTTAAGCATAGACAACGCAGCTTTTGTATATGAATGATATTCATGAATTGAAGATGGCATAAAAATAATTATAAAATTCAATGAAATGCCATCAGGAGGAACGGCTTTCGTAAACTTCCACGAATAGATTCCATCATTTTTTTTATATTCAGCGGGAGAGTGAGATTCAAGAAACACAGGTCGCTTTATAGCTGATAATATGCGTGCTGCCCTCTCCATTCTATCTTGGTAAAAACTATTGTCGGTTGCACTTTTCTTCCCCACATTTACAGAGTCAAGATGACTTTGCACAATTCTTTCATCAAGTTCATTCAACAACGCCCTGCAATCAACCTCAAATTCGGCAGATTCAATTTCGCCCTTCCATGTATAGGCGGTTTTTGTTATGTAAAAGAAATTGTATCCCATCGCACTAAACAGTTGGTCTAACTCATCATATTTTCGTCCTGTAGCATCGAAATCCCTCATGAATGAACTCATGGATGCGACTCCCATCAACATCCTATATTTAACAACGATTGTTTTGTTTTGCTGCGATAAAAATTTATCATTCCAAACAAAAACCTTCTTGAATAATCCGTTAGGGTCTAACTTCTTTTCAATTACCCCTGTCTTAATTGTAGACTTCAGTTCCTTGCCATCACTTAGGACCTGAAACTTCATGTCTGATATGACGGCTTTTTCATCACCAAACCCCTGCAAATCGAGAAATGGGAATCCCATCTGAAGCTTTTCAGTTTTCTTGGTAGTATTTTTTAAATTGAATGTGGCAGTCACATTTACCAGAGGAATAAACGGCTCTCCAAATTTACCATTATTTTTATCAATTGTAATTTCCATCTGCACTTTTTCACTGACTAACTGAACAGCGGTATTCTTGATAGGCATGACTTGATTACCCGCACCGAAAAAGACGCCTGTGTTTGCCTCGCTAACCTTGGTTATAAGAATCGTCAGGAGAATTATATAAAGTAGTTTTCTCATCTTGGTTCTTTCCCTTTGTTCTATATCGACATCGTGAACTGTGTTATATCTGCACATACCGATGCACTCAGTCACTGTACGACCTAAAAGAGCAAAAAGCCGATCCGATAATCACAAATCACAATCGGTCAGGAGGCGCTTGACTTCTAATCGTCTAAAGGTACGCAGTTGTTATCAATTCTTCTATTTTTTGTATTTATGTCTTTTTATCCTTGTTACTCTTAAAACGCTTGTTATTAATTTTTGTTGCTAAACGGAAATAGAAAAGACAAGTCCCAATTACGAGTAATCCCAGCAAACAACAGTCCAATATAAAACCATAATAACAATCCAATATATCCAAATAATAATCCTGCCATGGCAATTCTTCTATCTAATACAGTATATTTCTGATCATTCTTTTTTATCCTCGATAAAGCTACATGCCCACAGATTATTGCAAAGGGAGCAAGATTAAAAAGACCTAATAATAAACTTGTTAATGCGAGACCATAAGGCTTTTGCTTCTTGGTCTCAAGCATTATGCCTTCATTAGTATCTCCAGCCTTGTTATGCAATGCTTTTTGTCGTCCAACAATATCAAGGATGAAGCCGATAAGACCATATATAGGTGCCCATATAATTCCATCCATAATAAAGAGCAAAATATGCCCTGTGCCTTCAACTACTGTGGCGGGTTTCAGTAAGCCGAGATAAATTGCAAGTTTGTATCCTGGTTCCCCATGAAATAACTGAAGCATTAAACCAAGCATGCCGGGAATAAGTCCAATATATGGAATATAATAAAAACCGTACATGCTAAAACTGGTAGGTGAAATAATTAAGCCCATTGCCATCCCAGTAATTAAATATTTCCTCTTAGGAAAATTATTCTTAGCATATTTATATACAAAAATAGGAATAATTATTAAAAACGATGGGAGTAGAATCAATATAAATTTTATCCATTGTAATTTCTCGCTCATGCTTCATTAAATTGCTAACAGATAGTATGTATATTATCCGTTATTAATATGGTATATTTCGTATAGTATTATCGAGGGGAGATTCTATAGAGCAACTTTTATTCCAATTAACCCAAATCCCCTTCAATCCATATAGTGGATTAATTATGCAGGAACAACCAGACACAGTCAAGAAAAATATATTTATTAACAATCAGGGACATGTGTCCCTGATTATTCAACGCTCCATCATCTCAAAACCCGACGCGCTTTCACCGAAACCAAAAAGCTGGAAACCCTCTCCGGCAAAAGCTGAACGACCTGGACCAACTGAAAAAATCGGTGCGGCAAAAGGCGTTCAGTGGGGATTTGTAGCTCAAAACCGTGAAATACAACGCTGCCATATGAAACAGGAGCAGTAAGTCCGGGTCCTATATTACAATGTGTTAAAATATCGGATGTCCAGGCATGAACTCATAATTGAAGGCGCGAGGCAGAACAACCTCAGGAACATAAGCCTCCGCCTGCCGCACAATAAATTTATCACCATCACCGGTGTATCCGGCTCAGGCAAGTCCTCTCTGGCGTTTGACACGATCTTTGCCGAAGGCCAGTGGAGATTCATAGAATCCCTTTCAACGTATGCAAGGCTTTTTCTTGAAAAGCTCGACCGCCCTGATGTTGATGCGATCCGGAACATCAGGCCTGCAATCGCCCTTGAACAGCGGAATACGGTCAAGACCTCCCGCTCGACAGTTGGAACAGCTACGGAGATCTATGACTATCTCCGGCTTCTTTATGCAAAGATCGCACAACCGCACTGTCCCAAATGCGGGCGTATTTTAAGATCATGGTCCGCGTCGTCTGTGGTAAAGGAGCTTATTGAGAAATACCCCGGTAAAAAAGCGATGATACTTTTTGATACTGAAGAATCTCCGCAGAACCTCATGCAGAAAGGATTCAACAGAATATGGGTAAATGGCGAGATCAGGGATATTTCAACTGTAGGGGCGATTCATGAATCGCCCCTACATTCCAAACACCGTAC
Source organism: Thermodesulfovibrionia bacterium (assembly GCA_963699585.1). Lineage (GTDB taxonomy): Bacteria > Nitrospirota > Thermodesulfovibrionia > UBA6902 > UBA6902 > SURF-23. Next base: position 799,225 of record CAVOUK010000002.1, on the reverse strand, counting down.
TACTCGACAGGCTCGTCATAAAAGACGAACCGCGCCTGTCCGACTCAATTGAGACCGCATGGGAGAATGGGAATAAAAGCGTAAAGATAGAGCTTGTTGATGATCTGGCTGAAAATAACGAGCTCCTCCTCTTTCAATCGGAATTAAAATGTACAGACTGCGGGCTGGAAGTCATGAAACCGCAGCCGGTCCTTTTTTCTTTTAACCACCCGCTCGGGGCCTGTCCTGTATGCAAGGGATTCGGCAATATCCTTGAATATTCTGAAGACTGTATAGTTCCCGACAAGGACCTTACGCTTGCAAAAGGCGCGATAGAGCCCTGGAGCAAACCGTCATATAGATGGTGGTACAGGCAATTCGCAAAGGCCGCAAAGCTGCGCGGGATCAAACTGGATATTCCGTACAGAGAACTTTCCGAAGAGGTAAAAGAACTTATATTCAAGGGCTCTTCTGATTTTTACGGCCTGAATGATTTCTTTGAAGAGCTTGAAGGCAAAAGGTACAAGCTTCACGTACGCGTGTATTTGAGCAGGTTCAGAAAAGCTGTAACATGCAAGGATTGCAGTGGGAACCGGCTGCGTCCGGAGGCGCTTGCATTCACCGTGGGAGGCAAGAATATTGCTCAGCTTTCTCATATGTCCGTCAAAGAGCTGAACAGCTATTTCTCTTCTCCATCTCTCACAGAATACGAGCATGAGATATCCTCTGAAATACTCAGGCAGATCAATCTGAAACTGAGCTTTCTGATGCGGGTAGGGATAGGGTATCTTACATTAAACAGGGAAGCAAAGACCCTTTCCGGCGGTGAATCACAGAGGATAAATCTTGCCAATCAGCTATCGTCAAGGCTCACGGGAACTCTTTATGTCCTGGATGAACCTACTGTAGGCCTTCATCCGAGGGATGTTGCCATGATTACGGAAATACTGAAAGAGCTCGCCGGCGCAGGGAATACAGTAATTGCAGTGGAGCATGATAAAGCCGTCATCAATTCTTCCGACTGGATCGTTGAACTGGGGCCCGGGGGAGGAAGTAAAGGCGGGAGGCTTGTTTTTTCCGGATGGAAAACAGATTTTCTGGAAAAAGATACACTTACTGCAAATTACCTGAAAAATATCGGGTCCATCGCGGTCCCGAAAATCAGGAAAAAAGGGAGCGGCAGGACGCTCACTATAAAAGGGGCATGCGGGAATAATCTGAAACACATAGATATCGCTATTCCTCTTCATACACTTACCTGCATAACCGGCGTCTCCGGCTCAGGCAAGAGTACGATCGTAGAGGACACACTCTATAAGGCCCTCGCGCGGTTTTTCAAAATAGAATTCGAAACACCACAACCATTTGACAGTATAACAGGGCTTGAATATCTTAAAGGCGTTAAGATCATAGACCAGCATCCTATCGGTAAAAGCCCGCGCTCTAACCCTGTTACATATATAAAAGCCTTTGACCATATAAGGAAAATATTTGCAGAGGAACAACAGTCTAAAGTCCTTGGATATACTCCCGGTCACTTCTCGTTCAATACAAAGGGCGGGCGCTGTGAAGCATGCGGCGGGGCCGGTTTTCAAAAACTTGAAATGTATTTCTTTGAGGACCTGTATATAAAATGTGAAGAATGCGGCGGCAGAAGATACAGGCCGGAAGTGCTGGCCATAACAAATAACGGCAGGAACATTTATGAAGTCCTTGAGCTTACAGTTGACGAAGCAATCGAATTTTTCAAGCAAGCGCCTTCTTTGGTAAGTAAATTGAAACTGATGGCTTCAGTGGGACTCGGGTATCTCAGGCTCGGACAGCCTGCCACAACAATATCCGGCGGCGAGGCCCAGCGCCTGAAGGTTTGCGCAGAACTCGGGGTCCTGAACAGAAAAGACTATCTGTACATCCTTGATGAACCTACGGTGGGGCTTCATCCGGATGATATCAAAAAATTGCTCAAAGTCCTCAATGACCTTGTTGACGCCGGCAATACTGTTCTTCTGGTCGAGCACAACCTTGATGTAATAAAATGTGCGGACTGGATTATCGATATCGGTCCCGAGGGCGGAGACGAAGGCGGAGATATTGTTGCTGAAGGGACGCCTGAAGATATTGTCACGCAGACAAGATCTTATACAGGATTATTTCTAAAAGAATATCTATAAATACTTCTTTGTTTCTGCCACGAGTTCATCGATCAGCTTCTTAACAGAGACAATTTCAGTACATCTGTATGCGTTAGATCCGGCAAACACGAAGCCTTCATCAAGATTTCCTTCTGCTGCATTTGTCAGGGCCCTGGCAATACAGTAAGGAGCGGTTTTAGGGTCGCATGTCTTTAAACAGCGGTATTTGCATGATATAGGCGATGTTTTACCACTCGCAATATCTTCAACAAATTTACTGTTAATCACCCGGCCCGGCATACCAACGGGACTTTTTATAATTCTGATATCTTCCTTGCGGGCGTTAATGTACGCTTTTTTAAAATTTTCATGGGCATCACATTCATCCGTACAAACAAAACGGGTCCCCATTTGTATCCCTGAAGCCCCCAGTTTAAGAAAATGGGCAATATCTTTGCCGTCAAAGATTCCTCCGGCAGCAATGACCGGGATTTTCGGATCAAAGGAATTGGCAAATTTAATTATCTCAATAATTAATTCATCAAGAGAAGGGGCCTTTCCTTCAAAAACATCCTGGAAATCATATCCGATATGGCCGCCGGCCTTGCTGCCTTCAACTATTACGGCATCAGGCAATTTATTAAAATTCCTTTTCCATTTATCACAGATGATTTTCAAGGCCCGGACTGATGAAACTACCGGTATCAGCTTTATATTTTTCTTCTCCACATATTTGGGAAGCTCTAAAGGAAGACCGGCCCCTGAAATGATCAGATCTATATTTTCATCCACAGAGGTCCTTACCAAAGATTCATAGTTGGACAGGGCCACCATCAAGTTCACCCCGATAACTCCTTTGGTCATGCTTTTGGCTTTTCTTATCTCCGCCCGTAATGCCTCATTATTGACAGCTTCAAATTCCGAACGCGGCAGGTTTTCAAACTTTCCCAGTCCGACCCCGGCTATAACTCCAACACAGCCTTCATTGGCAACCGCTGCAGCAAGACCGGAGCGTGATATCCTTACGCCCATGCCGCCCTGCAGGATCGGGGGATAAATTGTCAGGTCTCCTATTCGTAATGCGGATAAATTGTTTTCCATTTTAATGACCCTTTAAATTCTATCTATCATGAAAACCCTTGTTTATCAAGATGAGAAAATCGTTATCCATAAATCATGTACTTCTGCAATTCAGCAGGAAGCTGCCTGATACAACAAAATACATTCTCTTAGAGGAATGATCCGAAGATATCAAGGACTAATCGATATTATTTTTTAATGCTTGCCTCTTCAACAATTACGGAATATTTATAGCCACTGCCGAAGTCCTTGTCTTTATATAATGTACCTTTTGCGGTCACAATATCCCCGGCCTTAGCAGAGCTGCTTGTTGTGACTAAAATATCATTGGTGCCTTTTGACGGGTCACCGCTTCCGTCCTGAATGTGTATCCAGTTCTTGCCCATAATGTTAGCCGAGAACTTAACAACCTCTCCTCTGACAACAACGATTTTTTTGTTAAGGGAGGGGCCTTTTTCATAAAGCTCGGCTACAGTGTATGCATCGGTCCCGGTGGCTTTCTCTACCTTGATTGTCTTGTCTGCAGCTATCTTGGGAGGCGTATGCTCCGCGGGTGCACTGACCGGTCCTGTTTCCTGCTGCCCGATGACGCCGCCCGAAAAGACTATGGCTTCGAAGGTCCGGTTAAGAGTTTTGCTCTGAAAATTGTTCATAACCATCCCGGGCTGAAAAGACATATTCTGTCCGACCTTTACCGGGGTTTTGGGAACAGCCACCCAGGTTTTTTTGCCGGCATTTTCGATATTGACATAAGTGTAGCCGCCGCTGTCCATTGATTCCACGACCTTGCCTGAGAGAGGAGATGTGTCCTGATTCATCTGAGGCATTTCAGCTGCTGACTTTTGCGGGCCGGCATATGTGCCGTTAACAGAAACTGTCAGTAACAATACTGACATTGAGGTAAACAATAAAAAAAATCTTTTCATCTTATTTCTCCTTTTGTAATTCTTGATATGTATATAATACTTCTTTTATCAAAAAAATTGGAATCAGGCAGATGTAAATGCGGGGTAACAGGGAGTTTCATGTAAATATTACGACAGGTAATATATAACTGATTCTTTGAGAGCAGGCAGTTCTTCTTCCGTAAGATTAAAAAATTCGAGACCTGTCTGGTTTGTATCAGGGAGACGGAAATTCCCGCTTTTCCCGATATCAAACTTTTGTACGAGGAAATCTGCCAGGTGAACGGCATTGATAATATACGTATCCGCTTTGCAGAGCGCAGGATTGTGGTGCCACCGAATGGTATTTACCAGGAATGACGGCATGCTCCACCACTCTGCGAGGTATCTTCCGATCTCCTCATGGGTCGTTCCCAGCACTTCATACTCGGCATCAAGCAACAGGGTGTTCTTCTGTTGCGCGGTATCAATGGCCTTTTTAAGTTCAGCTGGAAGGCACCGTTCCTCCGCCAGCTTGCCCAGGTCATGCAGCAGCCCTGCAGTGAAGGCCCTGTCAGTGTCCCTCAGTGAGATCTTTGATATCCTTGCCATAAGCATTCTGGCGAGAATACCGCAAGCCTGTGAGTGCACCTCAAATTCCTTGAGGTCGAATCCCGAAACACTTTTGGGGCCGGACCTTGTCGAGCCGAAGAATGACTCTGACAGGAGTATCCCCTCGACGATATCGATACCCAGCACCATCAGGGCACGATCTACAGAGTCAACTTTTTGCATCTGTCCGAAAAGGGAGGAATTGGACCAGCGCAGCATGGCAGCAGAGATAGAGGCGTCCTGCTCGATCACCTCGGCAAGGCTGTCAATGGAGACTGTGCTGATATTGGCAAGGCACTTCTTCATTTTAAGGTAAGTTTGAGGCATGGAATGAAGCGTGGTGATGGTGTTGATTATTTTCTGCAGGCCTTTACCCTTTTCACGGAGGTCTTCTGCCTGAAGGAAAGCGGAACGAATAATGTCCCGGAATTCATCATCATTCCAGGGCTTGGGCAGAAGCTGATGGGCCGAACCCTCGGAGAGCGCTTCAATGACCGAGGACCTGTCACTGTATCCGCTTATAAAAATACGGATCATTTGCGGATAGAGCTTTTTTAATTTTTTCAGAAAGGCGATGCCGCCCATTCCGGGCATACTCACATCGGAAATTACGAGATCAACGTCTTCTTTCCTGAGGACCTCCAGCCCTTCTTCACCGCTGCCGGCAGTCAGTAAATTCCAGGGTTCTGCATGCAGCAGTTTGCGAATGGAGTCTATAACGCCCGGCTCATCGTCTACAAAAAGAATTGTCTGCTTTCTTTTGTCCATAGGTGGTTTTTATGATATCACTTCAATGGCCGTATCTCAACCTTTCTTAACATCTTAACAATTTTTTGAAATAAATTAATTAAACTCCTATAATACAGGACTTTTAATAATACTAAATTTTTCAGGAGGAGTAAGTTGCGCATGAAATTTTCGGTAAGCCTTGCTGACAGGGTGAAAAATCTTCCACCTTATCTTTTTGCAGCTATTGACATTATGAAACAGGAAGCAGTTAAGAAGGGCGTGGACCTCATAGATTTAAGCATCGGCGATCCTGATATCCCGACCCCGGGGCATATTGTTCAAAGTATGAAGAAGGCTGTTGAGAAACCAGCCCACCACCGTTATCCATCGTATGAAGGAATGCTTTCTTTCAAACAGGCAGTTGCGGACTGGTACAAAAAGAGATTCAATGTCAAACTGGACCCGAAGACTGAAGTCCTGTCACTTATTGGTTCTAAAGAGGGCATCGGGCATATTCCTCTTGCATTTATTAATCCCGGGGATGCAGTGCTTGTGCCTTCTCCGGGATATCCTGTATATCCTGTTGCTACGCTTTTTGCCGGTGGTAAAAGCCATATCATGCCGCTTCTTGAAAAGAACAGCTATCTACCCGACCTGGACGCGGTCCCGGGAAGTGTTCTTAAGAAGGCAAAGCTCATGTTTGTTAATTATCCCAATAACCCCACATCGGCTGTTGCAGGCAGGGATTTTTATAAAGATGTGATTGATTTTGCCGCTAAAAACAATATTATCGTATGTCATGACGCGGCATATTCAGAGATTTATTATGATAACAGGAAACCATTAAGCTTTCTCCAGATACCCGGGGCAAAAGACGTTGGAATTGAATTTCACTCCCTGTCCAAGACATATAATATGACAGGCTGGAGGATCGGCTTTGCTGTTGGAAACGCCAATGTATTATCGGGGCTCGGAAAGATCAAGACTAATCTTGATTCCGGAGTATTTCAGGCCATTCAGGAAGCATCGATTGAAGCGCTGAAAACTAAAGAGCCGGTTCTTGAAAATATACGGGATATCTATCAGGAAAGAAGAGATGTTTTATACAATGGATTGAAAGCGCTTGGCTTTGAGCTTAAAAAACCAAAGGCAACATTTTATCTCTGGACAAAGGTGCCGAAGGGCTTTACATCGTCCGGGTTTGTTACACACCTGCTTGAAAATACCGGTGTGCTTGGGACCCCCGGCAACGGCTTTGGCGCTCCAGGCGAAGGTTATATCAGGTTCGCTCTCACTGTTTCGGCAAAGAGGATGAAGGAAGCGGTCGAGAGGATCGGAAGGATAATTTAAGAAAAGCAGCTTAGTAGTTTGGGTTACGTGGAAAGATTTGATCAGAATTCTTTTTCTGCTGACTGCTGACTACTGACTGCTGACTGCTTTTATATGTCAATAGCATACATCGGCATCGGCTCAAATCTCGGCAGCAGGGAAGAAAATTGCGAACGGGCGATTAAGCTTCTTATTGAGAATGGAATAACTATTGTAAAACGCTCCTCTATGATCGAGACGGAGCCGTGGGGAGTTAAGGAACAGCCGGATTTTATCAATATGGCTGTTGAGATTGAGACCGCTTTAAAACCTGACGCCCTGTTGCATCTTCTCAAAAATATAGAGATTGAAGCCGGCAGATTACCGACCTCACACTGGGGCCCGCGAATAATTGACCTCGATATCCTGCTTTATGACGATTTGACTATCAAGACCCCTGAATTGGAAATTCCACATCCGCACATCAGCGAAAGAGATTTTGTTCTTAAGCCTCTTGCAGAGATAGCCCCGGACAAAATACACCCTGTTCTCCGGAAGACAATTAAAGACCTTTTTTTACAATTTCCCCGAAATTCCTGAGCACTTGCAATCCCGCAGCCTGACTTTTTTCCGGGTGAAATTGAACAGCGAAGATATTGTCTTTCCATATTGAAGAAGTGAATTCGATGCCGTAATCGGTTGTGGTTGCGATGATGGATGTTGTCTTCCGGGACTACATAGTACGAGTGCACGAAATAGAAGTAGCTTTTATCGGTAATTCCCTTGAACAGGGGATTGTTCTTCTGTATTTTTATCTCATTCCAGCCCATATGAGGGATTTTGAGGGATTGGGGGTTGGGGAATGGGGGTTGGAAATCGAATTTAACGACCTTGCCTCTCAATACATCGAGTCCCCTGCATTTCCCGAACTCTTCCGATTCACTGAACAGCACCTGAAGTCCGAGACAAATGCCGAGATAGGGTTTTCCTTTTTTTATGGAACCAGCAACAGCGTCTATTAATTCAAGATTGGTAAGTTCTCTCATACAGTCTTTGAAGGCGCCGACTCCCGGAAGTACCACCGCATCAGCCTTTCTGACCATCATCAGGACTGTTCGTTACCGTGACGTCAACCCCGACTTTTTGAAATCCCTTTTCAACGCTCCTGAGATTTCCCATTCCATAATCAATTATCGCGATCATACTGGTATATTATCGAGTTTGAATCATAAATTCAAATTGTTCTATTGGTCTCGAATTGTTTTATTGGTTTTGTTTGTTAACTAATGAAACCAATTAAACTAATAAAACTAATTAAACCTTTTGATAGATATATGTGTTGACAATAGTAACATTTTGAATTAACTTAATTTACCCTGTTAGAAAGACAAAGGTTTTCTAACAGGGTAAACCTTTATGAAACTTCAGTGCGTTAAACTTTATTTGTTTTCACTAATAGCGGGCGTCATTCTGATAACGCCCCTGCAATCCGCCTGTTCTGAAGTGCCTGAAAAGCCTGCTTATGGGGACACACTTATAGCGGGTTCTATCGGCGAACCGAGCATTCTCATCCCGATGCTTGCCGGCGACAGCGCTTCACATGAGGTGGCAGGGTTGATCTTCAACGGCCTTATTAAATACGATACAGACCTCAGCATTATCGGTGATCTTGCCGAGTCGTGGAATATATCTCCAGACGGGCTTGTCATTACATTTCGCCTGAAAAAGGGGGTGAAATGGACGGACGGAGTTGAGTTTACGGCGGATGACGTGATGTTCGGCTATAAAACAATTATTGACGAAAAGACCCCCACGCCGTATAAGGAAGATTTTCTGCAGGTAAAAAAAGCAGAGGTCCTTGACCGGTACACATTCAGAATTACATATGAAAAACCGTTTGCTCCAGCGCTTTCTTCATGGGGCAATCTCGTAGTTCTGCCGAAACATCTTCTCGAAGGGAAAGACATTACAAAGAGCGAACTTACGAGAAAGCCTGTCGGACTCGGGATGTACAAACTCGACAGATGGACGCCCGGGCAGGAGGTTATTCTTGATTCAAACAAAAATTACTTTGAAGGAAGACCGTATATTGACAGGTATGTCTATAAAATAATCCCCGATCCTGCAACCATGTTTCTGGAGCTGCAGGCGGGCGGTATCGATATGATGGGGCTGACGCCGATCCAATATACAAAGCAGACGGATACGGATATTTTCAAACAGAACTTTCAGAAATTCCGCTATCCGGTTTTTTCATATACTTATATGGGCTTCAATCTGAAGCATCCCTGGTTTAAAGACAAGCGCGTAAGGCAGGCGATAGCGCACGCGATTGATAAAGAGGAGATCGTGGACGTTGTACTGTTCGGACTCGGGAGCCCGGCAACAGGCCCATATGTTCCAAACACCTGGGTTTATAATCCCGGGACAAAAAAATACGATTATAATCTGGAAAAGGCAAAAAAACTTCTCAAAGAGGCGGGGTGGGAAGACACTGACGGCGATGGCATACTTGATAAGGACGGAAAAGAATTCGAATTCTCAGTGCTGACCAATATGGGCAATCGTTCACGTGAACAGACCGCCACAATCATTCAGTACAGGCTCAGGAAGATCGGGATAAAAATGAATATAAGGGTGCTGGAGTGGAGCACATTCATAAATGAATTTATAGACAAGAGACGTTTTGAAACAGTGATACTCGGCTGGAGTATCGGGATCGACCCTGACCAGTATGATATATGGCATTCAAGCAAGACACGTGAGAAGGAATTTAATTTTGTCTCATACAGTAATCCCGAAGTCGACGGGCTGCTTGAGAAAGGACGGCGCACTTTTAATATAGAGGAAAGGAAAAAGGCATATTACAGGATACAGGAGATACTTGCCGAAGAAACGCCGTACATCTTTTTATACGTCCCTAACGCAACACCCATTGTACATTCAAGATTCAGGAACATAAAGCCGGCGACAATCGGAATAAGCTATAATCTTCACAAATGGTACGTTCCGGAGAATTTGCAGAAACACAGGATGGAACAGTGATAAAAAATATCCGCAGATTTCGCAGATTACACAGATTGAGTAAGAAAGAATTAGAAAGAAATCTGCGAAAATCTGTGTAATCTGCGGATAAATAAACAAATCATATGTTGAGGTATCTCTTTAAACGGCTTCTTGAAATGGTCCCGACTTTGTTCGGGATAACGCTTATTGGATTTTTTATTATCCATCTTGCGCCCGGCAAGCCCACTGATGTACTTTCCGAGATGAATCCTAAAATAACCCCTGAGGCGCGAGAACAGCTTGAAAAATTATACGGACTCGACAAACCTGTTTATGTGCAATACGGGATGTGGCTGAAACGGGTTGTCAAACTGGATTTCGGCGATTCGTTTTCAACCGACCGCAGACCTGTAATCGAAAAGATATGGGATACAAAACAAAATTTAATTGACAGAAGATTATTCATAACTTTCTTTATTAACGTGCTCTCGATGTTTCTGGTTTTCATTATTGCCATACCAATCGGTATTTCGTCTGCAACACATGAGCATTCAGTGTTTGACAAAGTTTCAACTGTTTTCTGGTTCATAGGGTTTGCGATGCCCTCATTCTGGCTTGCGCTGCTTCTTATGATGTACTTCGGCATACATCATCATTGGCTTCCGATTTCGGGATTCAAGTCCATGAATTATGAATCGTTGACCTTGGCGGGCAAGACAGGGGACCTGACGCGGCATCTCATACTTCCGGTTTTTGTCGCCTCTTTCGGAGGCGTTGCGGGTTTTTCAAGATATATGAAAAGCAGTATGCTTGAGGTCATCAGGCAGGATTACATAACAACAGCGAGGGCGAAGGGCCTGTCTGAGGCAACGGTAATATACAAACATGCATTCAGGAATGCGCTTCTTTCGATTATTACATTGCTTGGCCTTTCAGTTCCTGGTCTGATAGGAGGAAGCGTGATCTTTGAAAATATCTTCGGCATTCCTGGAATGGGACAACTGTTTTACATGAGTGTAATGACAAGGGACTATCCCCTTGTGATGGGATTGTTGACAACAACCGGGATATTGACTTTATTTGGGAATCTGCTGGCAGATATAGGTTACATGCTTGCGGATCCGAGGATAAGGGCAAGATAGTGCAAAAGAGCGGAAGAGCAAAAGTGCAGAAGTTCCGTGCCTTTCATGTATCGCTTTTGAACTATTGCAATCCTTTGCACTTTTGAACTAATAAAAATATGACTGCTTCACGAATATTATTCTGGAAAAGGTTTAAAAGAAACAAGCTTGCTATATCAGGCGGGATTGTTGTGATGGTCCTGTTCGCGATCGCGCTCCTGTCAGCTCTTATTTCTCCGTATGATCCGAGTGAGATAGACAGGAAACATATACTTGAGCCTCCAGGCATAAACCACCCGCTCGGCACTGACGACCTCGGCAGGGATGTGCTGTCACGAATGATCTACGGAAGCCGTATTTCATTATCAGTTGGTTTTGTCGCGGTAGGGATAGCGACTGCTATCGGGATGCTCATCGGAGGGATTTCCGGCTATTACGGCAAGTGGACAGACATGATAATTATGAGGATTATTGACATCATGCTTGCAATACCGACATTCTTTCTTATCCTCGCAGTGATCGCCTTTATAGGGCCGGGTATATGGAACATCATGATAATTATCGGCCTTACTTCATGGATGGGCGTGGCCCGTTTGGTCAGGGCGGAATTTTTATCATTGAAGGAGCGGGAATTTGTGCTTGCTGCAAAGGCATTGGGTGCAAGCGACATGCGGATCATCTTTAGACATATAATGATAAATAGTATGGCTCCTGTCTTTGTTTCAGCTGTTCTCGGTGTAGCAAGCGCAATACTTGTGGAATCAGCATTGAGCTTTCTTGGCATCGGCATTCAACCTCCTATTCCAAGCTGGGGCAATATATTAACGTTAGGCAAGGACAATATTGAGATAGCATGGTGGCTTTCGGTTTTTCCGGGTATTGCCATTTTAATAACAGTTTTAAGTTATAATCTTGTCGGGGAAGGTCTCAGGGACGCCCTCGACCCGCGTTTGTGGGGCAGCGGGGATTAACAATACATTAATCAAATTGCAGACTTGTAAAAGAAAAATCATTAATGTTATGATTGCTGGTTGACCAAAAGCTGTTAAATTATTTATATTATCTGTTCAAAGATTATGTGATTAAATATTACGCTTTAGCGGAGCTGAAAAAAAGGGGCTTCGTATAAGTGTATATTTGCGTTTGTTTGAATGTTGTAAAGTGCCGATGTAGCTCAGCTGGCAGAGCATCTGATTTGTAATCAGAGGGTCGGGGGTTCAATTCCCTTCATCGGCTCCAAAATTAAAAAGTGAGTAAGATGGAGAGGTTCCCGAGTGGCCAAAGGGAGCAGACTGTAAATCTGCCGGCGCAGCCTTCGGAGGTTCGAATCCTCCCCTCTCCACCATGTGGAACGTTCAGCATTTAGCTGTCAGCTTAAGAGATTGAATTTTTGCTGAAAGCTGAGTGTTGAGAGCTTAAAAAATGCGGGAGTAGCTCAGTGGTAGAGCGTCAGCCTTCCAAGCTGAGGGTCGCGGGTTCGAATCCCGTTTCCCGCTCCAAAAGACAGCGATAAGCTGTATGCTTTATGCAATTGCCTTAGATGGCGTAACTGGGAAAATTTTTTATAAGCGCTAAGTGCTTAAAGCTAACTGCTAAATTGCCCATGTAGCTCAGTTGGCAGAGTACATCCTTGGTAAGGATGAGGTCACCGGTTCAATCCCGGTCATGGGCTTAAGAAAAGATAGTGAACTCTTTATAAGGAGGACAAATGGCAAAGGCAAAATTTGAAAGGACAAAGCCGCACATAAACGTAGGAACGATAGGGCATGTGGACCACGGCAAGACGTCGTTGACAGCGGCGATAACGAAGTATTTGGCAATGAAAGGCAAGGCGACGTATCGGGCCTTTGATTCAATAGATAATGCGCCTGAAGAGAAGGCGAGAGGAATAACGATAGCAACAGCGCATGTAGAATATGAGACAGATGCGAGGCATTATGCGCACGTGGACTGTCCGGGGCATGCGGACTATGTAAAGAACATGATAACCGGAGCGGCCCAGATGGACGGAGCGATCCTGGTGGTGTCAGCAGCGGACGGGCCGATGCCGCAGACGAGGGAGCACATACTGCTTGCAAGGCAGGTAGGTGTGCCGTACATAGTAGTGTTCATGAACAAAGTGGATACGGTAGATGACCCGGAGCTGTTGGAGCTGGTGGAGATGGAAGTAAGGGAGTTGCTTACCAAGTATGGATTTCCCGGGGATGAGATACCTATAATAAAAGGATCGGCATTAAAGGCCTTGGACGGCCCTAACGATGCAGGAGCGGATGTGTACAAGTGTCTGCAGGAGCTGCTTGACGCGGTAGACAGCTACGTACCGATGCCGGAGAGGCCGATAGACAAGCCGTATTTGATGCCTGTTGAGGACGTATTCAGCATATCCGGAAGGGGCACGGTAGTAACAGGAAGAATAGAGAGAGGGATAATAAAGGTAGGAGAAGACGTAGAGATAGTAGGGCTTGGAGAGACGAAGAAGACAGTGGCGACAGGAGTGGAGATGTTCCGGAAGCTGCTTGATGAAGGGCGTGCAGGGGACAATGTCGGGGTATTGCTGAGAGGGACGGCAAAGGAAGAAGTAGAAAGAGGGATGGTATTGGCAAAGCCCGGGAGCATAACGCCTCACAAGAAGTTCAAGGCAGAGGTGTACATACTGACGAAGGAAGAAGGCGGACGGCACACGCCGTTTTTTAACGGATACAGGCCCCAGTTTTATTTCAGGACAACGGATGTGACGGGAGTGTCAAAGCTGCCGGCCGGGGTGGAGATGGTGATGCCCGGAGACAATGTAACGATGGAAGTGGAGTTGATAACGCCGATAGCGATGGAGAAGGAACTGAGGTTTGCAGTGAGGGAAGGCGGCAGGACCGTAGGGGCCGGAGTTGTTACGGAGGTAGTTGAGTAAAAAAACGTGAATCGTGTCCTGTTAACGTGACCGTAAAATAGCGGACACGGATAAACAGCCACGGGAGACGGAAAACGGAGGGTGAAAAGATGCAGGACATATTACTTTTACAATGTACGAGCTGTAAGAACAAGAACTATTCGACCACAAAGAACAAGAAAAATACAACAGAAAAGCTTGCTCTTAAGAAGTATTGCAAACATTGCAGAAAGCATGTTGAGCATAAAGAGACAAAGGCGTAGGCCAGTAGCTCTAACGGCTAGAGCGTCGGACTCCAAATCCGAGGGTTGGGGGTTCGAATCCCTCCTGGCCTGCCACTTTTGCCCGGTTTGGGGTTAGGAGAAAAGAAGGCGTATTAACATAAAACTGTATACCCTCTCAGATATTTAAAAAGGGGCGATACTAAATTAAGGAAGTAAACATGTTAGAAAGAATAAAGAACTTTTTCACTGAAGTAAAGACAGAATTGAAGAAAGTGGTATTCCCTTCAAAAGAAGAGGTAATCGGCTCTACCAAGGTAGTGGTCGTGATGGTTTTAATTGTTGCGTTATTCTTGGGATTTATTGATTTACTGCTTTCTAAGCTGATCAGCATAGTGGTGAAGTAGGAGAAATTATGGCAAAACAATGGTACGTAGTGCATACTTATTCGGGGTTTGAAGAAAAAGTTAAGGCGAGTATTAACGATAATGCCCAGAGAAGAGGGTTGGCGGAAAAAATATCACAAGTCCTGATCCCGGCAGAAAAGGTCATTGAATTAAAAGCAGGAAAGAAAAAGGAAACAGAAAAGAAGTTTTATCCCGGGTATATACTTATTGAGATGGAGTTGGATGACGAGACGTGGCATCTCGTAAGCAGCACCCCCCGGGTCACCGGATTTGTCGGAGGGGAAAGGCCCACTCCTTTACATTCGGAAGAAATAGACATTATTCTTCAGCAAATTGAAAAAGGCCCGGCAACCCAGGTCAAAACACAGTTTGAAAGAGGTGATTCAGTTAGAATTCTTGACGGCGCTTTTGCCAATTTTAACGGTTTTGTTGATGAGGTGGATAATCTTCATAACAAACTGAGAGTAATGGTAACTATATTCGGCAGGCAAACTCCCGTAGAGGCGAATTATTTACAGGTTGAAAAGACATAAAAATAATCCACAGATTTCGCAAATTGCACAGATAAGAAATAATAAAAAGAAAAAATCTGTGAAATCTGTGAAATCTGCGGAAAGAATTTTATTGGAGGTTTAGATGGCTAAAAAGGAAGTAACAGCAGTGGTAAAACTTCAGATCACGTCAGGAAAGGCAAATCCAGCTCCGCCGATAGGCCCGGCATTGGGTCCTCACGGCATTAATATAATGGATTTCTGCAAAGCATTTAATGCTCAGACGCAAGCTATGGGCGACACGATCATACCGGTAGTTCTTACGGTTTACAAGGACCGGTCTTTTACATTTATACTGAAGACCCCCCCTGCATCTGAATTGATCAAGAAAGCAGCGGGTATCATTAAAGGCTCCAACACGCCCAATAAAGATAAGGTAGGGAAGTTGAGCATGGACCAGGTCAGAGAAATTGCAAAAATAAAGCTGCCTGATTTAAACGCAAATGACGTTGAGAAAGCAATTAATACTATTAAAGGAACGGCAAGAAGTATGGGTGTTGACGTAACAGAGTAAGAGAAAAATTCAAAAATAAAAAATAAAAATTATGGAAGAAAAAAAGCGCGTGATTTTTTAATGGAGGTTGAAATGAAAAATAAACATATTAACGCTAAAGAGAAAATAGATAAGACTAAACAGTATGATTTAAAAGAGGCTGTCGATCTCGTTAAACAGCTTGCTCATACAAAGTTTGATGAAACAGTGGACCTGGCCATGAACCTTGGCGTAGATCCTAAAAAGTCTGACCAAATGGTGAGAGGAAGCGTAGTGTTGCCTCATGGCCTCGGCAAGAAAGTAAGGGTGCTCGCCTTTGTTAAGGGAGAAAAGGCCATGGAAGCAACGAATGCGGGAGCTGATTATGTGGGAGCTGAGGATCTCGTAGAGAAAATAAACGGAGGATGGCTTGAATTTGACAAGGTAGTCGCAACGCCTGATATTATGGGTCTGGTAGGTAAGCTTGGAAAAGTTCTGGGCCCAAGGGGGCTTATGCCAAATCCTAAGTCCGGAACAGTGACTTTTGATATAGGCAAGGCCGTAAAAGATATAACCGCCGGTAAGGCTGATTATAAGACCGAAAAAGCCGGTCTTGTACATGTATCAATAGGAAAAGTCTCTTTTGACAGCGAAAAACTTATAGAAAATGCGAGGACGGTAATACGGGCCATTGAAAAAGCAAAGCCGTCAACAAGTAAAGGTAAATATCTTAAAAAGATGTCAATTTCATCTACTATGGGAGTTGGAGTACCGATAAATGTTGCCAATGTGGCAACAATGTAACTGAGTTTGTTGATGCAGGGCGGGTTTTAAACCCGCCTCTACGAAAATTTTTAAAAATAGGTCAGAGACCGCAGGTACTGTTTCAGGCGATCTGGGACAGAATAATTGAAAATATTTTTAGCCTGCAGAGACCGGAATAGAAGTAAAAAGGTTTCGGAGTTAAGGAGCAAGAGTTAAAAGAAAGAGAAAGTTTCTTAAACTCATAACTCAAGACTCATAACTCTTAAAACTTTTGGCCTCCGGGGTTTTTGATATAAAAAAGGGGGTGAGAAAGCTGAACAAGGAAGAGAAAACAAAGGTTGTTTCAGAACTCCAGACTAAATTTCAAAAGGCAAAGGGAGTTGTTTTTACTGATTACAGGGGTCTCAATGTTGAAGAGATCACGGGTTTGAGAAATAACCTGAGGTCTGCCTCACTGGAATATAAAGTCGTCAAAAATACGCTTGCCAAAATTGCTGCAGAAGGCACGCCTGTAAGCATTGCCAGGGATAATTTTTCAGGACCTGTTGGAATAGCAATTGGTTATGACGATCCTGTGCTTCTTGTAAAAAAGGTTCTCGAATACGGCAAGACAAATGAGAAACTTCAGATCAAGGGCGGTGTTATTGAAGGCAGTGTATGTAATCTTGACGCATTGAAGACTATCTCAGCGTTGCCGCCGAGAAATGTCCTGTTGTCTATGTTGGCCGGAGTGATGCAGGCGCCAGCAGGAAAATTGGCGAGATTATTGAACGCAACGCTCTCGCAGTTTATATATGCGATGCAGGCTTTACAACAGAAACGGGAAGAGTAAGGATTTTCAATCATTCCTGCTTTTGCAGGAATACGAAAAAGGTAACTAAAGAAAAATTAAGGATAAAATTTAGGAGGAAGAATGTCTGTAACAAAAGATCAGGTGTTTGAATTTATTGACAAGATGACAATTCTGGAGATGTCAGAGTTTATTAAAGATTTCGAAACGCGATACGGAGTATCAGCAGCGGCGCCGGTCGCAGTTGCTGCAGCAGCAGGCGCTCCAGCAGCAGCTGCTAGTAGAAGAGAAAACGAGTTTTGATGTTATCCTGTCTGCTGCCGGCGACAAAAAGATCCAGGTTATTAAAGTAGTAAGAGAGCTTACAAGTCTTGGGCTTAAAGAGGCAAAAGAACTTGTTGATGGTGCGCCAAAACCCGTGAAGACCGGTGTCTCCAAGGAAGAGGCGGACGCCATCAAGGCAAAGCTTGAAGAACAGGGCGCAATAGTAGAAGTGAAATAAATAAATAAGGATTCAAGGGGTCAAGGATTCAAGGGGTCAAGTGACTAAAGAAAAATCTTCACTTGAACCCTCGAACCCCTTCCTCCTCGGACCTTTTGTAAAGGAGAAATATGGCAGAGGCTTTAAGGGTAAGAAAAAACTTCGGGAAAATACCCGAAATACTTGCAATCCCGAATCTGATTGAAATTCAAAAACGTTCATTTGAGCGCTTCCTTCAGGAGAAGATATCTTCTGAGAAAAGAGATGATTATGGATTGCAGGCGGCATTCAACAGTGTATTCCCAATTGCTGATTACAATGAAACCGCTTCTATTGAATTTATTGAGTACATAGTGGGCAATCCAAAATACGATATCAGGGAGAGTCTCGATAAGGGCATCAATTATGCCGCTCCCCTAAAAATAAGGGTAAAGCTGAATTTATGGGAAAAGGGAGAGTCAGGGCAAAAAAGACTGAAAGAATCGAGAGAGCAGGAGGTTTATCTTGGAGAGCTCCCTTTAATGACAGATACAGGCACATTCGTAATTAACGGTGTTGAAAGAGTCGTTGTCAGTCAGCTCCACCGTTCCCCGGGTATATTCTTCAGCCATGACAAAGGCAAAACGCCCATAGGCAGCAAGGTGTTGTTTTCCGCGAGGATAATACCCGCAAGAGGTTCCTGGTTTGATTTTGAATTTGATACAAAGGACACCCTTTTTGTCCGGATTGACCGAAGGAAAAAACTGCATGCCACAATTATCCTTAAGGCCCTTGGTCATACAGAAGAACAGATATTGAGAACATATTATCCGATCGAGGAAATAAAAATAAAAAATGGCGTGGCTACCCGCCAGGTAAGTGATGTGCTCGCGGGACTAAAAGCCTTTAAGAACATATGCGATCCTAAAACACAGGAAGTAATTGTCAAAGAAGGCGGCAGAATAACAAAGTCCGCCATTAAAAAAATAGAAGCAGCAAATATAAAAGATATCCCTATCCTCAAAGAGGAGCTTATAGGCAGGGTAACACTGACTGACATCATTGACCCTGAAACAGGCGAGGTAATATTAGAAAACAACGAAGAGATTAAAGAAAATATTATTGAAAAAATCATGTCTTTAAAGATCCCTGTTCTCCATCTGCTGTACATTGACGGCATACGGTATCTGCCGTCCCTCAGGGATACACTGCTGCTTGATAAAGTAAACACCACCAGCGAGGCATTGATCGAGATCTATAAAAAACTAAGACCGGGTGAGCCTCCTTCAATCAATGACGCAAAGGCGCTTTTTGAAGGATTGTTTTTTGATCCGAAGAGATATGACCTTTCAGAAGTTGGAAGACTCAAACTTAATAAGCGGCTTGAGCTTGATATCCCTCTGGAAACCAGGGTATTGACAGAAAAGGACATAATAGAAATACTGCGCCACCTCTTTAATCTGAGGGCAGGCAAGGGAGAGGTCGATGATATTGACCATCTCGGCAACAGGAGGGTAAGGGCAATCGGGGAACTGCTTGAGAACCAGTTCAGGATTGGCCTTGTAAGGATGGAGCGTGCGATAAAGGAAAAAATGACCCTCACTGAGCTCGAGGCAGCTATGCCGCACGACATTATAAACGCAAAACCCGTTATTGCAGTTATAAAGGAATTTTTTGGTTCAAGCCAGCTCAGTCAGTTCATGGACCAGACAAATCCTTTATCCGAGATAACCCACAAGAGGAGATTGAGCGCTCTTGGACCGGGAGGTCTGACAAGAGAAAGGGCCGGTTTCGAAGTGAGAGATGTGCATCCGACCCACTACGGCCGTATCTGTCCTGTAGAGACGCCTGAAGGACCAAATATCGGACTTATTACCTCACTTGCATCTTATGCGAGGGTAAATGATTATGGTTTTATTGTTTCACCATACAGAAAGGTAAAACATGGCAAGGCAACGGATGAGGTCGAATATCTTTCCGCGATTGACGGCGAGAAACATGTAATTGCCCAGGCAACTTCACCAATGGATGCAAAAGGCAACCTTATAGGTCCAACGGTGTCAGCGAGAGTTGGGGGAGATTTCAATCTGGTTGCAACAGATGAGGTTGAATATATGGATGTTTCTCCAAAACAGATAGTCAGTGTGTCTGCCTCATTGATACCTTTTCTTGAGAATGATGACGCAAACAGGGCGCTTATGGGTTCCAACATGCAGAGACAGGCGGTCCCCCTCCTACAGACGGATGCCCCAAGGGTCGGCACAGGGGTTGAAGGGGTAGCAGCCAGAGACTCAGGCGTTATTGTTACTGCGAAGAACCCCGGCGTAGTAGAAACTGTCGATGCCTCAAGGATTATAGTGAGATGTGACAGCGGCGGCGCCGATGTATATAATCTGATCAAGTTTTACAGGTCCAATCAGGCCACCTGCATAAATCAGAAACCTATCGTAAGGACCGGTCAGCGAGTCAAGAAAAATCAGGTAATAGCTGACGGCCCCGCAACTGAAAGGGGAGAACTCGCCCTCGGCAAAAATATCCTGGTAGCTTTTATGCCATGGTATGGGTATAACTTTGAAGACGCTATTATTATAAGCGAGAAGCTTGTAAAGGACGATACTTTTACCTCAATACATATTGAGGAATTTATGATTGAGGCAAGAGAAACCAAACTGGGACCTGAGGAAGTAACAAGAGACATCCCCAATATCGGTGAAGAGGCGCTGAAAGATCTTGATGAAAGCGGGATAATCAGAATAGGGGCACAGGTAAAACCCGGAGATATCCTTGTCGGAAAGGTCACCCCGAAGAGCGAAACACAGTTAACGCCAGAGGAAAAATTGTTAAGGGCCATTTTTGGAGAAAAGGCTGAAGAGGTCAGGGAAAATTGTCTCTATGTCCCGCCCGGAATATCAGGGACGGTACTTAACGTTAAGATATTTACGAGAAAAGGTTCAGCAAAAGACAAACGCACCAAGAGCATCGACGAAGAAAAGATAGCCCATATTCAGCGTAATCTTGAAGATGAGGTCAGAATTCTCAAAGAGAACAGTTATAGAAAAATGAGAGAGTTGATGCTTAATGAAAAAGTGGCAGAGGAAGTAAGAGTCTCCGGCGTCAAAGAGGTCTTATGCGAAAGCGGCAAGAAGCTTACGGAGAAAATCCTTGACGCAATACCTGACAAACTTTGCGCAAAGTAAAACTGTCATGATCCTGAGAAAATGGGAACAGCTCAAGAACATTGATGAAGAAAATGCAGGACAGTTAAAGGGACTTGAGAGCGAATATGAGAAAAAAATAGAGCAGTTTAAAAAGGGAGATGAACTACCGCCTGGAGTTCTTAAGATTGTAAAGGTTTATATTGCGATGAAAAGGAAGATACAGGTGGGAGACAAGATGGCTGGAAGACACGGGAACAAGGGTGTTATTTCTATTGTGGTTCCTGAAGAAGACATGCCTTACCTTCCCGACGGGACCCCTATTGATTTAATTCTCAATCCCCTTGGCGTGCCATCCAGAATGAATGTAGGACAGGTGCTTGAGACCCATCTGGGATGGGCTGCACATACACTGGGTCTCTATGTTGCAACGCCTGTATTTGAGGGAGCAACTGAACGTGAGATCAAGGACCTTTTAAAGGAGGCAAAACTGCCGGACAAGCGGTCAGGTTATCCTTCATGACGGGAAAACCGGTCTGTCTTTGCAGAAACCTATTACGGTAGGGAACATGTATATCATGAAACTCCATCATCTTGTTGAAGATAAAATACATGCGCGTTCCATCGGACCGTACTCACTTGTTACTCAACAGCCATTGGGAGGCAAGGCACAGTTTGGAGGACAGAGACTGGGAGAGATGGAGGTATGGGCGCTTGAGGCTTACGGTGCTGCACACACGCTTCAGGAATTTCTTACTGTTAAGAGTGATGATGTTGCAGGCCGGGCAAGGGTATATGAGGCGATTGTCAAAGGTGATGTTAACCTTGAACCGGGCGTGCCCGAGTCGTTCCATGTTTTAATAAAGGAACTCCAGAGTCTGGCCCTTGATGTGGACCTTATGGAGGAGAAGCCATTTACGGAAAAAGGCAAGAACGGCGGCGCTGAGAAAAGTGAAAAACGCAAAGCGATTGCCGGAGGAAAGAAGAAATAAGACAATTGCAAGAGAATGAATAGACCCTTCTTTGTGCAGGGGCGGGTTTCAAACCCGCCCTTACTGAAGACATAGAGGGGTCTTTACAATGAACCTATAAAGGGGGTTTTTAAGTGGAAGATATTTATTCAATATTTGAAAAGCCAAAAAATCCGACGGAATTTGTGGCCATAAAAATAAAGCTTGCCTCTCCCGAAAAAATACGGGCCTGGTCCTATGGCGAAGTCAAAAAACCGGAGACCATAAATTACCGTACATTCAAGCCGGAAAGAGACGGGCTTTTCTGTGCAAAGATTTTTGGACCTGTGAAAGACTGGGAGTGCATTTGCGGCAAATACAAGAGAATGAAACACAGAGGGGTGGTCTGCGACAAGTGCGGAGTTGAAGTCATTCAGGCCAAGGCAAGGCGTGAAAGGCTGGGACATATAGAACTTGCAACACCGGTTGCGCATATATGGTTTTTAAAAGGCATACCATCAAGGATAGGCACACTGCTTGACATGACCATGCGTCATCTCGAAAAAGTGCTTTACTTCGAGAGTTATGTCGTGGTTGACTCCGGCGATACAAAGTTGAAGGACAATGACCTCCTAAGCGATGAAGAATACAGAAAGTATGTTCAGGAGTACGGCGACAAGTTTAAGGCCGGTATTGGAGCAGAGGCGGTAAAAGAGCTCCTCAGGAACATAAACCTCGATGAACTTGCAAAAAGCCTGAGAACAAAGATGCATGCAACAACTTCTCTCGGCATCAAGAGGAAGCTTACAAAACGCCTGAGAGTTGTCGAGGCTTTCAGAAAATCAGGCAACAAGCCCGAGTGGATGATAATGGACGTCATTCCGGTTCTTCCTCCGGACCTTCGTCCGCTTGTTCCGCTTGAAGGCGGCAGGTTCGCCACTTCGGACCTCAATGATCTTTACAGGAGGGTAATAAACAGGAATAACAGGCTTAAGAGACTGATGGAGCTCAATGCCCCGAGCGTCATTATCCGCAATGAAAAAAGGATGCTGCAGGAGTCGGTTGACGCGCTGTTTGACAACGGCAGGAGGAGCAGGGTCCTGAAAGCCACAACAAAGAGACCCCTCAAATCCCTCAGCGATATGATAAAAGGCAAGCAGGGACGTTTCAGACAGAATCTGCTTGGAAAGAGGGTAGATTATTCAGGCCGTTCAGTTGTCGTGGTAGGACCGGAGCTCAAACTCCACCAGTGCGGACTTCCTAAAATCATGGCGCTTGAGCTGTTCAAGCCTTACATATTCAGCAAACTTGAGGAAAAAGGCGTTGTTACTACAATCAAGGCCGCGAAAAAATTAGTTGAAAGGGGCGAGGATATAATCTGGGATTGTCTTGATGAGGTAATCAGAGAATATCCCGTACTGCTTAACAGGGCGCCGACCCTTCACCGTCTGGGCATGCAGGCCTTTGACCCGGTGCTTGTGGAAGGGAAAGCCATAAAGCTGCATCCGCTTGTATGTACCGCTTTTAATGCAGACTTCGACGGGGACCAGATGGCAGTGCATGTGCCGCTTTCAATAGAGGCACAGATTGAGGCCAGGGTCCTGATGATGTCTGTTAATAATATTCTCAATCCTGCAAACGGCAAACCGATCGCAACGCCTACGCAGGATATGGTCCTCGGCATCTATTACCTTACAAAAGAGAGGAAAGGGGCCAGAGGTGAAGGGAGAAAATTTGCCAGCCCTGAAGAAGTCAGGATTGTATATGACGCAGGGATAGCGAGAAGCGGCAGAGAGAGCGGGAAGGACATCTCTAAAGATACCTCGGAAATAATTGATGTACATGCGCATATTCAGGTAAGAATGGATGGTCCCTTTGTTGATACGACAGCCGGGAGGATTATTCTCAGTGAGATATTGCCGGAGGGGGTCCCATTCCAGATGGTCAACAAGGAAATGACAAAGAAAGAAATTGGCAAGCTTGTAGAGTTTTGTTACAAGAGGCTCGGGAAAAAGGCCACGGTTATCTTTCTTGATAAAGTTGAAAAGCTCGGATTCCAGTATGCGACCATATCAGGAAGCTCGATCTGTATCGATGACATGCACATTCCAAGCAAAAAGCCTGAATTGATAAAACAGGCTGAACATGAAGTTTTTGATGTCCAGAGACAGTATGCCGACGGTCTTATTACAAACGGTGAGCGGTACAACAAAGTTGTAGACATATGGGCCGAGGTCACGGAAAATGTTGCTGATGAAATGATGAGAGAATTGGGAATTGAGAGCGGGGAAAATGTGAGCAAGTTTTCAGCCTGCAGACCTCAAGGAAAGGCGGTCTTTCAACAGTATTTTCATGATGGCGGATTCAGGGGCCAGGGGATCTGCTGCACAGTTGAGACAGCTTGCCGGTATGAGAGGTCTTATGGCAAAACCCTCGGGAGAAATTATCGAGACCCCGATCACGGCGAATTTCAGAGAGGGACTGACGCCTCTCCAATACTTTATCTCGACGCACGGCGCAAGGAAAGGTCTTGCAGATACGGCGCTGAAGACAGCCAATTCCGGATACCTTACCCGAAGACTTGTCGATGTTACACAGGACGTGATAATAATGGAGGATGACTGCGGCACACATAATGGCATATATCTGACAAGCCTGATTGAAGGCGGTGAAATTATTGAGCCGCTTGAGGAAAGACTGTACGGCAGGAGCGCTGCTGAAGATATGAAAGACCCGGTCACGAAAGAAAAAATTATAAATTACTCACAGGAGATTGATGAGGAACTGGCCCATAAAATAACAGGGGCTGGAATTGACCGCGTAATGATAAGGTCGGTCCTTACCTGTGAAGCCCGTAAGGGCGTATGTAAGAAATGTTATGGCCGGGACCTCGGAAGGGGTGAGGTGGTAGAGATGGGTGAAGCGGTCGGAATCATTGCCGCACAGTCGATAGGAGAGCCGGGCACACAGCTTACAATGAGGACCTTCCATATCGGCGGGACCGCGACAAGACTGGTGGAACAGACTATCCTTGAGGCAAAAAACGGAGGTACAGTCAAATTTATTGATCTTGCAACCGTTAAAAACAGGGAAGGCGGATTGGTTGTTATGAACCGCAACGGCAGCATATCGATCGTTGACTCAAAAGGGAGGGAAAGAGAAAAATATTCAGTCGTCTACGGCGCAAGACTGAAGGTGAAAAACGGGCAAAAGGTAGACGGGGGACAACTTCTCGTTGAATGGGACCCTTATTCAATCCCGATCATCACCGAGGTCGGCGGGAGAATTGCGCTGGGCGATATAACTGAAGGCGTTTCGGTCAAGGAAGAAGTTGACGAAGTTACCGGACTTCACCATAAAGTGATTATAGAATATCCTGCCCATATGAGACCGAGGATTTCAATAAAGGACGAGCAGGGCAAGTCTACGCTAAAGATACCCGGTACCAATAACATCGCCCGTTATTTATTGCCGTCAGGCGCACATGTGCTTGTTGATAAAGCTGCGATTGTCCATCCGGGCGACGTTATAGCGAAGATACCGAGAGAGACCACAAAGACAAAAGATATAACCGGAGGTCTCCCCAGGGTTGCAGAGCTTTTTGAAGCAAGAAAACCCAAGGAGCAGGCGATCGTGAGCGAGATAGACGGCGTTGTAGAGTTCAAGGGCTTTCATAAAGGCCAGAGGATCGTTGTTGTTAAGGGCGGAGCTGATACGAGGGAATATTTTATTCCCAAAGGCAAACATTTAAGCGTTCATGAAGGCGACTGGGTCAAGGCCGGAGAGGCGCTGATGGACGGCTCGATAAATCCGCACAATATCCTCGAGATACTCGGCCCCAATGAGCTCCAGAGATATCTTGTTGACGAAGTGCAAAAGGTCTACAGGCTTCAGGGGGTTTCGATCAATGACAAGCATATTGAAGTTGTTGTCAGGCAGATGATGAAAAAGATAAGGATTGAGGACTCAGGTGATACGGATTTCCTTGTAGGCGAGCAGGTAGATAAGCCTATTTTTGAGGAAGCAAACAGGAAAGTAGTGAAAGAGAAAGGCAAACCCGCTCAGGGAAAGCCTATCCTGTTGGGTATTACCAAGGCGTCTCTGTCTACGGACAGCTTTATCTCTGCGGCATCATTCCAGGAAACCACAAGGGTGCTTACAGAAGCTGCGATCAACGGAATGCAGGATGATCTGAGAGGCCTGAAAGAGAATATTATTATGGGAAGGCTGATTCCTGCCGGCACAGGCATAAATATGTATAAAGAGACGTTTGTGGAAGTTGGTACGGAGGAATAGAAGATATTTTGTCCACAGATTTCACAGATTAACACAGATAAATAAAGGGGCGACTTTGTCGCCCCTTTTTCTTAATATGAAATAATTAACTCAAAATATCCTTTATTTTCTGTGTAATCTGCGTTAATCTGTGGATTGATTAAAATGAAATTCATCGTTGATTCAATGCTGGGCCGTCTGGCACGATGGCTGAGACTGCTCGGCTGTGACACCCTTTATTATCCCAGCATAGAAGACCGCAGGCTGATAAGGACCGCAAGTGAAGAAGACAGGGTCCTTATTACAAGAGACACAAGGCTTGTCAGGATGAGGGGATTAAAACATTTTCTGTTATTGCATGAGAATGATCCATTTGAACAGCTGAAAAAAACAATAACAACTTTTAATCTTATCTCCCTTGAACAATTTAATGAATTGAAAGCGGGCGGGGAAACCCCGCCCCTACACATTTACACAAGGTGCTCCCTATGCAATACCCTCCTCGACAGTGTTCCTAAGGAACAGGCAAAGCCCCATGTGCCCGAATATGTATATCAGACTTCAGAGAGTTTCAATCAATGCCCGACGTGCGGAAAGTTTTACTGGAAAGGCACACATCCGGAAAAGCTCAGGAAGAAGCTGATGGAGATTCTGTAAAGCACAAAAGTGCGTAAGCGTGGAAGCGCGGAAGTACGGAAGTTTGAAAGCTCGCACTTCCCAACTTCCGCGCTTCCAATAGTGACAGAAGGATTGTTAATCAGTTGTTAAGGGGATATAATAAAGGACAAAAAAACCGCTATGAAACGACTAAACAAAAAAGAAGCCCTGACCCTCCTTAAGTCCGCCGATCTTCTCGGTCTCGGGCAGATGGCTGACAATATGAGAAAGAGACTCCATCGGAATGGCATTGTTTCTTTCATCATTGACCGCAATATAAATTACACAAACGTCTGCATAAACAAGTGCAGGTTCTGTGCCTTTTACAGAGACAAAAATGATCCGGAGGCATATGTATTAAGCAGGAAAAAGCTTTTCAATAAAATAAAAGAGACAATAGCTCTCGGCGGGACGCAGATATTGATACAGGGCGGGCTTCATCCGGAACTTGATATTGGTTATTACGTTGATCTTTTAAAAACCATTAAAGAGCGGTTCAATATTCATGTTCACGGTTTCTCACCGCCAGAGGTTTGTTATATGGCTGACAAGGCAGGTCTTCCAGTAAGAAAGACACTTAAAATCCTGAATAAGGCAGGGCTTGATTCCATTCCAGGCGGAGGTGCGGAGATACTTTCAGACAGGATCAGGGAGATGATAAGCCCCAAAAAGATCGGCAAGGACAGATGGCTTAATGTGATGGAGGAAGCACATTTAATTGGGATGAAGACGACGGCCACCATGATGTTCGGCAGTGTTGAAGAACCTGAAGATATTATTGAACACCTTGATGCTGTACGAAGACTGCAGGAAAAGACAGGAGGTTTTACGGCATTTATTCCCTGGAGCTTTCAGCCGGGGAACACGGAATTAGGGGCAAAAGCGCGGAAGCGCGGAAGCGCGGAAGCAAAGAATAAAACAACTTCCAGACTTCCGGACTTCCGCGCTTCCGCGCTTTTCGCTGCTACTGCCGTCGACTATCTCCGCGTGCTTGCGCTCTCAAGGGTCTATCTTGATAATGTCCCCAATATTCAGGCGTCATGGGTGACGCAGGGACTGAAGATGGCGCAGGTAGCTTTGAGGTTCGGCGCTAATGATTTCGGTTCAACAATGATAGAGGAAAACGTAGTCGCTGCTGCCGGAGTGAAATACAGTGTTTCAGTCACAGATATTATTAACTCCATAAAGAATGCGGGTTTTCATCCTGCCCAGAGGGACATGTACTATAATATTATCAGGAAAAATATGTAGTTTTAGTGTATGTCGGAATGATGAATATGGTAGTATAAACAATGGATGCGAGACAGAATAAAAGGTTTATAGTCAACTTCGAGGCTGAGCTTATATTCAGGGATGCTCATATTGCATGTTCAATAGAGAACCTTTCTGAGTTCGGTATCTATATAATAACCTCATATTCAAAAACTGTTTCGGACTTTCAAC
Organism: Thermodesulfovibrionia bacterium; assembly: GCA_963699585.1. Classification (GTDB taxonomy): domain Bacteria; phylum Nitrospirota; class Thermodesulfovibrionia; order UBA6902; family UBA6902; genus SURF-23. Next base: position 771,344 of record CAVOUK010000002.1, on the reverse strand, counting down.
CCGATACAGGCATTAAATTATTATTTCAATTTCCGAATGGAGAAAGGCAATGTCTTGATTGCAAAGTAAAATGGCACTATAAAACCCCGCCTCATGGAGTGACCAACAGTGTCGGAATGGAAGTAATTGACCCGCCTCAATCATATTTAAAATCCCTGAACACCCTGAAGTAACCCAAATTCTGCTATCTGCAAAGCTAAATATTTTAAGTATGCTGCAAAAGTCTGTGAAAATTCATTTGCTGTCAAGATAGAACACTGCCCTGACAGTTCCAAGCAGCATGATTGCTCCTGCTTCAACGGAAACCTGGCTTTTTGCCGTCATTGCTTCATCCTGTGCAATTGCAGATTGATAAATGGGTCTATGCATTTCGGCGCCGCATGAGGAGGCAACATCTTTTATGCCGGCGATCTTTGACCCGAGTGACTGGGCCACTATTTCCGCCTCAGATTTAGCGTTCTCTGTCGCCTCCTGCAACAGTGGTTTACAAAAACCCCTGTTATCTGAAAGCGTAAAGGTGATATTGTCAACCCTGTTAGCGCCTTCCTCAACAGCGCTGTCTATGAATTTCCCTGCATTAGATATCTGTTTTGTTTTCAAGGTGATCTGGTTTATTATCCTGTATCCCGTGAACCTGTTTTTTCTTGCGGTCTGGTCATATTCATAATTTGGCTGAAGGGAATATGAGGTTGTTTTGATCACATCACTTAGCTCGTTTTTTGTTTGCTTCTTTAACCTGTTGACCACTTTTTCAGATATTAGATTATTGCTTTGGATTGCCTGTGCCACTGTCATTGCGCTATTTTCGATAGTAAAGACTATTTCAGCTGTATCGGGCGGGTAGTTTTCTGATGCAGTGCCTGTTACCGAGATGGTCCCTCTTCTGTCATCCTGCCGGATTTCTGCGCCGGCCGTATTTATGTTTAGCGCTATGCAAAACAATATAGTCAGCAGTCCTGTGAATCTTTGCCGTTCCATGCTGTCTCCTTTCTTTATTCCCTGAATTATAATCGGGCCTGTTCCCACAACATTATATACCATTGTATTTTTATAATTTCAAACTATAATGTAATTATGAAACGGAGTATCCCGCATTTTTAAAAACAGGAGGAGTAAGCAATGGCAAAGATAACATTCAAAGGTTCACCTGTAAGTACGATAGGTGAGCTTCCGAAAGTTGGTGAACAGGCGCCTGATTTTATTCTCACAAAAACCGATTTAACGGATATTTCCCTGAAAGATGTGGCCGGGAAAAAAGTTGTAATGAATATTTTCCCGAGTATTGATACTCCGGTATGTGCAACATCGGTACGCAGGTTTAACGCAGAAATAGATAAATACAATAATGCTGTTGTCCTCTGTATTTCAGCAGATCTGCCTTTTGCGCATGCGCGGTTCTGTGGAGCAGAAGGACTGAATAATGTTATTTCTGTATCTCAATTGCGTAACAGGGATTTTGGAAAACATTACGGGGTAAGGATCGTTGACGGTCCTTTGGCGGGATTACTTGCGCGTTCTATTATTGTTCTTGATGAGAAGGGCAAGGTCATATATACTCAGTTGGTAGGGGATATAGCTGAAGAGCCGGATTATGAAAAGGCATTGAATATGCTGCGGTAAAGGACTGGCAAGAATATCCTAAAAGCAAATTTTTTGATATTATTATATTATTAAACCGGCAATCAAGTACTAAAGCCGGAATGACAGCATTCAATCTATTACATGCCGGATAAAGATCTATAAGGCCTATTATGAAAATCGTTCTTACAGGATTTATGGGGACAGGAAAAACCTCTGTCGGCAAAGAGCTCAGCAAGAAGCTCGGCTATCAGTTTATTGATACCGATGTACTGTATTGAGGCGCGTGAAGGCAAGCCGGTCTCCCTGATCTTCAAGGAAAAGGGTGAGGATTATTTCCGAAAGATCGAGCAGGCAGTGATCAGGGAAGTATCACTGATGAATAACATTGTGATTGCAACCGGCGGAGGGGTCATTAAGAATAAAAACAATGTGGAAAATCTCGGCAGGAGGGGAATTGTTATATGGCTGAAGGCAGACCCCAAAATTATTCTTAAGAGAGTTATGCTTGAAGGCGGCAAAAGACCTTTACTTGAGGTTGAAGAGCCTCTGAATGAGATCAATAAGCTGCTTGCCGAAAGAACGCATCTTTACATGCAGGCTGACGTCTCAGTTGACACTAATTATATTACTCCTGAGGAGACAGCGGAGGAAATTCTGGAACTGCTTGCTCTTAATTCGCAAAACGTGACCGTTGATCTTAAAGAAAGAAGTTATGACATTGTCATTGGAAGTAAAATCCTGAATAAACTCGGTCTTCGTCTGAGAGAATTCAGGCCTTCCAGGGTTGCGATCATCAGTAACAAGACGGTTTTTCCTATTTATGAAGATGCAATACTCAGGTCGTTAAATGATTTCAATATAAAGCCGGAGGTCATTCTCATCCCTGATGGGGAAAAATACAAGGATTTTACATCGATAAACCATATATTTGGAGAACTTCTCAAGAGACGGTTTGACAGGGATTCGCTTCTGATCGCATTCGGCGGAGGTGTTGTCGGCGACATAACCGGTTTCGCAGCGTCAACATACATGAGAGGCATCAGATATGTACAGGTCCCAACAACCCTGCTTGCACAGGTGGACAGTTCAGTAGGAGGCAAGACCGGGGTCAATCATCCGCTCGGCAAGAATATGATCGGCACATTTTACCAGCCTTCGCTTGTCATGATCGATATTGATACAATAAGGACACTGCCAAAAGGCGAGTTCTCCGCTGGTATGGCAGAGATAATCAAATACGGAGTGATTGCCGACCGGGAACTCTTCAACTATTTAGAGAATAACAGGGAAAATATCCTTTCTCTCGGTGACGGCGTTATTCATGTAATAAAACGTTCATGTGAAATTAAAGCAGGGATAGTATCAAAAGACGAAAAAGAGACCGGATTGCGTGCCGTATTAAATTTCGGGCATACAATAGGTCATGCTATAGAAACAGCAACAGGCTACAAGAGATTTCTGCATGGAGAGGCAGTTGCGGTCGGTATGTGTCTTGCAGCGGCTCTTGCGGTCAGAATGAATATCTTCAAGAAAAAAGAAGCGGAGCGTATACGAAATCTTGTAGAACTGTATAAGCTCCCAACTACCATACCGGATAAAATTAACACCTCTGATATTATCAACGCCATGGAGATCGATAAGAAAGTCAGGGACGGCAAGATAAGATTTATCCTTCCGGAATCCATCGGCAAAGTCAGGATGCTCGACAGTGTTGACAGGGAACTGATCAAAGAGGTATTGCAGGGAAATTCTGTTTAATTCATGTTAATTGTAATGAAGTCCGTAAGTCTCTTTTTCTGAGCTTCTGTAACTCTAAAATGATATACTATATTCTGTACAAAGCATTAAGCATAGAGCAAAGGCTTGGATGAGAAGCTTTATGTGAGGAGAAAATGTATGCAGAGGATACCTATATACCAGGCAAAGCCTGGGATGGTCCTGGCCAAAGAGGTCAGAAAGGAAGATGATGAGATCAGTCCGCCGATATGCGGGAAAGGGATCGTACTGACAGAATCTCTTCTTTCGCGATTGGAAAGAATGGGAATTCAGGCCTTGTCCGTCGAGGGACATCCGGTTAAAATGGAGGGAGATAAGTCAGTCGACGAACTGCTTAGCGGCATTGGATAAACGTTTCAGCAAGGTTATGGATGATCCTATAATGATTAAATTAAAAGATATCTACAAAGAGAATATAATAAAATCCATGGAAGGACAGGATGCAAGACCGGCGGACTGAAATAATACGGATAATAAAAGACACCCGCTCTCTTCCAACACTGCCGGGGATCATAACCAAGCTCAGTTCGCTCGCAGAGGATGGAAAGGTATCTGTGGATGAAATGGCCCGTGTAGTTACCTCTGACCAGATGCTCTCGGCAAAGGTGCTGAAGCTGGTCAATTCTCCTTTTTACGGTTTTTCGGGCCGTATTTCCACAGTGTCAAAGGCATTGATACTGCTTGGGGTAAATGTCGTGAAAAGCCTTGCCATCAGCAGTTCAATTTTTGAAATTATGGAAAAAAATACCGTTGGGCTATGGGAACATTCCCTGGGCGCTGCAGTGGCCGCCAATATTATTGCAAGAAAACTGAATCTGCCTGAACGTGAAGAGATCTCAACGGCTGCACTCTTACATGATATAGGCAAGGTTATTTTTAAAATAAAACTTGAGCAGGATTATGACCACCTCATTAAGGTAATAAAAGAGAAAGAACTCCCCATGATCGACTGTGAAAGAGAGCTTTTCAATGTTGATCATGCGGAGATCGGCGAATGGCTTGTGAAGTCCTGGCTTCTTCCCGAAAAACTTATAGAGCCGATCGCATATCACCATAATGTGGAGAAATCAAACAACCAGCGCGCAAAGACCGCTGTGGTGCATGTTGCCGACGTCCTTGTTAAGGCAAGCGGGTTTGGTTTCAGCGGAGATGAGTTTGTTTCGCGTATTCAGCCGATTGCATGGGAAAAACTCGGCTTAAACGAGTTGATATTGAAAGATATAGTCAGTGAACTTGAAAATAATCTTGTAGAAGCAAAAAATTTCAGTATGGATATCCAGTCAAAAAGTGGGCAGCAGGCTTAGAATAGCATTAGTTTCAAAAAATCATGAACTGAATACCCAGATGGAGCTGCGGCTCCGGAGCAAAGGGTATCAGGTTATAGTTTTTTCAAAGATCTCATCGATACTGGGATTTATATATTCAGACCCTCCGGACGTCATGATCGTGGACCTGACTGCCTCGGATCCGGAGATACAGAAACTCGTAAAAGAACTCAAGAGGGACAACTACTTTAGCGTAATCCCGGTCCTGGGTTTGCTCAGCGACAATATGGATGAACTGTTTGACTGGCAGAATTACCCGCTCGATGACTTTATTGTCTGCCCTGTTCAGTATCCTGAGCTCTTTAGCCGGATCTCGCTGTCAATGCAGCGCATACAAAGGATATTTGACAATAACCCCCTTACAAAACTGCCGGGGAATACCTCCATTCAGCATGCGATAGAAAGGGCGCTTGGCAAACAAATGGCGGTTTGCTATATAGACATCAATAATTTTAAACCATATAACGATTCTTACGGCTTCAGCCGCGGCGATGAAGTGCTGCGAATGGTTGCACGCATAATGTCTAATGCGGTCAAGGAGGCCGGCGGCGGGTTTGTCGGACATATCGGGGGTGATGATTTTGTCTTTATCGTGCCGTTTGATCGCGCTGAAGCTGTCTGTAAAACCATTCTTGCCAACTTCAATATCATAATCTCCGACCTTTTCGGAGACGAAGATAAAGCAAGAGGAAATTATATTGCCAAAGACAGAAAAGGACATGAACAGGAATTCCCGCTGTTAGGAATAGCGATAGCTGTCGTACCGACTGATTCCCCCAACATTCAGCATTATGGCAAGATAACAGAGGTAGCGGCAGAACTTAAAAAGCTTGCCAAAAAATCACAAGAAAGCTGCTACGTTATAGACCGCCGGAAGACTTGATTTAGCCGATGAAGATGCTCATTATAAAACCCAGTTCCCTTGGGGACATTATCCATACACTGCCCTTTTTAAAGGCTGTAAAGGACTCCTTTCCTGACGCCCGGGTAGACTGGGTAATAAGCAAGAACCTCAAGGGGCTGATCGAGAACAACCCTTTAATAAATGAAGTTATAGTCTTTGATAAAGACTCCTGGAAAAAAATAAAGAACCTTCCCGGGACTATTAACGAGATGTCTCTTTTAAAGAAGATATTGAAGAGCAAAAAATACGATATTGCAGTGGATCTGCAGGGACTCCTTAGAAGCGGAATTATCACTTATTATACACCGGCAGGCACCAAGATCGGTTTTGCCGATGCACGGGAGGGAAGCAGATTTTTTTATAACAGAAAAATTTCTGTTAACGGGACCGTTCATGCGGTAGATAAATGCCTTGAAATAGCAAGGGCGATCGGCGCTGTAACAGGCAAGGTAAAGTTTCCGCTCACTAATTGATGAAGTATCAAGAGACAGAGTGAAAAAACTTACAAATAATTTGAATGAATATGTGGTGATAGTCCCTTCGGCAAGATGGACCACAAAGATCTGGCCTGCTGAATATTTTACAGCACTTATCAGAAAAATTAAGCTTCCCTGCGTTATAGCCGGCGGGAAAGGTGACAGAGAGATTGCAAAGAAATCATAAATTATGGAGGGAATAAAGATATGCAAACACTTCTTCCTCCCCCCTTAATAAGGGCGTATTGCAATACGCCCCTACAAATATAATCAATTTGGCCGGCAGGACAGATCTAAAAGAACTTGTGGCCCTTATTGCGGGGGCCAGGGCGGTGGTGAGCAACGATACCGGCCCAATGCATATTGCTGCTGCTTTTAATAAACCGTTAGTGGCCCTTTTTGGTCCCACCGATCCTGTAAAAACAGGGCCGTATGGATGGCAGAAGAATAAAAATTTCAGGGTAATAAAGTCGGGCGCTTCATGCAGCCCCTGTTTCAAAAAAAAGTGCAGCAATTTTATCTGTATGAAAAATATCAGTGTTGATGAGGTCTTTGAGGCAATAGAGGGATATATATGACAAGTAGAAGTCAGAAGTCAGAAGTCAGAAGTCAGAAGTAAAGCAGAAGTCAGAGACAGACAAAAACAGACAATAAAAAAATCTCTTCAGTTGTCTGTCTTCTGTGTTCTGACTTCTGTCTTCTGTTTTCTAACGTCTGTTTTCCCCCATTCAGCCGGAGCTGCCGCTTCAGACAAACAAAGCTTCACTTATTACATATACTGGTCCGGGATCAAGGGGGGTACGGCTGTTATGGATTATGAAAATACCAAGGAAGGCTTTGTTGTAAGAACGCACGCGGCATCTCTCCCGGTAATTTCCCTTTTTTACAAGGTGGATGATTTTGCACAGAGCACCCTATATCCTGACGGATATCCTGTAAATTATATTATAAAAATTCAGGAAGGGCGTCACAGGAGAGAAAAGGCTGCCTGGTTTGAGAGAAATGAAGAAGGCGGGCCGCATAAGGTTATATATCAAAATATTCTTGATGATGAAAAAAAAGAATTTTACTTTGATACACCAGTATATGATATGTTGTCAGCCTTCTATGCAATGACAAAAATGCCTCTGGAACCCGGCCTGTCAAAGTATTTTGATATTTTTGACACTAAAAAGCTATGGCACACGGAGGTCCAGGTATTACGGAAAGAAAAGATAAGGGTCCAGTCGCGTGAATTTAACACAATACTCATAAAACCAAATTTGCAGTCAGAAGGCATTTTTAGAAGAACAGGCGATATTTTTATCTGGGTAACTGATGATGACAGAAAACTCCCGGTCCTTATGAAAAGTAAAGCTCTGATTGGCGCTTTTACCGTAGAATTGGCAGAAGGAGATTTTTAGACATAGGGCATTTTAAGTTTTTGTTAAATTGTTTTAGAATATCTGAGACAAGAGATATATCTATTGATATAACTACCATTTAAGGAGATAGAATGAATATTGCAATAATAGGAAGCGGATATGTCGGATTGATCACAGGTGCGTGTTTTGCAGAGTTTGGAATAAGTGTAACGTGCGTAGACAATGATGAAAAAAAGATACAGATGATGAGAAAAGGTGAGGTGCCGTTTTACGAACCCGGGCTGGAAGAACTGTTACGGAGAAATCTCAAGGCAGGCCGGCTGCATTTTACCAGTGATCTTGCAGAAGCAGTTGATAATTCTCTTGTAATTTTTATTGCTGTTGGGACCCCTCCGCGCGGAGACGGTTCCGCGGAAATGAAGTACGTTGAAGGCGTTGCAAGAGAAATTGCCAGACATATCAAGAGCTATAAAGTGATCGTAACCAAAAGCACTGTTCCGGTCGGTACAGGAGAGAGGATCAAGAAGATCATATCTAAAAATTTAAAAGAAAACATAGATTTTGATGTTGCATCGAATCCGGAATTTCTGAGAGAAGGCGCAGGGATCGAGGATTTCATGAGGCCCAACAGGATTGTCATAGGCGCTTCGAGCGCACAGGCTATTGCAATAATGAAAGATCTTTACAGGCCTTTGTATCTTATCGAGACACCAATTGTAATAACTGATGTAAAGACAGCAGAACTTATTAAATATGCTTCAAACGCATTCCTTGCCGTAAAGGTATCTTTTATCAATGAAATGGCGAACCTATGTGAAGGTGTTGGCGCAGACGTACAGGTTGTAGCGAAGGGAATGGGGTTGGACCGCAGAATAGGTCCGAAATTTCTGCATGCCGGCCCGGGCTACGGCGGTTCCTGCTTTCCAAAAGATACGCTCGCACTTTTACAGATAGGTAAAGAGAATAATATAGATCTTGGAATTATCAAAGCAACCGTAAAAGCAAATGAACTGCAAAAAGAAAAGGCAGCTGGAAAGATAATAAATACATTCCCGCAGATAAAAGGCAAAACAATATGCATCCTCGGCCTTTCGTTCAAGCCGAATACCAATGACCTGAGGGACGCTCCGGCGATCTTCATCATCAACAGGCTTCTTAAGGCAGGGGCCAGGATAAGGGTTTATGATCCTGTAGCTATGGAAGACGCAAAGCAAATACTTTCAAAGATTACTTATTGCAAAGATGCCTATGATGCAGCAAACGGGTCGGATGCAGTTGTAATAGTAACAGAGTGGAACCAGTTCAGAAATCTTGACCTTGGCAAAATAAAGAAGCATGCAAAAGGGAACTTTTTCTTTGATCTCAGGAATATATACGAACCTGACAGATTAAGAAAAATGGGTTTTAAATATTATTCTGTCGGAAGGGTGTAATCGGACCCGGTCCGGCACCCATGGTTCGACAAGCTTAACATGACAACTGTCACCCTGAGCCTCTCGAAGGGGGATCCCCACTTTCGCGGGAATAAGACGGCAAAATATCCTTACTCCTTTTTATTATTATCTTCTTTGCCCTCCGTCCCCTTCTCCGCCTTCAGTGCCTCCGAAAGTTCTTTTAATTTCTTCGCAACGAAAAAGTTGAATGTTCCATCAGGATATGTTCCGTCAGGCTGCAATTCTCCCGGCGGCATTCCGGTAAGGATCTCGATGCCGTCTTCTACGTTGTCTATGCAATATAGATTGAATTTCCCGTTCACAACAGCATCAATTACTTCTTTTTTCAACATAAGATTAAGCAGGTTGCGTTTTGGAATAATGACGCCGTTTTCTCCATTAAGTCCGTAGAGTTTGCAGACTTCAAAAAATCCCTCTATTTTTTCATTGACCCCTCCGATGGGCTGCACTTCTCCATGCTGGTTCATCGAACCTGTTATCGCATAACATTGTTTTAACGGTATGCCGGATATGCTGCTTAAAAGGGCATATACTTCTGCGCATGTGGCGCTGTCGCCTTCGATCCCGCCATAAAGCTGCTCAAATGTCAGTGAAGCGGTAAGGCTGAGGGATTGTTTCATTGCGTATTTGCCGCCAAGATAAGCAGTAAGTATTAATATCGCCTTTTCGTGGATCTTTCCGCTCATCTTGGTCTCTCTTTCAATATTTACAATACCTGCCCGGCCCGCATAACTTTTGGCCGTGATCCTTGAAGGCATGCCGAATCTGTAGTCTCCAAGGTCCAGCACTGAAAGTCCGTTGATCTGTCCTGCCACAGACCCTTTTGTGTCAATAAGTATCGTCCCCTCTCTTGTTGCTTCCAGTATTTTTTGTTCGACCTTGTTGGAACGGTATGTCTTCTCTTCCAGCGCTTTTTCAATATCTCCGGCTGTCACAAAAGGGTTCCCATTGTATCTGGCCCAGTAATCAGACTCCCTGAGCAGGTCTGCTATCTCGCTGAATTTGGCCGAGAGTTTTTGCTGATGTTCCGCAAGCCTTGAACCGTGTTCGACAACTTTTGCGATCGCATTTTTATCAAAAGGCAGGAGACCCCTTTCATCGCACTTTGTCTTAACAAAACTGGCGTACTTGAATATTGTCTCCGCATTTCTGTCCATACGGTTTTCATAATCAGCCTTGACCTTGAACAATTCACTGTATTCCTCATCCAGATTGTAGAGGAGATAGTAAAGACGGGGATTGCCGATCAATACAATTTTTACATTAAAAGGTATTGGTTCAGGCTTTAAAGTAGCTGTCGAAATTAAACGGTACTGTTCCCAGACATCCTCTATTTTTATTAACTTCTCCTTAATGGTCCTTTTGAGTGAGTCATAGGAGAAAATATTCTTGAGGAGTTCAAGCGCATCTATAACAAGATAACCGCCGTTGGCCATCTGAAGAGAGCCGGGTTTTATCATGGTCAGATCAGTGGTTGCTATTCCGTACTGCACTTTATGTTCAACCCTTCCGAAGAGATTGTAATAGGTCGGGTTGTTTTCTATCACAACAGGCGCGCCTTTTAATTTACTGTTATTTACAAGGACATTTACGTTGTATCTGACAAAAGAAGGTTCTGTTTTCTGGGGTCTCATGAACGGAAGTGAAGGCGCATGCTCTTCCTGCGGATTGAAATCGTCAAGGTTCTCAAGTATGTCCTCCTTCACTTCTTCAAAGTAATTCATGACATCGGCATTGTCTTTATATTTGTTCTTCAGTTCATCGATCCTGTGCCCGACGGAAGAAAGTGTGGCCTCCCGTTGAAGCTGTATCATCATGTCCTTGATCTTTTTTTCTTCTTCTCTGACAGTCCTTATTGCATCATCGAGTTTGTCCTGCAGTTCTTTCCCTATGCGTTCAATGTTCTTCTTGACTTTAGGCTCCAGGGCTTCGTATTCTTCTTCACTCAAGGTTTCGCCTGTTGTTTTCACCGGGAGAAGGACGAGCCCGCTGACGGTTTTTTTGAGAGTGAAGTCCTTTGCTTTTGCTTCTTCCTCAAGGTCGGTAAAGAATTTCTTTTGTTTTTGCTGGAAATCCTCGATTATCTTTGCACGCTGTTTTTCATATTCTTTTGAATCGAATATTTTTGGTATCTCCTGCCGCAGGACATTGATAAGCTCGTCCATATCTTTCTGGAAGGTTATGCCGGTCCCGGGAAAGAGGCTGAGGGCTTTGGGCACATCCGTATTCCTGAAATTGTAAACATAACACCAGTCGTTCGGTACAGGTTCATTCTTTGCTTTTTCTTCGAGGATCGTCTTGATGGTGGTCATTTTGCCGGTGCCGCTTTCACCAAGAATATATATATTAAATCCGTGGCTGTCGATGCCAAGCCCGAACTTCAGGGCGCTGAGCGCCCTTTTCTGCCCGACAGTTTCTTTCAGGGGGGTGATTTCATTTGTTGTTTCAAACGGCAATTCAGACGGTTCGCAGCATTTATAGAGTTCATCTTTTTTGATTTGCCTCAGCATAAGTAAGCCTCCCATTAAAAGTGCAGTTATAAGATAACGGAACAGATATAAGCAGAATACAGGATTTATTGTAAAGATTCAAGAGGAAAATTCTGATATAAAAAATCGTAATTAGCAGGAATTACAGCCTGTCCCGATAGGGCTTGACAGCCTGCAAGCTTGTCAGCTTACCGGCTTGCCAGATATTGACTTTCTTTTGAATTTTTCTCGTGACAAACTACTTCAGGGAAGTTTATAATTTTCCATTGCGTTTTTCGGGGTCTTAATTTATATATATATCGTTAAACCTCTGGAAGGGAGAAGACATGAGATATAATTTCATAGCATTGATTTTAATAGGGCTGTCATTAATCGGCTGTGCTTCGACAGCGCCGCTGCCGGCTACTCTGAACATTGTTCCGCCTGCCCCGGATGTCCCGCCAGAGATTGCTGCTTTTTCGGGGGTGTGGGACGGCAAGTGGAAGGGATATTTTGAGAGTATTCTGGTAGTTGAAAAAATTGATAACAATAAAGCAGATGTTATTTTCAGTTTTGGACTTGATAGAGGACGCGATCCACATTATTCTTATTTTACTGCGAAAGTGTCTTCTGGTTCTTCAATAGAATGGACCAATCCAAAAGGTGATAAATTTATTTTCAAGATGGATAAGGGACTAAATAAAATATATGGTACGTTCATAGAAAAGAAAACCGGAGCTAATGAATGGGCTTATTATCATAGGCGTATAGCCAAATATTTACTATAACGTGGAAGCAGAATTGATCATAACCATTTCTGAATAGATTCATTGCTATATCATCTACCATTTTAATATATCATATTCACTGACAGTTGCGCTTCAGTGCTTTCATCGAAGTTATAGAAAAGATAGATATCAAAAGGCTGAATTAATATACAGCGTTGCTGATTTTTCAAAGTGGGTGGGCAATCATCATGTATTATTCAGCATGCAGTTTTACCTGGCCCCATAATCGAATGGCGTAGATGAGTTGTGATAACATCCCAGTCTTGATGGAGAGTATCAATGTCATGTAAGTTAGATCCATTTGAAACCAAACAACAAGACAAAGTATTGTTAAGCGTCTGAAGATTGATTATAAAATCAAAAGATAGGGCTGACATTGAAGAAGAAAATAGTCTTATAGCCCTAAAGGCCATGTCAAGCAGATTAGACATGGATCAGAAAATGAGGAAGCGAGTAACGATACAGTTATCGGCGCTTTTGAGTGTCTGACCCATTTTAATCTCACATTGACCAGTTATTAGGAAGGTTCACAGGAATTGTGTTTACAATAACTGTAAATGTAACTACTGTCTTTTGCACATAAATGCCGGTTTTTTCCCGCTTGCATACAAAAAAACAGGTTCAGGCTTAACACCTGAACCTGCTTCTCATAATTACCTGAATACTGACCGCTGCCTGCTGATAGCTGTTTATCCCAATATATTGTCCGGCACTTTCTTCTCAACTACCACAGGCTTTACCGTTTTATTCACTATATCTTTTGAATTACCAACCCTTAATTCCCTGAAAAGGAGATCAAATTTTTCTTCAAGTTCCTTCATGATCGGGGCTTTCACATTTGCAGGAAGGTCCCACCACTTTTTCTTCAGAGTGCCAAAGCCTTTTTTACGCGTGCTGTAGAAAAACTGCTCGTCTGTCTGTCCTTCTTTTCTCTCTTTCGCGCATTCCTGTTTTAAATAAGCATACACTTCATCTCTGAATGATGCCGGCAGCGCCTTGCTGTCATATACGATATTCTGAAATCCTGTCGCAAGATGCACTTCAGATGTGGTTGTCTCAGGGAATGTGTGGAACGCTTCGTCGGGTAATGTTGAAGCGCCGTGCTGGACCGCGCCTGAAAGCCCGTATTCTTTTCTTGCGGCATTTGAGATCTGCCTGAGTGTGTCAAAATCAATTTTTACCTTGGCAAGCGTTCCGTCAGGCAGCACAACTCCGCCGTGAGCTGTTCCTGTCTGTACGCTAAGTTTGCTGACGCCCTTGCCTTTATACGTTTCTTTGAAACCGTCGAGGTAGGCCCTGAGTTCTTCAGGAGTGCTGTTCTTGCCGCCTATCTCTCCGATCTCTCCGCCGACAGACACTGTGACCCCTGACGGCTCAAGGCTTCTGATGTATTCTGTAAGTTCAGCGGCGATCCCGAAGTTCGGTCTCTGCTGCTCTTTCAACGTCGGTTTGTCGAGGTCAACGAGTGTGGATGAATCGATGTCAATATTGTAGAATTCAGCCTCGATCGCCTCCTTGATAAGTCCCTTGATATAGGTTTTTTCAAGGTCAGGCCCGGAGAGGTAATTTTTTCTGATGAGCTGGAAGTGGTCACCCTGAATAAAGACAGGACCTTTATAACCTTCCTTCACAGCCGCTGCAAGTACGACGGCAGTATATTCAAGCGGTTTCTGTTTTGTATAGCCGATCTCGGAGCGGGCTATTTCAAATATGAATGCGCCGATATTCTTTTCAAGGGCTTTTTTGAATATCACCCGTGATGTATCATAAGTAAGCCCTCTGATGTTCATTGCGGGCACTGTAAAGCCGGGATAATTTTTCCCCATTTCTTCATAAAGCGACTGAATGGATGAAGGCACCGCCCCCATCTGCTTTGCTATTTCTATAACCAGCTTTTGCAGCCCCTTTCTCTTTTCCTCGTCCGGGTTAAAAACAGCCTCATAAATAAGATCGTCAATCAATCCACGTACTGCTGCCGCATCCTTGACCTGCACTTTTCCGTTGGCGATACTGATGCAGCCTTTCAGTTTTGTTAAAACATCTGCCATGTTGCCTCCTTAATGTATCAGATTTTATTAATGCTGAATTTATAACAAATTATGCCAATCAATCATATCAAAAACATTCCATTCTATCAACTGCAAATTATATAATGTATATTGTAATAAAAAAGGCTTTATGTTACCCTTTGAAAATTCATCTGTGAAGGAGAAAACTCTATGGTAAAAAATGACCGCTGGATAAAGAAAATGGCAAAGAACGGGATGATAACTCCATTTTCTGAAAAACAGGTGAGAAAGGGCGTTATTTCATATGGAGTAAGCTCTTATGGTTATGATATGCGGATAACCGACAAATTCAAGGTTTTTACCAATATAAACAGTACGGTCATTGATCCTAAAAAATTTGACCCGCAGAGTTTCATCGATTTTACCGGTGATGTTTGCATAATACCTCCAAACTCCTTTGTTCTTGCCACTTCTCTGGAATATTTCAAGATCCCAAGGGAGGCGATCGTCATCTGTCTCGGCAAATCAACATATGCGCGATGCGGGATAATAGTCAACGTGACCCCCCTTGAGCCCGAATGGGAAGGTCATGTGACAATCGAAATATCCAACACAGCCCCGCTGCCTGTAAAGCTATATGCAAATGAGGGCATTGCACAGATTTTATTTCTTGGCGCTGATGAGGTTTGCGAAAGATCATATGCCGACAAAGCAGGCAAGTACCAGGCGCAGAAAGGGATAACACTGGCTAAAATTTAAAAATAGAAAATCAAAAAACAAAATTACGGAAATAATTTTCATATAAGAAGACATTCCATATTTTTCATCTTTAATTCTTAAATTTGATCTTTTATGAAGCCTAAAGACCGCATAATACTTGCCCTTGATGTGCCTGACTACGAAGAGGCCATAAGGACCGTTTACAGATTTGAAGAACATATAGAAATATTCAAGGTCGGCTCCGAACTTTTTACCGCGGTCGGCCCTGAGATCATTAAGAAGATCAATTCAATGGGTAAAAAGGTCTTCCTGGACCTTAAATTTCATGATATCCCTAATACCGTTGCAAAGTCCGCGGCCGCTGCTGCAAGACTCGGGGTTTTTATGTTCAATGTTCATACCCTCGGGGGGCTTGAAATGATGAGAAAGGCCGCAGAGGTTATAAGAAAGATCTCACTCGATGAAAATATTGAAAGACCGAAGCTGATAGGCGTGACCATTCTGACCAGTATGGACCAGGCAGCCCTGAAGGATGAACTTGGCATCGAAATGCGCATGGGCGTACAGGTCAAACATCTTGCAGGACTTGCGCAGAGGGCCGGACTGGATGGAGTAGTTGCCTCACCTGTGGACGCAGAAAACATCAGGGCCCACTTTGGAAAAGACTTTTTGATAGTCACCCCGGGCATCAGGCCGTCATGGGCTTCAGCAGACGACCAGAAAAGGATGTTAACACCCAAAGAAGCTTTACGGAGAGGCGCCGATTATCTCGTTATCGGAAGGGCGATTTTATCACAGCCTGATCCGGTTAGTGCGCTGAAGCGGATTGAAGAAGAGATAAAAGGATTTTAAATTACCGTTCAAACAGCCTGAACGGTTCAGGCTGCCTGATCGGCTTTCTATCGAATGATCCACATTCTACCCTCAAAGACCAGCTTTATCGGGAACGCAAAGGAAGGCAGGATCTCCCCTGTCTATGCAGAACTGCCGTTCATATCGCCTCAGACTATTTTTGAAGCCATACAATCTCCAAACAGCTTTCTCCTTGAAAGCATAAAGGGGCCTGAAAAAATTGCCAGATATTCTTTTATTGGAGCCGGACCTTTTCTTATTTTTAAAGTGAAGAACGGCATTGTTGAGGTGAAAAACAGCAATGAATTTGTAGGGGCGGGTTTTAAACCCGCCCAAACGGGAGGCGCAAAGGGTTTCAGAAATCTCTCCCCTCTCAAAAAATTAAAGGAACTCCTCACCGGATACAAAATCGAATCCCCTCCGGATCTTCCTCCTTTTATCGGCGGGGCCGTTGGTATGTTGAGTTATGATTTTGTGCATTACTTCGAAAATATACCGAGGACCGCAGTTGATGACCTTGATATCCCTGACGCTCATTTTATGCTGATCGATACCGTGATAGCAGTTGACCATAAACTGCAAAAGACGTTCATCATCTCCTGTCCGCTGCAAAGAGAACAAGACAAAAGTGCAAAAGCGCAAAAGCGCGGAAGCGCGGAAGCGCGGATGTAGGGGCGGGTTTCAAACCCGCCCTTGTTGAATGGGAAGATGCTTATGATAAAGCATGTGAGAAGATCAATGCGATTTATGGAAAGATAGATTCGATTCCCTCTATCTCCCCTACGGGACGGGTTTAAACCCCGCACCTGCCAACATGCACATCCACATCCACCACGAGATGGGGCAGGAGAAATATATGAACATTGTAAAAAAAGCAAAAGAATATATAAAAGCAGGAGATATCTTTCAGGCAAACCTTTCTCAAAGGGTGTCCGCTCATATCGGCTCTATTAATCCATGGCAGATTTATCAGACCCTGAGTAAAATTAATCCGTCACCTTTTGCTGCATATCTTGACATGGGAGATTATCACATCGCGAGTTCATCCCCCGAGAGACTGGTGAGGGTCACCGGTAATATTGTCGAAACAAGACCGATCGCAGGCACGCGCCCGAGAGGGAAAAATGCAGAAGCAGACAGTCAGATGAGGGCTGACCTTTTACTGAATGAGAAAGAAAGAGCTGAACATTTAATGCTTATCGATCTTGAAAGGAATGACCTCGGAAGGATCTCCGATTACAGCTCCGTAGAGGTAGATGAGCACATGATCACGGAAGACTATTCACATGTCATTCATATCGTGTCTAATGTGAAAGGTATACTTGCAGGCGGCATGGACTGTTTTGATGCCATCCGTGCCACTTTCCCCGGAGGGACGATAACGGGAGTCCCGAAGGTCAGATGTATGGAGATCATAGATGAGCTCGAACCGGTCACACGCGGTCCATATACAGGGTCTATAGGATATATAAGTTTTACCGGGGATATGGACCTGAATATTATTATCAGGACCTTTGTCATCAAGGACAATGTGGCTTACGTGCAGGCCGGCGCAGGTATCGTGGCTGATTCTGATCCGGAAAGGGAATACCACGAAACACTCAAAAAAGCCGAAGCTCTGATACGGACGCTGGAGAGTCTGCAGGTCTTGGCAGATGGCAGGACAAATAATTAGTGACATCTGTGAGAAGAAAATATTAAGATAAAGTATACTTCCTGAAATATAGGAGATAGAATGGACTTGGATGCAATAAGCGGGCCGAGGGCATCAAATATGCCGGAGCCTGCGGGCAGCGATAATGAATTGGTACCGGTCGGGAGGGTCCTGGCCCCTATGATAAACGACTCTATACGTATTGACTGGAATGTTATGGACAGGGTCACAATCTCTCATGATGCGCGCAGAAGATATCAGGAATGGCGGAAGAAGAACAGGAAACAGGAACGGCAGAGATAATAAAAACGATTGCAGGATATCCTTAATTGTAAGGGCGGGTTTTAAACGAGCCCCTACTCTTTTTCAAAAAATGCCCCGTCGACGAACTGTATCATTTCATCGTACTCTTTTTTTGTTTTTTCATACATTGTTGCATTTTCTATCGCTATTCCGCACTGTTCAGCAAGAGAGGCAGAGAAATCTATCTCCTGCTTCGAGAAGGCCCTCGGCTCGCCGGTGAGAAGCCTTAAAATGCCGAGCACCTTTCCTCTTGCAACAACAGGCAATGTGAGGATGCTTTTTATCCCTTCTTCAGCGGCCTCTTTCTGATACCGGATCATTGAATCGGTAGTAACATCATAAATGGCAACAGGTTTTTCGTTCAGCGCTTTTATCACATTCTCCTCGGTATCAACAGGGCCCCTGTTAAGATATTTCTCGCTGAGGCCGTGCGATGCTACAAGGATGAGTTTTTTACCCGTGTGATCAAGCAGGCGTATTGTGGCTGCCTTTAACTTAAGCACCTCCGGAAGTTTTCTCACTATCATATCCAGCACTTCTCTGACATGCAAAGTTGAGCTGATCGTCCTTGTGACTTCCTGAAACACCTTGAGGTATTCTTTTTCCCTGGAGATCTCTTTTTCAAAATATTCCGCATTTACGATTGCTATGGCAGTCTGTTCCGCAATAGCTGACATGAACCGGAAGTCTTCATCATTATATTGGACCGGTTTGTCCGAATATAATCTGAGCACCCCGATAATTTCATTCTTGAAACGCATGGGAATCGAAAGGATACGCATGATCCCCTCTTCAACAGCTTCCTTGTAATACCGTGCATCCTTATTCTCCATAACATCATATTCTGAAACTGTCTTCCCTGCAAGTGCGTCATCGATGCTTTTATCATAAGACACCGGTCCCTTATTGGCATATTTCTCGCTCAGTCCGTAGTGGGCTGCGAGCTCCAACTGCTTTTTCTCCTTGTCCATAAGTCTGACCGAACTGCCTTTTAAGCCCATAACCTGGGGGATTTTTTTCACTATCATGTCAAGAACATCCTTGAGATGGAGAGATGAGCTTACCGTCTTTGTAATTTCTTCAAAGACCCGGAGATATTCTTTCTCCCTGGATACTGCCTTTTCAAAGCGTCGGGCATTTACTATTGCTGTTGCAGCCTGCTCTGCTATTGCTGTTATAAATTTAAGGTCCTCTTCGGTATACATGACAGGTTCCGTGGTATACATCCTGAGCACCCCTATCACTTCCTTCTCAAGACGCAGGGGAATTGAAAGAATGCTCCTTATGCCTTCATCTAATGCTTCCTTGTGATATTTCGAATCTTCATGTTCTGTAATATCGTATACCGACACCGGTTTGCCTGCAAGCGCATCATCAATGCTCGCATCATAAGCTACAGGCCCTTTATTGGCATATTTTTCACTCAGTCCGTAATATGCCGCCAGCTCGAGCTGTTTTGTATCTCTATTCAGCAGCCGGAGCAGGCTTGCCTTGACATTCATGACCTTCACTACATTTTTTACGATAAGCTGTAATACTTCCTGGAGAGAAATGCTGGCGCTTATTGATTTACATATCTGCTGATAGCTCTCGAGATATATTTTCTTCTCAAATATTTTTTCGGCGCAGGAAGGACACATGCCGTGAGTAAAGATCCCGAAACCCTCATTTGTGAGGTAGGTCTCAAGCTGTTCCCAGTAATTTTTATCGCTTCTTATCTTCTTGCACCAGCCGCATATCGGTATCAGTCTTTCCTTCCTTTCGGCTTTCAGCCTGGACTCTACCATGTCCAGACTTCGTGTAATATTTCTGATAGTGGCTATTACCCCTTTGAACCGCCCTTTGGAAAAAAGTGGTGAGGCGCTCTCTTCAACCTGGATCTTCTGGTTGTCCCGTGATTTCAGATAAAATAATCTGCAGATTACTTTTTTCTCCTGGAAACAGAGCGCTGCAGGATATTCAAAAGCCTGCAAAGGATTGCCCTTCTCATCTTCGTACTGAATGGGCCTGTCCTGAAAGGGTTTGCGGAGGACCTCATCAGCGCTGACTCCGGTCAGTGAACCGGCTGCACTGTTCCAGTATTGAATCTTCTGGTCAATGTCAACAAGATACACACCCTCCGGCATGTTGTCCAGAATTTGGCGATATGTATTTCCTAAAAAGTCAAACATGGTGTGATAGATAACCAGAAAATCTACTTTGCCGCGAACACGACATTCTTTGTCGAAAATTTGCCGCGGAACATAGCTTTGTCCGCAAGTTTGAGCAGGGCTTCCTTACTGTCAGCATTACCAGGGAAAGATGCGACCCCGAAGCTCGCTGTCATGTTAATCGGGGTGTTTTCGTTTTTTAAGAACTTGTACTTTTCTATGATCTTCCTGAGTCTCTCGGCAACCAGAAAACCCCCTTCTATTGCGGTCTGGGGCAGAATAATCACAAACTCATCCCCTCCATATCGTATAGTCACGTCAACCTTTCTCAAGTTGTCCTGCAATAACCGGGCTGTCTCGATCAGCACTCTACTGCCTGCAAGGTGTCCAAACCTCTCATTTACTTTTTTCAGGTTATCAATATCCAGAAAAATGAGTGAAAACAGAGAACCGTAACGCTGGGACCTTTCTATTTCCATCTCAATAGACCGGTTGAGAAAACGGATATTATAAAGCCCGGTAAGGTCATCAGTTACCGTGACTTCATCTATTTTTCTGTAGAGAAATGCCAGCTCAAAGTGCATAGCGATACTGTGAGAAATGCTGACAAGCAGTTTCAGGTCTTCGTCTGAGAAAGAATTTTCCCGTCTTTTGTTGATCAATCTCAAAACGCCTATAATACCGTCTTTTACTTTCAAGGGAGAGCATATTAACGATTTAACATTCATTTTGTTAAATCCGTCTGCCTGCTTGTTAAAACGCTTGTCCGTCGATGTATCCCTGACAATAACCGGGACCCTTTCTCCCAATACCATGCCTGTAATGCCGGCATCTTTTGAATGAATGAACGTCTTTATGTTGATCGATTTCTTCAGCCCTATTTTTTTAAAGAAAGGGTCATCAGTTATAAGAAGAGACCATGCCTCCGCTCCTGTAAAAACCTTTATCTTTCTCATAACAGAAATCAGGTTCTTGTTCAGGTCCGAGGAGGCGGAGAGTATGTTTGTGATCTCGTCAAAGCAATTTATAAGATCGTTATTGTGCATTGACACCGCAACATTTTTTGTATTTTTTCCCGCTCCCGCAGATGCATGGATCGTTCCTGCCGACCTTCCTGTCCTTGATAACGGTCTGCGGTTTAGCGTCTTCACCGCCCCTGCCGTAATTCAGTCTTGCAGGTCTTGCGGCAAATTTTCTTTCTATTTTTTCTTCCCTGGCGATCTGGATCTTCATAAGCCTTGCAACCACTTCTGCGGCAACCCTGCCGCTCAGGTCGCCAAAGATTTCAAAGGCCTCTTTTTTATATTCCACAAGGGGGTCTCTCTGTCCATATCCGCGAAGCCCTACGCCTTCTTTTAAATGGTCCATGCTCAGGAGGTGGTCCTTCCATTGAGAATCAAGGACCTGAAGGAGCATCATCTTCTCAAGATACCTGAATGTCTCTGCGCCGACTTCCTGTTCCTTTTTCTCATACGCCTGCTTGACACCTTCCAGCAGCTCATTGCGAAGTTCTTCAATGCGTTTTGCCTCTATTTCAGGATATATGGAAAACTGTCCGTAAAGCGCGTCCCGCAGTCCCTTTATATTCCATTCCTCAGAATGCTTTTCTTCCGGACAATAAACGAAAAGAATATCATCGAGGACATTTTCAATCAATTCAAGTATCTTGTCCCTGTGATTATCACCTTTCAGTATATCCCGCCTGAATGCATAAATCTCTGTCCTCTGTTTATTGTTGACGTCATCATATTCAATCAGATGTTTTCTGATATCAAAATTATGGGCCTCAACCCTCTTCTGTGAAGTCTCTATTGACTTGGTTATCCACTTATGTTCTATTGGTACGGTCTCTTCCATCCCTAATTTACCCATCAGTCCTGAGATCTTGTCAGAACCGAATATCCTCATGAGGTCATCTTCCAGAGAAAGATAAAACCTTGATGAACCCGGGTCTCCCTGACGTCCGGAACGCCCTCTCAACTGATTGTCTATCCTCCTTGACTCATGCCTTTCGGTGCCAAGTATATGCAGCCCGCCGGCAGCGATGACTTTCTCTCTGTCCTGCGCGCACAACTCTATTGCATCCTCGATGGCCTTCCTGTAATCCTCATCTGTATAATCTTTTCTGTCCCTGAGCATATCCTTTGCAAGGCCTTCGGGATTGCCCCCGAGCACAATGTCCGTACCCCGGCCGGCCATATTGGTGGCTATAGTTACAGCGCCGCTCCTTCCTGCCTGCGCAATTATCTCTGCCTCTTTTTCGTGAAACTTTGCATTCAGGACGAAATGCGGTATCTTTTTCTTTTTCAGCATGGACCCGAGCACTTCAGATTTTTCTATTGATATGGTGCCTACAAGAACAGGCTGGACTCTCTTGTGGCAATCCTCGATCTCATTTATAACAGCGTCGAATTTTGCTTTTACGGTTTTATAAACAACATCGGAGTTGTCGCGCCTTATCATGGGCTTGTTTGTCGGGATTACCAGAACATCAAGATTGTATATCTTTGAAAATTCCGCTGCCTCTGTTTCAGCAGTGCCGGTCATGCCGGCAAGTTTGTTATACATCCTGAAGTAGTTCTGAAATGTAATGGTAGCAAGGGTCTGGTTTTCACTGGCTATCTTGACGTCCTCTTTTGCCTCCACGGCCTGGTGCAGGCCATCAGACCAGCGCCTGCCCGGCATAAGACGTCCCGTAAATTCGTCAACGATTATCACCTCGTTGTCCTTTACAATATAATCAACATCGCGCTTGAAAAGTACGTGCGCCTTCAGCGCCTGGTTGACATGGTGAACAAGCTCGATATTGGAAGGATCATATAAATTGCCGGCCCCAAGCAATTTCTCAACTTTTATATTGCCTTCTTCTGTGAGTGTAACGCTTCGCGCTTTTTCATCGACCGTATAGTCGGTATCTTTATTAAGCTTGGGCGCAATTTTGTTAATAACGTAATATTTGTCCGTTGACTCCTCGGATGGACCGGATATGATAAGCGGGGTCCTGGCCTCATCAATTAATATGCTGTCCACCTCATCGACGATCGCGAAGTTCTGTTCTCTCTGCACATAATCATTTATGTGGTATCTCATGTTGTCTCTCAGATAATCAAATCCGAACTCATTATTGGTGCCGTATGTAATATCAGCCAGGTAAGCTTCTTTTCTTTCAACAGGCCTTAAGTACTTCAGTCTGCTGTCTTCAGAATGATAGGAAGTGTCAAACATGGAAGAACTGTCATGCTGGATAATGCCGACAGACAGTCCCAGGAAATGATATACAGGCCCCATCCACTGGGCATCTCTTTTTGCAAGGTAGTCATTAACCGTGACTATATGAACTCCGTGCCCGTCAAGGGCGTTCAGATATACAGGCAGGGTCGCAGCAAGGGTCTTGCCTTCACCGGTCTTCATTTCTGCTATCTTGCCCTCATGCAGGGTCATCCCTCCAACAAGCTGCATATCAAAATGCCGCATATTGAGGATCCTGCGGGAGGTTTCCCGGACCACGGCAAAAGCCTCCGGCATAATGTTATCAAGGGCCTCTCCTGATTCAAGTCTCTTGCGGAATTCATCGGTCTTGGCCCTCAGTTCAGCATCCCCGAGAGAGGTTATCGAGGATTCGAGCGAATTAATCTGTTCAACAATAACCCATAGTCTCTTGAGCTCCCGCTCATTTTTTGTTCCTATTATTTTTGATAAAATACCAAACATGGATATTATTATAACAGAAACATTAATATCAAAATACTATCAGTCTTCTTGCATTAAACATTGTCTGCAATATACAATATTTTCAGTAACAAATGCGGGTGTAACTCAGTGGTAGAGTGTCAGCTTCCCAAGCTGGAGGTCGCGGGTTCGAATCCCGTCGCCCGCTCCAAAAAGCTGTCAGCTCTCAGCATGCGGCGAGGCGCTGCCTCAGCCCTAATATTTTTAATACACAAAGATGAAGATCATCCCTAAGAGCTCATTCATGGCATAACGGCAAGGGAAAGAACATATGCCACTCAGAATTGCCCATCTCTCCACCTTTTATCATACTTCAATCCTTTTAACAGCCCGGGGCAGCATAGAGGATGTAATGGGGACAGACGTTCAATGGAAGCTTTTTGGCACAGGACCCGCTATAGTTGACGCCTTCAAAAGGAGAGAGATCGATATGGCATATATCGGACTCCCCCCCGCAATTATAGGCATGGATAAAGGAGTTAAAATCAAATGCGTGGCAGGGGGGCATATCGAGGGGACAGTTCTGATTGGAAGAGATACATACAGGGGATTTCCGGAATCAGACGACCTCCGGGATATACTAAAACAGTTTCGCGGTTTAAAGATCGGGGTCCCCGGTAAAGGCTCCATTCACGATGTCATCATCTCGGAATATCTTGACAGATTCAACTTGAAAGGTGAGATAGTGATTGTAAATTTTCAGTGGGCAGACCAGATCATAGATGCGCTGTATAAGGGACAGTTATCAGCAGCAGTCGGCACACCTGCACTGGCTGTTGCCCTTGATCGATACGCAGGTGGAAAGGTCCTTTATCCGCCATCCAAACTCTGGCCGGGCAATCCAAGCTACGGCATCCTTGTTGAGAGCAACTTTTTAAATGAACAGCGTGAAACTATAGAACGGTTTCTTGTGCTGCATGAAGAAGCAACCGCCTTTTTCAGAAACAGTCCAAAAGAGGCGGCAAAAATTATTGCAGATTATACAGGGATTGTTGATGAAGATTTTATCATGGACACCCTGAAGATATCTCCGAAATACTGTGCGCAGATCACCAATGAATATATTTCTTCCACTATGGAATTTGTAAAGGCATTAAAGAAACTCGGATATATCAGCCGGGAGATCTCTTCTGACGAGATTTTCGATACTTCATTGATAAAAAAAATACACCCTTCAGAGGACCATTATGGAGACGGGATATCTATTTAGAGTCTGTTTATAAACTACAGCAATACTTGTCGATAATCATGCCATATGATTTATTCGAGACAATTAATCTTCTGAACTTTCCTTTTTTTGAGAAGAGCTTGTGGGAGTATCAGCAGTTTTATGAGAAAAATTATATTTAAACGACGATGCAAGAATAAAAGTCCAGATTGTTTGTATCAGCCTTCCTAGGGTAGCAGCATGTATACTTTCGTTTACCTCTATTCCATAAATACGGGCGATTGTAATGATTACAGCTTCCCTGATGCCCAGATTGCCAGGGACGAGATTCAGCAGGCCGGTAATTGTAGTGAAGGCGGCTATTGTTCCGCTCGCACGCAATGATGCCTCAACAGAAAAAGCACGGAATGAGAAATAGATAGTAACTGTGGACAGCAGAAGAATAAAGAAACTCAAAAGGATCAATTTTACGACAGTCGCATGGTCTCTCTGAATTTTTCCCCACTCCTCAAAGATAATCTTGGGATATCCCTGCAACTTATGGCCGAAACTATTTCTTGAGTGGCCAAAGAGAAGAAAAGCACGATGTACCGGCTAAGAATATGGATGATATTGCAAAAAGTGTCATGGTAATTCTTTTCCCGATAAACAAAAGCAGTATCATTGCAACCAGTGAATTCACTAATATATGAATGATATTCACTATCCCCATTGAAGCTAGGTAAGAGCTGTAATTAAGATTGTGAAATTTTTTCAAGTAAATTGCCTTAAATGAAGCTCCACCGCCAACGGGAGTCCACAAATTTATAAAGGTCGTTATCCGCGATAGTCCAAAGCACTGGAAAAAATTGAGATTCCAAACGGTAGTGATCGGTCAAGATTTTCAGCTGCAATCCATGATTAAGCTGCTGATAAGAAGGACGAGAAAAGAAATAAGCAGGACTGAACCGACAGTATAATGAAGTAATCCCTGTGCTGAAATAAAAGATCGCGCTCGATGTTTAGCGAAATAATAAACAGCGGTTTAAGCATTTTCATTCAAGTAAGACATATTGCTGAGGTTACAGTCCTTATTACTGTGTAGGGAGTCTTTGACTTGCAGCGTGATTTCGCTTCTTCAATGAGAGAAGCGCATTTTATTACCTTTTCAAGGTCTCCTCCCCTGCGATAGGACTGATAGATTTCCTGTGTGCTTCCGTCTATTGCGATTATCAGGGCTGTTAACCCCGCTTCTACAATCCTCATGGCCTCATCCTGTGTCTGAATACAGCTGCCGTTTGTTGAGGTGAGGGATATGATATTTCTGGCCGTGCAGGCCTCAATCATTTTGGTAATACTTTTGTTGAGAAACGGTTCTCCGAAGCAGAAAAGGTATACGCCGATTAGCGCCTCGTCAAGTTCATCAAGCATTTTCAGGAAGGTTTCTTCAGACATGAACCCTTTCGGCCTCTTCAGAGTGTTTGATCCCGTAGGACAGAGGGGACAGCGCAGGTTGCAGATGTTTGTCAGCTCAGTATGAAGGAGTGGCGGCAGTCCGCTCTCAACATTTGACCGGAAAATCTTATCAATTCCGGCTTTCACGAGATTCAATCTTTTCCGGAACGACAGCCCCTTCGCCGTCAGAGGAATGCCGTCAAAATTAAAAGAGACTTTCCCCTGTAAACAGAGAGAGGGCAACTTCATCAGTGCTTCACTTGTTTTCATCCAGCTCATTTAATCTCCTTTTATGCATTGTCCAAGGTGCATAATCCATGTCATACGGCACCGGCGTATGACAATTTTTTTAAAGTCAAAGACCGGCTTTTTATGGGATGGAGCGAATTGAAAACGAGGAGATTTGCTGTAAAATGAGGACAACTGTTACATTCACAGCCGTCAACCTTTTTCGCGCCCCTGTTTATTCTTAAGGATTCAGATCTGAATGTGCGGTAGCCGCTTCCATGCCAGATTGCACGAAAATCCTGTTCGTATATGTTTCCCATGGGTTCATAACACCTGCAGCAGGGGTATACATTCCCCGCAACATCAAACCTGACCCCCAGCCAGCCGTAATAGCAGGGAATGACACGATACAGTTCCGTTGTATCCACATTCCCCCTGAAGGCTTTGAGGAAATGGGGAAGATTATTTTTTATTTTCCGTGAATCAAGGTAAGCCTGCATGTCCACGAGTCGCTTTCTTACGGAACGAGCCTGATCGCTTGTAAGCATGATACCTTTTTTAAGGCCCGGGTCTCCGGCAGTATCAACCGGCCTGAATAGAACGCGGCTGGCCTGGACCTGACTTGCAAACTCAACAAAATTTTCAATGTCATCACAATTATGGGGAATAACAACATAATGGAGACTGACTTCCGGGTATTGTACCCCTGCCTCGGCCTTTTGCTTTGCAAGATACATAAGGTTGTCTTTCAGATTATCAAATGCATCCTGCTGAATACCCGGGTGCGTTTTTAAATACACATCACGGGACCCTGCCAGAGTGGTGATCTTCAGTTCATTACACTTCAGATCAATAAGCTTATCTATTTTACTGTGGTCCAGAAGCGTGCCGTTTGTATAAACGATACAGGTGCTTCCCGAGTATTATAAAGACAAGAAAGAATATTGAGATTACCTTTCGTATGCGCATGTTATATCGAGATCTTTCATGCATTACTCCAATACTCTTTTCTTCGCCAGGAAGAGAAAAAGTTTTGCCTTCTCCATGAGTGACTGGGTATACATGCATTTGGCAGTACACCGCCTGTTACAAGCCTTTATTTCCAGCCTCCTTTTCTTTGCAGGCGGAGAATTCCAGATATCACGTACCGGGGCCTCCCTCACATTCCCTATTTTTTCCATGCTATTGCATAACCGCACCCCTCCGTCACATTCTATCCTTATATTATTCACCCCCACCATGCACGTAGAATCATCCCGTGCAAAATAAGGGTCCCGGTAATATCTTTTCATAGTGAGCAGATGTTTTGTGCTGTTGATAATCGGACTACCCCCTGCTTTCTTTTCAATTAATTTATCGATGATCCTGTCTGATTTCTCGGGGTCTTTTACCCAAAGATCACTTGTCTTGTACCATTCTGGATCAGGCATTTTGCTCTGCTGGAAGTAATTAAAATGTGGTTGAAGGGCGTGAAAACCCACTCTGTCAATACCGTTTTCTTCTCCCCACCGGACAAGAGGGATGAGCTCATCGAGATTGTGATCTGTCACAATTGACGAAATCCCCACGATCATACCCATTCGTTTGTACCTGTTTGCATTCAGTATTCCTGATGTCACCCGTTTATGTGCACCTCTGACACCCCGGAGGGCGTCAAATGTTTCAGGACGAACGCCGTCCAGTGATATGGTCAGATAATTCAGCCCTGAAGCGGCAATCCTTTTTGCCAGATCCTCATCGATTAAAAAGCCGTTGCTGTTCACGAGGGTCTTGATTCCATGCGTGGACGCGAAATTTAACAGTTCCAGCATGTCGTTACGAAGAAATGGTTCTCCTCCTGTAAACTGAATATAGAAAGAATCCTTGATCCAATCCTTAAATTCCAGTAAAACCCTTTTCCATTCTTCCGTGGTCAGTTCGTCGTGCGGCCTGTATTCAGATTTCCAATGTCCGCACATCCTGCATCGAAGACAACAGTTGTTACTGATAGAGATTATCAGTTGGGTTGGCCGTGCATAATTGCCGTTGAAAGCATAAGAAAGTTTCTGAAGTTCATAATTAATTAAATTCTTTACAGCGAACTGTACCTTACCCATAGTGTTCCCCTTGCGCTCTGGTGTCTTGCGTTCTTTATTTACTCTTCACCTTATAAAAAGATGCTGTCGTCATGTGTGTCAATGTCGTCCCTCATAGGGATGCAATATCCGATGCACGCGAAGGTTCGCGGTATGATGGACGCAACTGTTGCAAAAGCACCCGTCAACGGGTGTCTTGCTTTTATTGATGTGCAGAGCAGCTTTTCTGAACCTCTGATAGGCTTGTCCTTTCCATATGTCGGTAAACTCTTTTTCGTAAATGTTGCCGAGGGAATTATAGCACCGGCAGCATGGATACACTGAGCCGTCCACTTCTATCCTTACCGAGAGCCAACCGTAATAACAAGGAATACGACGATAGAGATGAGTCGTATCAAGTTTTTGTCTGAAGACCTTCAGAAAATTCCCGATATTGTGAACAATTTTCCTGGAATCAAAATAATCCCTAATGGCCATCAGCTGTTTCTGTATAGAGGCAGCCTGTTCAGCAGTAGGCACGAGCTGTGCAAAATCTTCAGAGTCATAGTCATCGAAAGGGCGAAAAAGCACACGCTCTGCCCGAACCGCATGGGCCAACTGCGCAAAGTCCATAAGTGTTTCACTATTGTGGGCAATGACAACACAGACAAGCGTGACAACCGGTTTGTCTGTTCGCAAGCCTTTTTTTTGCTCTGCCAGATAACACAGATTATCACGCATCCTGTCGAATGTCGCAGAAGAAACACCAGGATGTGTCATTTCATACTGCTCGCGTGTGCCAGCCATCGTTGTAATCCTCACTTCGTCAAATCGGGATGCGATAAGCCTGTCAATCGTTGTATGGTCAAGTAGAGTGCCATTTGTATTCGCCTTGCAGGTTTTCCCGGCGCGCTTCACGCGTTCAGCAAAGTCAAGGATATTTTTATGGAGGAAAGGCTCTCCATTTCCGGAGAAGAGGAAATCCTGTGTGCCCAGTGAGAGAAGTGTTTCTATGAGAGAGTTTGTCTTTTCAAAGTCGGCATCAATCCGATGTGCGCTTTCTTTATGGGCGTCATTGGAACATTGACGAGCCATTTGGTTTGTTCTCAGCTCAAAAAAGCTCGGCCCCTCATGATAGCGTGAATAGACGTAGCAGTGGATACATCGCAAATTACATCGGTTCGTCATCGAGATATTAGCCTGAAAAGGCCCGCCAAAGGCGCGGCTGCCATGCATAATACCCAAGTACTGCCTTAATCTGTGAAGGCACTTCCCTGATGTCGATCATTCTCCTCCTTCATTTCAGTCCCCGCCACGGGAATAAATATCCGAGCCCCCGGGAAAAGTGCAGCGCTATCAACAGCAGCGGAACATACATAACCACCGCAACTTTCCTCGATCTCAGAAATCCTCCCAGGGCGCTGACCATTAACATCATCAATATAAGCTACACATGACACCTGCAAGAACAACCCGGAGCGACTCACTCACTATTGAAGCAATGGTCAAAGCGATCATGCCAACTGCAAAGGCCGCCAGTGATATATGAGGAAGGCGATGCACCCCGACGCTCCTGCTGGTGCGCGCCATATTAAAAGACCTGCCTGTAAATAGACGGCAGCGTCGTATCCCGGGAATGCACACAATTAAGTCCGGTGCATAAATAATCCGCTTCCCTGTCTTTTCGATCCGGTCTATGAGTTCCACATCCTCATGAACGTCAAGTGTCTCATTGAAAACTTGAGACGAACCTTCCGGACTCGTAATCGCAACACCAAGGGCAACTTCGTGGGGAATTGCCATATTCCATAATTTCGGATAATACTTGCCTACCCTTGGGCCCTGACTGCGGCGCAGACCGCCGGTCCCGGCGAATGAATTCAATACGTAATCAAGCGCAACATTGAAGGCGGGTTCATTTGTCCCTGCACGGTCGAGACCTCCCACCACTCCGATATTATTCTCGTGTTCAAACACATTACCGAGCCTGTGCAGCCAGTCCGGCAGAAAAGTGCAATCGTCATCGGCAAATACGAGAATGTGTCCTCTTGCCTGAGATATCGCTGCATTCAACTGTGCGGAACGATTCGATCGGACAACACCTATATATTTCAGGTTGACGTTCGAACGGGCTGCATTCCGATTCCACTGCGTGTCGCACATCTTCATCACTGTCCGGTCCTGCGAACAGCACCTCGAAACGTTCCCGCGGAAATTCCAGCCTGCCCAGAGATTTCAGAGCGTTCGTCAGAAAATTACCTCCATGACAGACAGGCAAAATAACACTAAATTTAATTTCTTTGTTCATGTTTTCTTCCGATTTATTCCAGTTTTTTAAACCGCGTGCAGCACCCCAGCACCAGGCCAATTTAAGGGCGTAGACTACAGGGGCCGTCCAAATAAACTTTTGCATTGCTGATATTCTTGAAGTAAATGTCCGCAGTCACTTTTAATGCGATTACCGGGGCTGCACCGAGAAGTAACACGGGGAGCGGAGGACAAATGGAGTACCGCAGAAGCACGCCGGTATCTGTTGCGAAGAAGAATCGTTTCAGACGCGTGATCGGCAGAATATCTGAAAATACTCGAAAAGCTCGTACGGTCATGGTCATGCGTAACAACAGCCTCCGGAACAAAATGTATCTGATATCCCGCCTGTCTTGCCTTGAGAATAAAGTGCATATCAGGCGCCACTGGATCTGTATCGCGAAACCCTTTCACTTCTTCAAACAGTGAGCGCCTGATTCCCATGTTAGCCCCGGCAATAAAATCGGTCGGTCCTGCCTTGCGTCCCGGCATGAACGGGTGAAATTCGGCTATATTGTGGCAGAGTTTGACAAAGTCTGATGTCGGACTTGCCACACGTGCCTGCAACGAGAGGATATTTCTTCAGAGCATTTCGCATGCGCTCGGCCCAGTCTTCCCGGGCAATGCAGTCATCATCTGTAAAAATCAGATATTCCCCTTTCGATGACTGAACGCCCATATTAGCCGCATTGCCGATACCCGTATTTCTTCCTGTTGACATATATTTCATGTTTGCGCATCTCTGTGACTCATAACTTCGCACACCTCAGCTGTATTGTCCAGCAGAGCCGTCATCTACCACAATGACCTCGAACTGCTCTGGACGTCAGTGTCTGACGGGAAAGTGATTTCAATGCCCGATGAAGCAGCGGTGCCCGGTTATATGTGCAAATAATTATACTTACAAAAGCCTTCAAATCTCTCCCGCCAGTTACGTCTTAATTTTGAATTACTTTATTGTATCAAATAGAAGCTGCATTTGTTGATTCTTTCATCTTTCAGCTAAATCATTCACTGATATTTCAGAGATGGAATCTTCATGATAATTTTATGTGGTGCAGGACTCATGAAGGGACAGTTTTCACAAAGCGGCGTCAAATTATTTATTAAAAGCTGCCTCCGGAATGTATTGGCGACCTCTGAATTCCATATCTCTTCGAAAGGAGCATCAAGGATATTGCCGAAGGGCTTTCTTATATGAATACAATTGATCACATCACCGTTTGGCGCTATGGTAGCTGTATCGATTATATTACAAATAAAGTTTTCAGCGTTTAAGAGGGTGTTGTCATAACATGCGCTGAGATTGTCCATAAGATAGGGAGGGTCAATAAATACATCTATACCTGACCTTTTTCCCCGGCTCAGACATTCACTGAGCACATCCCGTAATGTTTCAGGGGAATAACCACGAGCACGTCCTTCTGATGCTATTGGTATATCTGAAGGTATAAGTCCGGTTTCAGCAATCGCCCGGGCGTGTTTTTCATCGGAATATATGCGCTCCATTTCAATTTTTACTTTCTTTACATGCAAAGAAGCGCATAAATCAATCATATCAGGGATAAACTGCAGATTTTCATCCTGAATCACTAAGTTAACAGTTACCGGCAAAATAGGGGCAAGGACTTTAATTGTCTGGATTGCTTTATCGTATGATCCCTTAACCCGGCGGATTGATTCATGGATGTCCCTGGGGCCGTCAAGGGAAATACACACGGTATACACACGGTGCATACTGTCTTAGGACATTGGCTTCAAACTCACCTATAAGTGTTCCGTTTGTGCAGATAACAATATCGCGTGTGTGATTCAGGTGTCCGATAAGATCAAGTATATCACTCCGAATGAATACCTCCCCCCCTATAAAAGTAACCTTTTGCAGAAAAGGATTGCGATCAAAAAAGCCGGTTATCTGCGCACAGGTGAGCTCGCCGGCATTAGCCATCATGGCACGTTCCTGGAAGCACATTTTGCACTGCAGGTTGCAGCGTTGTGTAGGCTCGAACATGACCTTGTCCGGAAGGGGCGCATGGCCTGTGTCAATGAATGTGAGATATCTTCTGGCAAGACTGTAGTGCCGGATGTGCGCATTGATTTTGCGTGCACCCGTGTATCCGCCATATTTGAGCATCGCCTGTTTAATTATTTTTTTCATGATCACAGAATTCCCTGTTCAGGATAAACGTTTTGACGTTTGCGGTATGCCCTTTCATGTAACGGTTTTCACATTCCCTGCAGAACATGAACCGGTCCAGATTTTTCCTGAATGTCTTTAAAAATGTCCTGGATTTGCCGGACGAGAGGATATTGCGTATGCTCTGATCAGCAATATTACCCAGCGGGAATGCAGCATTAAAGTCATTCTCGCAGGTTACGACATCGCCGTTACTGAAGACCGTGAGATTTGCATAAGGGCGGTGACAATAGTTCTTGCGCCGCTCGGCCGGATTCACGCCGGACGGGAAGCCATTGCAGCCGGACTGCTGAAATTCCGATGAATGCGGGGCCAGACTGTCCTGAAGATCCAGAGCGCTTCGCCGGACGACCGCAGACCGGAATGTGAGTCTGTCTACCCCAAGGCCCTCTGCAAATTTCTTTACCCGGTCAACCTGATGTTCATTATGTTTCATCACGATAAAACGTAATGTTATCAGTGGATGACGTACACCAAGAAAAGCACGTTCAGCCACGAGGTTTTCAATGGAATTGATAACAGTTTGCAGGTTGCCCCCCTTTCGATATTTCTCATATGTCGGCTGGTCAAGGCCGTCTACTGCTACTATCAGACTGTCGAGCCCTGAATCAATGATTTTTCTTGCCTGTTCTTTCGTGTTGAAATAGTGTCCATTAGTGCTGGTATGCACAAGAAGTCCCTTCTCTTTAGCATAACGGATCATTCTAAAGGCATCCTTGTTTATAAAAGGTTCTCCCCATGACCAGAAGACGAGGAGATAGACGTAATCTTTTACCTGATCAATTACACGTTGATACATATCAAAGGGCATCAGGGTTGCAGGGCGTGTCACCAGTCCGGCCCCTGTTGCGCACGTAAGACAACGAAGATTACATATATTTGACGGTTCAATTTGCAGGATGGGCGGGATACCGAGCCGGTGAACTGACCGCTTCATGAGCTGCATCCCCTGAATCAAAAAGTTGAGCCGCTTCAGAAAAGGAGTATCATGCGGACGGAATTCCAACTGATCGAAGGTCAATGTAACACGCCCCTGAAATAATAGTCGTGCACCCATTCGAATTGTTTTGCCAATTGAAGGCTTCTCCACAGGTTTCTCCTCAGTCAGTAGTTTTAGTCAGTGTCCCCTTCACAACACCACACATGATACTTAAATGGTGACTTGGAAGAAGCAAAAGCACACCAAGTCCAACGGACAGGCTGCGGGTACTTATTAACGAATAAATTGTAAAATAAAGCACAAGTACCATGTAACATCCGATCATTGCTAAAAAAAGAGGGCGGGCATTACTATTAAACAGCGAGAACAGCCCGAGGGAAAGGCCCGCTGCAGCTGCCAGGAATACAAGGAAATGAGGGCTCTGGATGAAGGCATGCTGCCGGCGAAGAAGGCAGACTTTCTCAGCAGAATGATAAATATTCCGGCGCACAAAGTTCCTGAAGGTTGTATCTCTTCGATGCCAAACAGGATTATCGGGAAGATATTTTATTTGCAGCCCTGCATCACGGATACGTTTGGCCATCTCGATCTCCGCTCCGGAAATCAGATCCTCAGGGAAGTTGCCAATTCGGTCCATGACCTTTGCCGGAATTATAAAGTTTTCTTTTCTGGGATAGTACCACTCCTTCTTTAATCCACCCCCTTTTTTCGAACCGGCCGTCCCGACAAACAATTGCAGGATGACGTCAAGGGCCCTCGGCAACCATCCCATCCCGTCGGGGAGCACATCCGGACCTCCCAGGGCGCCTGTGTCATCTGTAAGTTCGGAATCGAACTTTTTGAGCCAATCCGGTTCAAACATGCAGTCGTCTTCTGTAAAAACAAAATACCGGCCCGGAGCCTTTTTCATTGCAAAGTTACGAGACTCATTGAGCCGGGACTCATGAAGCCATGTTTTATGTTTATCCGGTTGTTCCGGGAGAGTCAATGTAGTAAT
This sequence comes from Thermodesulfovibrionia bacterium, assembly GCA_963699585.1. Classification (GTDB taxonomy): domain Bacteria; phylum Nitrospirota; class Thermodesulfovibrionia; order UBA6902; family UBA6902; genus SURF-23. Next base: position 736,466 of record CAVOUK010000002.1, on the reverse strand, counting down.
GGGATATACATAGTGCTGCGTTTGTTTACTGAAGAAATCCTGCAGTCCCTTGACGACGTGGCAGTCAACCAGCGCAACATGAAAGAGGTCTTTTGGGTAATCAAGGTTTTCCAGCGAGTCCAGACAGTCTTTCAGGTCTTTAAGATTGTGGTTGACAGCGATGATAATTGAATATCTATATTTTGCCATAGTATTTTCCTGTACAATTCTCATAGGTCCTCAGCCGACCCTCCCCGATTTAATCACGTCAAGGACGCATGCGGCGAAACCTTCCCATGACATTCGTTCAGCCGTTTTCTGGACCCCTTCCTTCATGCTCTCCGGTGATTCATTCAGGAATTCCCGGATGACCTCAGCCAGTGCATAGGGATTTTCGGGCTCAACGAGCCTGCCTGAAACTCCATCAACGACTACTTCATCAATTCCGGAGGTCCGGGTTGCAATGACCGGTTTCCCATAATGATATGCCAACGGAATTACCCCGCTGCCCGTAGCGCTGCGATAGGGGAGAACAACTAAGTCTGTACGGTGAAAATATTCTGCTGCTTCCTGTTCTGACACATATCTGTCAATAACCTCTACTCTGGCCGACAAGCGGTCATTGCTCAACAATTCCCTTAAAAATGTATTTTCCCCCCACCATTCACCGGCAATCGTAAGAAAAATGTCTTCTTTCTCCAAATATCGCATCGCCCCAAGCAGAATATCAAGGCCCTTGTAATGGCGGACAAAGCCGAAAAAGAGAAGTTCGAGTCTGGCACGACGAGGCAGCTTCTTTTTTGCTGAAGGGAACTGATGATAGACCGGATGCGGATGAACTGAGACTTGTGACCCGGGAACCAACTGGTTCAATCTTGCCTTTACACTCTTCGTATGCACCAAAAAAACACTTCCCTGAGAAAGGGCCCTCCGGCTTAGTTCCTCCTTCCAGAAGGCGGCTTCATGATCTATAACATTATGACAGAGGAACATGACCTGCATACCTCTTTTACGAAAATATCGTGCCATAAACCCCAGGTACGGCGCTCCAAAAAAGGTGCACCAGACGATGACTATCAGTCTGGGTGCACGAGCCAGCAGCACCCGGCATGCTTTTGTCCATGTGACAGGGTTTAAAGAATCGATTACATACTGTACCCCCGGTTCCAAATATCCCTGATATTCCGGATCACGATCGCTTTTCCCGGGATACAGATACTTTGGATACTGTCTTTTAAATGAAATGGTGCACAGATCGGTCTGTGAACGCAAACTTCTGTGCAACATCGTTGTGTGCTGCGCGATCCCGCCGCGAAACGGCAAGACCGGGCCGACCAATCCTATGGACGATAATGCCTCGTTTAACTTTTCCATGTCAGCTCAATATTAAATATGTCTTACTCTTGTTTTTTTTCATTTCTGAGTTTATCCTCAATCTGATTAATACGCCAATCAAGCTTCTCAAGCAGTCTCCGGTTCACGGATATAATATCAGCAATTAATCCCATGACTATGAGAGAAAAACCCGCCTCCTAAGAAGATCGCCGCCAAAATAAGAGATTGAACGTGTCCGCTCCCTATGCTTGTGAAATAAAAGAAGTAAAGAAACCGAAAGCCGATCAGCATTCCCAGAAAGAACGATATAATCCCCGGAATTGCAAAAAATCTGAATGGCCGATATGTCATGAAGATACGGACTATAGTATTAGCTGATCGCAGTATATAATGAGGAATATTTTTAATAAGCCTGGAGGGACGCAAACTTCTATTTGTGCGCACAGGCACATAGGTAATAGCCAGGCCTTTTTGGCCCGCCTGAATAATCGTTTCTATAGTATATGTGTAGCTGTCAAATACGTTGATACTCTTTGCGGCACTTCTGCTTATTGCCCTGAAACCACTTGGGCAGTCCGGTATGTCCGTCTTGCTTGCGATACGGACAACCCAGCTTCCGATTTTCTGCAAGTATTTTTTCACACGGGAAAAGTCCTGTATTTCGTCAATAGATCTGGAGCCGACAACAATATCCGCCTTGCCATCGATGATGGGCTGGATGAGCTTCGGAATATCATGGGCGTTGTACTGGTTATCGGCGTCAGTATTTATGATGATGTCGGCTCCCGCCTCAAGACACGCCTCTATCCCGGCCATAAAAGCCCGTGCCAATCCCCGTTTGCGCTGCAAGCGAACCACATGATCTATTCCCGAAGACATCGCGACGTCGACAGTACGATCGGTGCAGCCATCATCAATGACCAGCCATTCGACAATATCAACCCCTGGTAGTTCCCGTGGCAGGTCAGACAGGCATGCTTTAATTGTATCTTCCTCGTTATAGCAAGGGATTTGTATAATAACTTTCATCTATGCATCTTCCTTTAAGTCCAATGTATTAACGTCCTGAAATCATGTAACCAAGCGATCAAATGCGATATATAATGTCTTTTCAAAGTATTATTATCAGGACTCTAATTCCTCCCTGTTGGTTTTAAATGGTCTTCCTGGTGGAACCCCCCGGTTATTTTCCCCGGCCATGTAGCAATATCATATACATAATAGTTTTTCCCATTTACAATGTAGTTATAAATCGGATTGCCAGTCAAATCTGTCGTAATACCATAAAGTTTACCATCCCAATTCCCGTCATGAGATAAAAAATCATTGAAAGAGATAAATTTGATGGATGGTTTGCTCATCGATGTTGATACCCAAAACTCAATAGATTGCTGTAACTGCAAACCGAATGTTGCCAAGCAATTCGGTTTGATCGCTTACCATTACAATTTTCTCATGATGTTGCTTGACTTCCTGTGTTATGAACGGTGATAACGCACGACCGTGCAACTGATAATCTGTTCGATGTGAAAGCATGTACTCTGTATGCTGTGAAAGCTGAATTGGCCTGGATGACTACTACCAGGGCAGAAAAAAGAAGAAAGAAATGTTTTGCCAGAAACCTGTTTCGACGACACGCTGAAAGAATGATGACCATCATGATAAAAATCGTTGCGAAAAAGATAAAAAAAGGTTTTGTCCTGTAAAAACGGCCGTCCGGAGTATCTACAAAGTTATAATACCACGGTGCATTGCCTGGAAAGTATGAGCAATACAAGAGGAAAAAACAATGAGAGTGAGACAGAAAAGGAAGGAATACATAATCTGGGTCAAATTTAATCTGGTGTACCACATTCTTGCACTTTATTAAGGGCAATCATAAATACAATCACCCAAAACGGCATGAGGTGCATTAAATATCTTCCAATTATTTTCTTTGGAAGGGGATAATTGTATCCTGCACGCCATGAGTGCTGTACTGCTGTCATAAAGAAAATAACGCTTAAGAGTATCACTGCAAGAATAAAGAATGTTTCCTGTCTATCATTCTTTACGCTGTTCGAAGAAAGCATAAATATATAGAAAACGAAAACTAAAAGGAAGGGTGCCAGAGCCAGGATACCATATGACAGATAGAAACCGGACCACAGAACAAAACTTCCCAGATTAGCGAATTCGTGAATGCCTGAAAGTACAAACTCAGCTCCCATTCCTCCTGCTATGCCGAAACCGGAATAATACTTATAGATAAACCAGGGAAGATATGTCAAAATAAATCCTGCAAACATTGACAGTAAATCAAAAAGTCGAGAAGACCCGATGACCCTCCTCTCTTCAGGATCGTCATTGAATAAGGGTTTAATGCACCACAGGAAAATAAGAGCCGGAATTGCCACGAGATAGATATACTTTGTCATATATCCTAAGGCCATCGTAATCCCAAGAAGTGTACTGACTATCATTTTCTTTGATCTCGTTCCACTCTCGGTATCAAGCAGCAGATACAGAGAAAATGCGAAAATCGGCACATGAAGATTCTCGCTCATTATCAGCCCGGGATAAAAGAAGTGAAAGGTTGAAAGGCTGCTAATAAGGAGAACTGACAGAGAAGCTGCTCTCGGTAAAAACCTGAGACTTATAAACCAGACAGGGATAAGAACCAATGAAGACAGAACGGCATTAATGTAAAACATCCATTGATACCAATTATTTTTTGAAAAAAAAGCGAAGCTTAACAAAAGAGGGTAAAATGGCGGATAGTGAGAGCTGATAGTAATGGGTCTTATTGAAAATACTTTCAGAATTGAGTCGATATATCAGTTCATCAAACAGCGCTAGTGGCCCGATCGTCTCAGATGACAATACACGGTTTAGTAACACAATCTTGATGGATACAAGAAGAAAGAAGGCTATGATAATTGCAACCTTATTGCCAATAGCAGGCTTCATTAAAATATGGTCCTTGAATATTGAGATTGTCAGGTTTTAATCTGAAATTTAGTTATGACGCCCTTTTAATTATTATACGTAAAGCAGCTTTCTTTTGCTAAAGTTTGACCTTTCTGCTTTCTCAATATTTACTGCAACATCCGGAAGTTAACGTCCCCTATCTTCCTGATTTTGATTGCAGGTTTTTGGATATGCCCCGTTTCACTTTGTCTTTAAGTGTGAGAAAAACCAGTACCGCTCCGCCTATGCCGATGGTTAGACGGATTGCCGCACCTGATATTCGAGTCAGCCTTTTAAAAATATTCATATTCTGAACAAATTCATTTTTTAAATTTTAACTTATTGCTTCTTCCTGAATTATATCAAACCCTGCTTAAGATAGCAGAGGCAGGGCCAATTGCCTTTGCCGATTTTGCGTCATTGCCGTCCCGAATAAGTTCGGGGTAAATTCCAATTAGTTATTTTACCGATCAAAGCGGCAAGTTATGGGAGAAAAGCTGATAAAAATAAAAACAGGCCCTTGTATTTTGAATAAAATCAATTAGTTAACAATTGGCAAGATCTTTGCTTCTATATTAATAGGAGTGCAAAAAATGGCAACCCTGACAAGAAAAGAAATAGTGACTCAATTGAAGAGATTAGGGGTAAATACCTTCACTGAACTCGAATCTTTTTTAAGGGAATACAAAGAATATTGTAATGACTTTAATAGTCATTTGTAATCCAATAATTCTTGAGTTCAAATTAACCCTTATACGTAACGTTTCTCGCCTTCCTGACCACAAGATCTTTTTTATATGGTAAATTAATATCATGTCAAAGAAAGAAAAGCCGCTGCCCAAACCGCCGTCAACACCCTTCGGAAGAAAGAGGTCTTTTGAGGACAATGAAAACAGGGGACCTCTGATGGCTGACCAGATGGCTATGGCAATGTCACAGGGGAAGCTCGATGAATTTCTGCAGAAGGAACTGCCGGACAACGAACATGCCAGAAAATTAGCAGAAATGATGATGGGTATGTCAGGCATGATGCCCGCAGGAGGCTTCTCCGGCAATCCAGTCCCGAAGACAGAAGAATTTTCCAAAGGACCTGCTCCAGAAGAACATGGAGAGCGGTCTTCTGACGCCCAGCCGCCGGAAGATATTGTAAACGCGGTTCAGGCCGGTGATCTGCAGGGGCTCATGGGGCTTCTGGCAAAAGAACATGCCAAAAGGACCGGCAGCTCAATTACGGATACTCCTCATGAAGAAAAAAACTCCATCGCGCCATCTTCTGCCGGACCTGCTGTTGATAAGGAAGTGATCGACCTCTTAATGAAGATCGCATCTGATAATGATCTCTCCCTCGACTGGCTTTTCTTCAGGGCGCTGAAACGCTATGTCGAGGAGTATAAGAAGACCGGGAATTTGTAGCAGGAAGATTCCCTGTCATGTAAAAACATATTCACGAAAATATTTTGCTCGTAGGGGTGACCCGGCGGGTCGCCCCCCTACATTTTCAAAAACCCCATCACCTGCTTCTTCACCTCAAGATGATGCAGCGGGATAGCCGGCACATCTTTATTGCCCGGGACAGCCAATGCATGAATAAAACGCAGGCCTTTATGAGGTTTCTTTAAAGCATCCATCAACTGTTTCCCTGTTGACGCCTTTATTATATTTTGAATGCCGAAACCCTTTGCCACAAGTCCGAGGTCTACGCATGAACCGGTCAGTGTCGGCTGGTCGCCTGTTGAGCCGTAAGAGCTGTTGTCTACCGCAAGGATGGTCAAATTCGGCGGGGCAAAATGCGCTGTCGTTGCAAGACTGCCGGGATTCATCAGGAGGCTGCCGTCGCCGTCTATAACGATGACCTCTTTGTCGGATGCCAGGCTGATGCCAAGACCGATCGGCGTAGCCATGCCCATGCTTCCGAGCATGTAAAAGTTCGACTGCTGATGCTTAATGCTGAAAAGTTCTTTTGAAGGGAAGCCCAGATTACAGACAACAACTTTTGCCATCGAGATACGGCGCGATGATCTTCAGGATTTCAAAGCGGGTAAACTGCGGTTTCATTTTTTTTGATTGATATCCTTTTGAGCTTCCGGTGATCGGATGCAAAGTGGATGTCAGAATGCCGGCATCACTCGTATTTTCAAAGATCGCAGGGCTCAGAAGGAATGCATGCATTTTGCTGTTTCTGTATACGCCGGGAAGTTTTTTTTCTATCAGACCGAAATCATCTATAGTGCTGATGACCGAATATGGTATCCCGGCCCCTTTCAGAATTCCGGGGAGATGCTGCCCCATCGGTAATTGCGCCGCTATTTTCTCCTTATAAATACCGCGCTGGCTTACAAAGACAGCAAGAGGAAGTTCGTAGAAACCGGTTAAGGACAGGAGCGCATTTATCATGTTCCCTACACCGGAACTCTGCACGAACATTGCCGGCCTCTTACCTGCGAGCGCAATGCCCGCGCTGATGCCGACCCCTTCTTCTTCCCTCGTCAAGGGGACATGAGAAAATTCTCCGGTTATCCTGTGGAGGAGAACCCTTATCTTTTCGCAAGGCAAGGTGGATATGAAATCCACCTTGTTCTTTTTTAAAATGTAGATCAGTTCACTTTCAGGCGCTTGCACAGTTCCTCTATTTCTTTATCTGTGATCTTTCCGGATACAAACACAGGTTCAACCATGTATGTCTTCATATCTTTTTTTAACCGTTTTTCCCCGCCGCCGGTGATATTTAATAAAATAGTATCACTTTTATCAACATGGCCGTTCTCGACTGCCTTCCTGAGCGCGGCAACAGCAACACCTGCAGCAGGCACAAGATCTATCCCCTCTGTTTCTTCGAATAACTCCATGCCGGCAAACACTTCATTGTTTTCTATCCCGTACATTTTCCCTCCGGTGGCGTTAAGGGCGTCAAAAACACCTCCCATAATTGAGTACGCCGGATAGCGGCTTGAAAGGACCCTCGTGGTTATTTGCTCTATTAATTTGGGATTCAGGTCTTCGGGGAAAAGCTCCCTGCTGTTTTTGTTCCATGCCTTTACCATCGGTGCAAAGGGAAGGTTCTGTGCGAGATGAAGTACCGGAAGTCTGGAGCCATATCTTCCGTCCCGGAGAAATCTCTCTGACATCTCCCATACCCCGATAGCCCCGGCGCCGCTTCCAACGGCCTGGAAATAGTGGTCCGGCAGTCTCCCTATTTTTGAAACCGCCTCAAGCAGGACAATACCGAGGCCGTCTCTCTTGGCTATATTTTTGACGCCCCCTTCAAAAGGATAACCGTGGACCAGCGCGATCCTCTTTGCCAGATCAATCGCGTTTGAATAATCTCCGTCCTCAAGCACAAGGGTAGGGATCCTTAAAGACGCCTCAAGATACCACATCTCAAAAAGGCACATCCTCGGGACCACAATTATCACAGGAAATCCTGATACAGTCGATAGATGGGCAAAGGCCCTCGCAGTATTTCCTGCGGATGCCACAACCATCCCTTCAATGCCGTTTGAGCGTGCATTTTCCAGGACCACAGCAGCTTCAAACTCCTTGAAGGTACAGGTTGATATTTGCGCGCCGATCTCAGGCCAGTAGCCGTTAAAGGCTATAAAAAGGTTCTCAAGCCCAAGTTTTTCAGAAAGCCCTTTCGATCTAAAAACAACAGGACCGGGTTGATGAAATACCGGATCATGGACCGGAAGCCAGTTGAATCTCCAGATCTCTCCTGAATCTTTTTCCGTAAAAGAAGTCTCTTTGTAATCGGTTAAGAGTAATGCACCCTTGCAGTGCTCGCAAAAGGCACAGTGTGCCTCCTTCAGGACCGTTCCGCATTTTCTGCATTTTAAAGTGTAGTGGCTCATAAAAAAATAAAGGGTTCGGCCCATGTTTTTTCTATTAGTTCTATTGGTTTTATTGGTTAACCAATTTAACTAATAGAACCAACTGAACCAATGAAACAGTTTTTCACTGTTTTATATCAGCTCCGATACCAACTCCATTATATCTACTATCTTGATCTGCTTGTCATGTCCCTGCATGGCCTCATTGACCTTTTCATAACAGGCGGGGCAGTTCAGTATAAGTTTATCAGCTTTTTTTGCTACCGCTTCATCTATCGTCAACCGGCCCATTGCTATGGCGTTTTCGTGAAAGACCTTTCGTGCCGCTCCTCCAGCGCCGCAGCATCTGGAATCAAGGCCATGCCTCTCAAATTCCATAAGTTGTATTTCCGGTATTTGAGAAAGTATAAATCTCGGCTCTGCCATGATCCCGACCCCTCTGCTTAAATAACAGGGATCATGATAGATTATTCTTTCTTTCAGCCCTTTTTTAAATTGCAATTTGCCTTTTTTCAGGGCCTCCTCAACAAATTGAGTGATATGCCTTATCTTAAAAGGCAGCTCCTTCCCGTAAAATATGGGCCAATCCTTTACCATAATATTCACGCAGCAGGGACACGAACACAAAAGCGTTTTGACCCCCTTGACCTCATAAGCATTAACAAGCCTGCTGACTAGACCTTTGAGCATATCATGCTGCCCTGTTATAAATAACGGGAACCCGCAGCACACCTCATCTTCGGGCGGCAGCATTGTAAATTCCTCTCCAATGGCAGACAGCACAAGCACATCGCCCTTTACCATCGGCTGTGCCTGATAGGCCCCGGTGCATCCCGCATAATATGCTATGTCCGCGTTCTCCGCCACTTTGACTCCTTCCGGAAACCATGGAAGATATCTATCTGCAGGCGGTTTGTCATAAGGATTCCCTGTACGCTCTATAACCCCGGGCATATTCGCCTGTGGCCCGAGGGGTCCGAGGCCGCGCCTCACCATCTCTTTCCTGAGCATGGGCCATAGCCTCTCGGTAATAATGCCGACGGAACAATTCCTGCCGCAGGCCCCGCAGACTGTGCATTCAAAGACGGCCTTTGTAAAATCTTCAAGCAGCTTGCGGTCAATCTTTCCTTCGCCGAAAAGCATGGGTTTAAGACCATCGGTGGCCTTTATGAATTCTTTGAACATGCGGATCTTCTCCGGCGGTGAAATATTCGGATTCCCCGTCACATCCTGCACAGGACAATTTTTAAGGCATTCGCCGCATTGTGTGCAGGCGTCCAGTTCAAGAAGCTGTCTCTGTGACAGGCACGATGTAAATGAATTTTTATTTCTCATGTATTAGAAGGTCAAACCTGTCCTCACACTGACGCGCATTAAATATTGTATAAGGCGCGGCAAAGATGTGGGTGGGCAGGGAAACCAGAAAAACCAATGTCATGTTGAAGTGAATATTGAACAACATGCTTTGCGGTATCGATACAGGGTTAAATATTAATAAATTGAGAACGAAATATTTTATCTCAACGATGTCGGGATGCATTATATTCGTCATCAATATGCCTGTCATGCCGATCATTAGAAGAAGTATGAGAAGAAAAAAATTATATGTGGAAAAATATCTGCTCTTTTCTATCCTGTACTTTACTATGAGTATATATATAAGTGAGAGGTAAAATACGTATCCCGCGAATAATCCCAATGAATCAAAACCTGCTACAAAGGCAGGGAGAGGGAAAAAGAAATATTTCAAATGCCTCATCAGTACGAGAAGAAAAGTCCAGTGGAATATCCACTCTCCGACCCATAACAGCTTATTGACCCGAAAAAGTCTTGTTAGTAAGAGGACGTCCCTTACTCCCCTCAGTATCGTCACCGGGGCAATGTGAGAAACAGGAAGAGATTCTTTGTTCCGGTCATTGGGGACCTTCAGCAGGAGAAGGATACGCCATATTATTCTCCATAAGAAGATCGCGTAACACAGGTAAGTTATGACCATCAGCGTTATCCCTAAATATTCTTTTATCATGAAGTAATATCCACGGTCCTTAATCTTTGATAAATTCGATCCTTACATCACGGGGCAAAGCGAGCCCGGCCTCAACCTCTATCGCTTTTAAAATCCCGCTCATCACAGGGCATGCAGCGTGCTTTATGTGTTTTGCAGCAGCCCTGTAAACAGGATTATTGATATGATTCGAAAAAACAGACATTGTATCTACCTGTGAAATGTCATCGAGCATTTTTAACACCATCTCACATTCAGTATCAAAAGACAAACGGATTTTCTTGCCGGTGTCTTTTTCTGCTGTAATGGTAACTGTGAATCCGCATGCTCCGGCATTTACAATTACCTTTGTCATCCCTTTATCTCCACCTTGCTTCCGGACTTGCGCAATAACTCCTTCAAGTTCGGGAACTTGTCCTTCATGTTAGGTATATGCATTGCGTACATGAATTCCTTCTCGAATGCAGGGTCGGTTGCTATCTCAATAAACTCCACCCACCGTGCCCGGTAATCGGCTTCAGCACGTTTGCCTTTATTCAGCAAGGCCATTCTTGCGCCATCGCCTGCAGCATTTCCGACCGCATACACTTTATCGATCGGACAGTCCGGGAACATGCCCAGAGTCAATGAAGCTTCACGGCTTATATGGCTTCCGAACGCGCCCGCAAGCACAACTCTGTCAATCTTCGCAATGCCGAGCCTCTGCATCATCAGTTTGGCGCCTGCATAAAGCGCGCCTTTGGCCAGTTGAAGCGCCCTTACATCCCCCTGGGTTACCGTAATGTCGGTGCCTATGGATGTCTCTTCAGCCCATGCGAGGACATACTCGGGTTTACCGTCAGCCCCTTTTCTTACTCTGGGGGTATTCAGGTCCATGACAAACTTGCCGGACTTGTCTATTATGCCGGCCTTGAACATCTCGGCAACTACCTCGATAATGCCTGAACCGCATATACCTTTAGCATTTATTTTTTCCAGATGTGAATGCCAGTCCGTTTTTCCAATCACCTTGTACCTGGGCTCCCTTGTATCAGGGTCGATCTGGACTACCTCGATTGCCCCCGGCGCCGCCCTCATGCCGAACTTTATCTGCGCACCCTCGAATGCAGGCCCTGTTGCACAGGAAGTTGAGCAGACCTTGTCCCTGTTTCCGAGAAGGAGTTCACCGTTTGTGCCTATATCGATGACAAGCGCCATTTCATCCTGATTGTACTGCTCTTCGGCGATCAGTACTCCTACGTTATCAGCGCCGACAAAGCCGGCCTCTATCGGAAGGACATGTATATAAGCTGACGGATTTATCTTCAAGCCTAGATCACGCGCCTTAACATTCATGGAATTCTGCACTGCCGGTATGAAAGGTGAACGGCCTATGTACACGGGATCAAAGCCGAGGAATATGTGATGCATTGCAGTGTTGAAGACTATAGTAAGGTCATCAATCACAAAACCGGGATCAGGACCGTCTTTAATAATCTCGGAAACGACCCTCTCAATTATCTCGTTAAGTCCATCAATGATGGCCTTCTGCATTGTTTGGAGTCCTGCCGGATTGGTCATCGCATACGTAATGCGTGACATGACATCCTCGCCATACGGGACCTGCGGGTTCATCATTGATTCCGTATTTACAACCTTGCCTGTAATCAGATCGGATAAATAACCGACACATGTTGTGGTGCCTATGTCAACTGCAAGCCCGTAACACGTTTCAACAAATCCGGGCTCCACTTTTATTATTTCACTGTCCATCCATACCGTCGCCGTTGCCGTCCATTCACCTTTTCTCAATATATCCTGAAGCTCTTTTAAAACAAGATAATCGATGGTAAGATTCTTAAGACCATAGGTATCTTCCAAACACTTCAGTACCCTTTCGTTATCGCCTGTTGTCATATCATGAAGTGTTGGAGGGGCCAGTTCGATATTATACTTTTTCACTGCAGGGTCCAGGACTATGGTTAGCTCCTTTGCCGCTTTGCGGACGACCTGTTTGCCTGCCCTGGAACGTTCCGGCACGAATACCTTTACGTCTCCATGCACTTCTGCTGTGCAGGCGAGGCGGATCCCGGGGCCGTCTTCAGGTTTTATGTGCTTTTTTTCAGCTTCTGTAATAAGAGAAAGATGGGACATCCCTGATTCCATATTGTCCTTCTCAAAATAGCCCTCTTCTATTCTGACCTTGCACTTTCCACATACCTTTTTGCTCCCGCAAAGACCTTCAATATCAACACCCAGGGCCTGCGCAGCTTCAAGGAGTGTCTTGCCCATCCTCCACTTCGCCCCTTCTTCCTGAGGGCTGAAAGATCACTTTATGTTTTTTCATCTGTACTTCTCCTGATACTTCTTAGGTCCGCCTGTTTATTAACATGGCAGAAAATTATATGATCGCAAAAGATGCTTCATCTTCATTTTTGTAACGCTTCCTGCCATAGGGGCAGATGGTGATGCATAACCCGCAATTGGGTTTGCCGTTTACAGCCTTACTTTTCTTTTTATGGGTACTGCAGTTGCTCAATCTGACAAGTTCAACAAAGGGTCTTTTTCTGGACCAGTCATTTCCGGTAATAGCCCCGGACGGACAGTGGTCGATACACATCCTGCAGTCACCGCAAAGACAGGCCTCGATAGGGGTGCCGTTTTTTAGAGGGGCATCTGTAAGCACTGTCGCAAGTGAAAGGCGCGGGCCGTGGGTTGGATTTATAAGCAGGCCGTTTCTTCCTATCCAGCCTATGCCGGCGGATGTGGCCGCGATCTTGTGCGTAAACAGCGGGTACAGTTTAGATACGAATGTATTTATTATTCTGTCAGAGTCAGGCGGGATACAGAGATATTTACAGCCCTCTTTTTTGAGGATCTTTACAGCCTTTTTCTGAAGCGCGGTCAATAACTGAACGGTTTTCTCATTTAAATTTTTGCATACTCCAATTGATACAGACCTGTGGAGATGGGCGATATCCGCATCAAGAAAACCTTTCAGGTCAGCAAAACCGACAATATCAGCGCCTGACCCGAGGAGTTCCTTTTGCAAAATATCATTCATCTAACCCTTCTTGCTCTCTGCCTCTTCTTTCATCTTTTTCAGTGAACTGATCATATTGATAGCATCTTTAAGCGCATTGTTTGCATCTTTGGCGTAACCGTCCGCGCCCCACTTATCGGCAATGTCCTGGGATACAGGCGCGCCGCCGATCATGATCTTTATATTGGGGTTTTTTGCCTTCAGATTATCAATTACCTTTTTCATGCCGACCATTGTCGTTGTCATCATGGCAGAGAGACAGACAAGGTCGGAATCTGTCTTGATCTGTTCTTCCACGAATTTATCGAGCGGGACGTCCCTGCCGAGATCATACACTGTGAAGCCGGCGACATCGAACATCATCTTCACAATATTTTTTCCGATGTCGTGAACATCCCCTTCAACAGTCCCGATAACGACCGATCCTCTTACCCCAAGGTCCATCTTCTTTACATGGGGTTTCAATATGTCCAGTCCCGCGTAAAGGGCGTCCGCGCACATGAGCAGTTCGGGGACAAAATACTCCTGGGATTCAAACAGCCTTCCCACTTCCTCCATACCGCTCACAAGCCCGTTGAATATTGCGTCGTTTCCCTCAAGTCCGTTATCAAGGGCTTCCTGTGCCCCCTCTTTCGACGCATCTTCGTCGTACTGTATCACCGCATTTCTTAATTTGTCGAGTATCTCCTGTCTTTTTTCATCTGTGGCCATAAAGTTACCTCCTCTATTTTTTTACCTCTTCCATCATGGCTTTAATATTTTCAGGCGGCACTGTCGGCCAGATATCGCATCCGGGCCATACAGCGCTCACGCCATTGTCAATACATTTCCTCATAGTCTCTTTTACGAGGGAAGTGGTCCCGGACACGAGGACATTGTAAGGGTCATAATTGCCGAACAGCAGGGCTTCACTGCCTATCTTCTTCCGTGTTTCGGCAACATCATTCTTCTGGTCCACACTTATGGCCTTTGCCCCTGACTCAACCATGAAGCCCGCGATGTCATTTGTTTTCCCGCAGATATGAAGGACGTTATTGACTTTCAATTCCGAAAATATCTTTTTGAGATAAGGCTGGATAAGGTTTTTAAAAACCCTCGGGCTCAGGACATCCGATGTGGCCCCCATCTCTCTTACGGTTATGTAATCTATTCCCGTCTTTTCATATTCTTTTGCGATCATGATAATGGCATCGGCAAGGAGATCGAGTAACTTTCCCACCTTGTCAGGTTTTTTAAAAGACAGCTTCAGCAGATCATTGAGTTCCATGATCTGTCCGGCAAGAGTAAACGGACCGAGAACATACGTGCCGATTACAACTTCATTGCCGATATCTTTCTTGATAATACTGATGGCTTCTTTCATCAGCGGTATCCTTCCCCGGGATGTAAGGTCTGACGGAATGGTTATATCCATTTCATCCTCATTGTGGATGAGTTTCCTTTTGATCGTGGGATAAACGATGTCTTCAAGGTGCGCGTATACATTTATTTCACATCCGAGCGCTTCTGCTTCAACGCAAAGGTCAAAGGGGATTACGCCGCATTCAAACCCGAAGAGTTTGTATGTAGAGGCGGCAGAGTCAGCAAGCATTTTAGCATTGGAATGGAGTGCGGCAAATTTGTACCCGTATTTTTTCAGCCCTTCTGACGTCACATTGCCCATACCGCTGAAGCACGGAGGCCTGTCAATCTTTTCCCCTGCAAAGAGTTTTAAAACCCGTTCTCTCGGTGTCATGGTCTCACTCATATATTCTCCTTTATCATAAATATTATTTCCGCGCTTCCCCTGAAATCAGTTTTACCAGAAAGTCTGAAAAATGTTTCCTTATCGGCAGCGAGGGATTTTCGGGGATTGCTTTGGTTTCATCATATACAAGCGTGGAAAGGAGGATATGTGCTGTCGCTACAGCCGGGAAGATCCTCGGTGCGGTAACAATAGGCCCGTAAAAATTAAAATCGCTCCAGAGAACTGATGCCATTCCCTGTGCAACAGCATCCATTGTCCTGAAACCGTCGAGTCCCCAGATATCTTTTGAAGCCTGCCACATATGGGTGCCGTTTGAATATGCGCCCCCGCAGGGAAGGCCGGTTTTTTCCTTTATTATCCTGTTTGCTATCAGCGAAAAAGATGTAGCGGGCAGGTTCATTACAGATGTATCTACTATAACTGTCTCAAAGCTGTCAGCACCCTGTGACAGGATATTTTCAAGTGAAGTCAGCCGCCCTGAAGGCGACTGGTCTTTATCATTAAACGCCTGTACGACTACGTGTTTTATTCCAAGGTCTTTTAATCTGTTGACCTGTCCCTTTATGTCCTTGTCCCATGGGGTGATACTGTTGTACAGGAATTTATCCTGGACCCCCAATCTTGCGACATATTCGGTTGCCTTTGCCCTCTTTTCGGCAACCCACATATCGATCCCAAAGGGCATATCCGTTGTCTCAAGATAGAAATCTATATAGATCCGGGCCTCTTCATCTGAATTTGCAACCATAGCTACCATCGAGGGTATTCCTGTAGAAACTGAATACCCCTCCTGTCTTTTTATGTAGACCTTTGCCTTCTGCCTGTCGAAGTTCCCTTTCCTGTCCTGAAGTATCCGGTCTTTGTTATGGAACATGGATGCTATAAGGAGAGGCGGGTTTTCTCCCGGTTGTCCGCCTATTTTTATGCCGCCTATATTAAATGTTCTTTGTTCTTTCGAAAAAACAAACATACATTCTCCTAAATTTACAGTAGGGGCGGGTTTCAAACCCGCCCTTACGAAACCTGCTCCAATCAGTTTTTCTTAAAAAACGCCGTGGTCAAACTTGGGCTGCGGCAGGTATTCCCACTTTTCACCTTTTCTGAATTTGGCCTCGATGTCCAGGCATTTAAGGGCATACTCAAATGCATAGGGGATGCCGGGCCCGCCCGGGACAAACCCTGCGAGGATCATTCCGACTGAAGCGGCCTCAAATATTTCACCTGTAGTAGCGCCTGCATTGATAGCGGGAATCACATGGATTATGCATCTTGGTGAGCAGTAACCAACGCCTCCGGACATAAACATAAGTTCTTTGACTTTCCTTGACAGCGCGCCGTCTCCGAAAATGCTCGCGTAGAAATCAGCGAAGGTCCTCCCGGGGTCAGGCGTAACCGTATTTATTATCTGGAACATTCTCGGCACAAAACCGCACTTTTCCTTCATGTACGCATTTACTTCCTCAAGTGTCATTTTTTTATCTGACATTGTTGCCTCCTTCTGCCCGGATATAAAGGAATCCCGGGCTTTTTAATGTTCACTCTCCTGCCAAATCAGTAAAACTCCTGTTCCTTGAAAGCGTTAAATTACCCTCTCACCTCCTCTCATTAAAGTTTCCATTCCCTCGCAACCTGCATAAATTTCTGTATATTTTCGTACGGAACGGTTGGTGGTATGTCGCAGCCGGGCATGAGAACAAAACCTCCGTCTGTCCCGGCGGTCCGGATCACCTGTTTACATGCGTCCTCCACTTGTCCGACGGTGCCCTGAAGCATTATTTTAACGGGATCAACATTGCCTCCAAAACACATCTTCCCGTGTAATACTTCCTTTGCCTTCGCGATATCGGTCTTGTGATCAAGGCTGATGCAGCTTGCACCGGTCAGCGGAAACAGGTCCAGTCTGTCCGTCGTATTGCCGCAGATATGCACCAGCGTATGCACATTTTTTGATTTGGCCCAGTCATTGAATTTCTTAAGATACGGCAATGCAAATTTCTCAAATTGTTTTTTCGATATCAAATCACCGGATGCGGTGGGGTCAGCAATACTTATTACTTCAAGGGTCCCGTCCGAAACAACCGGTTCGTAGAGATGAATGAGCAGGTCAGTTGCAAAATCTACAACTTTATGTACAAAATCAGGCTTCTTGAATGTGGCCTTCATCATCGTTTCCTCGCCGACAAGCCTTGCGCCAAGCGTGTAAGGGCCCCAGGCCGTCATAGTCATGGCATATTCACTCCCGATCTTTGATTTCGTCAATCTCAAGGCCTTTTTCACCGCATTAATAACTTCATTTGAATCTATTTTTGACAGATCGAGTTTCATGAGGTCTTCTTCCGTTGAAACAATGTGCGCCTCAAGGTCGGGTGCGCCGATTTCCCTGAACTTGATGCCGCCTCCGAACGCGGCAGCATGGAAATTATTGTAGCCTGAACCAGCGTAAACCATATCACAGATAAGCCTGCCGGACATCTTTACAAGCATATCGGTCATTTTTTCTGCATCCAGAGATAACTCTTTAAAAGTAGTGCCATATTCCTTGATACTCCACATCCCGGCGCCAAACAGTGTTACAGGGACACGCTCTGGTTTGCCCTGCTCAAAGGCCTTCAGAATTATTTCACGCGGCGTCATGAAACCTCCTTTTTGATGCTGCCCATAGTTAATCATTTTAGAGAAAATGTTAATTGATCAAATTCATTTTTCTCTTGTAGATTTCGTAACATTATGAGACGGTTTATGATTAATAAATTTTACGAATTCCTCATGATATGAAATAATTAAATAAATTGTATCACAAGAATAGGTGATTCCATAATTTACGGTCTTAAAGGAATCCAGAAAATATCGTATATATTTATATGCAACTACAATGCCACGTTAACCTGTCGTGTAACCTATGACAAAAAGACGAAACACGCGTCTGTAACGTCCCGGGGCAATGGGGGAAAATGCCTCATGCCGGGGAATAATTCCCCGTCTTATATGAGTCCGGATAAATTATTAGATTGTCTTATTATGCTAAAATGAAAAATGAAGCGGATTATCGGCAGCTTTCAGGATACGATGCTCCTGTGGGAAGTGCTTGACGGTCTGCATCTTCCCGCCTTTTCCATGAATGGGGATTTCATGATCACAGATTGTAACGCCACAGTGAAAAACCGGCTTTTTTTTCAAAAAAATGAGATCATCAATCTGTCTGTTTTTGACATTATCAGGATGTCCCCGTCGATCCAGCGGGACGCCCTTAAAAAGAAATCTTCAGCTCTGGAAGGAAGATGCCTTCGGAAAGACAGAGAAACTTTTCCTGCCAGGATATCTTTTGTAAAGCATTCCGACGGATTTATCGTTGTTGTGGAAGACCGCAGCGAGTTTATTGAGATCGAAACGCGCGCAAGACACAGAAAAAAGGTGAAACAGATAGAGCTGATAAATGAGATAGGCAGTGTTATTAATTCAAGTCTCAGTATAGGGCATATCTTCAGGCTTGTATTTTCTGAGATCAAAAAGATGATAGATTTCGACAGGGCGAGCATCAATCTTCTTGAGGAACACAAGAATGTCCTGAAGATATTTGCAATTGACACAAAACGTCCGACACGGCTGACAAAGGGCGTTATCTCGCCGACAGATAAAACAAGCGCCGGATGGGTCACGATAAATCAGAAGCCCTGGATAAACCGGGACCTTCAAAAGGAGATAGCGTTTTCATATGATTCCGTATTGCTCGGGGAAGGGATCCGCTCAACAATAAGTGTTCCCCTTTATAAAGACAGACCCCTGGGGGCCCTGAATTTTGACAGTATATCCCCTGAAAAATACTCCGAAAAGGACCTCGGGATCCTCCTTCCGATCGCAAAGCACCTTTCAGTTGCGCTTGAAAATGCCCTTTTATTTGAAGAGATATCAAAAGAAAAGCGGGAATGGGAAAAGACATTTGACGCCATTACCGATATTGTATGGATAGAGGACCTGAACGGGAAGGTCCTCAGGGTCAACAAAGCAGTAATAGAAAAATCAGGCAAGGCGGAGATCTCTTTAATACAGAAAAGCTCCGGAGAAATTTTCAATATACTTCAAATAGCGGATGTTTCCGATCTTTCATTGGAGTCGGTTGAATGCAAGAAAAAATTATTTAAAGAAGTAAAGGGATTAAACGGGAGGACCTATTACTTCTGGACATATCCCCTGCTCAACAGTGACGGGAATATATACGGTGTTGTGAACTACCTGAAAGAAGTGACGGAACAGAAGAAACTTGAGCAACAGCTTGTACGGGCAGACAAACTGGCTTCTCTCGGAATGCTTGTTGCCGGCGTCGTACATGAAATCAACAATCCGCTTGGAATAATTGCCGGTTATTCCGAGGCATTAATGGACAGGGCGGGAGATCCGGAACTCAGGGCCGTAAAAGCATTTGAAGATTTTCCGGAATATCTGGAGACCATTAATAATGAGATCTTCCGCTGTAAAGACAGGCTTAAAGGTCTCCTTGATTTTGCAAGGACGTCAAGCGGCAACTACAGGAAGATAGACATCAACGGACTCATAAAAGAGGTGACCCTGCTGGTAAAGCACGGGGCCAGGACACACAACAACCGGATAGAACTGGATCTGCAGAGGGACATTCCGGAAACAGTCGCTGACCCGGGCGCGATGAGACAGCTTTTGATAAATATTATTATGAACTCCCTTTACGTTATAGACACAGAAGGGGAAATCGTAATCAGCACATCTTACGTGAAGGACCCGTGTTTTCATGATTCCATCTGTATTAAAATCTCTGATAACGGCAAGGGGATCAGCAGGGACATCGTCGATAAAATATTTGATCCCTTTTTCAGCACTAAAGACGTTGGGGAAGGAACAGGGCTCGGTCTTTCGATTTGTCACAGAATAGTGTCGGAACATGGCGGGACCATAGACGTGGAAAGCAAGGAAGGTATCGGAACAACATTTCTTATTAAACTCCCGGTAAGAGGAAAGAAATGTGACAACATTACGAGAATGTTTCAAGTCCGTTCAAGAACGTATAAACGGAGCCTCACGTTTACATCATGAGCATACGTATCTTAATTGTCGATGATGAAGAGCCGGTAAGGAGACTCCTCAATAAGGAATTGAGCCGGAAAGGGTTTTATACCGATACTGCTGAAAACGGCAGGGTTGCTCTCCTGAAACTTATGGATTCTTCTTTTGATATCATTCTGCTGGATATTGTCATGCCTGATATGGACGGCATGGCCTTACTGAAACAATTAAAGAATGACCCTGCTTCTCCTGCCATAGTAGTGCTGACAGGAAAGGCGACTGTTGAGACGGCCGTAAAGGCCATGAAGGACGGGGCACATGATTATCTTACGAAACCGTATAAGCTGGAGGAACTTTTAAGGGTCATCAAACGGGCCCATGAACAGAGAAGGCTCAGGATTGGGAATCAACTCCTGCAAAAGGAACTTGCAAGAAAGGAAACCCCGGATAATTTTGTGGGGGAGAGCGCCCTGTTCAGGAGGGTCCTGAGACTTATAGATAAAACAGCGCCCAATGACTCAACGGTGCTGATACTCGGCGAGAGCGGTACCGGAAAAGAGATCGTGGCGCATTACATCTGGAAAAAGAGCAGACGGAATGACCGTTCTTTTGTAGCTCTTAATTGTTCTACGATATCGGAAAGCTTGATGGAAAGCGAACTCTTCGGACATGAAAAAGGGGCCTTTACTAATGCCTTCAGGGTGAAAAACGGACTGGTCGAGACTGCAAATGAAGGAACGCTTTTTCTTGATGAGATAGCTGAAATGCCGGCTGCAGTTCAAACCAAGGTGCTCCGGTTTCTTGATTCCGGCGAATTCCGAAGGGTTGGAGGGAATAAGACACTTAATGCAGATGTGAGAATTATTGCGGCCACGAACAGAAATCTGAACATCGCGATCAAAAACGGGAGTTTCCGGGAGGACCTCTTTTACAGATTAAATGTAATTAGTATTGAATTACCTCCTCTCCGCGAGAGAAAAGAAGATATCAAGCCTCTGGCAAACTATTTTCTCGTGAAATACGGAAGAAAGAGTTCAAAAAATGTTAAAACACTCGATCCCGCTGCGGAAGAAGCGCTCCTGGATTATGATTGGCCGGGCAACATAAGAGAACTCGAAAATGTTATTGAGAGGGCGGTAATACTGTGTGAAACCGACGTAATTACAAAGGAAGATATAGCAATTACCGGCAATACTCTGCCTGACAGAAAGATCCATGGGGTGCCTCAACTCCAGGAGATAGAGAAAAATTATATACTCTCGGTCCTTGAAAAAACCGGGGGCAATCAAACAAATGCCAGCAAGCTCCTGGGTCTGGACCGGAAGACACTCTATCTGAAACTGAAAAAATACGGGATATCTTCATAAGCTTATCCATCCACATATCATATATCATGTTGTAAACAGCACGTTTCGTTCAAAGTCAGAGGCGCTGTTTGCAGCTGCCTTGGCTGATTCAAGGTCTATAATACCCTGATTGAACAGGTCCATCAAATGCTGATCAAAGGTCTGCATCCCGTATTGATCTCTCCCGGACTTCATGTAGTCTTTAATAGAGTCAGTCTTGTCAGGATTCTCGATACAGTCCTTAATGGTCAGGGTGTTAAGCATTATTTCAAGCACTGCCGCGCGTCCGGTGCTGTCTTTCCGGCGAAGAAGACGTTGCGAGATGACAGCCTGCAGGGCATCTGCCAGTCTGAGCCGCACTGCCTGCTGTTCGCTTAACTCAAAGGCGCTTATGATTCTCTGGATTGTCTTGGGGGCATCTGTGGTGTGGAGAGTTGACATAACCAGGTGGCCTGTCTCGGCTGCTTTCAATGCAATCTCAATGGTTGTGGTGTCCCGCATCTCACCTACAAGAATTACATCCGGGTCCTGGCGCAGCGCAGCACGCAGGGCGATCGCAAAACTATCTGTATCAAAACCAACTTCCCTCTGAATAATTGAGGCCTTCACTTCTTTATGGAGATATTCGATGGGGTCCTCGATTGTCACGATCTTGCAGGGTTTTGTCTGGTTAATGATGTTGACCATTGCAGCCAGTGTAGTGGATTTGCCGCTGCCGGTAACACCGGTTACCAGTATCAATCCTCTTTCTTTTAGCGAAATCTCCTTTATTACATCAGGTAAACCAAGTGAATCTGCAGTCGGAATTGAAAAAGGGATCACTCGCAGAACAACCGAAAAGGACCCTCTCTGCCTGCAAATATTTACACGAAACCGTGAAATGCCTGATAACATGTAAGAACAGTCATGGTCCTGAAGGCTGTTCATTGTCTTGTCAATAGCATCTTCAGATACCCTTGGAGTATTTAACAATATATGTCTTACGATAGCCTCGCATTCCGCCATTTGGAGTGGTTTAATATCAAGAGATTTTATGTGTCCGTCAAGCCTGTATTTCCATGTAGACCCGACACAGAGATGAATATCAGAGACATTCGTTTCCACTCCCTTGGCGAGAACGCTGTTAAAAAGTTCGATAATATTTTCCATGTGTTGTTTCTTTTAAATATTTTTCCTTACACTGTTTTCGTCATAAGTTCACTAATTCTTAAATCCGATCAGCCTCTACCTGAAAAACATCAGATAAAGATAGTGTTACATGAAGTTAAGGCAGCCCGAATTTACACAGGTTTCAGTCAATTATTAATGTTTTTTATGTTCGGGGAATTCTTTCTTTAAAATATATTTTCCAAAATGATTATAATATACAATCAAAAATTTATATCCGGCGATAGGGAATTGTCGTCGCGGGCGAAAAAATTTCTTGTAGCTATAAGCTGATGGCAGTACGCTTTCAGTCTTTAACGGAGGCTTGATATGTGCGTCGGGGTTCCAATGCAGATCGTTGAAATAAACTACCCGTCAGGGACAGCTGAGGCTAAAGGGGTGAAAAGGGAAATAGGGTTACAGCTTTTGCCTGAAGATCAGCTCACGATCGGCGACCATGTCATTGTTCATGTGGGATTTGCAATAGAGAAGGTGGACAAGAAACAGGCTGATGAGATATGGGAGGCATTGGATGAAATCCTCAGGGTGATGGATGAGGAGGAGGCGAGTGCACGAAGTTTCAATAGCGCTGGGCATGATTGAGGAGCTTAAAAGAATAGCACTGGAAAATAATGCACAGAAAGTTACATGCGTGAAATTGAAGATCGGGAAAATGTCAGGTATCGTAACAGATTCATTGATCTTTGCCTTTGATGCTGTAAAGCTTGAACACCCCATCCTGTCTTCCGCAACAATCTCGATTGAAGAAGTCCCTCTGGTTTATGAGTGTAAAAAATGCCGTAAAACATTTGAAACGGACAGTCTTGCTTTTCCATCCTGCCCGTTTTGTGAATCATATAGTCTCAAACTCATCTCAGGGGAAGAACAGAATATAGAGAATGTGGAATTGGAGGTATGATGTGAATGTTAGTCCCGCGAAAGCGGGAATCCATATAATGTAGGGGCGAGGCGGTGCCTCGCCCAAAAGGGCGATTCATCGAATCGCCCCTACAGATTCTCCGGTCAAGCCGGAGAATGACAAAAAACAGAGAGTTCATTTTTAATTGTAGAAGGAGATTTGTATGTGTGACGTATGCGGATGCGATCATGAACATGAACACAAAGAAACCAAAACAATCGATGTAAATCAGAGCCTGCTTAAGGCAAACGAAGAGGCCGCAAACAGCAACAGAACACATTTTAACGAAGAGAACATCCTCGCGATAAACATTATAAGTTCGCCCGGTTCCGGTAAGACCACCCTGCTTGAGAAGACTATAGATGCGTTGAAGAACGAAATAAATATCGGCGTGCTTGAAGGCGATATCGAAACAGACCTTGATGCAGAGAGGATCCGGAATAAGGGCGTTCCGGCTGTTCAGATCACCACGGGCGGGGCCTGTCATCTTGATTCGCTGCTTGTGCACAAGGCATTTCATGCACTGGAACATCAGATGGACGGTAAAAAGCCGGATATCCTCTTTATTGAAAATGTCGGCAACCTTGTGTGTCCATCCTTCTTTGATCTCGGCGAACATTTGAGGGTTGTGCTTATCTCCGTCCCTGAAGGCCATGACAAGCCGCTGAAGTATCCAAAGGCCATCAGGACCTCACATGTGTTTATGATCTCTAAAACCGATCTTTTACCATACTTTGATTTTGATATAGAGAAAATAAAAAAGGATGCCCTTTCGCTCAATCCTTCTTTGAAGATTATTGAAGTGTCCGCTAAAGACCGGAGAAGGAATGAATGAGTGGATTGATTTTTTAAACCACAGATTACACAGATGACGCAGATTTTTCCCGGAGACTTTTGTTTAATCTGTGGAATCTGCGAAATCTGCGGAGAATATATATGAAAAAGATCGAAATAGGCCACGGCAGCGGCGGTAAGCTGACACGTAATTTAATAGAAGATATATTTTTAAAATACCTGAACTCCGCAGAATTAACTCCGCTTGAAGACGCAGCATATATTAAAATGAAAAGCAAAAGCATGGCCATAACCACAGATTCCTATGTTGTGCGTCCGCTGTTTTTCCCGGGAGGGAATATCGGAAAGCTTGCGGTATGCGGCACTGTTAACGACCTTGCTGTAAGCGGCGCCATTCCGAGATATCTTTCAATTGGTTTTATACTGGAAGAGGGATTTCCCGTCGAGAGACTTGAAGACATCGTGAAAAGTATAAGTGAGACCTCCAGGAATGCCGGTGTCAGTATAGTAACAGGCGATACCAAGGTTGTTGAGAAAAATAAATGTGACGGCATGTTTATAAATACAACCGGCATCGGCGAGGTTGTAAAACCTTTGCCCTGGAATAATGTATCGGCAGGCGATACCGTAATTGTCACGGGAACAATCGGAGATCATGGGACGGCAATAGCCATTGCAAGGAACGAATTTGATATAAAGGCCCCGGTGGAGAGTGATTGCGCAGCGTTAAATAATTTACTCACGCCTCTTTTTGAAATAGAAGGACTGAAATGGATGAGAGACCCGACACGCGGAGGGGTTGTCACTGTATTGGCTGAACTTTCAGAGACCACCGGATTGGGAGTGGAGATATTTGAGGACAGAGTGCCGGTGAGGGAAGATGTCCGTTTCATCTCGGATATGCTCGGATATGACCCCCTCTATCTTGCGAATGAGGGCAAGGCAATTATTATTACATCGGCTGAAAGCGCCGATAAAATTATCGGGGCATTAAAAAAACATCCATTAGGGCAGAATGCGGCAATCATTGGAAATATCTCATCTGAATTCAGGAAAGTGCGGTTAAGAACGAGAATAGGCGGCGAGAGGCTGCTGGATATGCTGGAAGAAGACATGCTGCCGAGGATATGCTGAGAAACGGTCTGTCCGCAGATTGCGCAGATTACACAGATTAATTAAAATTGTTTTCATCTGTGAAATCTGAGTAATCTGTGGATTACTTTCTTATATGAAAAAAACAAAAGACATCATTAAAATCATCCATTCCCTTGTCCCTCAGGACAGGAAGATCCGGATCATGAACGTCTGCGGATCGCATGAACACACTATTGCGTTCTCAGGGATGAGGAGTCTGATGCCCGGGAATCTGGAAATAATCCCGGGACCGGGCTGCCCTGTTTGTGTATGTCCTGAAAGCGATATCATTAATGCCATAAAACTTTCAAACCACGATGATGTAATTCTCGTTACTTACGGAGACATGCTGAGAGTGCCAACACAGAAAGGCTCCATCAGGACTGAAGGGAAAAACTTCCGTATGATCACTTCTCCATTTGAAGCGATAAATATTGCAAAATCAAATCCTGACAAGAAGATCGTATTCTTCTCCATCGGCTTTGAAACCACTACAGCGCCGACTGCCGGGATCCTTGAAATGGGAGTTCCCGAAAACCTGTTCATCCTCAGTTCGCACAGGCTAACGCCGACAATAATGGAAATACTTGTCAAAGACGCTGAGATCGGCATTGACGGGTTCATAGCTCCCGGCCATGTCTCTGCAATTGTCGGTTCGAATGCATGGAATGTATTTTCTGAAAAATACGGCATACCCACCGTAGTTGCAGGCTTTGAAGCAGAAAACCTTTTGTTAGGCATTATGGAAATACTCCGGCAGTTGAAAAATGGAAAAGCGGAAACTTCCAATGTTTATAAGGGTGTGGTTAAACCAGAGGGCAATATTCAGGCGCAGAAGATCATGGATAAATATTTTGAGGTTGCGAATGTAAACTGGAGAGGTATAGGTTACATACCAGGTTCCGGACTTGAATTGAGAGACAAGTATTCTAAAAAAGATGCAAAGAAGGTCTTTGAACTTGAAGAAGTAAAAGAGACTAAAATACCAGGCTGCATTTGCGGAACAATAGTTTTAGGGAAGGCTTATCCTTCCGCATGTAAATTATTTAAAAAAGCCTGCACGCCAAAATCCCCGAAAGGGCCATGTATGGTATCAATGGAAGGGTCCTGCAATATCTGGTATAAAACGCAGCAATGAATTCAATTAACAATGAGCAATGAATAATGAACAATTAAGGAGTCCTTAAATAATAATGCAGCTCAAAACAGGAGCCTTAAATTCCTTACTTCATCCCGCCAGGTTGTAACTTTCTTGAATTCAGTGTCCCAATAGGTTTGAACCTCATAAGATAAACCACCGTTTGCAGGGGCAGGTTTAAAACCTGCCCTTACAGGAAATATCGTGATCGCTCCGTCAATATCCGTCCTGTAAATCTTTACACCGGCGGCTTTATATCTCTCAATTGTTTCCTTATGCGGATGATTAAAGGAATTATTTCTGCCTGCGCTGATAACCGCTATTTGAGGATTAACAGCCTTTATAAATCCCGCGGAACTTGAGGTCCTTCCGCCGTGATGAGGGACTTTAATTATATCGCTTTTGAGCGGTTTACCCAATGGGGTCAGGCTCTCCTCTGCCTCTGTCTCAATGTCACCGGTAAAAAGGACCGATATATTGTCTGATTCATATTTCAGGACCATGGAAGCGCTGTTCTCGTTGGAAAAAGCGCCCCGCTGTGAATCTGCAAAAAATTCATCATAAGGATGAAACACGTAGATCTTATACTTATCCGCGTCAAGGACATCTCCACGCCTGAGCACCCTGTAATAAATTTTCATTTCTTTAATCTTTTGAAAGAATTTCTCTGCCTCTGCGGTCTTTCTCCCATTTAGCCACACCTCGCCGATCCTGAAATTCTCCATGATGTAAATAAGCCCGCCGTAATGGTCCGGATGAGGATGGGTCAGTACAAGATAATCGATACTTCTTACCCCGCGGGACCACAGGTACGGAGCAATAACCGCTCTTCCCATATCAGGTTCATACATTCCTCCGTCAATCAGCATTACTTTATTGTCCGGCAGTTCAACAACAGATGAGTCTCCCTGTCCGACATCGAGGAAAGTAATTTTCAGCTTATTGGCAGAAAAAGTGGAAGTCATTAAGTAAATGCATATAACGAGAATAAAAGGGAGGGACCGCCACCGTCCTGATGATTTAAGCAGAAATATAAGTGCGAAGTAATAGAGAATTATCATCACAAATGACGGGTTGGGTATATGAAGATTTGAATAAGGGATTCGGGAAAATATTTCAATAATTTGAAGAGAAAAATGGGTAACCGTATCTATTAATCCGTTAAATGGTATTGTAGTCATTTGAAATATAAGTGCACTGAATGATGCAAAAAAACCGAGCGGCAGGACCACAAAACAGATAAGCGGGGTTACTATCAGGTTTGTAATCGGCGAGATCAAAGGAAACTGCTTGAATACGAGGGCCACGATAGGCGCTGTCCCGAGCACTGCAGCAACAGTCATAAAGATTGCCGCTTTTGTTTTATCAAATAATTTCTTGACCGGATGTTCGTTTTTTGTATTCTGACTACTGACTCCTGACTCCTGTCTACTGCCTGCTGGCCCCTGCCCTCTTTCTTTTGCTCTTCTCTCAGCAACATATCCTATTGTGAGCACTGCCATAAATGAGAGCTGGAAGGAGATATCAAAAAGCGCTGAAGGTTTACAGAGGAGAATGATAAAGGCGGCAATTGCCAGAGAGTTCAGCCATTGGTCCCTTCTTCCAAGAAAAAGCGCAAGCATGTAAATAAAGATCATGATAAGCGATCGGACTGCAGGGGTGCTCATTCCTGAGATAAATGCATAAAATACCAGCACCGGCAATGTGACCAGGACAGCAACCTGAGTGGGAGTGATATTCATCGTCATGCGCCTGAATAATTTTTCAGGCAGAAATTTAACTGTCATTTTGATCAATTTGAATATCATAAAGGCAAGAAGACCGAAGTGAGTTCCTGATATGCTGAGAATATGCGCAAGCCCTGTTGCACTGAAGGCATCTCTCATCCCCTGGTCAATGCCGCCGGTAAGTCCGAGTATTATTGCTTTATGCAAGGCTGCTGTTTCTGGTGATAAGCTCCTGTCAATGACGTTCCCGAGCAGATGCCGTCTGTTCTGTATCCATATCCATAGATTTTTATTTTTTCCAATAACATGGATCTCTTTAGAATAACCAACCGCCACAATTCCATCCTTTTTCAGGTCGTATGACTGAATACCCGGATTATGAAGGACATTAGGCGCTCTTAATTTTGTAACGGCATTTATTCTATGTCCGCTTTCAACTATGAAGTCTTTATTTGTGATTGATTCTTCGGATAAAGACAGCATGATTTTTCCTCTGGTCTCCTTGCCGTCTATTAAGACCTGATCAATAGTAAACCGGATTTTCCCGTTTATCATCTCAGGAACATTAAAAATATTTCCTTCAACAGATACGTCCTTATCTGCGAAACTTATTTCAGGAAATATTTCCTGCCGTATGAGGCTGTAGAAAAATCCGGACACAAAAACAAAGATTATCAATAATATCTTTTTTGTATTTTCACTCCTGATAAACAAAGAAATACCTGCTGCTATGCACAAGGTAATGATTGATACCGGGAAAAAAGAGATGAAATTGAATGCGGCAATTCCTATGATGAAAGAAATAACAGGGATGATCATATTGTTTTGATTTGGCCACAGACAAACACAGACAAGAAAAAATGATTATATATGTCAGTGCAAATCAGCGGCTAACTGACGTTTTAAAAAATATTATTGTTTCCCCGAATGCTATGAGCCGTCTAATATTAACATAACTGCACGCCTTGCATCCCGCGTCCCGCATCCTGTATTCTTATTTATGCTGACAGAAGATTCTTTAAAAATCATATCCGTAACAGGGGCGCACAGCGGAGTGGGCAAGACAACTCTATGTTCGGTCCTTTTCGATAATTTAAAGGGATTTGGAGGAATAAAGTTTACCAAAACACCCCTTTATACTTCTGTTATAGATGACGCAAAGATATTGAATGAAGAGGGCAAGGATACGGCAATTTTTCTCAGATCCGGCGCTGAAAAGGTTGTCTGGATCCAAAGCCCCGGCGGTGACGAGCTCGAAGATGCTTTAAATATAGCCTTATCAAAGATGTCCGGGCTTAAAGGAGTCGTGATAGAAGGCAACAGTCCTTTGGATTTTTTAACTCCTCATCTGATAATATTTATTATTGATAAAAACGGAGAGATTAAACCTTCAGCATCAAAAGTATCTGAAAAGGCTGATATAATAATTGTAAATTCTGAAATGCAAATTGATAATTTCTCTTTTTTAAATCACATACCGCAAGAACAAAGAAGAGTTTTCTGGATTGATCTGGTCTAATAAAAAAGGGGAAATTGACAAATTCATTGTCTGTTCCAAAGAATATATTGAGTAATTTCAGTATTATATAAGTTGTAAACTATAGAGACCACGTATGACCCTCTATATTCTGGTCAATAACTGAAAAAGGAGTCTGAATTTTGCAAATTGAAACGAATGTGCTTCTGTTTGAATTAGCCCTTACCTTTTACTTCATTGCAACCATTTCAGGCATCATAGAAATTTTCAGGGGGAAAAAAGACACCTCGAAAGTTTCACTCTATTTGTCAATAATCGGCTTTGCTTTTCATACTGCAAATATTATTGTGAGGTATATTGAAGGCGGACATATTCCCGTAACCAGTATGCACGAGGCCGCTTCCTTTTTCTCCTGGTGCGTCCTGATATTGTTCTATATTCATGAATTCAAATATAAGCTCGGCCTTCTCAGTTCCTTTATAATGCCGATTGTTTTTCTTCTCATGTTTTCGTCATCTATTTTCCCGAGGGAAATAAAGGTATTGAGCCCCGTCCTGCAAAGTTACTGGTTTGGAATTCATACAATTCTGGCCTTTTTGGGAGACGCAGCCTTTGCAATGGCCTGCGGCATCGGCGTCATGTATCTGATTCAGGAAAGAAATGTGAAATCAAAACATCTCAGCATGCTTTTTCAGAAACTTCCGAGCCTCCAGATCCTGGATGAGATAAACTACCATCTCATAACCATGGGCTTCCCGCTCCTGACACTTGCAATGATAACAGGAGTTGTATGGGCAAATTCAGCGTGGGGTACTTACTGGAGATGGGACCCGAAGGAAGTATGGTCGCTCATTACCTGGATCATTTATGCACTCGTCCTGCATTTAAGGCTTACTGTGGGGTGGCGCGGGAAAAAGGCGGCTATCCTCTCAATTGTAGGCTTTGCCTTTGTTATATTGACATTTTTTGGAGTTGCTCTGATCCTGAAAGGAAAGCATGTCTTTATGTGAGTAGGTCTTGTTGGGCGGGTTTGAAACCTGCCCCTACTTTATACTCGGAATCTTATTATTTCCATGAACATACTCGTAGTCGGACTTAATCATAAAACAGCGCCAATTGAAGTGAGGGAAAAGATAGCCTTTGGCGG
The DNA here is from genome assembly GCA_963699585.1 of Thermodesulfovibrionia bacterium. GTDB lineage: Bacteria > Nitrospirota > Thermodesulfovibrionia > UBA6902 > UBA6902 > SURF-23. The sequence goes on along the minus strand of CAVOUK010000002.1, from coordinate 705,742 downwards.
CACAAAGCTCGAAGAGGCTATAAATGCCCTGAAAAAATCAGATACGGTCAAAGAGAATATCATACTTTCAACATGCAACAGGGTGGAGATTTATGCCGGCGTCACTGATATTGGTTCCGGTACTGAAAGCTTAAAGGACTTCATCTCCGGTTTCCATAATGTGCCAAGAGACCTTTTGGATAAATCGCTTTATTTTCACAGCGGCACAGATGCTATTCGCCACATGTACCGCGTTGCCTCAAGCCTTGATTCAATGATTGTTGGAGAACCGCAGATCCTCGGTCAGTTAAAAGACGCATATGATGAGGCGCTGAAGTATAAATCCACAGGTGTAGTTCTTAATAAACTGATGCGAAAATCCGTGTCTGTAGCAAAGCGCATCAGGACAGAGACCAGGATCGCCGAAAGCGCTGTAAGCATCAGCTTTGCCGCTGTTGAACTTGCAAAAAAGATCTTTGATGATCTGCCCACCAAATCTTTTATGCTCCTCGGCGCCGGGGAAATGGCTGAGCTTGCGGCCAGGAATTTGATAAACAGCGGGGTAAGAGACGTTCTTATAACAAACCGCACCATAGCAAGGGCGGAAGAACTTGCCTTAGAGTTCCATGGGAAGGTGGTCCCCTTTGAAAACTTTATTAATGAATTAGCACATACCGACATAGTAATCTGCTCAACCGGGGCCCCTCACTACATATTATTAAAAGATCAGGTGCACAGGACAATGAAAGAACGGAAACAAAAACCGATGTTTATAATTGATATCTCGGTCCCGAGAAATATCGACCCGCAGATAAATGAGCTTGATAATGTTTACCTTTATGATGTAGACAGCCTTCAGGGGATTGTCGAAACAAACATACAGGAACGGGCCAAAGAGGCGGAAAAGGCCGAACAGATTGTTGATGAGGAGATCGGAGCTTTCCTTAGATGGCATGCCTCGCTGGCTGCAACTCCAACTGTTGTGGCGCTTCGTAACAAGGCTGAAGAAATAAGAAAGGCTGAATTTGAGAAAACCATTAAAAAGCTCGGGCCCATGGAGGAAGAAAAAATAAAGGCCATTGAATATCTCACAGTTTCCATTGTCAATAAACTCATCCATCCTCCGACAGCAGCGCTGAAGTCGGACAATAACGACAAGGAAGCAATGATGGATGTGATCCGGAAATTATTTCAATTAGAGACAGAGAAAGGTAAAGATGAATAAACGAAAAATAATTATCGCAACCCGTGGAAGTAAACTTGCACTCTGGCAGGCAGAGTGGGTAAAGGCCCAGCTTGAGAAAAACAATCCGCAGATCGAGGTTGAACTAAAGAAAATAAAGACGACCGGAGACATGATACTTGACGTTCCTCTGGCACAGGTAGGCGGGAAAGGGCTTTTTGTAAAAGAAATCGAAGAAGCGCTCCTGAAGAAAACAGCAGACCTTGCGGTCCATAGCATGAAAGACGTACCGACCGACTTACCGGAAGGACTTCACCTTGCAGCCATTTGTAAAAGGGAAGACCCGAGGGATGCGCTGATAACAGCTATCAGCGGTCAGCAGTCAGCAATCAGCAGTAAAAAGAAGATAAAAAGTTTCAAAGATCTGCCCAAGGGAGCACTTGTCGGTACGAGCAGCCTGAGGAGGCTGTGTCAGCTTATGAGTAAACGTCCTGACCTGAAAATTATAAGTTTGCGGGGCAATCTTGATACGCGGCTAAGGAAGCTTGATGAAGGGCAATTCGATGCAATCATTCTTGCGACCGCCGGGGTAAAGAGACTTGGATTGCAAAAAAGAATTACAGAAAGCCTGCCTACCACAATCAGCCTTCCTGCCATTGGACAGGGGGCCGTCGGGATAGAATGCAGGCTGGATGACGTATTTATAAACAAGCTGCTGAAAAAACTGGATCATAGAGCAACCTCTGTCTGCGTCAGGGCTGAACGCGCCTTCCTTAAAAAACTTGAGGGCGGCTGTCAGGTACCCATTGCTGCTTATGCGAGAATAATAAGTCAGAAGTCAGAAGTCAGAAGTCAGAAATCAGAAAAGAACTCAAAAATCAAAACCCAAAACACAACACTCGTAATTAATGGGCTTGTTGGCAGTCTTGATGGAAAGACATTGATCAAAGGGTCAAAGAAAGGGAAGCCTGAGGATGCAGAAGTCATGGGTACGAAACTCGCCGAAACACTTCTTTCAAAAGGAGCAGGTGAAATACTTGCGGAATTTTATGGAAACACCCCTTAATCCCTGCTTAATGCGCCTACTGTTGACTCTTGATAGAGGGGAGTAAAACGGTCTCTTGCCCTTTAAACTAACTTTAGGATATATTATCTTATGCTTAAAATACTGAGCACCAACAAACTGGCATCTTACATTATTCTGCTCGCGATCACAGTAGTAATAATAGCAACATTTCTCTTCTGGGGCATTGGGCCCAAGGACAAACCAAAAGAAGCCGTTGTGGCGCAGATCAATAACGAAAAGATCTATGTTGATGAATTTTGGCGTGCCTATGAAAACGAATACAAACGTATTAGCGAAAAAGGGGCCAAAAAGGAAGACATAGAAAAACTTAATCTCAAGGACAGAGTGCTTAATTCACTTGTTGAAAGGGCCGTTCTTCTTATCGCCGCTAAAGATGAGAAAATATCCGTGACAGAGAATGAACTGCAGGATGCTATTAAAAACACTGAATTTTTCCAGAAAAACGGCGTCTTTGACAGAGAAGTCTATACAAGAGCGCTCAGGCTCAACCGTATGACTCCCAAGTCCTTTGAAAATATGATATCGGAAGATATGATCATCAACAAAATGGTCAAGCTTATAGGAGAAACAACTGAGCTCTCTTCTGAAGAGAAGAAGATCATTGATTCTTTAAGCGGCGGAGGAACTCAGGGACAACTAATTGAAGTCTTCCGTTCAAACAAGGCAAATCTTGCTGTAAAAGCTTATATTGAAGGACTCAAAAAGCAGTTTGCTGTAAAAATAAACAGGGACCTGATCTCTTAATATTTATGAATGCCTGCTGAGAGACTCAATAGCGGGCCCGGAGAGAACCGGCAAAATCAGTCAGCTTTACTACCTCTTGCAAGTCTCGTAAGCTCTTTCCTCAATGTCAAAGGCCTGAAACCCAATGCATATGCCTTTGAACTGTCGAGCGTAACATCAGGAGATCTCGGAGCTGCCATAATGAAGTCTGCCTGCCTGCACGATATTAATTGTGCATTCGAAATACTGAAAACATCCGCAAGCAGCTTGCCGAATTCATATCGTGATACACGCTCAATCCCTCCCAGATGGATTATTCCGTTCACTTTATTTAGTGCAATAAAAAGTCCTTTAACTGCTGTTTCAGCGCTGATCGGGTTCCTGAATTCATCAATAAACAATCTTACGCCCTTTGCTTCCCTCATATCCCTTAGCATCGGCTGGATGAAACTTTCAGATGCCGGACCCGGCATACCGAACATTAAGGCCATGCGGCAGACAGCGGCCTCAGGATATCTTTCAAGTATTTTCTTCTTCGGCCAGGACTTTCTGTTCACCATAAATATTCACAGGACAAACCGGGTCTTCTTCCCGGTAGGGGGCATTTAAGCCGTTAAACACCAGGTCGGTTGATGTAAAGACACAGGGAATTTCTAAATCCGCGCACAGGCCGGCTAAATTAATGGAAGCATCAACATTGATCTTATGCGATTCTTCTTTATGAGTCTGGCAATAATTGGGATCTGCTGCTGCTGCTGTATGAATGACCGCATCAGGCCGGATTTCCTTAAACATCCTTTTCATTTCTTTGTAATCTGTCAGATCAATTCGAGCGATATTTACGCCATCGATTGCTACAGGGTTAGAGAATACCGTCCCGTATATGCACCATTCTTTTTTAGCCATGTTGCATATATTCCATCCAAGGAACCCGCTGGCGCCTGTTACAAGAAGTTTTTTCATAGGATGATAATTTAGTATTTCAAGTGATATATTTTACCCCTTCCTCTCCGCAATCGCAATTTCATCTTAAGCAATATTAATGCAGGCGTTTAAACCGGACATTTCTATTTTGGTAAAAACCGGACATTTTAAATTTGGTTTGACACTTCGCTAGATTCTTCTTGCTGTTTCTCAGGGAGTTGAACTAAAATTAAGCACTCTGAATTATACCCGCTGCAGGCCCCTAGCATCCATGAAAAATGTTACAATAATTTTCATCATAACTAATCTCGCAAAAGGATTACAATGCTCAAATCAATACCTTTCGATGAAATAAAATATATCCTCCTTGACATGGACGGCACATTGCTGGACCTGTATTTTGACGATTATTTCTGGGGACATCTTGTGCCTGAAAAATATGCCGAGAAACACAATATGACCTTCGGCGCCGCAAAAGAACATTTATTGCAGACATATAAGTCACATGAAAAAACATTGAACTGGTGCGATATTGATTTCTGGTCCAAAGAGCTGCATCTCGACATCCCTGCCTTAAAAGAACAGATACGCCATCTTATCGAAGTCCATCCGCATGTCATCGATTTCCTGAAAATGATGAAACAGCGCAGGAAAAAAATATTTCTTCTTACTAATGCCCACTTCAAGACGGTCAAAATAAAATTCAATAAAACACAGATAGGAAAATACTTTGATGAGGTCCTTTGCTCCTTCAACGTCGGCTATCCCAAGGAATACATTGAATTCTGGCGCGGGGCCGAGAAAAAACTGAAATTCGAAAAGGAACGATCACTTTTTATTGACGATACAGAAGATGTCCTTAAAACGGCAAGGGACTACGGGATCAAATATTTAATTTTCAAGGCAAAGGCGAGTTCAAAAGCAGAGCCTAAAAAAACAAATGAATTCAATGTAATACATGATTTCAGGGAATTAATGTAAGTAGGGGCGGGCTTTCAAACCCGCCCTTATAAAATATGTTAATATAAGTCTTGATGGAGAACAGGCGTGATAAAAGAATAGCTGTCGGTTTTAAAGCTGAGATTATCTATAGCGGCAAAAGCTTTCAATGTGTAATAGAAAATCTTTCATCTGTAGGCGCTTATATAATCACTGCATCAACAACTTCTGAGAGTGAATTAAAGCCGGATGAAGAGCTTGAACTAAGGTTTGAAACCAATCCCGGAGAAATAGTCAATCTTCATTGCAGGATAATATGGTCAAAACTAACATTACCTCATCGTTTAACAAACAGACTCGGGCTGGAAATTCTTAACCCCTCGTGGGAGCAAAGCAATTTTTTTGTGTAAGAACCGAAAAATCCGTTAACCGTGACCGTATTTCGTGTCCGTTTCTTTCGTCGGTCACGTTAACCGACACGATACACGCTTCCCTACTTATTCATCATATCAAGGAATTCTTTATTGCTTTTGGTCCCCGTGATCTTGTCAAGCAGGAACTCCATGCTCTCCACAGTGCTGAGCGAATGAAGCACCTTTCTTAAGATCCACATCCTCTGAAGTACTGGCTTTTCCACCAGAAGCTCTTCTTTTCTTGTGCCCGAGGCATTGATATTGATGCTCGGGAATATCCTCTTGTCCACGAGCTTTCTGTCAAGGTGCAATTCCATGTTGCCGGTCCCCTTGAACTCTTCAAAGATAACGTCGTCCATCCTGCTGCCGGTATCAATAAGGGCTGTCGCAAGGATTGTCAAACTTCCGCCATCCTCAATATTTCTGGCGGTCCCGAAAAACCTCTTGGGTTTCTGAAGGGCGTTAGAATCCAGTCCGCCTGACAGGACCTTGCCGCTTGCCGGGATCACTGCATTATAAGCCCTCGCAAGCCTGGTTATTGAATCAAGAAGGATTACAACGTTTTTCTTTGATTCAATAAGGCGCTTCGATCTTTCAATGACCATTTCAGCGACCTGTATATGTCTCTGCGGCGGTTCGTCAAATGTCGAGCTTATTATCTCTGCGCCTACTACCTGCCGCTTCCAGTCCGTAACCTCTTCAGGTCTCTCATCAATAAGAAGTATGATCAAATGGACGTCGGGATGATTTTTCTTGATAGACTTTGCTATGGATTGAAGCAGCATTGTCTTACCTGTTCTCGGCGCTGCTACGATCATGCCTCTCTGCCCCATTCCTATCGGAGTAACAAGCGACATGACCCTTGTTGAATAATCATCTTTGTTATATTCGAGGTTTAAGGCTTCTGTAGGATAATAAGGAGTAAGGTTATCAAATAAGGCCCTTTCGATGTTCTCATCTGGCGGTTCATGATTAATAGCCTCAACTTTTAAAAGAGCAAAATATCTCTCGCTCTCTTTTGGAGGGCGTATCTGTCCGGTTACAAGATCGCCTGTACGCACGTTAAATCTTCTTATTTGTGAAGGAGAGACATATATATCATCGGGTCCCGGCAGATAGCTGTAATTGGGAGAGCGGAGAAAGCCGAAACCGTCAGGCAATATCTCGAGCACCCCTTCCCCGAAGATTAATCCTGTTTTTTCGGTCTGTGCCTGCAATATCGCAAAAATAAGGTCCTGCTTCCTGAGCCCTCTTGCACCTTCAACGTTTAAACTTTTTGCCATCTTGTTCAGCTCATCAATAGTTTTTTCATTCAGGTCCGAAATATTCATACTAACTCCTTGATTTTTGTTCTTCTCTGCCATGGGATATTTTCCTTTTTTGTGGGATTGTTTACTTAGGGTGTTATGCAGTTTAAAAGTAAAGGCAACATGTGAAATTGCCTGTTAAAATAATTTTAATCTAAAATTTCTAAATTATATGATTCTCTCCTTAAATTTCTTCCAGAAAAAATATACGCTTGGAGGTTTTAACCTTTCAACTCAAACGGGATTTGTAAAAAAAGAAGAATTGTTCATAACAATAGTATAATAGTTTATTGTTTTTGTCAATACCTGAAAATAAAACTTTTTGCGGAGTAAAACTGTAAGATTTTGATATACTTTTATGATACTTATATTTAAAGGAGCCAAACATGTCTTTCCCAATTCACAGACCAAGAAGACTCAGGACTAACAAAGCAGTAAGAAATATGGTCAGAGAAACAAATCTGACACAACATGATCTTATATATCCGATGTTTGTTACATTCGGGAAAGGAGTTAAAAAGAAAATCTCCTCCATGCCGGGTTGTTCTCAGATGTCAGTAGATGAGATTGTCAAAGAAGCTCAGAATGCGTACAAACTTGGAATCCCGGCTATAATACTTTTTGGTATCCCGGAACATAAGGATGATAAGGGCACAGAGGCGTATAACCCAAAAGGGGTCGTGCAGACAGCCATTAAGGCAATAAAGGACAAAGTCCCCGATCTCGTCGTCATAACAGATGTCTGCATGTGTGAATACATGAGCCACGGTCACTGCGGGGTCATAAAGAAAGGGAAGATACTGAACGACCCCACGCTTGAACTTCTGGCAAAAGAGGCCCTGTCGCATGCGAAAGCAGGCGCTGACATCGTTGCCCCTTCGGATATGATGGATGGCCGGATAATGGCCATAAGGACCATACTTGATGAAAACGGGTTTGATAACATCCCGATAATAAGTTACGCCGCCAAATATGCATCTGCATTTTATGCGCCCTTCAGGGAGGCGGCAGAATCAACTCCCTCATTCGGAGACAGGCGGTCGTATCAGATGGACCCCGCAAACAGGAGGGAGGCAATAAAAGAAGTGGCCCTTGATATAGAAGAAGGCGCAGATATTGTGATGGTAAAACCTGCATTATCCTACATGGATATAATCTCTGATGTGAAAGACACATTCGATGTCCCTGTCGCAGCATATAATGTCAGTGGTGAATACTCAATGGTCAAGGCGGCTGCAAAGCTCGGCTGGATAGATGAAACGAGAGTTATGATGGAGATTCTAACATCATTAAAACGCGCCGGCGCTGACCTGATACTCACGTATCATGCAATGGAAGCGGCAAAGGAATTAAATAAATAAATGGAGGAATTATGAATTGCCCTCTGACACCTCAGGCAAAAAGTATAAACATGAAATCTCTCGCCTCGGAAATACAATGCTCGGACATTTCTTGAATCCCTCAAAAAAGCCGGCATCTACCTCACCTCCTCCTGCGGTGGAAAAGGCACGTGCGGTAAATGCAGGATAATTATAAAATCAGGACAGGCAGTTTCCAAATCAAAGATAAAGCTGTCTCAGGAGGAAATAAATAAAGGCTATGCCCTTGCATGCAAAACATTCCCCTCGGAAGACTTGCTCGTCGATATTCCGAAGCAATCCATGCTGGCCGTTGAGGGTAAAGTTGTTACGGGAAAATCAAAGGACCTGCAGGCGCTATTACATTTAACAGGCGCTGAAATTGAGCCTTTTACAGAGAGAGTCCTCCTTAAACTTCCGCCGCCAACCCTTGATGACAACATCAGCGATCTCGAAAGGTTAAAAAGGGAACTCTTCTCTAAAGGTATGGCTTGCCTTAGAGTGCCTTTCAGATTCATGCCCGGACTCGCGCACACAGTGAGAAAGGGCAGCTGGGAAATAACGCTATGTACCATGCATACCGACGACTGTGAAGAAATCATAGGCATCGCCCCGGGCGACAAAACAACGCCCCAGTACGGCGTTGCAGTAGATATCGGCACCACAACCATCGTAGTTTTCCTCGTTGACCTGACAAACGGGAATCTTATAGATGTTGCCTCTACTTACAATTCGCAAATACGTTTTGGAGATGACGTCATCACCAGAATTGTTCATGCTACAGAACATAATAAATTAAAAGAACTGAATGACGCCGTTATTACCGATATCAATATACTGCTCTCAATTATAAGTAATACCCATAACATAAACATTGATTCCATAGACTGTTTTGTTGTCGCAGGCAATACAACAATGACGCATTTATTTCTGGGGCTGGACCCCTCCGGAATAAGAGAGGAGCCGTATATCCCTACAGCCAATGCCTTTCCCCTCTCCTTTGCAGGCGAGCTCGGTATTAAGGCCAACCCCAATATCCCCATATATGCCTTACCGTGCGTTGCCAGCTATGTAGGCGGAGATATAGTATCAGGAGTGCTTGCTACTCAATTATATAAAAAACAGGAATTATGCATTTTCATTGATATAGGGACAAACGGTGAGATAGTCATCGGGAATGCGGAATGGCTTGTGGCTGCAGCATGCTCTGCAGGGCCCTGCTTCGAAGGAAGCGGGATCCAGCACGGGATGCGGGCCACCGACGGAGCGATCGAAGACGTAAAGATCAACCGTGAAACACTTGAGCTTGAATTAAAGATTATCGGAGAGAATATCAGGCCCACAGGCATATGCGGTTCGGGAATGATTGCTGCAATTGCAGAGATGTTTTTTGCAGGCATAATTGACCAGAAGGGAAAGCTGCAAAAAGATGTTTCTAAAAGAGTGAGAGAAGGTGAATCCGGATTGGAGTTTGTAGTTTATTCCGGCGAAGGAAGGGACATCGTACTGGCAGAATCCGACATAGAAAATATCATCAGGTCCAAGGCGGCGATATATGCAGGTTTCTCAACCCTTCTCAAGGAAGTGGGTTACACATTTGATGATATACAGAAGGTATATATTGCAGGCGGTTTCGGTAAATTCCTCGATATAGAAAAAGCGATAATGATCGGGATGCTCCCCGAACTGCCGAAAGAGAGATTTCAGTACATGGGTAATACTTCGGTCACAGGGGCTTACCTGTGCATATTGTCACGAAAACTGCGTGCAGAGGCTGAAGAGATTGCAAGAAAGATGACCTACATTGAGCTTTCAGTCTCCCACTCATTCATGAATGAATATATTTCCGGCCTTTTCATTCCACATACGAATATAGACGCGTTTCCAAATGTGAAAAAGTTGATGAAGAGGTAGCAGTCTGTTGGCAATTATATGCTATGATATCAAGGAAAATTTTCTTGATTTCTCATTAATCATTGTTAATTGCCTTCCTTGAATAGTACTCAATCTCGAGAAGGCGTTTTTTTATATTGCTCCCTGAAGAATATCCGCCGATGGAACCGTCTGACTCAATGACCCTGTGGCAGGGGACAACAATAGGAATGGGATTCCTGGATAAGGCTTGACCAACCGCCCTTACTGCTGAAGGTTTGTCGATCTTTTCTGCGATCCACTTGTATGTTTTAGTCTCGCCATAGGGTATCTTGTTTAAAGCGCGCCACACTTTTCTTTCAAAATCGGTACCCGAAAGGAATTTTATCTTTTGACCGAACCTGCTGTTTGACCCCTCAAAATATGAAGCAAGTTCCTTTATGAATTTTTTCGGGGCAGCGCCTTTTATGAATGAAATATCAGCAGGTTTTATGAAAGAAACCCCTGAGAGTGAGTCTCCTGAAAATGTCAGGTAAAGCATGCCTAATGGTGAGTCAAAGGTGTCGTAAACTATGGGAGATTTACTTGCAATTCGATTCATCAGCTTTAAATACCAATAAAATATTTTCCTGTTTGTTTACGTTTTCACCCTTTTTACTTCGATAACGCCGTTTATCTGTGATAATTTCTTGGTAATATCATCCAGATGGCGTTTGTCTTTTACATCCAGGATAAAATTGAAAAGCGCCTGTTTCTCATGGGTTGTAGAAGCATCAAGATGATTTATATTGACATTGTTTATTGACAGCACGGCGCTCATTTCTGCAAGCAGTCCGCGTGTATCTTCTGTAAGCACCTGTACCTTGACTGAATAGTTGGAGTCTCCCCCTGCCCATTCTACCTCTACAAGGCGGTCCGCATCAATAGTCTGAGTATCGAGAGTCGGACAATCAGCTGTGTGTATTGATATGCCGCGGCCCCTTGTAACAAAACCTGTTACTTTTTCACCTGGAAGAGGGTAGCAGCATTTGGAACGATGAAACATAATGTTGTCAACCCCTTCAATCCTTATACCTTTGCCTTCCTCAGATTTTTGAGGTTCCTTTTTCAGCGGGGTTTTCTCTTTCTCGATCGTTTCTGATTCCGGTAAGAGTTTCCTTACAATTTTATGTACAGATAACCTTCCATATCCTATCGCGACGCAAAGATCTTCATATGTCTGTATTTTGAGGGATTTGGCTATATCAAGAATTTCTTTTGACTTTGCCATTGAAGGGCTCAGGTTATATTTTCTCAGGGCTTTTTCGAGCAGTTCTTCGCCAAGTATCAGACCCTTCTTTCTTTCTTCGATCTTCAGCCACTGCTTTATCCTGGACTTGGCCCGTTGTGTCTGCACAAACTTGAGCCAGTCCCTGCTCGGCCCGTGTCCATGGGAAGTTATAATTTCGACCGTTTCACCGTTCTGAAGAGTGTACCTCAACGGGACGATCTTGCCGTTAATTTTGGCCCCTATACACTGATGGCCTACTATGGTATGTATACTATAAGCAAAATCAACAGGCGTGGCATCCTGCGGCAGTTCCACTATATCGCCTTCAGGTGTAAATACATAAACAACCCCCGGAGAAATATCTCCTTTCACTTCTTTAAGGAATTCTTTTGCATCAATGGTCTCTTTCTGAGTCCTGACAAGTTCCCTTAGCCAGGCAAAATACTTCTCGTCAAGCTTTTCCGCATGGTCCCCCTCCTTGTACTTCCAGTGGGCCGCAATGCCTTCTTCCGCAATCCTGTTCATTTCTTCTGTCCTTATCTGAAACTCAACCCGTTCCCCGCGGGGGCCTATGATCGTAGTATGAAGCGACTGATACAGATTTGACTTCGGCGCCCCGATAAAGTCCTTGAATCTGCCCGGCACAGGGGTCCATAATGAATGAATTAGTCCGAGGATCGCGTAACAGTTGGATGGATTATCCGTAATTATCCTTATAGCTATCACATCATATACCTGTTCGAAAGGTATCTTCTGTTTCTGCATCTTCTGATAGATGCCGTAGTAGTGTTTTACTCTTCCTGAGACCTTTGCGGAAATAGAGACCGCCTTAATATGGGCCTCAACAATCTTGATGACCTCATCAAGGTAGCCTTCCTGTTCTTCCCTCTTTTTTGCGACCTTCTGGACAAGCTGTTCGTACATCTCGGGCAGAAGGAACTTGAAACTCAGATTTTCAAATTCCGATTTTAACCATCCGATCCCGAGACGGTTTGCAAGGGGTGCATATATCTCAAGGGTCTCGAGCGCTATTTTCTGCCTTCTCTCCGGAGAGAGGTATTCAAGGGTGCGCATGTTATGAAGCCTGTCCGCAAATTTAATAATTATAACCCTCGTGTCCTCAGCCATTGCAATGAGCATCTTCCTGAAATTCTCAGCCTGCGCTTCTTCGCTTGTTTTGAATTCCATCCTGCTCAGTTTTGTCAGGCTTTCGACAAGGAAGGCTATATCATCGCCGAAAAGTTCTTTAATATCTTCAACCGTTGTGTCGGTGTCTTCGATCGTATCATGCAGCAGCCCTGCTGCCAAAGAGTTCGTGTCCATACGCATGTAGCACAGGATTGCAGCAACAGCAAGGGGATGTTCAATATAAGGCTCTCCACCTTTTCTCTTCTGCTTGTAATGCGCCTCATTGGAGAAGGCATACGCCCTCCGCAAAAGGTTGGCATCCGACTCAGGGTTATATGAAAAAACCCTGTCGACAAGCGCATCAACCGTATTAATGTCTCTCAATACCGCCATATTTTCATTATAACTTAAATCTTGAATAGAGATTGCTTCGGCCTTGTACTCCTTCAGGATTGTTTAACTGCTCGGACGGATTGCCTTGAGGTTTAACTGAAGATTTCTACTGCCGTTCCATTCGTTTATAGAGGGAACAAAGGCAATGTCTAAAGCAGAGGCATTATTGCCGATCTTGCCCAGCTTATCGGCCATACTAAAGCCGATTGTATCGATATTTATCCTGTCCTGCTTCAAATACATTTTCAGATGATTGTTGCCGACAATTTTATGACTTACGATCTCTATGTTTTTAGCTCCGAATACCGGTTCCCTGTTTGAATCGCCAAAAGGTTCAAGAAGGCCCAACTCTTTAACGAGATCAAAATTCAGGTCAGAAAAATTCACTGCTGCATCTATATTAAGTGTCGGTATCATATCATCTGCATGCAGGACCTTTTCAACAATGCCGTTCATCTGTTTTTTAAATGCCTGCAAATTGTCAACAGGCATCCTGAGCCCCGCGGCCTGGCGGTGACCACCGAAACCAAGCAGAAGGTCAGAGCATTCAGCGATCGCATCATAAAGATGAAATGCCTGGATGCTTCGCGCTGAACCTTTTGCAATTGAGTCCTTTACTGAAAAGAGAAATACGGGCCTGTAAAACATATCCGCTATCCGTGATGCGACAATGCCGATAACCCCTTGATGCCAATCATGGGAGGACAGTATGATTGCATTATCGAGTTGATGAGGGGTTATCATATCGAGGGCTGATTTAAGCACCTCTCCTTCAATTTTTTTCCGTTTTTTGTTCTGCTGTTCGAGAAGTCCTGCTATAGCAGCTGCCTTTTCTTCATCCTCAGCAAGAAAAAGTTCAACAACCTCTCCGGCATCATCGAGCCTGCCGGCAGCATTGATCCTCGGGACTAAAGTGAAAGAGAGCTGTACGGAACTTACATTTTTCTCAATTACCGAAACTTTTTTTAACGCCTTTATCCCAATCCTGCAAGAGCCGTTATTGATCTCCTGAAGTCCAAAAACCGTAAATATTCTGTTCTCACCAGTTAGTGAAACAGAATCGGCTATGGTCCCCAGAGCAACCAGATCAAGATATTCTTTCAGGTCTGCGTTCTGTCCGTGCCCTATGCTCTGTCTAAGCGCCTGGATGAGTTTAAATGCAACACCCACACCGGCCAAATATTTAAAGGGATACCCGGAATCTTTCCTGTGAGGGTCTATTACGGCAGTTGCGTTGGGCAGTTTATCAGGCGGTTCATGATGGTCTGTGACAATAACATCAATTCCCGTAGAGAGTGCAGTCAATATTTCACCCTCCGAACTTATGCCGCAGTCGGCAGTTATAATAAGATCAGCGCCGCATGCCTTGGCCTTATCTATGCCTGTTTTACTTATTCCATAACCCTCTGTGATCCTGTTGGGAATGTGGTAAAAAGTTTTAAGTCCGAGCTTTCTTAATGCACTGACCAGGAGCGCTGTAGATGTTATGCCGTCTGCATCGTAATCTCCGTGTATAAAGATCGTTTCATTTTTCCTGATCGCGGTCTTCAATCGATCAACAGCTTTATCCATATCAGGCAATAAGAAAAGGGTCATGAAGCCCTTCGAGAGAAGGGCAAAGGAAGTTTTTTATAGATTCTATATCTCTGATACCACGGTTTACGAGCACCTGGGTCAGCACCGGGGAGATGGATGCTTTATCTGAAATATGTTTTAGAAATTCAGGGTTGGTCCTGTTTACCTGCCAGTTGCGATGCATAGAATAGATTAAGAATTATAAATCAAAATGCAAAATAAGGAGATTTATATTTTAAATTGTTTATTACTTCAACAATTATTATTTTTGATCTTTAATCTTTTATTTTTTCTTAAGTGCTTTGTCCTTTCCCAGCATAATTACAATAGGACTTGCAACAAATATTGAAGAATATGTGCCGATGATTATACCCAGCATAATCGCAAAAGCAAAATCATGGATCACCTCGCCGCCGAAAACAAAAAGGGCCGCTGCTGTAAGGAAAACAGTAAGTGATGTAACAATGGTCCTTGAAAGCACTTCGTTGATACTCTCATTAACAATTTCAAAGGTGGATTTCTTGAATTTGGTCTTCAGGTTTTCTCTTATTCTGTCAAAGACAACCACTGTATCCGTAAGTGAATATCCTGCGATTGTAAGGAGTGCAGTTACAAGGAGCAGGTTAATCTCTTTGCCGAGAATATAAAAGATACCGAGCATTGCAAGCACATCATGAAAAGTAGCAATAGTAGCTCCAACCCCGAATCTGAACTGAAACCTGAAGGCAACATATATCAGTATCCCGAGAGTGGCAACAAGTATCGCATTAAGGGAGTCCTTGCGTAATTTGCCGCCGACCTTGGGGCCTATCTCTGTCGTTGAATCCACCACCACATTGCTCCTGGAAAACTTCTGCGACAGAACAGTTATGATTTTCCCGGAAAGGTCTCCGATATTTACTTCACTCTTTTTTATGCTGATAAGGACTTTATTCTCAGTAGGAAGTTCCTGCAGATCAAATTCCTTTATGCCGCCATCTTCAAGCGTCCTTCTGACATCATGAAGCGCCACCCGGGTATTGAACTTGATCTGTACCGACGTGCCGCCTGCAAAGTCAATACCGAGATTAGCGGTCCCTCTTGCAACCTGGACCGCAGCTACAATCCCAAGTATTGTCAATAGTGCGGAAAAACCAAGGGCTATGAACCTCTTGCCCATGAAATCAATCTTTGTATTTCTGATAATTTCGATCATATGCTCAGCTTTTTAACCTCTCGTTTGGAAGTGATCAGATCAAAAACCGTTTTGGTCCCGATAAGCGCCGTAAAAAGATTAATAAAAACCCCGACTCCAAGGGTTACGGCAAATCCCTTTATGGGCCCTGTACCGAATTCATAAAGAACTACTGCGGTAATCAGGGTTGTTACATGAGAGTCAAAAATGGTCCAGAAGGCCTTGTCATAACCTGAATCGATTGCGGCCCGCGGGGTCTTCCCGAGCCTCAACTCATCCCGCATCCTTTCGAACATAAGCACATTACTGTCAACAGCCATGCCTATCGCCAAAATTATACCTGCAATACCGGGCATCGTGAGGGTTGCCTTGAATGCTGACAGTGCGCCAACAAGAAAAACAATATTCAGCACAAGGGCAAAATCTGCGATAACGCCGGAAAGTTTGTAGTATATGATCATGAATACGATAACAAGTAAGGCGCCGATTATGCCGGCCATTATCCCTGCGTCTATGGAGTCCTTTCCAAGCGACGGCCCGATGGTGACGTTTTGCAGCATCTTGAGAGGAGCAGGGAGCGATCCGGACCGCAGTACAATAGCCAGGTCCTTAGCCTCATCCATTCCGAAAGAACCTGTAATTTGGGCATTGCCTCCCTCGATCTTGTCCTGTATTACCGGCGCAGAATGCACATTGTCGTCAAGAACTATCGCCAGACGTTTCTTTATATTGTTGGCTGTGATCTGCTCAAAGAGTTTGGCCCCTGTTGCATCAAAAGACAAACTCACATACGGCTCGTTATATCTTTGATCTATACTGACCCGTGCCTCTGTAAGAAAGTCTCCTGTTAAGAGGGCCTGTTTTTTCACAAGATAAACAGACTTTGTCTCGGCCTGGGTTTCCCTGTTCCGTATTTTTCCGAAAAGTATCTGGTCTCCCTCAGGGATCTGAGAAGCATACTGTTTTAGTATGTTTTCTTCCTGTCCGGGAAGGACGGTGCCGGGAAGCTGTGCTGCGAGAGGAGAATCATCATCAAGGAGCTTGAATTCAAGGAGCGCTGTCTTGCCTACCAGGTCTATAGCGCGTCTTGTATCCTTCACTCCAGGCAGCGCTATGACAATTTCGGTATTTGCCTGCCTGTGAATTGTAGGTTCAGCAACACCGAACTGGTCCACCCTGTTCCTTATAGTCTCCAGCGCCTGATCAACAGCAGAGTTTTTTATCCTGCTGACCTCAGCGCTGTCAATACGGAAAAAAGCCTTTCCTTCAGACTGACTCTCCAAAATTAAGGCCGGGAACTGCCCCTGAACTGTTTTTTTTGTCTGATCATTGTCTGGAGATATGATTATATCCAACCCCTGTTTTTCTGCTTTTGCCACGATCTTCTTTTCTTTAAAAGTATTTGTAAGGCTGGATGCAATTCTTTCTACGGTCACATCTACTGTCTTGTCAATGTCAACTTCGTAGACAAGATGCACTCCCCCCTGGAGGTCCAGACCCAGTGTTATACCGTATTTCTTTAACCAGTCGGGCAGGGACGAGACCAAAGATGTAGAGGGAAGGAAAAACAATATGGATAAAATAGTTGCGGCCGCTATTAAAGATATACGCCAGATAAACTTCTTTTTCATAAAACCCTTATTCCCCGTTCCTTAACCCGGCAATATAACTGCGGTTTACTTTTATTTTCAGATCATCTTTAATGCCCACTTTCAAAACCACTGCATTGGCGTCAATGTCTTCAATAACCCCATATATGCCTCCGGTGGTCATAACTTTGTCGCCTTTCTTGAGGTTGTCGAGCAGTTGCTTATGTTCTTTTGCTTTCTTGGATTGCGGACGTATGAGGAGAAAATAAAAGATGACAAAGATCAATATCAGCGGGAGAAACGATGTAAGCATACCGCCTATTCCCTGCTGTTCTCCGCCGCCGCCCGGCGCACCAGCCCATTGCAAAAGCTATCCCTGTAAACATGGTATTCCCTCCGATGTATATAATTGAAATGACACTAAATAAAATTTTGTTACTATAACTTTTCATAATTATTTAATCAAGTGGTTAGAGCAGGAGGCCCACCCTAAAAATTTTTTTTACAGAATCTAACTAGATACTTACAGAAATGTCGGAAGAACCAGAATATAAGATAGGGCTGAGGTATAGCTAACAGCTTTATTTGGGAATAGTGAAAACAAAATTAGGATGGTTGTCCCAGGTGTTCTCATACCACATTTTGCCGCCGTGCTTTTGAATAAGGTTCCGGCAGATGGCAAGACCAAGACCTGTGCTGTCGGAACTCTCAAATTTTTCAAAAATGTTGGTCCTCCGTTCTTCCGGTACAGGCGGCCCGCTGTTATAAATGTTTAATCTGTAATGATCTCCTTTGTCTTCGAAGCCGAAGGCTATCTGTCCGGAAACGGCATATTTTATCGCATTGCGGATAAGATTTCTGTACACGATCTTGATCCATCGCGCGTTTGCCTTTATTATGATCTTGTTACCGGGGATGGCCCCCAGGCGGTTGTCTATTCTGATGTTATTCCCCTCAATTTCCGATAAAAATTCATCAAGGATGGGATCAATTATATCCTCCCGCAAATCCAGATACTCCTTCTCCGGCATTTTAACGTTCATCATCGAAGATTTGCACAGGTATTCGCCCAATAGCTTTTCGAGGCGGATCATCCTGCCGGAAATATCCGAAAGAGTGACTTTAACACTTTCGTCAATTGCACCGAAGGCGCCGCGAATGAGAAGTTTTATCATGCTTCCGATCGAACTTAAAGGGCCCCGTATATCATGAGTAGCTATGCTCAGCATATCAAGAATATGTTTTTCTCTTTCGATCCTTTCAGTAACATCCCTGCATACGCCGATAATGCCCACAATTTCCCCGGAGTTGTCTTTCCAGGGAGTCTTGGTCACTGAAACCCAGAATTGTGATCCGTTTGGACAAACCTTTCTCTCAATAGTGTCTTTAACCGCCTCTCCTGTCGCGATTATCTTTTTATCTTCAAGAAACATCGCCTCAGCCTGCTCTCCGGGGAAGAAGTTGAAATCCGATTTGCCTATAATGTCACTAACAGTGCTGTTTAAATGATTTGCGACCGTATCACTGACTGCGACGTATTTGCCGTTCAAATCCTTGAAGTAAATAAAATCCGGCGTGCAATGCAGCAGGCCTTTTATAAGATCATTTATTACAGTAGTATTTTCCATGAAGGAGCAGCTGTTCTTTCTATAAAACAAGTTTCTATGATTATATTCTGCTTTTTCTCAAAAATCATTAACATTTTAATCTGCAGGAAACTTAACTGACGGCAGGCAAGCTGTCCTGAAATGGCTATTTAACAGTCTGTGTTTATCTGTGGCCTGACCTTTTAACAGTAAAATAAATGACAGATAGTGCAGCCGCAAGCCCTGATCACTCACTTGTGCCATTTTGAAACCAGCCCATCTGCCTTTTTAAATCTTCAACTATATCAGGGATCCCGGATGTTGTTTGATTTAATTTGTTTATTTCGTTGCGTGTTTCTTCAAAAGAACCAGTAATATTTTCAGCGCCATGCACATTCGCTCCGCCATCGATCTTTTTACTCATACCCTTTGCCGCTTCTACGGCCCTGTTAGTGGTTGATGTAATCGAATCGAAACATTGAGTAATTGCGGTCATAAGTTTAACAGTTTTTTCAACCTCTTTCTTGCTTTTGCCTATTTTTTCCACCGACGACCGTGACTCTGCCTGTATCAGTTTGATCTTACGCGTGATCTCATCAGTTGATTTTGCCGTTTTATCCGCAAGCTTTTTTACTTCACTGGCTACAACGGCAAAACCCCTGCCATGTTCTCCTGCCCTTGCCGCCTCTATGGCGGCATTCAGCGCCAGCAGGTTTGTCTGGCTGGCAATGTCGGTAATTACAGATATTATGCTTTCAATTTCTCCTGATCTGTTTCCGAGGGTATTGATAGTCTCAGCGGTATCATCAACTACCTCGGAAATATTATTCAGTGAGGTTAATGTATATTTGTTTGTGTCCTTTCCGTAAGATACAAGCTCTGAGATCTCATCTACTATCTCAGACAGGTCTGTTGCATCGGCAGCCAGATCGGTTATGGTTTGAGATATCTCTGACATTGAACTCAGGACCTCTCTGGTCTCATTTATTTTCGTATCCGTGTTATTCATGAGATCATTTGATACAGCGGAAATGTTCTCGGTCATTGATGACAGATGAATAATGCCCCTGTTTATATTGCCAACCATATCCTTCAGTCCATTTCTCAATTCATGAAAAGCATGTTCTATCTCTTTCATTTCTCTCTTATTATTTGTGGGCACAACGGCATCAGTAAAGTCGCCTTTTGCCATATCATGAAGGACTTGCTCTATTTTGTAAAGAGGCTGCATTATCCCGGATAAAAGGCGCGAGCACACGAATAAAAGAATTGCCACAACCAGAAGTCCTCCGGCTGCAAATACGAATTTTATGATATGAGAGCCTTTCAGCATTCCCTGGCCCACTGCAATCCCGGTTACCGCTGCTATAAGAATGAGGCAAAAGAATAAATAATTTTTCTTCATCAATTTTATACACTCCTCTCTCTTCATATCTGGGCTGACTCCGTTACTTAATAGTTATAATAATTATAATTTGTTTACCTCTTTGTTCTAATATCGGTTTTTTTCATTGAAATCTTTAATTTATATTCATAATAACCCGGGATTAACAATGCCGGGTGCAGGATTTATCTCTTCAATATTTACGTAACCCTGCTTAACTTATTCTTTTTTTGTATAATTAAAGCCTCGTTATGCCAACACTTTATCTTATCGACGGCAATTCATATCTCTATAGGGCCTTTTATGCCATAAGGGACCTCTCCGCTGCAGACGGATTCCCCACAAATGCCATTTACGGTTTCACTAATATGATATTGAAAATATTGAGGGAGAAAGCCCCCGATTATTTTGCGATAGTCTTTGACTCTCCGGAGCCTACAAAAAGACATGAAGCATACGAGGCGTATAAAGCACACCGCCCCGGAATGCCTGAAGACCTGAAACGGCAGGTCCCGGTTATCAGGGAAATCATTAGTGCTTTCAGGATACAGCAGATCGCAAAACCCGGTTATGAGGCCGATGATATCCTGGGCGTTCTTGCAAAAGAGGCGGAAAAAGAGGGGCTCGAAGTCTTCATCGTAACAGGGGACAAAGATATGTGTCAGACTGTGAGTCCTGCAATAAAACTATACGACACGATGAAAGATAAAGTTACAGAGGAGAAAGATGTATTCGAACGTTTCGGCGTTGAACCCTCGCGTTTTCCTGAGATCATCGCTCTCATGGGTGATGCCTCGGATAACATCCCGGGAGCGCGCGGCATTGGAGAGAAAACAGCGATTAAACTGCTGAAGGAATTCGGGGACCTCGACAGTCTGATAGCAAGGCGCCACGAGATAAAAAATGCCAAGGTAAGAAATGCTGTGTCTGAGAACATCGAGAACATCAAACTCAGTAAAGAACTTGCGACCATCCATCCGGACGTCCCGCTGGATATATCCATAAATGAGCTTAAACTGTGCGAGCCCGAGTGGGCTAAACTTCTGGAGTTTTTCCGGAGATTTGGATTCAGCAGTTTCATGAAATTGGTCCCGCAAAAAAGTACGCTGCCCGCTGAGAAGACAGAATACACAGCCGTTCTTGATAAAGATATTCTGGAGCGGGCTCTGGGTTCACTTACTGATGAAATCGCGATTGATACTGAAACGACATCTAAATCACCAGTTACGGCGGAACTTGTCGGCATTTCTTTCTCTTCGGACCCATCAAAGGCGTATTATGTTCCATTAACACATTCATACCTCGGCGTGCCGCACCAGTTATCAAAGGAGTATGTGATAGGAAAGTTAAGACCCATACTCGCAGATCCGGGGACCAAAAAGACCGGACACAATATAAAATATGACCTTATCGTACTGAGGAATGAGGGGTTAGATCTAAAGGGCCTTGCCTTTGACACAATGATAGCCTCTTATCTTTTGACCCCGAACAGGACAAATCATAACCTCGAAGATATCTGCATGGACCGTCTCGGTATCAAAAAGCTTTCATTCAATGACGTCACAGACAAAGGCAAACTGAATTTCAGGGATGTCCCGATAGACGAAGCCGCGGAATATTCCGGTGAAGATGCTTCGGCGGTCCTGAAACTGAAAAAGTTTTTCGAACCGGAAATTGAAGAACATGGTTTCTTGAAATTATTTCATGATGTAGAGATGCCGTTGATTGAAGTCCTTGCGGATATGGAAATGGCGGGCATAAAGATCGACATACCTCTGATGGATACCCTGTCCGGAAGACTGACAGGTGAACTCGCCAGTATTGAAAAAAGGATCTATTTTATTGCCGGCGAAGAATTCAACATAAACTCACCGAAACAACTTCAGGAGATACTTTTTGAAAAGCTCGGACTCAGGACCATCAAAAAAACCAAGACCGGCTTTTCAACCGACGTTGATGTGCTTGAGCAGCTTGCGCTTGAGCATGAGTTGCCAAGGGAGATCATTGAGTACCGTACTTTATCAAAACTGAAGAACACATATGTCGATGCGCTTCCGAAGATCGTCAATCCCGGGACAGGCAGACTCCATACATCATTCAACCAGACGATCACAGCCACCGGAAGGCTGAGCAGTTCAGAGCCGAATCTCCAGAACATCCCGATAAGGGGCGAATGGGGCGCGGACATAAGAGCGGCTTTCATAGCCGAGAAGGGTTGCCTCCTTCTGTCTTCCGATTATTCGCAGATAGAACTTCGCGTGCTTGCTCACCTTAGTCAGGATAAAGGGCTTATCGAGGTCTTTCAGCATAACGGGGACATCCATACAAGAACAGCGATTGAATTGTTCGGTGTCTCCGCTGAAGATATAACTCCGGAGATGAGGAGACGGGCCAAGACCGTAAATTTCGGCATCATCTACGGCATCAGCCCATACGGACTTAGCAAGGAATTAGGTATCCCGCCTAATGAATCGCGGGATTATATTGATACGTATTTTTTAAAACACAGCGGCGTAAAAGAGTTCATGGAGAAGACTATTGAACAAGCCACAGCGGCCGGTTTTGTATCAACGATATTAAACAGAAAAAGGCAGATACCGGAGCTTAAGAATTCAAACAGGAACATAAAACAACTTGGGGAAAGGCTCGCTATCAATACGCCCGTGCAGGGTTCTGCCGCTGATATCATTAAAATATCCATGCTGAATATCTGGAGAAGACTGAAGAAGGAAAATCTCAAGACCAGGATGCTCCTTCAGGTGCATGACGAACTGTTGTTTGAAGTGCCTGAAGCAGAGCGGGACATGATCATGTCTCTTGTGAAAGAGGAAATGGAGAATGCGTTTAAACTCGACGTCCCGCTCAAAGTGGATATCGGCGTCGGTAAAAACTGGGCTGAAGCGCACAGGTAACTAAAGGTTTTCTTTTTGATCCAGAATTTCTCTTACCTTGACAAGAAGGTCATAGGGCTTAACAGGCTTTGAAATAAAATGTATCCCTTCCTCCTGGATCCCTTTACTGCTGATTATGTCTGCCGTGTAACCGCTGGTGAAAAGCACTTTGATATCAGGCTGTATCTTAATTATCTCATCACGCGCCTCTTTACCGCTCTTATTCGGCATTACTACATCGAGTATAACAAGTTGAATATCGTCTTTGTGCGCTCTGAACCTGTTTACGGCGTCCTCTCCGTCCACTGCCTCTATGACTTTATAGCCGAATTCAACAAGCAGGACAGCGATAAATTTTCTTGCATCGTTATTGTCCTCTGCGAGAAGGATAGTTTCTGTTCCCCGTGGCATCGTAACAACTTCAGCAGCTTTTATCTCTTCTGTTGTCGTATTAATAAGCGGCAGATATATCCTGAATGTCGTCCCCTTCCCGGGTTCGCTGTATACCGTGATGTTGCCGTTGTGCTGCTTGATTATTCCGTAAACAATTGCAAGTCCGAGCCCGGTCCCCCTCCCCATTTCCTTTGTCGTGAAAAACGGATCGAATATCCTCTCTCTGGTCTTTTCATCCATACCAACACCGGTATCGGTTACAGAGATCAGGGCATAGCTGCCGGGTTTCTCAAACCCCTGTATTTTTGCATAGTGTTCATCCATTTTCACAATGTCAGTGCCTATGGACAGCAATCCTCCGTTGGGCATGGCATCACTGGCATTGGTGCATAGGTTCATCAGCACCTGTTCTATCTGTCCCTGGTCTACCATAACAGCGACGGCTTTATCTATAGAATATGTCTTGAACTCTATGTCCTCACCTATGAGTCTACGCAGGAGTTTTTGCATGCCGCTGATAAGGTTATTCAATTCCGTTTCTTTTGGGGTCAGTATCTGCTTTCTGCTGAATGCGAGGATCTGCCTGGTCAAATTTGCCGCTTTTTCTGAAGCGCTTAGTATTTGATCTACAAAATGTGTAAGGGCGCTGTCTTTTCCCAGCTTCATGTTTAAAAGGTGCCCGTAGCCGATTATTGCGGTCAGAATGTTATTGAAATCATGCGCTATGCCTCCGGCAAGAAGGCCAACGGCCTCCATTTTCTGGGACTGGATGAGTTGAGATTCGAGTTTTGCTTTTTCTTCCTCTGCCAGCCTGTGCTCCGTTACATTGCGGAATACGAGCACTATTCCGATGATTACACCATTCTTGTCTTTTATGGGGGCCGCGGTGTCTTCAATTATTATTTCAGCTCTGTCTTTTCTTATTAGAACGGTATTATTTTCAAGACCGGCAATAGCGCCTGTTGCCATGACCCTTGCTACCGGGTCTTCGCAACGCTCGCGGGTCTTTTCATTTATAATATAAAATATCTCCGAGAATGGTCTGCCGATCGCTTCCTCAGCCGGCCATGCCGTAGTCTGCTCTGCGACCTTGTTAAATAAGGTAATAGTGCCTGAAATATCGGTTACGATCACGGCGTCGCCGATGCTGCGCAGGGTAACAAAAAGGCGTTCCTTTTCTTCGGCAAGCCGTTCTTCACGTTCCCTGATTGTGCGGCTCATCTGGTTGAATTCCGAGGAAAGCTCTCCTATCTCGTCATTGGAATAGATCGGGACAATTTCCGGGAATTCTCCCCGTTTATATTTGGAAATCGCTTTGTTGAGCGTCAATATCGGTGTATGAATATATTTCGTGATGATCGCATTAAGGACGAAAACTGCGAAAAGTGTTATCAATGCAGAGAAGGTTGCATTAAAAACTATCGCATCTTTAATCGACCTTCTGATCTGCTCGGTTGAGATCTTGAGTCGCACATATCCGATAAGGAGCTTAGGTACCCTGAGATCGTGCGTATCCAGCAGCACCGGAGTATAGATATCAAACAAGCCGCCTTCGTCGATATAAAAATGGCCATACTCCATTCTGGTTGTTTTAAAATGTTCAACAGCGGCAGGGTCCGGAGGTACATTAAGCTGATCAACAGGGGCGGAGGCCACCTCGAGCCATAATGTCGAGAATGCCTGGACAAGGACAACGTCTTTTGTATGGACTATCTCTTCAACATCTTTTATCAGATTCAGATCTTCAGCGGCAAGTCCCTCATCAATGGCCCTTGAGAGGGATTCAGACAAGGCAAAACCCCTTGCGATAAGCTCCCTTTCGATCCCTCTTTTTTGAGCGGATATAAAAAGAAAGGTGCTTATCGTGCTTATTGTAATTACAGCGATGGCGACAAAAGCAGTTACTTTTGTTCTTAATGTAACGTTCATTTCATATCAATGAGTGAAGGCATACCATAAGATGATATCAATTGCTGCCCCTTCATGCTCAAAACAAAATCAACGAATTTTCTTGTCTCGGGTTTTGGGTCCTTTTTGATAACGATGAAAAGCGGTCTCTTAAATGGGTATTTGCCGGAAATGATGTTCTCCCTTGTAGGGAGCACACCATTGACCTTCAGCATTTTAACATCTCTTTTTCTTGCGCTTCCAAACCCGGATGTCGCAAACCCCTCTTTCATTTGTTCAACAAGCTGTTCCGATATTGATATCGAAGCTGCCAATATAGAATTTTGTCTCTGAAGCGGTCTGTTGCCTTTCAGTATATATTTGGCTATCGCTTCACCGATGCCGCCCATTCCTTTCTGAGAGATAATTGATATGATATCAAGGTCAGGGCCGTTAAGCTGTTTCCAGTTTGTTGTCCTGCCTTCATATATATCCTTCAGCTGCTGGGGCGTGACCGTATCGACCGGGTTCTGTTTGTTAACTATGAATACAAGGGCGTCCCATGCAACGGTAACATATTCAAAGTCTACCGGGTCCTCCGGGGTCTTTGACTGGCATGAAGCTGCGAAGTCCGTCCGTCCCTCATGCAAATCAATAAGTCCCCTGACACTGCCTCCACCGAGGACCATTATCTTAACGCCCGTCTCTTTTTCATATTCCTTCGCAAGGTCAGACAGATATCCCGGAACGCTTACCGAGCAGCCGCTGCCAGTGAGAGATTCGTGCGAATTTGCAAAGCCGGGGAATAAAAGAAGACAGACAATGAACGCCAGAACAGGATTGTAATTACGCATAATATACCCTCCCTTGTTCGCTTATTATATGTAATGCAATTAGTGAATGCAATCTATAAATCTCCACCAAACAAGATCCTTTCACCACACAATTTACCATTACAGTGAAACGTTTGCTGCATTTGATCTCAGATATAATTATTGCTTTTTATGGAGAGATGCCTGACTTCAAATTGAATGCATATTTTTATTGTTGATCTTCGCCATCTTCAATACGGTCATCCATTCTTCTGAAGAGTTCCTGCATGTCAGATAAATTTTTCAATACAACCTCATCATACTGTTCGGATATATCAACGATCTCTTCGACGCGGTTGTATATGGTCAGTCCGGCGACCTTGGCATGTTTAATGTACGTAAAGGCAAAGCTTAGTAAAATTAAATAACTTATTGATCTTCCAATCGAGTACCAGCGCGTGGGCAAGAGCTTATATATGCCGCCGTGGAACAGGTTGTAAATAAATTTAAGTATAAAAAAAGAAAATAGAATAATGAAAACGGCCCCCAGGATACCAAATGACAAAAAAACACGCGCGTCTTGCGGATCAGTGATAGTAACAAAAGAGTATTTTAGAGGGCGCACTTTAATGGCCATGAACTTGTATATCCAGTATCCGCACCCGGTGATCCACAGAATATAAAAAAATAACGCTACCTGATCTCTGTAAGTGATGAACAATTGAACAGGAACGGACTCTTTCAGTTTATTAATGGAGAGGAATAACCATGATTGTCGCTGCAGAAATTCCGAATATCTTTCCTTTAGTCTTAAGCCCATCAATTAAATTAAACGGATTTTATTAAAATAACTTTAGGCAGGACCAGTTTCAATATCACAGGCCTCTCACCTGTGCAGTACAGTCCGAAGTCAGCTTATCCCGGGTTTAGATCCCTTTTAATATATGCCCCAGGTTGTTCCGGGGCCGGGTTTATGGACTGACTCTGATTAGCCTTCCGCGCTTCCCATTTTTTTGCACCGGGCAACTTTCTTTATGTGTATTGTATGGCAACGTCATAGACAATATTTGAGTGATCGGGGCGAGAACCGCTGTCATCACAACCAAGTTCTCCTTTTGACGTCTCGCTATGGTTTCTGATCATAGAGGTTACAATCTGTGTCATATCAAACCCGCCGTCAACACAGCCTTCGCTCAAACAGGTTACCTTGAAAAAAGCATAACTGTCTGTAGAGAAATTCAGGGTCCGGAGCAGGGATTTGGCCCCCTTCTGTTTGTACATCATGCTGATGACGATGCTTGCGACCTCCGGAAAATGTTTGGATATAAAGCCTGCGTCCAGTCTCTCCTGCGTTCTTTCTAACTTTGCCTGAGCATTTCTGTTTAACATGTTCTTCTTTTACCTCCGTATCTTTAAATTAAAATCTCAGAAGGTCTCCACAAATGAAAAAAGCCACAAAGTTTAAAATCCTTGTGGCCTCATAAACAACAAAACTTCTAAAATTCTATATTTAGCTTAGCACGTTCCCGGATGGCTGTCAATGAGCTGTAATAATAAAAGGCATGTTTTGTTTGATAACGTCGGCATTATTCAGTACTGTAACAAAAAATATTTTGTCAGCAGCTTGCACTTGCTCTTTTCATAATTAATATTGTTTGCATTTAATAAAGAATAAAGCTTTTCCAATGTCTCTCCATTCCCATTTTCCCTGGCTTCTACGATATCCTTTAAAAGGGACCTCTTGAAAAAATTTCTTTTAAAGTGCAATTCATACAATTTATATCTGTAGGTAAAATAGTTCATGATAATGACATTTATCTTGTGATGAGGTTAATTGGTAATTTCAATTAAAATTTATTGCCTTATTAACCACATTAACTTTTTTGGGGGCTGGTTTAACTGAACAGGCTTTGCAAATTGTTGACCCTTTTGCATCATAACATCCGTCTCTGTTAATTGTTTTCTCTAAATCATCGCAATATATACTTGTTTGTTTTAAATATATTTTTATCTCTTTCATATGATTGTATTGTAGGCCCCATATGCATTAATAGCAAGGTATTTCAGACTGGATAAGACAGCTTGACAGCTTGCAGGCTAACCAGCTTGCGAGCTTACACGCTTACAAGGTTTGTGATTTAAACTGTTGCCTTTTATTATGTTCATTATTATACTTATGTAAGCAGTTATGCATTAAATATAGAGAGAGGAAGTGAAGGATTGAGATTAAGGCATCAAAAAAACTTTGAGCAGTATAATAAATTTTTAAAACCTCTTTTTCTTTTATTGCCGTTTATTGTCTTCTTTATTGCTCCTGGTTTTTCAAATGCATCAGGGATTTCTGCAAAGGCCGCTATCGTTATCGACAGTAAAACCGAAGAAGTCCTTTATGCCAAAAATCCTGACGTTAAGCGGCCGCCTGCCAGTACAACAAAACTTATAACAGCCATGGTAGCACTTGATAAACTGGACCCTGATGACATGGTTAAAATAAGCAGAAAGGCTGCCGAAACCCCTTCGGTTTTACCAAAATTGAAAGAGGGGGCAATGCTTAGCGTAAGAGACCTGCTGGATTTTGCTCTTATACGGTCTATTAATGGCGCTGCTATAGCCCTTGCTGAGGCTGCGGCAGGGGATGAAAGATCTTTTGTCCCCCTTATGAATGAAAAAGCCCGCTCCATAAATGCAGTAACTACCAAATTCATAAACGCATCCGGTCTTCCCGGGACAGGGCAGTACACTACAGCACGCGATCTTGCTAAAATAATGAAAAGGGCCCTTTCATACCAGATCATTACAGATATTATAGATACAAAAGTCAAGGAAGTGGATATTGACGGGAAATCTGTTCTTCTTACAAACACCAACAATCTTCTCTGGTCTGAAGAGGACCATCTCGGCGGCAAGACAGGATATACAAGGGCCGCACGTCACTGTTTTGTCGGCGCCTCAGAAACGGAAGAAGGCGTTATTATAATCGCCCTTCTTGGTGATTCAACAAGAAGTACGCTATGGTCGGATGCCGGGAAACTTCTTGCAAAGGACTTTGAAAAAGGCACGATCATCATAACGGACCAGAAAAGCTATAAAGTAAAACCCCGCCGGACAGTAAACCGGAGCAGGACCAAGAGAAGCAGGACCAGGTCACTGTAGGCCATCTAAATATAAAACCCCTGATTTCATAGCATATTGTTATTTGCAACTTGCTCCGATCATGGAGTATGATTAATAGCTATGTTTCAGAGTTTCAGCACAACCGGCATCGGCAGTCTGCCTCATACAGATCCAGCAGAAGCGTGTAGAATCGTTCTGGATTCCGTAGATATTCCGTTTTGGCCCCAGCTGCCTCACAGGAGCTTTCTCGAGCTCATGGTCCCTCAATACTCAGAGGGCTTTCCCTTTATAAAGATTGAAGGCGAGCATGTCAATATAGTAAAGGGGGATGAACAGGCTGTCTCAGCATTTTATGAAGCGGTTGCTAACAAAAGCGGCTTTCCAATTTCATCAGAACATGCTGCCGGCTTTCAGGCGTTTATTGACATTCTTGGGAAGCGGGATAAAAAATTAAGCGCAGTAAAAGGACATATCACAGGGCCTCTGACATTTACTTTATCTCTGACTGACAGTCAGAAACGTCCTGTTTATTTTGACGATGAACTGAGGGAGCTTGCACTTGAATTGCTCAAGGGCAAGGCAAGCTGGCAAATTGATATGCTAAAGCCATATGCTGAAAAGGTTTTGATTTTTATCGATGAGCCGATCCTCTCAGCGATTGGAACATCTGCCTATTTAGGAGTAAATACAGAAGAGGCTTCAAGTATGCTGAAGGAAATTGTAAAACATATCAAGGAGTCAGGCGGTATAGCCGGGATTCATTGCTGCGGCAAGGCAGACTGGCCCCTTATCCTTTCTTCCGGGATAGAGGTCTTTAATTTCGATGCGTATTTTTACTGGGACACCCTTGGTATCTATCCTGAAGAAGTAAAGGCGTTTATCAATAATAATGGTTTTATAGCCTGGGGGGTGGTCCCTACAAGTGACGCAATAAGAGGCGTAACTATTGATGGATTGTGTGAGCAGCTTGAGCGGGGATTATCTTCCCTGGAGAAACTCGGGATACCGCGTGACAAGCTCAGACAACAGTCGCTGTTGACCCCGTCCTGCGGGACAGGCTCATTGGAAATCAAAGATGCACTGAAGGTGTTTTCTCTGCTTAAGGAATTAAGGAACAGGTATGTCGAGGGTTAAGGGGTTCATTTCTTTTGAAGGCATTGAGGGCTCGGGCAAAAGCACCCAGGTAAAACTTCTTGGAGAATATCTCGTATCAAAAGGACATAAGGTTATAACCACAGTAGAGCCCGGCGGGACCTACATAGGAACAAAGATCAGGAAGTTGCTCCTTGAACCGCAGAATCACATGGACCCGCTTACAGAACTGATTCTTTATTACGCGTCAAGGGCGCAGCATGTGAGGGAGGTCATCTATCCGGCGATACTCAAAAACACCGTTGTGATCACCGATCGTTTTACTGATTCGACCGTAGCGTATCAGGGTTATGCCAGGGGTTTGGACCTGTCCGTCATACATGCTCTCGATGAAATAGTGGTCCCCGATCTGAAGCCTTTTCTTACTTTTCTGCTTGATCTTGACGTGGAGGAAGGACTCAGGAGAAACAGGAGTGCGCAGAAAGAGGACAGGTTTGAGATGGAGACCCTTGAATTCCATACCCGCGTAAGAAAGGGATTTCTTCAGATCGCCGCCCATGAGCCTGAGAGAATAAAAGTGATCGATGCATCCCGGAGCACAGAAGAAGTGAACAGGGAGCTTATAGGAATAATAGAGAAATTATGGCATTAAAAGATATCATAGGCCAGGAAAGGGCAATTAATATCCTTCAGGGTTGTATAGCAAAAAAACGCATCCCCCATGCAATGCTTTTTGCGGGTGATGAAGGCATCGGTAAAAGGCTCACTGCAATAAATTTTGCAAAAACTCTGAACTGCCAGAAAGAAGTGATGAAGTCAGGAAGTGATGAAGTCATGGAGTTGCCACTTATCACCACTTCACATTCTGACTCCTTAACTTCCTCACTTCCTCACTTCCCCGCTTCCCTTGACTCTTGCGGGCAATGTCCATCCTGTTTGAAAATAGATAAGGGAAATCATCCGGATGTCTTTATTATCGGGCCGGAAGGCGATGGGGGACAGATCAAGGTCTCGGTCATCAGAGAGCTTGAAAGAGCGTTCTCTTACAAACCGTTTGAAGGCAATTATAAGGTAGCGGTCATTGATAATGCCGAAACTATGAACGGGGAGGCAGCCAATGCCTTTTTAGATACGCTTGAAGCGCCGCCTTCTCAGAGCATTTTGATCCTGATCTCTTCCAGGCCGGATATGCTGCTTCCAACGATCCGTTCAAGATGCCAGAGAATAAGTTTTACGCCGCTGCCTATTGCTAAGATGGCTGATGTGCTGCAGAAGAAGTCTAAGGACCTTGATCATGAGCGGTCGCTCCTTTTAAGTACACTGTCCGGGGGAAGGCCCGGATATGCCCTGAATGAAAACCTTATAGCGCAAAGGGACAGGTCCTTTGACATATTGCAACTTATGCTCAACAGGTTTGAAGAGGATTACAGGGACAACAAAACCTCTATTGAGGAATGGCTGGACTGGGTACAGGTATGGCTTAGAGACATGGCTGTTTTCAAGGCAACGGGACGGGCTGACTTGCTTATTAATAAGGACCGGGAGGGTGAGATAAAAGACCTTTCTGAGACTGCGACATTGAAAGATATACTCAAATTGGCCCGCGAGCTTTATAATATAAGAATGGACTTGAAATTTAATTTGAACGAAAAATTAACTCTTAATTATACAAGTCTTTTAATGAGAAAAAGATTGGGGAAGAAATAGATGCAGGATAATGAAAATACAGTAGAGATCGGGAATGGGGCGGAATTGCCCGATAAACCCGATAAACATAATTGCAGGTATCCGTTTCAGATCGTGCGGTAAGATCTATACATTTAAGCTTGAAGATATTGATGCGGCGCCTGGCTCGAAAGTGGTCGTTGAGTCTGAGATGGGACTTAGCATAGGCAATGTCGTAACGCTAAAATCTACCACGGAGAAGACAGGATGAGCCGTTGAAAAAGGTCCTCAGGATAGCGAATGAAAAAGATTTTGAAACCCTTGAAAGCAATCGTGCCCTTGAGGCTGAAGCAAGGGCCTATTGCATTAACAGGGCCAAAGAACTGAACCTTTCCATGAAGATCATATCTGCAGAAACGACACTGGACAAAAAAAGATTCACTTTTTATTTCGCCGCAGACACCAGGATCGATTTCAGGGAACTTGTAAGGGACCTTGCAGCAAGATTCAAAAGCCGCATTGAGATGAGGCAGATCGGCGTAAGGGATGAAGTGAAACTTCTCGGGGGGATAGGCGTTTGCGGAAGACAGACCTGCTGCAGTCTCTTTCTTACAAATTTTGAACCCGTAACAATAAAAATGGCAAAACAGCAGGAGCTGTCAATAAATCAGAGCAAGCTTTCCGGCATTTGCGGAAGGTTGATGTGCTGTCTCGGGTATGAATGCAAAGAAGAAAAAGACGTTTCAGCTATTCAGGATGAGGAGCTGATCACTGTATCAGAAGAGGCTTCCGGGGCTGATCTTCAGAAGGTTGATTCAGAGGCTGTCTATCGGGAAGAACGAAGGGAACAGCCGGAATATTTACCTGCCGGTGAAAAGAAAAAGGCAGAATTGCAATTTAATAAGCCCGGACAGAAAGATTCAGCCGCCGTGCCGCAGTCAGATAGAGATGCAAGAATGGCCCGGGAGAGACATTCAAGACGTGAACATCACGGACATAGAAGGCATGAGCATGTGAAGCAGGTGTCTGATAAACCTGTTCATGAAAAGCCTTCGCAAGAAGGTGCAGCGCAAAAGCCCGAAGGTGAAGATAAAGGGAAACCCTTCAACAGGCGCAGGAAATTCTGGCAAAAGAAGAAACACTGACAAGACAATTAATAATTAATAATGAACAATGAGTAATTAAGGCAGATATTTTCATAATTTTTTAATTGCTCCTCAATCCTTGATTATGAATCAAAAATTTTACATCACAACTCCTATTTATTATGTGAACGATGTCCCGCACATAGGGCATGCCTATACGACCATTGCAGCCGATATCCTCGCCCGGTATAACAGACTAAAGGGCAAAGAAGTTTTTTTCCTTACCGGGACAGATGAGCATGGGCAGAAAGTCGAAAAGGCTGCGCAGGGGAAAGGGCTTTCTCCAAAGGAACACGCCGACATAATGGTAGAGAATTTCAAGTCTCTCTGGAGCAGATTAAACATATCAAATGACGCCTTTATTCGTACTACAGATCCGGAGCATATTGTAACAGTGCAGGGACTCATCCAGCTTTTATGGGATGACGGTGAAATAGAGAAAAGGCAGTATTCGGGATGGTACTGCACGCCTGATGAAAGGTTCTGGACAGAAAAAGACCTTGTTGACGGGAACTGTCCCGACTGCGGACGGGCTGTCGAACAGATACAGGAAGAGAACTATTTTTTCCTGATGTCAAAATATCAGGACAGGCTCATAAAATACATTGAAGACAATCCCTCTTACATCCTGCCGGAGACACGCAGGAATGAGGTGCTTGGATTCTTAAAGAACAACACCCTCGGAGACCTTTGCATCTCAAGGCCTAAAGCAAGGCTTGCGTGGGGAATTCCGTTCTCCTTTGACGAAGCATTTGTGACTTATGTCTGGTTTGACGCGTTGTTAAATTATTTTTCCGCAACGCGGTATCTTGCCCCGCATGCTGAGAAGGCAAGACTGGGTCATTTCTGGTGGCCTGCAGACCATCATCTTGTGGGAAAGGACATCCTGACAACACATGCCGTTTACTGGTCTACCATGCTCATGGCGCTGAAATTCCCTTTGCCGGAAAATATATTTGCACACGGCTGGTGGACAGTTGAAGGGAAGAAAATGTCAAAGTCCGTCGGCAATGTTGTTGATCCCGAATGAAATGGTTGAGAAGTACGGTGTGGACGCCTTCAGATATTTTCTCTTCAGAGAAGTGCCGTTCGGACTTGACGGTAATTTCTCTGAAGAGGCTCTGGTAAACCGCATCAATACCGATCTTGCGAATGACCTTGGAAATCTCTTGAGCAGGTTCTTGACGATGGCTGAAAAGTATTTTGGTGGAGTAATTGAAAGTGCCTGAAGGAGATATCGATCAGACTGATCCTTTTGCAAGAGAATGTATAGATGCAATGCTTTCGCAATCGCAGCAATATGATGATCGCCAACTGGTCTAACCTTAGGTTCAATGTAATACTTGACTCATATATGGAATATGGTTAGGGCTGGCGAATAATTATATTGCACAAGACAGAACCGTGGAAGCTTGCTAAAGACAGATATCCAGGAACTGAAGAAGTGTTATGTTCAATATCTGGAATGCGCTGAGACTGTCTGCTGTTTCGCTTTATCCGTTTATGCCCGATACCGCAGAAAAGATGTGGAAGCAACTGGGGCTGAGGTCATTGATTGAAGAGACTAAACAAAGCCTGCCAAAGACCTCATCTGAAGGTCCAGACAATGATCCAGGAATATTTACATGGGACTGGCAGCCTGATTATGAAATAAAAGTTTCGAAAGGTGAACAATTATTCCCGAGGATAGAGGTAAAGAAAGAAATGACAAAAGAAAAGGAAGGCAAAGTGACGATGACTGAATCAGGACAAGTTTCTGCCGAACAGAAACCAGAAGAAATAAATTTAATTTCCATAGAAGATTTCGCAAAAGTTCAATTAAAAATTGGCAAAGTGCTTCAGGCCGAGCGTGTTCCTAAATCGAAGAAGCTGATAAAGCTTCAGGTTGATACCGGCGAGCAGAGGCAGATTGTTGCGGGGATTGGTCATGCATATGCGCCTGAAGATCTTGTCGGCAAACGTATTGCTGTTGTGACCAATTTGCAGCCTGCTAAACTGATGGGCGTTGAATCACAGGGCATGCTGCTTGCCGCTACAGACAGTGACGGAGTGTTGTCAATATTGATCCCTGAAAAGGATGTGAAGGAAGGGGCGAAGATAAAGTAACATATCCGCAGATTACGCAGATTAGCACAGATTTTTATAACAGTTTTTATTATCTGTGTAATCTGTGTAATCTGCGGATAATAAAATATGAAAGCAAAGATTGTTTCAATCAATATAAGCGACAAAAAGGGCGTAAGAAAAAAGCCGGTTGACAGCGTGCTCACAAAGGAGAATTACGGAATTGAGACTGACGCGCATGCATCTGAAAAATGGCACAGGCAGATAAGCCTTCTTGCAATTGAAAGCATTGAAAAGATGCAGGCAATGGGGCTTAAAGTCGGTCCGGGTGATTTCGCGGAAAATATCACCACACAGGGGATTGACCTTCCTGTCCTTCCGATAGGTACGAAAATGACCATCGGCAGGGATGTAGAAGTTGAAGTGAGCCAGATCGGTAAGGTCTGCCATACCCGCTGTGCAATTTATCATCAGGCCGGCGACTGCGTAATGCCGAAGGAAGGCATTTTTGTGAAAGTGCTGAAAGGCGGAACTATAAAAAGGGGAGACGAGATAGTACATAAGGATTAAGGGGTAAGGGATCAGTGGTACTGTCATTCTTACTAGCTCCATATCCCATTAAATCCGATAATCCATAATCCATAAAAATGATAAAAGTTGCAATTCTGACATTAAGCGACAAAGGCGCAAAGGGCGAACGAAAGGATACAAGCGGGCCAACCATTGAAAGGATGATGAAAAAGATCGATGCGAAAGTGGTCAGCTATGATATTCTTCCAGATGAAAAGGCATTGATCAGGAAGAAACTTCTTTCATTATGCAATAAAGCCGATCTTATTCTGACAACCGGCGGAACGGGTGTATCCCCGAGAGATGTAACTCCTGAGGCTACACGAGAAGTTATTCAGAGGGAAATACCGGGGATTGCCGAGGCGATGCGGTTGAAGGGTTTGAAGAAGACCCCCTTTGCAATGATTTCAAGGGCGGTTGCCGGGGTCAGGGGAAAAACGCTGATAATAAATCTGCCCGGAAGTCCGGCTGCTGTAAAGGAAAATCTCTCAGTGATACTTTCCTGCCTTCCTCATGCTATTGAAAAGATAAAGGGAAGCCGGAAAGAATGCGCTCGTCATTTGAAGGCAGAAGGCAGAAGGCAGAAGGCAAAAAAATGAAAATGGAGTATATAAAATGTCAAACGTTGGATACATAGGGGCTTTTCTTGGCGGGGTGCTTTCTTTTCTTTCACCGTGTGTACTGCCGCTTATTCCATCGTATGTTTCCTATATTACGGGGATCTCTTTTGAAGACTTCAAGACTGCTGATAAGGCCTTTATAAGAAAACTCACCCTGATAAATTCCTCTGCATTTGTAGCTGGTTTTTCCACGGTATTTATTCTCCTTGGCGTTTCGTCATCTTTCATAGGGTCGCTCTTTTCACATTATTACGATCAAATAAGGATAACAGGCGGGATAATCATCATCATCTTCGGGCTTTATGTGATGGGCCTTCTTAAGCTGAATTTTCTTGCATCGGATAAGAGAGTGCATCTCAAGACGAAACCGAGGGGAGCTTTAGGTTCTTTTGTTGTCGGACTGACCTTCGGCGCCGGATGGACGCCGTGCATCGGGCCCATACTGGGATCAATACTCCTTATTGCAAGCACCTCCGGCTCTGCTATGTACGGCTTTAAACTTTTGCTCGTATATTCTCTGGGTCTTGCCATCCCATTTATAACAACATCACTTCTAATAAATACCTTTCTCAGTCATTTCAAGGCCATACAAAGCCGTATGCGGATAATAATGATCGTCAGCGGTCTTCTGTTAATAGGTTTCGGGTTAATTCTGCTTACCGATTCCGTGCATATACTTTTGAGTGTTGCGCCGGATCTGGGGGTTGAGGAATTAATTAAATAGAGGATTATTCCGATGTGAAGAATGCGCGGACCCTGTCATATGCCTTCTGAAGCTCGTCAGCGGCCTCATCTACCTTCTTTTTGGCTGATTCCCATGCTTTCTGTCCCGCTTTATCGAGCTTATTCACGTCTTTTTCCAGGACCTTGTGTTTCTCTTTCAGCTCTGTCATCCCCTTCTCTATCCCGGCCGCTGCCTGGTCCCTGGCCTTTAAGCCTTTTTCCCTCGCCTTGCCTTCAAGCTCCCTGATCTTTTTATCGAACTCGGCAACCTTTTCCCTGGCCTTCTTTTCAAATTCATTTTTCTTTTTCTCGGAGAATTCCTGTATTGTCTCCGGTGTCCCTCCGGATTTTTCTTTCACGACGGCATTCTCTTCCTTCTCAATTCCCGCTGTAACAGGTGAAGACAGCGCAAATAAAAAAATACTGCCGATCAGAACTGACAGATACCTGCTCTTTTTCATTTTTATCTCCTGTAATGGTTTTTAAAAAATGATCTCCATTTCATTATCTCAAAAAACATTTGATTGATTATAATTTAACTGCGTAATAAATTAAAGCAGGTTATTGATTGCAGATGATTTTTGTAAAATGTGCAGGCCCGGCCCTCAGAGCTTTTTGATATTGTATAATATTCGGGAAAAGATGATGAAGGAGGTTTACCATGGCAAAAGTTGTGATTATACTGGCTGATGGTTTTGAAGAGCTTGAAGCAGTGGCCATTATTGATGTGCTCAGGAGGGCGGGGATTGAGATTGTATCAGCAGGTCTTCATGAAGGGCCTGTATCGAGCGCCCGTCAAGTTAAAATAATACCCGATACAATTATTGACACCATTAAATCAGATGATTTTGATATGCTTGTTCTGCCCGGCGGCATGCCCGGGGCTTCTAATCTTAACGCCGATGAAAGGGTAGGGGACACTCATAAGGGACTTCAACAGCAAGGGGAAAATGACGGGGGCGATCTGTGCCGCTCCGTATGTTCTGGCTAATGCCGGCATCCTGGACGGCAAACGTGTGACATCCTATCCGTCCTTCAAAGACAAACTCGGTCCAGCGATCTACGAGGAAAAAACCGTTGTCGAGGACGGTAACATACTGACCAGCAGGGGGCCGGGGACCGCGTTATGTTTCGCGCTTGCCATCGTAGAAAAATTCGCGGGAAAAGAAAAGGCGCAGCAGATAAAAGAAGCGATGCTTCTTCAGCAGGTCTGCGATTAAAATGATCGTCATGGGATTTTTTTAAACAATGAAATGGACTGAAGACTTATCAACCGGGGTCGAATTAATAGACAATCAGCATAAGGAGCTTTTCAGCCGGATAACTGACCTTGTTGATGCGATAAAACATCATACCTGCAAATACAAGATTCCTGATGTTGTAAGGTTCCTTGATGAATATATAGTATTCCATTTCGGCGAAGAAGAAGCAGAGAGCATCGCTAGGTCCTGGTTTACATTTTTGATGTCCCTTTTAAGAAATTTTGCCAGTTCATAAACCGATGCAGGATGGCGCTCCCTTATAGTCCTGAGAATCAAAAGTCTTTTGTTTGTGAGCACCGCCCTCATTGTATCAATGGAGTCAAAATATATGCCTTCCTCTTTTGATGTTTTTTTCCCCGCATCCAGTTTCTTCCATGTATCCGCGAAATCGTTCAGGCTCTCCTTCAATCCTTTTATTCCTATGTCTATTTTTTTTACCTTCATACCTCACCTCTTAATCTTTCAACGTCTTCATAAAAATCCTTTATCAGGGTTTCAACGTCTGTAAAATGATAGACGAATTCTTTTTCACCGTAATGCCTGTGATCTCCTTTCATCTCAGCATTGTCATATCCTATAAGCCGCTTGCCTCCTCTTATGTAAACGAGTGAATACTTCCTTCCGTGCGGCTTGTATTTTGAATGCGGCACGTTCCATATTTTCATCTCCACTATATCGCCATTCGGTTCAATATTTTTTCTGTAAAACAATAAGTCCCCACCCATATAGGCGTATGTTATACCCAATAAATGTCCGCTGTCAAGTATTCATTGACCACTTGAAGCGCTAGAGCTTCAAATAACTCGAAGGCGGGAAAAAGCCCGGTTCACTACGACCTTTCTGTTGAAACGAATCGAGGTAGTTGTCGCACTGGCATACTTGACCATATCGTTCAAGGTTCGACTAAGGAGTTTGGGGCGTTTTTGAAAACGCACAACTGACGCTTACCGTTTGAGCTGTTTCAACCGCTTGAGCAGTTTAAGGGTCACTTTTTAAGTTCTTTGACTATGCTCCGTTCCTGAGTTGCTCTGCCGGCAAATGTTTGGAGGGCGGTTACTTCCCAATCAAGCGCCCCCCACATGGGAAGCTTTCGCAACATCTGATCTAACTTTTCATTGGAAGATGCTTCCGCTATAAATACAAATGCCCTGTCTCCCACAGGGAGACCTCCGGCAAGAATTTTTTTCTCCTTCTCCAGCCTGATCAGCTGATCAAAGCTTGGCAGTACTATTTCCTGTAGAATGTTAACTGCTTCTTCCGGGGAAGCAAATCCCGGGCCTCCCGAACCGATTACTAAGTACTTCATGGTGTATTCTCCTTTCTTTGGGGCTGTTCGTTGATAAAACAATTATCACAAGATTACGTACCTGTCAAGATACTTGTATCGGTCTTTATGCAGTGATACAATTACGACAAAAGGCGGATTTTGGCCGTCCGGATATAATCTCTCAGATCAGTGAGGTGAGCCATGAAGGTATTGATCATTAGCGCAGACAACTTTGAAGACACAGAACTCCTCGTTCCCTATTACAGGATGCTTGAAGAAGGACATGATGTCGATATAGCTTCCATGAAAAAAGGAAAGATAAAGGGCAAGAAGGGATACGAGGTTGAAGCAAACAAGGCGCTCAAAGATGTTAGTTCCGAAGATTATGACATCCTCATACTCCCGGGCGGCAAGGCGCCCGAAGCGATCAGGAAGGAGCAAAAAGCCCTCGCCATCGCCAGGGATTTCTTTGACAAAAACAAACCGGTCGCCGCAATCTGCCACGGTCCGCAAACATTGATCTCCGCCGGTCTCATGAAAGGTAAACACGCGACCTGTTATCGTTCGGTTGCGCCGGAGATGAAGGCAGCGGGAGCCGATTACGAAGATAAAGAGGTAATCGTTGACGGCAATTTGATCACATCCCGTCAGCCCTCAGACCTCCCGGCTTTTATGAAGGAGATCATGAAGAAGATAAAGAAGAAGTGAAAATCTTTTTAATAAGTGGAAGTGACCGGAAACAGCAAGATTTATTGGAAGTTAAATGCATTAAGCAGCAATCATGAAGTCTAATTTAACACTCATAGGAATGCCGGGGGCCGGTAAAAGCACTGTAGGGATTATTTTGGCAAAAAATATCTCATATGGTTTTATTGATACGGATGTTCTGATTCAAATCAACCAGCAAAAATCTCTGCAGGAAATAATAAATGAAAGCGGTCAGTTGAATTTAAGAAAAATTGAAGAAGAGGAAATACTGAAAATAAATACTGAAAAATATGTCATTGCAACCGGCGGCAGTGCAGTCTACAGCGAAAAAGCAATGATGCATCTGCAAAACATATCAGGCATAATTTTTCTGGAAGCGGAGTTTGAAGAAATTCAAAAGAGGGTCCATAATTTTGATACACGAGGCATCGCAAAAGCAAAGGAGCAGACATTTCATGATTTATTTAAAGAAAGGCAAATCCTTTACAAGAAATATGCGGATTTAACAATTGATTGCAATGCGGTTAACCAGGAAGAAATAGCAGAATTGATTTTATTGAAATACATGACTCTTTTCACTTAATATCCTGTCAATCAATCCATTTAAGGGGATATTTCTTTAGCTGATTACTACTCCAGAAGCCGGAGGGGTCTGCCCTTAAGTAGTGGTTCGCACACATATTTACGGGACCAATACGAGATCGAATACATCACTGCTTTTTCCTTTTTGAGGATAATGCTGGGTTATGAGGGTTTGAAATCCCTCAGAGGAAACACGAATGTGTATGTGAGGAGGGCGTCCGGAATAAGGCCTTGGATAATTGCTCTCGAATTTGTACCTCCCTTCACTGTCGGAGAAAACAGTCGCCCTGTGGTCATCATCATACTCTCCGTCAGGGCCTGCAAGCCAGAACTCTATCCTCGCGCCCTTTAAAGGTTTGCAATCAACGGATGATCTGACCACCCCGCTCAAGATGTATCCTTTCCCCACGCTCGACCGTACCGGAGCGCCGGGTTTATAGAACGGTCCCAGCATATCC
Organism: Thermodesulfovibrionia bacterium; assembly: GCA_963699585.1. GTDB lineage: Bacteria > Nitrospirota > Thermodesulfovibrionia > UBA6902 > UBA6902 > SURF-23. The sequence goes on along the minus strand of CAVOUK010000002.1, from coordinate 664,605 downwards.
GCACGCGTTGGCGCGCACGTTTCCGCCATGCCCTGCATTGCAGATACAGGGACAAGCATGACAATAATACATGTCATCATCAAATTTCTGAACGTGAGAAATCTCATACAATTTATAACTCTGATTAAACCTTATCACCGGCGAGGTGCCGTGTCAATCGCTTCCCAACTTCCGCGCTTACAGAAGAAAGAAAGGGTCAGGTCTACACATTTTACAGATTTAACGTTGTTTTGAATCAGCTCGATCTTCTTTTTAAGCTTTCCATTTTTCTTCAATTGTTGACTGAAACGAGAACTTGCCAGAGAAACAGCAGATTCAGATATGCCAAAATGATTTCCAATTTCCTTCAGAGTTTTTCCGCTAAAATGATGACAAATATATAAAGCAGCTTTTCTTGAAATCATATCACTATCTCCTAAAAGAGATTTTGCCGCTTCATGAACCAAATCGATTTTTTCAATCTTCTTTAATTCTCTTAATGCCGGAAGATCTCGATCGATCTTTTTATCTTTCAGATACTTTTCAGTTATTTTCTCAATAAACTTATCGTTCCCTAAAATGGTCGATCCAACTGTTTCTTCTAACGGATTATCGCTGTTATCATATATCTTTGCTAATACAAAATTGGCATAGTTTTCCTCTGTAGATAAGATATTGTGTTTAAAATAGCTATGAATAAAATCTATTGCCAGCCAATCAGGTTTCTTTTTTTTACCAACATAATATTGGTAACTTGACCAGGCATACTTTTCAGGTATATCCACTATGCCAGCCCTGACAGGGTTTAGATGTATATATCTTGAAAGTTCTCCCGCATACTCATCAGCGTCTACCAGTATTGCTTTGTATCGGCCCTGAAACAGATGTCCTGTTCTCTTGTGTTTGACATTAAAGTAGGTAGAATATGCACCGTTTATATAACGCATGATTTGTGAAAGATTTCCTTTTGGTGTCTCTAATAGAAGGTGGTAGTGATTATTCATCAGGCAGAAAACATGAATTGCTGCCCCGTAGCGCAGGTAGGCTAATTTCAAATACGAAAGAAAGCTTTCCCTATCTCCCATATTTTTAAATATTGCTTTGCGCTCATTACCCCTTGAAGTTATATGATAATAAGCACCAGGAAATTCAATACGCAAAGGTCTTGCCATCCATGTCCCCCAACACGTTTGATTGATTATAATTTAACTGCGAAATAAATTAAAGCGGATTATTGATTGCAGATGATTTTTGTAAAATGTGTAGACCTGACCCCGTGTACTTCAGATGGATTTCTATGTGCGCTATTTTGAGGACAACATAAAGGTAGAAGGGGACAACTCAACTATAGGTATGATCCTCTGCTCTGAAAAGAATGAGACGATCGTTAAGTACAGCGTGCTTAATGAAAACAAACAAATGTTCGCTTCCCGATACAAACTCTATTTGCCGACGGAAGAAGAACTGGCAAGGGAGTTACGGCGTGAGATGGAGTTGATCAGGGGGGAGAAGAGTTTGCATTGATATACGTTATTGTATAACTCAAATGTCAATATGCAAGTCAGACGACACCTTGAAGCACTTTTCTTTATTGATTTAAAGTAACTTATATATTACTATTAAAAAATCAAAATGATGGTGATATCATGGCAATAACAAAAAATTTCCGGAATACAATTTTGAAACGGGCTGAAAAAGATTCTGCTTTCCGAAGACAGATGTTGATTGAAGCGGTAGATGAGTTATTGGCCGGAGACCTTAACGCCGGCAAGGCAATTCTTCGTGATTATATCAATGCTACTATTACTTTTGAGGTATTGGCCAGGAAAGTCGGGAAATCCCCCAAAAGCCTTCACCGCATGCTTGGCCCCCAGGGCAATCCGCGGGCTGAAAATATCCTTGAGATCATCAAGACTCTTCAGGCGCACGAGCACATAAAGCTCTGCGTAAAAGCAAACCGGAATGCGGCGTGAATTTACTTCCAAACGTTCACGCTTTCAGTCTTTCACGCTTTCGCGCTTATGATGTTTCAGGTTTTATAAACGAGGACAATTTCAAGGGCAGACCCCTCGTCTTTCACTACAAATTTGTCCTACAAATTTTAGTCAGTACCTTCTGTTTGGCTGGTTCTTACATTGCAAGAAACAGCATTTTTTAATAACGCCCGGTCAATCGAGTCAGGCAACTCTAACTCTTGATGTAAATAAACCTTAAACCGCTTATCATTTCCCTTTAGATATTCAATAAATTTCTCCTGCATCTGGTTAAATAATGTTTGCAAAATTACTGCATATGGAGACAAGTTGAGCGTTTGAGTTCCTCTTCCTAACTTCGTTTCAGTCTCAATTGCATGTTTTAATGCAGGCAAAGCAATACCAACGGCATGCACCAAACTATTTATGTTTTCTGCAAGTCGTTTCTTATCCTTTGGTAGAGCAAAGGCAGGCCAAAGTTCATTAACAAAGCTGATTGTTGACATAACATCATTCGACAACTGGTTTGTCTTTCTGAGAGTAGATGACTTTGCAAGTGTTTCTGCTTCCTGTATCGATATCTCTGCATGCTCTAACATTGCCTTTATTTGAAAGGCTATTCGTTCCTTAGCCCAGTCTTTCTCATCTGATTTATAAACCAGATCGTGTGTAGCAATACTCCAAGCATGCTGTAAAAAAGTCTTTATCTGTATTTCAAAAAGAGTCCCGTTTAATTCAGTTGGCCTAACGTCTTCATCATCTCTCCATTTTACATATAGTCGAAGGTCATCAAACACAAAAGAATCCGACTGTTTTTTTGTGTTATTATCTGTCAGTGGCCGTCTTTTATATTTCTCAAAAAAATTACATACAAGCGTTTCAGCTTTAGCAACAGAACTCAGATTTTCCACAACAATGGTGCAAGCAAAGAAATCCTCCATGTTCTGAGGCTGTGTACACCTGCCAGTCTCTATTTTTAATGCAAAACTTTCTAGTTCCTTAATGCGACCGATGTAATGCCATTCTTTTTTTTTGAAATTGTTAATCTTCTTCTCTACGGACGTTGAAAGCTCATTGTAATGTGGCTTAAGTTCTTTGTATAAATTACGTATAGAAGAGGGTACTTTCATTATTAAGCTAACTCCCCATTATGATAGTATCTAATGCATCATGGCGCTCTTGTCTCTGAGGTGGTTCAGTGCTTGCTCCTATGCTATTTAGGTAATATCGGTATTGCATCGGATAGGATTCTTTGTTTGCGTCATCAAGGAATTCCGGGGTCTTAAAGTTATTTACGACCTCCATGAATGAAGCGTAACTCTGGGCGAATACATTTGCCTGTGGCAATTTATCTCTATTCAATGCGACAATGGCCCAAAGACTATAAAAATCTTTGAAGTCTTTGGCGTATTTTGTAACGGCTGAATTGGCTTTCTCCATCTCTACTAAGTAGCTACGCGTGTATACAAATCGCGCCTTTGTAGCCAACTCGTCAAAACCTGTGTCTATCTCATCTGGATTATCGTAGTCAGCGTAAAATTTATTTATTTCATTCTGATCAAACCCACCTATGGAATCCTTGAGAATTACAATCAATAGTTCTGATAAAAATTGTACATCACGCATACGTTTTGCTCGTGCAGTCGTGACAATTTCAAGTGTCTGCCAATCAGGTTCTTCCGATTCTTTTTCAACAAATGTGATAAACCAGCCATCCCATTTGGCATGCCTTAACTCCTGATCCACCAACCTTAAGGAATTTCTATTCATTCTGTCGAATACTTCATTTACATAATTTGTTCCTTCAATGACATTGATAAACTCTACAGGAATAACATAATTCCAGAATACCATTGCAAGGTCTTGATCAGACTTAATATTCCTCCATTTTTTACCATCCAATCTTATATCTCCATAGTCTTTAGCGATGCTGATTTTATTATCAATGAATTTAATGATTGTCTCTAATCTTTGTTTGCCATCAACGACAGCGTAAACTGTTTTTCCTGCATCATTAATTCTTTTATTGAGAAAAATAGCTGGACTTGGAAACCCTCTGAAAATCGTATCGAGAAAAAATCTTCTGTCCTTGGGACTCCAGACACTACGACGTTGGTACGTTGGGTCCAAATCTAATTGACCATTTTTATGTAAGTCTATAAACCAGCTAATATCTTGAGTTGTGGTTCTTCGTGTTATCTCCATTCTTTTCCCTCCCAAAGATCAAAAGAATAATTCCTAATATGTCATATAGTTTCATTAAAACATTGCTGGAAGTGGCATCTCCTTAATTGCCGATGTAGTTAAATGCCGACATCGAATGCGTTGGTTGAGCCATTCTCTTGCATATGATTCTGCAAGAATACTCGATAGTTTTTTACAGCTTGATAGTGAGTTATCAAGCGGGCGTACTACAATCAAATGATTCTCAACAGCAACACTATTTTTTCCTGCAACGATAGCTCCCATAATCCTTTTTTTATCACTCGGGCTCGATGTTCTTCTGATAACAACAAAAGGCGGCTTAAATACACGCCCGGTAAATCGTCTTTTGTCATCAATGTGCCTGATTATATTCCACCCCTTTGCATTTCTTGAATGGATATAAGGGTACGATGAGCCATCTTCTTGGTGTCTATGGGGTACAACTGCGCCGACGTGCACCTCATAGAAGTTAGATATAGTTTTAATGTTAGTGGTCTTTTGGCCCATAAATGAAGACTCAAAAAAAGTTTTGTCACTTGATTTGCTTTTTATAACATCTAAAACAAAAACATCAACATCCGTTTGCTCATCAAATTTACCTATGATTTCTATATCTATTGATTTGCAATTGGCGGCGATAATTTTACGCCATTTATCATACCGACTACCGCTTCTGAGCACATCCGGCAGAATTGCAACAATACGTTGTCCTTGTTTTGCAGCAGATAACAATTCCATAAAGAACAAACCTGCAATCTGAATCTTTCCTGAGCTCCAAGCACATTCGGGCGGTGCCATTGTGTAACCAAATGGCGGATTGACGACTACGCAGTCTGCTTTTTTTATAGACAGTAGGTTGCAAAAGAAATCACCTTTCTGTATTTTCCTGAAGACTTGTTTGGCTGTTCGTGGAGACAATATTGTCTTACCTTCATGATATGATGCAGCAAGTAATTGCAGGCGTAATTGTGCTGTATGAATAAATTCTGGGTATAAATCATAACCAATTATCTTGTCAGACCATATCATTATTGTCTCTGAGAAATTTTTACCACGCGGTAAATACTTTGCACAAGAAATAAGCAGATTCCCAGCCCCACATGCTGGTTCACAAATAATTGAGCCTGCTGCAATAGTTGAAGCAAGCCGTAAAGCAACACGGTCTGAAAGCAAAGTATCTGTAAAAAATATGCCAGCCTTTTTTCTGATATTAGCAGGTATCCTTTCCCGCAAAAAAAGTGTTGTACGTCCATTTAAAATTGCAGGTATTTTATCCTGAAAATAATTTTCGCTTTTCTCCTCTACAGGTGCAGATGCAACCTCAGAAATAATATTCTGAATCTCATCGGCATATTCGGAGAAGACAGAAATTGACTTGCTTATCTCGTGTAATTTCATAAATTTGAAAGCTATGTTTTTAACCTTTTCAGGTGATTCTTCATTATAAAGTAATGGCAGAATTTTAACATATTAAAAGTGTACAAAAAAAAGGACGTATTGCGCCGTATGAGTAAAAAATAGGGTCAGGCGTTACTATGGCTTAGAGCCCGCTTCAGGTCTCCATCTCTGAACGGACGATCGAGCGACGAATTTATGTCCCCATTTTTGCTGTTCAATCCATTTTGTTAGTGCGTCAAAACTCTGAAATACAGATACGTTAGCTGCCACTGTAATCATAGAAAGAAGCGCAAGGCGATCTGCAGCTTCAAGAAGCCGACTGCTGGGGAGGCGACTCTTTTTCCTATTCCCATGGACTACTCTACTTCGTGCATCGTAGAAGTCCCGAAGGAGCTTGCTGATCTGGGCACGTTTTTCAGCGTGATCCGATAGTAAAAAGGCAATGCGCTCGGATAGGGTACGGCTTAAAGGCTCATTCTCCTGTCCCCCAAGGAGAGACTCTAAAGCAATAGCAGTCTTGACAACGGCAGCAGGAAAAGATGGTTCTAATCGCGATTCTAGGAGCCAACGCACGGTCTGTTGGAGCCGCAACCCTATTTCCTGTTGATGAGATGCTTCCACTATAAGGCGTTCTAATCTCAGCCGTTGAAAACGTCGGCAAAATCTATCGTCAATCGTTACCCCTTTTACAGAGTGTACCCGCTTTGAGCTGGTACGCAGATAGTTAAAGCCTGGGCCAATGACAAAGTCAACGACCTCTCGCCGGTGCTTCGTAACTGCCAAGCGAGTCTGAATTTCTTCACGCGATGCATAGAGAACAGTAGTAATTAGCAGAACGGACTCTATTATTGATGCAATGGATTCCGCCTCTCTCAACATAGTATCTGGGTCGCCAGGACGGATTACCTCGATTATGCTTTTGTCACTAAATTCACTGATTCGCTTGAGATAAAAGTTGTTTTCCCACGAATGTCGAGCGAATACATTTCGCCGTCGGATAAGCTCTTGAATTTTTGTCACCTCCACAGCGTCCAGAAAGCGGACGTATGCTGTCAATTCGTTTATTAGCAAGGTTTGTCGAACATCCAACATCCATGTAGTCCGGAAATACCTTGAGCTATCGGGAAAGAGAACAGGTTCTTGAGGTATTTTTAACTTTGCCTGCCTAGCCATCGAAGCTATACCAAAAAGATAATAGAACTGTTTTGCATAGTTTATTTCTTCGAAAAAGAAATGACCCTAGAATAGCGGTTTCGGGTGAATCTTTCTTCTTGCCTATCTCTTTCTTTCTCCCATTATCCAATCCCGTCCCGCAAAAATATTAATTAATGATAATACGCTATGCCTGTTAAAGCAAGGATTTTTTTAAATAAACGTTTCAACAGCTTGAGCTGTTCCAACCGCTTGAGCCGTTATACTGTTCAAACTGCTCAAGCGGTTCAAGCGGTTGAAACTCTTTTTTAGAGACTCTGGGGTCAGCCTTTACTAAATAATCAAAAGCAGCACGATCTCTATGATAATGAGAATAATTATGCCGAGCTCCAGCAAATGTCCCCTGCGTGTTGAGATTTCGTCATAAAGCATTTTGTAGGTATTCGTCACGACCTGGAGTTTTTCCTTGATGCTGTCTTCCCATTCCCTGCTTCTGAACAACACCATCGCGGTCCTGTAGATCTTCGCGTAATAAACATCTTCCGTGACCTTCAGCGCATTGTCCACCTTCTCCGTAATTTCAGTAAAATCGGTGACGGTCTCGGCGATATTCCTTACGAACCTTTCATAAACCCTCAGTTTAAAAAGCGGCATCCTTTTGCCTTTGGGAAGCGCGCTGTAGATCCGCATAAGCTCCTTGTCAAGGACGTGACTATAATATCTCAGCTCAAGCATCTGCGCATTGGCGAATTCAAGTATATCGAGGATGTCCGAACTGCCTGAAGGTTCAATGACAAAGGCGTTATCGAGATGAACGATAACGAGGTCATTGGGATAATAACTGAAACGGTGCTTCAGCGTTTCGGCCTGTGTGTGAGCGCTTAGTTCCTGCGTTTCATAAAGCAGAAGGCGCGAAGGATCATACTGTTTCAGAAACTCTGAGGCCTCCACCGGCCCGGCAAGCCCTTCAATGAAGAAGATCATATAGTCTTCCATAAATTCTTCCTTGATCAGGGGGCCGATGACCGCATCGCCGAGGGTGCTGATAAGATGAACAATGTATTCCATCGCCTTCTTATCAATGGACTCATCGGTGTCGAGGGCTTTTGTAACTGTTTCAAGATCGGTAAATGCGGTGTCCTGCGGGATCTGTATATCGAATGCGATAGAGATGACGCCGAAGTCATACGCCCTGGCGGTCACGTTTACCTTTGTGTCCTGTCCAAACAGGGGCTTAATAAATCCCTGCAGTTCAAGAGACACAGGCGGGTTGGCAAACTCTATCGCCTTTGTTGAGGGGTATTTTGAAAGACGGAGCCTCCTGGCGCCTTCCCTTGTCTGTGATTCAACCAGTGAAAGATCGATCTCCGAGGCAACGTCAAAGAGCCTGTAGATAATTATCCTGCCCTTTTTGATGGAGAGGGTATCCATAACAATATGATACCGCATATTTTGAAAATGACGAAGTTTTTTTTAGACTCAACTAATGACGTTTGTATTAATTAATAATGGGGCGCTGCCCCAAAGCCCCGGTTACTTTATTTTGAACGCCCGAAAATAAAGTAACCAAACAAAATGCGCCCAACGATTGTTTTTAAACGGGCTGGTTCAGGCCTGCCCGCTAAATTCAAAAAACTCGCTTCGCTCAGACACTTTTGAATTTTTAACGCGTTCAGTCCTGAACCATCCCTAAAACAATCAATGGGGAATTAAAAAAAATAAAAACACATGAATGTATTTTTCTGAATTCTCCCCCTTAAGAAAAGGGGGTAGGGGGATTTGATGCCTCCCCTTTAGCGAGTTTAGGCTGTAGACTTGATAAAAAGGATAAAGAAGTAATTAGTGTCTGACCGAAGGGAGTTTAATTACTTCCCTTTTTATTGAGTCTACAGCCGTTAAGAACTCGGTATTGGGGCCACCTTTCTTTGGTTACTTTATTTTGTGGTAAAAGAAAGTAACTCCGCCGGAAAGGCAATCCGGGGTTTGGGGCGGAGCCCCATAGAAAAAGTGAAATACTGAGTGTGCCCTAATGGCCGCAAGGCCTACTGGACTTCACCAGCGGGCATAGCCTCTAATTTACTGATAAGGCCTTTGACGGTATTTTTCTCAGTCTTGACGCCTTTTACTTCGCCCATTTTCTCTACTTCTTTAAGATAATGTTGCAGTGCTGTCATTACAGCAACTGCCTCTAAACTGGATAAATTCAAATGCATGGTATTGACCTCCTCTCTGTTTGCAAATTCTTGCCTCTGTATCCCTTATATCATTCAATAAAGACACTGTCAACTATGAAAGCCAGAGGTCTGCCCTTATTAAGCCTTCAGCTTTCAGCGATCAGCAGTAAAAGAGAAAGGTTGGGTCGCCGAATCGCTGCATCAACCAGCATCACTCCTGTTGCGACCGGGAAAAAACAGTGATATAATGCTTTTACATAGCGACTTTCTTAATGAATTCTTCTGAAGATTAACAAAAAGGGCGCTCATGATTAAATCAAACAGGCGGCGGATCGTTACTCTTGTTGTCTTCTTTTTTCTAAGTCCGGCCCCCTCTTTTGCCGAAAATCCGATGACGTACATTTATAATGCGCCCGAATCTTCTCTCGATGTGAGATATTTTTATCATTGGGAGATATTGAAAACAGCTTTAGAAAAGACAATAAAGAAATATGGCCCGTACCGGATGGCGCCGGCAGAGACCATGACTGAAAAACGGCAGGCATTCGAGCTGAAGCATGCTACCGGCAAGCTGACGGTGATGTATCTGAGCACCATTCCCGATTTTGAGCGGAATCTCATACCGGTCAGGATACCTGTCGACAGGAATCTCGGCGGATATTGTATATTTCTTATCCGGAAAGAGGACCAGTATAAATTCAATTCGATAAAGACCCTTGACGACTTAAGGAAGTTCACCTATGGCCTGGGGTTGGGCTGGATAGACGTTGATATCCTCAGGGCCAATAATTTTCGCGTGGTCACCGGCTCCAGTTATGAGGGGCTCTTTGAGATGCTCGTCAATAAGCGGTTCGATATATTTCTGAGGGCTGCGGTCGAGGTACTCGATGAATACGAGCGCAGGAAAGACAAGATGCCTGATCTGAAGATCGAGGAAAATATTGTCTTTTACTATCCCCTGCCGATGTATTTCTGGTTTTCCAGTACCGGAGAGGGGAAGCGTCTGGCAGCCCGTGCAGAGGAGGGGATGTGGATGATGATCAACGACGGTACGTACGACAGGATTTTTGATAAGTATCAAAGGGACAAAATTGAACGGCTTAAGCTTAAGGACCGGAAGATATTCAGGATACATAATCCGTTCCCCGGCCCTGAGACGCCGTTTAATGACAAAAGACTGTGGTTCGATCCGCAGACGTACAAGTAGGGACTGGGTACGCTATGAAGTCTCGTAAGACATCCGTTGTCGTTAAAGTGATCATCACTATTGTGACGGCAACGACACTATTGCTGTGCGGCCTTGGGGCCTTGATCAACAAGATAACCTATGACAGGTGGTGGGGGCAACTGCAGAAGGAGCACGCGATTCTCGCTGATCAGTTGTCGGAGAGTCTCGCTCTGCCCCTGTGGAACTTCGACGAAGGTCAGATAGATAAGATCCTCGAAAGCGCCATGAAGAATGAAAATATCTCCGGTATCGCAGTAAATACGACCGGCGGGCAGGCCAGAATGTATGCGAGGATGAGGGACTCACAGTGGAGGATCATCCATGCCGGGCATGAACTCCCAACAAAGGGACTTCTCGTTGAAGAACGTGACATACGCTTTTCTCATGATCTCATCGGCAAAGTGAAGGTGATCGCCACCCCGAAATTCATAGAAGGCTCCCTGAGTAACTATCGCGTCCTGATGATCTCGATACTGGTCCCATTCGAGTTGGTCCTGGCATTGAGTCTCTATCTGCTGCTGCGGCGCATAGTGTTGAAACCCCTTCAGGAGGTGGAAGCATATGCTGACGCGGTAAGCTCCGGGAATGCGGGAGGCAGAAATATCCGGGCATTTCAGTTTCAGGGCGAACTTGAGAGCCTGCGGTCTTCAATCGAGAAAATGGTTACCCTGCTCGGCGCCCGCTATGGGGAACTTCAGGAAGAAGTGAAACGTCGCGGGGAGAGTGAAAGCGCACTCCGGGAAAGCGAACGCCGTTATAAGCTGCTCTTTGAGTCGGCGCGTGACGCCATCTTTCTGATGCGTGACAGTCTCTTCGTTGATTGCAACCCAAGGACATTGGAGATATTCGGCTGCAGCAGGGAACAGATCATCGGAGAAACACCGTATCGTTTCTCTCCACCCCTTCAGGCGGATGGAAGAGATTCAAAAGAAAAGGCCCTTGAGCTCATTGCCTCTGTTCTTGCCGGTACCCCCATGGTCTTCGAATGGATGCATATAAGGGCAGATGGTACGCCGTTCGATGCAGAGGTCAGCCTGAATCGGGTCGAACTGACTTCAGGGATGCATATTCAGGCAATCGTCCGGGACATCACTGAGCGTAAGCGGGCCGAGGCTGAACTGAAGCAGCATCGTGCCCATCTGGAAGAGATGGTGGAGGCGCGCACCGGAGAGCTGTCGGCAGCGAATAAAAAGCTCAAGGAGCTTGACAGGCTGAAATCGATGTTCATCGCTTCGATGTCGCATGAACTGCGCACCCCTCTGAATTCCATCATCGGGTTCACCGGCATGACTCTCCAGGGCATGTCCGGAGAGCTGAACGATGAGCAGAAGGACAATCTTACCAGGGCCTACTTTTCAGCCAGGCACCTTCTGAGCCTTATTACTGACGTCATTGACATTTCAAAGATCGAGGCAGGCAGGATCGAGGCATTTCCGGAGGAATTTTCCCTGAGAGAAGTGGTCGATGATGCCATAGCCACTATCGCCCCCCAGTTAAAAGACAAGGGATTGACTCTTGAGGTCGACGTGCCGCCTGACATGAGCCTGAATACTGACAGGAAGCGGCTGTTGCAATGCCTGATCAACTTCCTGAGCAACGCGGTAAAATTTACGGAGGCCGGAAGGATCGTCGTTGCTTCGCGGAAACACGATGGACAGGTGTTTTTATCTGTGAGCGATACCGGCATAGGCATCGCTGAAAAAGATATACACAGACTGTTCGAGCCCTTTGAAAGATTAGAGACCCGTTTGCGGGTGAAAGCCGGCGGCACGGGTCTCGGACTTTACCTGACAAAGAAACTCGCGATGGATGTGTTGAACGGGGATGTTTCTCTGGAAAGCATCGAGGGACAAGGCAGTACTTTTACTATCAGGATTCCCGGGGACATCAGACAGGCGCAAAAGGCCTCAATCGGGCAGGGCGGAGGTGGTATAATATGAAAACAGGATTAATCATAGAAGACGATGAGAACAACATGGTCTTGATCACCAGATTGCTTGGAAAGTCCGGATACCGGACACTGCAGGCAACAACCGGCTTGCAGGGTTTCGAAATGGCCCTTCGGCAGAGGCCGGACTTCATCATCCTCGATATCCAGCTGCCGGACATCGATGGCACAGAGGTGACGCGCAGAATACGCAGTTCCGAGATAGGTTACACTATTCCCATTATCGCCATGACCTCCTATGCGATGGCCGGCGACAGAGAAAGGCTTTTGAAAGCCGGGTGCGATGAATATATCGAGAAGCCGATTGACCCGCAGAGGGTCATCTCCCAGATAAGAAGTGCGATAGGTGACGTCTTATGAAAATTCTTATAGTCGACGACGACGAGGACTCAAGGGTTTTTCTTGAGCGGGCTTTACGGGGACAGCGCTATTCCGCAGAGAGCGCTGCCAACGGGGTCGAGGCCCTGGAAAAGGCCCACCAATGGCGTCCGGACCTTATCATTTCAGATATCCTGATGCCCGAAATGAATGGTTTTGAACTTTGCCGCAGGATAAAGACGGATGATCAGCTTCGGAATATCCCCTTTATTTTTTATACGGCGACCTTTGTTGATCAAAAGGACGAAAAGCTGGCCATGTCGCTTGGCGCTTCACGGTTTCTCGTAAAGCCGCTCGAACCCGCTGATTTTTTCAGGATCATCGGAGAAGTGATCAATGAATACGAGAAGAAAAAACTTTCAGTGCCGGGCCGGCCGCTGGAAGAAATGAAAGATCTGTGTCAGATGCAGACGGAGGCCCTTGCGCGGAAACTGGACAAGAAAGTTCAAGAACTTGACAAAGAGCGAAAGGCGCTCCGGGAAAGCGAAGAAAGATTCCGGGCCTTAACAGAAAGCACGAGTGACTGGATATGGGAAGTAGACCGGGACGGCATTTTTACATATTCCAGCCCGAAGATCAGGGATCTATTGGGGTATCAGCCCGAGGACGTTATCGGGAAAACACTTTTTGATTTTATCTCTTCTGACGAGGCAGAGCGGCTGGCCAAAGAATTTAAGACAATTGCGGAATCGAAGAAACCTTTTGCGGCATTAGAAAATGTGAGCATGCACAAGGATGGCCGAAAGGTAGTGCTCGAAAAAAGTGGTGTGCCTTTTCTTGACCCGTCCGGAAACCTCGAAGGTTACCGGGGAATAGACCGCGACATAACAGAACGCAAGAAACTTGAAGCGCAGCTTCACCAGGCCCGGAAGATGGAAGCGATAGGACAATTCGCAGGAGGCATAGCGCATGATTTCAATAATATGCTGACGGCAATAATAGGGTATAGTGAATTCTTGAAGATGACCATGGACAAGGACAGCCCCTCTCAGCATTATGTGGACATGATACTGAGTGCGGCGGCAAAATCGGCCCATTTGACCGAACAGATCCTGGCCTTCAGCAGGAAGCAGATAATCAGCCCGAAACAGACAGACTTGAATGAGCTGATTAAAGGGATTGAGAAGCTTCTTCGCGAGCTCGCCGGTGAAGATATCGAAATTAAGATGACCCTTGAGGACAGAAATTTAACAGTGCTGGCCGATCCGGGACAATTAGAGCGGGTCCTGATAAATCTGTGCACTAATGCGCGTGACGCAATGCCGGATGGCGGGACCATATTCATGAGCACGGGCACGGATTTTCTGGCCGTAGACGATATAACGTCATACGATGTCGAGAGTGCCGGAATGTATGCCCTGATCACGGTAACAGATACCGGCATCGGTATGGATGAAAAGACGAGACAGAAGATATTTGAGCCGTTTTTTACAACCAAGGAGTTCGGCAAAGGTACAGGCCTCGGACTTGCCACGTCATACGGCATAATCAAGCAGCACAATGGTCATATCAATATATACAGTGAACCGGGAAAAGGTACAACATTCAAGATATATCTGCCTTTGATTGCATCTCCGATTGACAAAGGAGAGTGTAAGGAAGTCATCACTCCGAAGCGTGGAAGCGAAACTATACTGCTCGCAGAAGACAATGACGATATACGAAGTATTACGAAGGAGTTGCTTCTATTGTATGGTTATGAGGTGATAGAGGCAGTCAATGGGGAAGAGGCCATAGATCAGATGAAAAAATACAAAGACATAGTACGACTTGTTGTCATTGATGTAATAATGCCAAAGAAAAGTGGAAAAGAAGTATATGACGAAATAAGGAAAATAAAGCCGGACATTAAAGTGCTGTTCACCAGTGGCTATACATCAGACATAATTAGTAAGAAAGGCATTCTGGAAGAAGGGGCCGATTTTATTTCAAAACCATATATGCCCCATGATCTTCTGTGCAAGGTAAGGGAAAATTTAGATAAATAGGGATCTAATAAGGCATCCGCAACAAGTTAAAGATTCACAAATGCAAAGGTATTTATTGAAAAACATGAGGTCCGGGTCAAACCTACTTAACACCTCCGGATTACTTGATCCTCCTTATACCGCCTGACATTAATGCCGCCTGAAACTGGGTCCTTTCTTGTTTAATCCTCTTTTCCTGAATATTGCTTATGATTTTCTGGTATTTTTTTACTACAGGTCCTATAAGTTTGGATATAATGCTGTTTTTCGTTGTATGCATCGATTCACCCTCCTGGTTATAAATATTTCTGCTTTATTTGCAATATTGTTGCCAGGTTGAAAGTGGTTAAATTTTAATGAAGTTGGAGATTGCCGATATGTATTAATGTATGGATTTCCCTTCATGACAAGACAGGAAAAGGGTGGTTTTTCTTACAACAATCATCAATCAGCAAGTTTCTCTATCGGCAAGATCCACCCGGACCTTTTTCAGTTAACAAACGCATTAGAGATTCCGCGTCTTTTGGGGGCAGATCAAATTTCAGGCAGGCATCTTCAATTAACTTTAACAGACCTGCTTCCGGATTCTCTGTACGCCCGTCCGATATCCATTTGATGGCCCTTCTAAGTTGTTCACCCTCAGGATGTATGCTCATTATGTTCCCTCATCTCTTTGTAATGGTTTATGGTTTAACCTCTTTGATACCTTCCATAAATTATACCAGCATCTGTATATTTAACCATCGTTTAATGCAATAATTATATCGTGGGCCATAAAATAAAAAAATATGGAGGCGGATTTTGGATCTAATAATAAGCAATTTGCGAATACCCGTTGAAAAAGACGGGATGGATGAATATGTAAAAGCCGCTTCACAAAAGCTGAACATTAGCGAAGACAATATACAAATTCGTTAAAATACTGAGCAAGTCGCTTGATGCAGGCAATAAAGAACAGTTCTACTACGAAATTTCAATAGTGGTAAGTACTCCTGACAGCTTTGACAACAAGGAAAACTTTCCTGTATACACTGAAAAAATAAAGGCAGAGCAGAAAATCAAAAAACAGCACGGAGAGGCCTGTAATAATAGGTTTCGGTCCTGCCGGCATGTTCGCTGCCCTTGAGCTTATTGATTATGGGATCAAACCGCTGATATTTGAAAGAGGTAAAAAGATAGAAGAACGCTCCATTGATGTTCAAAGATTTATTAAAGAAAGGGTGCTGGACCCTGAATCAAATATCCAGTTCGGTGAAGGCGGCGCAGGTTCATACTCGGACGGGAAGCTGTTTTCCAGGATAAAGAATTCGGCAATATGCAAACAGGGTGCTGGATACTTTTATTAAATTCGGCGCGCCTGAAGAAATAGGGTACATCAGCAAGCCCCATCTGGGGACGGACGTGTTGTGCAGGATAGTCAGAAATATAAGGAACCATATCCTTGAAAGAGGCGGTGAGATACATTACAGCTCAAAAATGACGGATATGCTTATATCAGACGATAAAGTCTCAGGCGTAGTAATAAACGGGGAAAAGGAATATCGTTCTTCAATTATCTATCTTGCGGTGGGACATTCCGCGCGTGATACATTTGAGATGCTCCACAAAAAAGGCGTTGTTCTTGAGCAGAAGCCGATTTCTGTCGGTGTGAGAATAGAGCATCCTGCTGAAGATCATCAATCTCATACGATATGGAGATAAATATAAGGACTTTCCCGGCATAGGGGCTGCCAATTATTCGTTTAACCTACACCAATCGAAAAACAGGAAGGGGTGTGTATACCTTCTGCATGTGCCCCGGAGGTGAGGTAATAAATGCTTCATCTGAAAATGGCCTGCTGGTTGTAAACGGCATGAGCTACTCAAGCAGGTCATCGGCATTCTCAAATGCAGCGCTTGTTGTGACCTGTCATACGGATGATTATAGATCAACCGATCCATTGGCCGGGATCGAGTTCCAAAAGGACATAGAGCGAAAGGCTTTTAATGCAGGAGGAGGAAGATGGGAAGTCCCTGCGCAGAATCTGGTGGATTTTTTATGCGGAAGGATCTCTGTTGAGCTTAAATAAAAATTCGTATAAGATGGGGGCCGTAGCTGCTGATATGAATGAAATTTTCCCGGCATTTGTAAACGAGACGCTTTTAGCCGCATTTAATAAATGGAAAGAGGATTATCCATTATTTGTTTCAGATCATGCGATATTGTTAGGCGCGGAAACAAGAACTTCCTGCCCTGTAAGAATTAAACGCAGCGAAAAATATGAATCAGTAAATATAAAAAACCTCTACCCGATAGGCGAAGGTTCAGGCTATACAGGCGGCATAACGAGTTCGGCCGCTGATGCGATAAAGGCTGTGCAGTGCAGCCTGGGATGAAATATTTAGCAGCGATGTAGTAAAATATAGATCGTCTTTATCGGATTGATGGGAAAATACAGGAAGTCGTAAACAGCATGCCTTAAAATTAAGGGTACACCAAACCCCTTTTTGACGCCTCGCTTTAACATTCCCTTCTTCCCTCATTCATGCAGCAATAACTGTAATTAAATAAACTATTGAAGGAGATCATCATGGCTTTAAGTATAGGTATCGTCGGCCTCCCGAATGTGGGGAAATCGACACTATTTAATGCGCTCACAAAGGCCCAAAATGCCGCGGCGGCAAATTACCCGTTTTGTACCATAGAACCTAACAAGGCAATTGTTGCAGTCCCGGACAAGCGTCTGGACCAGTTATCGGACATTGTAAATCCGCAAAGGATCCAAAACGCAATTGTGGAGTTTACCGACATTGCCGGTCTTGTAAGGGGAGCATCAAAAGGCGAGGGACTCGGCAACCAGTTCCTTTCGCATATAAGGGAAACTTCGGCAATCGTGCATGTTGTTCGATGTTTTGACAGCGAAACTATAATACACGTTGACGGAGCTGTTGACCCGCTGCGCGATATTGAAGTCATCAACACAGAGCTGGTACTTGCCGATATTCAGACACTCGAAAACAGGATATCACGTCTTGATAAACAGGCAAGAGGAGATAAAAAAGTCCAGCCGCTGCTCGATATGGCAAGGAAGACGCTTGAGCATCTTAACACCGGCAGACCGGCTATCAGTTTCAGCGAACGTGAATCAGATACGTTCATGGAGCTCACCAGAGAAATACGCCTTATCTCTTTGAAGCCGGTGATATACGCGGCCAATGTCGATGAAGAGGGCCTTGCTGAAGATAACGAATATGTTAAGGCTGTTCATAAGTTTGCAGCGGAGCAGAATTCAAAGTCAGTGAAGATCTGCGCAAAGATCGAGGAGGAGATGTCCGGGATGAGCGATGAGGAGCGCAATGAATTTCTCGAAGCGCTTGGCGTATCTGAAGGCGGGCTCGACCAGATAATTCACCACGGTTATCATGCCCTCGGGTCTGATCAGTTATTTTACAGCCGGTGTCAAAGAGGTCCGTGCCTGGACCATTGAGCGCGGATGGAAGGCGCCGAAGGCCGCGTCTGTGATTCATGATGATTTTGAACGCGGTTTTATCCGGGCTGAGGTTGTCGCGTATGACGATTTTATTGCGTATGACGGAGAAGCCGGGGCGCGCACTGCCGGCAAACTTCGCACAGAAGGCAAGGAATATCTCGTCTCCAATGGCGATGTGATGCATTTTCTTTTCAACGTGTAGAGGATATTAACCAAGATTATTCATAAATTTTGAGGCAGAGAAGGCATGACTCAAAAACATCTTGAAAGCGATAGGATTTTTGAATAATAAATATGAATCTTGAAGTTATAGAATGTATTTTTTCTATATTCGCTAAGGTATCGCACAATATGTTTTTGAGTCATACCTTCTCTGTATTTATGAATAATGTGGTTTAAATTGAGGTGTTCATGATTCCATGGGAGTTGCTCGGCTGTGCACAGGTGCCCGGAGGCGGCGAAGAGCTTAGCTTATACAAACGCGGCGGTGAGTTCTCGATCAGGGTGAACAGCCGTGAACTCATGAACAGTCGTGCCCATGGATCAGAGGATGCACTGGCCGAGTTAGCTTGTGCAAAAATCGCCGATCGGCATCGTCCCCGTGTTTTGATCGGAGGGCTGGGTATGGGGTACACCACTGCTGCGGCACTGCGACGACTCGGGCCTGCGGCCCGGATAGTGGTTGCCGAACTGGTGCCGGCAGTCGTGGAGTGGAACCGGGGCCCTCTTGCGGACCTGGCCGGACATCCCCTGCAAGATGCCCGTGTCACTGTTCGTGAGGCCGACGTTGCCCAGATTCTCAAGGAGCAGCGCCTGGCCTACGACGCCATTTTGCTGGACGTGGACAATGGTCCTGAGGGTCTGATCCTGAAGGGCAACGACTGGCTATATTCCCCGAACGGGTTGAATGCAACATATGAGGCACTGGCGCGCGCAGGAGTATTGGCTATATGGTCAGCCGGTCCGGACCATGCCTTCACCAAACGTCTGAGACGCGCCGGCTTCGAAGTGAACGAGGTCAGAGTGCGGGCGCGGTCCGGCGGCGGGGGCAGACATACAATCTGGCTCGCTGTCAGAGTCTCCTGAACTGAGACGCATCGATTTCTCATCGGTATATCCCTCTCCCCTTAATACCTTAAAAAAAATGGGAGGGCCATAAAAATAATGCCGATAAGAATCATAAAAAAGATATTGGAGACAAAATAAGGAAAAACACATAGAACAACACCGGACAGGAGGGCAATGCCCCGGTGTTGCTTTTTCCCGTATACTAAGTACCCCATACCGATCGATCCAAAAAATACCCCCCACATCAGTGATGCCGTATCCATGTCACTCCTCTGCTGTTTTCAGAAATACACAACAAACTGAGACCTGCCGCTCTACCTGTAAACACTTTTCTCGACTTGTTCAGGTTAACCTGATAATGCTTCCTTCTTAATCTTCTCAAGAAGGGTCCCTATCTCAGCCGATATATTCTCCATGTTTCTGTAAGTCGTCTCAGCTCGTGTTCTATCGCCTGAGTTAAATGCTGAAACAGCTTCTTTCGCCATGGCATGTATCTTCATGTGCGGTGCATCTATGTTTTTAAATGAGTGCAGACTGCCGCATAAATTCATTCCCTCTCCAAAATACCACTTGCCGAATTTGCAGTCGCGGTGGTCCGGCAGATGAGATGGGTCCAGAGACATATCGCCTCTCAAACATTCGCTCACCTTGCTTAAAAACAGCCTGTGATCAGTCTTTGCGATGTCAAGCATCATCAACTCGCTCCCTATTGTTTTAAAGCCTGTATCCGTGTCTCTTAATTCTTCGGTCATTTTTATCATGCTGCTTACTTCATGCATTAAATCATGTGCCATTCTATCCATTTCTTTTGCGATTGCAGAAGTCTGTTCTATATTCTTCAAAACATCTTCCGTTGCCGATGACTGCTCGACAACAGCCGTTGATATTTGTGTTATCTCAGCTCCGACTTTTTGAACTGATTCGACAACAGTTTGCAAGACATTGTTTAAATTTTTTATATGTCCCACCGCCTTTGTTATTCCCTTTGAAGATTCAGCCATTGATTTTGTGGTCATCTCTGCCTCTGCGCTGACAGAACCGATCTTTTCGGATATCTCTGTCGTTGCTGTAATTGTTCTTTCAGCGAGTTTTCTGACTTCATCCGCCACTACTGCAAAACCTCTTCCCTGCTCGCCGGCCCGGGCCGACTCAATGGCTGCATTCAGGGCGAGCAGATTTGTCTGGTCGGCAATATTCTGGATTACTGTAACTATTCCTCCTATTTCCGCCACCCTGTTATTAAGCTTATCAATCATTGAAGCTAGTTCTATTGTAGATATATTTACCTCATTTATGGTCTCCACGGACAAATCTGTTATCTGCTTGCCGCCTTCTGCTATCTCAATAGCCTCTGAAGCCAGTTCAGACGCTGCCGATGTGTTTTTTGCAATGGCGGCTATGGTTTGGCTCATCTCCTCGGATGCCGCTGCTATTTGGGCTGCCTGATCAGATTGTTCTTTAGCGCCGTCAGACGCTACGTCTGCCCTTCCGCGTAAAATATCCACTTTATTTGCCAGATTGTTGGCTGATGTAAACATATTATTTATTATATTGCTGAAGGACTGGACCATTTTATTCATATCCGCAGCGAGCACGCCTATTTCATCATTACTGTGAGATTCTATAGTTATTCTCAAATCGCCGCTGGACAGTTGCCCGACTTTTTCAATCAGTTGTGACAAGGGTTTAAGAACGATATTGGCTATCAGGATTACGAGCGCAGCAACTGCCAATACACCGATTAATCCAAGTCCCAGGTAAAAATTGCGGGACGAACTGATCTTATTGAACGATTCGGTAAGGGGTATTCTTATGCTGATGGCGCCAAGGACGGTCCCTTCCTTTACATGGTGACAGGAAAGACAGTTCTTACCCATAAAATTTGACTTTGCTATGTACGGATAGATACCGCGTACATAATTACCTTCAAGCTGAATGTGTTCTCTGCCGTTTCTTATGACATCCTTTTCGATCTCTTCTTTCGGATATTCATCGGGCATGCCTTTACCGAATTCATCATCTATGGCCCCTGTCCTCATCAGCTTTACATCGGCGATATGTTTCATCTGTTCATAAAAAGAACCCTCTGCCTCTTTAAATGTACCCGTAACCATCATTGTGGTCAGGGCATTTAATATTGTGTCCCTGTAACCGTTAAGGAGTGTGGTCTTTGCCTCGTCTATAACAATATCTCTGGTTCTTACAGTTGTTACCGTAACTGCAATTATGACTCCCGCGATTACAACTGCAATAATTGGTATCGTCATCTTCCATTTAAGCGATATATCCTTAATATCCATTATGGACCTCCAATAACTGTTAAAATAATAGTATCTTGTCGTATCCCTTAGGGAAAATCTTTAGTAAATTACCGTAATGCTTATTAATCAGAAGCACATCAAACCATATAGCTCTTGTCAATCCTGCTAAAAATAAAGTATATTTTTGCAGAGATAGGGAACTAAATAATCATTAGTTAATCGTCACGAAATTCTTTTCGTATGCATAGGAGGGCTTCGTGGAACAGAGCAGAAGCAGTACCTTTCGCCGTGTTTTCAGCCTGCCGGTCATCGTCGCTGCTCTCGGCTATTTCGTCGACATCTACGACCTGGTGCTCTTCAGCATCGTCCGGGTGCCGAGCCTCAAGTCGCTCGGGCTTTCCGGGCAGGAGCTGATCGACTACGGCGTGTTTCTTCTGAACATGCAGATGGCGGGCATGCTGATCGGCGGGATTATCTGGGGCGTTCTGGGCGACCGGAAGGGCCGGCTCAAGATCATGTTCGGCTCGATCTTCCTGTACTCCATCGCGAACATCGCGAACGGCATGGTCTCGTCGCTTCAGGCCTACGCAGCCCTGCGCTTCATCGCCGGCATCGGCCTGGCCGGCGAGCTCGGGGCGGGGATCACCCTCGTGTCCGAGGTCCTGCACACGAGCATCCGGGGCTACGGCACCATGCTCGTCGCCTCTGTGGGCGTCTCCGGCGCCATCCTCGCGAACATCATCGCCAATGCCTATGACTGGCGGAACGCCTTCATCATCGGCGGCGTGCTCGGCCTTCTGCTGCTCATCACCCGGATCAGCGTGGCCGAGTCGGGCATGTTCAAGGCCATGGACGAAAAGGCCGGGCATCAGCACGGGGGAACATGCTCGCCCTCTTCACGTGACCGGAACCGATTCTTCCGCTATCTCAACTCGATCCTGATCGGCGTCCCGATCTGGTTCGTCGTCGGGATACTGATCACCTTTTCGCCGGAGTTCGCCAAAGACGTTCGGCACGACCGGTCCGGTCTCCGCCGGGAACGCGGTCATGTTCTGCTACCTTGGGCTGGTCTTCGGTGACCTTTCGAGCGGCCTCCTGAGCCAGGTGCTGAAGAGCAGGAAGAAGGTGGTCCTCCTCTATATGCTTCTTACCATTGCCGCCGTGGCCCTCTACTTCCTGCAGGGAAGCCGGAGCCCGGAGTTCTTCTACGGTGTCTGCTTTGCGCTCGGATTTGCCGTCGGCTACTGGGCCATCTTCGTGACTGTAGCCGCCGAGCAGTTCGGCACGAACCTGCGGGCGACCGTCGCCACTACGGTGCCCAACTTTGTGCGCGGCATGGTGGTCCCTATCACCCTGCTGTTCCAATTCTTTCGCCAGTACATCGGTCTTGCCGGCGGCGCCCTCACGGTCGGGGCTATCTGCATAGTCGCAGCGTTCTTTGCGCTTGCCTCTCTGGAAGAAACGTTTCACAAGGACCTGGACTATTTTGAAGAGTTCCTGTGATGCGGCGAGGTTGTTGGGAAAACCATACAAAGTTGTTGAAAACCATACAAACCCTGATCTCCTCCCAAAAATTAAATCATGTTGTTAGAATAAGATATTCTTAATATTAAAGAGGTTATCACGGCTTTATACTTTGAGGCATTACTTTTGCATCTCAATACGATCCAGTGCTTTACTGAATAATGGTTTATTAAATTTTCTTCATTAAAGAAAGGACCTTATTTGACCCATGTGCCGAATCATTGACCTGTCACTCTTATCCAATAGGCTTCGTCTTATAGTTCTTTTTATCGTCATCTTATCTCTCCATGGATGTGCTGCAATGAAAAGCGTTCAGGAGGAATACCAGCCCATTCCAAGCACATCTGGAAGAAAATATCGAACGAAATGAGTTTTCGGTTGCAAAAGAAGATGACGTCATTGGCCGGTTGGCATTCATCAGGCTTGAAAAGGGGGATACGCTGCCGGATATTGCAAGACACTTCAGCCTGGGAATCAATGGAGTCAGTGCAGCTAATCCAGGGGTAGATATATGGGTGCCTGAGGCCGGAGAACGTATCATGTTGCCTCTGAGTTTTATCCTGCCGGACGCTCCCAGAAAAGGCATCGTGATCAACTTGGCCGCAATGAGGCTTTTTCAATTTAAAGGAGATAGTGAGTCACTGGCGGTGTTGACCTACCCGGTCGGTGTCGGTACCGAAGAGCGACCCTCGCCCACAGGTCAAATGTATGTGGAGCGCAAGGTAACCCGGCCGACCTGGCATGTGCCTGCCTCAATTGCTGAGGATCATCGAAAAAAAGGAGATCCTCTGCCCGCTAAAGTTCTGCCGGGACCTCAAAATCCCCTGGGAGAATACGCGCTATATTTAAGTAAGTCGAGTTATTTGATCCATGGCACTAATAAACCGGCCAGCATTGGTCTTAGGGCAACCAATGGCTGCATAAGACTCTATCCGGAAGACGTGAAGAAGCTCTATGAGAACACTCCGGTTAAAACACCTGTATGCATCGTTAACCAGCCATATCTCATAGGTCAATGTAATGGAGTAGTTTACATGGAAGTTCATGCGCCCCCGGAAGACCTGGACGCTGTTGAGTTTGATAAGATATATACAAAATTGAGAAATATTGAAAAGGAATCGGGGCGCACGCTTGACTGGAGCAAAGTTAAGAAAGTATTGGCCGAGGCCCGGGGGATTCCTGTCCCCATATTCGAGATCAGGCAAGGAAGTGGAAAAGGGGTTGCGGAAACCATAGAAGTCAAGCACCCGGACGAATTATATGGCAGACCGGAAATACCGGAACTGAAAACAGAGGCGTGGTCTGTTTTGGCTGCTGACGTGCGTGACGAGATTGATGCTGTGAGGCTTGCCGCCATTATCAACCACCAGGGTCCGCAAATCCCGGCAAGGGTGTTATCAAAGAACGATAGCTACCGTGTTATCGCCGGCCCTTTCAATGATATCAGAGAGGCCAAAGATGCAATCAAACGCTTGAAAATTGATTTGGAAATAGATGGTATATTGATTGAACCTGTCAGGAAGAGATAGTAGTCCTGCATTAAGCTGCAATGTTAAACATAAGTAAACTGAACGAAAGGAGGTGATTAGACGATGAAGAAGAGTCTTTTGGTGATCTCAATGATGCTTGTTCTTGCTATTACTTTGGTGGGTTGTGCAACAAAAGGTGACCTCGAGAAAGTGCAGTCGCAGCAAATGCATGACTGGTGCGAAAGCTGATCAGGCAGCGCAGGATGCGCAGGCTGCCAAGGCGGCAGCTGATGCGGCCACGTTAAAGGCAGATGACTGCCGCAGCCCGCGCCGAAAATGCTGTAAAGATGGCAGAGGAAAGGGAGAAGATCGCAGAGGAAAAGGCGAAGCTCGCAGATGAAAAGGCGAAGATCGCAGATGAAAAGGCGAAGAAGGCTGACGACATTTTCCAGAAATCAATGAAGAAGTAAGTCAATTTTATGGGGAGCTGTTAACTTTGCCTTTAGTGCTCCGGAAAGGAAGTGGCAGGGTTTTGAGACCCTGCCACTTCCTTATGCTTCCACCGTTCAAGTCTGTCTGGACCATTCAAGCAGTTAATCTGTCAGAAAAAACATTGCAGAATTTAACTTATAATGTGGTACATGTTTTGTTACAGGAAGAGGAATGGTTCTGCGATCATCAAACATATTATTAACGAACACGAAGGCGTATATGGGTAAAAAGCAAAGCAGGATAGGTGAGCATCTTTACTTTTTCTTTGTCTGCATCATAATAACACCAATTCTAATATGCGGATGCAGTCACTTTAATGAGGGATTTCAGGCCAGGTCAACCTTCAAAGAAGCGAATGATCTTTTCAGCCAGGGAAGCTACAAGGCCTCTCTGAGCAAATATGAGCAGATTATTGAAAAATATCCCACGGCGGGAGACAGGGTTCTTTTCGAGATGGGTATTATTTATGCGTATCCCGGGAATGAGCAAAAAGATTATCAGAAATCTCTGGAATGTTTTCAGAAACTCATAAAGGATTACCCGGAGAGTGGGTACAGGAAGGACAGTGAGATGATGATATTTCAATATCAATAATGTCACTGTCAAGGATAAGACGATTGCTGCGCAGCAAACACAGATTGAGACTCTCCGACAAGAGGTTAAAAGCAGGGGGAATGAGATTATTACACTGCAAAAAAAGATTGAAGCGCTTGAACAAGAGGTTAAGAGCAAAGAGAATGAGATTATTACACTGCAAAAAGAGGTTTTTGCAATCCAGAAGGGACCGGCAGATAAGATTCTGATAGAAAAGAAAGAACGACGATTGACGTTGATCTCAAAGGGCAAGGTGCTCAAGACCTACAAAATAGCCCTGGGGGGAAACCCGAATGGTCCAAAAGAAAGGCAAGGCGATAACAAAACCCCGGAGGGAACCTACGTTATCGATTCAAGAAACAAGGACAGCCGTTATCACCTGTCTCTTCATATTTCCTATCCAAACGAGAAAGACAAAAAGCGAGCAAAAGAACTTGGTGTTTCTCCGGGCGGAGACATCATGATCCACGGCATTAAGAATGGTTTCTCGTGGGTTGGTGATTTTCACACAGAGGTTGACTGGACGAAAGGGTGTATTGCCGTTACAGACGAAGAAATAGAGGAAATTGACAAGTTAGCGCCAAATGGTACGATTGTTGAGATAAGGCCATAGAAGACCGCATAAAAGATCAATTCTGTGCAGATCATGCCGTAAAAAAACGATATCATCAATTTTATGAATATCTTTCTTTCAGGAAGTATTTTGCGTAAGGAGAGAGTGGAAGAGGTAATACACAACCGGATTAAAAAATGTTAAACTAACCCCATCGTAACGCAGAATCGGACCAAAATTATTCTTTATTCCAGGGAAATTTGCAAAGCCAATTTTTCCTGCGGTACTAACAGCTATCAACTGATAGTTATCAGCTATACTGGAGAGGTGTCCGAGTGGCCGAAGGAGCACGACTGGAAATCGTGTAGACGCTAATACCGTCTCGAGGGTTCGACTCCCTCCCTCTCCGCCAGTAAGACAGCAATCAGCCGTCAGCGATCAGCTTTCAGCTATAAAGAAAAAGTTACTTTTTCTTGTCTTAATGGTTAGTTAGCTGATTGCTGAAGGCTGATCGCTGACAGCTAATCTTATACGGTCGGGTCTTTGGGCCCTGTGCAACAGTATGCTGTAAACCCCGCCAGGTCCGGAAGGAAGCAACGGTAAGCAGTTATCCTGTGTGCCGCAGGATCACCTGAAGACCCGGCCTTAAAAATGCAAAATGCAAAAATCAAAATGCAAAATTGTGGAAAATTTAAGTTTATTTAAATAAACCGTATCCTTAATTTTTATTATTAATTTCTGGTCTATATTTTATGAGCTATATTGTACTTGCAAGAAAATGGCGGCCTCAGAGTTTTGACGATCTCGTCGGACAGGAGACGGTTGCAAAAACCTTTAAAAATGCATTGTCCAGCGGGAAGATAGCGCATGCCTATTTGTTCTCGGGACCAAGGGGTGTGGGGAAAACATCTACTGCGCGCATTCTTGCAAAGGCCCTGAACTGTCAGCAAAGGACTGACAGCGAGCCTTGCGGCACATGTGAAAGCTGCAAGGCAATTACAGAAGGGGCTTCTATTGATGTTTTTGAAATTGACGGCGCCTCCAATAACAGCGTTGATGCGGTCAGAGAATTAAGGGAAACAGTGAAATATGCCCCGTCAGGCGGCAAATATAAAATATACATAATTGATGAAGTGCATATGTTGAGCACATCTGCCTTTAATGCGCTCCTGAAAACACTTGAAGAACCACCGCCTCATGTCGTTTTTATATTTGCGACTACAGAGCCCAAGAAAGTGCCTGTGACAATCCTGTCCAGATGCCAGCACCATTCGTTTCGCAGGGTCACCAGGAGCAGGATCAAAGAACAGCTCAAAAAAATTACCGGATCAGAAAAAATAAACATAAAGGAATCGGCGCTGGAGATGATAGCGAAAGCGGCTGACGGCAGTATGAGAGACGCCCTTACCCTGCTGGACCAGGCATATTCTTTCAGCGATGAAATCACAGAAGAAGAGCTTCATGTCCTTTTGGGGCTGCCGGAAGCGGAGATCATCTCAAATCTGACAGAGACCATACTGAATGGGAATATTTCAGAAACACTTTCCATAATCAAAGAGCTGACAGACAGAGGTAACGATCTGAGGCAGATCCTGAAAGAGCTTGTTGAACATTTCAGAGACCTGGCCGTTCTGAAAGTTACCCGGGGAGACAAAGAACTCCTGGAGTTTTCTGAAGACGAAATACAGAAATTGCGCAGGATGACATCAGGCACCAGCATCGAAGAGCTGACCGCACTTCTTTCTGAACTCCTCAGGCTTGAGTACGAGGTTAAAAATGCTATAAACCCAAGATACACTTTCGAACTCGGGCTGCTCAGAACATCATTTATTAAAGGGATGACATCGGTTGAAAGCGTCCTTAAAATGCTCGACGAGCCAGGGGACCAGAATTATGTGCGAGAGTCTTCACCCGGGACAACCCCTGTTAATCTCCCCTTGACAACAGGGGAACCAGAGGGGGCAATTTCCGAACATGCTCCCGTCCCTCCCGCAGAAAAAAAAACAGAACAGACAGAACAATCTGACAGAGACAGTACCTCACCGGCAATAAATAAAGAAGACCTTTGGAGGAAACTGCTTGAACATCTCGAACCTCAGGACAATCTTCTTGTCTGTAAACTTGCAGAGGCCAGATTGATCAGCCTGACGGCAACAGAGCTTACTATAGGTTTTAATGGCGGGATGTCTGTCCTTGCCGATTCAATAAAGAAAAACACCTCTGTAATTGAAGCATTACTTAAAGACCTGAGCGGGCATAAAATTAAATTAAAAATCTCCTTGCTTCCACAAAAAGAAACAAAGAAAGATATTAATAAAATAAAAAAAGATGTTTTTGCCGAACCTATAGTTCAGGACGCAATGAGAATTTTCAACAGTTCACTGGTAAATGTCAAACCGCTTGAACAGGAAGATAATGATGATGTAGAGAGTAGTAAATAGAGAGTAGAAAGAGGTGCCGAGGACTCTTTTCTGCTCTCTGCTTTCTATTCTCTATTTTAAAAACGGAGGACATATGTCAAAGAAAATGCTTGGGGACCTTATGAAACAGGCCCAGAAAATGCAGCAGGAAATGGGGAAAATCCAGGAAGAGTCAAAAAAGAAGACTGTTGAGGTCTCTTCCGGCGGAGGTATGGTTGTTGTCACAGCAAACGGAGCCATGGAGATTCTCTCTATTAAAATTGAACGTGATGTCGTGAATCCTGATGATATAGAGATGCTTCAGGACCTGATAGTCGCGGCTATAAATGAGGCCCTCCGAAGGGCGCAGCAAATGGTCTCAGAGGACATGGGTAAACTTACAGGAGGTATGAATATTCCGGGAATGGGAAATCTTTTCGGATAGATGATAAAATTTTTATCCACAGATTTCGCAGATTGCACAGATTAAGGAATTCTTTAAGGAAATCCGCGTAATCTGTGTAATCTGTGGATAATTTATTATTAAATTAAATATGAGCAGCGGTGTTGTTGAAAATCTTATAAATGAACTTACAAGGCTTCCCGGTATCGGCAGGAAGACTGCCCAGCGTCTGTCATTTTTTATTATGGGGCTGCCGGAGGAAGAAGCCTTAGCCATAGCAAATGCTATCATTGAAATAAAGAAGAAGGCGCGTTTCTGCAGACAGTGTTTTAATATTACTGAAGAGGAGATCTGCTCCATCTGCAGAGACCCTCAGAGGAATAAGAACACGATCTGTGTTGTTGAAGAACCAAGCAACCTTATTGTTATTGAAAACACAAAAATCTACAACGGGCTCTATCACGTGCTGCTCGGAGCGCTCTCTCCCATTGACGGCATTACTCCCGAAAGGTTAAAGATCGGTGAACTCGTTAACAGGGTGAAACAGGGCGGCATTTCGGAGGTGATCATTGCCACAAATCCTAATACAAAAGGTGAAACCACGGCCCAGTATCTGTTGCAGGTGCTGAAGCATCCGGGGATTAAAATTACAAGGATCGCATACGGGCTGCCGATCGGCGGAGATATTGAATTTGCGGATGAAGTGACGCTTTCCAAATCAATCGAGGGCAGAAGAGAGCTGTAATTATAATCATTTCACAATTTGTTCATATTTTTCTTGTATTGTATTTGTGAGTATGGTAAACAATGTAACAGAAAAATAAGGAGGCAGGAATATGAAAAAATTGATTGGAGTTGTTGCATCAGTAATTTTATTAATTACTGGTATTGCCTATGCAAAAGACTACGAGGTGAAGAAAAAGGCGGGCGATTATGACGTAGAGGTCAAAATTGACAAGAACCCGCCTGCTGTCGGAAAGAATAATATGGAGATCGAAATCAAAGATGCCGGTGGCAAATATGTGACCGATGCAAAGGTAAAGGTCGAATACACCATGCCTGCAATGCCCGGGATGCCGGCCATGGATTATAAGGCAGATGCAAAACTTGACGGCTATGAATATAAGGCAACAATGGACCTCTCGATGTCGGGTTCATGGAATGTGGTTGTAAAAATCACACGGGGGGATAAAACATCAAAAGTTAAATTTAGCGTAGATGCCCAATAAGGCAGAAGTTAGAAGTCAGACAGTCAGAAGTCAGAATAAATCCCCATGTCCCTCTTTGCAGAAAGGGGCCTGCCTGTTTATAGGCACTGATTTACAGTATGATGTTTATTGCTTGCTGTTTATACCTGTCTACTGTTTACTGCTCTACTGTTTACTGCTCTCCGCTATTCGCTGAAGAACTTGAACTCCAGCCGCTGATCGATGAGGCGCTGAAGAACAATCATGAGATACTTATGCTTGAGGCAAGAGAATCAGTATCGAAATTCAAAATCCCCCAGGCCGAAAGCCTGTCCGATCCGATGTTCATGGTCGGTTATCAGAATGACGGAACAAAAGATCTATATACCTTCGGTAAGAAAGATGCCTCCGATTCAGAATGGATGTTCTCTGTCTCACAGATGTTCCCGTATCCCGGGAAGCGCTCATTAAAAAGCGAGATGGCTTCGCGTGATGCCGAGAGCATTCAGGCATCACTTGATGCAGCGCGTTTAAGGGTCGCAGCGAGGGTCAAAGAGCTTTATTATGAGCTGTTTCTCACCTACAAAAGCATAGACCTTGTAAAAGACATGTCCGCACTTTTTTCGAAGGTTGAAGAGGCGGCCCTTGCACGTTATTCAACCGGGATGGCCCCGCAGCAGGAAGTATTGATGGCGCAAACCGAAAAATACATGCTTCTTGAAAAAGAAGAGATGCTTATACAGAAGGTCCAGTCCCTTGAAGCGATGATCAACAGCACATTGGGCAGGGACGGCGGCATTAAGCTCGAAAGGCCGGCTGAATTATCGCGTAAAGAATATAATTACAGTATCGAAGAACTTCTTAAGACAACATACGAGACCTCGCCTGAGATAAAGGTCAAAGACAGGATGATAGCGGGAGCTGAGACAAAGGTTGAAATGGCAAAGCAGGAATACTACCCTGACTTCACCGTCAGCGCAAACTACTTCGCCAAAAGCAAATATTTCGAAGACATGTGGAGTCTGACCGCCGCTGTCAACATTCCGATATTTTATAAGACAAAACAGCGGCAGGCGGTCCTCGAGGCTGAGGCTTCTTTGTCAGGGACAAAACACGAACTGGACGATATAAAATACATGCTGTCTGCAAATATAAGGGACAATTACTCCATGCTCAAGTCCGCGGAGAAACTTGATGGAATTATACAAGAACGGGCTGATACCAAAAACATATCAGGATTTTGATTCCGCTCTTGCCGGATATGGAACAGGAAAGGTCGAAGCCATCACTGTCATTACAAGACTGAAATCAGTCATTGATTATGAAACACTTTACTGGAAACAGTTTGTGGAAAGAGAAAAAGCGATTGCGAGACTGGAGGCGTTGACGACGGTAGGGTCGAAGGCAGTTGCACAGTCTGAAGTAGGGGCGTATCGCGATACGCCCTTAAGCAGACAAGGAGAAAACGAAAGATGAAAACAAAGGGAATAATAATTTTCGGATTGATAATATTTTTATTATCTTTTATTCAAACTCCTTCATCATTTTCACAGGTTCACCAGCATGGAGCGCCTGCCGGAGAAGTCGCTCAGCCGCAGAAACAGGCGGAGACTGAGGAGGAAGCCCCAACGGTTGAGATCGAACAGGACAAGCAGCACTTGATCGGCGTTAAGACAGTTGAGGCTGCTGTTAAACCGATGCAGAAAATCATCAGGACAGTGGGGCGTATTGAATATGATGAGAGACGGCTTGCTACTGTTAATACAAAATTTGAAGGCTGGATCGAAAAGCTCCATGTTGATTACACAGGAAGGTATGTGAAAAAGGGAGAACCTCTCGCAGAGATCTACAGCCCCGAGCTTGTGGCAACCCAGCAGGAATTCTTAAATATGTTGAAGTGGAATAAATCAGCGGTCAGCGGTCAGCAGTCAGCGGTCAGCTCAATGCTCTCAAAGGATGCAGACAAACTGGTTGATGCTGCAAAACAGAGACTGAGATTGTGGGACATTACCGAGGAACAGATCAAGGCCATAGAGGAGAGCGGCAAGCCGATAAGGACGCTGACCATATACAGCCCTGCAAATGGTTACATTGTTCAGAAAATGGCGTTTCAGGGAATGCGCGTGATGCCCGGTGAAAAGCTGTTTGATATGGCCGACCTGTCAACTGTCTGGGTTATTTCAGATATTTATGAATATGAATTGTCGTTTATAAAAGTCGGTCAGACCGCAACGATCAGTCTCAGTTATTTCCCTGGTAAAGTTTTATCATCAACTATTGATTACATTTATCCTTCCCTCTCCGGCGATACAAGGACGGCAAAGGTGAGATTCACCATCAGCAATCCCTCTGCTCAGCTCAAGCCGCAGATGTTCACAAATGTTGAGATCAGGATCGATCTGGGGAAAAAGCTGATCATTCCGGATGAGGCAATAATCGATACCGGGACAAGAAAGATAATCTATGTTGATAAAGGTGAAGGTTATTTTGAGCCGCGGGAAATTCTTACAGGACTTAAGTCTGATGGTATGACAGAGGTCACTGAAGGACTTAAAGCCGGTGAAAAGGTAGCCTCGTCCGGCACGTTCCTTATTGACTCAGAAGCGCAGTTAAAAGGTGTAAAACCGATTGTTAGACATAAACATTAAAAGATTAATAATCCGCAGATTACACAGATTAACGCAGATTCTTTAAAAGAGTTTTCAATCTGTGCAATCTGCGGAATCTGTGGATGAAAATATGATAGCCAAAATAATCGAATACAGCGCAAGAAACAAGTTCATCGTCTTCCTTATGGTTTTTTTTCTCTTCGCATGGGGTTACTGGGCGCTGAAGAACACCCCGCTTGACGCGATCCCCGACCTGAGCGATACGCAGGTAATTATTTTTACGGAATGGGCGGGAAGAAGCCCCGACCTTGTGGAAGACCAGATAACCTATCCGATTACATCAACTCTCCTTGCAGCGCCAAAGGTCCAGGCAGTGCGCGGTTTTTCATTCCTCGGAAGTTCATTCATCTATATCATTTTTGACGAAGGAACAGATATCTACTGGGCAAGGAGCAGGGTGCTGGAATATCTGCAGGCAGTGAAGAACAAACTTCCTGCTGATGTAAACCCTGTGCTTGGGCCTGATGCAACAAGTGTGGGCTGGGGATTTTCATATGCAGTGGTTGATGAGACGGGACAGTATGATCTGTCGAAGCTCCGCTCAGTTCAGGACTGGAATATAAAGCTCGCCCTTGAAAGTGTCCCTGGTGTTTCACAGGTTGCAAGTATCGGCGGATTTGTAAAGCAGTATCAGATCACCATTGACCCCAACAAACTCCTGTTTTACAACATACCGACTTCAAAAAGTAATGGAGGCGGTAAGGAAAAGCAACAAGGACGTAGAAGGGAGAGTGCTTGAATTCTCAGGTATTGAATACATGGTGCGGGGAGAGGCTATATAAAAGGTCTCACGGATATTGAAAATATACCGGTTGGCACAAATGGCGCCGGCACGCCGGTATTTCTGAAGGACATTGCACAAGTTCAGCTCGGTCCTGAGATCAGAAGAGGCATTGCAGAGCTGGACGGCAGGGGAGAAGTTGCCGGCGGCATTGTCGTTGTCAGATTCGGCGAAAATGTCCTCAACGTAATTGAAAGGGTAAAAGAAAAGATCAGGAAAGGATATTGGACCCGAGTCTGCCAAAGGGAGTAAAGATCATCACAACCTATGACAGGTCAGATCTCATTCATCGTTCAATAGATACACTGAAAGATGAGATCATAAAACTTTCTGTGGCAGTAAGCGCAGTCTGTATAGTATTTCTTTTCCATTTGCCCAGCGCGCTTGTTGTAATCCTGACCCTGCCCTTTGCGATTATCATCTCCTTTATCTGCATGTATTATTTGAAGGTGACTTCAAATATCATGAGTCTGAGCGGTATCGCCATCGCGATCGGCGCAATGGTGGATGCTTCCATCATTATGGTAGAAAATGCCCATAAGAAACTTGAGGACTGGGAGCATAGCGCAGCGGGCAGCATCAGCGGACAGCAAAACAGATGTAATTATTGAGGCTGCCAAGGAAGTTGGGCCGTCCCTGTTCTTCTCGCTCCTTGTAATTACTGTCGGCTTTCTTCCTGTCTTTACGCTTCAGGCACAGGCCGGCAGGCTCTTTAAACCGCTTGCATATACAAAGACATTCGCAATGCTTTTTTCATCATTCCTTGCAATAACCCTTACGCCGGTGCTGATGACGATTTTCATCAGGGGCAAAATAAGGCCTGAAGAAAAGAATCCGGTCAGCATCATACTGCACAAAGCATATGAACCTGTTGCGAAGATCGCCCTGAGATTTAAAAAAACGGTCATTCTTCTTGCAATTATTATTATGGCAATTACCGTATATCCATATTTAAAACTTGGCTCTGAATTCATGCCGCCGTTATATGAAGGTTCCTTGTTTTACATGCCTGTTACAGTACCTGCTGCATCCGTATCGGAAGTTTCAAAGCTTCTTCAGATCCAGGACAGATTAATAAAACAGATACCTGAAGTTTCGCAGGTCTTCGGCAAGGCCGGCAGGGCAGATACAGCCACAGATCCGGCGCCGCTTGAAATGTTCGAAACTGTAATAAATTTAAAGCCGGAATCCGAATGGCGGAAAGACATGACTGTTACGAAGCTGAAAAATGAACTTAATGACGCATTGTCCATACCGGGGGTTGCGAACTCATTTACAATGCCTATTAAAGCGCGTATAGATATGAATCAGACAGGGATAAGGACAAATGTAGGGGTCAAGGTATTGGGGCCAAAACTTGAAGAAATTGAACGCATTGGTTTAGAGATTGAAAATCTCGTAAAGGACATAAAAGGGACGAGAAGCGCATATTCAGAGAGGGTCACCACCGGCTATTTTCTTGATTTCGATATAAACAGACAGGGGGCTGCAAGATACGGACTGACCGTTGACGATGTTCAGGAAGTGATCGAGTCAGCCATTGGGGGCATGAACCTGACCACTACTATCGAGGGAAGGGAACGGTATCCGGTCAATATCAGGTACTCAAGAGAATTGAGAAATGATATCGAAAAACTTAAAAGGGTCCTTGTGCCTGTAATGGATAACAGTCAGCGGTCAGCAGTAAGCAATCAGCAGCCGGCAATGGGCAATCAGCAATCAGCTTCCATGAATACTCTGCAGGTCCCTCTTGGCGAGCTTGCTGACATAAAGATCGTTAAAGGCCCCACTGCCATTAAAAGCGAGGAAGGTCTTTTAGCAGTGTATGTGTATATAGATTATTCAGGTGAAGATATCGGAGGATATGTTAATCAGGCAAAGGAAAAAGTTGACTCATTGAAAATTCCTGAAGGATATCGCCTTGATTGGAGCGGTGAATACGAAAACCTTGTAAAAACACACGAAAGACTTAAAATGGTCATACCATTAACAGTTCTGATCATCTTTGTTCTGATATTTCTGAATACAAAATCCGTAACAAAGACATTCATCGTATTGCTTGCAGTCCCTTTCTCACTTGTCGGCTCCTTCTGGCTCCTTTATTTTCTTAATTACAATATGAGCATTGCTGTGTGGGTCGGCATTATTGCCCTTGCCGGATTGGATGCGGAAACAGGCGTGATCATGCTTTTATATCTCGATCTTGCCTATGACCAGTGGAAGAAAGAGGGCAGGCTGAAAAGTCTTGCTGACTTAAAAGACGCAATCATGCACGGAGCTGTAAAAAGGATACGTCCCAAGATCATGACCGTCAGCGTTATCCTTGCAGGGCTTGTTCCCATCATGTTCAGTCACGGCACAGGAGCTGACGTGATGAAACGCATTGCCGCCCCGATGGTCGGAGGCGTAATCACCTCGACGATTCTGGAACTGATTATCTATCCCGCCATCTATATGCTGTGGAAGGGAAGGGGGTTTAAAAAGAATGAAATTGGCTAAAAAGACCGTAGAGGAAAGCTGCAGGCAGTGTCACACAAAGTTCAGGTAATTTCTTTTAGCTCCGTACAGATAATAAAGAAAGAAGGCAGGCGGCATCCACTTAAACCAGGATGCCTTATTGAAAAAATGCCTTGCGACCAAACATGGCAGATA
The DNA here is from genome assembly GCA_963699585.1 of Thermodesulfovibrionia bacterium. GTDB lineage: Bacteria > Nitrospirota > Thermodesulfovibrionia > UBA6902 > UBA6902 > SURF-23. The sequence continues at coordinate 628,681 of CAVOUK010000002.1, read as the reverse complement.
ATTAATAACAAACATGGAAAAAAGGTTTACCTTCCCCTATTGAGCGATAAGTTTCTTTATAGTGCTTTTCAATTCTCCCAGATCGGATGATTTTACGATATATGCCTCGGAGGCCCATACCGCAAAGTCGTCCCTGTAATCATATGCCGTTGACATAATGATCGGGATATCCGGGCGCTGTTCCTTCATCTTCCTGAGAAGGCTTATGCCGTCAATATCAGGCATAAGTATATCGAGTGTTACAATATCAAATTTTTCTTTTGCAAACATCTCAAGGGCCTCTTTTCCGGTGGCCGCGATTACAACCTCGTATCCCTCTTCCTCCAGTTCTTCCTTATAAAGACGCTGTATATTAAGATCGTCATCAACAACAAGAAGTTTCATAACATTTTCTCCTTTCTTATTTTTTTGTATTTTTAAAAAGTTAATTAGAGTATGATTATTAATTCTTTTTACTCAAATTGTTTTAAGTGTCTGGTCCTGTCTTCTCCAGGGGCAGATATATTTTAAAAGCTGTTCCGCCTCCCCATGCGCTTTCTACCTGCACCTTGCCGCCGTGCTCCTGAATAATTTTGTGAGTTACAGCAAGGCCCAGCCCTGTTCCCTGAGGTTTTGTTGTAAAAAAAGGATTGAAAATGTTTTTCAGGTCTTCCGGCTTGATACCGCAGCCGTTATCCGAAAATTCGATAACTACTTCGTTACCCTCCTGTCTTGTCTTTATGGTAATTGTTCCATGGTCGGTTGCCTGTGAAGCATTTGTAATAATATTGAGCAGGGCCTCTTTTATCCTGTCAGGGTCGATAGATGAGAATAAGGGGACCTCAGACAGTTCCTTTATTACTGTATTCTGTTTTTCACCTATTGTTATCATGGAAAAATCAATGATGTCATTTACGAACTCGTTAATATTGACACTAACCTTGTTGATCCTTGAACTCCTGACAAAACCCAATATCTCCTTAAGGATATTCTCAAGTCTTGTAACTTCGTTAACAATGATCTTTGCATATTCTGAGGTATCATCCGAGAGTTTCTTTTCCAGTCTTCTGGCAAAACCGCCTATGGAGATCAGCGGGTTTCTTATCTCATGCGCTACCCTGGCTGCCAATTCTCCAAGCGCCGCCATTCTTTCAGAGTGCGCAACCCGCTCCCTCAAGGTACGGAGTTCGGTTATATCCCTTGATAAGTGGACTGTTCCGACAATATTGCCGGCAGAGTCTATAATTGGTGAGTTTGATATAACAAAAGTAGCTCCAAGGTACGGGTCTTCTATCTCTCCGATAAAGGATTGCTTGGAATTTACCGACTTGGCATGAGGACAGGCGTCCCAGGGTTTGTCCATCCCATGGAATATCTCGTAACATTTCTTCCCGATGATCTCTTCTTCCGGTTTCCCGATCCTCTTGATTACAGCCTGGTTAATGCGCTTGATAGTGAAATCGTTGTCGGTAAAATAAACCATGTCGGTTATTGATTCAAAGATATTTTTCAGTTCAGCCCTGGCCAGGGACACATTCTCAAAGAGCCTTGCGTTTTCTATGGCAGAAGCTATGTGGCTCGAAAAACCCATCAGAAACTGGAGGTCTTCATCCTTGATAGGTTTGCCGGTAAAGAGATTATCAACCCATATCAACCCTATTACCTTGTCTCTCGATATCAGAGGCACAATGCCAAAGGCTTCGGCCCCGATCATCTGGATAAGATAAGGAGTTACGAGGGGCTCTGATTTGGCATTTTGAATGTTAAAAGGCCTCTTCTCCTTAATACAGCGGCTGAGGATACAATCTGTATCAAGGCTTATGCTTATATTTTTACTCAATCTGTCAAGATAAGAAGTTGTATGCGCGGGGCCGGTCTCTATTTCTTCAATAAGAGCTCCCAGGCTTTTGCCCTCCATGGAAAGCCATATATTTTTTGCTTCCTCAGGACTGCCCGGGCCTACACCCATTATTCCATTGAGCGTGTTGTCTGATTCGTTAACAAGATAAAGTATGGCCCTGTTAAAACCGAGCCCGTCACCCATAGTAACAACGGTCAGGACCATGTCAAGCAGCTTGTCCAGATCGAGAGTGCCTCTAACAACAGAATTTACAAAGAACAGACGTGACAGTTCCTGGTTTTTTCTTATCAGTTCCTTCTCAACCATTTTCTTTTCCGATATATCTCTGGATATCCCGCTTATCCCTGTCACATTTCCCGCTGAATCCAGTATCGGGGAAAGGGTAAGACTTATTTCTATAAGCCTCCCGTTTTTTGTCTGCCTTATTGTTTCTATATTTCTCAATGTCTCTTTTTGCTTTATATCTCCAATGAAGGCCTTTTCCTCTTCTACCAGGAATGGCGGGACCATCGGAAGGAACTTGCCTATAACTTCATCCTGTTTAAAACCATAAATAATTTCAGCTCCCTTGTTCCACGATGTAATAATACCGTTCAAATCCGAGATTATGATCGCATCGGCAGAATTATCGATAAGGCTCTTAAGGTAATCCTTTGTCTGTGTCACTTCCATTTCTTTTTCTATTTCTGCCTTGTAAAGTCGTGCATTTTCTATGGCAGCGGAAGAAGCAGAGGCAAAAGTCATTAATGTGTTCACGTCATCTTTTGTAAAGGTCGTAATTCCCCATTCATCTTTCTTGTCGTAAAGTCCCAGTGTGCCGATAATACGTTTACCTATAATAAGAGGAACACATAGTACGGAGGTTGCCTGAACTTCAGGAACGCGCAGGTTCTCCGGCATACCGGCAACATTATCTATTAAGACAGGTTCGCCGGTAAGCGCAACATGTCCTGCTATCCCATTCCCGATATTCAGCGCCATCTTCTGAATATCTGTATCAGGCAATCCGTAAGCAGCTTTTATCTGGAGCATTTCATTTTCAAGAAGCCTGAGAATGCAGCCTTTTACATTAAAGACCTTTGACACTTGTTCACATATATAGGGAAGGAGTTCGTCAATATTCAGAATGGATGTTATCGCCTTGCCGATTTCGTGTATAACTTTCAGTTCGTCAAGCTGCGATTTAACGCTTCTGTAAAGTTCTGCATTCCGGATGGCTGCGCTTATGTTATAAGAGATTATGTTGAGGATATTAATTTCATCTTCATTGTATGTGTAAGGTCCCCTGGTCTGTATCATGAGGATCCCGATAACAGTCTTGTTCTGCAAAATAGGAATTGCGAGCAGGGACAGCAGCTCCAGAGCGTCAGGGTTTATGATCACTTTCACATAAGGGTCCTTCCTTATATCCTCAATTACAAGGGGCTGCAGGTTTGCAAACAGTTTAGAAATCACATCGTCTTCATTTTTAATACAAAATATATTTACATGCTCCTTGCTCACCCCTTTTGCCGCCTCAATACAAACAACCTGTTTTTCTGATTTAAAAAGGCAAATTGAACATAGATCTTTATTTAACGTATCCGCAACAACATGTGATATGGTGTCAAGTATTTCTCTAAGTTCAAGAGTGGAACTTGCAATCTGTGCAACCTTGGTTAAAACTTCCACCTCTAAAGACTTTTCCTTCTGCTGTTTGTCCGCTATTTCTGCCATATTATTAAAAAAGCCGATAGCTAATAGCTGATAGCTAATAGCTGAGTTATTATATCTCTGCTTCTCTCATAAACTTTGCAGCCTCTTCAGGGGGCGTGGGATTGATGTAAAAACCCGAACCCCATTCAAAGCCGGCGATCTTTGTGAGCTTTGGAAGTATCTCAATATGCCAGTGATAGAAGTCGTTTGGTTCGATCTTGAAAGGCGATGTATGAATCATCATATTGTAAGGAGGCATATCGAGGACTTTATCTATCTGTCTCAGTGTCCTTTGCAGGATCTGTGCCAAATTCTGGACTTTTCCATCAGGCTTGTAGCTGGATTCATGTTTTTTGGGGAATATGAGCGTCTCAAACGGGGCACGCGGCGCAAAAGGGGCCAGCGCGATAAAATCTTCATTCTCCGAAATTACCCTTGTCTTACTGTTTCTTTCCTGATGTATTATGTCACAGAAAATGCATCTTTCCTTGTAACTGTAGTACTGCTTTGCCTGTTCAATTTCCTCTTCCACCAAATGAGGAACGATGGGCAGCGCAATAACCTGAGTGTGTGTATGTTCAAGGGTAGCGCCGGCATCTTCGCCTTCATTCTTGAAGACAAGCACATATTTAAGACGACTGTCCTTCTTGAGGTCGTTGATCCTGTGGTGAAAGGCCCAGAGAAGATCTTCGATGGATTTCAGAGGCATTGTTGAAAGCGTAAGGTTATGGTCTCTGCATTCTACGATAATCTCATGAGCGCCTACTCCGTTCATCTTATCAAACAGACCCTCCCCGCTTCGGTCCAGAGTTCCTTCAATGTTAAGGGCCGGGAATTTATTCGGGACTACCCTGAGAGTCCATCCCGGGGTATTTGGTTTGCTTCCATCAGGCCTGAAGGCCAATATTTCAGGCGGAGTGGTGCGTTCATTTCCTTCACAGAAAGCACAAAAGCCCCCTTTTTTGGCTGACATTCTCAATCCAAAATCAGATGGACGCTTGCCCCTTTCAATTGAAATAATAACCCATCTTCCGCATACCGGGTCTTTCCTTAATTCAGGCATTCAATCCTCCATTTAGTACAAGAAAATCCTTGTATTCGCATTTATTATAATAACTATTTGTAAAATTATTTCTATTATATCACTATTTAAGCTATTATTTTCTATGAAACCATCATTTCATGCAAGGCTTATCAATGGCCCGTTTGAAGACCCGGGTCTCTATGTAAGGGTCCTGAGAGAGGGCTGTGCATTAATGTTCGATCTCGGCTTCACAACAAATCTCTCGGCAAGGGATATTCTCAAGACCTCTGATATATTTGTGTCGCATACACATATCGATCATTTCATCGGTTTTGATAACATCCTGAGAATCTGTCTTAAGAAGGAAACGCCTCTCAGGCTTTACGGACCAAAGGGATTTATTGAATGTATAGAGGGTAAACTTAAAAGTTATACCTGGAACCTTATTCGAGATTATCCTCTTGTGCTCCATATCTTTGAGATCGATGATAATTCTATCAGGAAAGCCGCCTTTAAAGCAGCAAACTCCTTTAAGCCTGAGAATATTGAGACAGCGCCTTTTAACACTGTTCTGTTAAGAGAGTCTTTTTTCAGGGTCTCAACAACAATACTTGACCATCAGATACCATGTCTTGCATTCAGCCTTGAGGAGGATTACCACATAAATATTGATAAGGACAAACTTAACAGGATGGATCTTTCAGTCGGGCCATGGCTAAGGGATTTAAAGACAGCAATAAGAGAGAATATAACGGACAGATCTTTTACTGTTAACGGTAAGACCTTTACATTTAGAGAACTGAGGACTATCGCCGATATAACCAGAGGACAGAAGATCACTTATGTTGTTGATGTCCTGGGCAGTGAAGAAAATATGAAAAAAATAATCCAGCTTGCACAAGGCTCGGATGTCCTCTATATAGAGACATATTTTTCAGACAATGATAAAGACAGGGCAAAGGACAGGTATCATCTTACCTCTAAAGAAGCCGGAAGGATCGCAAGAGAGGCAAAAGCCGGGAAATTGGAGGTCCTTCACTTTTCACCACGTTATACAGATGGGCCTGAGGTATTAATAAAAGAGGCGGAAGAAGAGTTTAAAAGACACATTTAATTGACAGGATTTCAAGTTAGAAATTTATACGTAATTTGAATATAATCCAATATGGACAATAGAAACACTTATAAATTTGAAGATTTACTTGACGAGTCTGCAAAGACACATGGTCATCTTTGTCCCGGGCAGGTCCTCGGGGTGAGGATGAGCATGCTCGGTTTGAGAAAGATCGGAATTGGCGATCCTAAGGGGAAAGACAGAAAAAGTCTGATAGTCTTTGTAGAGATGGACCGATGCGCAACAGACGCGGTCCAGTCTGTAACAGGCTGCAGTCTTGGACACAGGACCATGAAATTTCTGGATTACGGCAAGATGGCTGCCGCCTATTTAAATTTAAAGACAAACAATGCAGTAAGAGTTGTTGTGAGAGAGGATTCCCGTGAAAGGGCAAAGAATTACTTCCCTGACATCAAAGATAAATACAAGGCGCAGCTTGAGGCGTATAAGATAATGCAGGATGAAGAACTTTTCGATGTGATGAGTGTAAAGGTTGAGATAAGACCTGAAGACATGCCCGGCAAGCCGTTAAGGCGTGTTAAGTGCGACAAATGCGGGGAGCATGTCCAGGACATGAGAGAGATTGAACTGGATGGCAGGCTCTTATGCAAGGCATGCGCATATGGGACATATTATACCGGACAGCATTAGATTGCACCTCAAGTGCTGTCAACCGACACGGAAGCCTGTTCCGGAATTTCTATAATCGACAAAATGATTATTGCATTTTTGCTTCAGGCAATTATGCTGTTTTTCTTTCCCTGACTACTGACTGCTGTCTACTGACTACTTTTTAGAGGTGTCGTATAGAAATTCTTCCACAGCCTTCCATGTCTGCAACCATTGGAACGGAGTTCTAAATTAATAAGGAGGATTTTTGTGGACACCGTTAGGCAAATATGTTATAACGATACATGGAGATTCGCTCTAAAATATGGCTCGAAGTAGATGGTGAAACAGTATTTGGCAGCGGAAGGCGGGCTTTGCTTGAGGCAATCGTCATATACGGCTCGATAAACAAAGCGGCGCAGCAGATCAACATCTCTTACAGGAAAGCGTTGAGTTATATACAGTCTATGGAGGAAAGGCTCGGCATGCCTCTGGTAAACAGGAAAACAGGCGGGAAAAACGGCGGAGGAGCTGTTCTTACAAAAGATGCGGAAGTATTTCTGAAAAAATACAGGTTGCTCGAAGACGGCATAAATGAGACTATCGACAAAAAATATTCGGATGTATTCGGTTTAGAGAATAAATCAGGAAAAGGGGTTTAATTAATGTGCGACATACGGGATGAAATAAAAACAAAAGGAATCGGTACAAAGGTAGTACCGGTGAATGAAGCAATCGGAATGGTGATCCCCCATGATATTACAGAGATAAGGCCCGGCGAATTCAAGGGCAGGGCTTTTAAAAAAGGTCATATCGTTCGTGAGGAAGACATCAGCCATCTTCAGAGGCTGGGGAAGGAACACCTGTTTGTCCTTGAGATTAAAGAAGACGAGATCCATGAAAACGACGCCGCGTTAGCTATTGCAGATGCCCTTGCCGGTGATGGCGTTAAAATGGAAGGCGGACCGAGCGAAGGGAAGATAAACCTCATTGCAGCAAGGGATGGATTGTTGTATGTCAAACAAGAGGCCCTTCTTGAATTCAACATGCTCGGCGATGTAATGTGCGCGACTGTGCACAATAACACTGTTGTTAAAAAGGGGCAGCTAGTTGCAGGAACAAGGGCTATCCCTCTTGTTGTGAAAAGGGACATTATAGAGCAGGCAGTCAGGACAGCTCAGGACGCTCATGGGGTATTGAGCGTGAAAGAAATGAGAAAGCCTGTAGCCGGAATAGTGATAACAGGCAACGAGGTTTATTACGGAAAGATAAAAGACGCCTTTGAACCTGTTATACGAAAGAAAATAAAGGACGCGGGCGGAGATGTTATAGGTGTGCGTTTTGCGCCGGATGACGCTAAAACTATCGGGGAAGGTATCAGGGAATTGATTGCCTCCGGAGCTGATCTCATTATTACAACTGGCGGCATGTCCGTTGACCCTGATGATGTTACACGATTTGCGATCAGAAATCTTGGGGTTGAAGAATTCATATACGGGTCCCCTGTGCTTCCGGGCTCCATGTTTCTTGTAGCGTACCTAAGCGCGGAAGATAATAGTGCGGAAGCGGGGAAGCGGGGAAGCGGGGAAGCGGTAGATTCCCGGACTTACGAACTTACTAACTTACGAACTTCCGAGCTCATTCCCATTCTCGGAATGCCGGCATGCGGGATGTATGCCGGTATAACGGTGTTTGATCTGGTCCTGCCGAGGATTCTGGCCGGAGAGAAGATAGGAAGGAGAGAGATCGCGGAACTTGGGCATGGGGGGCTTTGTTTGAAATGTGATCAATGCCGCTATCCTGTCTGCCCGTTCGGAAAGTAATGAAATACCTAATGTTTAATTGGTTGAATTGGTTTGATTGGTTGAGTTAGTTAACCAATAAAACCAATAATGAAACCAATAAAACTTTTTTAGTTTATCCGAATAATTTATCAATGCAACAAACAAATAATATAGAAGGCCTTACAGACTCATTCAACCGCCGTATCGACTATCTGCGTATATCAATAACAGATAAATGCAATCTCAAATGCATATATTGTATGTCTTCAAAAGGGCTGAAGAATTTTAATAACGCGGAGATCATGACTGATGAAGAGATAGTGCGGTTTGTACGTATTGCCCATAAACACGGATTGAGAAAAGTCAGGATCACCGGTGGAGAGCCTCTCCTTAGAAAAAATATTATCAGCCTGATTTCATCGATCAAAGAAATCGGCATAAACAATTTAAGTCTCACTACAAACGGGATTATGTTAGCAGGGCTTGCCGGAGATTTAAAGAAAGCAGGGCTGGACCGTGTCAATATAAGTCTCGATACAATGAATGCTGAGAGATATAAGGAGATAACAGAAAAAGGCGATATTAACCGTGTCTGGGAGGCAATAAAAGAAGCAGAGCGGGTCGGTCTTTCTCCTGTAAAGATAAATGTTGTTCCGATCCGGGGGGTCAATGACGATGAGATATTGTCCTTTGCATCTCTGACCTTTGAGAAAGACTACCACATAAGATTTATTGAATTCATGCCGGTGACCAGCGGCGGGATATGGAGAAGAGAAAAGTGCGTAAGCTCCAGTGAGATCATGGAAATTGTTTCAAGACTTGGCAGTCTGGAGAGTTTTAAATTCAGAGGGGAAGGGCCTTCAAGAAATTACAGGATAAAAGGCGCAGCGGGGGTTATAGGGATAATCAGCCCTATAACCGACCATTTTTGCAGCTCCTGCAACAGGCTGCGTCTTACATCTGACGGAAAGATCAGGCCCTGCCTCTTCTCTAAAATACAAATCGATATTAAAACGCCCATGAGAGGCGGTTCTACTGATGATGAACTGGAAAGTCTGTTCCTCCATGCCATAAGCATAAAACCGGAGAGACACAGGCTTGATGAAAATATAACTGTGGCTGATAACATAAAAAACATGTCCAAAATTGGTGGATAAATGAGCAAATCACACAATTTGTTTAGAGATATCCAGCCTCAATGTAATGAGATGCTTCTGCGTAATTGCCTTACTTCGTAAAGCCTGCATTTATGAATCAGCCATGCTCCGCTTTCATGAGTAACAAGCCTGCTATTTCTGATATAAAAATGGTATAATTTTGTCTTAAATTTAAGACATCCCATTTTCTACAGAATTTTTTTATTTCAAAAAAGTTATTTTTACTTTAAGGAGACCGTATGTCAAGATTGACTATAAATATTGAACAGGAGATGAAGACCTCTTATCTGGATTATGCAATGAGCGTGATAGTCGGGAGGGCATTGCCTGATGTCAGAGATGGTCTAAAACCTGTGCAGCGCAGGATAATGTATGCGATGCTCAGAGAAGGGCTTCTTCCGACAAAAAAATATTCCAAATGCGCCGGCGTGGTCGGAGAGGTCCTGAAGAAATACCATCCCCACGGCGATTCAGCAGTATATGACGCGCTTGTAAGACTGGCACAGGATTTCAACATGCGTTATCCGCTTGTTGACGGTCAGGGCAATTTCGGCTCAATTGACGGCGACCCTGCGGCAGCTTACCGTTATACGGAATCACGCCTTACAAAACTTGCCGAAGAATTGCTCGTTGATATCGACAAAGAGACAGTGGATTTTACCCCGAATTTTGATGAGACCACGGAAGAGCCTGTTGTTCTTCCTTCAAAAACCCCCAATCTTATTATCAACGGTTCATCAGGTATAGCAGTAGGCATGGCGACCAATATCCCTCCTCACAACCTCGGGGAGATCGTTGACGGGCTTGTGATGATGATCGACAACCCCGACGTCACCGTCAAAGAATTAATGAAAAAAATTAAAGGCCCCGACTTCCCGACAGGCAGCACTATTCACGGGAGAAAAGGTATCATTGACGCCTACCATACAGGCAGGGGACACTTGAAGATAAGGGCCAAAGTGGATATTGAACACGCAAAAGAATGATAGAGAAAGCATTATTATCACAGAGCTGCCCTATCAGGTCAACAAGGCAAGGCTCATTGAAAAGATCGCAGAACTTGTGCGCGAAAAGAAGATCGAAGGACTTTCTGATCTCCGGGATGAATCTGACAGGGAAGGCATAAGGGTTGTCATGGAGGTCAAACGCGGTGAGATCGCACAGGTGGTCCTGAACCAGCTTTATAAACACACCCCGATGGAAACCACCTTCGGCATCATAATGCTTTCGATCGTCAACGGCCAGCCAAGGGTCTTGAACCTGGCCCAGATGCTGTCGTATTTTCTCCAGCACAGACGAGAGGTCATTGTCAGGAGAACTAATTTTGAACTAAGAAAGGCTGAAGAGAAGGCACATATCCTCGAAGGGCTGAAGATCGCACTCGACAATCTTGATGCGATTATTTCCTTAATACGCAAGTCGAAGAATCCCGAGGAAGCGCTCGAAGGACTGACCAGGTAAATTCTCCCTGACAAAGATCCAGGCACAGGCCATCCTCGAGATGAGACTCCAGAGACTGACCGGGCTGGAGAGAGAAAAAATAATTCAGGACTATCTCGATACGATCAAGGAGATCGAACGCCTTAAAGCCATCCTCGCAAGCCCCACACTTGTAGACAATATCATCAAAGAAGACCTCCTCGAAATAAAGAAAAAATACGCGGACAAGAGGCGCACTCAAATTGCAGAGGAGGCAGAGGAGTTGACCATTGAAGACCTCATTCAGGAAGAGGAAATGGTGGTTACCATTTCTCATAACGGCTATATCAAGAGGAACCCCCTCACGCAGTACAGAAGCCAGAGGAGAGGCGGAAAGGGATCGATGGGAATGGAGACAAGGGAGGAGGATTTTGTCGAACGCCTCTTTACCGCTTCAACGCACGACCATGTGCTTTTCTTTACAAATTTCGGACGGCTATACTGGCTCAAAGTTTATCAGATCCCTGAAATGGGAAGGGCTGCAAAGGGAAAGGCAATTGTAAACCTTTTACAGTTATCGCAATATGAAAAAATATCAGCGGTCTTTGCAATAAAGGAATTCACGGAAGGGTCTTCCCTTTTCATGGCAACCAAAAAGGGTGTTGTCAAAAAAACATCCCTTGCGGCATACAGTAATCCGAGAGCAAAAGGCATTAACGCGATAAAACTCGATGAAGATGATGAACTCATCGGCGTGCGGATGACAGACGGCAAAAAAGACATTAATCTCAGCACCAGGAACGGGCTGTCCATAAGGTTTAATGAAGATAATGTCAGGGAAATGGGAAGGGTTGCTCACGGCGTGCGAGGAATGAGATTAAAAGCGGATGATGAAGTTGTCTCGGTTGATATACTTGATGACGATACGACCCTTTTGACGGTTACGGAGAAAGGTTACGGAAAAAGGACAAAAGCGGGAGAATACCGTTTGCAAAGCAGGGGCGGGAAGGGGATATTTACGATAAAGGTAACGCCCAAGAACGGCAAGGTCGTCGGAGTGCTTCAGGTGACAAGCGATGATGAGATAATAATTATTGCAAGCAGCGGCAAAGTAATCCGTTTAAAGGCATCGAATATTTCCACAATAGGAAGGGCCACACAGGGAGTGAGGCTCATAGACCTTGCCGAAGACGATAAGGTTGTAAGCATCGCTCGTTTTGCTGAACAGGACGAGGAAGAAGGCAACGGCGGCGAGGCTTTGTTTAAGGAATAATTGTAGGGGCGAACGGCCGTTCACCCTTACGTTGAATTGCCCCTACTTCATCACGGCCCATTTACAAATATATCCTGAGTCCATTTGTATCATCAGTTACAAGATTAGTTGCAATTGATTCAAACGTCACATGTTTGCCGTCGGAACTGACAGACGGAACTGAACTGGTCCCATTGCCCTGAATGCCGGAAGAATCAACTGAGACACGTATTGTCGTTCCTGTATTGCGGTCATAGACAAAGATATCCTTTACCCCATTTGTATCCCCTGTTACGAGATTATTTGCCAATAGATTCAAATGCCACATACCTGCCGTCGGAACTGATGGAGGGCGCTGAACTGATGCCATTGCCCTGAATGCCGGAAGAATCAACTGAGACCGGTGTTGTCGTTACCTGTATTGCGGTCATAGACAAAGATATCCTTTACCCCATTTGTATCCCCTGTTACGAGATTATTTGCCAAAGACTCAAACGCCACATACCTGCCGTCGGAACTGATGGAGGGCGCTGAACTAATGCCATTGCCCTGAATGCCGGAAGAATCAACTGAGACCAGTGTTGTCGTACCTGTATTGCGGTCATAGACAAAGATATCCTTTACCCCATTTGCATCCCCTGTTACGAGATTATTTGCCAGGGACTCAAACGCCACATACCTTCCGTCGGAACTGATGGAGGGCGCAGAACTGGCGCCATTTACAGGACCACCATTAAAAGATACGGATACACGGGTGGTCTCGTTTGTATTACGATCACGGACAAATATGTCCTTTATTGCTCCATTTGTATCATCTGCCGTCAGGTTGGCTGCAACAGATTCAAATGCCACATACCTGCCGTCCGAACTGATAGAAGGCGCAGAACTGGCGCTATTTACAGGATCGCCATTATAAGAGACAGATACACGGGTGGTTTCGCTTGTATTACGATCACGGACAAATATGTCCTTTATTGCTCCATTTGTATCATCTGCTGTCAGGTTGGCTGCAACAGATTCAAATGCCACATACCTGCCGTCCGAGCTTATTGAAGGAGCTGAGCTGGCCCCACTGACCTCGTTCCCTGATGAATCAACGGATACCCTTGTTGCGGTTTCGTTATTGCGGTCATATACAAATATATCTTTAATTCCATTTGTATCGCCATCAACAAGATTGTCGGCATTAGACTCAAACGCCACATATCTTCCGTCTGAACTGATGGATGGCGCAGAACTGGAAATATCTCCCTGTGTACCGATTGATGAAACAGATACCCTGGTGGTACTGATTGAGCTTCCGCCTCCGCTTCCGCCACCAGTTCCATCTCCACTGCCGCCACTGCCGCCACCACTTCCACCTCCGCTTCCACCACTGCCGCCACCACTTCCACCACTGCTTCCTCCACCACAGGCAAACAATATCAATACAAATGATAAATATAAAACAAAAAAGCCGTTACGTATTTTCATAATATTCCCCGCTTATAATTTTTTTATACATAAATTGAAAGGTAAATAAATTATAGCATTCTAAATAGGTGTAATAAAGAAAAATATTCTATTAATAATAAATCTATTTTTCCTGCATTATTTTTTACTGGGGAAAATTGAGACTTGCATATCCGGCTAAGCTCTTCTGCAGGCAGCTGGATTTTCAGATGGGGCGAAAATGAAATCAGAAAAAGAATAGGCGCAGACTTCTCGCCTGCGCCTTTATCTTTATAGGCTAAACCCTAATCAAAACTACTAACTTAAATGCTTGCTGACCAGTTTGGTCATCTCAAACATTGAGACCTTGTTCTTGCCGCCGAATACTGCCTTCAGATTTGCATCGGCATTTATCATCCGCTTGTTTACAGAATCCTGAAGCTTGTTCTTTTTGATATAAACCCAGAGTTTTTTGGTGACCTCTGTCCTTGGCAGCGGCTTGCTGCCGACAACATTTGCGAGGGCGTCGCTGATCTGCATGGGCTTCATAAATGCAGCGCTAGGGGTCCTCTTCTTCTTTACGACCTTTTTCTTCACAACTTTTTTTGCTGCGACCTTTTTCTTCACAACTTTTTTTGCTGCGACTTTTTTCTTCACAACTTTTTTTGCTGCGACTTTTTTCTTTGGCATGTTGCCTCCTCCTTTATTAGGGTTAAGTTTTTAATCACCTACTAATCTGCACTTTTTTGATATTTTTTTCAATCATTATTTTACGTTACGGCAATTTCTCTGTAGAAAATATCAAAACCATATCCATATTAGCATTTTTACAAAAACAAAAAAAGGGAAAATACCCGGACCGATTGGGACTTTTCCCTGTCAGATCGTCTGGATATATTCGTTAATCTCAGTTTTAAGTTTCCCGACTACATCATTGACCGTGTCAGCAAGGGCCGTTATGTTTTCCCATTTAATGTTAAAAATATATGTATAAATATAATAATTGCGGAACGCGAGGTAGCTTGATAATATCTTAAACAGGTCCGGCGGCAGTATGCCGATCTCGCTGGATTTTTTCAGTACTTTTTCATGCCACTCAGGAGAATCATGTACGTCGAGTTTGTCAAAAAGAAGCATCTCCTTTAATATCTTTTCAATGCCGCTGTATATATTTACTATAAAGGCGGCCACGGCAGCCTTTTCAGCAAGTGTATATTCGGATTTTTCCGGCTTGTATAGCGAAAAGAGTTCATTAACAACCCTGTCAATATTCCCGAATTCCTGGTCCTGGTAATTTTTTAGTTCTTCTATGGTCATGCTCCCTCCTTCTTGAAGGATTTAAAATTTTTTCTTGACTCGTAACGTACTATAGCCTGCCCGACTTTATAATAGATATCAGAAGCCTTATCCCAAGTAAAAAAGCCACAAAAAAACCTATGGCCCCTATTGCCGGCAACCCCATGATCCTTCCGCCGATAGCAATATTTGATTGTATCAGCATGGACGAACTCAGGATGATGGCTGCGACAACTATACTGAATGCAAGACGGTTGCTTGAACGGTCTATGTCTTTAATTAACTTGTCCAGTCCTATAGGATTGAAATTAATGCTCACTTCATCGCGGAGAGTTTTCCTTAACAGCCTGTTTAAATGTTTAGGTGTCTCTATAAACATATTGCCGATATTCGACATATTCTCCGCTGTCCTTTCGAGTATGCTTTTGGGGCTCAATCGTTTCTTTATCAGTTTCGCCGCATAAGGTTCAGCGACTGTTATGGCGTTAAAAGAAGGATCAAGCTGCCTGCCGATATTGTCGAGTATAAGTATGGTTTTGTTTAACAGCATCAGTTCAGACGGAATCTTTAGTCCGTGTTTGATAACAAGACGTGTAAGCAGCTCAAGATATTCCGGGAAATTCACCTCTGCAATAGTAAGGTCATAAAGCGGCTCCAGGATATCAGCAAGGTCTTTTTTAAGGGCCCTCCTGAATTCATCCGGATCGACTTCTCCCGTCACCATTCCGAGTTCTATATATTGATCGATGAGGTCGTCAAACTTCCTGTTGAAAAGCGCCAGGAAAACGTTTGCAATATTTTCCATCATATCCGGGGTCAGCCATCCTACTATCCCGAAGTCCATGAGTCCTATTCTTCCGTCAGGCATGACAAAAATATTCCCGGGGTGGGGGTCTGCATGGAAAAAACCGTCTTCAAACATCATCTTGAAATAAGCGTTGACACCGGTCCTTGCAAGCTCTGATTTGTCTATTCCGAGTGCGTTGATCCCGGCTATGTCGTCTATCCTTACGCCTTCGAGCCTTTCCATTACAATCACTTTCTCTGATAATAAATTAGAATAGATCGTGGGAATGCAGATCTTATGGTGCTCTATAAAGTTCTTTTTAAATCGTTGTGCATTTTTTGCCTCTGCGGTAAAATCCAGCTCTTTCTTTACGGTCCTGGCGAATTCATTTACTATTCCTTCAGGGTCAAAGAGCCTGCTCTCAGGAATATATTTCACCATCAGACGGGCAATAGCAGTCAGAATGGTCACATCGTCCTCTATAATTTCGCGTATATCAGGCCTCTGTACCTTGACGATCACCTTCTCGCCTGTTTTCAGGGTGGCATAATGGACCTGAGCAATAGAGGCTGCGGCAACAGGAACATCTTCAAATTCCGTAAACACGTCTTTTAGCGATATGTTCAGTTCCGATTCAATGATATGCATGGCTTCATCAGAGGGAAACGGGGGTACTTTGTCCTGAAGCCTTTTCAGTTCATCTGCATATTCCGGGGTGATGAGGTCAGGCCGTGATGAGAGTATCTGTGCGAGTTTTATAAAAGACGGCCCCAGCTCGCTGAAAGCCAATCTTAATCTTTCAGGGATAGTGTGCTTTTCGATATTTTCCCAGCGGTTGAATATCTTGAATCTGGTCCTCAGAGGAACAAAGCGATACAGATTTGCACGCTCAATAAATTGGCCGAAGCCATGTCTCAGAAAAACATTGACTATCTGCCTGATACGTCTGATATTCTTGTATGTCTGCCAGTATCTGAGGAATCTCGTTATAGCCATTTAAAATTATTGCAAAATAGAATATGTAAATTTCACATTCATTATTTACTGTTCATGACAGCACAAAAAGTTTACAATTTCTAATGCTTATTCAGTTTGCTAAGCACCCTCAAGCTTCTTCACCCTTGCCGAAAGGGCTGTTATTTTCTTTTCCAGTTTTTCAACTTCTTCTCTTGTCGGGATGTTCATTTTCTCAAGGGTCTTGTCTATAAAGGATGTTATGTTTTTGCCGACGTCCTCTCCTGTCTTGCCTGCCTTGTCAGTCCACTCTTTCACAAGCTTGGCGCCGTCAGATTCACTCAGTTCGCCTTTTTTGACAAGGTCATCAACCATTTCTTTCATCTTTTCAGGCACCCCAAGTCCGGCCATCAATGCCTTATGAACGATCTCATTAATAGTCATATTCCCTCCCTTTTTATTAATCGTAGGGGCGGGGTTACCCCGCCCCTACACGCTGTTTAATTATCTCAACCACCAACCCGATCGCCTTATCAATTCCTTCCACGTCCTTTGTTCCGCCCTGTGCCATATCCGGCCTTCCGCCGCCTTTTCCGCCTGTAACTGTCTTAAGGATCTCTCCTGCATGAAAGCGTGAGGTCAGGTCTTTTGATACAGCGGAAACGTAGTATGCCTGTCCCTCAAGTGCAGAGGCAAGAAGGATAACACCGGAACCCATCTTGTTTCTTAAAGCATCCGACAGGTCGCGTAAAGCCTTCATTTCAAGTCCATCGATCTTCCGGGCTATCACCTTTATCCCATCAATAGAAACAGTACTTTCAAGGATAGCATCGACTTTCCCTTTTACCGCTTTCTGTCTGAATTTATCAAGTTCTTTCTCCTGCTGCTTTGATTCGCTGATAATTTTCTCAACTCTCTCGGAAACCTTCAGTTCCGGGACTTTCAGTGCCCCGGCGGCCTTCTTCAGTTCCTCTTCCCGTGTCCTGTAAAACTCAATGGCCTGCAAACCTGTAACTGCCTCTATCCTTCTTATGCCGGCAGCAACGCTCCCTTCAGATACTATCTTGAATAAACCAATCTCACCAGTTGCATGACAGTGTGTTCCGCCGCAGAGTTCAGCGGAAAAATCACCGGCCTTCACAACCCTTACCCGCTCCCCGTATTTTTCACCGAAGAGCGCTGTCACCCCTCTGGAGATTGCGTCATCGAGGCTCGTAGTTGATTTTTCAAGCGTTATATTATCAATTATCTTTTCGTTTACGATTTCCTCGACCTCTTCAATCTCTCTGCCTTGCATTGCATAAAAGTGGGTGAAGTCAAACCTGAGCCTTTCAGCAGCGACAAGTGAACCGGCCTGCTTGATATGGTCGCCGAGGACCGCCCTCAGGGCTGAATGAAGGAGATGGGTTGCCGTATGGTTGCGCATAATCGATTTTCTTCTCCCTTCATCAACTGCAACTGAAACTGTCATCCCCTTTCTGATCGTTCCCTTTCTGACTACAGCATTATGAATAAGTATATCACTGAATTTTTTTGTGTCCAGCACATCTATTCTCAGGCCCTCTGCCTTCATGGTCCCTTTATCCCCAACCTGACCGCCTGACTCGCCGTAACATGGCGTTACGTCAAGAATGATCTCGGCTTCCTCTCCTTCCTTCACCTCATCTACAGGAGAACCGTTCTTTATGAGGGCGGTAACCATCAGGCCGTCTGCTGTCAATGTTTCGTAACCGAGGAATTGTGTGGCGCCGGACTGTTTCTTGATCTCACGGTAAACGCCTGTGACCTCTTCTTCCCCAACCCATGATGCGCGTGCGCGTGTCTTTTGAAGCTCCATTTCATCATTAAAGCCCTTCATGTCTATCATGAGCCTGTTGTCTTCCGCAATATCCTGGGCAAGGTCCAGGGGAAAGCCGAATGTATCGTACAATTTAAAAAGTTCCGGACCCGGTATTGTATCTTTGCCGGATGACTTTATCTCATCGATAAGTTTATTCAATATTTCCATCCCTGATGAGAGGGTGTGTGCAAATCTTTCCTCCTCCAGCTTGAGGACCTTCTTGCTTCTTTCAGTGTTTTCGTTGAGTTCAGGATACTGCCCGGACATGATTTCATATACCGCATCCAGTACATTATAAAGAAAAGGCCCCTCGATCCCGAGGAGGAAACCGTGTCTGGCAGCCCTTCTGATGATCCTTCTCAACACATATCCCCGTCCTTCATTTGAAGGGAACAGTCCCTCTGAAATAACAAATGCCGCTGACCTGATGTGGTCGGCAATTACACGCATAGATACATTTACCTCCGGGTCTATGCCGTATTTCTTCCCTGACAGGCTTTGAACGGTTTTTATTATCGGCATGAAAAGGTCCGAGTCAAAATTATTGTGTTTACCCTGAAGTACCGCAGATAATCTCTCAATTCCCATCCCTGTATCGATGCTTGGTTTCGGCAGGGGGGTCAATTGGCCTGAATGATCTCTGTTAAATTGCATAAAAACAAGGTTCCATATCTCAAGATACCTGTCGCAATCGCACCCTACCGTGCATGTCGGTTTCCCGCAGCTTAATTCAGCGCCCTGGTCGATCAGTATTTCGGAACATGGCCCGCATGGACCTGTGTCTCCCATCTGCCAGAAATTGTCCTTTTCCCCGAGCCTGTATATTCTCTCAGCCGGGACGCCGATGTGGTCCTTCCATATCTCTTCTGCCTCATCGTCCTTCTCGTAAACAGTAATATAAAGTTTGTCCGCAGGCAGTTTAATGCGCTCTGTTAAAAATTCCCAGGCCCACTCAGCTGCTTCTTTCTTGAAATAGTCGCCGAATGAGAAATTCCCCAGCATTTCAAAGAATGTATGATGCCGTGCGGTCCTTCCGACATTCTCAAGGTCATTGTGCTTTCCGCCTGCGCGGAGACATTTCTGCACAGTCACAGCGCGTTTATACGGCCTCGTCTCTTCTCCTAAAAAAACGGACTTGAACTGCACCATGCCTGCGTTCGTAAAGAGAAGCGTCGGGTCATCTTTCGGCAGAAGAGGCGAACTGGGAAGGACCTCGTGACCCTTTTCCCTGAAGAAATCCAGAAACAGTTGTCTTATTTCTTTGCTTTCCATAGTTAAAATTAAATTAATCCACAGATTACGCAGATTGACACAGATTTCAAAGAAATATCTTCTTAGAAAATTAAATCTGTGTTCATCTGTGAAATCTGCTGAGAAAATTATTATCATTTTCTCTGTGCTTCGCGGTTAATTATATTAAAATACCTGGCTATAATATACTGTATTATAGCAATTTTATGTATAGATTTATTAAGGTGATACATGATACTTATTCATCCCCCTGTTGCAAAGCCATGTGAGCCCCCGGCCGGGCTGGCCAGGCTTTCAGGAGCGCTTAATCAGCATAAAATCAAACACGAAGTTCTGGATGCAAATCTGGAAGCGCTTCTATATCTGATAAACAGTCCGCTCTCAAATACTATAAACCCTTCTGACAGATGGACGGCCCGCGCTTTTCGTAATATATTCAAAAATTATGATGCGCTGAAAGATTGGAAAACCTATTCTTCTATTGATCGTTACAAACGGGCAGTCATTGATCTTAACCGTGCCGTTGAGATGTCCGTAAATAATGGATTCACACTTGGTCTTGCGGATATCCATCACAGGGAACTCTCTCCCCTGAAAAGCGCGGACCTCATCAGAGCGGCTGAAAACCCGGAGGAGAACCCTTTTTATCCGTATTTCAGGAAAAGACTTCCGGAGCTTGTTCAGAGGGGGAGTTATTCTGCGGCTGGATTTTCCCTGAATTATTTGAGCCAGGCGCTTTGCACGTTCTCGATGGCCGGTTTCCTGAGAAAAGAATTCCCCGGCCTTACGATCGTGCTTGGTGGAGGGCTTGTGACATCATGGATGAGAAATCCGAAATGGACAAACCCGTTCAAAGGGCTTGTGGACCACCTCGTTGCCGGGCCCGGGGAATATCAATTGCTTTCGATTCTGGGGACCAAAGGGACCAGTGAAGAACACTTCACTCCGTGTTATGATTTCCTGCCTTTAAATGATTATCTGTCGCCCGGACTGGTCCTGCCATACAGCGCTTCAAGCGGCTGCTACTGGAACAGGTGTTCATTCTGTCCTGAAAGGGCTGAGGACAATCCATATGTCCCGACGCCGGTTAACAGCGTGATAACGGACCTCGATGCCCTGACTGCAAAGTTACGTCCGGTCATGGTCCATTTGCTGGACAACTCCATGAACACAGCGCTCTTAAAGAGACTCGCCGATAATCCGTTAAGTGTTCCGTGGTATGGTTTTGCACGTATTGAGAAGCTTCTCACTGATATTGATTTTTGCAGGGCCTTGAAGAGATCAGGATGTGTGATGCTGAAGCTCGGGCTTGAATCAGGAGATCAAAGAGTGCTCGACTGTATGCGGAAGGGGATCGACCTGGAAACGGCATCGTTATCTTTAAAAGCGCTGAAAAAGGCAGGGATCGCCGCTTATGTTTATCTTCTGTTCGGCACCCCGGAGGAAACCCTGTCCGAGGCGCGAAAGACCCTTGAGTTTGTTGCCGGACATAAAGATGAGATCAGTTTTTTAAACCTTGCGATATTCAATATGCCGGTATGCGGACCTGAGGCGGAAAAATTTCAAACAAGCAGTTTTTACGAAGGGGACCTCACTCTTTATACGGATTTTTCGCATCCGAAAGGCTGGGACAGAAAGCAGGTAAGGCGCTTCATCGATAATGAATTTAAAAGGAACAGGGCGGTAGCTGAGATATTAAGAAGAGAGCCGCCCATATTTACCTCTAATCATGCGCCGTTTTTTCAGATGAGGGAGAAATAATAGAATGTCCGGCATGCCGATATACCTTAAACATGCCTTTGGATAGGGAGGTGATTTTATTCTGAAATGATCTTCAGAAATCTCCTCTTTCCGACTTTAAGAAGATATTCCCCGGCAGGAAGGTTTTTATCAGGGTCCTTCCATTTCTCATTATTTACAGTGACGCCTCCCTGCTTTATGAGCCGTATTCCTTCCCCTGTGCTTTTGACAAGGCCTTAAATCTTCAATATCTTCGGAAGCCATATCCTTCTTCTTCACTGGAAAGTGTAAACAGCGGTATCTCATCCGGAATGCCCTTGTCCTTGAATATATGCCCGAACTCCTCTTTGGCCTTTAATGCGGCCTCTCTGCCATGGTATCTTTCGACGATCTCAAGGGCGAGAGACTTTTTTGCCTCCATCGGATGCACTGAACTGTCCCTGATCCCGTTTTTCAGGTCATTCAGTTGGTCCACAGAGATGTGGCTGAGCAATTCATAATATTTCAGCATCAGTTCATCACTTATCGACATGATCTTTCCGAACATGTCTTTTGGGGTCTCGGTAATGCCGATGTAATTGCCGAGGCTCTTTGACATTTTCTTTATGCCGTCAGTGCCTTCTAAAAGTGGCATAATTACAAGTGCCTGCGGCTGCTGGCCATATTCCTGCTGCAATTCCCTTCCCATCAGAAGATTGAATTTCTGATCGGTCCCGCCAATCTCTATATCTGCCTTTAATACCACAGAGTCATATCCCTGCAGAAGAGGGTAAATGAATTCGTGAATGCCTATTGGGCTATGGCTTTCAAATCTTTTTTTAAAGTCTTCCCGTTCAAGCATGCGTGCAACGGTCTGTTTGGCCTGAAGTCTTATTATTTCCATTGGAGTCATTTTTTCAAGCCACTCACTGTTAAATCTGATCTGCGTCATTTCCGGCACAAGGATCTTGAATACCTGTTCTTTGTATGTTTCCGCATTCTTCAGGACCTCGTCTTTTGTTAACGGCCTCCTTATTTCGGACCTGCCTGTAGGGTCTCCGATCATTCCTGTAAGGTCACCTATTATCAGGATGACCTCATGTCCCAGGTCCTGAAACTGCCGCATCTTTTCGAGAAGGACTGTATGCCCGAGGTGAATATCCGGCGCAGTGGGGTCAAACCCGGCCTTTATTTTCAGCGGGGTATTTGTCTGATAAGAACGCTCAAGTTTTTTGAGCAGCGCGTCCTCAATTAATATCTCGACCGCTCCCCTTTTGATCATCCCGAGTTGTTCTGCAGGCTTCAGCATTTGCATAACGTAAAAAGGATACAGGATTTTTCATATAAGATGCAAGACAATATAAGGATGCAGACAATTGCAGATGAGCAATATGTTTATTGAAAGTATTTTTGTTATAATTGGTCACGGTAAAGCAGTATTGAAATAAATTTCAAAACAGTAAGCACGAAATGCTGAACAAATTCGAATGACCAAATTGCAGATTTTAAAACAAAACGCTTTTAACCTTGTTTCGTATTTTGTATATTTATTATGAGTCTTCTTGCTGATCTGCTCTCAAAGATAAAACAGCCGCAGACAAAGAGGGACGTCCCGCCAAATCTCATAAATATTGTACAGGGTTCTGCCAGGAAATCAGCTGACAGAAGAAGGATCATCCTGTTGGCATGTTTATTCGCTGTTGCAATACTTACAGGCATTTTTCTGGTCTATTTCACAAGGACCCTCTCTGAAAGATCGGCGAGCGATATCAGTATAACACCGCGCAGACAGATGCCGGCAGCAGAAAAACAGCTGCAGGGCGGAGAAGGTCACTGCTCCGGCTCATCCTGAAATTTCGAAATCTGCTGAAACTGTTCAACCTTCAAAATCAAAAGAGGCGGTCCAAATCAAAGAAACAGCCGCGCCTGCTGTTGTTACATCAAAGAAGCAGGAAAGGGCAGTACATTCCGCTCCCGCTCCTGAAAGGAAAGTGAAGGATATCCTTCCCCGCCTGGAGCAGGTCATTGTTAAACAGGAAGCCCCTGATACGGTCCGGAATGAATCCGGGATAGATGCTTTTTTGTACAGCGCCAGCGAACTGGAAATGAAAAAGGACTATCATGGAGCGCTTGCTAATTACAAGAAGGCCCTCGAGATTAGACCAAAACAATTACATGATCATGAACAACATCGCTTACATATATTTATCATTAGGACTGATCAGCGAGTCTGTCAATTATTCTAAAAAAGTGCTGGAATTAAACAAAGATTATGTCCCCGCATTAATTAATATTGGAATAGCCTCCGCAAAGTCAGGGGACAGCTCAGCGGCTGAGAAATATTTAGATCAGGCCCTGAAACTTGATCCGGACAATAAGAACGTACTGTTGAATGCTGCCGTCCTGCATGAATTGCAGATGAATTATTCCAGGGCCATTGAATATTTCACAAGGCTTATGAAATCAGGGGATGTATCAGGCATGTTAGGCCTTGCGCGGATATACGAAAAACAGGAGAAAACAGAAGAGGCTTTAAAACTTTACAGGACTGCTTTTGCGGACAGTTCACTTGACGACAAAACCCGGGCAGAGGTAAGGCAGAGGATCATTGTGCTTTCAAGTAAGCCTGGCAATTAACCCCTGTCAGGCTAATTTCTCATATTTATCTATTCTCAGCAGCGCTAAATCCCCAACTTTCTCTGTTGCTATCTGCAAATTATAAGGCTTTATTATGTTGTTTTTCTTTGTATCCAGAACAGTGGATACGCCATTAAATGACTTCATGCTTGTAAAGGTCTCAACTATAGAATTCTCGATTTTGCAGTCTTCACAATTTACGTCTCTTCCACACCCTGCTTCTGTGAATGAATGCATGCAATCAAATACCTGCCCGCTCCTATGTCTTTCGATTTGAGATAAATTTTTTTCGAATAAGTCACATGCTTTTTTATTTGCTGTGCGGACTTGTCTCGGATCTCGCTGCATAAGAAGAATTGGCGCTTCAATGTTGTCAAGAAATGATATTAATAAATCATATTGGTGAGTTAAAATGCTGTCGAGGCATTCTGAGCATATGTCACTGGTGATGAAATGATCTACTTTTCCCGGATATTTTATGGAGCCACTACAATAAATACATATTGCTGACATAAACACCCCCTGATGTTTTTGAGTCTAACGATATCTATTCTACGTAATGATCATTCAATAAAGCACCCGAAAAGCGCTAATGTAATATCATAAACTTCTTTGCAGTGATTTGTACAGAGAAAAATGCAAAGGAAAGCCGCTCTCGCTACTGATCACACTCATAGCCACTCCGGTGGTCTATTCGCTTCTCGACGATTTGGGTTTAGCTTTCATACAATGGCGTGGGACTGCGAAGCCTAGAGTAAAAGAACGGAGCATCTATTCCTAAGTTCGGATTGATTTTTGTCTACGGGGTCAAGCCTACTCAATTTTAAGGGTTAGTAAAGTGTGTAAGGACTGCCCACAGAGTATTGTACGGTGAGATATGACCGGAATATATTTCACTAAGTGCTAGTCCTGGAGATGTGAATCCGTGCCGTCCTCCAACGTCAGTGCGTCACTGCGTTCTGCACAAAAAAACGGTTAAATTCATTTCTGAATTTTTCAGAGAAATCGTTAAAGGGAACAATATCGGAATTGAGAGTGCAGATATATTGAAATCCTCTTGACTGCGCTTCGGAAGCAGCTAACTCTAAAGCTTTTGCAATCTGTCTTTCATCAACTCCATCAAAAATAGTGCTGTCATGAATGAGAAAGCCCGGCATATCGGCATAACTTGCCCTAAGTTGAATAAGGGTTAAATCATAGCAGAAAACCTTCATATAACTTATTCCCTGACTTTTTGCCCGTTTGATTTCCACTTTATATTTATAAATTCTTCTTCGTGATTTTCAAGGTACCTCCGAAGTACATAAGCGCAGAGGTCAGCAACTTGGACCATGCTTGTAAGTTCCGAGTTTACAAAGAGAGGAGTTTCAATGATATGCTGAATCCGAGTCCAGAGAGTGCCACTGTCGTGAAACGTCTTCATTAAAGAGGTATGCTTCTTGGCTACTGTTTCGTTATTATCGTGGATGAGTAGTCCAAAGGAAGTTTGCTGCACAGATGCTTGTTGCCCGGATGATGAAGTAATATTGTCCAGATAGCGCTCGAATCGGGATACTAACTGTTCAAAAGCCTGTTCGTCTGGCGTAGATGTTGTCCTTGTCGGATCAAAATAGACTTTGTCAATACACTCGGCAAAAAGTCTTGCGAAACCCCAGTTGCTGATAGCTGTGGCAATATCCCTTATGAATCTCAATCGTTCGTCATAGGTCAGGTGAATATAGGGTTGGGTCTTTCTGTAAGTCTTAACTGTCTGATTGAAACGACCCCGGTTTGGGGATGATTGAAGCCTAAGTATTTAGGTTGCCTACTTCTGAGGATAAATTATTCCTTTTTATTTTTTCATGCGGAGGGATAACAGTAATATTGCTGTCAAATATCGGAACCGCCACAAGATATTTGACTATGACTTCAAGTTCGGCGAAAGTAATCTCGGGCATAACTGCCTTCAATGATTCGGCTACCCATTTTTCATGTTCCTTTTTGAAACCTTTTAATTTATCTACAGTATATTCTTGCACATCATTATCAATTTTTGTATGACATGTCGGACAGACTAAAATAAGATTATCATATCCAGCCCTTTGTTTATCGTCCAATTTCGGATTATAGCGTGCTGCTCCATGGTTCTCTCCTTCGATGTGCGCATTTACTCCGACAGGATAAGGGTTCCCTGTTTTCCCTTCCTCAGTTACTTTAGCCTTACAAAGGGCGCACTTATTACCGCTTGGGCCCCATAATAATTTAATGTTTTTTTCTGTAATATTTTTTTTGCTCATCGAGTATTACCGCTCATACAGAAAACCCCTGTTATTTGTCAGCCACAAAATTATTATTTGTTATTTCCCCTGAATATTCTTGTCCATTATAGCATCTTTATCAGCTTCACTACATCCTCATAATTCTTTATGCTATCTCTGTAAGTATACATATACTCCTATCCTGCTTTTATGCGACAAAACATTTTGGCTGAGCCTGTCAACGTTATATTTTATATGACTATCTATTTTAGAAATAACTTCATAGACTCATATCATTTCTTGAGAATCTCATTAACCTTGAATAAATATCTATCTTGTATGCTTTATTCCATTCTTTTAGAGATTTTCGGTAGAGTGCAATATTTTTCTTTTGAGCTTTTCTTCGATTTTGAGACTTCGGAGTTTCTCTGTATTCTTCTAAGCTCATATCCTTTTTTTCACAATTACACCTTGGATGTGCAAGCAATACGTTGCTAAGTTTACTTTTCTTCCCGGAGCTGTAAGCTTCTATATGCTCTGCGTGAATTTTACTGATCGGCATGTTTTTTCTAAATTTGCCATAGCATAGATAACAATATGAAATATTTTTCCTAATTGTTCTTTTCTCTGCCGCTGTAATGTTTCTTTTTGTTTTAACCGTCCAGTCGCCTATATGTTTCTCTAAGAAAGCCTTCTTGAATATTTGGTTTGATTTTCGGATGTTTCTCGTGCTGTTTGTTCCAGCCCCCGTAATTACTGAAATAAAACTTTTATTCTTTAGAAGATCAAGATAACCATTCTTTATTCTGATAAAACTTCTGCTATTAAGTTGATGTGTCGAGAATTTAGGAAGATAAAACGAAAGAAGATGAAACAGGCTCTGGTTTATTTTTTTTGAGAACGGGTAAAGATTCCATTTATTTATTTTGGGTGGTTTTACCCCTTTCTGTAAGACTTGGAAGCAATCATCAATGTCGCTGCCAAATATTTTGTTAAGTGTTCGGATGAAGGATTCACTTTTTTGTTTCAGCCTTTTTATTTCATGCCTATCAAAATCTTTTTTGAGCATGCTGAAATTATTTAAGAGATCCGTGACATCTCGTTCATAACCATATTTATTGATCACGAAAAACCGTAATGCCAATTCCTCGCCTAACATACGATCGAGTGTCATCCCAGTGATTTTTCGTAACTTATTTGCCACTGCCTTTAACAGCTTATTGAATTCAGGCATTGCATTAGCGAGGAGACAATTTCTAATCTCCTGTGGCTTGAGCATCGTTGCACCCTGATTGAGCACCTGAAATATTTCATATTTTAAATTCACCGATGTTTCTGGCAAATACACACAGTAAATGTTACGTTTTCTTATAATCTGTCGGAGTTCGTTTAGGCTAATTCGTTTTCCATTGTGATTAACCCGTATATTGGAAATTACTTTTGACCGAATAGGTTTATTAATACTTTCAGGCTGTAGGAATCCCAATATTGTAGTTAAACGTTGCTGTCCATCCACTACTTCATAGTTATTACTTCCCGATTCAGCGAAGTAAAACATTGGCAATGGGAAACCTGCATAGAGTGATTTAAGTAGATCCTTCTGCTTGGTTTTAGTCCAGACAAACTGTCGTTGGAATTCAGGTTGTAAATTTATCGCTCCTCGTTTGTATTCAGTTAAAATATCTGTAATAAACCGAGGCACCGGTTCTTTTATATGTGGCGTAGATAAATTTCCTTGATATCTGTTTATCTCAACCATATCAAAATCATTAATTTGAGTTCTCGTCATCTCATATACTCGTCAGGAATTTTTATCGTGATAGTAAATCAGTTTTTTCTTTCTCATCCGTGTCTGTTTTTATTGACCTTCATTTGCGTTAGCCACTCCAACACCGCCCAAGTCGCCTGCAAATCCTCTTCATTATACTTAATAATCTCATTCATTTTCGCCCGTCTATCCCCCTCATCCTCCGTCTCGACAGCCTCAATATACTTCGCAATCGACCAATCGCCTCCGTATTCATCCTGCGTCCTCTTGAAGCCGACATGTTTTTCAACAACCTTAAGACTATAGCTTGGCTGAGGCAATACGACAGCATCTCTCGTAATAGGCAGCAGATCAACAAGGTTGGAAAGCACTCTGTCGGCAATCCCGTCAATGTCTCCATAGCGATCAATGTATGTTTTGATTTTTGTTTTTTCGTAATGATGCCAATGGACAAAGGGAATGTCCCCATACTCAGCGAATATTCTCCCCGCAATCTTCAGGAAATCTTCCCAGCCTTTTCTGTCTCCATCAATTCCCGTTTCAGCTAACGAATAAAGAAACCCGCCCGGTTTTTCTCCAAACACCTGCATGCCCCAGAGATAGATTTTATCCAGTTCGTCCAACTGAGGAGGCAGACCTTCGAGGTCGAACATCACATAGTTTTGCGAGACAGGGAGTTCCGGTTTTTTAAGGATGCGCTCCTTCTTATCGAGCATAGCCTGTGCCTGAAGAAGAATCCCTCCGGCCTTCTTCCCAACCTTCTGTTCCCTTGCTCCCCACGGCCTCTTCAATTCCGACAGGCTGTTTTTATCATGCGTTGCCAAAAGCTCCTGAATGTTGAAAACGTCTGTCTCACGAAGACGTATGGCGAGACCCTGGTCGAGATCGTAAACCAGGGCAACATCCTGATTCTCCTCGGCCCTTTTCACACAATAATCGTTGTATCCGCAACCACCGCATTTGGACCAGCCGACAGGCGAATAGGGTTCGTCAGATAAGGACATAATATTTAATAAAGAACGGAGGTATGAGAGAACCGTATCTTCACCTGCGTAATCCATTGACTCGATAGTGCTGTCGCCCTTCAGGACCTCAAGCCTTGCAGGTTTATTCCCGGTTGTTCGCTCAAAGAGCCAGCCGTATACCTGCAATTGCCTCGGTATCTCAGGATGGTCTTTTTCAGTAGCATGGCGGGCCAATTTGCAGTCGCGGATTACATACCCTTCCGGCACTTTAATCATAAAGTCCGGGATGCCCACAACCTCAATTACCTGACTGTCCACAGATACTTGAGCTTCCAGCTTACCCTGATATATAGCAGGACTTCCTTTTCGAATCTCTTCCAGAGTCATTGCGGACGGTTTGCCAGACAGATCAGAAACCTCAGTGAAAGTAGAAAGATGGTTCTTCTCATGCCGTTGCCCAAGCCGGAAAATGACCTTTAGAAATTCACTTGGCGGGGCAGGCTCGACACCTTTTTGTTTCAGATACAACCTAAGTTCACATTTGGAAGGACTATAGAGGCTATAGAAATCAGAAGGCGTGATTGCTAACGGCACTGTCTATCCCCCACTCTTGCTGCCAAATCGATTCCCCTTCTTTATAACAAATCACTTTGTCATAAATGAAAAGATATTATGAGCTAACAACCGGAAAAACTCAAGAAAAGAAAGTGCAGTGGATTAACGAAATTGTTTGAAATAGGGGACGTTCTTAATTCCATTAATTTATCGTTTATTAGTTTACGTAATTAAGAACGTCTCCAAGTTTCCCTGAATATTGAAATACGCTGTGACAAAATCTATTGACTGGCCCTGATGATTTCTTAGAATAGCGTTCAGGATGTCAGCTAGCTTATAAGTTTGGTTATCTATGACGTAAGGGATTATCATAATTAACTTGCTTTCTACGGCTTACCAGTCAAAAGTATCTGTACTATGATCCAATGAAAAAAGCTTGAAATGACCGAGTGTATCAAGTTCGATAATCTCAGGCTCCTCAGTTTTTCTAAAAATTATGCAAAACTTCGGAAATCGAAAACATAATAATTTCCCGCTTTGTAAGTCACTAATATAATTTATTAAGACGGTCTTATTTGCAACATAAAGATCCGGAAGTGATATTTCAGTCAACCAGAATTTCTCCGGCAGGTGCTCACATATGTGCTTTCTTGTTTTATAAGGAATAATTTTACCCAGCGAATCAGGAGTCTTAAGATGGTTCAAATAATCAGTATTGTTAACTGCAACTGTTCGAGATACTAATGGAGCGTTCAGTTCATGCTTTAACTTATATAGCCAGGGGTTTTCTTCTTTTGTTAATCCACGGAATTTATTTAAGATATTTCTCATCGTGGCTATTAAATTAATTTCTATCTTGTCGGGGGGTAAATGTTCTCTGTCTTAGTCATAAAGAGAATATGGTTTACAAGGTATCCATGTTTTCTTTTTTTCTCCTCAAGTTTTTCGGGGGGATAACAGAGATACATCCCGAAGTTGTCATCATGTATGATGTAATTATCGACCCATGCTGATACAGAGCGGAAGTGATATCTGACATTGCGTTTGTAACGTATATCTGCTTCTGGATCCCATTTATCGGTGTTTAAGGTATGTCCGATAATCGGCACCGCGTGCAAATTTTTTTTCGTTTCAAAAACTATAAAGCCTGGGAAACCGCTTTCTATCCATGGATATATAATTCCAGATGGGGGCAAATCAAATTTAGAATGAAGACTTTTAAGTAGCTTGTCAGTATCTTTTATATGGAAATCAAAGGATTTTGAAAAACATCCAATCTTCTCTATAACATCAATTGTTTGATCTATATCCAACCCACCAGTCATACTCTGGGAAGCAGATAATCCCAACAGTTCATTTATCTGGAAAGGTAGCAGAAGCGTTCCGCGATAGTCTGCCTGATTGAGCAATGTAGCAAGTGCAGACTGGATGCAGAAAGTAGTGATGTCGTTTTTCTGAAAAAAGGGAGCGCCAGTAATATTGAATTTGGACTGTAGCCTTTCCGAAGTTTTGAATGTAAATTGATAGTTTCTAATGCTGTGGAAATAATAATTTGTTAAAGGAACGGCTTTGTTCCTATATAAGTCGTATTTTTTAGGGGCAGCAACTATGGAAAACAACAGATATGAATCAGTTTTATTGTCTGCTGCATAATTGATGATTACTGAATAAGACAGGAATGTAAATCCTGAGATACTACTATTATTCCTGCCAACATCCTCCCTCACAAAGTAAAGTTTGTATGCGTTGATTTCTCTTACGTTCTTTAAAACTTGTCTGAGATGTTCAATTTCATGTCCGATTTCGACATCCGATGCAGGGGTGAACTCATCAATCCAAAGAGATTGGGCACCCATTTTTCGCATCAGACTGCATAGCCTGTGAAACGGACGTGTATTGATTTGGTTATTTCGTAATGTGCACTGTGAAATTATTTCAAAAAGGGAGAGGGTCTTTAATTGAAGCCATGTGCGCAGAGGTGGGCTTAACATTTATGAGGACTTTTTCAACTCACCAATAAAAAACTTCCTCTTGCTTGAATTGTTGTGCCAGTTAGTCAGAGATTTTAATATCTCAGTTTCTTTTCTTGTCTTTCTGCCGATTAATTCCTTTCGAGACAAGCCGTCTTTGATCTTTAATGTTTCAGCTATCTTTTTTAATGACATATCTACCCCTCTTATCGGAATTAATTTACAAAAGTTAAAGATTTTAAAAAAGCCTCAATGGGAATGTCAAGATTCGGATTAAGCAAATAACCAAGCATAATAATAGTTATTTTAACCATTCTAATGTAAAAAATTCTATCATTCCATTTTACGGATGTCAACAAAAATCATTTTTCAGTCTCTTGACGTGAACTCACTATCTTCCCTCCACAATCTTTATCTCTTCTTTTGTCAGTCCGTACATGTTGTAGACAATCTAGGCAATGAGCCAGTCGGTTATTCCTCATCGTCACTACATAGGAATTTTTCATCATACGTCTGAAGGAACAAGATATCTTTCTCATTAAGCCCGTAATGCGGGGCCAAAATTCTGTCAATCTACTGAATAAGTTGGCGTGACTTCCGGGCATGGATCTCGTCCATTTGTATTTAGTGCTTTTTATTTGCAGAGGCTTTCTTAACGCATTCTTTTTATAATCATTCATAGGCTACCAGCTTATCCTTGCTTTTGCATTAAGGAAATAGGGGACGTTCTTAATTCCATTAACTTATCGTTTATTAGTTTACGTAATTAAGAACGTCCCCAAGTTTCAAAGGGGAAGCAGGGGGAAATTCAGAAAAATACATTAATGTGTTTTGGTTTTTCTTTAATCCCCCATTGATTGTTTTAGGGATGGTTCAGGACTGAGCGCGTTAAAAATTCAAAAGTGTCTGAGCGAAGCGAGTTTTTTGAATTTAGCGGGCAGGCCTGAAGCATCCCGTTTAAAAACAATCACGGGCCAATTTCTTTGATTACTTGCTTTGTTGGTCAAAGAAAGTAATTCCGCCGGAAGGGCAACCCGGGGTTTGGGGCAGAGCCCCATTATTAATTAATATAAAAACTTGCAAGTTCTGTTTACGCAGCAACTCATGCCGTATCTGGACAAATTTCTTTTTTGTTTGACAGTCGCCAGCATGTGTGGTAATAAAAATTAAAAAGTAGATTAGTCCATTTATTTATACCATGAAAATCGAATATGTTACTTTCGAATTTCAATGTCTCTCTCAACCGGTCCGACCGTCTGTTAAATGAAACTCATCCTCGGTCAGGCCGCACACCCGTACCCCATGCATTACATCTGCGCCGGAACTTTAAAAACCGCCTTCCTCACTGTCCCTGACGATGCCCCATATCTCACCCTGGGCATATGCGCATCATCCGGATAAAATATCATAAAACTCCCGGCTCCCAGGGTAAGCAAATCCGTGTCCCCCTTTAATTTCTGGAAATCCTTTTCTTCGTCATAGGGGATTGCGTCGCATGCCGACCTGTGGCAGACGCCAACATGTTCAATGCCCTCGATCACAACCTGGATATCTATATACTTCCGGTGACATTCAATAAAGCAGTCTGAGACATCCTTTGTTTCGTAGGTCTCAATTACTACATAGGCGCCCTGATCATTAATTTCATATTTCCCGTCCAGGCGCTCTGAAACCGGCCCCGATTCTAAAAATCGCGAAACGTCAATGAAATGCTTATGCATGCATGTATATTTAATAATATTTTCTGTTTTATCGTGTATCATGGTCCGCTGATAGCTTTCATTATGAAATGCCTGATGGATTATAACCTGAACTGACCCCACTTCTGTACTTTTCATAACTAAATTAAAAATTGTCTTTAAGACGGAGTTGTTTTTTTAATCCCCATTGATTGTTTTAGGGATGGTTTGGGACTGAACGCGTTAAAAATTCAAAAGTGTCTGAGCGAAGCGAGTTTTTTGAATTTAGCGGTCAGGTCTGAAACATCCCGTTTGAAAACAATCGTTGGGCCAATTTCTTTGATTACTTTCTTTAGTTGGTCAAAGAAAGTAATTCCGCCGGAAGGGCAACCCGGGGTTTGGGGCAGCACCCCATTATTAATTAATATAAAAAGTTACAAGTTCTGTTTACGCAGCAGCTCATCCCTTATCTGGACAAATTTCATTTTGTTTGACAGTCGCCAGCATGTGTGGTAATAAAAATGAAAAAGGAGATTAGTCCATTTACAAACGATTAACCATAATATCCGAACGGGTGCAACGGAGGGAATGAAAATGAAAAATAACTCAAAAACAATGATGAAATGCCTTCTCATTTCAGTATGCCTGCTCTTTATCACTGCCGCCACTACATATGCAGCGGAATATAAGGCACTAAGCGGACTCAAGTCCGTCAAGGCGGTATTTGATTTCAGGATAGGAAATCCGAAAAGCGCTGTGGGGCACCTTGATCTGATACACCAGACGTTTAAGGACCAAGGCATACGCGCTGTTACGCAGAAGCCGGAATTCGTAATCGTTTTTATCGGTTCGTCCGTCAAGCTCATATCAAGCAATAGGGAGGGTCTTTCTCCGGAAGAGCAAAAAGACCTGGCTGAAATCGCAGACAAAGTCTCCAAAATGTCAAAAGACGGGATAAAAATGGAAATATGTTTGTTCGCTGCTAAATCTCTCGGTGTAGCCCCTGCGACCATATTGCCTGAGATTACACATGTAGGCAATGGCTGGATATCTCTAATCGGATATCAGGCCAGGGGCTATTCGATAGTCCCTGCATTTTGATATTGTTGATCACCCCGGACTGGTTTAGCTGACCCCATCCCAAAGTCAAGGTGCGAACTCTTTAGACTTCAGGTCATGGGGAAAATCATAATAATGAGGGATACGGAGTGCGGCTGTATCAGTTTTATTTCCCAGCTGATATGCCCCATCCTCTATCTGTGCGGCAGCCTCACTTGTATGAAACACATCCCAGTTATTTTTATTATTATTGGATAATTCTTCATAGACTATAAACTGTTCTTTTTGAGAGTCTGCAAATTCCTTTAAATGCTGTTCCCTGGGAACTTCTTTGCGAGGGGCCGGGTGGCGAACGGCGGTCCGGATATTTTTCTTTGGTTCCGGCAATTTAAATTTCTTTTTACCAGGCGTATTAACTCTTTTCACGGAGTTAGATGTCTTCTGAACAGTCACACTCCGAGCGCGGGCCATATCCGGTACGGCTATCTGCTTTTTTTTGTCTTCATGTACTGCTTGTGCGGCCGGTACAATGGCCATTGGTTTTTTCATCATATCTTTATATGTAAACACGGCAATGAATAAGACGACTGCCAAAACTGCCGCAAGCGGTCTGTATGACCGTATGCTCTTCCCCTTATTTTCCACTTCTGCAGATGGACCCTGCGTGGCTGCCTGGTCCATACCATGCTGTAATTCTTTATCCATGGGTCCTTCGATGTTTACTCCGGATATATCTTCATATTCCATGCCTGCTGTCCCGTAAGATGTATTTTCTACCTGATATGTTCTCTTCAAGCCGGTCAAATCATAAAAGGACCCGTTTTCAATTGTTTTTTGGGAGCCATTAGCGATATCTTTGAATGCAATAGAGATGGTTTTTAATATATTGAGAAGTTGAGCTTCCCTGTCAGAAGCCTGGATGTATTCCTTGCTCTCTCTCTGAAGGAGTTCCCTGGATTTATTACGTTCGGAAGTGAGTTCCTGAGACATCTCCTCAAATTTGACTGAGTATTCCTCCAGTTTTTTTTGATCAGTGATGTCTGATATTACGCAGACTCTTCCGATAACAAAATCATGTTCATCAAAAACTGAGTTGAAACTGAATTTAAACCAACGGTCTCTTAAAGGTACGACAATGCTCTCCTGACTGTGCGTATCCGTCATGCGGGTAAAGCACTCCCCGACAGATTGCGTTGCCCCGGCCGTAAATTCCCATAAAGAATGACCGGCTAATTCATGATGGGGCTCCCCGATCAAATTTAACGCTGCTTTGTTACAACGCTGAATTTTGCACTCCATGTCCAGGAAAATAATGGCATTGTCAACTGTCTCGAATGCGGCCTGCCATTTCCCCTCTGATCTTTTCAGCTCTTCGTCGTCGTAATGAAATGACTCAGATGGCTTAACTTTTTCCGCAGCAATCAACTCAAATATTTTACTCCTGGCCTCGATCTCCATACTGGTGAACTTTATTCCCACCACGCATGTGTACCAGGCTTCCTTCCTCCAGACTATTTCAACAAGGGCTGAAGCGGACAAATCACTGCTGGGATACTTGAGATTAAATTCCAGCGTTTCTCCGGGTTTGAAATCATGATTTTGACACTCGAGATTAAATCCTTCCTGAGAAATATTTCCCGTCACGCCCACATAATGATCAGGTTGATGATATCCTCTAACTTCTGCTATGAGAGGGATCTCAAATCTTTCATGTTGTCTCCGTTCACTTATCACGATCAGGCCCCTTTCCCCCTTATCCCGACAAAGGGTTCCGCGTCATCGGGTTAAATCGTAATTCTTAAATATCACTTTATGCTGTGTTTGTCAAGAAAAAATACAGATGCAAGCTGTCAAGCTTGTCAGCTTGCAGGCTTGCCAGCTTACCGGCTTGCCGTGTTTGACTTCCTCACCCTCTCGGATGATATTCCTTGTGGATCTTCCTCAGGCGCTCAGGCGTGACCTTTGTATATATCTGCGTCGTTGATATGTCAGTATGCCCGAGCATTTTCTGGAGAGCCCGCAGGTCTGCTCCGCCGTCCAGTAAATGGCTGGCAAAACAATGTCTGAGGGTATGGGGAGAGATCTTGATCGATAATTCCTTTGAGTACATTTTAATTAACTGCCATAGCCTCTGCCTTGTCATCGGTTTCCCGCCTTTTCTGAGAAACAGGTAATGACTTGTCTTTTTTTTCAGAAGCGCGGGCCGTAATTCTTCGATATACAGCTTAAGCGTTTTTAAAGCGGTTTCATTTACAGGTATGACCCTTTCCTTTGATCCCTTTCCCTGAATAGTAATAAAACCCGCCTCAAAATTTATATCGCCTGTCTTCATATTCACCACCTCGCTGGCCCTCAGGCCGGATGAGTACATGATCTCAAGTATGGCTTTGTCCCTGATAGAGAATTTTTCTCCGTGAGGTTTTTCAAGCAGTGAAGAGATGTCCTCGATGCCGAGTATTTTCGGGACCCTTTTCCATCCTTTAGGTGTGGAAAGATTTTCAAGGGGGTCTTCATCGATGGTCCCTTCTATCAGCAGGAATTTGCATAGCCCCCGCAGTGAAGCGATATTCCTTGCCAGAGTAGAAGCCTGATTGCCGGAGTCGCGGAGGATTGTGATGAAGGAAACAATATCGCTTCGTTTGAAATTAATTATACTTTTGCCGTTGTTCGCGAGATAGGCATTAAATTTTTGTATATCCCGCTTATAAGCTTCCAGCGTGTTTGCTGAAAGACCCTTTTCGACCGTCAGATAGTACAGAAAACTTTCTATCGGATCTGGCATTAATTTGAGGATACATTAATAAAGATGCAGGATGCAAGTTAATGAACTTCAGCTTAAAAAATGTACAGTTTAATTTATAAAATCAGGCCCGAATTTGATGCTTAAGTGTATTCCCTGCGCATTACCCCTATAAATAGTGTCTAAATATTTAAATACCACAAAATATAGTAGCTATTTTTTTCTTGACAAGTGTTTACGACATCCCTATACTTATCGTATGTGGTAGATTGTGGAGGAGAGTGGAGGAAGATGCCAGCTTTTACAGGAAAATATTATTACACAGTTGATCCAAAAGGGAGAATAATCATCCCGTCTCCTTTAAGAAAAATTATTTTCGAT
The DNA here is from genome assembly GCA_963699585.1 of Thermodesulfovibrionia bacterium. Lineage (GTDB taxonomy): Bacteria > Nitrospirota > Thermodesulfovibrionia > UBA6902 > UBA6902 > SURF-23. The sequence continues at coordinate 591,518 of CAVOUK010000002.1, read as the reverse complement.
CATTATAACACAAAACTTTTTGCTGCGAACGCGCTCTTTGACCGCTGCCTTCATATTTATCCGCAGGAGGAGTGGAGCAGGCTTGAAGAAAAGGTGCGCATGCTCCCAAAGATGGACAAGGACATTAAGCTTTTTAACAGGAGAGTGATCGCTTCAGCGACAGAATGCGAGATCGATACCCAGGGCAGGATATTGGTCCCTGCCGCACTCAGGGAAGATGCCGGCATTAACGGAGATATCGTCATTGTGGGACAGCTTGAAAAAATAGAGTTGTGGAACAAGAAAGAGTGGGATGCGGTAACAGACCTTTCTGCTGTGGACCAGGCAGCGGTGGAAGAAAAACTGGCAGGTTATGGTCTTTAAATGAATGTACAGCATGTGCCTGTAATGCTGAAGGAGGTGACTGAAATGCTTCAGCCTCAACATGATGGAATATATATTGATGCAACGGTTGGGCTTGGCGGTCATGCAGAGGCGATACTTCAGCGGTCCGGTGGATGCGTATTAATAGGGATAGACAGAGATGAAATGGCGCTCGAAATTTCAAGGGAACGGTTAGGCAATTACAGCGATGTTCATCTGGTGAACGATAAATTTTCGAACATGAAGAGTGTTGCTGAGGACCTGGGCTTTAACAGTGTAAACGGAATTCTGCTTGATGCAGGGATTTCCACAATGCAGTTAAAGGCGGAAGACAGGGGCTTCAGCTTTGTAAAGGCTGAAACACTGGACATGAGGATGGACCAATCGCAGGAATTTACAGCGCGTGATGTAGTGAATAAATATCCTGAAAAAAAACTTGCAGACATAATCTGGAAATACGGTGAGGAAAGATTCAGCAGGAAGATAGCGAGGGCGATTGTTTATGCACGGAAGAAAAAGACGGTCACTTCCTGTGATGAACTCGCCGGCATTATCGAAAGGGCAATTGGCCGAAGGGGAAGGATACATCCTGCAACGAGGACCTTTCAGGCGATCAGGATCGAGGTCAATAAAGAACTCGATGAACTGTCGGCAGCGGTAGAATCAGGAGCGGAGCTGCTGCAAAAAGGGGGCAGATTCTGCGTGCTTTCTTATCATTCTCTTGAGGACCGGATCATAAAGAATGCTTTTAAAAAACTGGCAAAAGACGGTTTGTTCATAATTATAACCAAAAAACCTCTTGTCCCGTGCAGGGAGGAAGAAAGATCAAACCCTTCATCAAGGAGCGCAAAGCTCAGGGTTGGGGAGAAAATATGACTAAGAGAAGAACAAAGAACGGCAAAAAGAAGATGTTAGTGAAATTCGGCTTTTTACTTTATTTTGTATTGTGTCTGTTTGCGATCATATGGCTTAAGGCCGCTGTAGTAAATATCAAATATGAGCTCGGGGAGCTTGATAGAACGAAGGCGGAACTTGTGCGTGAAAGAAAAATGGCGGTTGCGCAGCGGGCGAATTTTTACTCAACAGAGAAAATAGAGAAAGTCGCCCTGGACCGTCTCGGCATGACCCTTCCCATGAGGGAAAATGTTTATTATGTTAAGAGGACGATGGCCGCAGGTCCTTACAAGGCGTCCTTGAAATAAAACAATGAGGATAATAATTTTCTGGGATGAGAATGATTAAAAGATGAGGGCAGAAGGATGAATAACAAGCTTCCGCCTTCCGGGTAACTTAATGAGATATGGATTGCTGAAAGGAAGAAAGAAAAAAAGCGAAGAGAGAATGCTCTGGGATGAAGACCTGAAAAAGAGTTCTCTCGAAAACAGCAGGAAAAGGGCGATAGTAATAACTACGGTAATATCATTCGGTTTTGCTGTTATATTGTTCCGCCTTGTCAATCTTATGATATTTGACCATGCGAAACTGTCCGGACAGGCTTCACAGCAGTATATCAGCGAAAGAACCTTGACACCACAGAGGGGAGTGATATGGGACCGGAACCTGAAAGAGATGGCCACGAATATTGAGACGGACTCCCTGTATGCGGTACCGTCCAATGTGAGGGACACAGCAAGGTTATCATCGCAGATCGCCCCGATCATAAAGGTTTCATCCGGAGAAATAAACAGCCTCTTGCTGAAAAAAAAGGGGAAGTCTTTTACCTGGGTTGCGAGGAGAATGGACCTTGAGGACAGCCGCAAATTAAGCGCGCTTAAGTCCTCATTCAAAGATGGGGAGATAGGTTTTGTAACGGAACCTAAACGTTATTATCCCATGAAGCAGGTAGCATCGCATATTCTGGGTTTTGCAAATATTGATGACAAGGGAATTGCCGGACTTGAACTTGTTTACAATGATTATTTAAAAGGCGAGGTGAAGAGTGTTCCGGTGGACAGGGATGCACGCGGCAAAAGCCTTGTCAGTGATGTTAAAGAGGCTGTCCCGGGCAACAATATTATTCTGACGATAGATGAAGGACTTCAGTATATTGTTGAGAGAGAATTAACAAATGCCATGCAGGAGAGGAAGGCAAAGGCTGCTGTTGCGATCATGATGAATCCGGCGACAGGAGAGATCCTTGCTTTGGCGAACAGACCTACATATGACCCCAATTCCCCTTCAGCGGCAGACGGGGAAGAGAAGCGGAACAGGGCCATTACAGATATATATGAGCCGGGGTCTACCATGAAGTCAATTCTTGCATCTGCCGCTGTAGAGGAGAAAGCGGTCAGACTGAATGACATGTTTGACGTCTCAAAAGGCTCTATTACTGTCGGAGGGAAAACGATCCATGATGTTCACAGGCACGGGGTGCTGAACTTTCAGGAGGTCATTAAAAAATCTTCAAATGTCGGCGCGGTAAAGGTCGGAATGAGGCTTGGCGCAGCAAAATATTATGAGTATATAAAACGGTTTGGCTTTGGTGATAAGACCGGCATAGATTTTCCCGGTGAAGCAAGGGGGATTCTCAGGAACGTAAAGAACTGGTCGGGGACATCTCTGGCTTGTATGTCGATAGGTCAGGAAATAGGAATGACGCCGTTACAGATGTTGACAGCCTACTCGGCAATAGCAAACGGCGGCGTGTTAATGAAGCCGTATATTGTTTCAGAGATAATCTCGCCGGACGGGAAAAGCATTAAACGGAATTCTCCGGCCGAAGTAAGAAGGGTTATCTCCAAATCAACTGCTGCCACACTCAGGGACATTCTAAAGACCGTTGTTGAAGAGGGCGGCACAGCGCAGCGTGCAAATGTGAACGGGAATCTGGTCGCAGGCAAGACAGGCACCGCCCAGATATTCGATACAAAAACAGGTCATTATTCGAAGAACAGATTTGTAAGTTCATTTGTGGGATTTGCCCCTGCTGATGATCCCAGGGTGGCCCTTATTGTGGTTGTTTATGAGCCGGTTGGTGAGACATACGGCGGGCTTGTTGCGGCGCCCGTATTTAAGAATATTATTGAAAATACTTTTTCATATCTTGATGTGCCGATGGAAAAGGAAGAGAACAGGATTTATCTTGTCAGCAGGACCCCATAGAGAACGCTTTCTGAAGGGTCATGGCTGGGCGACCGGCAGTAACGGACGTTATAAATGTATTTCTCAGATGAGATAAATGACATTATTAAAACTTTTAGAAGGTCTCGAAGCAAGAAGAACAGGACCTTTAAATGCGGAAATTAAGGGGATCGCTTATGATTCGAGATTTGTAGAGAAGGGTTATCTGTTTGTGGCTGTAAGAGGTTTTTCCGTAGACGGCCACAATTATATTAAAGACGCGGTAAACAGGGGGGCTGTTGCCGTTGTTTCAGAGATGGCAGTAGCAGATGTAACAGATGCATTTAAGCATGCGCTTAAGGACAAGGTTGCTTTTATTGAAGTAACTGACAGCAGAGAAGCGCTGGCGCTCATCTCAGCCGTATTCTACGGCAAGCCCTCCAAAGATTTATCATTAATCGGAATTACAGGGACCAATGGTAAGACAACAACAAGTTTTATCACAAAGAACATTATTGATGCAGGCGGTAAAAAGGCCGGTCTTATGGGGACCATCTGTTACATCACCGGAGACAGTAAAATGACCGCATCACATACAACTCCTGAGTCGTTAAACCTGCAGAGGTGTTTAAGCGAGATGGTATTTAATAAAATGGATTACGCTGTGCTCGAGGTTTCTTCTCATGCGCTGGCCCTTAAAAGGACGGAAGGATGTTCTTTTAAGGCAGCAGCCTTCACGAATTTTTCGCAGGACCACCTCGATTTTCACGGTACAATGGATGAATACTTCAGGGCGAAATGCCTGATTTTTGATTACCTTGATCCTGAAGGAACAGCCGTCCTGAACTTTGATGATCCCAGGATAAGGCCGTTGGCAAAGACGCTTAACCGCAACGTGATAACCTGCGGTATCGAAGAAGGAGCGATGATACGGGCGGAGAATATAAGAGAATACAGCAATCAGCAGTCAGCAGTAAGCGGTCAGGAAATCGGTGGATTAGGCGGGATGTCATTTGATATTCAGACGCCGGGAAGCAGGTTTACAGTAAATTCAAATCTTATAGGACGCTTCAATGTATATAACATTCTCATATCAGTTGGAATAGCCTATTCCCTCGGCATAAATGAGGATGTGATACAGCAGGGCGTTCAGAATACAAAACCTGTTGAGGGCCGTTTTGAAAATATAGATGAGGGGCAGAGATTTTTATGTATAGTTGACTATGCGCATACAGATGATGCCCTGAGAAAACTTATTCAGGAGGCAAGGCATTTAACAAAAGGCAGAGTGATAACGGTCTTTGGCTGCGGCGGCAACAGGGACAGGACCAAAAGGCCCTTAATGGGCGCAGCAGCGGCAGAGTTAAGTGATTTTGCGATTGTAACTTCTGACAACCCCCGAAATGAGGACCCTCTCGAAATAATTAAAGATATATTAAAAGGCATAGGTACAAACAATTTTATGGTACAGCCTGACAGGGCAGACGCCATCAGAGAGGCGGTCGCCATGGCAAATGAAGGCGACACAGTTCTTGTTGCCGGCAAGGGCCATGAGGATTATCAGGAAATAAAGGGAGTGAGACATCACTTTAGCGATAAAGAAGTGCTGGTGAAGGAGATTAGAAAACGGTTAGGGGTTAGCGGTCAGTGAGGTTCTACTGACTAGCTGACTACTGACTACTGACTACTTAATGTTAACAACAGAAGACATTATTAAGGCAACAGGAGGAGAACTGCTTACTGGAGATTCCAGGACATTCAGCGGCGCTTCAATAGATTCCAGGACCATTGGAGAGGGAGAATTGTTTTTTGCCATTCGGGGAGAAAAGTTCGACGGACACAATTTTCTTAATGAGGCGCTTTTGAAGGGCGGGGGAGCTGTTGTGGATTCCAGGCCGCCCGCAATGCCGGAAAACAGGACAATAATCCGCGTAAAAGATACCCTGAAGGCCCTGCAGGATTTTGCGCATTTTTTGAGGATGAAAATGGATATCCCTGTTGTTGCGATCACCGGCAGCAACGGCAAAACAACAACAAAAGAGATGTTGTCTTCCATACTTTCACGCAGGTTTAAAACATTGAAGAACGAAGGCAATCTTAACAACCATATCGGATTGCCGTTAAGTCTCATGAGGCTTGAACCTGACCATGAGGCAGTTGTGCTTGAAATGGGGATGAATGCCCCGGGAGAAATAAGGAGATTGTGCGAGATAGCTGTACCGACCCATGGAGTTATAACCAATATAGGCACCGCACATCTCGGCATGCTTGGCAGTTATGAGGCGATCAGGGATGCCAAGCTCGAAATGCTTGACAGGGTCGGCGTAGCGGTACTGAATGCTGATGATGTTTTTTTAATGCAGGGAGTAACAGAGGTAAAGAAATTTAGCGGAGAAATTATCACTTTTTCAATGAAAAATGAATCTCAGGTAATGGCAAAAGATATCCGGACCACAGAAACAGGGAGCAGGTTTAAACTGGAATTCAGGGATGTCGGGACCATTTCAGTAGATCTTCATATCCATGGCACATTCAATATATACAATGCTCTCGCTGCATCGGCTGTGTGTTTTTCACTCGGGATCAAGATCGATGCAATAAAGACCGCTCTTGAAGATTTCAGGGCCGTCCCTATGAGATTTGAAATAATAGAAAGCGAAGGTATAACAGTGATCAATGATGCGTATAATGCAAATCCGTCATCAATGGAAGGATCACTTAAAGAACTGGTCCGTCCGGGGGGTGGCGGAAGAAGGGTTGCTGTGTGCGGGGACATGCTTGAGCTGAATGAATTTTCGGAAGATGCACACAGGGACCTCGGAAAGTTGATATCTGCAATGAACATTGATGTATTTATTGCAGTCGGTGAGATGATGAACCTGGCAGCCGAGGAATGTGTAAAATCAAAAAGCGGTAAATCCGTGCCTGAGGTTTATACATTCAGAAACGCAGATGATGCCGGCAGAGATATTATGAATATTCTAAAGGCAGGAGATACGGTGCTGGTCAAGGGTTCGCGCTCGATGCGTATGGAGAAAATAGCCGGGAGAATATCGCATGCTATATAAGCTGTTTTATTATTTGCATGACTATTATTCCCCGTTAAATGTCTTCAGATATATCACGTTCAGGGCCGCGTTAGCTATCATTACTTCCTTGCTGATAACTTTTATTGCGGCTCCAGGGATAATAGAAAAACTCAGGAAACTCAGTATGACACAATATGTCAGGGATGATGGCCCGCAGACCCATTTGAAAAAAGAGGGCACCCCCACAATGGGCGGTATCATAATTATTTTGTCCGTGGTTGTGAGTGTCTTAATGTGGGGCGATCTGAGCAATAAATTTCTATTAATAATAGTGGCGGCGCTAATAGGTTTTGGACTAATAGGTTTAACGGATGATTATCTTAAGGTTATTAAGAAAAACCCGAAGGGATTGGGCGGATGGTATAAATTCGGAGCACAGATCGCACTCGCATTTGCTTTAGGTTTTACTTTTTATTATGATCCCAACGATATTTATATCGCAAAATTGAGCATTCCTTTTTTTAAAAAATGGCTTATTGATCTTGGCTGGTTCTATGTCCCTTTTACTATTATTGTAATTGTCGGGGCCTCCAATGCGGTAAACCTGACCGATGGCATTGACGGACTTGCGATAGGATTAGTAGGTGTTGCTTCCCTTGCAAACGCTGTATTCGTATATATTTCAGGACATGCGGGTTTCTCGCAATACCTGAATGTGCTTTACCTGCCGGGGACGGGAGAACTGACAGTTTTCTGCGGGGCCATGTTTGGCGCTGCCCTTGGTTTTCTCTGGTACAACAGTTATCCTGCGGAGATCTTTATGGGAGATGTAGGTTCACTTTCTCTCGGCGGCGCGCTCGGTACGCTTGCAGTTATAACCAAACAGGAGATCGTTCTGACGATTGTCGGCGCTATTTTTGTTATTGAGACTTTCTCGGTAATAATCCAGGTTGCGTCTTTTAAATTTACCGGGAAAAGGGTTTTTAAGATGGCGCCTATCCATCACCATTTTGAAATGAAAGGCTGGCCTGAGTCAAAAGTGATCGTAAGGTTCTGGATAGTAGGCATTATCCTTGCGCTTTTGAGCCTGACGACGTTAAAGGTCAGATGAGAAGACAAGGATTAAGGGTTATGGGTTATGGGTTATGGTAGGGGCGAGGCGGTGCCTCGCCCAATAGATTAAATATAAATGATAACAATGCAAGAAAAGATAAACATGTTCAAAGATAAAAACATATTAGTTGTAGGGCTTGCGCGAAGTGGAACCGGAGCTGCTAATCTCCTGTCCGAATTAGGGGCGAGAGTGACTATTACGGACACCAAATCCCGCAGCGTGCTGGAGACTAATATTAAAAGATTGTTCCCGGCTGTAAAAGTTATGACAGAAGGCAATCCATCTGAGGCTTTTGATGCAGCGGATATGATAGTGATAAGCCCCGGGGTGCCGCTTGATATACCCCCTCTTGAAAGTGCGAGGGCAAAAGGGATACCGGTGATCGGGGAACTCGAGCTTGCGTATCAGGTGATAAAATCAGAAGTCAGAAGTCAGGAGTCAGGGTAGGGGCGAGGCGGTGCCTCGCCCCTTACAACGCCCTTACCCCTCTTTCATTGGCATAACCGGTACCAACGGCAAGTCTACGACGACTACACTTATAGACCTGATGCTGAAAGAGGCGGGTTTTAAAACACTGCTTGGCGGGAACATCGGAATAGCTTTGACAGAGGAGATATTAAAAGAAGTCAGAAGTCAGAAGTCAGAAGTCAGCAGGGCGAGGCGGTGCCTCGCCCTTATGATTACATCGTTGCAGAAATCTCAAGTTTTCAGCTTGAGACAATAAAAGAGTTCAGGCCCGGGATCGCGGTCCTTCTGAATATCACGCCTGACCATCTTGACAGGTATCACAGTATGGCAGAGTATATTGATGCCAAGGCAAGGATCTTTGAGAATCAAACGGCAGGGGATTTTCTGGTCCTGAATGCAGATGATCCTGTATTAATGGAAGCGGTAAATGAGAAGCTGGAAGATAGAAGTGAAAAACCTTACATCTTCTATTTCAGCCGATGCAAAGAAGTGAAAGGCGCTTATTTAAGAGATGGGGTAATTTATTTTAATTTACCTGAATCTTTTGTAGGGGCGATTCATGAATCGCCCCTACGGATTGATGTTAATGAAATCCGCATCCAGGGCGTTCACAATATCGAGAATGCAATGGCTGCTTCATTGGCTGCCTTGATCGCAGGATGTCCGGTCGATGCTGTCAGAAATGTGTTAAGGCAATTTCCGGGACTTGAACACAGGCTGGAATTTGTCAGTGAGATCAGAGGGGTCAAATTTATTAATGACTCGAAGGGTACGAATGCAGGCGCTGTTGCGAAATCACTGGAAGGGTCCAATAATGTGATACTGATCATGGGCGGACTGGATAAAGGAAGCGATTTTTCTGTCCTGAGAACTCTGGTAAGACAAAAGGTCAAAACCCTTATTCTGATCGGCACGGCAAAGGAAAAAATTGCAAAGGCATTGGGGGGAGAAACTGAAACACTTAAAGCCGACAATATTGATTCTGCCGTTAAATTGTCTTTATCAAAGGCTTCTGCAGGCGATGTGGTATTGTTGTCTCCTGGCTGCGCAAGCTTCGACATGTTTCAGGATTTTGAAGACAGAGGGAGGAAGTTTAAAGAGGCAGTTATTCAATTAAAAATTAACAATGAATAATTTACAATGCAAAATAAAACCGGTCGTTCCCGTGCAAACGGGGATCTGACACGTAAACGCCCAGTTCGGAGCATATATGTATTTAAACTCTAAAGATGCACGCGGTATTATAATTTCTGTTTCTCTTCTGGTATGTATAGGCATACTCATGGTCTATAGTTCTACCGTGCTTATGTCCATGAAGAAATACAGCAACAGTTTTCATTATTTGTTGAGTCATATCGTTACGGTATTTGTCGGAACTGCTGCGATGGTAATATTGTCAAAAACTGATTATATGACCTTGAGACGGCCGCTTTTCAGGATAGCATCATATCAGGTATCGCTGGTGCATGTACTTTTGATCGTCTCATTTATTCTCTTATTTCTGGTATTTGTGCCCGGGATCGGGATCGGTGCAAAAGGCGCGAAGAGATGGCTCAGGCTGTGGCCTACCACATTTCAGCCTTCGGAGTTTGTAAAAATAGTGATGGTCATATTCCTTGCCGATTATATGGATAAAAACATTCACAGAATGAAGGACCTGCGTTATGGCATTATGATACCCGTCGGTTTCATGATCGCATTTCAGGGTATTATCATTCTTCAGCCTGATTTTGGAGCTGTAATGAGCCTGGGGATTCTCACTATGGGACTCCTGCTCCTCGGCGGCGTAAGGTTAAGTTACATTGGAGCAATGTTTTTAGCGGCCCTGCCGGCAATTTATATACTTATTACATCTTCATCATACAGGATGAAGAGGATCATGTCTTTTACTGACCCGTGGAAAGACCCTCTCAGCAGCGGATTCCAGCTGATACAGTCCTTCATCGCATTTGGGAACGGCGGATTAACAGGCCTGGGGCTTGGAGGGAGCAAGCAGAAGCTGTATTTCCTTCCGGAAGTGCATACAGACTTTATTTATTCGCTGATAGGGGAAGAGCTGGGGCTTATAGGCGCTGTTTTTGTGCTGGCTCTTTTCTTTTACTTATTTATAAAAGGCATTAAGGTTGCCGGAAAAACCAGCGATACGTTCAGTTATTTTCTGACGATCGGTTTAACGATGATGATAGGCGTTCAGGTGATCATCAATTTTGCAGTAACAACAGGACTGATGCCCACAAAGGGGCTGCCGCTGCCTTTTGTAAGCTATGGGGGTTCATCGCTGCTTATCAACCTGGCTGCGGTCGGGATATTGATAAACATATCCAGGAAAAATGAAACCAGGATAACGGAGAACAGGATGTATATTGACAGCTCTGCCTCACGTAATGGTTACATGTTTAATAAACCGCAGAGAGGGCGGAGAGGAGAAATATGAATATTGTTATAGCAGGCGGCGGTACAGGAGGACATGTCTTTCCGGCAATCGCCATTGCGAAAGAATTAAAAATGAAAATTGCCAACATTAAGATTACCTTTGTCGGGACAGCGAGAGGGATAGAATCAAAGATAGTACCCAAGGAAGGATATGATATAAGGTTTATAAAAGCTGAAGGCCTTGTAGGTAAAAATATCTTCAGAACGATTAAATCGGCGCTTAAGATACCTGTAGCATTAAGGGATTCCAAGAGGATATTGAAAGAGCTTAAGCCTGAATTGGTGCTGGGGGTTGGCGGCTATAGTTCAGGGCCGGTGGTCCTGTGCGCCTCAATGATGGGCATCCCAACAATGATCCATGAGCAGAATACACTTCCCGGCCTTACAAATAAATTGCTCGGAAAATTCGTTGATACAGTAGCTGTAACATACCATGAGAGCATCAGATTCTTCCCGCAGGAAAAGACATATCTGACAGGCAACCCTGTAAGGACGGAGATACTGAAAGGCGACAGGGGAAGAGGCTGTAGAATTTTCAGTCTTAATAAGAATCTTTTTACCATATTTGTATTTGGCGGCAGTCTTGGCGCAACACGTATAAATAACGCTGTCAGTGAGGCGCTTGCATATCTTGAGCCTTTTAAAGATAAGATCCAGTTCCTGCATCAGACAGGCGACAAGGATTTAGACGCTGTCAAGGAGGCATATCGTATGCGCGAGTTTAAGGGAACTGTCGTGCCATTCGCTTATGAAATGGCTGATGCGTATGCAGTGGCTGACCTGATTATTTCGAGGGCCGGCGCAACCACCCTTGCTGAAATGACAGCGTGCGGCAAGGCGGCAATACTTGTGCCGTATCCTTTTGCAGCAGGCAATCATCAGGAAGTCAATGCGAGGAAACTCTGGGATGTCGGGGCAGCGCAGATGATCCTTGATAAAGAATTAAACGGCAAAACGCTTTCCGATTCAATTAAATACCTGTTGCAGGACCCGGATGCAATCGGACAGATGGAGCGTACAAGCAAATCTCTCGGAAATCCGGAAGCGACAAACAGGATAATCGAACTTATGATGGGACTGTTAAAAAAAAAGATAAAATATAAAACGAAGAAGTCAGCAGACAGAATACAGAAGACAGAACACAGCGGGCAGGTCATTTGAAGCTGGATGCCGATGAATGTCAGGGAATGACAAAGAGGCAACATATTAAATTATATTCAGGGCATTGTTAAACTATGTACAAGCGTTTTGAGAAAATTCATTTTGTTGGTATAGGCGGTGTCGGCATGAGCGGTATCGCCGAAGTTCTTTATAATCTTGGCTATAAAGTAACGGGTTCGGATATGAAGGAATCTGAAACCACCCGCAGATTGAGAGGGCAGGGAATTAATATCGACATAGGACATAAACAGGAAAACGTAAAAGATGCAGATGTCGTTGTTATATCTTCGGCGGTATCTTCTTATAATCCGGAAGTTGAGGCTGCGCGCAAACTGTCAATCCCGGTTATCCCAAGGGCGGAGATGCTTGCAGAACTTGCCAGGCTGAAATACGCCATTCTTGTGGCAGGGGCGCACGGAAAGACAACGACAACTTCATTGGTTGCAAGCGTCCTTGGCGAAGGCAAATTCGATCCAACGGTGGTAATAGGGGGGAAATTAAAGGGCATGGGAAGCAACGCAAGGCTCGGCCAGGGGGAATTCCTTGTTGCCGAAGCAGACGAAAGCGATGGTTCATTCCTGAAGCTTTCGCCAACGATCGCAGTTGTGACAAACATTGACAGGGAACATCTGGATTTTTTCAAAAACATTGATGAAATAAAGAACGCCTTTCTTTTATTTATGAATAAAATACCGTTTTATGGACTCTCTATCCTGTATGGCGACAATGAGCATATTAAAGAACTTTTACCAAAGATGCAGAGGAGATTTATCACATACGGATTAAGCGATAATCTCGACCTTGTGGCAAAAAATATTAAGACAGACGGTTTGAGTACCACATTTGAAGCTGTTTTAAACAGCAAGTCCATCGGGACATTTGAAGTTCCGCTTTTCGGCGTTCACAATGTGTGCAACTGTCTTGCAGCTATTGCCGTTGCCAATGAGCTTGAAATGAATATGGATGACATAAGGAAGGCGCTGCAGAATTTCAGCGGGGTGCAGAGACGTTTTGAGATAAAGGGCATGGTCTCGGGAATTAAAATAATTGATGACTACGGGCATCATCCGGCAGAGATCATGGCGACTTTGAGGGCGGCAAAAGAGGTGATGATCAAGAGTGCAGAAGTCAGAAGTCAGAAGTCAGAAGTCAGAAAGCAAAGACCGAGTAAGGGCAACTCAAAACTCGCCCCTGCAAAACGGAACTCAGAAGGAAGACTTGTCGTCCTGTTTCAGCCGCACAGGTATACGAGGACGCGTGATTTATTTAATGAATTTTGCTATGCCTTCACGGATGCTGACAAGGTGGTGCTTTTGGACATTTATCCAGCAGGAGAAATGCCGATAGAGGGGATCAACTCAGAGAATTTACTGAAAGGTATAAAGAAAACCAGTAAAGACGCTGAATATATCAAAGACCGCAACGATGTATTAAATTGTCTTAAAAAAGAATTGAGAGAAGGCGACACTTTGTTGACTCTCGGGGCCGGTGATGTCTGGAAGATAGGAGAGGAGTTTTTAATATAGCAGGAAGTAGACAGTAAACAGTAAACAGTAGACAGAAAGAGTGGAGGATTGTTGATTGGTTGACAGCAGAATAAAAGAGATATTCGACAAAGTATCATTCAGCGGTGAAGTAAGGTTCGACGAGCCTATGTCAGCCCATACGTCTTTGAGGATAGGCGGACCTGCGGAGATTTTGGCATTTCCTGAGGACCCTGTATCTTTGAAAAACATTCTGCTTTCTGCAAAGAGGGAACAGGTCCCGGTTTTTATTTTTGGAGGAGGGACGAACCTGCTTGTTTCAGATGAAGGGATAGAAGGGATTGTAATATCTTTGAAGGCATTCAACAAAATTGAATTTACAAGAGAGACGAATGATAAAAAAGCTGTTTTATATGCGGGTGCAGGAGTGACGCTTGCAAAATTAATAAGTTTTGCACAAAAAAACGGATGTGCAGGGATTGAAGCCCTTGCAGGGATACCGGGTTATTTTGGCGGCGCTGTTTATATGAACGCAGGTTCTTTCGGCGTGGAGATCAAAGACGTGCTTGTCAGTATCGCGCTTATGGATATTAATGGAGAGATCAGAATTCTGCAAAAAGATGACCTGAACTTTTCATACAGGAGTTCAAATCTCCCCGGATCTTCGGTGATACTCAGCGCAAACATTTTACTGAACAGAGATAAACCTGACGATATCTTAAACAGGATAAAGGAGTTTCTCAGGAAAAAGAGGGAGACGCAGCCTCTTTTGGAAACTTCGGCAGGGTGTGTCTTTAAAAATCCTGCAGGCGGCGATGCAGCCGGCAGGTTGATAGACGCAGCGGGATGCAAAGAGATGAGGATTGGCGATATAGAGGTGAGCGCTGGACACGCCAACTATTTTATCAACAAAGGCAGGGCCACGTGTATGGATTTTATTGCGCTGATGGAGAAAGTAAAGGCGCGGGTCAAGGAACATAGCGGTGTGGTCCTTGAGCCGGAGATAAAGATCGTGGGAAGGGAGATTAGCCACTGACGGACACAGACAGGGAAAAGTGAGAAGTTAAAAGTAAGAAGTCGGTGTAAGTCTGTGGCAATAAATACTTAGAGGAGAGAAAATGACTAAGGGTCCGGTTACAACAAAGAAGATAGGGGTTTTGATGGGAGGTGAGTCTTCCGAGAGGGACATTTCCATCAGGAGCGGTCTCGCAATATATCAGAGCCTCCAGGAGCTTGGATATATTGCAGCGCCCATTGATATCAGTAAAGATATCGTGAATACGCTGAAAAAAGAAAAGATCAAGCTTGCATTTCTTGCGCTTCACGGAGGGATCGGAGAGAACGGTGCTATGCAGGGAATGCTTGAAGTATTGGGAATTCCCTATACAGGATCGGGCGTTCTTGCATCTGCGCTCGCGATGGACAAGGAGGCGTCCAAGAAAATATTTTTGTATCATGGACTGGCCGTAGCGCCGTTTATAGTTGTTCAACGACCAACAAAAAAATCTGGTGCCGGTAAGGGCGTAATACGCCTACATCGAATGACGGACTAAAAATTGATTTCGGGTTGCCATGGGTTGTAAAGCCGGTTGCGGAGGGTTCAAGTATCGGCGTCAGTATTGTCAAGGAGGAAAAGGACCTGGCCTCATGTCTTGAGAAAGCGTTTGCATTTGATCAGAGGGCAATGATAGAAAAATTCATCCCGGGAAAAGAAATTCATATCGGCATTCTCGGACAGAAAGTCCTTGGCGGAGTGGAAGTGAGGCCTTCGCTGGAATTTTATAACTATGAGGCAAAGTATACATCAGGGCTTACTGATTATATCATCCCTCCTGAGATAGATGCTTCGGTATATGAAAGTGCAAAGGATGCTGCCCTGAGAGCGCATATGGCCCTCGGATGTTCAGGGGCCAGCAGGGTTGATTTCAGGATAGATGAGAACAGCAGAATTCCGCACGTTCTTGAGGTCAATACATTGCCCGGCATGACGACAACGAGTTTGCTTCCTAAAATAGCAAAGTCTGCGGGTATGAGTTTCAGCGATCTTTTAGAGGAGATAATAAGACTTGCGCTCAAAGAACAATAAACGTAAACCGGCAGCCCGCCGTGAAGGGAAACTGGCATTCTATGTAAGGAGAGTAACGGTAATCTCTCTGGCCGGGTTCCTTACTGTTTCTGCTGTTGCAGGGGCATATTTTCTGCTGCAGGCATTCTATGTCAGGGATATTGAGTTGTCCGGCAACAACCATTTCAATAAAAGAGATATTGAAGATATTCTTAACATTCGCAGGGAGCCTCTGCTTAACCTTCACATGAAAGAGATAGAAGAAAAACTTAAGCGCAATGCCTGGATCAACAAAGCATCGCTGCGCTGGCAGCTTCCAGGGACACTTATTATCAAAATTGAAGAAGCTGTTCCGAAAGCCCTGCTGAGTTTTGGGGGAGAGACGTTCCTTGTTAATGATGATGGAAATGTTATGGAGAAACTTCAGAATGCTGTCACGCCGTTTCTTCCGGTGATCAGGGGGATCGACCCGAGATATAAACAAAATATGTCAGAGGCTATGAAGCTGGTCGCTGCATTGGCTGAAAAAAATATTATTGCTGACAGGCAGTTCCTTGAAATAGGTGTGGATTCATACGGGCTCAACGTGAATATTGACGGAGAGTTCATCAAGGTCGGTTACGGACTATATTCGGAAAAATTTGAAAAATGGATGGAGCTTGAACCGGAATTGAAGAAAAGGGGCATCCCTATTCAATATGTGGACCTGAGGTTTAAGGAATCCGTTATCGTGAAACCGTTAAAACCCGAGAAGGATAAAGATAAAGACAAGGAGAAAGAAAGAGAAAAGGAGAAGAAAAGAACAAGAAGAGAGAGAGAGAAAAGATTTCAAGATTTTAATCCACAGAAGAGCCGAAAAATCTGGATAATCTGTTAATCTGTGAAATATAGAGTTAACTATGAATTTTGGATTTATTAAAGACGTGACGGCAAAAAACAGCAACATTGTGGTAGGTCTTGATGTGGGATCTGCAAAGGTATGCGTTGTTGTTGGGGAAGTAGGGGCGGGGTCACCCCGCCCCTGCAAGCGGGAAGGGGAGAAGGGAATTTCAGGGTATTACGGCGGTATTCATATTATCGGAGCAGGGAGCGCTCCCTCTAAAGGGATCAAGAGGGGGGTCGTTATTAACATTGAGCAGGCAGTTGAATCCATCAGGGAAGCTGTACAAAAGGCAGAGGAGTTGACCGGAGTCGATATAAAAATGGTCAATGTAGGAGTTACAGGAAAACACATTGAATACATGGCGAGTCAGGGGGTTATCGCTGTAAAAGAGAGTGAGATAGGGGTCAGGGAGGTTGAACAGGTTATTGATGCGGCGAGGGCGGTCGCTATTCCATTTGATAAAGAGATACTTCATGTTATTCCGTCGGAATTTATCGTGAACGGACAAAGCGGAATTACAGACCCGCGCGGGATGGCCGGAGTAAGGCTTGAATCAAGGGTACAGATAATTACCGGAGCGGCAGCGTCAATACAGAATCTTACCAAATGCTGCCAGAAAGCCGGACTTGAGGTCATAGATGTTGTATTTCAGCCCGTTGCTACCGCAGACGCAGTGCTTACGCAGGACGAGAAAGACCTCGGAGTTGCTCTTATAGACATCGGCGGCGGCACAACTGATATGGCGCTTTTTCAGGAAGGTAATATTTTTTATTCCACGGTGCTGGAAGTAGGCGGGACCAATTTTACCAATGATGTTGCGATAGGTTTGAGGGTCCCCTCACGTGATGCCGAGCAAATGAAAATAGCACACGGCTGTTCAATGCTTTCTCTTATAGACAGGGAGGAGGAGATAGAGACAGGTTACAGTGACGGCAAAGCAGGCAGGAAAATATTGCGGACCCATCTTGTAGAGATACTGCAGCCGCGTGCAGAAGAATTGTTCAGCCTGATAAAGAAAGAGATCACGAAACAGGGCCACCACAAAATGATGAATGCAGGGGTGGTATTGACCGGCGGGGCAGTTTTAATGAAGGGGATGGATGTTATGGCTGAAAATATTCTTGAACTTCCGGTGAGGATCGGAAAGGCGGCGGGAGTTGAAGGAGATCCGCAAATTATCAATAATCCTGCATATGCGGGAGGGATAGGGCTTTTACTTCGTGAGGCGGCTGAAAATTTAAAACAGCAGGAATTGAACAGCGGCAGCATGTTTCATGGAATAAAGTCGAAGATGAGCGGATGGTTAAGGTTTTAATGATATCAGGAATGAAAAATATGACATTCAATAGAAAGCTAGCAAGCGGGAAAGCGATGAAGTTGGGAAGTTCAGAAGCCACAAGGTCTTTTACTTACGTACTTCCAATCTTACGCGCTTCCGCGCTTTTAAAGTATGTTTACAACTTATGAAATCAGAGAGAAACAATTTAAATAAATAATTTAAAGGAAAGGAGAACTGATATGAAGATTTTTGAATTAGAGGAAGTACAGGGCAATTATACGAATAATCCTGCAAAGATCAAGATCGCAGGCATCGGCGGTGGAGGGAGCAACGCGATAAACAGCATGATCGCGTCAAATCTGCAAGGGGTGGAGTTCATAGCTGTTAATACCGATGCTCAGGCGCTTGAGCTGTCCCTGGCGCATCAGCGGGTGCAGATAGGCAATTCATTGACAAAGGGGCTTGGCTCAGGCGCCGATCCTGAGACCGGAAGACTGGCTGCGCTTGAAGACAGAAACCTGATCGAAGATGCGTTAAGAGGCGCTGACATGGTATTCATAACAGCAGGCATGGGCGGAGGAACAGGGACCGGGGCGTCACCGATCGTTGCAGAGATAGCCAGAGAGATGGGTATTCTTACTACGGCAGTGGTCACCCGGCCGTTTCTTTTTGAGGGTAATAAAAGGTCCCGCAATGCGGAACAGGGGATAAAAGAACTCCAGAAACATGTTGACTCAATAATCGTAATACATAACAGCAGGTTGTTAAATATTACAGAAAGAGAGACCACATGGCTTCATGCGCTCAATATTGCCAACGATGTCCTGAGGCAGGCGGTAAAGGGTATCTCTGATCTGATACTGGTCCCCGGACTTATTAATCAGGACTTTGCAGATATAAAGACCATTTTGGCAAACAGCGGAAGATCACTCATGGGAATCGGCAGTGCAGGCGGTGAAAACAGGGCCGTCAATGCAGCCAAGATGGCAATAACCAGCCCCCTGTTGGAGGAAACCTCCATTGATGGCGCTAAAGGCGTATTAATAAACATCACTGGAGGTTCCTCCCTCTCCTTTCATGAGGTCCATGAGGCAGCCAGCCTTGTAAGGGATGCCGTACATGAAGACGCTGAAATAATTTTTGGTTCGGTGATAGACCCTGATCTCGACGATAAAATAATCGTTACTGTGATAGCTACGGGATTTGAAGAAAAAACCCAGGCTGTGATGCCTTCATATGATAAATGGAGGCCGTCAAAGGACGTAAGTACATTAAAGGGATCATACCGGGTTTTGTCAAAAGAGACGCTCAAGGAGAAGTGATGAAAGCTATCTCGATGTGCCGACCTTTATGCGGAAGAACGGTTACGAAGTAAATGTAGAGCAAAAGGAGATTTAGTGAAATTCTCTAAATTCTTCATCCCGACACTGCGCGAGGCGCCTGCTGAGGCCGAGGCGGTAAGCCACATATTAATGCTGCGCGCCGGTTATGTCCGGCAGCTTGCGTCCGGGCTCTACATATATCTTCCTCTTGCGTGGAGAGTAATGAACAGGATACAGAAGATCATCAGGGAAGAGATGGCCTCAATCGGGGCACAGGAGATCAGCATGCCGGGACTCCATCCCGCCGACATATGGCAGAAGACAGGAAGATGGTCTGATATCGGAGACGAGATGTTCAGGCTTAAGGACAGGGGCGACAGGGATATGTGCCTCGGTATGACGCATGAAGAGATAATCACGTGGCTTGCATCAATGGAGATCCATTCATACAGACAATTGCCCCAGATGTGGTATCAGATGCAGACGAAATTCAGGGATGAGGCGAGGCCGAAAAGCGGGATATTGAGAACACGCGAGTTCATTATGAAAGACAGCTACAGTTTTGACAGGGATGAAGAAGGTCTTGCAGTCAGTTATCAGAAACATGCAGAGGCATATCATAAAATATACGAAAGATGCGGGCTCAAATTTTATCAGGTGCAGAGTGATCCCGGAATGATGGGCGGGGCCGCTGCTCATGAATTTATGGCGCCAAGTCCTGCAGGGGAAGACACGATTGTCCTTTGCAAAAAATGCGGTTATGCTGCAAATACTGAACTTGCGTTATCAATTCCGTCTGTAGGGGCAATTCATGAATTGCCCTTACACGGGGAACAATTGGAAGACATTCCGACCCCCAATAAAAGGACGGTAACAGAGGTTTCAAGTTTCCTGAAAGCAGATCCATCATATTTCATTAAGAGCCTTCTTTTGATCGGCAAGGACGGACCTTTCCTTGCGCTTGTGAGAGGAGACCAGGAACTTCATGAAAAAAAGCTCGCAAAAATTGCCGGTGAATTCAGGCAGGCGCAGAAGGATGAAGTGAAAAACATTCTCGGCGTCGGAGCAGGTTTCATAGGCCCTCATAATAATCCGCTAAGAAAGATTGGTGATATTTGCCTTAAAGACGGGACCTACATCTCAGGGGCAAATAAAGAGGGGTTCCATACAAAGGGAGTAAAACCTGGTGTTCATTTCGAGGCTGAATGGCATGACATTCATGTTGCAAAGGAAGGCGATACGTGTGCAAAATGCGGCGCTGAGATAATGCTTGACAAGGCAATAGAGATAGGGAATATCTTTCAGCTTGGCACTAAATATTCGCAACCGCTCAATGCAGTGTTCCTTGATGAAAACGGTATGGAAAAACCAATAATAATGGGCAGTTATGGCATTGGGCCCGCACGTATTGCTGCAGCCGCTGTTGAACAGAATAATGACAAAGACGGAATCATCTGGCCCCTGAGCATAGCCCCATTTGATGTTGAGATCATCCCGCTTGATATGGGTGATAAAGAAATACAGGAAACCGCTGAGATGATATACAGTGATCTGTCCGGCGAAGGATTGGAAATACTTATGGATGACAGGGATGAACGTCCCGGCATAAAATTCAAGGACGCTGATTTAATAGGTATCCCTTATCAGATAATCATCGGGAAAAAGGGCTTGAAGGAAGGGATCGTAGAGCTGAAGTCGAGAAGGACAAAACAGGCAGACAGGGTTCCTCCTTCTGATGTGGTGAAGAGGATAAAAGAATTTTAAAACCCCTTTGATTTATAAATTCCATAAATATAATTATTGACTTATTGACAAAAAAATTCTGCTGTGTTAATTTTTCCGGACTTTATCTTTGTATGATTCTTCAATTTCTTTATTTTAAGTTAGGAGAATAAATGTTAGAACTCAACAAGTGGTTTTTTGCCCAGCTTGCCAATTTTCTATTATTGCTATTGCTCCTGAACATTATTTTATTTAAGCCCCTTCTTCGTATTTTCAAGGAACGAGACGCAGGCATTAACGGCGCCCTCGATTCCGCCAAATCAATGGATAAAGAAAAAGACGGTATAATGGCACAGATCGACGCAAAGCTGTCAGATGGCAGGACCAGGGCAAAGACGGTTTATGAAGAATTAAGCAAGCAGGGTATAGAGATCCAGAAACAGGCGCTTACCACAGCGCAAAATGAAGCTGCAGGATTAAATAAAAAAGCGAAGGATGAGCTTGGGTCAGCAGTAGAAAAGGCAAGGGCTTCATTGAAATCCGATGTAGAATCCTTCTCAAGACAGATTGTGGAAAAACTGGTGAAGGCATGAGAAAGTCAGCTATCAGCAATCAGCTGTCAGCAGTCAGGAAACAGAAAGCAATTGGTTTTTTTCTGCTTACTGCTTACCGCTTACTGCTTACTGTCCTTTACAGTAGTCTTTGCAGCAGAAGAAGGCGGGGAGCATGTTGCCTTTACATGGAAGGACTGGTTCTGGCCGGTCATAAATTTTGCATTTCTCTTATTCATTCTTGTTTTCTTTGCGCGTAAACCTTTTGCAGAGTATTTCAGGAACCGCACGGAACTTATTGAAAAGTCCCTCAAGGAAGCAACAGAGGCGAAAGAGCTTGCACAAAAGACGCTTAATGAAGTCAGAGAACGGCTTAAAAACACAGACATTGAGATAGGGCAGATAATTGAATCCGCAAAAAAAGCCGGTGAAAAGGAAAAAGAAGCGATCATCGCAGACGGGGAAAGGTTAAAAGCGAATATACTGGAACAGGCAAAGGCGAATATTGAGTTTGAGCTGCAAAAGGCGAAAGAGAAGATAAAATCCGAGGCCGCCATGATGGCGCTGGAACTTGCAGAGAAACAGATAAAAGAAAAACTCGGACAGAAAGAACAGGAAGCTTTAATAGACGATTATATAAAAAGACTTGAGGCAAAAAATTGAACAAGAACCAGATCGCAAAAAAATACAGCAAGGCGCTGCTTGGCAGGGTTGAAATCACCCAGATACCTTCTGTTATAGAAGAACTGAAGGTGTTCTCACAACTCATTGATACAAACAGAAAGCTGAAGCTTCTGTTTGCAGGTCAGATATTTTCAGAGGATGAAAAAGACAAGGCCCTGGGTGCAATACTCCCAAGTCTTAAATTTTTATCTCATACGGAGAAATTTCTCAAACTTTTAGTTGAACAGGGACACCTTGCGGCAATTAAAGAAGTTATTGCCGCTACCGTTAATGCATATAACGAAAGGCAGAAGAAAGCTACAGCGGTTGTAATATCTTCCGTGCCTCTGGATAAGAATTATTCTGAAAGACTTAAGAATGTACTCAAAGCAATGACGCAAAGGGAAATTGAGATTGAGAGCCAGATTGATAAGTCTCTGCTTGGAGGTTTTATTGTAAAGGTCGGCAGCACAATCTATGACAGCAGTTTAAAAGGTCAGCTTCGTCTGTTACGGGCGGAGTTAATGAATAAAGACAATTAGTAATGACAATAAGCTGAATAAGCTGAAATCATTGATACTCATTTCAGCTATTAGCTAATTAAGATTTCACGGGGGTGTTTAAATGTCAATCACAGAGCTTAAAGCTGAAGAAATAAGTGAGTTAATAAAAAAGCAGATTGCCGATTTTGAAAAACGTGTCGACGTAAGCGAAGTCGGTACGGTCATCAAGGTCGGTGATGGTATCGCAAAGATCTACGGCCTTGACAAGTGCATGGCCTCGGAGCTTCTCGAGTTTCCCAATAATGTGTTCGGTATGGCGCTTAACCTTGAGACAGATTCAGTCGGCGCCGTTCTATTTGGTGAGGACACCCTTATCAAAGAAGGCGACATTGTCAAACGCACAGGCAAAATCATGTCGGTGCCTGTTGGAGAAGCGCTGCTTGGAAGAGTGGTCAATGCTATCGGCCAGCCGATTGACGGAAAGGGCCCGATTGCTTCGAAAGAAAGCAGGATAGTTGACGTCGTGGCCCCCGGTATTATTGACAGGCAGCCTGTTCGTCAGCCTCTCCAGACGGGACTAAAAGCGGTAGACGCAATGATCCCCGTTGGAAGAGGGCAGAGAGAGCTTATCATAGGTGACCGTCAGGTCGGTAAAACCGCGATAGGTATCGACGCAATTATTAATCAGAAAGGCGGCGACGTTATATGTATATACGTTGCTATCGGGCAGAAACGTTCCAACGTTGTCCGTGTTGCCAAAAAGCTCGAAGAACAAGGCGCATTGGCGCATACAATTATTGTTTCCGCAACAGCGAGTGAGCCCGCGCCGCTTCAGTATATTGCTCCTTATACAGGATGTACAATGGGAGAATACTTCAGGGACAACGGCAAACACGCATTGATAGTATATGATGACCTGAGTAAACAGGCCACAGCATACAGGCAGCTTTCGCTCTTACTCAGACGTCCCCCCGGACGTGAGGCGTTCCCCGGAGACGTTTTTTATCTCCATTCAAGGCTCCTTGAAAGGGCGGCAAAACTCTCTGACAAACTCGGAGGCGGTTCCCTTACAGCGCTCCCGATAATTGAGACACAGGCCGGTGACGTTTCGGGTTACATTCCGACAAACGTTATCTCCATTACTGACGGCCAGATATACCTTGAGCCGGAACTCTTCTACGCCGGTGTAAGACCTGCCGTTAACGTCGGTCTTTCGGTCAGCCGAGTCGGCGGTGCGGCCCAGACAAAGGCAATGAAGCAGGTTGCAGGGACCCTGAGACTTGACCTTGCGCAGTTCAGGGAAATGGCGGCTTTCGCCCAGTTCGGCTCTGACCTCGATAAAGCAACACTCCAGCAGATAGAGCGGGGCAAGAGAATGGTTGAACTCCTGAAGCAGGGCCAGTATGTTCCGATGACGATGCAGGACCAGGTAATTGTGCTGTTTGCCGGCACACAGGGATACATGGATGACATACCGGTTGAAGCCATCAAGAAATTTGAAGAGGAATTCCTGAAATTCATACGCGGAACAAAAGATGATATTCGCACAGAACTTGCTGAGAAAAAAGCGATTGACGATAACCTTAAAGCAAAACTGGTCAAGGCTATAGAAGAATTCAAGAAAGGATTTCAAGCGTAAAGATAGCAAATAGACAGCGTGGTCGAGTCCGTAAGCGAATCAGCAGAGAAAATGATTCCGGCTATAGCCGGAATGACAGAAACAGAGACTGAAATCTAAATAAATTATGGCTACTTAAGAGAAATAAAGACAAGAATAAAGGCTGTTCACAATACCCAGAAGATAACAAAGGCCATGAAAATGGTCTCTGCTTCAAAGCTGAGAAAGGTGCAGAACAGGATGCTGGACCTGAGGCCTTATGCAGACAAGATGCGTGACGTTCTAATGAGCCTTGCAAAAGGCGCTGACAGGGAATCTCATCCATTGCTTGCATTCAGGGCCAGAAAGACAGTCGAAGTTGTGGTAATTACTTCTGACAGAGGGCTCTGCGGGGCCTTTAATACAAATATCCTTAAGGCAGCACAAAAATATATTGACAATTGCAAAAAAGAAGGGTTTGAAGTCAGCATAAGCACCGTCGGTAAAAAAGCAAGGGATTACTTCAAAAGAAGAGGGGTCCCCGTGCGGAATTCGCGGACAGGTATTTCAGGGAACGTAAGTTTTTCAAAGGCACAGGAAATCTCGAACGACATCAAGGAAAGTTATATAAATGAGACAATAGATGAAGTGACTGTGGTATATAATGCGTTTAAATCAATGGCGACCCAGACAGTTACAGTAGCAAAGCTTCTTCCATTGGCCTCCATAGAAGAGGGGAAAGAAGGGTCTGCCCCTGAATCTACAGCGGCTGATTTTATTTATGAGCCTTCCATGGAGGCGATCTTCGACAGATTGATCCCGAGGAATGTGGATATACAGATTTACAGGGCGCTCCTTGAAAGCTCGGCAGCTGAAGAGGCAGCAAGGATGTCTGCTATGGAAAATGCAACAAAGAGCTGTAATGAAATGGTGGGCAAACTCACGCTTCAGTTCAACAAGGCAAGACAGGCATCCATAACAGGTGAGTTAATGGACATTGTAGGCGGTGTTGAGGCGTTGAAAGGATAGTTTTAGCTGACAGCTGAATAGCTGGAAGCTTTTTTGATATTTGATTTTAATTAATGGAGGACATAGATCATGAATGAAGGTAAAGTTGCACAGGTCATCGGCGCAGTTGTTGATGTTGAATTTGAAGATAAAATGCCTGAAATTTTAAATGCACTCAGGATTGCACAGCCTGGGGACAAGGAAAAGGGCATACCCGATATCAATATAACACTTGAGGTCGCAGCTCACCTTGGTGATAACATGGTGAGGACTGTTGCAATGTCGGCAACCGACGGACTTGTCAGAGGGACCAAGGCTGTTGATACAGGACAACCGATCACAGTTCCTGTCGGAGCAAAAACGCTCGGGAGGATCATGAATGTTATCGGAGAATCTGTGGACCAGTTGGGGCCGATAGAATCAAAGGACAGATTGCCGATTCACAGGCCATCCCCTCATTTTACCGAGCAGGATACATCGACTCAGGTATTTGAGACAGGCGTTAAGGTTTTTGACCTGCTTGTTCCCTTTGTTAAAGGCGGAAAGATGGGAATGTTCGGCGGTGCGGGCGTCGGCAAGACAGTTGTTATTATGGAGATGATCCACAATATTGCCATGGTCCACGGCGGTGTGTCCGTGTTTGCTGGTGTCGGTGAGAGAACAAGAGAAGGAAATGACCTCTATCTTGAAATGAAAGAGGGAGGCGTTCTCGAAAAAACAGCACTCATTTACGGCCAGATGAATGAGCCGCCCGGAGCAAGGGCCAGGGTTGCACTTTCAGCGCTTACAGTTGCCGAATACTTTAGAGACGAGGGACAGGACGTTCTTATCTTCCTGGACAATATATTCAGATATACACTTGCGGGCGCCGAACTTTCAGCGCTTTTAGGAAGAATGCCTTCAGCGGTCGGATATCAGCCTACACTCGGAACTGATATGGGTGTGCTTCAGGAAAGGATTACGTCAACAAACAAAGGCGCAATCACTTCGATGCAGGCCATTTACGTCCCTGCTGACGATCTTACTGACCCTGCTGTTGCGACGGCATTTACGCACCTTGACGGAACGGTCGTTCTATCAAGAGGAATTTCAGAGCTCGGTATTTACCCTGCTGTTGATCCCCTTGATTCAACATCGAGGATTCTCGACCCGCTGATCCTCGGGGAAGAACACTATATGGTTGCAAGAAAGGTCCAGATGGTCCTCCAGAGATATAAGGAACTCCAGGACATCATCGCCATTCTCGGGATGGAAGAGCTTTCTGAAGACGATAAATTATTGGTTGCACGCGCAAGGAAGCTTCAAAGGTTCCTGAGCCAGCCCTTCCACGTTGCCGAGACCTTTACAGGGACTCCCGGCAAGTACGTGAAACTTGCGGATACCATTAAGGGATTCAAGGACGTTGTTGAAGGAAAATACGATGATCTGCCGGAGCAGGCCTTTTACATGGTCGGCGGCATAGAGGAAGTTGTGGAAAAGGCCAAGAAACTGGCCGGAGCATAAAATAATTTAATCCACTGATTACGCAGATTACAGCAGATAGAGAGGCTGAAATAAACTTAGAAGATCTGTACTACAATCTGCCGGACTAGTGAAAATCTATAAAGAGGATAAATAAATGGCTGAAAAACTGACATTGGACATTGTTACCCCTCATGGTCACGTCTTTACTGATGAAGTCGATGAGATAGTCGCACCCGGGAGTGAGGGTGAATTCGGCGTCTTACCGGACCACGTCCCATTTCTCACAACGCTAAAAATCGGGATGTTGACCTTCAAGAAAGGTTCTGAAACAGGAATTATATTTATTAGCTCGGGCTATGCCGAAGTCGGCCCCGACAAGGTCACGATACTTGCCGACAGCGCTGAAAAGTCAGACCATATTGATGTTGAAAGGGCCAAGGCTGCAATGAAACGCGCTGAGGAACGTCTTAAACAGAAAGAAAATGTCGATGAAGCGCGTGCAACAGCAGCGCTTGAACGGGCGATAGCAAGGATACATGTAGCAGAGAAGAAGTAATCGCAATTTGTTTTATAATGTAGGGGCGAGTCGGTGACTCGCCCTTTTTTTGTTTTCCGTCCTGCCGCATGTCCGTATCTTTTTTGCGTCATGAAAATTCTCTCTCCAATTCATCCCCATATTGTATAATTGTAAGCAAAGGGACACAAATTTCTTATAGCAAGGAGTTATTGCTATGAACAAAAATATTTTAAATGTAATTTATACCCGCTTAAGCGTAAGGCAATTTACTGGTGAAAAAGTGAAAAAAAAGGACTTGATGGCAATGCTCAAGGCCGGGATGTCTGCACCATCAGCGGTGAATATGCAACCCTGGGCGTTTGTTGTTGTGACAGAAAGGGGCACGCTTGATAAGCTTTGCGAGGCCCTTCCTTATGCCAAAATGCTGGACAAGGCAGGGGCGGCAATTATTGTCTGCGGAGTTCCTGATAAAGATGAAATATACTCAAAGGATTATTGGGTGATGGATTGCTCCCTGGCATCGGGGAATATTCTGCTTGCAGCGCATGCGCTCGGCTATGGCGCGGTATGGACAGCGGCATATGCGGACAAGGACAGAATGAAATCCGTCAGGGAAATCCTGTCCATTCCTGAAAATATTATTCCATTGAATGTCATTCCTGTCGGTGTTCCGGCGAATAAAGACGAAAAACCCAAAGATAAATTCAGAGAAGAGAATATCCACTGGGGTAAATGGTAAATGGAGGAGGAATTAAGATGATAAACCGATTGCTGTATTTGCTTCTTTTTTTAGTTCTTTTATCAGGCTGCGGCATGACGGCAGTACAAAAACAACAAGTAGCGCAGTTTGGCAGGGCAACCGAAGCTATGGGGACGGTAGCTGAAACCGAGTTGGTGCAGATAAGGCAGGAAATTGTTCAAATGAACACCGAAAACCTGATCTTGGACAGCAAGATTAGATCGCAAATGATAAACATAGGTTTGACCTTCTACGGGGGCGTTTCTCTGGCTGTATATGAAGCAGGTGTTGCTGAAACCTTTATCCGCTTTATCCAGTTCTGCAAGAAAGGCGGTGAAGAGGGGAAGCCGGCAGCCGGCATACCCGAAGTCGATATCAGTGTTATTTCGGGTTCCTCTGCCGGTGGTTTGGCTGCGGTTTTGATGTCGGCAACGCTGGTCAACTCTTCCGATCCTACACGGCATATTCAGGAAATACGGCGCATATGGTTTGATGTTGCTGATATGGACACTCTCCAGTATAAGGGCGGACAGGATGTCAGCTCGTTTCTGAACAATGATGTCCTTGAAAGCGAGGTCAGGAAATTCCTGTCGCTGCAGGATGGCACGCAAGGATCTATGCGGTGATATCAAGATTCTGGTGACCGCTACCAATATGCAGGGGTATTTTGATGCTGTGGCCGTTGAAGAAGACTTTACGGCCAAAGATAATTATGCGAAACAGGCTATCCCGACGGTCCGGCATACCGAGGTTTTTGAGTTCGACAGGGCTGACATCAAGGACGCTAACGAAGACGCAGACAAAGCAAAAGAGGATAGCAAAGGCGGCAAGGATAACATCATCATTTCCTGCGGCCTTTCCGCCGCAGCTTGCGCAAAGTCCGAGCTTTCCCGATGAGACAATCGAATCGTATGTCGATGCAAAAGGGAAACCTGTGGAGAAGCCTCTCCATTTCTGGTATTTCGACGGAGGCGTCCTTGATAATAAACCCCTCGGGCATGCCATTGATCATATGGAGTCCGGCAAGCAGGGATGGTAAATGGTGGTATTTTTTTATAGAACCCGTCCAGGAAGATACTGGTCCCGCCCATAAAAATTGGGGAGTAGATCCCGGAAATCCGCCCGATCCCTGGGCTACTGTGATGTCCATAGTGGATGTGAAGATGGCGGAAACTATTTATTATGATCTCCGGCGCATTCAGAAATTGAACCACCAGATCATGCAGATCAACAGTCTTGTGGGAGACATATGGCATATTCTCGGTGACAACCGGGCAAATGTTCCGTCTGAACTTCTTGATAAATTCCTCAAGATTCTCGAATATCATGTCAGGACGGCACGGCTGCATGATTTCATGCCGGATTATTTGAAATGCGTCACCATGATCAAATATACATTCACTGAGAGACTCCGTACAGAGAATCCTCTGGCAAAGATGAAGACTTCAAATAAGCAGCTTCTTTTTTTTAATGAGGTCACTGAGTCATTAGCCGGGATGCATGGAAAGATCGTGGATGGCACGTGTCCGATGGCCCTCGGAAGAATAATCAGGGAGTGCCGGTCACACATTGAAAGCAGCAAAATGGATTTTGGACTTTCAGGAGAAGAAAAGGGCCTTCTTGCCGGTAAAATCAGGGCCCTTGAGGAGGAAGAAAGTTATAAGGATTATTTCCGGCAATATGAGGACGGTGTCCGGGAGGTAAGAAGCGCCCAACTGCTCTTCAGGCAGATATCGTTCTGGGTCGAGGACGATAACAAAAACAACAATGGCAAACTATCAGAGGAGACGTGGAAGTCCTTTAAAGAAGCGTGGGACAAGCTCAGTGTCGCCCTTGATTCTCTGAATAAATCTTATGACAAGGTATTTTCAAAAATCAGAGAAACGATCGCAGACGATACCCTTATGGAGAAGATAGTGCTCTTCATCCGGTTAAATGAAAGTTTTTGCGCTGCCGCCGGCGTTCAGACCGGGGAGCTGATAAATGTGGTCAAGATATACCACAATCAGGACTACGGCCCGCTGGGAGGCGCCAAGCTCGCCAATTTTGCAGGATTTCTCGAGTACCGCTGGCGAAGACACGACTATGCGATGGGCAAAAGAGACGCACGGGAGATGCTCGAAGGAAAGCTGAAGGCTGAAGGTTTTTCAGAAGAGTTCTGGAAGGAATTTGATGACTGGCTGAAGGCGCAGGAACTGAAAATAGCTTATAAATTCAGGCTTGGCGACAGGGACATCATAACAGAAGGTACCGAACTGGGCCTCAACAGTCTTTCCGCCGGCAAGATCGTAGGCAACATTGACGGCATAATGAAGACCTCGCAAAAAATGATAAATAAATATCGTGAAAGGCCCTTCTTCAACATTTTGAAACGGTTCAAGATAAACTGGATCATCATTTTATCGCGGCGTCTCCTCTGGGTGGTAAAGCAGGCCACGGCCCAGCCGTCATTGTCAGGATGGGGCAAGAGACATCAGCACCCTGGCCCAATTTAGGAGCGGCGGCCGCAGGTATATAGGATTTCTCTTAATCGGCATAATTATCGGCCTCATACTGTCATTCTTTCTGCCTGACGCGATACGGAAACGCCGCTTCGAATGGGTTTTGGAGCAGATTAAGGGCTTGTTTGCAAAGTAACGCAGGAGGAGTTTCCCTCCCCTGGGATGGAAGTTTAATGACCGAACAGGGACACATCCCCTAACTTATAAGGAGACTATACATGCCAAAAATAACCATCGAAAAAAATCTTTTCTGTCTGCCCTGGACGCAGACGATCCTCGGCACACACTTTGAAGGCAAAGTTAATTTCATGGCCCTTGACTGGTTGACGCGGGTCAATTATAACCCTCCGATGATCGGCATTTGCGTGAACAAGATGAGTGCCTCCCATTCCGCGATTCTCGAAACAAAAGAGTTCAGCATTAATGTGCCTTCTGCGGACATGGCAGCATTGACGGATTATACCGGGATCGTTTCAGGGAAAAAGGTTGACAAGTCAAAGCTCTTTGAGGTGTTTTATGGGGAACTGAAGTCAGCGCCCATGATCGTCAACTGCCCGGTGACTATGGAATGCAAGCTGGTACAGCCCGTTGAACTGCCGACCAACTATTTCTTCATTGCTGAGATAATGAATATCTACACTGAAGAGCGGTTTTTGACTGACGGGAAACCTGATGTGAAGAAAATCAATCCCTTTGTGCTGACCATGCCGGATAACAGATACTGGTCGATAGGGGAATGTATCGGCAAGGCATGGCATGAAGGTATCGCAGTTCGTGAACGGCTTAAACAGGAGTAACGGGACCAAACTGATATGAAAAACGCTTTCTGGGAGAATATGGATACATTTGAACTCATAAAAACACGCCGCAGCATAAGAAAGTTTACCGATGAGCCTGTCTCTGATGAGCATCATTGATAATATCATTGAAGCCGGCACCTGGGCGCCCTCCGGATTAAATAACCAGCCGTGGAAATTTGCAGTTATAAGAGACGGGGAATTGAAAGCAAAGATCTCAACGCTCACACGTTATTCGAAAATAATTCTAAACGCCAATACATTGATTGCCGTATTTCTCGACAATTCTTTGAGTTATGACAGGACCAAGGATTGTCAGGCGATCGGCGCCTGTATTCAGAATATGCTTTTAGCTGTTCACTCAATGGGACTTGGCGCAGTCTGGCTCGGTGAGATATTGAAAAATAAAGACAAGGTGCTGGAGTTGATCGGCGGTCCCAATGCCCTTGAACTTATGGCAGTAATAGCTCTTGGACATCCAGCGGGAAAAGGCGGCAAAGGGATGCGCAAGGATTCGGCTCAAACTATTATCTTCAGGAAATAAGACGCTACAATCCCGAATCAATTTCCCCAAGCGGTCTGGTAAACGTATATTTAAACGGGTCTGCTACCAGGACCTCAGCAGTCTGTTTGGCGCTTTGTGAGATAACGGCTATCGGCAAAGTAACAATAAAAAAGGCCGTTCCAATAACAACGGTGCAGAGACCGAGAGGCCTCAGTATAACCATATCTCCTATAATAGCTCCTGCATCAGGTTTGTCCCTGGCAAAGACTGCCGACGAAGTGAAGATAATCATTGAAGCCAACAATATTGCAACCATCTTTTTCATAAACATTCTCCTTTAACATAAGGGCTATACATAAATATATTAATAAAAGTTAAATATGTCAATAAAGCTTTATATTATAGGTCAGCAAAGATTTTAAATGTACGGTCTTATTATTTCCCGTGTTTTATGAAAGTTCCGTTACGGTATTCTTCAAAGGCAATCCTTAATTCCTCCTGCGTGTTCATGACAATAGGGCCGTACCAGGCCACAGGTTCACCGATCGGTTTTCCCGAGATAAGCAGAAACCTTACAGGGTCTTTTTCTGTGAGGGCCATTATCTCATCACCTTTATCAAAGAGTATAAGGCTTCCATTACCGACAAGAGGATCGCGCTGTATATCGAAATAGTTCTCGCCTGCAACTTCATAAGTGAACGGGTTCTTTTCTTTACAGAAATATCCCCTGCCTTCGATAATATATGCGAATACAGTGTGTTCATTTTTAGTGTGATAAGTAAATTCAGTCTCAGGCGGGACAGTGATATCAAGGTATTCAGGGTCTATAACAATGTCCCTGACCGGCCCTTCGGTTTTGCCTGTTTTGCCGCATATTATTTTTATCTTTGTCCCATCCTTAAGGAGCACTTCCGGTATCTGCGAACTTTTAATATCCCTGTATCTCGGCTCCATCATCTTGTGTGATGCCGGCAGGTTTGCCCAGAGTTGAAATCCACCCATTAAACCTTTATTGTCGCCTTTCGGCATCTCCTGATGGATGATCCCGCTTCCGGCGGTCATCCACTGGATGTCGCCCGATGTTATTGTCCCCTTATTGCCCATGCTGTCGCCGTGTTCCACTTTGCCACTGAGGACGTATGTTATTGTTTCGATCCCTCTATGGGGATGCCATGGAAAACCCTTGAGATAATGTTCGGGATTGTCCGATCGGAAGTCATCGAGCATCAGGAATGGATCGAACATCGGGACCTCACTGAAACCGAAGGCCCTTCTGAGATGCACCCCGGCCCCTTCGATAGTAGGTTTGCCCTTGAAAACTTTTTTGATCTTCCTTGTCCTGCTCATTTCTGACCACCAGCTAAAAAGTTTTAAGCTTACAATAATAAATTTATAATATTTACAGCTTATTACTTATTACTACTGTTTTTTCTCGAACAACTTTTTATACTCCCCGTAGCCTTCCTTTTCCAGGTCCTCTTTGGGGATAAAACGAAGGGCGGCTGAATTCATGCAATAGCGAAGACCTGTGGGTTTCGGACCGTCATCAAAAACATGGCCGAGGTGGGAACCGCCGCGTTTGCTTTTTACCTCTGTTCTTTCCATAAAAAAACTCCGGTCTTTCCGTTCGATAATATTGTCAGGACCAATGGGCCTGGAGAAACTCGGCCATCCGGTGCCGGACTCAAATTTATCAGTGGAACTGAAGAGCGGCTCCCCGCTTACTATATCCACATATATGCCGTCGCGATGATTGTTCCAGTACTCATTATCGAAGGCCTTTTCCGTACCCTCTTCCTGTGTAACCTTATACTGGAGCGGAGTGAGTTTCTTCTTCAATTCATCCCTGGAGGGTTTTACGTATTCCACTGTTCCTTTTCCCGGTTCGCTGCCGCTTTTTACGCTTGTTGACCGGGCTGTTTCTCCCCATACTCTTTTAAGAAAAGATTCTCTGCCGGAACCGGCCTTGTAGAGGTTGTATCTGACCGGGCTTTTCTCATAGTACTTTTGGTGGTATTCCTCTGCCGGGTAAAACTCTGTAGCCTGAACGATCTCGGTCACAACAGGTTTTGAGAACTTTCCGGATCTTTCAAGGGACTCCTTTGAGGCAAGAGCAAGGCGCTTCTGTTCCTCATTATGATAGAAAATTACAGTACGGTATTGAGTGCCGTTATCGGCAAACTGTTTGTTCAGTGTTGTAGGATCAATGCTCTGCCAGAAGATATCCAGCAGTTCATTATATCCGGTCCTGGCCGGATCGTACATGATCTCGACAGCCTCGGCATGCCCGGTGGTCCCTGAACTTACCTCTTCATAGGTCGGGTTCTTTTTGTGGCCTCCCGTATAACCGGCCCTTGTGGACACGACACCTTTAAGTTTATCGTAAGGAGGCTGCATGCACCAGAAACAGCCTCCGGCAAAGGTGGCCTTTTCAAGTCCCTGTAGAAGACTTTTGATATGCCTCTTTGTCCTTGCCTGAGTTTATCGCCATAGCTATCACTCCTATCAAAAATAAAAGTGAAAAGATCATCAGAATCTTTTTCATATTCTTAGGCTACACTTTTTATTTGAAGAAATTGTGAAGCAGCTTCAGGATTCATGATGAACATGATATCAATGGGATTTTCAAATTGATCCGGATGATAAAATATTCATTCCGGTCTATTCTATGTTAAATACCGCCACTTCCTTCATGCCGGGGAGATATTCTCCGACAGGCACCAGTTTCTTGTTTTCATTAGCACAGCCGATGATTATGGTCCAGAGTTGATTAAGTTCTTTTTTTTCCCTTTCATTTTCAGGGATCATCTTCAGTAGTGTGCCCTCAAGTTCGAACTTCATGAATCGCTCCTCATTATTGTTTATAGATTATTTTAGTCTTGCGCCTGCCGCCTTCCAGTCAATATTTTTGAAAAACGCCTCGATATAATCAGCCCTTTTTAAACCATAATCGAGCATAAAAGCATGTTCAAAAACATCCATTATGAGTATAAGATTACATCCTGCAGGGTGAGACACATCATGTTCGTTTATCCAGAAATTGATCAGTCTTCCGCCAATTGTATCCTGATAAAGGGCGGTCCACCCGATCCCCCTCATAGCGCCTGTTGCCCTGAAATCTTTTTCCCAGGACTCATAACTTCCGAAACTCTCTTCGATCTTTTTTGCCAGGTTGCCGCCTTTGTCTATACCGCCTTTCCCGCCAAGGTTCTCAAAGTAATACTCATGAAGCCTCATGCCGTTGAACTCCCACCCGAGCCTCCTTTTAAGTTCAGCGAATTCAGGAGTTCCCGTCTTTCCGTCTTTCAGCATCTGGTCAATAGCGTCAAGGACCTTATTTGTATTAGTCACATATCCCTGATAGAGGGTAAAATGATTTTTCAGCAGCACTTCGCTGAAGCCTTCCATTCCAATAAGTTTTGAATAATCCTTTGCCGTATAAGCCATGTCAGCCTCCTCGTGTTTTTGAGAGTTTATTCGTTATGTTTTTAATGTCCAGGGGTCACCACGCACCGGACATCATTTCTTTATGACCAAAAGCATCTACAGGTTTTTCTGTTTTTAAAGAAATAATAAGCGGCCTTATGCATTATGAACATGTTTGCGCCAGCTTTCGAGATAATCTTTTGTGACCCTCTTTATCCCATGGTCTTTTCTGGCATGTTCTGACGCTTTC
The DNA here is from genome assembly GCA_963699585.1 of Thermodesulfovibrionia bacterium. Classification (GTDB taxonomy): domain Bacteria; phylum Nitrospirota; class Thermodesulfovibrionia; order UBA6902; family UBA6902; genus SURF-23. Next base: position 556,614 of record CAVOUK010000002.1, on the reverse strand, counting down.
TTTAAGACCTCTTCAATTGTTTTCCCTTTAGCCACAAAGCTGCAGTTAATCCCTACATCTTTACATCCGAAAACCTTCATATCACACCTCCTGATCTTGAATATATAAAACCAGTATATCACACAATCTGTTGATTTCAAGTTGTAAAATGTAACTTAGTATGTTATAACACATACTTACTTATTTACCTTGAAATAACCTATTATAAGGAGAAAAAAATGAGCAAGAAGTTTTTTTTGGTTTTTTTATTGCTATTAACAGTATCAATTCTTTCAGGATGTGAACAAAAGGGGAAATCAACCGGCCCCGCACTTGTCAAAGTTGGTAAGTCTGAGATTACACAGGATAACTTTCTGAAAGAAATCAGCCGGATACCTGAATGGGCAAGAGAACAATTTACTGGTAAAGAAGGCAAGGAAAAGTTGCTTGACGAAATTATCAAAAGAGAGCTGGTTTACCAGGATGCAAAGAAGATGAAGCTTGATAAAGACCCTGAGTATCTTGAGAAGGTCAAAGAGTTTGAAAAAATGACTCTCATATCTATTATCCTTAAGAAAGAGGTTGAGGATAAAGCCAAGGTTGACGATGCAGAGGTGAAAGAGTTTTTTGATAAAAATGCAGACAAATTCACAATCGGCACCAAAATCAGGGCCAGCCATATACTTGTTGAAACTGAGGACCAGGCAAAGAAGCTCCGTGAGCGTATCAAAAAAGGTGAGAGCTTTGAAAAATTGGCAGAAACCTTTTCTAAAGACAAAGGTTCCGCATCAAAAGGTGGAGATATCGGCTATTTTGGCAGCGGCCAGATGGTCCCTGAATTCGAACGTGCTGTAATGGGTCTTAAAACCAATGAGATCAGCGAGCCTGTAAAGACCCGCTTCGGTTATCACATTATAAAGCTGGTTGATGTAGCAAAGGGCGAAACAGCATCATTTGAACAGTCAAAGGAGCCGATAAGAAAACAGCTCCTTGCAGAAAAACAGAAAGGTCTTATCGATTCATACATCGGAAATTTAATGAAGAAGACCGATATAAAAAAGAATGAAGACGCCCTTGCTTCAACCCCGCTTCCATGGGAAAAGAAGCAGGGGAAATAAGTCCAATGCGGGCCTATAGCTCAGTTGGTTAGAGCGCACCCCTGATAAGGGTGAGGTCATTGGTTCGACTCCAATTAGGCCCACCAGTTAAAAACTTTAAATTGCAATTTTTATAATTTTAAATTTAAAATAGTATAAATCGGGGGTGTAGCTCAACTGGGAGAGCGCCTGCTTTGCAAGCAGGAGGTCATCGGTTCGATCCCGTTCACCTCCACCATTTCTTTGTATAACATATAGTTCAGGTTTTTCATCATTACGAGAGAGAGGGGAGGTATTTATGTTAAATGTACAGCAACAAATTGCTGAGAAAAGAAAATATCCACGCCTGACGATAAATGCAGATTTAACATATACCAAATTTGATGACAAAATCCTGCATGCCGGGTTCTGTAAGAATCTCAGTTATACAGGCATTCTTTTTATCACAGAACAAAATCTTACCCCCGGGGATTCTGTATTTGTCACTTTAGATACAAAAAGCAGCAGCTTTACCCCTTTGAAAGCCATGGTTGAAGTTGTCAGGACAGAGCCTTCAGAAGACAAATACGCAGTCGCCGGAAGAATATCGGGATATCAGTAAATAAATCCAGGGAATCAGGGCTTGACGTTGAGAGCAAGAGATCAGAAACCGAGAGGTTCCCATTTTTTCATCAGGTTCACCTCATCCCCGGGATATGGAAGCCCTGCGATCTTCCACGCAACAATAGGCTCTATAAACTTGTCGGTTACACAGTCCCTCGGCTGGTCGACGTTCTTGCAGACATAGCGCAGGATGGGAAAGAACTTGTGTTCCTTGTAGTATTCGCGCATGAATTTCAGGATGTCCATCCTGTCTTTGGTCAACTCCTCTATGCCCTCCTGCTCAGCCAGTGCACAGGCAACCCGTTCATTCCAGTCTTCAAAGTTTACAAGATATCCATAATCATCCAGATTGATCTTTATCCCTGAGTATTCAATTACCGGCATTTCACGCCTCCTCCTGAGCTCTTTTTATTGGCCTTACCTATAAGAGAAATATAGCACACAATGTCCAGCTGTCAAGGTTAGTGTATAACTCTCTGACTTATACATGCCCTTGCCATCGGCCCATTCTTCTGATAGCATTCATCATAAGGGACACATGTCCCCGATAACCGGCACATCAAAGGAGGCACACAATGGGAGACAAAGGCGGCAAAAAGGACAAAGACAAGGACCAGAAACAGAAGGAGGTCCAACAGGCAAGGATCTGAAAGAGAAGAAGGACAAACAACCCAAAAGCGCATCGAAATAAGGAGCAGGATCCGGCTTCTTATTCACTTTACCTGCACGCCCAGACCTTTCAATATCTCTCGCATGTGGTCGATGTGGAATTGAAGATGAAACTCGCCAAGTCCCCCTATGAAGCCTTCCAGTGTCGGATATTCCCCTAACGGCGAGTCTTTGAGCATGGGGATTTGCGCCTTCCGCACGAGCTGCTCCTCCGACAAGCCTTCCGCGAATTTAGAGATACGGCCATACTCCGCCTCGACCTCCGACAGTAGTTGAGCAAAGGTCGTACGGGCGCGCTTCTCAGAGAAGAAAGGATTTCCGGGCTCAAGATCGAGCCTTGGGGTCTCCTGGTCGAGAAAGGCCTGAAAGATCGGCATATGGCCCGGTCCTTCGGGGCCCATAAGGTGAGATAGGACCTCTTTGGGAGACCATCGTCCCTCGGGTGAGCGAGAGGCTGTGACCTCATCAACGCCTTTGCATGTCTTCTTAAGTTCTTCGATATTCCGGCGGATGTTTTGCGCCAGTTGAGGCCCTGTTGAAGTTGACATGTTTGCTTCCCTCCTTTATCGCTTTTACTTCATTCCTTAAAAATTCAAAAAATCAGGGACACATGTCCCGAATTAGTCACTCTGATAAAAGAAATATAGCACACAATGTCCCGCTGTCAAGGTGCTATCTCAAGTAATACTGTGATTCTACCGTAATGAAAAGGTAATATTACCACCGAAAGGAAAAAGCTCATGTCAAAATATATCTCATTTAAAGGGAAAATAGTAACTGCGGCTGGGACCGGCATCAATCTGGCTTTAGGAGTGCTTTATACCTGGAGCATATTTAAAGTTGCAATCAAACAGTCCATTGAAACAGGCGGCGCCGGTGCATTCAACTGGGATGTAACTTCGCTTAACGACCCCTATGCCTTATGCTGTCTCGTATTTGCCTGCACAATGATACTTGCCGGGAAATGTCAGGATAGATTGGGGCCGCGAATTACCGCCTTTACCGGCGGGATACTGGTTGGACTGGGATTTATTTTCATATCTCTAACGACGTCATATTTCGTATGGATGTTAGGCTTTGGAGTTTTCATCGGGACCGGTATTGCATTCGGTTATTCATCTGCAACACCTCCGGCATTGAAATGGTATCCGCCTGCAAAGACCGGAAAGATCGCCGGTATTGTCGTATCCGGTTTCGGGCTTGCCCCTGTTTATATTGCACCGCTTTCACAGTATCTTCTCAGCAACTGGGGGTTGCAGGGCACCATGCTTTTTTTCGGTATCGCTTTTTTTATTGTTGTGGGCCTGTTATCCATGTTTCTGGTCAATCCGCCCGAAAGCTATGTGGCAAAAGGGATGACAGAACGGAGGTCAAATACCCAGGCCGGTATCAAGGCCAGGGCCTCGTTTGAGGAGGTGAATTACACCCCGCAGGAGATGCTGAAGACACATTCCTTCTGGATGCTCTGGGTACTGTATTTTATAGGCGCCGGTGCAGGACTGATGGTAATAGGAAGCGTTGCCGGGATGGCAAAAAGCAGCATGGGAGCAAGCGCCTTTATGGCTGTTGCAATTATGGCAGTCGGAAACGCAGGGGGCCGCATTGCGACCGGGATACTGTCCGACAAGATAGGAAGGCCCCGGACACTTGCCGGTATTTTTATACTTCAGGCATTGATGATGTTCATGGCAGTTCCCATTGTCGGGGCAAATGCGCCGAACGCAGCCTTGCTTGTGATCATTGCCACTTTTATCGGGTTTAATTACGGCGCTAACCTGGCTTTGTTTCCGTCTTTCACAAAAGACTTTTGGGGTCTGAAAAATTTCGGGGTCAATTACGGGCTTATGTTTACTGCGTGGGGAGTAGGAGGATTTGTTATGATCAAGGCGTCTCAGATGCTGCTTGCAGGCACCAATAAATTTACATCCTCGTTCATTGCAGCGGCAGTTCTTCTGATCACCGGCGCCTGCCTGAGTTTTTTCATAAAAGACAGGAAGGAAACGGCAAGGCGTGAGGTTGCAGGTCAACTTGCCACACAGTCATCATTGCAATGTCCACCGCATGCAGAGCCGAAGAAGCAAACAAACAAGAAGCCATGTGACGATATAACCTTAAGGCCATTACAGTGAAAGACGTCAAAAAAGAAAAACAGCGGATTGAGAAATTAGAGTCAACGGTCAAGAACTATATTGAACACCATCTTGGCAAGGATTGCGAAAGGTCTCATACCTTTGACTTTTATATCGGGCTTTCCTATGCCATGCGGGACAGACTCATAGAGGAATGGCTTGCTACGCAGAGGTCTTATTATAAGAGAAAGGCCAAGCGGGTTTATTACCTTTCCCTTGAATTCCTTGTTGGCAGGACGCTCGGCAACAGCATGGTAAACCTGGGAACTGAAGATGAATGCACAAAGGCCATGGAAGCGCTGGGCTGCAAAATGGAGGATATAAGAGAGGCGGAGTGGGATGCAGGCCTTGGCAACGGCGGATTAGGCCGTCTCGCTGCCTGTTTCCTTGATTCCTTTGCTACATTGGGAATTCCTGCTTACGGATACGGAATAAGATATGAATATGGACTCTTTTACCAGAAGATCAAGGACGGGTATCAGGTTGAAACTCCTGATAACTGGCTTAGGTATGGCAATCCATGGGAAATAGCCCGGCATGGACATTTTTTCTCAGTCCATTTTCATGGAAGGGTTAACCAGTATACAGATGCAAATGGAATATTGAGAAATGAATGGGTTGATGCCGAAGAAGTCATGGCAATGGCATGCGATACCCCTATCCCGGGCTACAGGAACGACAATGTAATCAATATGAGACTCTGGACCGCAAAGTCTTCGAGGGATTTTGATTTACACTTCTTTAATGGCGGCAATTATATACACGCAGTTGAGAACAAGGCAAAGTCAGAAAGCATCTCAAAGGTGCTATATCCCTCAGATCACATTATGGAAGGAAGGCTGCTGAGGTTGAAACAGCAGTATTTCTTTGTCTCTGCGACCTTTCAGGACATAATCCGGAGATATAAAAAAGATGAGCTATCTTTTGATAACTTTACAAAAAGAGTGGCTGTGCAGCTCAATGACACTCATCCAGCCATTGCAATTCCGGAGCTTATGAGGATTTTACTGGATATCGAAGGCCTTCCCTGGGAAAAGTCATGGGATATTACAGTCGGGACCTTTGGTTATACAAATCATACTGTCATGCCCGAGGCCCTTGAAAAATGGCCTGTCTCAATGTTTGAAAATTTATTGCCGAGACACATACAGATAATCTATGAGATAAACAGAAGGTTCCTTGCGGAGATAAACTGGCGTTTCCCCGGAGATATCGAAAAGAGGAAAAGAATGTCGCTTATTGAAGAGGGTAGTGAGAAGATGATAAGGATGGCAAATCTTGCTATTGTGGGAAGCCACTCTGTTAACGGAGTTTCAAAACTTCATACTGAAATAATCAAGAACCGGATATTTAAAGATTTTTATGATATGTTCCCTGAGCGGTTCAATAATAAGACAAACGGCATTACACCCAGAAGGTGGCTTAAGAAGGCAAATCCCCTCTTGTCCGACCTTATAACTGAACATATAGGGGATAAATGGATTGCTGATCTTGATGAGTTAAAAAAACTTGCTCCACTTTCTGAAGACAAGAAATTCAGGGAAAGATGGATGGCAGTCAAGACAGAAAATAAAAAGCGGCTCGCAGAATATATTTTAAAGAAGAACAACATAAGGGTTGACGCAGGGTCTATGTTTGATGTCCATGTTAAGAGGATCCATGAGTACAAAAGACAGCTACTGAATGTCCTGCATGTTATAACCTTATATAACAGGATAAGAAGCGGTAAAGATGCGGATGTTACCCCCCGCACTATTATGTTTTCCGGAAAGGCGGCCCCCGCATACTGGCTGGCAAAGCTTATAATCAAGCTCATTCATTCCGTGGCAGACGTTGTTAACAACAGCAAAGAGGTGGGGGACAGATTAAAAGTAGTTTTCCTCAGTAATTATAATGTCTCTCTCGCAGAAAGGATAATCCCCGCTGCTGATTTGTCTGAGCAGATTTCAACCGCCGGGACAGAAGCGTCCGGCACAGGTAACATGAAGCTGTCACTAAACGGCGCCTTGACAATAGGCACCCTTGACGGAGCGAATATTGAGATAATGGAAGAGGTGGGCAGGGACAACATATTTATTTTCGGGCTTACCCCTGAGGAGGTCCTGGAATTGAAGGGTTCGGGTTATAATCCTTACCGCTATTATGAGAAGGACCACGAATTGAGAGAGGCTTTAGACATGATAGGCAGCGGATATTTTTCTCCTGAAAATGCCGGGCTTTTTAAACCTGTGGTCGACTCCATCCTCTATCATGGCGACACATATATGGTCCTTGCTGATTACGAATCCTACATCAACTGTCAGGAGAGGGTCGGCAAGCTCTATGCTGACAAACATGAATGGGCTAAAAAGTCTATATTGAATGTTGCAAATATGGGCAGGTTCTCCAGCGACCGCACCATAATGGAATATGCAAAAGAGATATGGGGGATAGACACTGAGAAGAAGTCCCTCATTCCCAAACGAAAAAAGGGCCCACCGTCAGTTTGACAATCAGCGTCAGCATGCTATGCTCTAAAGTATATGCATAAGGAGAAAGTATGGACCCGCATGGATTGACAACAAAAATATTTCTGGACGGCGGAGACCCTGGAGAGACAAGGGAAATCATCAAACTTCTCGGTTTCCTGGACGGACAGACAACAAACCCCACTCTCATTTCAAAAAACCCTGAAGCCCGGGAACGTCTTAAGAAGGGTGATAAGTATACGGAGGAGGAGATATACCGCTTTTATAAAAATGTGGTCGGGGAGATATCAACCCTGATTCCCCGGGGGTCGATATCGATAGAAGTGTATGCAGACCTTTCAACAGGCGCGGAGCAAATGTATAAACAGGGGGAGCGGATGTTTTCATGGGTCCCAAATGCGCATATTAAATTCCCTTCCACAAAGGAGGGTTTGAAGGCCGCGGAGCGGGCAGTCAAAAATAAAATGCGCGTTAATATGACACTCTGCTTTTCTCAGGAACAGGCAGCAGCCGTATACGCGGCCACATCAGGCGCCGGGAGAGGAGATGTATTTGTCTCGCCTTTTATAGGCCGCCTTGATGACCGTGGAGAAAACGGCATGGCTTTAATAGCCAATATAATAAATATGTACCTGAAAGGCGACGGGCATGTGATGGTGCTGACTGCAAGCGTGAGGACATTTGATCATTTGATGTACGCGTTACATCTCGGTTCGGACATAATCACAGCGCCTTACAATATATTGAAGGAATGGGGAGAAAAAGGGCTTCCGATGCCGGGCAAAGAGTATGTTTATGATTACAAAAATTTAAAAGATATTCCATATAAGGATTTTGATCTGTCCCGAAACTGGCAGGGGTTTGATGTCAATCACGATTTGACCGTCACAGGAATGGAGAAATTCTCAGCGGACTGGAATTCTTTGGTAAAGTAAAAAGGGCGCTCTCTATTTCAATCAATGTTCTTCCACGGCCGGTATAGTGAAAAAGAACGTCGACCCCTTGCCCGGCTCGGATTCTACCCATATGCGTCCGCTGTGGCGCTCAACGATCTTTTTGCAGATTGCCAGGCCGATCCCGGTACCGGGGTATTTTTCTCCGTGGGAACGATTAAATATCTCAAAGATTTTCTCAATGTGCTCCCCTGGAATACCGATGCCGTTGTCCCTGACAGAAAAGACCCATTCCCTTTCCTTCTGCTCTGGCCGAGATGTGGATATGAGGTTTTACCTGACTGCGGAATTTTATGGCATTCCCTATAAGGTTCTGAAACAACTGGACAAGCTGAATGGGATCAGCAGTTACTTTCGGAAGGGCATCGTGAGTTATTTCCATCCCGCTGTCTTCAATGTCTGCTTTCAGGTTGGCAAGAGAGATATTCAGCGCTTCTGAACAATCAGTCGGTTCCAATGGTTTCGCTTGTGTCATCAAACGGGAGTAAGCGAGAAGGGCGCTTATAAGTTTTTCCATTCTGATCGTGCTCTTTATTGCGTCGGAAATAAACTGGTCCGCCTCTTCGTCAAGCCTGCCTTTGTAGCGCCTCTGGAAAAGCTTAAGATCACTTCCCACTGCCAGAAGCGGGGATTTAAGATCATGCGAGGCCAGATAAGCAAAGTGTTCAAGTTCGGTATTTGAACGCTTAAGCTCCTCCACGACCTCAGACAGCCTTCCTGCCATATCATTGAAGCTGTCGGCGAGGAACTTCATCTCGTCTTTTGTTTTCAGTGAAACTTCGGCATGCAAATCACCGCTTCCCATACGCCTTGACGCATCTGCAAGGCTGGTGAGGGAATCCATTACGGAAAAATAGTTCCCTGCAAAAAGATAGACGATAACCAAAACTGTCAGCAGGGCAAAAAATTCTATATAGACTTTTTTTCTTGTCAGTCTGTCTATGCGGTCCTGCAGGACCTTGTTCAGGGCAGATGTTACGGCATCGTGCAGTTTGAGGATCGTAAGGCCTGCTTTTGAAAAAGAGTCAAAATATTCCGAAGGCTGAATATGGATTTTTTCTGCGTTGATTACCCTTTTTTCAAGCACTTCCAAAGCAGTGTAAATCCCGGTATCGGTATCCCGCAGAAGGGGCACGAGCATCTGATCAAGACCGGGATTTTTCTGAAATACCTTCTGCATGTTGCTGTCCACTCTTTCCAGTTCAGACCTGCACAGACCTGACAGGACTATCAGATGGGCTTTTACCTCCGGGGCAAGTTTTCCGGGTATTATCGCGCCGGCGCCGATCCCCCTGATCCGGCCTGCGTATTCTGCAACCAGAGGAAGTTTATCCACTGCCGTATCCATAAGGTAAAAGCCGTCAATGCTGGGATCGAGCGTCAGATTGGAGATATCGGCTACCCGGACCATCAATGAAAGGGTATCGTCAATGAGTGACGTGTGCATATCAAAACTGTCCTGGGCCTTCATGCTGAATAACTGTCTTCTGATCTCTCGCCATCTTTGTTTTGTCGTCTGCCATTCATTACTTATGGTAATGGTCTTTCCGTATTTCTTATCGAGCTCATCGATGGTCCTGATGTCGTCTTCTATTTGGGCCTGCATTTTAAGGAGTTCTTCCTTAAAAGAACTGTCGCCGGATAAAAAGGCATTGGCCATTCCCCTGTGCTGCTGAAGGTCCCGGATAAATAATATTATTGCCTGGTTGTACCGGGCGCCGAGGCTTTCATTTTTTGCAAATGTCGTATCAATGTTAATTTCATTGATCAGAAGATACATGAATGTAAGAAACGGCAGAGAGATCACAAATGCCATCAATGCAAACTTCCGGGGATATTTGAGACGGTTCATCAATGTAACGGCAGGATCAAAAAATCTTCTCATAACCACCTAAGATGACATAGATGAAGGTCTGATAAAACTTGAATTATTTTACCCCTGAACAGGTAAGGTCACGAAAACACACCGCCATTTCGGGACCTCTGGCCTTGTTCCCGTGTTAAAAAAAGTGATGCAAGGAGAAAGATTGTCCTTATTTTTCTACAGGATACTTCTCGTTATTGCCCCACTCAAGCCATCCTCCGACATAGGTCTTTACATTAGGATAGCCCAGAACTTGTTTAAGAATAAAATAGGTATCAGCTGCGCGGGGACCGCCTTCGCAATATATGATAATCTCCTTGTCTTTTGTGATGCCTTTATTCTCGTAATCCTTCTGCAGGTCTTCAGCTGATTTATACAGGCCGGCGCCCACACGGTTTGAAGGATAGAAATTCAGATTTACCGCACCGGGAATATGACCTTTCCTCTTTATATAATCAGCCTTTTTCTCACCTTTGAATTCATCAGCTCCGCGGACATCTATTAAGACAACCTTTTCGTTCTTGAGATTACGCATGACATACTCGGCATCTGCAATAACCGAACTGTCACCGTCTTTGGCCTTGTAAGTCGCGGCCCCGGGCTTTGCAGCGCCGCTTTCCGTTTTGCGGTTCTCATTGAGCCATTTATCGAAGGAGCCGTTGAGAATGCCGACGTTTTCATGCCCGAAATATTTCATCATCCAGTATGTCCCGGGGACAAAAGGGTTTGCAGAAGGTGTGCCGTATAAAACGACACGTGCGTTATTGCTTATACCGAGCTGACCCATCAAAGCCTCGAATTTCGTTTTGTCCGGGGCATTGTTGTTTCCTCTCATAGCGCCCATCAGGTCATTCATACCAAGATATACGGACCCGGGGATGTGAGCTGGCCTCAAATTTTGCCTTATCGTCACCCGGTTTATCTTCTATAAAACCTACATAGACCGGTATTGTATCTTTGTCACCCAGATGCAGGACAAGCCATCCGGTCTCAACAAGGGGTTTCCAGCCATTGGCATAAGCAGCCTGCTGAACGGTGAATGCAGAAAACACAAATAACAGCGAGAGAAGTCCAATAAATACTTTTTTCTGAAAATGCATAGTTCCTCCTTTTTTTATGATCATTTAGTTAGCCTGTTATCCCTAATATTAACAGGAAGTTATACGATTCATTCTGGTAATGCGTTCATCATTTTCTAATGCAATTATATTACAATTTCGCATTATGTCAAGGGCCGTAAAACTATTTTCCCGAAGGTGTTCGATTCCATTATTTCGTGATGGGCGCGGGCTGCTTCCTGCAAAGGAAATTCCCTGCTGACGACGGGAGATAACGTGCCGTTTTCAAGGCCCGCCACAAGCGCTGAATGTATGCTGAACATCTCGCATTCGGTGGCGTTCATTAAAACCATTCCCAGTATAGCGGCATCGCGTCTCATCGCCTCACGCGGATCTATTTCAACAGTGCCCCTGCTTCCGATTATTACAACGCGGCCATTCTGCGCCAGGATGCCGAGGTCTTTACCCAGATTGACATTGGCAAGTATTTCAAGGACCACATCAACCCCTCTGCCGTCCGTTGATTTAGAAATCTGTTCCAGATGATCGGGTGCGTGATGATCAAACACGTGATGCGCGCCTTGCTCTTTAACGAGAAGGCGGCCTTTCTCAGTGCCTGCCGTGCCGATAACATGCATGCCTGCTGCGCGGGCCAGCTGCACCGCGGCAATTCCTACGCCGCCGCTCGCGCCATGAACAAGCACCACCTCACCGGGGACTGCGTTGGCCCTCTGAAAAAGGGCGCGATACGCAGCGCCGTAAGGCACACCAACGGCAGCGCCCTGAACAAAAGAAAGTTTATGCGGAAGAGGATGGACCTGCGATTCTCTGCAAATCGCCTTTTCAGCATATGAGCCGCTTATTGTCCCTGCAATGTAAACCCTGTCTCCGGGGTTGAATTTTTTAACACCATCACCAACAGCTTCAACAACCCCGGCTGCGTCCATGCCGGGAGTAAAAGGCAATTCAGGTTTTAATGGATAGAGTCCTGACCTGATATATGCATCGACAGGATTTACACCCGCTGCATAAATTCGCACCGTAATTTGCCCTGCCAATGGTTTGGGATCAGGGATTTCTTCTATTTTCATGACTTCAGGATTTCCGAATTCGTGGATCCGTATGGCTTTCATAACATCCTCCTGTTCTTTTCCTTTAACTCAACGTATCTTCAGAATACTCTCTCATCATCAGTATCTTTTTGTAATCATCCACGGTGTCGATGTCAAGGACAACACCTTCATCCGTCACGGGGAGAAGACGTACCCTTTCGGGATATTTTTTTATAATGTCTCTCAGAGTGCCTCCGTAAAAGATATCTTCCAGTAAACTCTTCGGCAGCAGTACCGGGTGGCCTTTTTTTGTTTCATATTGTGGAATAAGTATCCTGTCCGGCTCCTGCCCGTGAAGGGCAACAAGGCTTTTTATCGTATCTACCGACACCAGCGGATGGTCCGCGAGGCTTATCAGGACGCCGCTTGAAGATTTATCAACCGCCCTGAGACCGGCCCTTAATGATCCGGCCATATCGCTTTCCGGGACCGGGTTAAACACCATATATACGGGAGATCCCTTCACTGCCATGGCCGTGGGAGAATCCCCGTTGTTCAGGACAACAACGATATCTCCTATCCCGGAGGACAGGAGTGTATCGAGGCTATGCCTTATCAACGGCTTACCCTTCAGGGGGAGAAGCTGCTTCAACTGCCCCATCCTCTTTGATGAGCCTGCTGCAAGAAGAATGGCTGAGACCTGTTGCGGCATTCATCCTCCTTTGCTGTATGATCTGCGCCGTGATGCTTATCGCTATCTCCTCCGGCGTCACGGAGCCGATGGAAAGGCCGACGGGCGTAATGACCCTGTTTACGGTTTCCTCCGTGAACCCTTCATTCCTGAGCGTTCTGAAAAGCAGGGCCTTTTTGCGCCTGCTTCCAAGCAGTCCGATGTAACATGCGTCAGTCCTTAACGCGGCTTTCAATGCCTCAAGGTCATGGTTGTGCCCCCGCGTAGCTATCACAATGTATGTATTTCTGCCGGCAGAGAGGTGCTCAAATACGGTCCCGAATTCCCTAACGATGACATCATGAGCATGAGGTATGTTTTTTCTGTTTGCATATTCTTCCCTGTCATCAGTGACCGTTACGTGAAAGCCTGAAAATCTTGCGACCGTTGAAAGCGCCTTACCCACATGACCTGCGCCGAGTATCACAAGCCGGGGTTCGGGGACCACAGGCTCAATGTAGACAAGGATCTTTCCTCCGCAGACAAGCCCTCCGTGTTTCTCATTGAGTTGAAAAGGGAAGGTCTGGGGAGTTCCGCTTTTTATGGCCATCATCGATGCCTGTTTTACTTCCGCCTCGATGCATCCCCCGCCTAAAGTTCCCAGAGTAGTGCCGTCATCCCTCACAAGCATTTTTGCGCCTTCCCTCTGGGGCGATGAACCAATGCACTGCACTATGGTCGCAACGGCGCACTGCCTGCCTTCGTTTTTCAACCTGACTATCTCTTCATAAATTTCCATATATGTATCCAGTTCAAATAGCTTGAACCTTTGTTCGAATCTGTACTCTTCGTTTCTTCATTCACGATCAACTCTTCAAATCCTCCGCGCGTATCGGCAGACGCCGGATGCGCCTGCCTGTCACAGCAAAGACGGCATTCGCTACTGCCGGGTGCGATAGGCGGGACCCCGGGTTCACCTACTCCGCTCTGGTTTCTCCTCACTCGGCATGATATGAACTTCTATAACCGGCATATGTTTCATGCGCATGAGTTTGTAATTATGAAAATTGTTCTGCTCTACGCGTCCTTTTTTAAATGTTATCTCACTGAAAAGTGTTGCAGAAAGTCCGAAGACTATGCCTGACTCCATCTGTGCCTCGATCGTATCCGGATTCACAGTCCTTCCGCAATCAACAGCGCACACAACTTTGTGCACCCGCACTTCGCCTTCTCTGCTCACCGAGGCCTCTGCAACCTGTGCCACATAACTTCCGTACGACTTATGCACCGCGATGCCGCGGCCGTGTCCTGCAGGCAAAGCGCTTCCCCAGCCTGCCTTTTGAGCAACAAGCTCTAACAGCGCCTTGCGCCTCGGGTCTTTTACAAGCAGGCTGCGGCGGAACTCGTAAGGGTCTTTGCCTGCCGCATTGGCAAGCTCGTCAATAAAGGTCTCTACGACAAATGCTGTGTGAGAATGTCCGACCGACCGCCACCACTGTACCGTTATCGGATATTTTGGCGAATGGAGATCAACGAGGATATTAGGAATGTCATAAGGGATATCTCTCGCCCCTTCAACCGACGTTTCATCTACACCGTCTTTCAAGAGCATCTTTTCAAAGGCGGTCCCCGTGACGATCGACTGCCCCACAATAGTGTGCCTCCATGCAGTGGGTTTCCCGTTTTCGTCAAGGCCTGCGGTTATGCGGTCATACCACATCGGACGGTAGTATCCCCCTTTGATGTCGTCCTCCCGTGTCCACATTACCCTGACAGGTTTTTTCACTGCCTTCGCCACGTGCGCAGCCTCCGTGACAAAATCCGAATGGGGATTCGCGCGGCGGCCGAACCCGCCTCCGAGGAAAGTCGTGTGGAGTTTGACCTGTTCCGGTTTGAGTCCGAGGACTTCCGCAGCTGAATTTCTGTCAGCTGTCTGAGACTGTGTGCCTGTCCAGATATCGCAGCCGTCTTCGCGGAAATCGATCACTGCATTAAGCGGCTCCATGGTGGCATGCGCTAAATACGGCACTTCATACTCCGCGTTTATCTTCTTTTTAGCCTTTGAAAGCGCGCTCGCAGCATCTCCCTCTTTTCTTGCGGCAGTTCCAGGTTTCTTCGCGAGAGCCGCAAATTCTGAGCGCTGTTTTTTGGTGTCAAAACCTGCAAGCGGTCCCTCATCCCAGACGGTCTCAAGGACGTCGCGGCCGAGTTTGGCAGACCAGAAGTTGTCGGCAACAACCGCAACGCCTGTCGGAATCTGCACAACGGATCTTACCCCGGCGACCGCTTTAGTTTTTTTATCGCTGAAACTCTTCAGCTTGCCGCCGAATACAGGGCAGCGCGCAACAACAGCTGTGAGCATGTCCGGCACCTTGACATCAATGCCGAAAACCGCTTTTCCCATCACCTTTGAAGGGGTGTCCAGACGTTTTACCGGCTTGCCGATGATTTTATATTCCTCCGGTTTCTTCAAAGGGACATCCTGCGGCACGCTCATCCGGGCCGCCTTTTCTGTGAGCTTGCCATAGGAAAGCTGTCTTTTCGTTTGCGGATGGATGACAAAACCGTTTTCTGCCTTGCATGAAAGCGGGTCCACGCCCCAGATTTCCGCTGCAGCCTGAATGAGCATCACACGCGCTGCAGCGCCTGCCTTGCGAAGCTGGTCCCACGTGCTCCGTGTACTCGTGCTTCCGCCTGTGCCCTGCATGCCCCATGCAGTGTGATTGTATGCTGGGTCAACCGGCGCAGGCTCAATGCGTATCCTGGACCAGTCAGCCTCAAGTTCCTCTGCCACGACCATCGGCAGCGATGTATAAACTCCCTGTCCCATCTCCGATTTGTTGACGATAACAGTTACGATATCGTCCGTACCTATGCGGATGAAGGCATTAGGCGCAAATGTCGCTGCATTTTCAGCCGACGCTTCTTCATAACGGGGAAATACTCCAAGTATCAATCCTCCTCCTATCAATGCACCTGTCTTCAGGAAATCCCTCCTGCTTATGTTAATGATCACGCTCATGACTTCCCTCCCTCCGCTATCATCTTTGATGCGCGGTGAATGGAGCGGCGGATCCTCTGATAGGTCCCGCAGCGGCACAGATTCCCGGACATGACATTGTCGATATCATCGTCACCGGGATTGGGATTTTCCTTCAGTAAAGCAATGGCCTCCATGATCTGTCCCGGCTGGCAGTATCCGCACTGTGGGACATCGTCCTCGATCCACGCCTTTTTCACAGGGTGGTCATCAGGGATTCCTTCAATAGTTGTAATTTTCTTGCCCGCTGCATTCTTCACGGGAGTTTGGCAGGACTTTCTAGCCGTGCCGTCGATATGCACCGTGCACGCTCCGCACTGCGCCATGCCGCAGCCGAATTTCGTGCCGGACAGTCCGAGATGCTCCCGTATCACCCACAATAAGGGCACATCCGGACTGACGTCGATGTTATATGTTTTTCCGTTGACATCAAGAGAAATCATATTGACCTCCGATTCAATTAACAATGAGAAATGAACAATTAAGGAGTCCATAACTAATAATTACTCATTACTAATTACTAATTCCTATAAATTGCATTATCTCAAAAAAAATTCGGCACTGCAACTGGAAAAGTGCGGCAGGGGATATGCAGTGACGAGGCGTTGCCCCGCCGGCCCTTTTCAATGCACCCCTGCAATCATTTATAATGAACATATGGACCAGCATACCTTCCGTATACTTGAATTCGACAAGATACTTGAAATGGCCGCTGCATTTGCGCTCACTGCACCGGGCAGAGATGTGGTTCTTAAGCATTAAACCGCTCAAGGACATCGGTGAGATAAGACAGCGGATTGCACTTATTTCAGAGTGCCGGAATCTGCTGTCTGAAGGACAATATCCCGGCATAGAGCATTTTGATGATCTCTCTCTGCTGTTTCAGAAGGTCAGACCCGTTGATGCTGTACTTGAACCTTTGGAATTAAGGGCCTTTCTTCCCCTCTTTTATTCTGCATTTAATCTGAAGATATTGAGTGAAAGTCCTTCATACACCGGACTCGGCATAATCGTATCACAGCTTACAACTCATCCCGGCATCAAAAAAGCAATCGGGCATGCCCTGGACAATGAAGGGAAAATCCGTGACGAAGCATCTCCTGAACTATTTAACATACGAAGAGGCATCAAGTCCTGTGAAGGCAGGATCAAAGGGATGCTCGATGTAATATTACAACAGAAAGAAACGATCATGTATCTTCAGGATTTTTATTTAGCTGAAAGGAATAACAGGTGGGTAATTCCGGTGAAAAGGGATTTCAAGGGCAATGTGCCCGGTATAGTTCATGATATTTCCAATACCGGAGAGACGGTTTATATCGAGCCTTATTCAATTCAGCATCTTGGCAATGAGCTTGAATCATACAGGGCTGAAGAAAAGCTTGAGGAGTACAGAATATTGCAAAGGCTGACCGCGCTCCTGAGAGAACGACTTCATGAAATTGAAGAAGACTATCATATTGTTGCAAAGGTTGATGCACTGCTGGCTGCTGCAGGATTTTCAGGATTAATGGACATGTCTCCTCCTGAAATAAATGAGCATGGTTATATGAAGATCATAAGGGGACGCCATCCGCTCTTATGGAAAACACTCAGGAGGGAGGACAGTGAGGGCCGGCTTGTACCTCTGGACATGGAGATCGGAAGAGAGAACTCATGCATGATCATTACCGGTTCCAATGCAGGCGGGAAAACCGTTTCCCTCAAGACGATAGGAGTTTTGAATTTAATGGCGCTTTCAGGCATGCATATACCGGCAGGGTCCGGAACTGTGATACCCTTTCTGAAAAACATCTTTGCCGATATCGGCGATGAACAATCCATCGAGCAAAATCTCTCCACCTTTTCCGCCCACATTACACGTATTTCTGAAATCATCAGGCAGGGAAATGAGCATACATTGGTTATTATAGACGAACTTGGGACAGGAACAGACCCGGAACAGGGCGGGGCGCTTTCATGCGCCATCCTGAGAAAGCTGAAGAAATGCGGGGCACTGACTCTCGCATCTACGCATCTCGGTATGCTCAAGGCCTTTGCCCATTCCGAACCCGGGACAATAAACAGCGCGATGGAAATGGATGAGATCACCGTCAATGGTGTTTCAATATACAGGCCAACCTATAAACTCATTGCAGGGGAACCCGGCACATCACATGCTTTTGAAATTGCAGAGTCACTGGGTCTGGATGCAGATATCGTAAGAGAGGCAAGAGAATTTATCAAGGATGAGGGCGGACGTATCGAGTCACTTATCTCTGAACTCAAACAGAAAGCAACTGAACTTAAGAACAAGCTGATGGAATCGGAGGGACTGAAGCAGGAGGCCGGGCATCTGCGGGAACAATTAAGGGAAGAACTCCTGCGTCTCAAGACAACGGAAAAAGAGATGATCGCAAAGGCACTGAGAGAAGCTGAAGACTTTATAAGGAAGGCAAAAAAAGAGGCAAGGGATATTGTTGAAACTATTAAGCTGGCAAGTCTTGCTGATGCCCGGGAAGCTGCAAAAAAACTCGACAGGAAGCTTGAAGAAGTGATAATTATCCGTAAACAGTATTCAGCGGAAGAAGACTTCTCAGCTCAGGGAAGTCAAGGAAGGACGGCGTGTCCTTGTTCATACCTTGGGAAAACATGGCTTAATACATTCAGTCAATGAGAAGGCAGGGAGATGTAAAGTCTTCGTTGACGGCAGGGAGATAGATGTAGCTTTTGCTGATCTGTCCGAACCGGTCACAGATAATATACAGGGCAGGGGCACGGTACGCCGTGCCCCTGCGGAAACAAGCATGGACATTAACATCCCCAATGAATTAAACGTCATAGGCCAGCGTGTTGATCCCGCACTCTCTTTGGTCGAGAGGTACCTGAATGATGCGTCAATTGCGGACCTTAAACAGGTAAAGATCATTCACGGAATAGGGGCCCGGATACTTTCAAGCGCAATAAGAGAGTATCTTAAAGACCATCCTCTTGTTGAGAACTTCAGAAAGGGAAGTGAGGAAGAAGGGGGAGAA
Organism: Thermodesulfovibrionia bacterium; assembly: GCA_963699585.1. Lineage (GTDB taxonomy): Bacteria > Nitrospirota > Thermodesulfovibrionia > UBA6902 > UBA6902 > SURF-23. The sequence continues at coordinate 538,018 of CAVOUK010000002.1, read as the reverse complement.
GCTGTGACGGTTGTTGTTTTTTGATAAATCATGGAAGAGATTATAAAAGAATATGTAATTTCCGTTTTTAACAGGAAACTGCTGCTGCATGGCGACAGGCCGGAGGCTGTGGGATGGTCTTCAAAAGGACAAATTTTACGACATCAGGCGATGCTTGATGTCGGTGATATTAATAACAGCAAAATCCTCGATTTCGGCTGCGGAAAAGGTGATTTTTACAGGTTCCTGGTAGAGAGGGGGATCCATATTAAATACACCGGCTTTGATATTAACGAGAAACTTGTCAGTCTTGCGAAAGAGAAATATCCCGGGGTTGATTTCAGGGTTTTCGATATAGACAACGATATCCTTGATGAGGATTTTGACTTTATATTCCTGTGCGGTGTGTTTAATTTAAAAGTTGAAGGGATTGATGAGACAATTAAAAAAACACTTGTAAGACTGTTTCAGCATTGCGGAACAGCGCTCGCTTTTAATGCACTTTCATCTCATGATCCTGAAAAAGATTTTGAATTGCATTATGTATCACCTGAAGAGATATTTACTTTTACAATGAAGAATCTTTCTCCTAATGTTTCCCTCAGGCATGATAGAATAATGTACGATTTTACAATCTTTGTATACAGGGACATCAATAAATACTAATTGATAATGAGTAATGAACAATAGCAATTAAGAGTCTAATTACTCATTACTAATTGTTCTTTTCAGATTACTTGTCGAGTAACTTCCGTATCGTTGATAAAAGTGTCTTGGGGTCAACAGGCTTCAGTAAAATGTGTGTGTTCTCTTCAGGCAGGGAGCTCATCATTTTTGCAGTATAGCCGCTCATAAAGACAGTTATGATATCCGGCCTCACCTTCTTTATTTCATGATAAACATCTATTCCGCTTTTCTTCGGCATAATCACGTCGAGAAGGCAAAGATGCACTGCGTTAATGTTCATCATGAATTTCTTTACAGCATCGTCGCCGTCTATCGCGATGATTACCTTGTAGCCGGATCCGCTGAGTATGATCTCCATCAGCTTCCTCAGTGATTCATCATCCTCTGCAAGGAGTATTGTTTCTGTTCCGTTCAGTGAGGCTGCCACAGAAAGGTCATCTTTTGCACTGTTTTCACTCATGTCTTTTGTTGTGCAGCTTGGTACTGTCCTGATGAGTATATTAAAACTTTATTCAGGAAATATCCACGTCTTTAATGTAAGAATCAGCAGAAAATTTACAGATTGTTTGAAGGTTTTTTCCGTGCTCCGATGAATAAACCGGGGGTATCCTCCGGGTCAGGATATTATCTCCTGCCCCGGAGGATCATAAATTAGTTTCCACAACAAAGGCGCCTCATGCTTTTCTTTCCCGTTGATGACACTGACATAACAACTTCAACTTTGTTTCCGCACAGACTGCAGAGCTTAGCTGAATTCCTTGACTCAGATCTCGCGGAAGCATCGGTCTTTGATTTTGCTTTTCCAGCCATAAAATTTTCCTCCTTTCAAAATAGTTTCAAACATGAAATCACACAAATTTCTTGTGCATATTCGCTACAAATACAGTTCCCTTATGATGTATCCTCAATTTGATTTGATAAAACGAGGACCAGGAAGCAGTATAACCTGCGGAACTTTAAGTATAATCCAAATTATAAAATCTTGTCAATATATCGGGGAATAAACGAAAAAAATAGAAGGTGCAGAACACTGTTCTTATTCTTTATGCGGATCGCCTTTTTTATCTGTGCTTATTTTTTCTCTGAGGGTATTCCTTGATATGCCGAGAAATTTTGCAGCAAGCGCCTGATTATTATTTGTTAACTCGAGGGCCTTTCTGACCAGGAGGTGCTCGAATTGTGAAACGGCTTCCCTGTAAACATCCGCCCCCCCTCTTCGCAGGATCTCATTTGCTGTATCGGACAGGACTTTTTCAAGGTCCGTTCCGCTCTTATTGGTCTGGTCTGTCTGTGACAGCCATTCGCAGTCTTTCGGCAACAGGTAATTGCCTGTGCATAAAACCATCCCTCTATGGATAACGCTCTGAAGCTCTCTCACATTCCCGGGCCAGTCGTATTTTTTAAAACCCTTTAGAATCTCTGATGATATGCCTTTTACTTCTTTGCCGAATTCCCTGTTGAATTTTCTGATGAAGTAATTGATAAGTTCTTCGATCTCTTCCTTTCTTTCCCTGAGCGGCGGCAAGGTAATGCTTACAACGTTCAAACGCCAGAACAGGTCATCTCTGAATTTCCCCTTGCTTATCAATGACTCAAGATTTTTATTGGTTGCCGCGATAATCCTGACATCTGTCTTAATTATTTCATTCCCTCCGAGTCTCTGAATGCAGCCGTCCTGAAGCACTCTGAGCATCTTTGCCTGAAGCGAATGCGGCATATCCCCTATTTCATCAAGGAACATTGTGCCTGTATTGCACTGCTCAAATTTACCTATCCTCCTGGTATCAGCGCCTGTAAAGGCCCCTTTTTCATGCCCGAAGAGTTCACTTTCAAGAAGGGTTTCAGGAATTGCAGCACAATTCACGGGGAGGAAAGGTTTATTTATCCTTTTACTGTGCTGATAAATGGCCCTTGCTATAAGTTCCTTCCCTGTGCCGGTCTCGCCTCTTATAAGCACCGGTACATCGCTCTCTGCAACCTGCCCGATCTTTTTGAATATCTCAAGCATCGCAGGGCTGCTGCCGATAATCCTGTCCCCTTCTTCATCAGAGACCCCCTCAAAAGTGACAGGGACATTCATTTTACCGGCCGCAACAGCCCTTTCCACAAGCGCTATCAATTGGGCATTGTCGACAGGTTTTGTAATGTAATCATAGGCCCCGTATTTCATTGCTGTAATAGCCTTTTCAGAAGTGCTGTAGGCTGTCATTATTATTATCGTAAGGGCCGGATGGACTGCTTTCAGTTTCCTGAGTGTTTCAATGCCATCCAACCCCGGCATGTTGACATCCATGATAATCAGGGCGGGTTCAGATGCAGTCACTTTTTCAAAAGCCTCTTCCCCGGTTGAAGCTGTAAGAACATCATAATCGTAACGTCCGAGGACCTTCCTGAATGAGTGGCAAATCCCGGCTTCGTCGTCTACTACAAGTATTTTATCCATGATACATTTAAAAAAATAATTATTAATTATGAATGAACAATGAGTAATTAAGGTAAATGGCCTCCTTAATTGTTAATTGCTCATTACTAATTGATCATTGTTAATTATTTATCGGCAGTCTCACCGTAAACTTCGTGCCGGAGCCGTTGTTACTGTCGAAGAATACTTTGCCGCCATGTGACTTAACAATATTATACACGATCGAAAGCCCGAGCCCTGTGCCGTTTTCCTTTGTTGTGAAAAACGGCTCGAAAACCTTTGATCGTATGTTTGACGGTATCCCGCCGCCTTTATCCGATATCACAACCTCCACGAAACCTGTCATCTGCCTTTGACGATATATTTATTTCTCCTCCGTTTGGCATCGCCTGAACAGCATTGAGGATCAGATTTAAAAATACATGCTCAAGGAGCGCCCTGTCTCCTTTTATATGAGGCAGAGTTTCTGTCATGTCTTTTTGTAATACTATATCATTGTTTGTGATATCAAAGGAGCAAAGTGACAGTACCCTGTCCATGAGTGTATTAACATTAATTTCTGACACCTGGAAACTTTTCTGTTTTACAAATCCAAGAAACCTTGTGATTATTGTGTCTATCTTCTCTATCTCACTGCTGATGACCTCAGCATCTTCTTTCGTCATGTCCGGTTGTTCCCTGAATGCCTGGAAGAGCATTTTGAGCGTTGTCAGGGGATTTTTCAATTCATGTGCAAGCCCTGATGAAATCTGGCCGATCGTCGAAACTTTCTCTGCCTCGAGTAGATGAGTGTATGTATATGCCTCTTCCATTTTTTCTTTTACAGTCTTAAGCTCCATTGAAAGCCTGTTGAAGTTCCGGGCCAGGTATCCTATCTCGTCTCCGTAGGAGACATCTACTCTCTTGCCAAACTCGCCCCTGCCGAGGACCTTGGTAAACTCTATGAATTTATTTAAAGGTTCTGTGATCAAACGGCTGAAGACAAATGAACCTATTATCCCTGCAAGAGTTACGAAAATTATAATAGGCACTGTTATTTTTCTCAATCGAATGATCGTGCTTTTCAGGTCATCTTCTCTGATCCCCAAATGAAGCTCGGACTTTGTGGTGTTAAAAACTTTCACGCCCACATCCCTGATATAACCCTTTTCCGTGTCAAGAAGCTGAATATTTGTGGTCCTGTTATTGAGGGGGTTCCACAAGAGAATGTCAGGAGGGAGTTCGCTGTTAAATGTATGCGCAATTATGCGGCCCTCCTCATTTGTAACAAAGATATATTCAATATCATCTTCCTTGGTAAGGACTTCATTGATGTCCTTTGATGTCTGGAAATTGTCTTTTAATAAAATATTGTTGGCAACCCTGTCAGAGAGATTGCCTGCTACGGAAAGGGCCCTTTTCTCGAGTTCCTCCCTGAAGGCATTAATGATAATCCCTCTTATTGAAAGGAGAGTAAAAAATACCACACTGACAGCGATCGTTATGGTGAGAAGTGTTATTTTGGTGCGCAGTTTCATATGAATTTATTTATTTTGTAGGGGCGGGGTTACCCCGCCCTTACATCGTCATTTCGTTATCAGCCCATACCTTATTGCCAGCGCCTTCACTTTTTCCAGCTCAAGTTCGTTTATCTTTGTAAACCCCATAGGCATTTCTGTTTTATCCCAATCACTAAGTTTATTTTTATGCTTTCCCATTGGTTCAAATGCAATAAGGGCGGCCCTTACAGCTTCAACTGTTCTGCTGTCCAGGGAACTGTTGTATGCAATAAGAATACCTGGATATGGTTCTGATATCTTTAATATCTTTATTTTCCCTTCTGTCTCAAGTTTTTTTGCGAGGGCATCCTGTATGCTTCCTGCATCGCACTCCCCGTTTAGAACCGATTTGACCGTGTCAAGATTGGAACCAGTAAAGACATACCTGCTCAGGTCATTAAGAGTGATCCCTTCATCTTCAAGCATCTTCCTTGGTATAAGGTATCCCTGCATCGACATTTTTGTTCCAAAAGCAAAACATTTACCTTTCAGGTCCTTTAAGTTTTGTATACCGCTTTTTGGGTTTGTAAAAATTGTTGAATAGTATGTTGCGTCTCCTTCTTTGTTGACACCGCTTACCAGATATTTAACTCCGTATTTTGCCTCTCCGATGATATAACCGAGGGCCCCGACAGCAGCAACATGAGTGACCCCTTTGCCAAGGTCCTCGACTGTATCCCCGGATTTCCCGGAGAATTTTATGCGGAAACGCCGGTCTGTAGCGCCTTCAAGATATTTAAGCAATGGGATATATGTCCTGAAATCCTCTTTTGGATCAAGCCGGAGGTCAAATCCGAACCAGAGGGTGTCCTGCAAGGGGTAATCAACCTCTCCTACCTTCTCGATGCTCTTTTTTTTAAGGCTTACCTTTTTGGGAGTTTCTTTTTTAACACAACCTGAAGTTATCATGAATACAAAGGAGAGGAAAACAAGAAAAAACCGGGCAGTTGTCAGTGTTGCAATATCCTTCGGTGCTTTTGTTTTTCCCGTGTAGAGATTGCTGTGAAACATTGCTTCGGATATTATAACTGAACAAGTTATTAATGTGATATACTGTAATATTAAAGAGCAACAAAGGATAACTTCCAACTGTGCCGCTTGATATCAGCGTTTTTCAGGAGGCCCTTCGCATATTAGAGGGAAGAAGGGCTGATACATTCACATCATTGCCGGGTGCGTCTGGCGCGCTGTTTTTTTCGATGTTCAAGGGGACCTGCCTGCTCCTTTGTTCTTCAGAAGATTCAGCCGGTGAATTTTATTCAAATGCACTTTTCTGGTCAAGATTATTGCAGGTTGAAGCCCCTGTTCTTATTCCGGCGAAAGATACTCCGTTACGATCAAAAAATCTTCTCAGCCTGTATACCTTAAACAAGGGGAAGTTCATTGCCTCTGTTGACGCCATGGTTTCACCGTTATGGAAAATAGAAGACTTCCCTGTGTTCACTATAACAAAAGGGGTCATTATTGACAGGGATGTGATCGTTCAAAACCTTCAAGGGCAGGGATATCATATCGTACCTGTTGTTACCGGAGAAGGCGAGATGAGCATTCGCGGCGGCATCCTTGATATATTCCCGCCGGACGAAGAGAACCCTGTGCGCATAGAATTTTTTGACGATGAGATCGAATCGCTCAGGTTCTTTGATATTGACACGCAATTATCTTTGAAAGAAATTAATGATATACATATATGCCCGGCAACAGAACCGGAGGAAGGACCAAATCTTCTTGAGTTATTACCGGAAGCTCTTTTGATACTGAACGAGCCTGATGATATAAAAAGACATTATCCGGAACTGGAGGATGCATGGGGCGAATGGCTCATGTCGCCCCTTGCCAAGGGGGAACTGCAGGGGGGTCTTTTCAGAATAATCAGTCATCCACCTTACCGCCCTTTCATTACAGGATGGCGGTTTCCACTTCCCTGTTAACAGCGTTGCGGGGACTCGGGATTTTACCGGAGGAGAGAAAGACCATAGAGGATTTTATTGAAAGAATAATTGAACTCCGGAAACAATATTTCATACTTATGGTATGTTCGTCTGAGGGACAGGCAAAAAGATTAAAGGAATTGTTCTTTGATCATGATTCAGACGTCCCCATTCTCAGCGCCAACGCCGTCCTTAAAGACACAAGAAGCCCTGTAATAATTGTCGGTGAATTGAGCCGCGGCTTTACATATCAGAATACTGTAATACTGGCTGAGAGCGACATGTTCGGGAAAAGACCTTCCTTTAAACATACAAAAAGGTCCAGGGTCTCAACGCTCATCTCTTCAATAGAAGATTTCAGGGAAGGCGATTATATGGTGCATGCCGAACACGGCATCGGAAGATTTCTTGGCCTTAAAAAACAGAAAATTGAAGATTATGAGGGCGATTTCATAGTCATAGAGTATCTTGAAGGCGCTAAACTTTATGTGCCGCTTGAGCATATCAATACTGTTCAAAAATATCATGCCCCTGAAAGCGTGAGGCCGAAAACAGACAGGCTCGGCGGAAAGACATGGGAAAAGACCAAGCAGAAGGTCAAACAGAAAATAAGAGATATAGCGGAAAAGCTGTTAGTGATCTATGCAAAACGCTATACGGCAGAGGGATATGCATTTTCGGAAGACACGGAACTGCATAGAGAGTTTGACGGGTTTTTCCCCTATGAAGAAACTCCCGACCAGTTGACCTCCATCAACGAGATAAAACGCGACATGGAAAGTCCCGTACCAATGGACAGGCTTTTATGCGGTGACGTCGGCTACGGTAAAACGGAGATAGTTATGAGGGCGTGCTTCAAGGCTGCTTATGATTCAAAGCAGGCAGCAGTGCTTGTACCGACAACAATACTCGCTGAACAGCATTACGAAACATTTACCGCACGTTTCTCGGCTTTTCCTATCAAAATTGATTATATCAGCCGCTTTAAAAGCAAAGCCGAACAGAAAGAAACCCTCAAGGCGCTTGCCGAAGGGAATATTGATATCATCATCGGGACTCACCGTTTGCTGGCCAAAGATGTGAGCTTCTTCAACCTCGGACTCCTGGTGGTGGATGAAGAGCATAAATTCGGGGTAACTCACAAGGAGAAATTAAAGGCGATCAGTGAAAATGTGGACGTCCTGACCCTGTCTGCCACGCCTATCCCGAGAACGCTGCATATGGCGCTTTCAGGCATCAGGGGTATGAGTACCATCGAGACGCCGCCTGAAGACAGGCTCGCGGTAAAGAGCATTGTTTCACGGTTTAACCCGGCAACGATCAAAGACGCGCTCCGGAAAGAACTGGACAGGGGCGGACAGGTCTTCTTTGTGCACAACCGTATTCTGGATATTTACAAGATCGGGAACTTCCTGAGAGAGCTGGTCCCTGATGCAAAGATAGGCGTTGCTCACGGGCAGATGCATGAAAAAGAACTTGAGCATGTGATGAGGGCCTTTTTTCACAAGGAGATAAACGTTCTTGTCTCAACCGCCATTATCAGTTCAGGACTGGATATTCCATCCGCCAATACAATCATTATAGACAGGGCGGACAGGTTCGGACTTGCAGACCTGTATCAACTGAAAGGCAGGGTAGGCCGCTCCAATGTAAAGGCTTATGCTTATTTTCTCATCCCGGGCGAAGATATCATTACGGAGGAGGCAAGAAAAAAACTTCAGGCGATCCAGGAACTCGGCTATTTAGGCGCCGGTTTCCGGCTTGCGTTAAAGGACCTTGAGATCAGGGGCGCAGGCAATTTGCTCGGCGGCGAGCAGTCAGGACACATTGAGGCTGTCGGGTTTGATATGTACATGGAGATGCTTGAAACAGCAGTCGCAGAATTAAAGGGAGAAAAAATAGAGCCCAAGACCGAGCCTGTTATTGATTTGAAAATTATGGCTGTCATCACTGAAGAGTATATTGAAAATCCTGATCTGAGGTTAAGCATCTACAGGAAGATCGCCTCTGCCAAAGACATTAAATCTCTCGAAAGGCTGCTTGAAGAACTGAAAGACAGATTTGGCCCGCCGCCCGAAAAGACAAAGAGACTTCTCGAAATCATGGAACTTAAAATACTGGCTAACAAATTTCTTATAACCAGGATACAAAACATAACAGGCAGGATACAAATTATCTTTGCACCCGATACGCCGGCAACTTCAGAAAAAATATTCTCGCTGTACAATACTCGCAAGAAGATCCTGAAATTCCTTCCCGAAGGAGGTATTGAGCTCGATTTCAGAGGGAAGCCATGGAGCGATATTTTTAAGGAATTAAAGAAGATGATCGGGGAACTGGAAAGCGGAGCCTGAAGCACTTTTACATCTACTGTGTATTACTGGCAGAAAAGTAAGAATTATTATTTTGAGCTAAAACTTCCGTTTATGCTTTTTCTGATCATACATTGCTTTGTCAGCCTGGTTTATCAATTCTTCAATTGTATAAGGACATTCATATTCGTGATGGACTATGCCTGTGCTAATGGATAACTTGTAGCCTCTTTTTCTGTTGACAGTATAGTTATTAACATATTCCTGAAAGCGTACACTAAGTGCCTCGGTGCTGGTATCAATAATTTCGATTGGAAAAACTACAAATTCATCTCCACCGATACGGGCTATTATGTCAGATTGACGAAATACTTCTTTGAGAATGTTACCTGTCTCGATTAAAGCTGTGTCACCTTCTCGATGGCCAAATGTATCATTAATATATTTCATATTATCCAGGTCTGCATAAAGTATCAACACCCCTCTCTTTAACCGATTAGCTATCTTTAATTGCTGATAGCTAAGGTTATGAAACCTCTTCGGTTATAAAGACCCGTCAGTTCATCGGTAAGTGACAGGGAGCGCAGATTCTCCTCCAATTTTTTACGATTTGTTATATCCCTCACACAATGAATCACGCCTATGATCTGATTGTCTTTGTCAAATCGAGGCAGTGCTCTTATTTCGAGATACTTATTTAAACTTGGTTCAAAAACTTCTGTGAAAGAGGGGTTGCCTGTTATTAACGTCTGGCAACTGGGACATATTTCAGGGGGGCAATCACTTCCGTGATAAGACTCATAACACTTCTGGCTTAAAATCTTCATGTATGACGACCCAAGCATTTTTACTGAGGCTTTATTGGCTCGTATGATATTAAACGCCTTATCATGAATGGTTATTGCATCATTAATTATGTCGAAGGTCTCTTCCCAATCTTTTTTTGCAGAGGTGATTAAGTCCTGCAACTTCTTTTTTTCAGTAATGTCCCGTACTATCTCGATTCCGGCTATTATTTCCCCTGTTGAATCTCTTAAAGGCGATCCAGTAGTTTCATAGTGAAATACTCCCTTATCTGTTGTTCTTGTTTGCTCCAATCTGTGTACCCGGCCGTCTTTGAAACACATGGCAATATGACATTCTTTACAGACATGATCCTTTCCTTGATATGCTTTATAACAGTACTTTCCAACATGGTCTCCAATCATATCTTTGTGGTTCTGGTTTTGATATAAGATTTCATAATTAGTATCCTGAATACTTATTGCTTCGCCTATGGCATCAATAATTCCAGTATGTTGTAATGCTGTTATAAACTTTTTCCTGGTCATATTAATCCGTTACTATTTTTTTAACCCATTTTCTCTTATACATTTTGTGTATGTGTCAATATATGTCTTATTATAAACATCATCAGGTGAGGATTCATCAGGAATAAACAGAGGGTCATTCCATCGCTTTCCATAAAGTCTCTCCCTTTGTTCTCGTGTTTGCTTAGCTGACTCAGTTGCAATATTTACTGCTTTTGCATTACAGAACGTTCTAATTTTCGCAGGTCTATATTCATACCAGTAAAATCCCACCAGGATTGCCATAGCTATTATTATTATTAAATTGGTAGTTTTCATTTTTCTTTGCCTTTCACTTCCAGGCTCAATAAATATTTGACTTCATATTTTGATTCACCTCTTATTTTCCATAACCTGCTTACTCTATGAGTAATATTTTTTCTTAGATATACAACCCAAAATAAAAAATCCGAACTTACCTGAAGTCTTTCTCCTTCGGCAGCTCGGCTGTCTTACTTCTTAAGGCCCATTCCGTAACCCCCCAGAGGTGGTTTGGCTTTATCGGGTGTCTGTCTGCTTAATTATCTTTTACTTCTGATTTTCTTGCCTGTCTACTAAAAAATATTAATTGACATATTAAGCTGAATTATTGAAGGCGAGGTGTCAGGAATTGAAAGTGAAAAATAGAGAGCTGTTAGTCCGGAAGTACACTAACGGCAGGCAAGGCAATTATGGCATTTCATTCCCATAGGCTATATTGCCGGTAGAAGAAAGGCTTTAGTATCTTTCGGCTGAATATATGACCGATTGGTTTCAACATCCATCCTGTAACTGATTTAGCCCCCTGGCACTTCTTGCAATATGGATGTACAAAACGAAATCTTTTAAATCCATCAATAATTTTTCCCACTCCTGGTGATGACAGTATTTCCTGAAGTGAAGACTTTTGTACATTTCCTACTGAAGTATGACCATTAATATCAATACAGCAAAGGACTACATCACCGTTGTAAAGAATACCAAAATGATCTCTCATGCCAAAACAATGTCCAGCCCAGGCATTGTGGATATCTTTATCATCAAAAGCATCTGTCCAATTACTCAAAAGGTAAGTCTCAAAAAATATATTCTTGTAAATTTCTACAACATTCCATCTGTAAGAGGCGAGTTTATTCAGTTTTTCCAAGGCCCTTGTTCTCTTCTCCCCGTGAAAATCGAGTAAATCATATATGTGATTGGTCCAGATGCTGAAGTTGTCACGCAATTCAACAGCGGAAGAGTTGATGCTGATTGAATTTGTTTTCTCAGTCATCTCTTTAGATGAAAATCGCGTATTCAGGAACCGGACCTTTAAAATAGTCCCTTTTTCTTTTACGTTATAAGCCTTGATAAAATTCAGGATACCTTCAGAATAATTTTTAAATGACAGGTTATGTGCCTTTCTTAAGGCAAAAGACCTCTCATCCGGCGTCTGAAGAGAGATATCTATCTGATGGAGATTGTAAGTGATAAGACGCCTGCCAACCTCTCCGTTGAGCCCTGCTCCATTAGTCGTGAGTCCGACATTGATTTTTTTCTCCTGGGCATAATCCAGGATTTCAAAGAAATTGGGATGCAGTGTCGGCTCTCCCATTATATGAAAAGTAATCTTGTCACAAATGTTATTTGATTTAAGTTCATCAATAACACGTTTGGCAAGTTCGACATTCATATAGCCATAGGGCCGCTTCATCTGGGCCTTGGGACAAAATACACATTCAAAATTACAAATATTTGTTAATTCGATATGTACCCGCTTTAATGGAATATCTATGCAGCCAAAATGCTTTATGTTGTTTTTAGTATTCATTTAATCCCGGTCATGGAGTCTTTATTTTACTCGAAACCACAATAATATTCTGCCTGATAAAACCTCTCTCTTTGGATTTTCCAGTCCTTTTCTCATGAATGCCTTGACAGCGCCTCATACTGAGTTATAAAGTTAATAGTTAATTTTCAAGTCAGCTGGTCCTATTCATCAGAATAGGACGACATATTTCAAACAAGTTTTGTGAAAGAGGTGATTTTTATGGATAAAAAAATACTTGAACAGACTCTTGTGCTTATCAAGCCGGATGCACTCAAAAATTCGTTGACCGGCTATATACTTTCTCAGCTCTCAGAATTCCATACAGGCCTGCGTTTTGCCGCGACGAAGATTGTCCATGTCAATAAAATACTTGCTGAGGAACACTATGCTGAACATCAGGGGAAGGTTTTCTTCCCTTCTCTTCTGGAATACATTATGGGGCATCTCCATTATCCGGGTGAACCCTGGAAGCACCGGGTGATTGCAATTGTGTATCAGGGGCCTGATGCGGTAAAAAAGATGCGTGATATTGTGGGTCCGACAAACCCGCATATTGCCCGGGAGCAAAAGCCGGGATGCATACGTGCGTTGGGGACAGTGGTCCCTATCAAAGATGCTGATGGAAAAGTAGTCGGTGATCGTATGGACAACCTCATTCACGCCTCTGCTAATGACAGTGATGCTGAAAGGGAAATCAAGCTCTGGTTCCGGCCCAATGATATTCCGCCGTTCATGCATGCCTATACTACTGACGTATGCAGGGATTATTACTTTTATAAGGACAAAAAGCTTTACACGAAAGATGAACCAGGCAGCGTTTGCTTTCTTGTTCCGGGAAATACTGTCTGGAAGTCCGATCTCGAGGCATTGCGCCTGCTGCAGCATGGTATCCCTGCGCAATGCACGCTTGAATCAGTCGTTGCAAAATACCTGATTAACGAGAAACAGGAAAATTATTAGCAGGACATATGCTGTGTTGTTCTGAATATGGAATGAAATTATATCGCCAGTTTTTTAATAAGCTTCCTGACAGATGTGCATGATTCTCTGAATTGCGCCTTCTCTTCTTTTGAGAGTTTTATCTCAAACACCTTCTCGACGCCTTCTTTGCCTAAAATTACCGGCACGCCTACATAGAGGTCTTTCACCCCGTATTCTCCGTTAAGATATGCGGCGCACGGCAGCAGCCGTTTTTCATCAAGGAGTATCGATCTTATCATCTGATAAGTCGCAGCTGCAGGGGCATAGTATGCGCTGCCGGTCTTCAGCAGGTGGACTATTTCGGCCCCCCCGCTTTGTGTCCTTTGTATTAATGAGTCGATCATGTTTTTCTTCATGATCTCAGTTACCGGTACTCCCCTTACAGTCGTAAATCTCGGCAGCGGGACCATCTGGTCGCCGTGTCCGCCAAGCAGCATCGTTTCTATGTCTTCAGGTGATACATTTAATTCCCATGCAAGAAACGCCCTGAAACGGGCTGCGTCAAGCACCCCTCCCATTCCCATAACGCGTCTGCAGGAGAATTCCGTGGTCTTCCATGCAAGCTGTGCCATTGCATCCATAGGGTTTGTTACGACGATAATAACAGCATTTGATGAAGTCTTCGCTACAGCTTCTGATGCAGCCTTAACAACGTCTGCGTTAGCATGAAGAAGGTCATCCCTTGACATATGCGGTTTTCTCGGGAAACCCGCGGTGATAACAACAATATCAGAGTCTTTTGTGTCGGAATACTTGTTAGTTCCTTTAACAGAAACAGAGGAACCCCAAAGCGGGCAGGCTTCCGCAATATCAAGGGCCTTACCCTGAGGCATGCCTTCTGCTATGTCATAAAGAACTACATCAGCAAGTCCTTCTTTTGCGATCAACTGTGCTGTCGAAGCGCCGACATTTCCAGCGCCTATGATAGTGATTTTTTTTCTCATTGCTTTCCTTTCGAAAGTAGGGGCAATTCATGAATTGCCCCTACGATTAAATTAATGAATAAACATTATAGCCAAGATATATTAACATTAACAAGCTGTTAACAGTATAATTAAAACTATACATATTTTTTTGTGACAGTTTAAAATAGTTGATATCATGTAACATTATCTTAAGGAGGTACTCTGTGACTATTAAAAAAGAACTGCTTGATATCCTCGCATGCCCTCAGTGCAAAGGGGATATAAGATTAAACGAAGCCGGAAACGGCCTCATTTGCGACAGGTGCAAACTGCTCTATCACATTAAAGACGATATACCTGTCATGCTGATCGATGAGGCTGAAAAGATCAAAGGCTGAATTATTTAAAGACCCGTCTGAAAATGTAGTTCACGTTCTTTGTGTAGTAAGACAGGTTGAAAAGCTTTGTTATTTCAGCTGCAGGAAGATATTTCTTTATCTCTTTATCTTCTTTTAAAATTTCCTTGAAATTCTTTTTTGGAGCTCCAGCTTTCCATAGCGTTTCGCTGCACAAACTGATAAGCATTTTCCCTGCTCATTCCTTTTTCGATCAGTTTAAGCAGCACCCGCTGGGAATTATAAAGACCGTAACTTTTATTGATGTTCTCAAGCATTCTTTCCGGATAAACAACCAATCCCCCAAGAATCCGTGTCAGCCGGGCAAGCATATAATCAATGAGTATCGTGCTGTCCGGTATAATTATCCGTTCAACGGAAGAATGACTTATATCGCGCTCGTGCCATAATGCAATGTTTTCCATCGCAGCCATTGCATTTGAACGCACAACACGTGCCAGTCCGCTCAAATTTTCAGAGCCGACAGGATTTCTTTTATGCGGCATTGCTGATGAGCCTTTCTGTCCTTTCTCAAACGGTTCTTCAGCCTCAAGCACCTCTGTCCGCTGAAGATGCCTTATCTCTACAGCGATCTTTTCAATAGTTGCCGCAATAAGCGCAAGTGTGTTCATAAACTCTGCATGCCGGTCCCTCTGAATTATCTGAGTGGTAACCGGCGCAGGTTTTAATCCGAGTTTTTTGCAAACATACTGTTCAATGGCCGGGGGGATATTCGAGAATGTTCCGACCGGACCGGAAAGTTTTCCGTAACTGATCGTTTCCTTTGCGCATTGTATGCGGAAAAGATTCCTTTTCATCTCTTCATACCACAATGCAAACATGAGCCCGAATGTTGTGGGCTCTGCGTGGATGCCGTGGCTCCTGCCCATACGAAGGGTATTTTTATACTTCAGGGCGTTGGTTTTCAGGACAGCCATAAGTTCTTTTACATCGTTGATGATAATATCTGAAGCCTCTCTCATTTGAACTGCCAGTGCGGTGTCGAGGATATCAGAAGATGTAAGCCCCTTATGGATGAAGCGTGAATCAGGGCCGACGTATTCGGCAACAGAAGTTAAAAATGCAATTACATCGTGTTTGACCGTCTGCTCTATCTTGTCAATCCGTGCGATATTGAAGTTTGCCTTTTTCCTGATCACAGCAAGGCTCTTTTTCGGAATCTCTCCAAGCCTTGCCCATGCCTCGCATGCGGCTATCTCAACATCAAGCCATTTCCGGAATCTGTTTTCCGGCTCCCATATTTTCGCCATTTCAGGTCTTGTGTAACGCGGTATCAAAGTGCCCTCCTGTAATATAGATCAAAGATAAAAAATCAAAATGTAAAATTAAGGAGTTTTGGTTTAAAAACTAATAAATTTTCTCCATAATTTTGATTTTTGATTTTTAAATTTTCATTTTTTATTGTGTAAATACTATATCATAAGACACCTGCCTGATTTCCATAAAAATGTTATGTTATTAGTCTTCAATGATATAAGACCTTTCAACCATAATTTAAGCTGATAGCTGATTAGCTGTCAGCTGTCAGCTTTTTGATGTACCTTGACACCCCGTAAATGTTTCTGTTACAAAATAGCGTATGCCGCCACGTTCAAAAATACTCTATCAATGTCAAAGCTGTGGATATGCGAGTCCGAAATGGCTCGGGAAGTGTCCTGACTGCGGGGAGTGGAACAGTTTTGTCGAGGAAGAACGTGTTGCAAAACTGAAAAAGCAAAAAACAGCCGAGCCCATCGTACTTTCAGAGATTTCAGCTTCTACAGGCTCCAGATATTCTACAGGGATTAAGGAACTTGACAGGACCCTGGGTGGTGGTGTTGTCAAGGGTTCGGTTGTACTGATAGGCGGAGATCCCGGGATCGGGAAATCTACAATAATCCTGCAGGCGCTTAAAGGGCTTACAGATCTTGGAAAGGTCCTTTATGTTTCAGGCGAGGAGTCGCCGGAGCAGGTAAAGTTAAGGGCTGAAAGATTACAGATAGCTTCCGACAGGATCATTCTCCTTCCGGAAACTTCCCTTGAAGGAATAATCTCTGTAGCGCAGGATATTAACCCGCAGGTCGTAGTTATAGATTCCATTCAGACGATCTTCTCGCTTGAGCTCCCCTCCGCCCCGGGTTCGGTGAGCCAGATAAGGGAATGTGCAACAAAGCTGATGTTTTTTGCCAAAAAATATGCGGTACCCCTGTTCATCATCGGACATGTTACAAAGGAAGGGGCCATTGCAGGGCCCAAGGTGCTGGAACATATTGTTGACACGGTGCTCTACTTTGAAGGAGACAAGGGAAATCCGTTCAGGATTTTAAGGACCGTAAAAAACAGGTTCGGCGCCACAAATGAGATCGGTGTCTTTGAAATGCAGGAATCAGGCCTGAAAGAAGTAGACAACCCCTCACAGCTTTTTCTTTCAGAAAGACCTGTTAATGTGCCGGGCTCTGTGGTTACCGTTAGTCTCGAAGGCACGCGTCCGTTGCTTGTTGAAATTCAGGCGCTTGTTACCACATCTAACTTCGGAGTTCCCCGGAGGACAGCGCTCGGCGTCGATTATAACAGGGTCAACCTTCTTATTGCAGTTCTTGATAAACGGCTCGGAATGCATCTTGGCGGAATGGATATCTTTGTAAATATTGTAGGCGGATTGAAAATTGATGAACCAGCGATCGACACTGGAATAATAGCAGCAATTGCTTCTTCTTATAAAAACAATGTAATAGGGCCTGGAACTTTTACATTCGGTGAAGTAGGGTTATCAGGTGAAGTAAGGGCGATAAGCCAGGCTGAGACAAGGATAAAAGAGGCCGCGAAGCTGGGTTTTTCAAAAGGGATCGTCCCTGTGAGCAATGCCCAGAAACTTGAAGGACACGGAATAGAAATCATAGGTGTTAAAAATGTTGAAGAGGCAATTGAAATACTTTTTTATTAGCCTGTTAACTACAATTATTAAAGACAGGATTCCTCGCTGCGCCCGTAATGACAAAGCGGGCTCTAACTCCTTTTTTTTTCTGCTTACCCCTTACCGCTTACCCCTTACTCCTTTCTGTTTACTGCTTACTGCTTACTGCTTTATCAGTTGCGCTCCCAAAGCTATCACTCCTGTACCGCCTCAATACAGAGAAGAACTTACACTCGCCGAGATTGTTTCAACGGCTGGTGATGGTATTCAGGTTTTAAAGGCAATTGCAGATATCAGGATTGAAAAGAATAGTGAATTATATGACCAGATCAATGCATCCGTGATTTTTCAAAGACCTGACCGCGCACACATGAGGATGTACAAATTCGGCATGCTTGTGAGCGACATTGTGATGAAAGACAGAGAGCTTTATGTTCTGACCGGAAATAAAGATACAAAACTCGCAGGTCTGATTGAAAAATTCCTCTATGCTGTCTTCTGGTGGGATGATGTGGAAGGAGGCGTCCTCTCCAGAGAACAGGATGCGTATATAATAAGAACTGTAAGTAAAGAGATTCATCTGGATAAAGCGACGCTTTTACCGGTAAGGCAGGATATCAGTTTGTCCGGCAAAACTGTTCACGTAAAATACGCTGAACCGCAGAATTATGAAGGATTCTGGTATCCGTCAAAGCTGGAAATATCTGTAGATGATTTCAGGTTCAGCGTGAAGATCGACAAATTAATCAAAAATCCTCCATTGGGAGAATATGATTTCAGGATTCCATCATGAGGATAAATGAAAGACAATCCATTTTTATATGAAATAAATACAGCTGCCTGGCTTTATGAACTGTCTATGAAATATGGAGCGCCTCTTACCATAGGAGACGTCCCTGCACATGAATGGGGAAAAATCGCGGCTATGGGATTTCATTATATCTGGCTCATGGGGATTTGGAAACGAAGCCGGATCGGGAAGGCAATTTTTTTGGAAACGCCCGAATACAGGCATCTCTTTGATGATCCTGAGCGCGGATGGACGGATGAAGATATCCCCGGCTCTCCCTATTCTATAGCAGCATATGAACCTGATCCGCTCATAGGTGAATGGGAAGAGATTGGCATGGTACGAGATGAACTTCACAGCCGGGGCATAGGGCTTATCCTTGATTTTGTCCCAAACCACACAGCGCCTGACCATCCCTGGGTCATGGAACATCCTGATTACTATATTCAGGGGACCAAAGAAGATTTCCAGAATGAGCCGGAAGCCTTTTCGCTGATAAATATCGGGGGCAGGGGATTGTATATTGCAAGAGGCAGAGACCCATACTTCCCGCCCTGGACCGATACACTGCAATTAAATTACTTCAATCCTGAAATGCGTACTGCGCTCATACAGGAGTTGAATAAAATTGCGTCATATTGTGATGGCGTAAGGTGTGACATGGCAATGCTCGTTCTCAACGAGATCTTCAGTAAAACGTGGGGACTGGCCGGGGGAAATTCATCTCATGACCCGCTGAAAAATGAGTTCTGGAAAGAGGTCCGGGATGCCTTTCCGGGATTTCTCCTGATGGCAGAGGCATATTGGGACAAAGAATGGACATTGCAGCAGCTGGGTTTTGATTATACGTATGATAAAAGGCTTTACGACAGAATAGTCTCATCCTCTGTTCAGGATATTTATCTTCACCTGAAGGCAGATATTTCGTTTCAGAAAAAAATGACCCGTTTTATAGAAAACCATGATGAACCAAGAAGCGCAGGGATATTCGCTAAAGACAGGTTGCTGGCGGCAGCCACACTCTTTTCCACACTACCGGGGATGAAACTTTATCATCAGGGGCAGTTAGAGGGAAAAACAATCAAGCTGCCTGTTCAGCTCCGCACGATAAAAATTGAGAAGCCTGATGAGGAGATAAGGAGCTTTTACGAAAAACTGCTTTTTATTACAAAACAGGATGTCTTCCATGAGGGCGAGTGGCAATTGAAAGAGGTGTTCTCTTTTGCAGATGAGAGTTTTCAAAATCTCATAGCCTATACATGGAAATCGTCCCTGCGGACCAAGCTTGTAGTGGTTAACCTGAGCCAGAACCTCTCGCAGGGCAGAATCCCTTTAATGAATGAACTTGCTGGTGAGGGAGATTTTCTTTTTCTTGATGAATTGAACAATCAACAATATGTGCGTAAAGGTGCGGATATTGCAACTGCCGGATTGCATGTGATACTCGATGGGTATAAATCCCATATATTTGATATTCTGAATTAATCCGGTAATAGTTAGGGTTGTTTAAAGATTAAGTGTCCAATTGTAGGGCAAAAATGACTGTCATTTCATAGGATGAAAAATAAACGCCTTCCGACTGAAAATTCTATCGCTAATACTTAGATTTAATCATACTTAAAACTGAAACTTTTACCTGCAACTCCGTAATTCAGATGATAAAGCAGATTAATGATTGACGACCAACCTGTTATTGTAGATTTAACTCAAATTGCCACCTGGATTCATAATTCTATTGCTAATAGTTAGATATCAATCATTTTTCAGAACTGAAACTTTTACCTGCAACTCAGTAATTCAGATGATAAAGCAGATTAATGATTGACGCTCTTTCTCGTTATTGTGATTTCAATCAAATCATCCTCCGATACCTGCTTCGCGTAATAACCTGTGAAGATTTTAAAAATGATGATTAACATGTGCAAAACACGTCATTCAGTACTGAACCCGATTATATTTTACTAACTGGAGAAAGTGATAATTAATTTTTTAATTGACAGTGCTCTCTAAATGTGTTATTTAGCAATTAATAAAACAGACAAGGAATGCCTCATGCTTTGATAACTAAGAACAGACGCGGTAATAAAATTAAGGAGGTTGTCATGAAAAAATGGTTTTACATAATAATGTGCTTTATTTTCATTGCCGGATGTGCCACGGGGCAGAAGATGACCTCATCAAAGGAAACGAAAGGCCCTCGTGCATTCCCCCGAAATGTGGAGCCTTGGCATTGCGATACCTATACAAGCGCTGGAAGGCATGCCATCCTGGCGCACCGGTCGAAATTATCGGAGACTAAGGGTCGCCGATACAGTCGATTTGTTGCTTGGACTTGCGGTTAGGGATCACAGTCCCCTTGTTCAAGCGAGAGCGATAGAGTCTCTTGGCAAAATCAGTGATCCAGGATCACGGCAAGTATTGACAGCAGCAACAAAGCACGAATCACCTTTAGTGAGAAAGGCTGCTGCTTGGCACTTCGTCAATTTTAAACTATAGGAAGTGGGGCTTTCCTCAGAGACAATAAAAATGGTGATGAGCACACTCCAGAGAACAGCGGTCACAAATAGAAAATGATCGACCAACCAGTCGTTCAAGCGGACTTGAGCCGCTTAACTCATTGTTATACTTTCTTTCAACCCATAATCCTCAATTCAACTTGCCGTAAAGATGCACAGAAGCGTACTTACACCCCTCACAGATCTACTCGTAATGAGTCCACATGCGGATTACTTTTATGGTTTTGATCTCCTTCATAACCTGGTACACCAACCGATGCTGGATATTGATTCGACGCGAATAAGCTCCGGACAGGTCACCTGCGAGTTTCTCAAACGGAGGGGGTTGTTTGAATGGATTTATTTTCAGAATTTCCAGAAGTTCTTCGGCTTTTGGGCGAAGCCCCGCAGCTGAAAGTTTTTTGGCATCTTTTTGGGCCTGCTTGGTAAATATCAGATGCCAACTCACCACTTAAGATCTTTGCTGCATTTTTCTGCGGGAGTTTTAAGCCCCTTGCGTATCGAATCCCTCATACCGGGAATGGACAGCAGGTAAAGTGTTTCCTGAATTGCACGCCAGTCGTCCTCAGAAATAAGTACAGCGCTGTTTCTTTTCCCTGTGATCTGGATTGGTTCATGTGATGAAGCGGCTTCATCCAATAGTTTATACAGTTTTGCCCTTGCTTCACTTGCTGATAATGTTGACATATGAGTCACCTTTTTAATTAACGTACCATATTGCGTACGTTATGTCAAGTGAGCCAATGCGGTCTGAATTGACCGAATGCAATTTTAACCCTGTTTCTCCAGCCACTCCATGGTATTTACAGGTTTTCCATTGTATCTGATCTCAAAATACAGTGCCGGGGTATTTAAGAGTTTGGATCTCGTTATTTTACCTAACTCGGTCCCTTTGATCAGGAGATCTCCTTTTTGGAGCAGCACTTCAGAAAGATTGCCGTATAATGTGTTGTAGCCATTGCCATGATCGATGATCAGGAGCATGCCGTAGCTCTCAAGAGCGCTTGCAAAGATCACCCTGCCGCCTGCAACTGATTTTGGCACCTCGTCGAGATTTGCTCCTATCTGTATGCCATTGTTAAAAACAGGGACATTATATACAGGGTCTTTATACGCTCCATATGGCAGGAGCACCTTGCCGTTGATCGGCCATGGCAAATGACCCCTGAATGATCCAAAACCGCTTCCGGTAATTGATGCAGGGATAGCCTTCTTGTCAGTGGCTGATACCATTCCCTGGATCTTTTGCGATGAATTTTCGAGCTCCCTGATATTTTTCTCATACGCCATCTGTTTTTCTCTCACACTGAGCAGCAACTCATCTTTCTTTGAGAGAGTAGCCTGTAATTCTTTTTTCCTGTTCCGGGCCTCTTCTTTGCTTGCTTCAAGTTCTGCGTAGATCGTTTCGAGTTCCTTCCTCTTGGCATTGATCTCCTTGAGGTCAATGGTATACTTTTGCATCGCCCTTCCCTCATAATTGGTGATCAGGCTGATATACTTGCTTCTTCTTGACAGGTCCTGGTAGTCAGCTGCTGAAGCAAGGGCAAAAGCATTATTCCCAAACTGCTGCTTCAGGAGATAAGTAACATATTCTTTAAGATAAGGTTTTTTGCTGTTCAATGCTTCTGTGAGCATATCAATATCTTTTTCAAGGTTTGCTATTTCCGTCTGTGTCTGCGACATCTGACTGTCGTAATTCCGGAGCTCTTTCTCTTTCCTGCCTATGGTTTCGCTTACTTCCTGAATATTTTTGCGTATATAGGTTTCTTCCTCTTTTGATTCACTTATGTTGTCCCAGGCGTTTCTGATCTTTTGCTGAATTTCAAAAAGCTTGTTTGCTTTTTCAGCCGTGGCGGCAGCGGGGGTCAATAAAATAACAGCATATAATATCAGACCTGCTGAAAGTGCTGCGGCATGGAGAGATGGGACGCACTTCCTGAATTGAAGTTTCGGATGAGGACCTAAATGAAACATTTAATACCTTATTTTCCCTATGGCTATAAAGCTTCCCAGGAGGCTCATCATTGCTCCTGTAAAAGGAATAACTAAATATACCTGCAACGGTAAGGATGTCACGAGAAATTTCATCGCAGGCAGGAACTCTACCATTTTATATGTGATGAATGAGTAAAGGCCCAATATCACAAGAGAGCTCACAATACCGCCCAGCGCTCCGATAAAAAAGCCTTCGATCAGAAAGGGGAGTCTTATAAAACCTCTCGATGCGCCCAGCAGTTTCAGTGTCTCTATTTCTTCTTTCCTCCTGTGCAGAAGGATCTTTATGGTGCTGTAAGTAATAAATGTAACGGCGATAAATATGGCCGCCCCAAAAACAATAGAACCGCCCTTTACTGTTTTTGCAATAGTAATCAGAGATGAAAGCCATTTTTCGCCGTATTGCACTTCCTGTACCCCGTCCAACCGTTGTATTTGCGCTGCTTTTTCTTTAACACGCACAATGTCCAGATAATCCTTTTTGAGTTTAAGCTCAAAAGAGGAAGGCAGGGGAGTTTCCTTGAAAATATCAAGTATCATTGCATTTTCACCCATTGTCCTTTTTATTTCTTCAAATGACTGCTCTTTTGATATGTAATTAACTGTCTCTATATCCGTATCCTGCAGCAATTGTCTTTTTATGGATTCTTCTCTTTCCTTGCTGACATCTTCGTTTAAATACACTACCATGCCGAAGCTTTTGGCCCAGCGCTGGAGGGCGGAATTCATATTTGAATTAATTATTATGAAAGAGCAAAATATGGTGAGGCCTATACTGACCGAAAGAATGGTCAGAGAATTGATCCACTTTTCATGCACGATGCTTTTAAATGCGGTCTTAAAAGAATATTTCAGGATCTCGAATCTTTCTCCGTTTGAACTGGCTTTAGATATCAAGCTACATACTCCTTTTCTATATAATGATCGTTCACGAAAATAACCCTGTGACCGGATGCGCGAAAAAGGGTTTCATCATGGGTCGCGATAAGCACTGTGGTGCCCTTTTTGTTTATCTTGCTGAAAAGATCCATAATGACCTTTGCATTTTCGATATCCAGGTCTCCGGTCGGTTCATCTGCGAGCAGGACGATAGGTTTGGACACCATGGCCCTCGCTATTACGACCCGCTGCTGTTCCCCTCCTGATAGAGATTGAGGGAAATGGTTTACTTTATCGAGCAGTTTGACATCTTCCAGTGCCTCATTAACGTAATGCCTTATTTTACCGGGATTCATCCCATGGATACTCAATGCAAGCGCTACATTATCGAAAACAGTTCTGTTGGACAGAAGTTTGAAGTCCTGAAAGATTATGCCGATGTTACGTCTTAATTCCGGGATTTCATGCTGCTTTAGCTTGTTCACCTGCCAGTCAGCAACTGTAATGCGTCCGTTATCAGGACGCTCTGCACAATAAGCCAGCTTAAGCATGGTGGTCTTCCCGGCGCCGCTCGGGCCGGTTATAAAGAGAAGCTCGCCTTTTTTAACGACTAATGAAATGGAATTGAGAACGGGTTTATTTTCGTAACTTTTTGAGACGTCCGAGAATAGAATCATATTAGTCTCTCCCTATGCATTGATGTCGATAATATTATCGGCACTAATAAAAAAAACTTTAACACATGTAATTCAAATCACAATAATAACTGTGCTGCATTTCCCTCGCCTTCTGCAGGAGAAAATTATATAACTACTTGAATTTAATAATATTATTGATGAAATTATTAAAAGCTTACAGGTGGGATATAAGATGTAATATATATTTACACTTATTGATCTAACGATAAGTCGAGATTGTTTGAAACTAAATCGATTATATTTTTTCCTATGGGGTGTTGTGATATGAGAAAACCTTCGAGGATCGCATTGTCACAGATGGTATTAATAAGCCGTGGATTGCCTTTTGAATAAGAGTGGATAGAAGAAATTGCCTCGGCTGTAAAGATCTCTTTTTCACAACCTGCCACTCTGAGCCTGTGCCTGATATATTCCTGAGTGCTGTTCAGATCGAATTCTTTTAATTTGTATTTTATGGCAATTCTCTGTTTTAGAGGCTCATCAAGGGCAAGAATATTATCAAGGTCAGGGAGCCCGAACAGTATGAGAGTCAGCAGCTTACCCTGAGATATTTCCATGTTAAGCAGACCTCGGAATTCTTCCATTATTTCCCTGCTCTGAAGCATTTGTGCCTCATCTATAAGGACCACTGCTTTGAGTCCGGACTCATTTATATGTATCAGTTTCTTATATAATTGTCCCAGTATATCCAGTTTGTTCTCAGACACATTTTCAACTCCAAGCTGAATTGCGATCTTTTTCAAAAACCAGTCAGCAGTAACAGTTGAATGGAGCACAACGAGCAGAGCGGCTTCGTATTTATCTTCATCGAGTTCGTCAAGTATTCTCCTTGCAAGTGTTGTTTTTCCGGTCCCGACACCACCAACAACGACAGCAAGGCCTTTCATTGAATCAACTGCATATCTAAGCCGTACCAACGCATCTGCGTGCTGCATATTACTGTAGAAATACCTGTTATCGTTGGAATTGGAAAAAGGCTGTTCTTTCAATTTATAAAAATTCAGGTGGTCCATTGTATTACAAGAAAAAATTAATAAAAAGTTCCTGTGCGGAAATGACATCTGTTTCTAAAGCGATACGTTATAAACAGACTCTAAATATAGGATATCCGGTTTTTCTTAACTTTTTGCTTTTTTTCAGACTTCCCGATCAGGTCTTTTAGAATATCAATTTTATGTGACAGATCTTTATAGTCTGGATTTATTGTACGTATTTCAGAGTATATTTCAAGGGCTTTGTCGTAATCATTATTCTTCATGTAGGCCTCAGCAAGTTCATATTTTATGTCAATGGCCCTCTCATCGCTGCCGGGCATTGATTCAAGGAGCGTGTTAAGTTCAGATATAGCACGAATGAATACGCCTTTTTCCATAAAACACAACGCGATCATTTTAGAACTTAGTAATGCCTTTGCAGGATCCTTTGCCACGATCTGAAATTCCCTGATAGCGTCATCAAGCAGGCCCTTGTTTTTATATTCAATCCCTGCAGTGTAGTGCGATTCGTAATCCTCTTCGTCAATACCGTCTTTATCAGATATCCCGTCAGCAGCAGGGGAGCTCTCTGATCGAACAGTCATTTCCTCAGCCATTTCTATATCAGATGCAGCAGGTTCTGTTTCGTTAAGTGAACGCAGGGACTGTATCTGATTTTGGACCGCTATGTTATCAGGGTCAGCAGTAAGGATCTTTTCATAAATCCTGATGGCATCGGCGATCAATCCCTGGTTGGCGTAAAACTCCGCTTCAGTTTTTTCTTCCTGAAAATCTTTCCGGGGAATATCTTCGGCTCCCTGCTCCTCTACAGAGATTTGCAGTTCTTCAGTAGAAGGTACAGGAACGTTTAATTCTAAAAGAAGTTCAAACTCTTCAATTTTACTCTTAACGGAGATATTTCCGGGCTGTAACTGCGCTAATTCTCTATAAAGTCCCAGAGCAAGCTGGTCCGCTCCACGGGCTTCATGCATTCTCGCAAGATCCTCTAACTCTGCCATTAATAATTTATTGTTATTTTTACCCCTGTAAATAGTTATGAGGCGTTGCTTGACCGGAATGGATGAAAATTCTTTAAATTGTTCAAGCATCGAATATGCTTCATCCCAGTTTTGGTCCTGCAGTAATTCATCAATACAGGGCTGCAATTCCTCCCATGCCTTATCCAATTGTCCTTCACTGATATAAATATTTCCAAACAGCTTTTTGTAAAAAAGATCGGCAGGGGCGGACACTATTAATTTTGACAGGATATCTTTGGCATCCTGAATTCTATCGGCCTTGATCGCAACTTGAACGAATTTAGACAGGATATCCTTATTATTGCGTGAAAAATGCAGCGCCTTAGCTGCAAAATCAAATGCCTGCTCCAGTTTGTTCTGCTTTTCTGCCAGATTGCTGAGCCCGATAAAAGAAGGGACGTTTTTAGGGTCCAAACCGATGGCCTTGGAAAAGAATTCGACGGACATATCAAGATCATCCTTAAGCATATAGTCAGCTGCGATTGCGGCATAGTCATTTGCGGCTTTTTCAGGGAGGCCTTTGCTGAGCCATAGATCGGCTATTTTTGCCTTGATGTCCATATCGGATGGTGTAAGGTTGAGGATCGTAGTGTAGATATCGATAGTTTTGTCTATTTTACCGTCTCTGGACATCTTTTCCGCTGCTTTAAGGTAATACATAACCGCATTGCCGGTAATACCCTTTTCTGCGTAAAGCTCTGCCAATGCTATCAACGCGCTATACTGAAACGGCACAATATTCAGAGTTTTTTTGTATATTGCCATTGCCTTCTGGTGAAAACCATCGCTTCTGAATTTGTTGGCTGCAAGTATAAAATATTCTACGGCGTCATTTTGTGAACCTTTCTTTATATACAGGTCCCCGATCGTATTGTATATATTGGCATCTTCACGGACCGTGAGAAGTTTCTTCCATGCGGCAATAGCCTTGTCGTACTCGCCTTTTTCTGAAAACTGAATTGCGGATTCCTGGAGGGCAACAATACTGCTTTTCATTTTTTTATGAACATCCTTTAAATTTTATATTAAAAGCTTGCCGGCGCAAAGTCAATCAAGTCCGTATTCCTTCCATCTCCCGGTAACAAACTTTTTAATATTTTCAGGCATTACTATTTCAGGAGGCCATTCACGTGTAAAACCTTCGGACAATAATTTTTTTGTGGCATCAATACCTATCTTCCCTCCGTAGGCAGGGATATCAGAGGCATGTTCAAGCACATCGAGGGGGCCTTCGACAATAACTGTATCTCTCTTTGGATCAACATTATTGCCTATTCTCCAGACAACCTCGCTCAGGTCCTGAACATTCACCCATTTATCAACAATTACGATCGCCTTTGTAAAGCTCATTTGTCCCATTCCCCAGAGCGCGTACATGACTTTTCTTGCATGGCCCGGATAACGCTTATCAATAGAAATAACCGCTATATTATGAAAGACACCTTCCAGCGGCAGGTTCATGTCAATAATTTCAGGAAGCTGCTTTCTTAATAACGGAAGGAAGATGCGCTCTGTTGCCTTGCCGATATAGCAGTCCTCCATCGGAGGTTTTCCTACGATGGTTGCAGGATAGATGGCATCCTTTCTGTGAGTTATACACGTAATATGAAATACGGGATATTCATCAGCGAGAGAGTAATACCCTGTGTGATCTCCAAAAGGACCTTCTATCCTCCTCTCACCGGGAGCGCAGTAACCTTCAAGCACGATCTCCGCATTGGCGGGGACTTCTAAATCCACAGTCTCGCATTTTACGAGTTCTACGGTATCATTTCTTAAGAAACCCGCAAACAACATCTCATCAACCCCTTCTGGCAGGGGAGCGGTCGCCGAATACATTACAGCGGGATCTGAACCGATAGCCACTGCGACTTCCAGTCTTTTGCCCTGCTGTTCCGCTTTACGGTAATGCCTTGCGCCGTCCTTATGCATATGCCAATGCATTCCTGTTGTCCTGGGATCATACACATGCATTCGGTACATTCCGCAATTACGCTCTCCTTTGTCCGGGTCTTTGGTGAAGACCATCGGCAGGGTAATGAATTTTCCGCCGTCTTCAGGCCAGGTTTTTAAAATAGGGAAGATATCGAGTGAAGGGTTATCCCTGATAATTACATCTTTGCAAGGCCCTGTCTTTACAATTTTAGGAAAAAAATCTGCGAGCTTTTTAAGCTTTGGCAGAGCCTTTAGTTTTTCTATGAAATTGGTAGGAATTTCAGGCTCAAGAAATTCAAGTATCCTGACGCCGATGTCGTCAAGATTCTCAACCTCCAGCGCAAGGCGCATTCTCTCAAATGAACCGAACGTATTGACAAGGACCGGAAATTTTGACCCTTTTGGATTTTCAAACAAAAGGGCCGGGCCGTTCGCCTTTACAACCCTGTCATTTATCTCTGCTATCTCAAGATCCGGATCGACCTCGGCCTTGATCCGCTTAAGGAGTCCTTTTTTCTCCAGTAAACTTAAAAATTCTCGTAAATCTCTGTAAGCCATTTAGAGTATATGATACAGGATTACGGATTGAGCTTACAAGTGGACAAATGGCGCTGTCAGGAAGCAAAGATATCTTAAAAATACTGCAATATATATTTTATAGCCAGAAACAGGATCACCAGACCCAGCATCATCTTTATAAATTTCTGTGGGACGAATTTCTGAAATCTTGCGCCTAAATACATGCCTAAAAACCCGCCTGCGCCGAACAGGGCACCTAATAACCAGTCAGGCGATGTGGCGAGACCTTCTTTCGCGGGGATGACGCTGTAAAAAGTGACTCCGGCGATAGATGTTAAAAATGTCCCCATTAGTGCGGCTCCGGCAACTGTATAAACTGGCAGGTGAAAGACTGCAACACAAAATGGGGCGATGATTGCGCCGCCGCCGATCCCGTAAGTGCCCCCGATGATCCCGACAAAAAACGCAAGGAGAAACATTGCAGGTGTGCTGAATGAAAACCTCTCCCCCCAGAATTCATATTCCACTTTTGAAAAAGTGAATGAAATTGTTTTTACCACGGCCTCTATGGGAAGTCCTGAAGCAATGCGTGCATGCTGCTGTTTCTTGAGTTCCTCCGCTCTTTGTTTAAATTTGTCTTCAAGCGCCTTCATTTTGGTCTTGCCTGCAGCAGCCTTTCCTGTTGTCTCATACAGTAGCCGGATTCCAATATAGAGAAGGACACAGCCGACAAAAAGTTTGAATGTTCTCGGGTCAGGGAGGTAGTGGACCCTGAGATAATAACCGATAAATACCCCGGGTAATGTTCCTATGCTTACAATCCACGTCAAAGGCCATGCCATGCGCCCCTCCTTAATATACCGGTATACACCGCTTGGTATCGCAACAATGTTAAATACAAAATTGGTTGCGCTTACTGAAGGGCTTGTAAACTTAAGGAAACTCATCTGAAAAGGCAGAAGCAGAAATGCCCCTGACACCCCTCCCATTGAGGTGAAAAATGAAATAACAAGCGCAACAAGCGGAGGAATAAGTATGGAAGTTTTAACACCGGAGACGGGGAAAAAGATCTCAAGAAATAGTTCCATAATGGTTTTTGCTCAGCTGCAATAACATTTAATTAACAAGTTGGAATTAAGGAGTAGGAAGTGTAAGATTCATTCTTGACGTCTCATTTCCTGCATTAATGTGTTAAACTTATTCTTACATCTGTTAAGTCATTGTTAATTAGTTTTTAGTATCTGAGCGTTGCCTTAAGCCGTTTAGGATACAAAAGGAGATCGAGGCCGGAGTTTATGCTTGTTACATGTACAGCCCCGGCCATCAGGATGTCAACCGCACAACCTTCTCCTTCCGTGACCGCTATGCCTATCCTGGCTGCTCGCAACATCTTTCTGTCATTATTACCGTTACCGAATGCAACTACAAAACTGGCGCCAAGCCGTTCGACGTATTCTTCTTTCTGGAGATCGTGATACTCTCCTTCAAGAACATGTGCTTTACATGGAATACCTTCAAGTTCAGATAATGCCGTTCCAAACGTATCCGATGTCAGGACATGAATATTCAGAAAATCGGCTATACTGATCAACCTTTCCCTCACACCAGGAATCAGTTTACCATTAAATGACAAAGTTCCGGTAAAATCTGAAACAAGATGATTAAGTTTAACGTATCCAACACCCGGGATGTCTATCTCAAACATAAGCCCCCTCGAATTTAATAGAATGCAATTCTCAAATATTATGCAAGAAATGAAAAAGATATGCAAAAGATATTATTGAAAAAATGACCTCGGGTATGCAGACAATGGCCGGCAGTCTGGTAAATACCGTTTTGAGACTGTTAATGCTTGTCCCCTTCATTTAAATTACAGAAGCACGACCTGCTTTTTTAATTGAGTGCAGACGTTTGTCGGCAAGCATTTTCCCCTTTGCACGTTTGGAGCGCTTGCGTTTCTGCCGCCTGATCTTCTCGATCCGCTGCCTTTCCTCGCTTTCACTGCCTTTTATTAAATGTTCTATTTTTTCAAAGAGGAGCACCCGTGCATAATATCGGTTCAATCCCTGAGAACGGGTTTTTTGACATTTAACATCTTCGCCTGTTGGTATATGTTTCAGATAAACACAGGTAGAGACCTTGTTCACATTTTGTCCGCCTTTGCCCTGCGACCGGACAAAAGATTCCTCAAGGTCTTTTTCAAAGATGCCAAGGTTTTCGAGCTTTGCCCTCAGAGCCTTTTCTTTTTCAGGACTTACAGGGAACATGCTTAATTATAAATGATTTTGACTTAGCTTGCCAGCTTGCCAGCCTGCCTGCTTGCAAGCCTGCCAGCTGACCAGCTTGCCGGTAGTATTGTAATTTTTCTTCTTAATATGCTATAAAAGTAGTCTCTTTGCTCTTGCCAGTTGAGGCAAGGGCTTGTCTTTTCGCATGCGAAAAGAGCCAATTCACAGGGAGGTAAATATGAGTTATTATGAAAAGGTCATAATATTTGACTCGAATCTTGACGACAGCGCTGTAGAAGAGACTGTTGGCAGAATGAAAGACGTCATCGTCAGGCAGGGCGGTGAAATCTTGAAATCAGAAAACTGGGGCCGCCGTAAATTAGCATATGAACTTAACAAACATCAGAAAGGCAACTACATCCTGTTGCTTTTCAAAGCTCCGCCATCTACTATCATAGAACTTGAGAAACTTTGCAAGGTAGTTGATTCTGTCATAAAGTTTATGGTTGTAAAACTGTCGAAAAAGAAACAAATAGAAGCTATGCTTACAGCCCTTGCGCAGTCCGCTGCAAAAAATGGGTCCAAAGATATCTCAAGCCCGGCCCAGGCAAAGATGCCGGCATCCGGAGAGGGCAAAACGGAACCGGAGGGCAAACAGGATGTTCAATAAGATAATCCTGATCGGCAATCTTACCAGGGACCCGGAATTAAGATATACTCCACAGGGAACATCCGTATGCAATTTTGGGATAGCAGTCAACCGCAGATACAAGCAGGGTGATGAAACAAAAGATGAAGTAACATTCATAAATGTGGTTGTCTTTGGTAAACAGGCTGATACTTGCGGACAATATTTAAATAAGGGCAGCTCAGTGCTTATTGAAGGCAGACTGCAGGAGAGACGCTGGGAGACTGAAGACGGACAGAAGAGAAGCAGACATGAGGTAGTTGCACAGAGTGTACGTTTTCTCTCCAAAAAACAGGGAGCTGCTGATCTTGAGTCAGGCAGCGGAGAGGAATCTGCTCCTCCTGATGAAACTACCGAACTGGAGCCGTTTTAAAATTCATTTTAAATATTAATATTTTTAAGATAAAAGGAGCATAAAGTTGCAATACAGAAAGTTTCAGAGAAAAAGATACTGTAAATTTTGCGCAGACAAAATCCCGTTTATCGACTACAAGGATATCAAGAGCCTCAGGAGTTTTCTTACCGAAAGGGGCAAGATATTGGCCGGCAGAATGAACGGCAACTGCGCAAAGCACCAGAGAGAGCTTACACAGGCCATCAAAAGGGCACGGAGTATAGCTCTCATGCCGTATGTCGAAAAATAAATGAGAGTTCCTAAAAGCTGGGTGTCTATCGTAGCCAAAGAGATCATGGAAGAGCTCCTTAAGAGGAACCTGATCGAATTGCAGGCGCCAAGAGAGAAGATCTCGGAATTACTGCATGAACTCATGCTCGAAGAGCTTATGGTTGAAGACAGGCTCAACGAAGAAGTGCGTGAGATGCTGAAGAAGTTTGATTCTGAAATATCAAAGGGACGGCTTGATTACCGCAAGCTCTTTGATCTGACAAAGCAGAAGCTTTTAAAGGAGCGCAATATCATCATATGAGGCTCTCGGATGATAAAGTCAGTCATCTCACTCACGTTGTCCTGAAAGGGCTTCTTGACAAAAAGGCGGTAGCGCTGCTTGCAGAAGAAAGCGCTGTCAGGCGCGAGATAAAAAGGATAATTATAAAAGAATTAAAACTTGCCGAAAGCATCGACGAATCCATACGTAAAAAACTTCAATCCTATTCAAAGAAAATCCCCGAGGGAACACCCGAATGGGAGGTCCTCTACCAGAGATTCTTTTATGAGGAATCTGCTAAAAAGGGCAGGGGATAGGTTTATCAATTATCAAAATTATCTTTTTCCGGAAAAGATCCTGTGTATTACCATTAGCAACGAACAAGCAATACAGAAATAAGCAAATAGATCGCCGTGTTTTGTGTAAAAGCTTTTTTCATTTCCGATTTCTATATTCTCAGTCAACGCGTCTTCAACGAAGATATCGCTTTTGCTTATTATCCTTCCCTTGCTGTCAATGAAACCCGAGATGCCGGTGTTCGCAGCCCTGACAACCGGTACCCTGTTTTCAACGGCCCTGAATACTGCCATGTAAAAATGCTGATACGGAGCTGAGGTGCGCCCGAACCAGGCGTCATTGGTTATTGTTACCAGAACATTTGCACCTTTGTCGACAAACTTCCTGACAAGACCCGGAAAAATTATTTCGTAGCAGATCAGGTTCCCGATCTTTGCAAATGGCGTCTGCATGACCACAGGCCCTTCTCCCGGCAAAAAATCCCCGATGCCGGCAGTTATCTTTTCGATAAAAGGAAAGAGTTTTCTTAGAGGAACATATTCTCCGTAAGGCACGAGATGCATTTTGTCATAGGTTGATAAGATGTTTCCCTCCGGCGAGAGCAGGACCGCGCTGTTGGACAGACGGTCTGCGTCCTTTGCAAGCATACTCCCGAAAAGCAGATGGATGCCGAGCTGCTTCTGAAATGAGAAAATATCCTCGGTAAGTATCTTGTCATAACCAAAAATGAAAGGCACTGCAGTCTCAGGCCAGACGATCAGATCCGGTGAGTTCGCTGAAACTGACAAAGAAAGCCGCTTGTAAGTATCAAGGACCTCCCTTTGAAATGCCGCCTCCCATTTTTTATCCTGCGGGATATTCCCTTGCACTATACTGACTTTTATGCTGCTGCTGTTGCTGCTTTCAGAGAGTTTATTGTAACCATAAAACAGTGTGCCGGCGATAGTAATAATTATAACTATTATGCTTAAAGTGAGCGGCCACCACGACAAAAGGGGCTCTTTCCTCATTTTCCTCGGCCAGCAAAAAATAACGTCAAAGATAGCACTGTTTACTGCCGTTACAAGAAATGAGATCCCATAAATTCCTGTCACATCGGCAATTTGAATAAGAGGCAGAAATTTATACTGGGAATACCCGAGGGAAGACCATGGGAAGCCTAAAATCGGCGCATAGGTGCGCATAACATCTATAGTGACCCAGAGAAATGGGACTATCATAATGGCAGGCAGCCTGGACCTTTCTGAAATATAACTGAACAGCACGGAAAATATACCTGTATAAACTGCGAGGTAAAGACAGAGCAGCAGCAGGATCAAAGCGCTTAAAGGCGCTGCAATATATCCGTAAAAATACATAGAGTGAAATACCCAGTATATTGTCCCGAGAAAATAAATCAGACCGGTAAGAATACCGATCAGAAAAGAGGTCCTGGCATTTTTCTCCCATAGGGCGATAAGAAGCGGAACAAGGGCAAACCATGCAAACGGGAAAAAGTCAAAAGGCGGGAATGCCAGGACAAACATGAGGCCGGAGATTATGGACAGTATTATATCTGTCTTTTTAAGCATAGCATATCATAATCTAATCGAGTATTTTATAAAAAGCATTCGGCCACAGACTAACACAGACGTAAAGAAAAATCCCAAATATGAAGTACGAAATACTAAAGAAATCCGAATGTCCAGAATCCAGTTACTCCAAATCATAATAATCTGTGGTCAGATTATTATGAGAATTTTTGCATTTGTATTTTGGTGTTGTTTTGAATTTCGAAATTCGGGCTTTCGGATTCGTTTGTGGTCAGTGCAAGTCAGTGGCTAAATGATCTTCTCAGATCTGTCAAGTTGACAATTAAAAAAACTATGGGTTATGATTTCCAGCACGGGCAGTTAGCTCAGTCGGTAGAGCAAGGGACTGAAAATCCCTGTGTCCGCAGTTCGATTCTGCGACTGCCCACCATTTTTACTTCTTCAGTAGTTCCTAATCTTCTTCTTTATTTTCATGGAAAATAGGGATGTGGAAGACCTTGCTCATGAAATCTCTCGCCCTTTGATGCTTCGGGTTGACAAATATATCCGGTGGACTGCCTATCTCGAGAATTTCGCCATCAGCCATAAATATCACTCTGTCAGCAACTTTCTGGGCAAAGCCGATTTCATGGGTTACAACGACCATTGTCATACCTTCTTTTGCGAGCGAAATCATTACATCAAGGACATCATTTATAAGTTCGGGGTCCAGGGCCGAGGTTGGTTCATCAAAAAGCATTACCTTGGGCTCCATCGCGAGGCTCCGCGCAATAGCAACACGCTGCTGTTCGCCCCCTGACAGTTGTGACGGAAAGGCGTCCTGTCTGTGCGAAAGCCCGACTCTTTCAAGTAATTTGACGGCCCTTTCCCGCGCCTGTTTCTTGTTTAATCCACGCACCGTGCACGGAGCTAATGTAATATTTTTCAGGGCTGTCTTGTGAGGGTAAAGATTGAAATGCTGGAAAACCATGCCAACTTCAGCCCTTAGCGCGGTAAGGTTTGTTCCGGGGTCCGAAAGGTATCTGCTATCTACAATGATCTCGCCATCATCTATCGGCTCAAGTTTGTTTATAGTTCTTAAAAGGGTGCTTTTACCTGCTCCGCTCGGTCCGCATATAACAACAACCTCACCTTTAGTGATTTCGAGGTTGATATTTTTCAGTACCTGATGGCTATTGAACCATTTGTTGGCATTAATAAATTTAATCAATATGTTTGACCGCTCCTGTTAGTGGTACTGGAGGCGAAACTATTTGCGTCTCAGGGCAAGTATTATTATTTCACAATATATATTTTCTTGTCAATTTAGACTCCCTGCGGCAGAGACCGCAGGAAATCTAATGTAAGGAATTCTTTTTTATTACATTCGCTCGCTAACCACGGGGATACGCTCGCTATTCATTTAACTATACGTTACGCAATTTTCTTATACTGTATCTTACCAGTTCGGACAGATATGCAGCTCCTACCCGTAATACCTCTTCATCAAAGTCAAATCTTGAGCTGTGTGAAGTTATATTTTCGTTTTTATCAATTGCCCCTCCTAACCTGACGAAACACCCTGGTATTTCATGCAAATAATAAGCAAAGTCTTCCCCGCCCAGACCCGGCAGCTGGATTGCAAGAACTTTATCTTTACCTGCGAGTTCCCTTGCCACATGTCTCGCAAATTCAGAAGCCTTCTTTTCATTTATCACCGGCGGATAACCCGGTTTTATGGCAAGTATAATTTTTGCGCCATGCAGTGTTGACATGGAAGATATTATTTTATCTATGTTATTGATTATCTGCCGCCTTACTGATTCATCAGTGGTCCTGATAGTTCCTTTGAGAAAGGCTTTTTCAGCAATAACATTATTAACTGTGCCGGATTTTAAATAGCCAATAGATATGACCGCAGGATAGAGAGGGTCTATATTTCTTGAGATTATAGTTTGAAGTTCCATAACAAGCTTGCATGCAAGCAATACTGCGTCTACTGTCTCATGCGGTCTTGCAGCGTGTCCCCCCTTGCCGGTGATCTTTATATCAAAAGCGTCTGTATATGCAGTGTGTACCCCGGTCTGAATGCCGATCCCGCCGACTTTATAATGTGTTTCAATATGACCTCCAAATATCATGTCGACGCCTTCAAGGACGCCTGCTTCAATCATGGGTTTTGCTCCACCCTCATTCTCTTCGGCAGGCTGAAATATAAAAACCACATTACCATCCGGCGGGTCCTGCTTTAAAAGTGCTGCTGCTCCCAATACAATTGCTACATGACCGTCATGTCCGCAGGCGTGCATTATTCCCGGGACCTTAGAGGAGAAAGGAAGGCCTGTCTCTTCCATTACCGGTAACGCATCCATATCAGCCCTGAGCGCAACAGTGGGAGCACGTTCATCGGTTATTAACTTTCCCACGACCCCTGTTGTTGCAACGGATGTTCTGTGAGCGATCCCGAGCTTCTTGAGCTTGCTGGAGATAAGTTTCGCAGTTTTTTTCTCCTTCAAGCCTAATTCCGGCCATTTATGAATGGCCCTTCTTATATCACGCATCCATTCAAACAATTCGTCGCTTACTATATTCTTTATCTTATTCATTTGAAATAACCCGCTATTAAAAGATTCTTATTAGAATTGACAGACCTGTCTATTAGTATAATCCAATAATGTAATTTTTTTAATCAAAAGAATTCCTCGAAACTCTGCTTCGGGGTTAATCATACACTCCTTTATCTGTCATTCCCGCAGTCTTTTGAGCGGGAATCAGAGTCTTTTCATAAGGAACTGGATTCCGGCATATTTATGAATACAATAACCATGTTATAACAGAATTATGCATAAATTACTTGACAAAAAGATATAAATATGCTTTTATTATACAAAATTAATCATAATTATGTATTAATAAATCATGATTATGTTTTAAATATACATGTAAAAGCAGTCTTATGGTAACCCCTAACAAGGAGGAAATCATGATATGGTTTACTGTAGGTTTAATGGTGGGAGGTTTATTGGGAATGTTGTTAATGGCAATCTTTGCGTCTAAGAACAGAGAAGAAGATATTGAGGATATTGAAAGAATATAGCTCAGGTTGTTTCAATACACCATAATATAATATTTTCAATAGTTGCAGAATATAAATGCAAATTCATCATTTTTTGCATATTAAGGATATGCTGTCTTTTAAGTAAATAACTATATCTACAAATTGAAGGTTTTATAATTAAGGAAGCCCGTGGCTAAGCAGATAGGTAAAATTAAATTATATTCAGTCAAAGACTTAAATGAATCTCTCGGTGTTAATGAAAGAACTATCAGAGAATGGTTCAAGAAGGGAAGACTTAAAGGTGTCAAAATAGGGACTGAATGGCATGTAACAGAAGAAAATCTGGGCAAATTCCTCAATGCTGAAGGAGTTGCAGATTTTAAAAGTAATAAGATTTCAGGGTAGCCTGACACGCCTCACATTACCGTTCGGAAAGTGATTTATCTCAGCCTCAAAAAGAAAAAAAGTTGCAAAGCGCTTAAGGATGAAGTAGGATTTTCTTAGGAGTCAAATGATATTCAGGCTATTTGCAAAGAAAGAATTAAAGAGCCTGTTTGAGATCCTTGCCGCACATAATAAGGTTGTAGGGCCTGTAGAAGCAGGAAAAGATAAGGATAATAACCCCATATACGTCTTTTCTGAAGTTTCGGATTTTAACAGGATCAACCTTGAATATACGACGACAAAACTGCCGGCGAAACGCTACTTTCTGCCCTTTCAGGAAAATCTCTCTACTTTCAGAATAGAGAATGGTAACTGGCAAAAGACCATTGATTACAATGTGTCCCGGCCTTTGATCTTCTTCGGCCTCCACCCATGTGACATAAATGCATTGAATAAACTCGACAAGGTCCTGCTGCATAGCGTATATCCGATGCCCTATTACGCAGCGAAAAGGAAAAACATGTTTATAATCGGAACGGATTGCATCCCGCAGCCATTCTGTTTTTGCCGCTCCATGGGATCTGATACGGCGCTTCATGGATTTGACATGTTCATTACCGATCTCGGCGCTAAATATTTTGTGGAGATACTCACCGATACTGCATACAATTTCCTCAAGAACATTAAAACGCAGGAACCAAAGGAGAAAGACCACCTTCTCTATATGAAAGCGGTTTCCGACAGAAACAGTAAATTTACTGCCAGGGTTGACACTACTGATCTTACCAAGATACTGGATATGGAATTTCAGTCTGATGTCTGGAAGCATTGGGGTGATAAGTGCCTTGCGTGCGGTACATGTTCAAACGTCTGTCCGACCTGTTATTGTTACGGCGTTGAAGAGACGGTGGATATTGACCTCAAAGGCGCTAAAAAAACGAAAATGCTCTATTCATGCAATCTCATAGATTTTGCTGAAGTTGCAGGGGGGCATAACTTCAGGCCGGAAAGACATAGCCGGCTCAAGTACCGTTACTACCATAAACACAGGGGATTTGTTGAGGCGTTTGAGGAACCACTATGCGTGGGATGCGGACGCTGCGGTGAATCATGTCTTGCGGAAATAACGGTGCCGGAGGTAATAGCAAGCGTTCGCGGAGGAAAGATAAAATGAAGCCTGAACTGAAATTCATTGACATCACTCAGCCGTCGCTGACGCAAAGACGAAAGCAGGACCTTTCAAGTTTTGAATATACATATCGCGCCGAACTTACAAGCGTATACCGGCTTACCGATATGGAGACATTGTATAGCATACAGATAATCAATCCTGAAGAGCGGAGACGCTTCATGTTCACCCCCGGACAATTCCTGATGCTTGAAGTGCCGGGCATCGGAGAGGCCCCGTTTTCAATATCATCCTCGCCGAGCATACACGGGGAGGTGGAGTTGTGCATACGCAAATCAGGCAATCTTACAAATTATCTTTCAAAGATCGGCAGGGGCGCTCATGTCGGGATCCGCGGGCCCTTTGGAACAGGGTTCCCCATGGAGGAAATGCACGGGCAGAACCTCCTTTTGGTTGCGGGCGGACTCGGTCTTGCGCCTTTGCGTTCCCCTATTGCCTACGTTCAGGAAAACCGCAGTCATTTCAGGGAAGTAAATATTATATACGGCACCAAATCTCCAGCGCATCTTTTATTCACTTATCAGTACGATGTGTGGAGCAAGGATGACATTAATTTAAATATCATAGTTGAAAAGGCAGGTCCTTCATGGAAGGGCCCGGTGGGTATGTTGACAGACAGTTTAAAGAAAATATTGTCAGGACGTGAGAACGAGTTTTATCACAACACATACGCTATTGTCTGCGGGCCGCCCGTGATGTTCAAGTTTGTCTGTAACATGCTTAATAAATTTCATATCCCGATGCAGAAGATGTATGTCTCACTTGAAAGGCGTATGCATTGCGGGATGGGGAAGTGCTGCCGCTGCAATGTCGGGTCAACATATACCTGTTTAAAGGGGCCTGTCTTTGATTACTGGACGGTAATGAATCTCAAGGAGGCTATTTAGATGAAGGCCAAAGAATCTGGATCAGGGACCTATCTTGGTATTCCCCTTTACCGTCCGAAGGTCGCCTTTTTCGAATTTTCTTCCTGTGAAGGCTGTCAGCTTCAGATAATCAACAATGAATCCACTCTTCTGGACTTCCTGTCGCTTGTTGAGGTAGTGAACTTCCGCGAGGCGATGACAGAAAAGTCCGACGATTATGAGATCGCCTTTGTCGAGGGGAGCATCACAAGAAATGATGAAGCAGAACGTCTGAAGAAGATCAGAAAAAATGCAAAGGTGCTCGTGGCCCTTGGTTCCTGCGCCTGTTTCGGCGGGGTCAATCAGCTCAAGAACAGGTTTGAAAATCTGGATTGGGTAAAAAGGCAGGTGTATGGCAAACATCCGATAGACACTGCTCCGGTGAAGGCTTTGGAAGATGTTGTGAACGTTGACCTCAGGATATACGGCTGTCCGATAAAAAAAGAAGAGGTTGAAAAAATTGTACTGCACATTGCATTGGGTAAATCAGTTGTAATCCCCAAGTATCCTGTATGCATGGAGTGTAAGGCAAATGAGAACATATGCCTGTTTGATCTCGGCGAGCTGTGCCTTGGGCCTGTAACAAGGGCAGGCTGCGATTCGTGGTGTCCGAACAACAGCGCAGGATGCTGGGGATGCCGCGGCCCTGCAGAGGATGCAAATGTAAAGCATATGAAGGAAATCATGAAGGAGAAAGGGTTCTCCGGGAAATCGATTATGGAGAGACTGGATTGCTTCGGAGGTTTTGCTCATTTCCCGGAGTTGAAGAAGAAAGGTAAACGTTGATTACTGTAGGGGCAACCCTTGTGGTTGCCCTGTTATTCGGGCAGGGACAAGCCCTGCCCCTACAAAAGGTAACGAAAGAAAAAAATGAAAAAAACAGTAAACGTAAATGTTAAACACCTCTCGAGGGTCGAGGGGCACGGCAATATCCGTATAAAAATCAGAAACGGAAAACTGCAGGAGGCGCAATGGGAGGTCATTGAGACCCCGAGATTTTTCGAGGCCATGCTTATAGGAAGGAACTGGGACAATGCACCATGGATAACAGGCAGAATCTGCGGGATCTGTTCAATCGGCCACACACTTGCAAGCATCCGCGCGGTTGAGAACGCGTTCAAAATCGTACCCGATGAGCAGACAAGGAAACTCCGTCTCCTTTTAAAACACATGGAGACCCTGCAAAGTCACTCTCTGCACTTATGTTTTCTTGTTTTGCCTGATTTGATGAATGCCGGCAGCGTATTCCCGTTAATAAAATCCCATAAAGATATCATTTTTCATGCTGCAAAAATAAAGGGACTTGCAAACGACATGTGCGACTGCATAGGCGGACGCAGGATGCATCCTACAAGGACAGTAGTAGGCGGTTTTACCAAACTGCCTGCCAAGGAAGAACTCGCGGTGTTCAGCGAGCGCCTGAAAAACATAGTGAAGGACCTCATGGCAGTGGCGGACCTGTTCACCGGCTTCATACCTCCCTGATTTTACCAGAGAGACCGAATTTGTCTCTTTGAAAGGGGAAGACGGTTATCCCTTTATCGGAGGAGATGTGGTATCAAGCGACGGCATACAGATGAGGGAGCAGGACTATAAAAAATTAACGAATGAATACATAGTGAAGCAATCAACAGCCAAGTGGTGCCGTCTCTCGCGGGAATCATTTGCAGTAGGCGCGCTTGCACGCCTGAACAATAATTTCGTGTTCCTCCACCCTGCTGCAAAAGACATTGCGGGAAGATTTGATCTGGTTCCTGTGAACCATAATCCATTCATGAACAACATAGCGCAGTTAGTTGAAAGCGTTCATGTTGTCATGGATTCAATTACTTTGATTGATGAACTGCTGGATTCACAATTTACTGAATGTCGTCAGGAAGTAAAACCCGAAACGCGGGGCCGGTGTCGGAGCTGTGGAAGTGCCGCGAGGCATTTTATATCACAGCTATGAATTTGATGATAAAGGGAAGATCGTAAAGTGTGACTGCGTCATTCCTACCGGGCAGAACCATGCAAACATCCAGCATGACCTCGAGGCCCTGGCCGGGGAATTCGCGGACAGAGGAAAAGACGACAAAGAGATAGAACTCCTTGCCTCAATGCTCGTCAGGGCATATGACCCCTGCATATCATGTTCGGTGCATTGATTTTATTAATTAGCAATGAGTAGTGAACAATATGTAATTGAGGAATCATGAATTATTTAGTGCTCATTACTCATTATTCATTTATTTCTGCGCCTCCGGTGGTTTATAATTCTTCATGCAAATAGACAAAGCTTCAAAAGACCCTGCAAAGATAAGTACCATGTTCTCATCAATAGCTCCGCGCTATGACCTCCTTAACCGGCTGTTGAGTCTGGGCTTTGACAGTTCCTGGAGGAGGTTTGCTGTAAACCAACTGCCAAAGATCGATAATGCAAAGTTCCTTGACGTGGCTACCGGCACCTGCGATGTCGCCCTTGAGATAGTTAAGAGATATCCGGATGCAAAAGTTGTCGGAGTTGATTTCAGCGAAGGGATGCTCGAACTCGGGAGGGAGAAGGTCAAAAAAGCAGGTCATCAGGACAGGATTGAGGTACGTTTTGCCGATGTTACATCGTTGCCGTTTGATGACAATACCTTTGATGCTTCCATCATTGCATTCGGCATCCGTAATGTTCAGGATTACAGGAAGGGGATTGAAGAACTGGGAAGGGTCCTGAAAAGCGGCGGTAAGGTAGTTATACTCGAATTTACAAGCATACAAAACAGATTTTTCAGGATACCATACCGTTTTTACATTACAAAGATACTGCCATTAATCGGAGAGATCATCTCCGGCAAAAAAGGCGCTTATAAATATCTTCCTTCCTCGATGCTCGAATTTCCGGGACCGGAGGAATTTAAAAAAGCTATCGAAGAGACCGGCTTGCAGGATGTCAGGTACTATAAGTTAACATTCGGCATAACCGCAGTGCATGTGGGGATTAAACCGTAATGATGCAGGTGTCCTGGTAGGGGCAATTCATGAATTGCCCCTACTGCTCATATGAACACAGAAAAACTTTTCATAAAAGGTTTGCAGGAGATAGACATCTCCTGCTCTGCTGGACAGATCAGGTCCTTCATGACCTATATTGCGGAACTGAAGAAATGGAACAGGGCTTACAACCTTACTGCATTAAAGAAAGATGAAGATATAATCATCAAGCATTTCCTTGATTCCCTGCTTTACATAAAGGCGTTTCCGGAGGGAGAGCTTAAACTTATTGATGCGGGAACAGGAGCAGGTTTCCCGGGCATACCGATCAGGATCGTAAGACCTGAAATAAATATTACACTGGTTGAACCCTCAAGGAAAAAAACCGCGTTCCTCCGGCATATAGCGAGATCTCTGGGATTGGCTGATCTGAAAGTACTGGAGCAAAGGTTTGAACATTTAGGTGAAGAACATGAAAGGGCTTATGATTTAATTGTATCAAGGGCCACATTCGGCATTAGTGAATTTCTGAAGATAGCCTGTCCTTATGTCAGGGAAGGCGGCAGGCTTATATTAAATAAAGGGCCGAAGTTGCCGGAGGAATTGAATTAGAATCAGGCGCTGCAGAGGCGGTCAAAGAGGTACTTAGACTGCGGCTGCCGATTACTAATGATGAGAGGAATCTGGTTATTCTTGAATGTAAAAGACGGTTATCCTATAGAAAACAGTTTATTAGTTTTATTGTTCTATTGGTTAACTAATCAACTAATAAACTAATTAAACCAATATAACAGTTTAAGTTTATATGTTAAAATGTAACAATGAAATCTTTTATTGCAGCGATCACAGGCGCGAGCGGATCGATCTATGGTATCAGACTGGTTGAGGAACTGCTTAAATCCGGCGTATTTGTTCATTTATGTGTTTCGAATCAGTCTTTTTTCATCATTAAAACAGAGACGGGCATTGACTGGACCGGCAGTACCTGGGCAGAGACAGAAAAAAAGATAAAGAAATATTTTGCTTCAAAAAATTTAAAATTCTACAGTGAACAAAACCTCGCAGCCTCTTTTTCGAGCGGCTCCTTTCTGACGGAAGGCATGTTTGTCGTGCCCTGTTCCATGAAGACGCTCTCCGGGATTGCCA
The DNA here is from genome assembly GCA_963699585.1 of Thermodesulfovibrionia bacterium. Taxonomy (GTDB): domain Bacteria; phylum Nitrospirota; class Thermodesulfovibrionia; order UBA6902; family UBA6902; genus SURF-23. Next base: position 494,219 of record CAVOUK010000002.1, on the reverse strand, counting down.
GCGGCTATGCAAATAATCTTATTGAACGGGCCGCGGACGTTATGTTAAAAGAGGGCAGAAGGCTCATTCTTGCGCCGCGGGAGATGCCGTTTAACGCAATACATCTTGAGAATATGCTAAGTCTTGCAAGACTTGGTGTAACGATTGCCCCCCCTGTACCCGCCTTCTATCAGAATCCTAAAAATATTAACGACATCGTTGACTTTGTTGTGGGGAAATTACTGGACAGCGCCGGCCTGAAACATGATTTATTTAAACGGTGGGGATGAGTCTCCCTCACAATATTTCATGCCCACCCAGATGATAGCAGAACGGATTCAAAAAACATCAGAATAAAAAAAGGCGTCCCGAATATCGGGACGCCTTTTGAAAAAACGTGTTACGAACAGTTAGAACTTTAAGAGTAAACCGTGTCTGGCTGACCAGGGATTGTCAGGGTCTTCGTGTGCACCAACAACATTCTTGTACAGGTCGCCTGCCCAGAGATAACCGGCCTCAACGAAGTAAACAAGGTTTGTATCAATCTGATACTCGGCTTTAGCATCAAGCTCAACACCGATCTTTTTGGAGTCCAGATCATCGGCTTCGCTCATTCTCCTTGCTGCTCTGAGGAAGTAAACATCACCGGAAAGTGACAGATCGGTCGTCGGCTTGGCAGTAGCGCCTGCATTAAGGTACCAGGTATTGCTTATACCAGTATGCGTGCCGCCTGCTGCAGTCATTACTTTATAGTCATAGACATATGTGTAGTACTGGTTATCGCTCAGGAAATTTGTATAACCTTCATTTTTGTCAGTGGTTTCTGTCTTGTCACCGCTTCCATAGGCAGCATTGGCTCTGACAGTTACCGGACCGGCAGGTACTTCCACGCCAGCCATTAAGGCAAATCCCCTGTATTTCAGATCATCTCCGCCAAGGAAGTCTTTTGCCTTACCGGTTTGGACTTCGCCGTCAACTTTGACCTTTAGGCCGGAGAAATCTCCATTAAATCTTGCTCCTAAATTCGCCAGATAAAATCCATCATATGTAGCGCCTTTTGTGTGGTCACGTAAGTAGGTGAGGTCTGCGCTAAAATTAGAGGTGCCGATCGGCATGCCGTATGCAGCTACATAACCGTCAAGGTCGTCATTTTCATGGGTCGCTCCCTCAGCAAGTTTTATTGTAATGAGGGTCACTTCACCGGGACCTGCCGGGATTGAAAGCAATATGGCATCATCGCCTTCTTTTGTGTGGTCAAAGAACAGGTTATTGCCTAATGCGAGAAGCATATGGCCTGCCTTGAGGGTTGCAACTTTTCCTAAATTGGTTGAAATATATGCCTGGCGGATCTCAACATTGGTTGGCCTGGAGTTAAAATTACCCCAAGTATAGGTATCTTTTGTCGAGTCGCTGGGGTCGCCTCCCTCAAACTCTATAAAGCCAAAGGTGTTTGGTGATACGGTAGCCTTTACGCCCAGTCTTACGCGCTGGTCATATTTTGAGTTATGGTCACTGAATTCTCCATCGGTGCCGTCTTTGGTATCTCTAAGATCGCTGAGGTTATTGTTGCTTTCACCTCTTATCCTCATCTCACCGCTGAATTCCATCTGTGTCTTACCGGCTTTTACCAGTCCCGGTGTATATTCCTGTGATGGTACTTCATGCAGTGCGAAAGCTGTTGTTGCAAAAGCTACAATAGCTAATACACTTAATAATACTAACAAATGCTTCTTCATTAACTTCCTCCTTTTTAAGGTTTTTGTTTATAAGATTTATAATAAAAATCCCATCCCGATGCTCTCGGAATGCAGGATGATCGTTTTCTTAGGCTATCACCCCCTTATATTATTGAGTGTTTATGGTTTTGCAAATTGTGAAAATTTTGTATCACTCAAATAAGCATTCAATTTATACCACTGTGACCTAATAATAGTCAAGTGCAATTACTCAAAGATCTTTCAAAGAACAACATATATCAACTGTCTATATAGCAAAACCCAAGCCAGAAGAGAAGCCAGAAGTCGGAAGTCGGAAGTCAGAAGTTAAAAAGATAAGAAAATAAAAGGGTTACAGGAATTTTAGTTAATTGTCGACCCTCAACTTTCTACTTTTAACTTTTATCTAATTGTGTTGTTAATGCAATTACAGTGAGGTAAAAAGAACTCAGTTGAAAAGCAATAATATGATAACCTTATTTGTCCCTGACGTCGTATTTAAAAATAAGGTCGACCTGAAGTGTGCTATTGCTCTCCCACATAAGACAGAAATATTCCTGATCCTTGTTGCTATACAACTCCTGATCAGTTTTGAAATTGTCCTTCCATGCAGATATATGTTTTTTTAATACCGGATAATGAATTTTGTCTTTGCCATGATAGTGAATATTAAAGTCAACAGGCCGGGATGTTTTGAATGCATAATCAACCACCTGTCCCCGCGACAATTCTATGCATTCTTCAAATGAACTGTCAGGGTCTATTGTTTGACTCTTATAAGGAGCGGTTATTTCGAACGGGGCCGTGCTTGCGTTGAAGGCTTTACATCCTCCAAGAATCAGGGGAATAAAACAAAAAATAAAAACAACCGGGGGAAAATATAATAATTTATTTATCCTTTCTCCATTTTTCATTTTCATTGAATTGGCCCTCCTGCCGCGGTTTTATTATAAGGTGGAATCAGTCTTTTTTATAATTATACAATATTCCTGCAATCCCGCCAAAACATATTCATCAAACAGGTGATTAAATAATCAAAGGCTGCTCATGCTTTCTTGTCAAAGGGCCGGCTATATCTTCTCTACGTCTGATGCAGATATCGTGAGCGCTACTCCATGCTGCAATACATCAACGGAGAGTACAAGGAGGTGTTTATCGAGTTTTTCAACAAGTATGCCTTCAACGCCGCTTAATGGACCTTTTATTATTCTCACTTTCTGGCCTTCATTCAGATAGGGGTAATGGTCGAGGTCCGCTTTATTCTCTATAAGCCGCTGCAATGATAGAATCTGTTCATCAGGGATCGGATCGGGCTCACCCGGTAAGGTGCATAACAACCTGACTACGCCTTTTACTTTCAGGACACTTAGCATGCTCTGTGAATCTTTTGATATATTTACAAAAAGATAGCCCGGGAAAAGAGGGAACGAAATTATTTTTTTCCTGTCTTTCCATTTCCTGAGCCTTTCTACTGTCGGAAGAAAGGCGTTAATCCCTTTTTGATTCAGTCTTTCAATGGCCTGAAATTCATGGCGCGATTTTGTATGTACCGCGTACCATTTTGGGACGGATGTGTTTTGTGCTCCCATATTACGCACTTGATTGCGTTGCCTGCGGAGCTTCTTCCCCTTTTTCTTTATAAATTTCGGTGATGCTGGTGACTTTGATATTGGCTGCCTGCAGGGCCTTTTGTATATCCACAGCCTTGGCATCCTGAACTTTTAACATATAGTTGACGTCCATAAATCCTCCTGAAATAAATATTCAATGTTCCATTCTAATTAATATTCATATTCAAATCAAGGTTTATAGAAATTTCAGTGTTATTCCAGCTATCGGCTTGTCATTCCGACTTGTTCGGAATCTTTTCAAAGGATTCCGGACAAGCCAGAATGACAGACAGTTGTCAATATTACCAACTCCGAAACCGGCACAACTGTAACTTCATTATTGTTCTGCAGGGTTTTCTGCAGAAACTCCAGTGTATTCTTTTTTGGATGGGCCAGCAATACGGCATAACCTTTTTTGTTTGCGATGCTAACCAGTTTTTTCCATTGCAGTTCGATCTCGGAAGGATGGTCATTGTCATCAAGGAAAACATCACGGTCCAATGCTTTTATGCCATTCATTTCTGCAAGATGAAAACCGACCGATCCTGAAGCGGTACGGCTGTCAAGAAAGAAAAGCTTTTTCTTCTTGAGTTCTGCGATCAGGGCTTGCATGGCCCTCTCATCCTGAGTAAATGCAGAACCCATATGATTGCTCACTCCGAGGGCATGCGGGATGGAGCTTATATCGTTGTTCAGAGTATCGGCGATTTCATTATCGGTCATCCATGTATACAGGCCGCCTTCCCCAAGCTTGTAGGATTTTTCCGCCTCCATCGGAATATGGGCGATCACGTCATGTCCAAGCCTGTGTCCCTCCTCTGCTGTCCATGCACTGTAGGTTTGCCGGGGCAGGATGGAAAGTGTTAAGGGCGCCTTCAGGGCCAGGACCTCTTTGGCAGCATTTTTATTTGGGCCCAGGTCGTCAATAATAATTGCGACCTTCGGTTTGAATGGTCCAGGCAAAACCTTTTCTGACTTTTTATCGGGCTTTGTTATGCCGGGAGGGATCTTCGGTTTTTTTTCTTTCCCGAATTCTTCGTACAGGGTAAAAACAGCGATGACAATAAAAAGAAAGATGAGAATGTAGTGGTGTTTACTTTTACTTTTTTTCATTTCCTCTTTTGCTTATGAACTTCCGCTCTTCAGCCTTCCGCGCTGTTCTTCACCGGGTCATATCAAACACCTCAACTCCGGGAGGCGGATTAAATATGAAGATAGAATCCGCAAGGCCGGAATTGGTCCTGATATCTCCGAGTTCGATCATGATGATGTTGCCGTACTGGTCAATAGCGGTAAGCGATTTTACAGGAAAGCTTCCTGGCGCGGTTTCGACAACTATTTCCCGTATGGTCCCCATCTGTTTTTTTGGCTTAAGGTTAAGATGGCCCTGTTCCGCACGCGAGATGTCAAAATCGGTCCTGAGATCATCAAGACTGTTTAATAACGCTATCGGGACCTGGCTGTAGGCCTCTTTGCTGAACCTGGTCTTGATCGCCTGTTTCTGGGATTTTTTATATATCCATGTGTCGGTATTGTTTATGAACATCTTTTCATCACGGGGCGCTTTATATTCCCACATAATAGCGTAAGGCTTTTTTATGTAAAATGTGCCTGCATATCTTTCTGTTTTTTCGAGGTCCTTGAGATAACTTGTTTGAGAAAATGTGCCTTTCAAGTCATTAATAGCAGAGAACTTTTTCTGGATGTCATTGACAATGTCGTCGGTAGTTGCAGCATGAATAACTGTGACAAGTGACAAGTGACAAATGACAAGCAACAAAGTGACAAGTTTTTTAACTGTAGGGGCGTATGGCCATACGCCCTTGCTTCCGACTGCTGACTGCTGACTGCTGATCGCTGACTGCTTTTTCATTGCTTCCTCTTCCAGAGCAGTTCTCTCGGTTTCCCTGCTTCGCCGGGAGGACCGACAACGCCTTCTTCTTCAAGCATCTCCATGATCCTTGCGGCCCTGTTATACCCTATTTTCATCCGGCGCTGAATATATGAAATCGATGCCTGCCCCGTGGAAAGCACAATTTCTCTTGCCTGCAAATAGAGTTCATCTTTATCCTCAGATACAGCTTCTTCCCTTGATCCAATTGTGAGGTCCTCAAACAATGTGTAATCCGGGCCGCCCTGCGCCCTTATAAAATCAATAACGCTTTTCATCTCCTCTTCACTGACATATGCGCCATGGATCCTTTTGATCTTTTTGCCCGGACTGACAAAGAGCATGTCGCCTTTGCCTAACAGTTGATCTGCACCGTATGTGTCGAGGATTATCCGGGAGTCCAGCTTCGATGAGACCTGAAAAGATATCCTTGACGGGAAGTTGGCCTTTATTATTCCCGTGATTACATCAACAGACGGTCTTTGCGTTGCCAGGATCAGGTGTATCCCCGCGGCCCTCGCCATCTGGGCCAGACGCGCAATGGAATCTTCCACTTCATGCCCTGATGCAAACATGAGGTCGGCAAGTTCGTCGATGAATATAACGATGTAGGGAAGTGGTTCACGTTCTATTGCAGAATGAGATCCGCTTTCCTCTGGTTCATTAATTCTGAATTTTGAGCTTTGAGTTTTGAATTTACTATTGTATGTTTCGATGTTCCTGGCCCCTGATTCTGCGAGAAGCCTGTAACGCCGCTCCATCTCAAATACCAGCATCTTCAGTGCATTTGAAGCCTCTTTCGGCAGTGTAATGACCGGCATGAGGAGATGCGGAATTTCAGCATATGCGGACAGCTCAAGCATCTTGGGATCAATCATAAGCATCTTAACTTCTTTTGGAGTTGCCCTGTATAAAAGGCTTAATACGATGCTGTTCATTCCAACGCTCTTGCCGGAGCCGGTTGCTCCCGCAATAAGAAGATGAGGCATCTTGCTCAGGTCTGCCATGACAGGAGTTCCGAATATGTCTTTCCCGAGAGCGATGGTCAGTTTTGACGGGCTTTTTCTGAATACGTCGGAGACAATAAGCTCTTTCAGACATACATCGTCCCTTTCCTGATTCGGCACCTCGATGCCGAGCGTGGACCTGCCGTGTATCGGTGAAATGCGGATGCTCGTTGCCTTCATCGCCATTGCAAGGTCATCTGAAAGAGACATGATCTTATTTATCTTGATCCCCGGCGCAGGTTCGAATTCAAACATGGTCACAACCGGACCGGGTGACACATACGTGACTTTACCTTCAATTGAATAATCCTGCAGTTTTTTCTCCAGAAGTTCCGATTGCTGCAGGAGCTCTTCTTTTGTAGGCCTGGATTTTGAAGGGGCGGGGTCTTTCAGAAGCTCGACACCCGGCAGTTTGTAATCTCCTTCAACTTTTCCTGCGGGTTTAGTAAAGTGTTTTTCTTTTGTCTTTGTGTTCGTCTATAAGAGGCAGCGTTTCCTGAATGCTCGGTATTTCAGGCAGCTCAATTGTCTCTGCTATCTCCGGCCGGGCCGCAGTTTTTATTATGGCGCTCTCTTCTTTTATTTTGGGTTGATCGTTCTCTTTCTTTTTAGCGTTTATGGCAGATATTGCCTGAGTGCTTAATATGAACTTGCTTTTGGTCTTTCTTGCCAGGTCGGCTACTGAGAATTGGATGATATACATCAGGGATATCAGCGTTAATGTCGCAAAGAGCAGAAAAGAACCTATTGATGAAATGATCTTGTTGGTCATCTCTGTGATAAGAGTCCCTGCGGCGCCTCCGGAAGGACTGCCGGTAAAGAGTGTAAAAAGCGATGATGTTGAGACAATCAATATGATGACTGTAATAATGAATACGACAGGTTTCTGGTTTGCTGCCTTTGCAAAAACCTTTTTTATTCCAAATATCAAAAAGATCGCCGGAATTATATAGGCAGAAAAGCCGAGAGACTGCAGAAGTATTTCCGATAAATTGGCCCCAAACCTGCCGAGCCAGTTCTTTAATTCATGTGTATTGGTGAAAATGGATTGGTCCCACTGATTGTGGCTTACTATGCTGATGATCACAACGAGACCGGCAAGAATCGCAAGGATGCCGATAATCTCTTCTTTTATCCTGCTTTCCCTCTCCATATAGCCAATATGATAACAAAAGCAGGAAAAAAACGATAATGAAAACTAACCCAAGCAATAAATGTAAGTGAAAGAGAAGGGTATAGCTCAAAGCATTTAATATCTTTAGCCCGGCATGGAAGCCTGTTCCAGAATTTCTATAATCGACAAAAGGATTATAACATATTTGCTTCAGGGCAGTTATGCTGTTTTTCTTTCCCTGAGTACTGACTGCTGTCTACTGACTACTTTTTATAGGTGTCGTATAGAAATTCTTCCACAGCCTTCCATGTCTGCAAATCATTGGTAATCGAGATGCTACATGAATAACGAGGTTACATATAATAAAAAAGCACAACAGCGCCGAAGATGATCCGGTATACGGCAAAGGAGTCAAAGGTATGTTTTGTAATAAAACCAAGGAATGCCCTTATAACAAACAATGCCGAAAAAAATGAGACAAAAAAACCAACTGCGAAGATGGGCAGATCATTTACTGACAGATAGCTGATGTTTTTCAGCAGGTCGTATGATGTAGCGGCAAACATGGTCGGAATTGCGAGGAAGAATGAGAATTCCGTAGCGACTTTGCGTTCCAGGCCGAAGCACATAGCGCCCATTATTGTTGCGCCGGCCCTTGAAACACCCGGGAAAAGCGATAAGGTCTGAGCTAAACCGATACCCAAAGCCTGTTTAAACGAAACAACATCCATATCCATGACAACCGGTTTTTTTACAACTCTTTCAATTATAAGTATGGCAATGCCGCCGGCAATCAGCGCTATAGCAACGGTTATTGGATTAAACAGGTGATGTTTTATAAAGGAATGTGCCATAAGCCCAAAAAATGCAGCGGGAAGGAATGCTATAAGGAGATTCAACAGAAAGCGGTTTGTTTTTTCTGCGCCGATACTCTTTACGGTGGATGATAATTTTTCACGATATATCCATACTACAGCAAGGATTGCACCAAGCTGAATAAAAACCTCAAAGGTATTTGCCATACTGCCGGTAAAGCCGAGTATGTCGCCGGCAAGGATGAGATGGCCTGTTGAAGATATTGGCAGAAATTCGGTAATGCCTTCAACTATGCCGAGTATTGCTGCCTTAAAAAGTTCTGAATCCATGTTGTAAGTCATCTAATATCTAACATTTAATACCTGTCGATCGGCATGAAAGGCTGTTCCAGAATTTCTATAATCGACAAGAGGTTTATCAAATTTTTGCTTTAGGGCAATTATGCTGTTTTTCTTTCTCCGACTACTGACTGCTGTCTACTGACTACTTTTTATAGGTGTCGTATAAAAATTCTTCCACACCCTTCCATACCTGCAACCATTGGAATGGAATTTCACATGAATTATCGATTGTAACAATTTGCAGCGGTTTTAGCCAATCACTAAGCAGGCTGTCAATTTTAAATGCCGTTTGTTAAAATCCTCATCATAATGAGCAACCCGGCCCGTAAGCCTTCAAATGACAAAGAGAAAAAGAGCGAGCTGTTCCGCTATTTCGGGGTAGCGAGCACGGTCGGGATAAATCTTGTTATCAGTACATTTATAGGCTTTTCAATCGGGTACTATCTTCTTGATAAATATCTTGGCACATTCCCGTGGCTTACCGTAGTATTTACGCTTCTCGGGATCGTGGCCGGGTTTATGTACTTATTTAAGGTCGCAAAAAAGATGAGCAATAAAAATAAATGAATAGAGTAAGGGTTCAAGGATGTGTTTGAAAAGCAATATGGAAATTCTTAAAGGAGTACTAAAAAAAAGCATTTTCATTGTCCCCCCTTTAATAATGTTGTCGTTCTTTATTGAGACCCGGAGACTGCCGCTCGGCATTTTTCTGGGGTGGTTATTCGGCATTGTTAATTTGAGGGCGCTTACAAAGAATGTCCAGGGATTGCTTGGCCCTGAAAATGCAACAGTCAAGATAGTGGTCTTAAACATTATGAGATTACTGGCCCTCTCTGTTGCCATATTTATGCTTGTGTATTACAGGATTGTAAATGTAATCGGACTGTTCATCGGATTTACTGTTGTATTCACATTGATTCTTTTTGAGGGATGGAAGGCAGGGAAATCGAAGTAGAAATAAGCATCAATGATGTTTTAATTAAATTTTTTTATTTGACGTAAAAATAACAGTTGTATTAATGTAGTTAACCATTTTTTCCTGTTCTACCGTAAGTTCAAGAAAAAAGTCAGTAAAAAGGGGCAGTTTTTTATAGTTCTATGCAAAATATTCTCTTGTAAGATTACAAGGGCAAAAATCAAAAGGAGGTATACATGAGCGGGAAGTATAAAACACCAATGTTGGACGAGCTTGAAAAAGGACCGTGGCCGAGTTTCGTTACAGAAATAAAAAAGGCTGCGAAAAAAAGTCCAATGGCAGACGATGAGTTAGGCCAGCTTGAAAAATCGTACAGGACAAAACGCGGATACTGGAAGCATGGCGGAATAGTCGGAGTTCTTGGTTACGGGGGCGGAGTTATCGGCAGATATTCGTCTTTGCCTGAAGAATTCCCCGCTGTTGCACAGTTTCACACTGTAAGAATTAACCAGACAAGCGGTTTCTTTTACACCTCAAAGGCATTAAAAGAAATATGCGACATCTGGGACAAATACGGAAGCGGACTTACAAATATGCACGGCTCCACCGGTGACCTGGTCCTTCTCGGGACCACTACTGAAAATCTCGAAGCCATCTTTGCAGAATATTCTTCACGCGGATGGGACCTCGGCAGCTCAGGCTCGGCAATGAGAACTCCGAGCTGCTGCGTAGGACCGGGCCGTTGTGAATGGTCCAATATAGACACACTGGACATTACGTATAGTCTCACACAGGAATTCCAGGATGAGATGCACAGACCGGCATTCCCTTACAAATTCAAAATAAAGACAGCGGGATGCGCAGTTGACTGCGTTGCAGCTATCGCCCGTGCAGACTTGTCCATCATCGGTACCTGGAAAGGCAATATCCAGATCGATCAGGCTGAAGTGAAAAAATATGCAGATGCAGGAATGAACATCAAGGCGGAAATTATAGAGATGTGTCCAACCGAGTGCATGTCTTACGATGGAAAGGCACTCAAGATCAATGACGCTCAATGCAACAGGTGCATGCACTGTATAGCAAAGATGACAAAGGCGCTAAAGTCCGGTAAGGAGAAAGGCGCAACCCTTCTTGTTGGCAGTAAGGCCCCGATCGTTGTCGGATCATTGCTTTCCTGGGTTATTGTACCGTTCATCAAAGTTGAGGCGCCTTATACAGAACTGAAGACCATGATCCGCAGCATTATCGAGTGGTGGGATGAAACTGCAAAACCCAGAGAGAGAATCGGCGAGGTCCTTGAAATAAAAGGCATGAGGCCGTTCCTGGAGCATATCGGCGTACCAGCCTCAGCCACAGCAGGTCAAAGAGCCAAGGAAAGACCCGTTCTTGTTCTGGACAGAAAGCGATTTCAAAAAATAAATAATTAAAAAATAAAATAAGGAGGAATAAATACATGGCATTACCAAAAAGACAAACAGACATAGGACCACCTAAATATGATCAGTTTATACCGCCTGTAATCAAGAAAAACTACGGCAAGTGGAAATATCATGAGGTTTTGAGCGGCGGCACAATGGTGCATGTTGCAGATAGCGGCGACAAGCTTTATACAGTAAGGGTGGCATCACCAAGGATTTTAAGCACCGAGACTATCCGTGAAATCTGCGATATGTCAGAGAAATACTGTGACGGATATCTTCGCTTTACTACAAGAAATAATGTAGAGTTTCTCGTATCCGACAAAAGCAAGCTGGACCCCCTCGTTGCAGAACTGAAGGCAAAAAAATATACAGTCGGCGGTATCGGGCCCAGAATCAGTAACGTAGTCCATACACAGGGATGGGTACACTGCCACAGCGCATGTACCGACGCCTCAGGACTGGTAAAGTCGATGATGGATGAACTCCATGACTATTTCACAACAAAAGAACTGCCCAATAAAGTAAGGCTTGCAGTTGCATGCTGCGTTAACATGTGCGGCGCTGTTCACTGTTCTGACATAGCTGTTGTTGCCGTGCACAGAAAAGTGCCGACGATCAATCATGAAATGGTGGCCAAATCATGTGAGATTCCGACAACAATCGCATCATGTCCGACATCTGCAATCAGGCCCAATCCAAAAGACAAGTCGGTGACAATCAATGAGGACAAATGCATGTACTGCGGCAACTGCTTCACCGTATGTCCGCCGATTGACATTCACAAGCCGGAAGAAGATGGCGTGGCAATAGTGGTGGGCGGAAAGATCGGCAGTCTGAGAACAAATCCGAAGTTCTCGAAACTTGCAATTCCGTTCTTCTATAATGATCCACCGAGATGGCCCAAGGTTGTTGCTGCAATAAAGAATATCCTTGAGACCTATGCAAAACATGCAAAAAAGCATGAAAGAGTCGGCGAATGGATTGAGAGAATCGGCTGGGAAGACTTCTTCAATCTGACCGGAATCGAATTCACATTCCAGCATATTGACGATTTTACTTTTGCAAGAGACACATTCAGGACTTCGGCAGCATTCAAGTATTCAAAATAATAATCGTATGTAGGGGCGGGTTTGCAAGCACCGCCCCTACAACAATCATAGAAAGAGGTGAGGACATGGAAACAGCAGAATTACAAGACAAGATCTTCGCTTATATGGAAAAGATGAAGGGCAAGAAAAAACTCAAAGAAAAAGATGTTATTAAGGCCCTCGCTGAGGAGACAGCAGAGGCTCCGGATGTAGTTAAAAAAGCCCTGAGGCTAATGATTGATGTCGGAAGACTCATGTATTCTTACGGCGGCGGCGCCAGCTCTGTTGAAATCCCAAGCGAAGAATACCTCAGAGAAAAAGGTCTTATTAAGTAAATTATTAAGTCAATAAGTTGTTGAGCTGCTGACTCATTATTTTAGCAGAATAAATTGTCCATACTGTCATTCCTGTGAAAGCAGGGATCCATTTTAGCTGAAAACCTGTTTTTGGATCCCCGCTTTCGCGGGAATGACTTTTTTTATTTATTGAGATAGACTTATAATTGTTTTTTTAATGACTCAATGACTAAATCACAGAATTTCTCAATTCCAAGGATAGTTGTTTCCGGTCTCAGAGGAGGGAGCGGTAAGACTGTCCTTTCTTTATGTCTTGTCGCTTTATTCAAAAAAAGAGGCTTGGTTGTTACGCCTTTCAAGAAAGGTCCGGACTATATTGACGCCGGCTGGCTTGCAAAGGCAGCCGGCGTTCCCTGTTACAATCTGGACCTCTTTATGATGAAGCCGGAGCAGGCGCTGCAATCTTTCGTATCGCATACCCCTTACCCCTTACCCCTTACCCCTCAGATCGCCCTCATTGAAGGCAACCGCGGGTTGTTTGACGGAGTTGATGATGCGGGCACTTACAGCACCGCTGAACTGGCCAAATTATTAAAAACTCCGGTAATAATAATAGTTGACTGTACAAAGGCGACCAATACAATTGCTGCGATGGTCCTGGGATGCCAGCATATGGACAAAGAGGTCCAAATCGGCGGTATCGTCCTGAACAGGATTGCTACAGGCAGGCAGGAGACTCTGATAAAAAATGCAATAGAAAAAAGGTGTAAATTGCCTGTAGTGGGCGCCATCCCAAGATTAAAGAAAGACCCATTTCCCGAGAGGCACATGGGGTTGACCCCCTTTCATGAAAGACAGGATGTCGAAGAATCTCTGGCATTGGTTGCTGACATCGGAGAAAAATATATTGACATAGACCAAGTGTTGAAAATTGCGAGTGAAGCAGCGTCACTGATTAGATCGACTGGATAGAAATAATTAAAATCCGGACATCACGTAGAGCGCGAATTCATAACTCGCCCCTACAGATTAAAATCGGCATCATCCGTGACTCTGCGTTTCAATTTTACTACCAGGAAAATTTTGAAGAGCTTGAGAAAAGAGGGGCAAGCCTGATTGAGGTGAGCCCTCTGAGAGAAACAAAGCTTCCGGAAATAGACGCGCTGTATATGGGTGGAGGTTTTCCTGAAACACATGCAATAGCATTGGCTGATAATGTAAGTTTCAGGAATTCATTGTTTAATGCAATACAGGATGGTCTTCCTGTATATGCCGAATGCGGGGGGCTGATGTATCTTGGTAAAAGTCTTGTCCTTGAAGGGAAGACATTCCCTATGGTTGGCGCCCTGCCGATAATCTTTGGCCTCGAGAAAAAACCGCAGGCGCATGGTTATTCTATTGTTGAGGTAGAAAAAGCTAATCCGTACTTCCCTGACAAAACGGTCCTTAAAGGACACGAATTCCATTATTCAAAAGTTCTTGACATAGAGAAAAAAGATGATATCTGCATGGCATTCAATGTTATACGCGGTCATGGTATCATTGACGGGAAGGACGGTATATGTTATAAAAATGTCCTGGCTGCATATACACATCTTCATGCTATCGGAGCGCCTGATTGGGCCGAGGGGATGGTGAGGTGTGCAAGGAAGTTTAAAAATAAAATTTAATTGGTCCACAGATTACGCAGATTACACAGATAACGATGGCGGATTAGTTTATGAAAGACAGTTTGAAGAACATGCAAAAGATGAATCCTTAATATTGAAATCTGTGAAATCTGTGTAATCTGTGGATATAATATTATGCTATGAGAAGACAACCGTTACAGTGTCCCTTTTGTGATAATTTGCTGAGACCGCCTGTTGACATCCGTTTTAAATCACTGGAGATCACCGGCGGTATATGTAGATGCAGGGCTGTCTATGTTTTTGACCGCAAAGGGCATAACCTTGGAGAGATATATCTGAATGCCCTGACCTTTTTATGCAAGGGCGATATTGACAGGGCATTAATGTTGATGCCAGAGGATTATGAAGAAGAGACTCTCGATTATGAAATTCATTCAAATACAATAAGCAGGAGGGATGAGAAATTTAGCAGAACGGGAAAATTGTTTTTTGTCAGGCTGAAAAATTTGTAAATGTTTTTATAAGATTTTTTTATTTGACCTATAGATGTTCTTTGTTATATAGTCTTAACCTGTTTCCCAGTGCTACTATTACTAAAAAAAAGATCTTCCGTTTAAAATAGAAGATACAAAATAAACCAAGAGGAAAGGAGTACAAAAATGGCATCTATAGAAGTTGATGGAAAAAGTTTCGAGGTTGATGAGGACGGATATTTACAGGACTGGCAGGAATGGAATGAAGGCGTTGCAAAAAAAATGTCTCAGGATGACGGTCTTGAATTGACCGAGTCACATTGGGAAGTTATCAAATTTCTCAGGGGCTACTTTGAGAAGTACCAGATAGCTCCGATGATCAAGATACTTACCAAGGAGATTGGTAAGGTTATGGGACCGGAAAAGGGGAATACAAAGTATCTTTATGAACTGTATCCTGCGGGTCCTGCAAAACAGGCTTGTAGGTATGCTGGGCTTCCAAAGCCGACCGGTTGCGTATAATAGTATTTTTATAAAGAATTAAAATCTCTTTAAACGAACCTTTAGACCTAAAGGGCATAGGAAAGTTATGCCCTGTGGATGGCGGCACGAGATGAAGTTAAAAAACCTGCTATCAGCAAAAAAGTCCGCAGTACTGGAAAGATGGTATAATGCAATTCTTGACACCTATCCATCTGACACCTCAGGTTTTTTGAAAAAACAGAAAAACCCATTTTTGAACCCCGTGGGTTCTACTATATTTAAGGGGATCGAGGGCCTCTATAATGAACTCCTGCATGAATGCGAGACGGAAAGAGTTTCTCAGTTCCTTGACAATATTATCCATATCCGGGCGGTACAGGACTTCAGCCCTTCCCAGGGAATCATTTTTGTCCTGTTATTAAAAAAAGCGATCAGGGAAGAGATAAAAGAAGAACTCGCTGAACAGCATCTTTACAAAGAATTGCTTGCAGCTTGAGCTGAAAATAGACGATATGTCTCTCCTCGCCTTTGATATCTACATGAAATGCCGTGAAAAACTTTACCAGTTGAAGGCAGATGAATTACAGAGATGGACATTTAGAAGATTGAAGAAAGCTGATGAAATATACAAGCAGGAAAGTGTCCACGAAGACATTTATGGTGAAATAACAGAATTTCAAAGAAAAGAGGTAGCCAAATGAATGCCATTATTTCCCTTATAGCTGTTGTTGGTCTTGTTTTGATCGCTTTTATAGGAGTCAATGTGGCGAACCTTCATTTCATCTTCGGGATTGTTGTGCCGTATTTAGCAATTGTTATATTTTTGATTGGGGTAATTTCCCGTGTCATGAAATGGGGACGCACTCCTGTGCCTTTTCGCATACCGACCACCTGCGGGCAGCAGCAGTCCTTTCCGTGGATAAAGCAGTCTAAACTTGACAACCCCTCAACAACCTCCGGAGTTGTCGGAAGGATGCTCCTTGAAGTTTTTTTGTTCCGATCTCTTTTCAGCAATACAAAATTTGAATTAAGAGAAGGGCCCAAGGTCGCATACGGATCAACGAAGTGGCTTTGGCTGGGAGGCCTTGCGTTCCACTGGTCCTTTCTTGTTGTATTGATAAGACATTTGAGGTTATTTACTGAACCTGTGCCTGCCTTTCTGAAAGGCGTTGAGGCCCTTGACGGGTTTTTGCAGGTAGGAATACCCGGGGTACTGATAAGCGGTATAGTCCTTCTGTTAGCTGTAACCTATCTTTTTCTGAGAAGGGTTTTTATTCCTCAAGTCCGTTATATTTCTCTTGCAGCAGATTATTTCCCCCTTTTCCTGATAATGAGCGTGGCCATTACCGGGATCTTGATGAGATATATTCTGAGAGTTGATCTAGTCAGCATAAAAGCGTTGACAATTGGTATTGTAAGTTTTAATGCAAAGGTGCCGGAAGGTATCAGCGTTGTCTTTTACATTCATCTCTTCCTTGTAAGCACATTATTTGCGTATATCCCATTCAGTAAAATAATGCACCTTGGCGGGGTTTTCCTGAGTCCTACAAGGAATCTCGCTAATAACAGCCGTATGGTAAGACACATTAATCCATGGAATTATCCTGTCGAACTTCATACCTATGCAGAGTATGAAGATGAGTTCAGAGATAAAATGAAAGATGCTGGAATACCAGTTGATAAGGAGTAACTATGGCAAAGACGCCGAAACCAGATGAATTAAGCAAAATAAATTATACACCAGCCTGAAACCAGTTGGATGGACACCCCTGCTGAACTGAAAGAGGGCAACTGGTGTTACGGCGCAAAGCCAAAGAACCTCGAAACACTTCACTTCCCGAACCCCAGAGAATGGAGGGTGCAGGATGAGGACTGGAAACTTCCCGACAACTGGCAGGAAATAATCCTGCAGGGGATGAAAGAGAGGCTTGATAAATATCGTTCCTTCAAAGTCTTCATGGATATCTGTGTAAGATGCGGGGCCTGTGCAGACAAATGCCATTTTTTTATCGGCTCCGGAGATCCAAAAAATATGCCGGTCCTCAGGGCCGAACTGCTCCGGTCAGTATACAGGGGCAATTTTACAGCAGCAGGCAAGATACTTGGAAAACTTGCCGGAGCAAGACCGCTTACACTGGCAGTTCTTAAGGAGTGGTGGTACTACTTTTTTCAGTGCACTGAGTGCCGCCGCTGTTCTGTCTTCTGTCCTTACGGGATCGACACTGCAGAAATTACCATGATGGCAAGGGAGCTGCTGAACCTCCTCGGTTTAAACATCGACTGGATATCCGGACCTGCTGCAAATTGTTACATGAAGGGCAATCACCTCGGCCTTGAACCCCACACGATTGTAGGCAATCTTGAATATATGCTGGATGATATTGAAACTGTAACCGGCATTAAAATTAAACCTACATTCAACAGGAAAGGCGCCGAAATACTTTTTGTAACACCTTCCGGCGACCTGTTCGCGGACCCCGGCACATATACCTGCATGGGCTATCTCATGCTCTTTCATGAATTAGGACTTGATTACACATGGAGCACATATGCTTCCGAAGGCGGAAACTTCGGATTTTTTACTTCCAATGAACTTGCAAAGAGGTTGAATTCCAAAATATATAACGAAGCCAAGAGGCTTGGCGTAAAGTGGATACTAGGCGGAGAATGCGGCCATATGTGGAGGGTCCTCAACCAGTACATGGACACATGGAACGGCCCGGCTGATTTCCTTGAAGTGCCGAAGTCTCCGATAACAGGCACGGTATTTGAGAATACAAGATCAACCAAGATGGTCCACATTGCCGAATTTACCGCGGACCTGATAAAAAACAAGAAACTGAAACTGGACCCGAAACGCAATGACAACCTGAAGGTGACCTTCCATGATTCCTGCAATACCTCAAGAGGCATGGGATCTTTTGAAGAGCCCCGTTACATCATCAATAACGTATGCAATAATTTCTATGAAATGGACGAGCTCACGATCAGAGAGAAGACATTCTGCTGCGGAAGCGGTTCAGGACTGAACGCAGGTGAGAACATGGAGATCAGAATGAGAGGCGGGTTTCCAAGGGCCAACGCCGTAAAAGATGTTGTGGAAAAATACGGCGTCAACATGGTGGCAAATGTCTGCGCGATCGACAGGGCGGTGCTGACAGCCTCGCTCGATTACTGGGTCCCGGGCACAAAAGTTACAGGGGTTCACGAACTCGTGGCGAATGCAATGATTATGAAGGGCGAAAAAGAGAGGACCACAAATCTGCGAGGAGATCCTCTTCCCGGAATGGAGGGACAGGAATAATGTATAACGGAGGAAAAATAATAGCCGGGCTTATAATATTTATCGGGCTGTTTACATTCCCTGTTTTTTATAACATGGGGAAAACATCCAAAATGCCTGAGCCAAAACTGGATACCCCTGCGATAAAGGCAATTGCCTGAAGCTGAAAGAAAGTGTGTGGAGTCAAAAGAATATATGAGGGCCAACCACATGCAGCTTTTGAACAGCTGGAGAGATTCAGGTTGTACGCGACGGAAATCTGGTATACGAAAACACAAGCGGTAAAAAATATATAATAAGCCTTCAGAATACATGCATGCACTGTCATTCCAATAAAAAGGAGTTCTGTGATAAATGCCACACATACGCAAATGTAAATCCTTACTGCTGGACGTGCCATATCCCTCCAAAGGAGAATGAGACATGAGTATAAACAGGAGAAAGTTCTTAAAGATTGCGGGCGCTTCCGCACTTATCGGATTAACAGGCACAATTACTGTTGAAGAGTTACTGAAGACGAATGCTGAAGCTTCTTCAGTTGCACCTGGACCGGATGCCCTCACGGCAAAGAGATGGGCCATGGTCATTGATGTCAATAAAATCAAGACAAAAGAAGATTATGAGAAGATCATACATGCCTGTCACAGCATTCATAATGTCCCGGATATCGGCAATAAAAAAGACGAAGTAAAATGGATATGGGAAGAGGAATATGAGAACACATTTCCCGGAGTATCCGATGAATTTATACCTGATGGCATAAAACACAAACCTTTTCTGGCGCTCTGTAACCACTGTGCAAATCCGCCATGTGTAAGGGTATGTCCCACAAAGGCAACATTCAAGAGACCGGACGGCATAGTCGCAGATGGATTACCATCGTTGTATCGGATGCCGTTTCTGCATGGCTGCGTGTCCGTTTGGGGCCAGGAGCTTTAACTGGAGGGACCCAAGGCCGTTCATAAAAGAAGAAAACAAGGAATTCCCGACCCGGATGAAAGGCGTTGTGGAAAAATGCACCTTTTGTTCAGAAAGACTTGCGCGGGGACTGAAGCCGGCCTGCGTAGAGAAGTCTAACGGCGCACTGGTCTTTGGCGACCTCGATAATCCCGATTCAGATGTAAGAAAGGCGCTCAGCGCCAATTATGCGATCAGACGTAAACCTGAACTTGGGACAGGTCCCAGTGTTTACTACATAATAGGAGGTAATGAACATGCTTGAGAAAGCGCTTACGGGCGGCAAGGGATACTGGACCTGGATAATCATTTTACTTGCTATTATAGGAGTCAGGCTTTATCAGTTACCTCCGTCAGTTTGATTACGGGCTTGGTATTACGGGTATGAGCAGGGATGTTTCCTGGGGGTTTTACATTTCACAATTCACTTTTCTCGTCGGCGTTGCAGCTTCGGCAGTAATGCTGGTGATTCCGTATTATCTGCATGATTTTAAAACATTCGGAAAGATCGTGATCCTCGGAGAATTTTTGGCCATAGCATCCGTTACCATGTGTATATTGTTTATCTTTGTTGATCTGGGTCAGCCGGCGAGGGTAATGAATGTCATACTGCATCCGACCCCTAACTCGATCCTCTTCTGGGATGCCATGGTCTTAAACGGCTATCTTTTTATTAACTTAATAGTCGGCTGGACCACTCTGACCGCAGACCGTAAAGGAGTTCCGCCGCCGAAATGGGTAAAGCCGCTTATATATCTTATCAGTTCCATGGGCCGTCAGTATTCACACAGTAACAGCGTTCCTTTATGCAGGTCTTCCGGGAAGACATTTCTGGCTGACAGCAGTTATGGCAGCGAGGTTTCTTGGATCAGCCTTTGCATCAGGCCCCTCGCTCCTTATTATCCTGTGCCTGATAGTGAGAAAGGTGAGTAAATTTGATCCGGGCAAAG
Source organism: Thermodesulfovibrionia bacterium (assembly GCA_963699585.1). GTDB lineage: Bacteria > Nitrospirota > Thermodesulfovibrionia > UBA6902 > UBA6902 > SURF-23. The sequence continues at coordinate 474,245 of CAVOUK010000002.1, read as the reverse complement.
AGGCAATTCAGGCGCTGGGCAAGATCGTCACCTATGCAATGTTTGCAAATGTGTTCCTTCTCGGCCTTGAGTTCTTCACTGCATTTTACAGCCAGATACCGGGACACATGAACTCATTTATTTACCTTTATGCCGGCCTTGACGGATACTCAAAACTGGTCCCGCTAATGTGGACATCAACTATCCTTGCCATTGTATCTCTTATCATTCTGCTGAATCCTAACACGCGCAAAAAAGAGAATATGCTTGCTGTTGCGTGTGTAGCGGTTTTCATCTCCCTCTGGATCGACAAGGGTTTCGGATTGGTTGTAGGCGGTTTTGTTCCGAATATGTTCGAGAGGGTGACAGAGTACTGGCCGTCCCTTCCCGAGGCCTTGATCACTCTCGGTATATGGTCGATAGGGTTCCTGATACTTACTATTCTTTACAAGATAGCGATAGCAGTGAGGGAACAGACCGCTTCCTGGCCAGAGCTGCATTAAATTATCAATATTAGTTATTTTAACCCCGTTAAGAATGTAAATTTTTAACGGGGTTTTTGTTTTGTGTGCGGGGTGATTCGTCGGGCACCCGTGGGTGCCCTTTTTACGTCGATTGTCATTCCCGTAGGGGCAATTCATGAATTGCCCCTACATTGACCAATATCATTTATAATTTTTATAATGTTTCCGGGACATGGCAATGAAATACAATCCGGAAATCCATCATCGGCGTTCTATTCGATCTAAAGGAATACGATTATTCAAATGCAGGTGCATATTTTGTAACAATATGCACATGGCAGAAGGAATGTTTGTTCGGGGATGTAATGAATGGTGAAATGCGATTGAATGAATTTGGTCGGGATTGTGGATACATGATGGGTGCAAATTCCGAACCATTTTCCCGAATGTTGAATTGGATCAATTTATTATCATGCCAAATCATTTGCACGGGATAATAATTATTAACGACGTAGGGGCAATTCGATGCAATGTGCCCCTTGGCACCCGCGAATCGTCATATCAAAATCGGATACAACGGCAGGGACAATGCCCTGCCCCTACGCTGAGACATTCATTGGGCGATTTAAACCATTTGAATTCATGCAAAAACCATCAACCAAATCCGCAACACCCCCGGCATGCCCCTCTGGCAACGGAATTATTTTGAACGGGTGATTCGGAATGAAAATGAATTGCACGCAATCCGCCAATATATCATCAACAATCCCCTGCAATGGGATATGGACGAAAACAATCCTGTAAACCTGTAAACGGCGATCTGTCGGGTCGCCTGATGTTGGGAATTTCCGACGTTTTTACGTTGGTGGGGTTCCCGCAGGGGCGACCCGTGTGGGTTTCCGTCGATTTTTCGCATTTGTGGTATTCCCGTAGGGGCAATTCATGAATTGCCCCTACATCGGTCAGGCCAGTGTTTGCAGAATGCTAATAATTTTCTTGCCCAATAAGCATAAAAAGGTATATACTTTTTTCATTGACAAGGCTATTGGATAGCAGAAAGCTCTGAAACTCAGGTAATACGTTACGGTTCATATTGTCCCCTCAAATTGTAAGAATAGCCGGATTTTACGAACTTCGTCTATTAATTGTTGGGTGTAATCATTCGAGGAGATTAGAGTGGATTGGCTGAAAATACTTGAAGCTATAATTGTTATTCTCACTATCAGTGGGGCAATCTATGGTGCTATGCAATTTATAGATAAAAGAATAGAGAAGAAACTACAAGATGATTCATTTGTTCGCAAAGTCGCTGCATATTTAAGACCTGCTGTTGTATTCGATGAACGCGGGTCAATAGTTATTGATCAAGGTGGAATGGAGATTATTGATTCCATCGAGATCAAACACGATGAAGGTTCTAGTCTACCTTTGACTATAATTGTTAATCCGAAGCGATATCTTGCTCATCCACCATTTATTTTTCCACTTGATAATGAGATGGTTGATTTCAAATCATCTCGGGGAGAGCGATTTATCTGGACTTATGATCTCGATTATAAAATGACTAATGATGATTATGATGGGAAAAGGCGTTTCCGTATGGAAATAATTCCATGAAAAGAAACACCTAACCCTGACGCTGCAGTTGAACGAGTGCCACAGGACGCTTTTTTGGCACGTCGTTGGTTTGAGGAATGCAAAACAGTTTTTTGCTCTTTGATGAGCTTCAGTGGTTCGATTCACTGATTTCTACGTTCGGTGAATAAAATAATGAATACTACGACTAATAATTCAATATGGGATCCTAATAAAATTGGGCCAAATGATCGTTGCACAAAGTGTTTTACTTTCTACAACAATGACTATGCGTTTTGTTCCTATTGCGGCCATATTTCAACAGTATTTAAAACACCGTCCGAGATACCAAGAGTTAAATGCTATAAGCATAGGGACCAAAACGCTATTGCTTATTGTTGTCTATGTACAAAACCAATTTGCGATGAGTGTAACAGTAAAGGTGATCAGCATGTCTCGTTCGCAGCTGGTTTTAAAGATTTGTATTACTGTAAGGACTGTAAAACGAAACAGAAGGAGATAGAACATAAATTTAGCGAGACAATCATAAAACAAGGGCTATGTTCTAAACATAGAACTAAGGCTCAATTTAAATGTATAAAATGTGGATTAACGCTATGTTCTGATTGTGCATATTTTACAAACAGAGGCTGGTTAAAAAAGAGAATTGGAAAGGGTCCATATTGTCTAGGATGTTTCCGTATTGAAACAGTAAACGGTGGTAGAAAGGGCTGGATATCTGGGTCTATGGCCTTAACAAAACGGCTTATTAAATAAAATATAAATCAGGGGTAGAGGGTCAGGTCTACACATTTTACATAAAACGAAGGTTGATCTGATTTAAAATAAGTTGAATATGTAAAATGTGTAGACCTGACCCCTTGGACTTGGATATTTTTTAAAGAAATGCGACAATTAATCGAGAAAATCAAGGAAAGAGCAAGGACGGACAGAAAAGTAATCGTATTCCCTGAAAGTACGGATTACAGAATCCTGAAAGGATGCCATGCTGCTGTACAGCAGGGAATTGCTTCACCAGTTCTTATCGGCGAAAAACCCGTTATCGAAGCAGAGGCTGAAAAACTGGGCGTGTCCCTTGACGGAATGCGAATCATATCACCATTATCCGATCCTCATCTTGATATCTACATAGAAGATCTTGTGCGTCTTCGCGAGCATAAGGGGATGACAAGGACAGAGGCGGAAAGACTCCTTTCATCATCTCCGATGTATTTTGGCACGATGATGGTACAGACAGGTGACGCTGACGGGCTTATCGGAGGAGCAACAACGACGACAGCGGACACGCTGAGGCCGGCGCTTCAAATTATAAAAACACACGAGAAGTTCCATAAAGTGTCAGGGCTGTTCCTGATGAATGTAAAGGGGACTCTCTTATTTCTGGCTGACTGCGCAGTCAACATTGAGCCAAGCTCGCATGTGCTGGCAGAGATCGCCATTGACACAAAAGAGACCGTCAAGAAATTCGGGATCGAACCCAGGATCGCTATGATTTCATTTTCAACTAACGGGAGCGCTGATCATCCGAGCGCTGAACTGGTAAGGGAAGCAACAGAAATGGTCAGGGACAAAGATCCTGAGCTTATTGTTGACGGGGAGATGCAGGTCGACGCTGCACTCGATCCCGAAACATGCCAAAGAAAATATCCTGGCTCAAAAATCATGGGGAACGCTAATGTCCTGATTTTTCCCGGCGTTGCAGCCGGCAATATCGGATACAAACTGTTGCGAACAGCAGGCGCCGACGCTGTGGGCCCTATATTGCAAGGCCTGAAAAAGCCTGTGAATGATCTCAGCCGCGGATGCAATATCCAGGATGTCATTGATGTCTGCGCGATAACCGTCCTGCAGGCGCAGAACGTCAATACGGACGGAAATTATTTGTAGGAAAATGGGGCCTGGCGTGAGAACTGAGATGTTAAATTTCAGAGACAAGGGGTCAGCCCCGGACACGGGACAATGATAGCGTGGAAGAGAGTAAGAGCGGAAGTCAGGAAGTACGTAAGCGTGGAAGGGATAAGACCGGAATCATAATTTGGAGTTACCATGTTCTGTCCAAAATGTAAAACCGAATATCGTGAAGGCTTTTCTGTCTGCGCCGACTGCAATATTGATCTGGTCAGGGAACTTCCGCCGGAACCAAAGCCCGAGTATATCGAATACGAGCAAATCATGGTCACATATAACCCGGCTGACGTGGCGGTGATCAAAAGCATTCTGGACGCTGAGGACATTATCTATTATTTCCACGGAGAAAACTTTATGCATGTGAGGCCGCTGGTGGAGCCGGCGCGTCTCATGGTGGACAAAGAGGACGCCGAAGACGCGAAAGAGCTTCTGAAGGATTTGAATCTGTCGATCTTGGGGATTAATCTTCTTAGAATAGAAGACAAAAGTAGGGGCACGTCGCACGTGCCCTTTTTGCTTTTTATATTAATTAATAATGGGGCGCTGCCCCAAACCCCGGTTACTTTATTTTGAACGCCCGAAAATAAAGTAACCAAACAAAATGCGCCCAACGATTGTTTTTACACGGGCTGTTTCAGGCCTGCCCGCTAAATTCAAAAAACTCGCTTCGCTCAGACACTTTTGAATTTTTAACGCGTTCAGTCCTGAACCATCCCTAAAACAATCAATGGGTGATTAAAAAAATAAAAACACCCACGATACTACACCTGGGCGATCCACCGGATCGCCCCTACTTGATAATCGTGGTAAACTCAGCGCCCTTCGGCAGCAGCATGTTAACCACGACCCTGGCAGCGGTAGTGCCTGCATTGACGACCGAGTGCTGATCGCCGGGATTTTCGGTCCAGCTCTCCCCGACTTTCATTATCCTCTCAGTGCCTTTCTCTTTGAGGGTCATCTCTCCATGCAGTACGGTCACAAGTACGTATCCGCCATGCATATGTGTCGGCATCCCCGCCCCTTGCGGGAAATCTAATATGACGGTGTTCAGATCATATTCTCCGCCCTGTAGAGTGACCGGAAACTTGGCCTGATAGGCTGTGGTTGGGCCCGGCTCAGCGGTTTGACTTGCTTTCTCTTCTGCCATTGCCACGGAAACCATGAGAAGCCCTATGAGGGCGACAAACAAAAGTTGTTTTACAGTTTTCATCGCACACCTCCTGTTTTTTGGGTTTACAAATTAAATCATACGCCATTTTCGAACAATGTCAAGAGAGTGAAGGGGCGTATGGCATACGCCCTGTAGGGGCACGTCGCGACGTGCCCTCTTTGCTTCCCTTTATACATTTTTCACTTCCAGTTATAATAGTTGAATCTAAATTGGTTAAAAACTGTTTAATTGGTTTAATTAGTTGTATTGGTTGAGTTAGTTAACTAATAAAACGAATACAACCAATAGAACCAATAAAACAATCTCGTATAATATTTCAATGAAAACGAAAATAATCGCGATAACCATGGGCGAGCCCGGCGGGATTGGGCCTGAGGTCATTGTAAAGGCGCTTCATCGTGCCGACATAAGAAAATGCTGCACGCCTTTTGTGATCGGTGATGCTGAAGTTATGCGGGATGCTGTAAAGCTTACTGGCCTGCCGTTTAAGATCAGAACCATATCGAACCTGTCGCAATTGAAACCTGCAAAAGGACGTATTGAGGTGCTCGATATTAAGTATCATTCACCTTTTATAAATGGGGCCCCATCAAAAAACGCGGGCAGGGCGGTAGTCAGTTATATAAAGAAGGCTGTTGATCTCGCCTTAAAGAACGAAGTGTCCGCAATTGTGACTGCTCCTATTTCAAAAGAATCCCTTAAAATGGCGGGCTATAAATGGCCCGGGCATACCGAGCTTTTGGCCGGCCTCACAAAGACAAAGGATTTTGCGATGATGTTTGTAAGCGACAGGCTGAAAATAATCCTCTGCACAATACATATTCCATTGAAAGATGTACCCGGAAAAATAAATGAGAAGGTCATTTTAAAAACGATCAGGCTCGCAAAAAAGGGAGCCGGCATGCTCGGAATTAAGGACCCCGGTATCGCCGTTGCAGGACTTAATCCGCATGCGGGAGAATCAGGTATCATGGGAAGAGAGGAGATCAGATCTATTATTCCGGCGATAAAAAAAGCGGTCAAAGAAGGCATTAATGTTACCGGACCCTATCCTCCGGATGTGATTTTCCACAAAGCGTTTAACGGGGCTTTTGATCTGGTTGTATCTATGTACCATGATCAGGGTCTGATACCGTTTAAAATGCTTGCCTTTGATACCGGTGTTAATGTTACAGTAGGGCTTCCGATCATCAGGACCTCGCCGGACCACGGCACCGGATTTGATATTGCATGGAAGAACAAGGCAAACCCGTCAAGCATGATCGAAGCGATAAAACTGGCAGCAAAGATGGTCATCGTCATTCCGCAATTGATGCGGAATCTAATCCATAGAGGCAAATTCACGAGATTTCCCCTACGACCGGATGCCCACCTCTGCGGGAATGAAATTTATGTAGGGGCGAGGCTGTGACCTCGCCCGTTCGTTCGGTTAAAATTATGAATATCGTTCTTGCAACAAGAAACAGGAAAAAAGTCGAAGAGATAAAGAAGATAATGAGCGAGGTCATTTCCGGGGCGGATATCAATATCTTCACTCCGGATGATTTCCCCCAATGTCTGGAAGTAGAAGAAGACGGCAAAACATTTGAGGCCAATGCAGTTAAAAAAGCTGTTTATATCTCAAAATGTACAGGCATGACGGCAATTGCTGATGATTCCGGTCTTGAGGTTTACTCGCTGAACGGAGCGCCGGGTGTTCTTTCTGCCCGTTATGCAGGTGAGTCTGCAGATGACAGCGCAAATTCTGAAAAATTGCTGAATGAAATGAGCAGCTTCACTGATGAAAAAAGAAAGGCACGCTTTGCCTGCTGCATAGCAGTTGCATCCGGCGATGATGTAAAAACTTTTTCCGGATACGCTGAGGGAATAATAGGAACGGGACCTCGCGGCAAAAAAGGGTTCGGATATGACCCCCTCTTTTATCCTGAAGGGCACAGCAGGACCTTTGCGGAAATGAGCGATGATGAGAAGAACGCCTTAAGTCATAGAGGAAAGGCGCTCAATGAACTTCAGAAATATATGAAAGATAAAGGGCTGATTTAATTTTTTAACGGTTTAAAACAGGCACAAATCTGGTATTATAATTTTTATATTCCAAGTGGTATAGAGGAGGAAATCAGGTGGATATTGATATTAAGATTGACGACAAGTCTTTGACTGTCAGTCTCGAAAATGCCTATCGTTTTGATCTTGTCAAAGTTATGAAGAGCGTCACTGATTTTGGCGCAGGCGAGGGGGCAGATATAGCAGGGCTGAAAATAGAAAAACTTATTCCCCGGATGATCAAAGGGGTAGCAGGCTGTGAGGGCGGATGCCCTTCTGACGCAAAAAGTTTTGTAAAAGAGGGCTTTGGAAATTTCAGTCTTTCATATGTTGAAGGGGGAATATTAAAGGCGGAACAACTGCTTAACAATGGAAAGAACCTTCAGATAAAGGTTTTCCCGGAATTTGATTAGGCAAAATAAAAATAAACTGTTTATTAAGTTAATATATTCCTCATGATAATAGGCGTCCCAAAAGAGATAAAAGAGCATGAGTACAGGGTTGGCATAACGCCATCCGGAGTCAAAGAGCTTGCAAAAGGCGGCCATCGTATAATCGTTGAAAAATCAGCAGGCGCCGGAAGCGGTTTCTCTGATGAGGATTATCAACTGGCAGGCGCTGAAATATCCGACAAAGAAAAGCTGTTCTCTGATTCCGGGCTTATAATAAAAGTGAAAGAACCTCTGACTGATGAGTATCATCTTTTACGTGAAGGACAGGCGTTATTTACATTTCTCCACCTTGCATCCAATCCTGAACTTATAAAAATCTTATTAAAGAAAAATATTTCCGCTTTTGCTTACGAGACACTTGAAGTAAACGGCACGCTGCCGCTTCTGAAGCCTATGAGCGAAATCGCCGGCAAGATGGCCCCGTTTATCGCCGCATTCTACCTGCAAAAATTTCACGGAGGAGCGGGACTGCTTTTGACCGGGGCAGAAGGGGTCCCCCCTGCGCATGTTCTTATTCTGGGCGCCGGGGTTGTCGGAATGAGCGCCCTGAAGGTTGCATATGGAATGGGGGCAAAGGTGACGATCATAAACAGGGGCGGGGAAAAGCTGCGTCAGGTTGATGAATTGTATAAGGGAAATGTAAGAACACTTGCTGCAACAGCAGAAAATATAGAAACGGAAACATTGGGAGCGGACGTGTTAATAGGGGCCGTACATGTAACCGGCCTTAAGACGCCAAAGCTGATTTCGAGAGAACTTGTATCAAAGATGAAAAAAGGCGCTGTAATTGTTGATGTCTCGGTCGATCAGGGTGGATGCATAGCAACCACAAGACCTTCAACACACAATAACCCGGTTTATTCAGTAGATGGGGTCCTTCATTATACGGTCGCAAACATGCCGGGTGCATATCCCAGAACTTCCACATTAGCGCTGACCGCCAGGACTGTTGAATATATAAAGATACTTGCAAAAGACGGGATAGAGAACGCTTTAAAAGAGAACCCCCCTTTAAGAACAGCGCTAAATACTTTCAAGGGGAAAATTATGCATAAAGCAGTTGCAGAGTCGATAAATAATAAATGATAATGAAAAAGATTTTTCTCATTTTTGCAGCTTCCATGATTTTTATCAATAATTTTGCCGATGCTTCCAATTTCGGGACCGGTGTTCACAGCGGCTACGGCGTTCTTAAATATGAGGAACATACCTCTGTTTTTGGCACGGACCGGAAATCGGACGCTTCACTCAATACCATCCTCCTTGGAGTCTCAGGAGAATATTCTTTCACTGAATATGAAAAAATTTATACCGGGATAACAACGGATTTTGCAATCGGGAACAAAGACAGGGAAACCTGGAAAGACAATGGTAGAGAGAGCCAGACAAATGATATCAGGGTTTTCGGACAATTTTATGATCTAAGATTGGGATACAAAAATAATATTGACAAGTTCTACTACAGGGCCTATATATCCGGAGGATGGGACGGGATACATTTTACAAGAGATAATTTTAGTGCAAATGGCAAAGGCATTAACGGGGAAGCTACCGAAGATTTCAGTTTATGGCGCATGGGGGCAGGATTAGGGTTTGGATATAAATTCAGCAAATGGGCGCTGGATGGAAGGGCCGCATATTCTTATTATCCCTATGGTAAGGTAACGAACAGCGATTTCGAAGGTCTGAAGTTTGATACGAACGGTACATGCATTGATCTGGGCGTTGGGATAGGACGCGCAATCACAAATAATATCGGTTTTTATATGGGTGGGTTTTACACACTTATCGCTCTGGATCAGAGTGAAGTGAAAAGGGAAGTATCCGGGACCGGCACAATAACCGGGGTTGTTTTTCCTGACAGCAGGACAGAGCTCATGGGCGGGGTAGTGAACCTGACTTACGCGTTTTAATCTTTTATTTTTAAAGCATACTTTTCAAACAACCTGAGCCCCTCAAGGTGTTTCTCGGTAAAATCATAAGATATATTTTTCCAGTAATCAACAAGTTCCTTCTCAGTCAGCCATTTTTTCTGCGGCGCTTCTTTTGCTATCAACTGGAACTTCTTGCCCGCATATCTCCTTGCTTTTATCAGATCGTTTGAGAGTTTACTGATAAGCTCTTTCTTTTCAGCGACTGCCTGTTTTCTTGCTATCCATAACGCAAATACAAACGGAAGGCCTGTATATTTAAACCACAGTTCCCCCAGATCGTAAATGTAGAGTTCAGAGTCAGGAGTTAAGAGTAAGGGGGCTGACAGCTGACAGCTGACAGCTGTCAGCTTCTTGGCTTCGATCATTGCGGTATCGCCGATATGAAGGACTGCGGAAAAGGTTGACAGGATACTCTTAACGCTTCGCCGGTTTGTTGATCTGAACCTGCATTTTAGCGAAAGGAATTCTTCCAGGATGATCTTTAAAAGGACATTGGATGTCTCCGAGTCGGAAGACAGCGCTATCTCCTTGCCGCCGAGATTGTGCAACGGGAGTTTTGAGAATAATCGTATGCTGTATATAGGTCCTGCAGAGCTTACTGAAAACCATGGAAGGATAAGATACCTGTCTTTGTTTCTCAGGAATTCTATTGATGAAGACGGGCTGATGTCGAGTTTACCGTCGCGCAGCATTTTGTTAAGTTTTGAAGGAACGCCTTTGATGAATTTGTAGTCCGTATGTTTGCATTCCTTGTCAAAATAATAAAATACCGGGAAAAAGTTCGCATAGGGAATTCGTCCGACTTTAAGTTTATTATCTTTCAATATATTATCCTTTTATGACTCCAAGCGGTCTGAGCCTTGCCACTTTTTTTGATAATCCTGCATTATGGACCACATCCACAACATTGGAAACATCCTTATAAGCCTCCGGCATCTCCTCGGCAAGCGTCTCCCGTCCGGCAGATCTCACAATTACACCCATATCTTCCATCTCTCTCCAGATAGCGCGCCCTTTGGCCCTTTTTATTGCCTGATGCCTTGACATCAATCTGCCGGCTCCGTGGCATGTGGAACCAAATGCCTCCTTCATCCCTCTTTCTGTTCCTATGAGCACAAATGAGGCCCTGCCCATATCACCGGGTATTATAACAGGTTGCCCGATATGTTTATACGCATCAGGAAGTTCGGGATGTCCCGGAGGGAAGGCCCTTGTTGCTCCCTTGCGGTGTATAACAAGTTTTCTTTTTTGTCCATTAACAATGTGTTCTTCAATTTTGGCGATGTTATGTGCTACATCGTATATGAGGCTCATCCCGATTGTCTTGGGTCCCGTCCCGAAAATATTCATAAAAGATTCCTTCACCCAGTGCATTATGAATTGCCTGTTCGCCCATGCGTAATTTGCAGCAGCCCTCATGGCAGCAAGATAATCTCTTGCTTCCGGACTATCAAAAGGCGCACATGCAAGTTCCCGGTCAGGCAGATTAATATTATATTTCTGGACGGCCCTCTGCATCACTTCAAGAAAATCCGTGCACACCTGGTGCCCGAATCCGCGCGAGCCTGTATGGATCATCACGGTAATCTGATTTTTAAACAAACCGAGTGCGGCGGCGATTTTCTCATCATATATTTCGTCTACATACTGGATTTCCGTAAAGTGGTTTCCGGAGCCGAGTGTTCCAAGCTGCGATCTTCCACGTTCATATGCCTTGTCGCTTATCAGGTCGGGGTCCGCCCCTTCGATACATCCGTGTGATTCAGAGTGTTCGAGGTCTTCTTTCTCTCCAAAGCCCTGCTCGACAACCCAGCGCGCGCCTTTCAGCAGGACCTTCCTGTGCTCATCGGAGGTCAAACGCAGTTTCCCTTTCGAGCCAACGCCCGTCGGGATGTCTCTGTAAAAGCCTTCGATAAGTTCTTTAACCCTGGAAGCGACTTCTTCCCTGGCAAGATTAGTCCTTAAAAGCCTGACCCCGCAGTTGATGTCATAGCCAACGCCTCCGGGAGAGATTATGCCCTCTTTCAAATCAAATGCAGCCACTCCTCCTATGCTGAACCCATAACCCGTATGAATATCCGGCATCGCAAGAGACGAACCGACAATGCCCGGTAAGGTCGCAACATTTGCTACCTGTTCAATAGCGTCCTTCTCAAGCGCTTTCTCAAGAACTTCATCAATATAAATAATACCGTTGGTCCGCATGCCGGTCTTGTAGCCCTTAGGGACTTCAAGTCTGGTGCTGTCAATCCTGTGCAACCCTTCGATGCTCATGCCTTAATTATAGGTTATTGTTTTATAGATTGAAAGATTTGAATTGCGCAGCTTTGCCGGGATGCCTGATGCTACAATTTTTCTTCTTCAAGAATACGGATAGCTCTGTCACGGGGTAACACCCTGATTGTAAATTCTTTTGCTTCACCTGCCGTCAAATCAACCGTAAATTCGCCTGTCTCAAGATAATGATGAAGCGGGAGATCATCGCCATAAATTTTTATTGCCCATTTCCCCGGCCTCATATCTTCAAAAGAAAAACTCCCATCCTCATCTGTAAGTTTTCGTATGATCTCTTTCCCATCCGTGATCTCTAACAGTGTATTGCTTGACCCTCCTGTATCCTTAAGGTTGTTTTTATCATGGTTGAGAAAATCAAAGACCCTTATTTTCCCTGTAATTCTGCAGGCCGTAACTACAGCAATCTCCAGCCTTTCTGTTTCTCCGCCGGTTACCTTTACAGAAATAGGAAGTTTTTCGGTTATGACTCGTTTTAAGCCGATAGAGCCTTTCTCGATTTTGAGGAAATAAGTCCCCGGTTTAAGCGAAGGGAAAATAAATTCTCCGCGCAAATCTGTAACCGCTGTTGCTTCCCCGACAGACAGGACAACATTCGGGATCGGCGTGTTTTTGTTTTCCACATCGTATACGATGCCTTTAAGCATCCCGATACTTTTTTTCTTGCTTACGGGTAGTTGCAGAGGGATTGTATATGACAGCGTGAACGAAGACACTTCTTTGATCTCTTTACTCTTGGCCCAATAACTCCTGAAAGTAAAAAAATGCTGGTTTGGCAGTGTATAAATGATATTGGAAATCAGGCTGTCGTATTGCCGATTGTTTTCCTGATTGAGGTAACTTTGCTGGTAATTAATGTTGACCCTGAAATTATTCGCAGGCTTTAGTGCTGCTGATATCCCGAAATCCTTTGTCCTCTCCGGAGCGGCAGTATATCGTTCATGCCCCGTCCTTCCATATAAGCTGAAAGTCATCTTCTCGCTCAGATTAAGATACGTATAAAGGCTGTATCTTTCCAGACCGGTACTTAAATTGTCTGAAAGTTTATTTTGAACCCTGCCACTTTCCATGTAAGTCTGAAAACCGGCTTTCTTGAAGGTCTGTCCTAACCCCAGTATATATATTTTTTCATCAAAATTATAATCTGACGGCGAAAGACGATCTTCTCTGTGAAAATCTTCATATTCCAAAGAAGCATTGGTACCTGAAGGCAGTGAATAGCTGAAGCCGGTCCTGTAGTAAGTTTCTTTATTGGCTACACTTTTCAGTGAGGATTCAAAATCGAGATTGTCCTTTAAGAAGTGGAAAGAAAACGTCCATACAAGTTTACGGTAAATGGGAACTGTAATTGCACCTGTTGTAAAGTCGGTATCATTGTAGTAACCAAAAAACTTTGGTGCGGCATAAATTTTTTCAAGGAAGTAAGACGTCTTGTTCGGTAGTTGTCCGTTCAGTTTCAGCCTGTAGGCGGTACCGCTGGATTTTTCCCGCCTGTCACTGCTATCCAGGCCGTATTCCACATCAATATTAATTTTTTCATTCAGGTTTATTTCCGACTGGACACTGTAAATCTTGTCTTTATTTTCTGAAGAAGGATTTAATTTAGTATTTTTGTCCAGGAAATTGCCCTGTATGCTGAAGCCTTTCCAAAAGTCATATCTTATATAGGTCCCAAATTCCTTTTGAACAGGTTGGTCCCATCTTGTTTCCAGATAAAATGCGCCTGCCCCGAAGTTGCCCGGGTGAATATTTGCCTCTAATCCCTTTCCATATTTATACCTCTCGGTTAATGGAGAGAGGGTGTAGCTTCTGTCGCCGAAATGAATATCAAATAGTGGATTGTAATAACTGACCCGGTATTCCTCTCTCTCTCCGAAGATGCTTTTATCCTGGATATCAGGCGTCCTGAACAGAAAATCAATCCTGTTTTTCCCTTCTTCATCTAAACTGCCGGAACCTGACAACTCGGTCTGAAAACCACTGCGTCCATCCTCGCTTACGCTGGTAAATTCCAGGTTGGCATGCAGTCTGTGGTAAGGGTCAAATTCGCCTGTCATTCTCGGTATGATGACTGCTGAAGCCGACTGTTCAATAGAAATGCCTCCGTTTTCTGATTTTTCTGTCTTCGCCCTGATTGAAAGTATATATGTAATCTTTTCTTTTAATTTATCATCGGTCTGTATCTGAATCCGTAAAGTTTGAGATTTACCCGGGTTGAGTGCTACTTCAGCAGGCTCTATTTTCATATGATAATCCTGGGTCCCTTTTATCTCAATAGTGACTGTCTGCTTGCTGTTTCCCCTGTTAATGAGCCGCGCCTTTATATCATAAGTATCTCCGGCTATTACGACTTCGGGTTTGTCCTCTATTATCACCTGCAGTTTCAGTACAGGCAGAACCGCTACTGAAAAGCTGTCGCTGTCTGTAATTCCGTAATCCCTTCGGCTTCTGATCGAATAAGTGACAGTATATATCCCTGCAGGAGCAGTTACAGGGACAGAGAATGCAATTACCTTTACTTCCCGTCCGTTAGCTGGTAATGTGAAAGGATTCCCGTCAGGCACAAGTATCTGCCACTCTGCAGGAAGGTCCAATTCCTCGAAAAATTCTTCTTCCTGTTCAGAGCTGTGAGACACAAGAAAACTGCCGGTAACTATTCTCCCCGGTTCTATATCTGAGATTTTCGGAGACGTCAGCCTTACTTCAACTCCATGCCCTTTAATCTCCCCGGCGTGCAGCAGGAATGGATAAAATAAGAATAGCAGGAGAAGGATTATGCTTTTATTATTATTTGAGCTCGATGTCATATCGGGCGCCAAAGACATATTCATCACCATTATCAGCCACAACCAATGCCTTATACCTTCCTCCGGGTATGTCCTTGAAATCAACTTTATGTCTTACTGAACAGCCCGGATATATTCTCAGCTGCCTGCTTTCAAAACGGCCGACATTTACGCCGTCAGTGTTATAAAGTTCCACCCAGACCTTTGGAGAAAGCCACCTTTCACCGATATTTTCAATATCGAATTGAAGGCTTTTTTTGCCGTCGCTGTCTATCAGTTCTTTATTAAGAAATCTGATCTTACGCTCGCCCGTATCACTTATGTCTGTAACGAATTGTATGCCGTATCGAATTACTGTTTGAATACCGACCTTATCCTTACTCTCTCAGCTATATCATCCGTTTTGACTAAAGGTTCAACCAGCAGCATACTCCAGAAGGTACCTTTTAGATCAGGAGTATCCGGCACCTGTGCGGTATAATGGACAGAAACAGTTTCCTTTGGAGGGATGGTAAGACGCCCCGGACTGAAAGAAACCCATTTAGCATTTGAGCGTTGAATACTGCCAGGTTTGTCATAGATATTTTGCCCATTAGAAAAGAACAGATAATCACTCTGGTATATCTTCACCTCACAGAAACTGTCACCAATGTTTTTTAATTGAATTATACCGGTAACTTCCTCTCCGGGTTTAACATTTCTCTCTATCTTAAGCCCGCCTACCACTGAAACACATGCAACTGCTGACTCAACATTAATGCTAAAGAGAATTGCCAGAGAGATTAGACAAATAAAATATTTTTTCAATTAAAATTCTCCTTAAATCACGTCAACTATAGTGAAAACAACGGTTGTGCTGTAAGTATTCGGCGGAATGCTTATCGACATCCCTGTTAATTTATACTGTAAATTAACAGAGCTCCTGTCCCCGGCTCCTGAAAAAAACTGGCTGTCTGTTGTCCCGATTGCGATATAAGAGAGACCGCCTGATATTGAACCTCCGCCGGTGCCGTCAGAGGTCCTCTGAATATAAAGAATAAAATCACCATGCCAGGTGCTGTCACTTCTTCTTACATCTATCCGCCAGTTGTCCGCATTACCGGTGGTGTTAAGAATTGTCAAAACCGTAGCATTTACTGAGCTTTCATAAATGCCAACCAGATCGCTTCCGGCCCCTGCTGCAAGATCAGATGCATCTATTGTTCTATTCCATGAACCGGTTGCAGTAATATCAATGGCTTCTGCCTTCGTAAAAACCAGCAGGATAAAAATTATAGAGTAAAATATCTTTTTCATTTAAAAAAAAACTGGATGGCCGTATATAAACCAACCATCCATATCTTAGATGCAGTTAGATGCGTTTTGCTATGGACCATCCACAATAGTCAATGTTACTGTCTTACTCGCCGAGCCCACTACACCGGCGGCAGAAGTAGCAGATAGATTGTAAGTGATGGTCTTTGCACTTTCATTTAATGTGGTAATCCCTGTCACAAGATCTGCAGCAACAGATGACAGACTCGTGGCGCCGGCGCTTGATCCTCCTGTAGGGGCCACCAGATTGACTGTAAGTGTAAGACCGGCCGGCATATTGGTATTAATTGCGCCAGTTATCTTTTTGCCTATTTCGTTAGTTGTAATTGCATAAGTAGTGGTCGCATCCGAAACCGCAGTCGGCGCAGAACCTGCCGTTGCCGCATTTACAGTTAATGCCGCAGGGTTTCCGCTAACTGTTATCGCGTTAATTGCGGTAACCTCATAGGTCACTGTTTGTGTAGCACTGGTGGCAGCCATTGCAATACCGCTCAATAAACAGAGCGACCCTGCAACCAATACAATGATCGAAATTTTTCTCATTTTTTCTTTTCTCCTTTCTTAAGTTAACGTCTATTATAAAAAGAAGCAATATAGATGCCAGAACAAAAGTCTTTGATTTTATTGATAACATTACTATGCCGGATATCATTTTAATATTTAACACTGGAACGGCAGATATTTATTAAGAATTTCTCTAACTCAATGACTTATTGATTAAATTGTCCATAAAAAAATAATTAAACTTACGTTACAGCATCGAAAGATACATTTTTTCATAACATCTGAATTATCTCAAATGCATTTTCAGGTTAACTTAAACAGTTCTTAGGACATTTTGACTGATGAGTGACATAAATTGTCAGTACTGATTTCAAGGGATATTTTAGAATTGAATAAAATTATCTTGAGAAAAATCTCAATTAATTGAGTGGATGTCAACGATTAATCTTTTAATGTATTTTTGACAGGCGCCGCTTTTTTTATTCCATAATCAAGCAATTTTCTATAGAGGGTTTTAGTCGAGATGCCGAGGACTTCTGCTGCCTTTCCTCTTTGTCCTCCAAATTCCTTGAGGACCTTTATGATATGTTCTTTTTCTATGTCTTCAAGACGTTTGATATCTTTTTCACGACCCATGTATAAATCTATCGGTAAATCAGATAATTCAATAATATCATTCTGTGAAAGCAATAAAGTTCTATGAATTATATTTTGCAATTCCCGTACATTGCCCGGCCATGAATATCCGGCGAGTGCATTTAATACATTTTTGCTGAATCTTTTATCTTTAAACGCTGGATTGTTTTTTACAAAGTTCTCAATCAACAGAGGTATATCCTCTTTTCTTTCCCTGAGGGGCGGTATGCAGATCGGCAGCGCGTTTATACGGTAAAAAAGATCTTCCCTGAAATTACCCTTCTCAACCTCGGCCTTCAGGTCCTTATTCGTTGCAGAAATGAATCTCACATTGACCATAATTTCTTTTGTACCGCCAATCCTGAAAAATTTTCCTGTTTCAAACACCCTGAGGAGTATTGCTTGCAGGTGTAGCGGTAATTCAACAATCTCATCGAGAAAAAGCGTCCCCTCATTTGCTATCTCCAACAACCCAAATTTCCTTCCATATGCACTGGTGAACGCTCCTTTTTCATATCCGAACAATTCGCTTTCGAGCATATTGTCGGGAATTGCCCCGCAATTAATCGTGATAAAAGGGCCTTCTGCCCTTTCTGATTGATCGTGAACAGCTTTTGCAATAAGTTCCTTACCGACGCCGCTTTCGCCTGAAATTAGTACAGGGAAATCTGAATTGGCTATCTTTCTCACATTTTCCAGAAGTTCGAACATAAGGGGGCTTACAGTTATTATCTTTCCTGCTTCAGATTGTTTTTTTATCTGTGTCCTGAGAAGAATATTCTCTCTGAGGAGTATTCTTTTTTCATATGCCTTCTCGATAACTGTTATCAATTCATCCGCATTAAAAGGTTTTGTCAGGTAATCATATGCGCCGATCTTTATTGCCTCGACCGCAGTTGACATTGTTGCATGTCCTGTCAGGATTATTATCTCAGTTTGAATATCATGGGCCTTCAGTTGTCTAAGGACATCCATGCCGTTTAACCCCGGCATATCCAGATCCAGAAGCAATACATCATAATCGTTTTTTTCAAGCATGGCTATCGCTGTAGTTCCGTTGTCTGCCTCTGCAATATTTATGTTTTTCTCAGACAGCATGTTCATAAGAAGCTCAACCAGAGAGTTCCTTATATTGACATCATCGTCGGCTATTAATATGCTGATATCAGATTTTTTCATGATCCTGAATTTATATTCTAAATTATATATCAAATACTACCACAGCCTCCCACTGTGAATTATCTTTTTTAAGTGATAGTCTGTGATATGTTGCGGCTTTAACAAGCAATCTGCTTTCGTTAACTTCCGGAATGTAAATGCCGCCTGAAACTATTGCCCTTAATGTATCCCCCTTTTGCACTCCCCTGGTAAGCAGGGGTGAGAGACTGACATCGAATCTTTTTCCGATAAAACCATATGTATCAAAAAGAAATATCAGTTCATTAAGCCACTTAACGAGGAGGTCCTCATTTTTTTCGCTGCTGAGAACAATCTCCCTTTTATCTGTTTCATTTATTCCGGAGAGGTCTGTAATTAAATTCGCTCAACCCTTCTGCTGCATTCGCAAAAAGCTCCTCTAAATTTTCACCCCATATTCTGAGACTTACATCTCCTGAGATTTCAAGCTGTTCGTATTTCTTCATCTTTAATAATTTACATTATATTGAGTAAAATTTTAATCTAAATTAACCACAAAAGGAATATTGAAATGAAAATGAAGCTGAATAATATTTTTTTCTATTGCGTCTTCATGTGTCTCTTATTTTCTTTATCATGGACTCAAAGCTCAGCAAATCCTGCCAATGTGCAGCCTTCTGTGCCGTCTGGGAATATGAGTAACGCCTATTTAATACTGCAAAAGTCTCTACTGAAATACAAAGAAATAGCAGACCATGAAGGATGGCCCTCTGTTTCAAAAGGCGCATCATTGAAAAAGGGCGACATGAGCGCAAGGGTTGCTGAACTGAAGAAACGATTACTTATTACAGGTGATCTTATCAGTGAAGGAACAAAAGATGAAAACACTTTTGATGAAGAACTTCATGGTTCGGTTATAAGGTTTCAGAGAAGGCATGGACTTAAAGAAGATGGTGTGGCCGGCCCTGAAACCATTAAAACCCTCAACGTACCGGTTGAAAAAAGGATACATCAGATCGAACTCAATATGGAAAGGTTGAAATTGATGCCTGAAGATATGGGCCGGCGCTATATTGCCGTCAATATCGCTGCATTTGAACTTAATGTTATTGAAAATGAAAATACTGTTATCAACATGAAAGTCATTGTCGGCAAACCTTTCTGGTATTCTCCGCTCTTTAAAGCGGAGTTGACGCATCTTGTATTTAACCCGTCATGGTATGTACCGAACAGTATCGCAATAAAGGAAATATTGCCGAAGGTCAAAAATGACCCCGACCATCTTGCCAAGGAAGGCATTAAGGTCTTCGAGAAAGATAAAGGCTACAGGAATGAATTGGATGCCTCCGCCATCAACTGGGCAGATATACCCTCAGATAATTTCAACTACAGGTTTGTGCAGGTCCCCGGCATAAATAACCCGCTCGGGAAGCTTAAATTTGTATTTCCTAACGAATATAATGTTTATCTCCATGACACACCGGCAAAGGTGCTGTTTGAAAGAAGCAGCCGCGCCTTCAGCCACGGATGTATCCGTATTGAAAAACCGGTTGAGCTTGCGGAATATCTGCTTCGTGACGATCCAGCATGGACAAATGAAAAAATTCTTGCAATGATAGAAGCCGGTAAGGAGATAAAGATAAAGCTGCCATCCCCGATTGATATACATATCCTGTATCTTACGGCATGGGTCGATAAGGATAATATCCTGCAATTCCGGGAGGATGTTTATGGCAGGGATAAGAGTGACGCTTTTCAGACAGTATTCAGAATGTTGCTCAGTGCGCCTGCTATTTCTCTTCGCAAAATCCGAAAGCGTCTCATCCCGTGCGCCGAATACAACATAAGTCTTGTATTCATTGACTCTTTTTAGAATATCTTCTCTCTTTTCAATTACTTCAACGGATTTCCCGCTTGAACGTATGCCATCAGCAAGATCGTTGCTTGATATGTCTTTGCTTGCAGTCCCTCCGACATAATATATAGGCAAAAGTATGAGATGATCGGTGTCCCTGAGATTTTCTTCAAAGGCCTTGATGTATTCTTTTTTCATCAGCCTCGTCGGGCCGAATCCGTGCGGCTGGAATATGTAACATATCTTTTCCCTCTGATATTTCATTGTCTTCATGAACGACGATATCTTATGAGGGTTGTGGGCATAATCATCAATGACAAGTCTTTCCCCGTCATTCAGGTGGATGTCAAACCGTCTTTCGATCCCCTGAAAGTCAGGGAGTACAGAGGCTATATCGCCCCGTGATATCCCGATCTCCGACAGGAAGGCGATACATGAAAGGGCATTGCAGAGATTGTATTCACCGGGAAGTGAGAGACTGAATTTCGTCCCGTTCACTGAAAAGTCTGTGCTGAAAGGATGGTACCTTATTGCATCAGCTTTGTAATGAGAAAGGTTATATATGGAAAAGGTAATCGCATTTTCCTTTGTTATTTTTTGAAGGTTCAGATCATCGGCATTAACAAATATTTTCCCTTTGGTGTTTTCCATGAGTATCTTAAACATCTGTGCAGTCTTATCAATTGTGTGGTGGTCAAGATCAAGGTTTAAAATGATCGTATGCTCTGGCGTGTAGTTTACGATAGTGCCGTCAGATTCACAGGCCTCGATAACAAGATGATCTGAATCCCCTGTAAGAAAATTGCCCGGATTTGAAAATGACTTAAACTGTTTTACCCTTCCGCCTCCGAGAAAATTGGGTCCAAGCCCAAGCTTCTTCATCAGAAAAGCGAGCAGGCCGGATGTGGTTGATTTTCCGCTGGTACCTGCAACGGCAATTGTATTGAAAGAGCGGGTAATATCAGCAAGGTATTCAGGACGTGTCTTTACAGGTATTCCGAGCGATCTGACTTTTATTGCTTCGGGATGATCAGGTTCAACTGCCGTACTGAAAACTGCAAGATCAAAAGAACCGTCAAGGCCTTTTCCATCCTGAGGTAAAATTGTAATTCCCATGGATTGAAATATCTTTTTGAGTTGATGGCTGGGGTCCTTATCAAAGGCCCTGTCTGAACCGAAAATGGTATGGCCCTTATCAGCCATGAAACCGGCTATAGCGGATACGCCGCTTCCGCCGATGCCTGAGAAGAATATTTTTAAAGGTTTACCCTGCATGTTTATGTGATATTGTAACTTACCTTGCTTAAAGAATGCAGACATGGTGAATGTTTTCAGCTATAATCTTAATAATATTAATTAAATATATCAGACGGAGCTGTCCTTGAGACTTTTTATATTATTTTTCTTCCTTGTTTACGGCCTCTTCCATGTATATGCCTTTTTCAGGGTAAGGGCCGCTCTGACCTTAAGCTTCAGGACCAATATCTTTATCGCTATATTCATGCTCATCATGGTCCTTGCTCCCTTCATCATTAATTTTTCCGAAAGACATGGTTTTGAATTTTTTGCGAGGGTGATGTCATATATCGGCTATATATGGATGGGGGTCCTGTTCCTTTTTGTATCTTCATCATTGCTGTTTGAAATCTACAGGCTTGTTATATATCTGGCTGCCCTGATATCACGGAAAAACCTTTCAACTATGTTCCCCTCTGCAGGGTTTTCTTTTTTTATTCCACTTGTGCTTTCAATAGCAGTAGGCGCTTACGGCTTTTTCGAAGCAAGGAATGTCCGTACCGAGCAAGTTACCATCAGGACATCAAAACTCCCGGACAATATCAGCAGATTTAAGATAGTCCAGATTTCCGATGTTCATATCGGTTTGATCGTGAGAGAGGAAAGGCTGAAGAGGATCGTCAACGAGGTAAAACTTGCTGAGCCGGATATACTCGTGTCCACCGGGGACCTCGTTGACGGGCAGATCAACAGGCTTGCAGGGCTTGAGGAAATACTGAATGAAATTAATCCCCGGTACGGAAAATTCGCCATAACAGGCAATCATGAATTTTATGCCGGGATAGACCAGGCGCTGGATTTTACCCGGAAGGCCGGGTTTAAATTACTGCGGGGAGAAGGTGTGCATGTTGGAGATATAATGAATATTGCCGGCGTAGACGACCCCGCAGGAAAAACTTTCAACCGTTATAATAACGTCCCGGAAAAGGCATTGCTTTCGGAGCTTAATAACGGCAGGTTTACACTGCTGCTCAAACACAGGCCTTTTGTGGATAACGCCTCACAAGGTCTTTTCGACCTGCAGCTTTCAGGTCATACACACAAAGGGCAGATATTTCCCTTCACTCTTATCACAAAAATGTTTTTCCCGCATCAGTCCGGTGTTTTAAACCTTCTCAACAATTCCATCCTTTATGTAAGCCGCGGCACAGGCACATGGGGACCGCCAATACGCTTTATGTCCCCGCCGGAAGTGACGGTGATAGAACTGGTGAACCAAAAAGACTGAAAGCATGGAAGTGAGGAAGTTCGTAAGCGCGTAAGCTAAGAAAATGGAAAGCATAGCTTCCTGACTTCATCGCTTCCGTACTTTAGACTTACTGTTGACTTGCCAAACACTGTAAGTTATCCTCTTATATCATGGAAAAAAACATTGTTACTACCAACAGAAAGGCTTATTATGACTATTTCATTCAGGAAACTTATGAAGCAGGCATTTCACTCCAGGGGACAGAGGTTAAATCTTTACGTGAGGGCAAGGCCAATCTCAAAGACAGCTACGCCATAGTTAAAAATAATGAAGTGTTCCTTCTTAATTGTCACATCAGTCCTTACAGTCACGGTAATATCCAGAACCATGATCCGCTGAGAACAAGAAAGCTGCTCCTCCACGCTAAAGAAATAGACAAACTGCTTGGGAACATCAGCCAGAAAGGATTTACCCTTATACCTTTGAAGATATATTTTAAAAATGGAAAGGCAAAGGTCGAAATTGGCCTTGCGAAGGGTAAAAGGCAGTATGAAAAAAGAGAGGCGATAAAAGAGAAGGAAGCAAAGAGAGAGATAGAGAGGCACTTCAGAAAAAAATAATGAACAATTAGTAATGAGCAATGAATAATTTTAAAATTGATTCCTTAATTACGCATTACTAATTGTTCATTGTTAACTGTTCTATTTCTCCGTCAATGCCACAAGTCCGGGGAGTTCTTTTCCTTCAAGAAGCTCGAGCGCTGCGCCGCCGCCGGTTGAGATAAAAGAAATGCTTTCCGCAACGCCTGCCCTGCTGACAGCGAGGTCTGTATCACCGCCGCCGACAATGGTAAGTGCGTAGGCATCGGCAACGGCATGAGCGATCGAAAACGTTCCCCTTGAAAATGCATCTACCTCAAAAACACCCATAGGCCCGTTCCATAAAATGGTCTTTGCGCTTTCGAGCGCTTCAGAGAAAAGTTTGACGGATGCGGGGCCGATGTCAACCGCTTTCCAGCCGTTTGGAATTTCCTGTGCAGTAACGAGCTTTGTTTCGGCTCCCGGCTCTATGCTTTGAGCAATAACGCAATCTACCGGAAGATAAAATTTAATTCCCTTTGATTTGACACTCTGGATTATCTCATGAGCAAGTGGAAGCATATCATTTTCTACAAGGGAATCTCCGACGTTGTAACCCATTGTCTTTAGAAAGGTAAATGCCATTCCGCCGCCGACTATTACCTTGTCGACCTTCTTTTCAAGGTTCTTGATAACATCTATTTTTCCTGAAACCTTGGCGCCGCCCAAAATGGCAACAAAAGGTCTTACCGGGTGAGTAGTTACGCCCTTTAGATATTCTATCTCTTTCTGAAGGAGGAACCCGGCGGCAGATGTGAGGAATTTTGTTATGCCGACTATTGAGGCATGGCTCCTGTGCGCAGCTCCAAATGCATCATTCACATAAAAATCAGCGAGTTTTGACAGTTTTCTGCTGAACTCTTCATCGTTTTTCTCTTCTTCAGAATGGAAACGGAGGTTTTCAAGAAGTATTATGTCACCGTCTGACATTTTGCTGACGGCGACTTCTGTCTCAGGCCCGACGCAGTCAGGCAGAAACTTGACCTCTTTCTTGATAAGACGCTGCAGTCTCCTGGCAACCGAGGCAAGACTGTATCGTTTGTCAGCCTTGCCTTTTGGTCTTCCAAGATGTGAAGCAAGGATCACTTTAGCGCCTTCATCCATAGCATAATTAATGGTCGGTAAAGCAGAACGGATCCTTCTGTCATCGGTAATGTTGAGGTTTTCATCAAGAGGCACATTGAAATCTACACGTATGAAAATCCTCTTCCCTTTAATGTCCAGATCTCTTATGGAGAGTTTGCTTAAAACCCCTTTGATCGGAACTGAATAGCTGTTTTCCATAATATAAATTTACCTCTTCTTCCCGATATACAGCATCAAGTCTTTGAGACGGGTACTGTATCCCCACTCATTATCATACCATGAAAGAATTTTTATCATAGTCCCCTGCAGTACTTTTGTGAGGGACGCATCTAAAATTGAAGAATGCGGGTTGCCGTTAAAATCAATCGAAACAAGCGGTTCATCACAATACTGCAATATACCTTTCATAGGACCGTCTGCAGCCTCTTTCAGCGCGGCATTCACGGACTCTGCAGTTGCCTCTTTTTCTACATCGACTACAAGGTCGACAACAGAGACATTAGGGGCAGGGACCCTGATCGCCATGCCGTCCAGTTTGCCTTTTAAATGCGGAAGGACCAGACCGACCGCCTTTGCTGCGCCTGTTGTTGTCGGTATCATAGAGACAGCAGCGGCACGTGCCCTCCTAAGGTCCGAATGAGGAAGGTCAAGTATGCGCTGGTCGTTTGTATATGAGTGTATTGTGGTCATTAGTCCGCGTTTGATGGTGAATTTCTGGTCCAGGACTTTTGCAATGGGAGCAAGGCAGTTTGTCGTACATGATGCATTGGACAGGATTTTATGCTTTGATACATCGAGGGTTTCTTCATTAACGCCCATACATATCGTAGCATCAGGATCTTTTGCAGGGGCTGATATAATTACCCAGTTTGCTCCGGCGCTTAAATGTTTTGACGTACTCTCTTTATCGACAAAGCGCCCTGTTGATTCAAGTACCACATCAATTTTCAGTTCCTTCCAGGGAAGCTGTGCAGGGTCCGTTATCCTGGTGACTTTTATTTCCTTGCCGTTCACCACAAGATTTTCTCCCTTTACACCTATATCGGCCTTGCAAATTCCATGAACAGAATCGTAGCGTAAAAGATGAGCAAGTGTCTTTGCATCTGTAAGATCGTTTATTCCGACAATCTCAATCCCGCTCTCTCCAATACTGGTCCTTAAAAAATTTCTTCCGATCCTCCCAAATCCGTTAATACCCACACGTATAGCCATAACTCCTCCTTTTAAGATAGCAATTAGCTGTCAGCGATCAGCGATCAGCTAAAGATTTTAAGCTGACTGCTGATGCTGACAGCTTATTTTTAAACTTCCATTACCTCTTTTTCCTTGTGAGAGACGATTTCGTCCACTTTCTTTATATAATTATCTGTGATTTTCTGAATATCTTCTATTGCCCGCTGCGTTTCATCTTCACTGACGTGCTTGTCCTTTTCAAGCTTTTTCATTTCTTCATTGCTGTCCCGCCGGATATTCCTTACTGCAACCTTTGCCTCTTCTCCTCTTTTATGCACATGTTTGACGATCTCTTTTCTGCGGTCTTCTGTCAGAGAAGGGATGGCTATCCTTATAATTTTACCGTCATTGTTAGGGTTTAGACCAAGGTCGGACTTCTGAATCGCTTTCTCGATCTCAGAAATGGTTTTTGGGTCCCATGGCTGAATTGTGATCAACCTGCTCTCCGGAACACTTAATGTAGCAACATGATTGATCGGGGTAGGGGTCCCGAAGTAATTGACAAGAATTCCCTCAAAAATGGATAACGATGCGCGTCCCGTCCTTATGCCTGCAAGGTCTTTTTTCAGGGCCTCGATTGTTTTTTCCATCTTATCAGTAAGCTTTGCTTTTACCTCTTTTTGCATGAGGGGTCCCTCCTGTTACCGTTGTACCGATCTTTTTGCCTTCCAATATTTTTCTGATATTCCCGCTCTTCATAAGGCTGAAAACCATTATCGGTAAATTATTGTCCATACAGAGAGATATGGCGGTAGAATCCATGACCTTCAACCCTTTTTTTAGAACATCTATATATGTAATGTCCGGGATTTTTTTTGCATCATGGTCTTTCACCGGGTCACTGGTATAAATACCATCGACTTTTGTAGCTTTCAATATTATATCTGCCCCGATTTCCATGGCCCTTAAAGCCGCTGCCGTATCTGTCGTAAAATAAGGATTGCCTGTACCACATGCGAATATAATAAGTCTGCCTTTCTCAAGATGCCTCATGGCCCGTCTTCGTATATATGGTTCAGCAAGTTCACGCATCTCTATGGCTGACAGTACCCTCGTCGGCATTCCATTGACCTCCAGGGCATTCTGAAGGGCAAGGGCATTTAACGCTGTTGCCAGCATTCCCATATAATCGGCAGAGGTCCTTTCCATGCCCTCTGCGCTTGCCTCAAGTCCGCGGAATATATTGCCGCCGCCTATTACGATAGCAACCTGAACTTTTAAATTAGCAATTCCTTTCAGCTCTTTTGAAATGTACTGAACAACTTTCTGGTCGATCCCGAAATTTTTACTGCCCATCAGGGCTTCACCGCTGAGCTTGAGAAGGATTCTTTTGTATTTGCTTTTTTGTGCTTTCATTTAAAAGTGTCTTTTCTGTCATTCCCGCTTGTCGGGAATCCTTCTTCAAACAATGAAAAGATTCCGGACAAGCCAACAGTAGGTCGGACGGAGCCGCCGGAATGACCCTTTAAAAACATTTATCCTAACTTCTCTCCAAGCTGAAACCTGGCAAAACGTTTTATCAGGATATTCTCTCCAAGCTTGCCTATTTTTTCTATAATCAAGTCCCTGATCTTTTTCTTTTGATCAGGGTCTTTTACAAAAATCTGGTCTACAAGGCACATGTCGGAATAATATTTCTCAAGCTTTCCCTCGATAATTTTTTCAACGACCTGAGGCGGCTTGTTCGTCACCTGAGAAGCATATATCTCTTTCTCTTTCTCTATAATTTCGGAAGGAATGTCTTCCCTCTTTACGTAAACGGGATTTGAAGCTGCAATATGCATGGCAATATCCTTAACAAGTTCCTGGAAGTCATCTGTCTTTGCTACAAAATCCGTCTCGCAGTTCACTTCAACAAGGACCCCGATCTTCCCCATGTGTATATAAGAGCCGATCAAACCCTGAGAAGTCTCTCTTGCGGACCTTTTTGAAGCCAATGCAAGACCTTTTTGCCTGAGTATATCCAGCGCTTTCTCAACGCTGCCTTCGGCCTCGCAAAGGGCTTTTTTGCAATCCATCATGCCGGCGCCTGTTTGTTCTCTCAACTCTTTTACTGTGTCTGCTGTAATGTTCATCCTGCTACTTCCTCCTTCGCCTGTTTCTCTTCTTCAGCTATTTTCTCTGCTATTGCTGCTTTCACGGAAGTTTCCTGGGCTGTCTTGTTTAAGATGCTTTTTCCCTCAAGTATCGCGTCAGCAATTTTTGATGTGACAAGTTTAATAGACCTTATCGCATCGTCATTACCCGGTATTACGTAATCAATATCGTCAGGATTGCAATTGGTGTCAACAAGGCCCACTATAGGGACAACCAATTTCCTGGCTTCCGCAACCCCTATAGTTTCTTTCTTTGGATCAATAATAAAGACCGCCCCGGGCAGCTTGCCCATCTCTTTCACCCCGCTGAGATTTTTTTCAAGACGTATTCTTTCTGCCTCATATTTTGCGACTTCCTTTTTGGTCAAAAGCTCATAAGTCCCGTCCTCTTTCATTTTATCTATCTTCTTGAGCTTTTCGATCCCCTGCTTGATTGTAGTAAAATTTGTCAGCATGCCGCCCAGCCAGCGCTGGTTCACATAATAAGACTGGGACCTGCGGGCTTCTTCAATAATTACATCCTGCGCCTGTTTCTTGGTCCCGACAAACAGTACCGTTTCTCCCCTGCTCGAGATGTCCCTGATAAAATTGTAGGCATCTTCAAACATCTTGACTGTTTTCTGGAGATCGATAATATAGATGCCGTTACGCTGTCCAAAAATGTATTTTTTCATCTTGGGATTCCAGCGTTTCACCTGGTGTCCGAAATGCACACCAGCCTCCAGAAGATCTTTCATTGTTACAACCATACAAACCTCCTCAGTTTTTTCCTCCGTCCTTGCTCTCTGAATCCCGAATCTTCGGGACACTGACAGAGAGACGATTGGGTGGACGTGTGTTTTTTATTAGAAGACAACGATAATCTTCTATTTTAAGTCAAGTATAAGACTATCACAACTTAAGGTATTATTTCAATAAATGTTATTCAATTTTTTTAATGGTTGCCTGATATGTGAAATCAGGAAATGAAGAGGGCTAATCTATCTGCTCTGTTTTTCCAGTAAACTCGCCAAAAGAGACATGCTCTTTGAGGGCAAAGAATAAACCGATGACAACTGTCAAGCCCATTGCAAAAAGCCACGCAACAATGCCATAACTCAAAGCAACCGCTTTTTGAATACCATATATTCCATGCAAGGCGACAACACAGGCCAAATGATATGACCCGAGAAATCCCGGCGTTGGCGCAAGAGTAATAAAGATCGCAACCATAAGACAGAGGACCATCAGTGAAGATATAACAGGAAGTTCGTTCTGTATTCCAAAGGCCAGATAAAGCGGATAATATGTAACAATAAATGAAACCCAAATAAGAAAAGAAAGAAAAATTGTGGCCAGAAATCCCTCGTCTTGTCCCTTATGATATTAAGCCCGTTGGTAAATGAATTGACAAGCCCGATAATTTTTTCTTTCCATTTATGAGGGAACGGTTTTATAAATATCCCGACTATCTTCATAGCCCAGTCATTTTTAAATTGCAGGAAGGCGGAAAAAAATAAGAATAAATATGCATAGCAGGAAACTCATTGCTCCGAAAATTTTGACCTTGTCAATGATCTGGTATTCTACCCCCTGGTTTTTCGGGGCAAGGGCCTCCGGCATAAAAAGTAATATCCAGACGATCAAAAGCAGAAGTACAATCAAATCAAAGAGTCTTTCTATGAAAATAGTTGCAAATGAAGAGCTGAAACTGATACGTTCTTTTTTTGAAAGCAGATAAGCCCTGATAAATTCTCCTGCCCTCGCAGGAAGCATATTAGCCATATAACCTACCATCAGGGGAGAAAAAAGTGCTGTGGTCTGTAATATCCTTTTTTACTGGCCGAACAAGATAGCGCCATCGCATGGCCCTGAGTAAATAACTCGATTAAAATCAATAAATATTGCCGGGATCAGGTATATATAATGCACCGACATAAGGGCCTCGGTCAGTTCTGACAGCTTAACTCCCTTAAAAGCATAATACAGGGAAAAGGCAATAATAATAAGACCTATGAAGAGATGAAGATATTTTTTGTTCATGAATTAAATGTAATTAAATAGTATACCTGTAAAATTAATTAACAATCAAGCGGGGTGCAATATTATTTATTCGGTATAAAAAAAGTTTAATTGGTTGAAAACTGTCTCATTAGTTGAATTGGTTAACTAATAAAACTAATACAACAATACAACTAAATTAAATTTTATTATTCTCCGCCATATCTATAATTTCAATTATTTTTTTAACAATAAGGTCCACTACCTTTTTGCCCTTGTCCCTGTCTGCCTTTGCCGGATTGCCCCATACTCCGCCGCGCCAGTATTTGAGTTTGTCTTTTACCATAAAAGGTTTCGGAAATTCAGGATATTCTTCCCTTGAGCTTCCTTTGACAAGTTCAGGTGCAAGATAAAGCATGAGAGATGTCTCTATTTCTCCTGCATGAGAATCATTAGGCGTCTCTGCAAGTTCAGACAGTTCTTTTCGCAGAATATCATAAGGACAGAGTACCGCGATCTTTATCCCCTTTAATTCTTCAGCAAGGATCTCTGCCGCTTCCTTCATTGCAGACGAATGAAGACCTCCGCCATGGCCTGTGATGAGAAAGAAATTCCTGAGACCTTTTTTATATGCGTCTCTTACAATGTCGAAAACAAGTCTCCTCAATGTTTCAGGAGTGATGCCGATGGTTCCCGGATGCTGACCGGTTGAAGTGCACACCCCGTAATAGACCGGCGGGGCCAGAAACACCTTTCTTTTCAGGATAACACGCTTGAGCGCTTCATATATTATCAAGGTATCTGTATTCAAAGGGAGATGATTGCCATGCTCCTCAACCGTGCCAAAAGGGAAAATTATTGTTTTTGTCTTCTTAAGATGCTTCTTGAATTCCGACATCGTTATATTTTCGAGCAGCATATGTGCCTCCTGTTTGATAAATTGACTGGATTTATTATACTTGACATTGAAAAGATAGCATATTAATATTTTTCAGAAAGTATATAAATTACCACTGAGACAGGGTGAATGAAGACCGTAAGCACGGAAGTTCAGAAGTTAAGAAGACTTTTACTTCCGAACTTACAGCCTTCCACGCTTATGCGCTATTAATTGTCCCGTTGACTCAGTGGTTTTGAGTAACTAGCGTATCAGGATAGGATAATCGTGTGAAACTGATAATTCTTGGAAGCGGCACCTGCGTGCCGTCATTGAAACGAAGCGCTCCTGGCTATTACCTGCAGGCGGAAGACTGGCAGGCGCTTGTTGACTGTGGCAGCGGGACCCTGCTTCAGCTTGAACGGGCAGGCAAAAGTTATAAAGACATAGACGCCGTATTTATTACTCACAGGCATCCTGATCATTTTGCAGACCTTATGCCTTTGATCCATGCGCTTCTTGCAACCCCAAAATTCATGAGAGAGAAAGACCTTTATATCGTTGCTCCCGGCGGGTTCATTGCATATTATGAAAAAGCGATAGCGCCCATTATCGGCAAACCAGGAGACTTCTCTGTTCAGACCATCGAAATTCAGGATAAACTGGACGTTGGACCCTTTAATGTATTTGCTGTAAACACCATTCATTCTGCAGACAGCGTTGCATACAGGTTTGAACAGGCGGGCAAGTCCGTTGTATTCACCGGCGATACGGATTATGATCATGGCATAATTGAGATTTCGATAAACGCTGACCTGCTGATAGCAGACTGTTCATTCCCTGATTCTCAAAAGGCAAAAGGGCATCTTAGTGCAAAGGAATGCGGGCTTGTAGCAAAAAAAGCAGGCGCAAAAAAACTGGTTTTGTCTCATCTTTATCCCGCTGATACTCCGGATATTGCAAGAGTCAGGGAGGCTGAGGAAGTCTTTGAAGGAAAGGTTGTTCTGGCAGAGGACTTGATGGTGATCGATATTTAGAAGATTCGGAAGATATATGGTAAAATCTTTTTTGAAAACCGATCATAATGATAATTCTGAAAAAATTATGGTGAATCAAATCTGTTTTTAAAGTCTTTTTTTAGTCATTCCAGATAAGCTTCAACTTAGAGGAATTGCAGAATGAAAATCTTTTACTCCCCCAAATGTCTGGGATATTCCCAGCCGGGGCATCCGGAGTCGCCAGTGCGGGTTTCGGCTGCTCACAATTATCTTAAAGAGAAGGGGTATGAGTTTACTGAGCCGAATTTTTGTACTGATGACGATATCCTTCTTGCGCATACTCCTGCATTGCTCAGCAGCGTAAGAAAAGAAAACTTTCTTGACTTTGACACGCCCGCATTCACCGGTATTTTCGATATTGCGAAACTTGCTGCCGGAAGCGCTATCGATGCGGCCATGCATTGTTTAAATACAGGAGAAAAGGCGTTCTCACTTATGCGTCCTCCAGGGCATCATGCCGCAAGAAATAATCTCGGCGGGTTTTGTTATTTCAACAATATTGCTATTGCTTCACTCAAGGCAAAAGAACATGCAGGGAAAGTCGCAATAGTTGATTTTGACTGTCATCACGGCAACGGCACTGAAGATATTTTCCTCGGCGATAAAAGTTTTCTGTATATCTCCCTTCATCAAAGCCCTCTATATCCCGGCACAGGACTCAGAAGCAGGGAAAATTGTATCAATTATCCCCTCTCTGCGCAAACAAGCCCTGCTGAATATCTGTCTGTTCTCGATCAGGGGCTTGAAAAGGTCGAAAAATTTAATCCTGACCTTCTGGCGATCTCAGCTGGTTTTGACACGTACAAACATGACCCGATCACCAGTTTTTCCCTTGAAAAAGATACGTACAACAGAATAGGCAGGATGCTCGCCGGCATGAACAAACCCTCTTTTTCAATTCTGGAAGGCGGGTACAGCAGTGATCTTGCTGAATGTATATATGAATTCCTGACAGGCCTTGAAGAATAAAAGCGCAGAAGTGCGGAAGAGCGAAAGCGCGGAAGTAAAAAAGCCCGTAAGGCTTAAAGTTCGTAAGCTCGAAAGTTCTTTAATGCTTCCACACTTCCTCGCTTACGTACTTTCGAACTAAGGTTTAAGGGTAACGGGAAGTCTGCCCTGGAAACTCAGTTCCCCTTTTAGACATTTGATAACTGATGATTGCGCCTGTTCTGTTGGATCGTATGCTGCAATAAGTATGTCAGCTTCATTAAAATGCCGGAGCACATAAGGACTTCCAAAAGATATGATTATAGAGTGACGTGACTTTTTCATAAGTTCTTTTATGTAGCTGGATCTCCCTTCCTCACTGATGCCCGAACTGCCCTTCCACGCGGCGACATTCGTGAAGATCGCAACAACAACTGTAGGGGCAGGTTTTAAACCTGCCCCTGGAATAGAGAGTGGTATTATCTGGGCACATAATTTATTAGTGGTGATCCATTATAAACACCCTCATCGCCTGCAAATACAAGATGAACATCCTGTATATCTTTGATCGGCAGCACGCCGGGAGTATTTTTTACCAGCGTAACAGCCTTTTCAGAGATCGTATCTGACAGTACTGCATGTTTGCTGTAGCTGGTCCCGTTAAAAATAGAGCTTTTGCCGGTTTTATTATCGTTGCAACCTTCAGGCTTTTGGGGGCGTTTTATTTTCGATTTAGATCTAAGTATTCTTGTGACAGCACTGTCTATTGTTTCTTCCTTAACTTCTCCGTGACTGACAGCCTGTTTAAGTTCTTCTATAAATGAATTTACATTTTCCGGGTGAAGGAGTATATCAAAACCTGCATTAATGCACTGCACAGGAACATGGTCATATTCCTTTAATGCGCTCATATTTAAAGCATCAGTCATTATAATGCCTTCAAATCCAAGTTCCTTTCTCAGTAAATCGGTGATTATCTTTTCTGAAAGGGTCGCAGGCAATATGTCAAATGCCGGGATACTGAGATGGCCTGCCATGATACTGCTTACCCCGGCCCTTACGGCTTCCCTGAAGGGATAAACATCAATATCGAGCAATTCCTTGAGAGGTTTTGAAATAACAGGCAGTTCAATATGGGAATCAGTGGATGTGTCCCCGTGTCCGGGGAAATGTTTTGCACAGCTTAAAACACCGGCCTCCTCAAGCACAGTGATGTACGTTTTTCCATACCACGCAACTTCCTCCGGATCATCAGAGAACGCCCTGGTACAGATTATCGGATTATCGGGATTTCTGTTCACATCCAGAACAGGGATCAAGGGCATGTTTATCCCGATATCAATGGCCTCCTGTGCTATGGCATTAATTGCATTTTTAAGGAGTTCCACATCATCGGCTTTATTTTTATTTATTGCTGCGGCTACAGACATCTGGCCTGGGAAGCGGGTTGCCTCCCCTATCTGCTGTCCCACACCACGCTCTACATCAGACGCAATAAAAAGAGGTAGTTTCGGAAAGGGACTGGAGTTTGTCTATAAAACTTTTGGTCTCATCTTTTTTGCCCCCGAAAAGTATAAATCCGCCGATCCCTTTGTTAACGAGTGCAATAGCCTGCTCCCTGTATGAAACAGAAGAGAGCTTGTCACCGTCAAGCCTGTTGATGATCAGCTGATACAGTTTTTGTTCCAGGGTAAGCATAGAACATTATAAACCACTTCATGATCAAAGCGAAGCACAAACTGGATTTTATTATATTTTCCTTGAATTCTTTGGGGGTTTCTGGTAAGTTTAGTTCCTCAAAATTCAACAGGGAGATAGAGCAGTAAATTATGCCATCGGGAACATGCATGATCACTAAATCCTTTATTATTCTTTGTTCAGCATGCGTTATTCTGTTTTTTTCTGCCTGCGCAACCGTGGATACTGAAAACATAAAACAGGCCGAGACTCACAATAAAATGGGCGCCTCATATATCAGTGATGGGAAAATTAATGAGGCATATACCGAATTCCAGAAGGCAATATTGCTGGACCCCAAAAACAAAGAGTCCCTTAATCAACTTGGATATTTAAGCGCCCGGTTTAAAAAATATGATGACGCCATATCGTATTACCGGCGTGCAATAGCGTCAGATCCGGGTTATTCCGATGCCATGAACAATCTCGGTGTGGTATATTTGGAACTTGAAAACTGGGATGAGGCAATTAAATCCTTCAATTCTACTTTAAATAATCCCTTATATCAGTCGCCTGAAAGGGCTCTTACAAATATGGGATACGCATATTACAGAAAAGGTGAATATTCAAAGGCCGAAAAATATCTAAAGGAAGCCACGCTCCGAAATCCTGTTTTCCCTATTGCTTATTATACGCTCGGTCTTGTTTATGTAGAATACGGTGACGACAAAACCGCTATTGAGTATTTTCAGAAGGCAATAGGCATTATGCAAGACTATATGGACGCCCATTGGGAGGTCGCAAATGCTTACCGCAGATTGGATCTCAACGAAAAAGCATTGAAACATTTTAAGATAATAGCGGAAAAAGACACGGACATTAAAAGGAGCAGGGAGGCGTTGCAGTACATGGAGCTTCTAAAGTAGAGTCGTGTTAAGTAAAAATACCCCGGTAAAGCCTTCTCAGTAAAGTTTACAAATGCTGTCGCTACCTGTTATTATTTATATCCGGAAGGAACACTTTTATCATTCAGCAGAGTCTATTACCATAAAAATATTTTTAAATGAATGGTACAGACGCTTTTTCCATAAGGAAAAATATTAGCCACTGATGTACACAGACATAAGAATAAGTTTGAACTTAAAAGCAGGAAATGAGAATTAAAGAAAAACCTTAACTTCTTACTTCCAACTTTTTATTTAGATAAGTCAGTGAAAGTCTGTGGCAAAATAAGGAAATAAAATGTGCAGACTGGCTGCAATAACATCAAAAGATTATTTCTCGCCCACTGAGAACATAACGGCCCTTGAGACCATGAAGGAAGGGCATGACGGTTCCGGTATGGGTCTGATTCTGAAAGGCTCGGCGGTGAATTCGAGGACCTCAAGGACTATCCGGTACTGTCCGGCATTTGCTCAAAAGACGGGATGAAGACGCTTGATGATTACATGAACAAGCTCGGGTTCAAACTGAAATACACCTGGACCCCCAAGATCAGGACTGTCAGAGGGATCACAGGCCGGGACCATTATTTTGCGCGGGTCTATGATTATCCCGACGTCTACAAAGACAGGGCCTGGGGCGACAAGGAAGACCTGCTCCTGAAGACGAGACTGGACCTCAGGAAATTCGGGGAAGGCGATGAGTCAATCATTGTATTTTCTTTTTACCCGGATATACTGACGCTGAAAGAGGTCGGCGACCCCCTGCAGCTTGCGGAGTTTTTCGGCCTTGATAAATCCACGCTCAAGGCAAAGATTATCTTTGCCCAGGGAAGACAGAATACAAATTATGCCATCAATATGTATGCGTGTCATCCTTTTTTCATTCAGGGTTACGGTTCGATGACAAACGGAGAGAATACGGCGTTTGTTCCTATAAGAGAATTTTTAATGAGCAGGAATTTCCCCGGATATATCGGCTATAACAGCGACAGCGAGGTGTTCTGTCATATTCTTCACTACACCTGCAAGCAATTAGGTTATCCGCTTACATACTATAAAGACGTAATCACACCGCTGAAACAGTCGGAAATCGATAAAAGGACTGACAGCGAGGTTGCAAGATTGTTGAAGATATCGCTAAGGCCGCTTTGCATAGACGGCCCCAATTGTGTTATTGCCTTTACGCCCGACGGGACCTGCCTTATGGTCCAGGATGCCAAGAAACTCAGGCCGGGCGTTGTCGGCGGAATGAAGGGCAAATACGGATTTATGTCCGAGGAGTGCGGGCTTGACAGCGTAATACCTGAGAGAGATAAATCTCAGGATGTATTCCCCATGAAATACGACATGGTTATTGTCAAGCCGGACGCACAGGAGGTGATGGTATGGAACCAGCTTCACGGTTAGACCATAATCATGAGCTTTCAGTAAAAGATTTACCATATATAGTCAGATGGCGTGACGACAGGTGCAAACGCTGCGGCAGATGCACTGCCGTTTGTCCCATGCTTTCGATAGAACCGACTGTTGTTGTAAAACGGGTTTTACAGTCAGAGGGGACTGACGCCTGAACCCAAAGCAGCGCGGGCTGTCACTACCATGGTCAAACAAACAACAAACATCGAGCGCTATTGCATAGGCTGCGGCACATGCACTCTTGTTTGTCCAAACGAGGCGATAGAGCCGGAGTATAACCCTCAGCATAAATTTAACTTTCATAAAAACAAAGGCGGGCATCCGTACAGAAGAGGCGGCAGGAGAAATGACCCGATGCCTTCCACGCTGGACAGACTGAGGTTCACAAGAATCTCGATGCTTACCGACCCTGCGCTTGATGCTGGAAGACACGAATTCAGGATAAGGACGTACCTGGGCAGGATACTTCCCGCGGAAGAACTGCCGTTGAAAATGATTGACGGCAAGCTCGCTGCAGATAAAACTTCCGGTAAATTCATACCGCCTGTCCGTGAAATATATCCTGTGATGATAGGCAGTATGTCCATAGGCGCTCTTTCTCCCAC
Organism: Thermodesulfovibrionia bacterium; assembly: GCA_963699585.1. Taxonomy (GTDB): domain Bacteria; phylum Nitrospirota; class Thermodesulfovibrionia; order UBA6902; family UBA6902; genus SURF-23. The sequence continues at coordinate 437,152 of CAVOUK010000002.1, read as the reverse complement.
TATGTGGGAAGGGCTTGCAATGGGCATCACCTATCTCAACGAGGTCGAGGGAATGCCTGTTGTCATGTGCTCGGGTGAAGGCGGTATGCCGCAGAGACTTCTTAAGTCCCGCTTCATTAAATATTTTATCCCGCAGATCGCCTCAGGCTATTTCGGCTGGGATGAAATCGTCAGGGCGCTCCCCCACATGATCGAAGACCCATGCGCGATAGAAATCAAATACGGTCAGGGCGCGAAGCCCGGAGACGGCGGACTCCTCATGGCGCACAAGGTCCTGAAGTTAATATCAGAAATAAGAGGCGTACCGATGGGCGTAGACCTTCCGTCCCCCCCAACACACCAGACCCAATATTCGATTGAAGAATCCGTTGCAAAGATGATCCAGTCAATGTCAATGGCATGGGGCTTCAGGGTGCCGGTTTATCCGAAGATCTCCGGCACGAGAACGGCCAAAGCCGTGCTGAATAACCTTGTCAGAAACCCGTATGCCGCCGGAATTTCGATTGACGGTGAGGACGGCGGGACAGGCGCGGCTTACAATGTATCAATGGACACAATGGGACATCCTATTGCATCAAATATAAGAGAATGCTATCTCGACCTCGTTAAATACGGCAAGCAGAACGAGCTTCCCCTGATCGCGGCAGGAGGCATAGGGAAAAAAGGGAACCTCGCGGCGAATGCGGCAGCCCTGTTCATGCTTGGCGCATCCGCTGTTTCAATCGGTAAATATATCATGCAGGCCGCTGCGGCCTGTCACGGAGACGAGATGAACCGCTGCAATGTTTGCAATTTGGGCAAATGTCCGAGAGGCATTACAACTCAGGACCCGAAACTTTATAGAAGGCTCGATCCCGACAAGGTTGCGGAGAGGGTTGTTGAGGTATATAAATCACTGGATATAGAGTTGAAGAAGATATTTGCGCCAATGGGCAGAAGCACTGAATTGCCGATCGGCATGTCCGACGGCATCAGCACAGATGACCACGCAATTGCAGAGAGACTGCAGATAAATTATGTGTGTTGATTTAGACAATGTAGGGGCAGGTTTCAGTACCTGCCCTCATGAAGGGCAACCACAGAGGGTTGCTCCTACAAATTAATAAAAATGAAAAAAATTACTTTAAAAGGCAACATCAACGGCAAGCGTACTCCTTCCCGGATTTTTGAAGAAGAAATTCAGGACGCGGTCCGCCAGGGCGCGCGTGAACTCCAGGTTGTTGCGGACGGACAGCATGGCATTGGCGGCAGGGTTTGGCCCAGAGGCGAGGCCGTAAAGATAATGGTAGAAGGCCCTGTCGGACAACGGCTCGGCAGCATGGGCTTTTTCGGTACCGAGATAGTTGTAAAAGGAAGCGTCTCTGATGATGTGGGCTGGATAAACTGCGGCGCAAAAATAACAGTGCTCGGTGATGTCACAAACGGCGCCCATAACGCTGCAGCACAGGGGATACTATATGTGCAGGGAAGCGGCGGCTCACGTTGCGACACCATGACGAAGCACAATCCGAAATTTGATCCTCCGCAGTCATGGTATTTCAGAGATGTCGGAGACACCTTCGCGGAATTCAAGGCAGGCGGCATCGCTGTTGTCTGCGGAATGGACCCGAGAAATCCTGAGAATGTCCTTGGCTACCGTCCATGTGTCGGAATGGTGGGCGGGGTGGTATATTTTCGCGGCCCTATTCAAGGCTACAGCGAAGGCGATGTCAGGCTTCTTGAGCTGACTGACCAGGACTGGCAATGGCTCACTGAAAACATGAAGCCCTACCTTAAAGCGATAGAGCGCACTGAATATTTCTCTGAACTTACGCGTTCAAGAGATGAATGGAAAAAACTTGTTCCATTCACAGCCCAGGAGCGCGCAAAGAAAAAGGTTTTTAAGATGTCCATTACCGAGTTCCGCAATAATGTCTGGGAATCAGGCGTCGGCAAAGGCGGAATTTTCGCTGAGTACCTGAATCATCCTTTCACTGTTCTTCCATACATCACGACCGGCGAAGACAGGAGATACAAGCCTGTCTGGAATAATTACAAGTATGCTCCGCCCTGTGAATACGCATGTCCGAGCGGGATCCCCACGCAAAAACGCGCACAGCTTATCCGGGCCGGAAAACTTCAGGAGTCATTGGAACTTGTTCTTCAATACAGCCCTCTTCCCGCTTCAGTATGCGGCGAGATATGTCCAAATCTTTGTATGCAGACATGCACAAGGGCGCAGGTCGATAAACCTTTCAATATCAAGGAACTGGGCAGGGCGAGTGTTGATTTAAAGCTTCCAAAGCGTGAGAAAAAAACAAACAGGAAGGTTGCCATTATAGGCGGAGGTCCCGGCGGGTTGTCCGCTGCATGGCAGCTTGCATTGAAAGGGCATTCAGTTGACCTTTACGAGGCGGCTGACAAGCTCGGCGGCAAGCTTGAGCTTTGCATTCCAAGAGAGAGGCTGCCGCAGAAAGTACTGAAGAAAGAGCTCTCACGGTTTGAAGAAATCGGCGTCAAAGTTCATCTGAAGGCAACGGTTAATAAGAAAAAATTTGAGGATATATACAAAAAGCATGACGCGGTAGTAGTTGCCTGCGGAGCGCACAAGCCGAGGATGATGAATGTCCCCGGCGCAAATGATACGGTTTCCGCATATGACTTTTTGAAAGGAATAAATATAGGCGACGTGCCGAAATTGAAAGATAAAAAAGTAGTTGTAATAGGCGCCGGGAATGTAGGAATGGACGTTGCTGCACAGGCGTTCCACTGCGGCGCAAAAGAAGTGACAGCGGTTGATATTCAGAAACCAGCGGCCTTCGGCAAAGAGCTTGAAATCGCCCAGTCACTTGGATCAAAAATCCTCTGGCCGAAGTTCACTGAAAAATACGTGAAGAAAGAAAAGAAGATTTACTTTACCGACGGCACATCGCTTGATGCAGATGTTGTTGTCATATCCATCGGAGATACCCCGATGACGGAATTCCTGCCTCCGTCAGTGCATACAAATAAAAACGGCTGGATTGAAGCGGACGAAGTCGGACACACATCTGACCCGAAGGTTTACGCAATCGGAGACGCTACAAAGCCCGGTCTTGTAACACACGCCATCGGTCACGGCAGAAAAGCGGCTGATGCCGTTCACGCCCTGCTTTCAGGAAGGTCCTATTACATGCCTGCTCCACGCCCGTTGGTCCCTTACGAAAAAATAAAAACATCTTATTACGACATCTGCAAAGGCGAACCCTTTAAACCTGAGACAGAGGCGAACCGCTGCATGTCATGCGCTGTATGCAGGGACTGCCACATGTGCGAGGCGACCTGCTACTACGGGGCCATCAGCAGGAAAGAATATGAAGACGGCTCATATGAATACGAAGTTGATGAGAACCTCTGTATCGGCTGCAGTTTCTGCGCGGGTATCTGCCCATGCGGCGTGTGGGAAATGTCGGAGAATATTTAGGCTCCAGGTGTAAGTCGCCTTATCTTTGTTTGATCTGAGAAACCAATCCCCTATCTCCCTTAAGCTTATACATATTAAATCCGATATGATATACGAAAGAGAGCGCTCGTATTGCAGTGTGCATAATGTATATACAGTTTAAGCAAACCACATTTTCAAGAGAAAAATGATAAAAAAATATCTTTCAGCTTTCATGTGTCTCCTTATTGCCGGGATATTGAGTTGCAGTAAAAATGACGATGTGAATGAGATAAATCTTTCTAATAAGATACAAGAAAAAACCGTACAGCCCTCAGGAGAAAGTCCTGTCCGCATCGCAATTGGAGGGATGATTACTCCAAGGGCAGGATTTGTCTATTATAAACAGCTTCTTAATTATGTAGGAGAAAAGCTCGGCAGAACGGTTGAGTTTGTTGACAGGGAAGACTATGCCGAAATCAACAATATGCTGCTGAAAAAGGGGATTGACGTTGCCTTTGTAAGCAGTGGACCGTATGTTGACGGATTTGACAGAGTTCGGACTTGAACTTTTGGTCGCTCCGCAGGTATACGGCGGGACAGTATATTACTCATATATTATCGTGTCAAAAGACAGCCCTGTTAAAAGTTTTCAAGAGCTTCGCGGAAAGACCTTTGCCTTTGTCGATCCGTTGTCTAACAGCGGTAAATTGGTCCCCTCTTATATGCTGGCCAAAATGAATGAAACGCCTGAGAGTTTCTTTAAAAATTCTTTCTATACACATGCCCATGACAAATCCATAAAGGCTGTGGCCGCCGGCGCTGTGGACGGGGCCGCTGTAGACAGCCTTATTTGGGAATATGAAGATCGTACAAACCCGGAATTTACATCAAAGACAAAAATAATCGAGAAATCTCCTCCGCATGGGATTACGCCTGTTGTAGTTCGTCACGGAATCGATCTCGCGCTGAAAGAAAAGCTGCGCCAGATTTTCCTTAACGCCCACAATGACGTAAAGGGAAGGGAAATTCTCAAGGGAATGATGATAGAAAAATTTGTCCCGATAGATGATAAAGCATATGATTCTATCAGAGAGATGAAGCAATGGGTGGAGCAAAACAGGGCCAGATAACTTATGAAAGGATTTAACGTAAAAATAAAATTAAAATATAAATTTCTCGCACTAATCGGTGGAGTTGTTTTATTGCTCGGCTTGTCCTCGGCATTTATTGCCAGGTCTTTATTGACCCAAAAGCTGACCATGGAAATTCAGGAAAAGGGAATTTTCATGTCGAAAGCAACTGGCAGAAGTCAGTGCAGATTATATTTTGACTGACCAGATACCGGCCTGCAACATAAAGTGCAAAATCTCAAGACGGGTGATGATGACATAGGCTATGTATTCATAGAGGACGCGCAGGGGAACGTTTTAGCGCATACATTTAAAAATGGATTTCCGGTTGGACTTAAAAAAATTAATGTCCCGGGTCCCGGTCAGGAATACAGCCTGAAGCCTTTTGTATCGGAAGGGGTAACAATATATGATATCGCCGCGCCGATACCAAGAGACAAATCGGGAGCAGCGCACATAGGAATATCCGAAAAATTCATTACAGGATGCATTGATGACATCCTCAGTTCGATCTTAAAACAGGTTGCCGGGATATTAATCTTAGGCTGCGTATTAGCAATCATTTGTGCCAGGAAATTAACAAAACCCATTTTTGAACTTATTACAACAGCCGAGAGAGATCGGCCGCGGTAATCTGGACCGCAAGGCAAAGATAATCAGCAATGATGAACTCGGACAGCTGGGAATGACCTTCAATAAGATGATCGATGACCTCAAAGATAAAACCGTATCGCGCGACTATCTCGACAACGTAATAAACTCAATGATCGATATCGTTTTAATTATTGATAATGAATTAAACATCAATATGATAAACCGGTCAGCGGAGAGACTGCTTGGTTACAGCAGAGAATATCTTATCGGCAAGCCGTACGATATATTGTGTTCTGATAAAGATGGTTCCTGGACCAACGCAAAGATGCTTTATGGGAAGGAAGCCTGTCAAATATTGAAACATTCTATAGAACAGAAAACGGCACGGACATCCCTGTGGTATTAGCTATTTCCCAGCTCAAAGGGAGTGAAGATGGGATGGACAGGACAGTGGTTGTCGCCAAAGACAACACGGAATACAAGAAGACGGAAAAGGAGCTTGCTGATAAACATAAGGAACTGAGTACTTTGTTCAGCAAGGTGGAAGTTGCAAAGATAGAATGGGAAAAAACCACTGGACGGCATAGGCGATATGATAATACTTACAAACGTGGAAGGCAAAATAAAAAGAGTCAATAAGCATTAATGGAATTTGCGGGAAAACCTATCAGGAGATCATCAGGTAGAAGCTGGGAGGAACTGGTGCAGGAACACGTACTGGAAAGCTGCACATTTTTTGCCGGGGGCGTTGAACTCTTCCAGAAGTCTACCGGGAAATGGTTTGTGCTTAATTCCTATCCTTTTGACTCTGAAAACATAGGATATTCAGGGACGGTCATAACACTTCACAACACCACTGAATTAAAACAAATTACAGCAAAGCTTGAGGAGACCACAAAAGACATTAACGAGGAGAGGGAAAAACTCTCAAAGGCCCTTGAGCGTATTTCCAATCTTATTCAAAATGTCACCCATCAGAAGAAATATGAAATAGCGATCGATAACCCGCATTTAACGGCATGCTATAAAATGAAAAATTGTAAAAATGAAGATTGTCCCTGTTACGGCAAGGGAGCGACAAGATGCTGGCAGATAGCAGGGACCTTCTGCGGCAGCGAGGTGCAGGGGGCCTTTGCACAAAAATACAAGAACTGCGCAGAATGCGATGTATTCAAAACAGCAACGTCGGACCCTATCCACGAGATCGGGGAACAGTTCAATAACATGATGCACGTGCTTGAAGCGAATAACAGGAAACTTGAGGACGCCTATGCGGAGCTTAAGGAGACCCAGGCGCAGATACTGCAGCGTGAAAAGATGGCCTCGATCGGGCAGCTGGCGGCAGGTGTCGCGCATGAGATCAATAACCCCATGGGGTTTATCTCAAGCAATCTCACCACTCTCGGGAAATATGTAAATAAACTGACCGATTTTATCAGGACGCAGAGCGAAATTATCGAATCTCTTAAATCAGCGGAGACTTCCGAAAGCCTGAAAGAACTCAGGAAAAAGCTTAAACTCGATTACATCTTTGACGACGTAAGACAGTTAATACAGGAATCTCTTGAGGGGGCGGAGAGGGTAAAGAAGATAGTGCAGAACCTCAAGAGTTTCTCAAGGGTGGATGAGGCGGAATGCAAACTTTCAGATATCAACGAATGCATTGAGAGCACGTTAAACATCGTATGGAACGAACTGAAATATAAAGCGACGGTGACAAAAGAATACGGAGAAGTGCCGCAGATTAAATGCTACCCGCAGCAGCTTAACCAGGTCTTTATGAACCTCTTTATCAATGCGGTCCAGGCTATCGAAAAACAGGGCGAGATAAAGATAAAGACCTGGAACGGCAACGGGGCAGTCAATATATCAGTATCAGACACAGGGAGCGGAATTTCACAGGACAAGCTAAACAGGATATTTGAGCCGTTCTTTACAACAAAACCGGTGGGCCATGGGACCGGACTTGGATTGAGCATAACCTACGACATAGTCAAGAAGCATAAGGGAGAGATTACAGTTGAGAGCGAAATCGGACGGGGGACTACTTTTACAGTAAAACTGCCGGTCATTGCGGAGGAAAATAAAAATGGATGAGCAAGTACGAATTTTATGCGTAGATGATGAGGAAAATGTCCTCAGGTCCCTGAAGAGACTTTTCCTTGACAGCGAATACGACATCATTTTTGCAACTTCGGCAAACGAAGGACTCGAAATTCTCAAGAAAACAGGACCCGTTCAGATCGTCATGTCCGATTACAGGATGCCGAAAATGAACGGGGTGGATTTCCTCAAGGAGGTATACAAGCGCTGGCCTGACACGATCAGGATCGTCCTTTCAGGTTATGCTGATACGGTTTCCATAGTTGAGGCGATAAATGAAGGACGTATTTACAAATTCATTCCAAAACCATGGAATGACGATGAACTGAAGGTCACAATATCCAATGCACTCGACCACTATTTTATTAAACAAAAAAATATTCAGCTTACAAAGGAGCTGGAAGCAAAAAACCGGGAGCTTCAGGAAATCAACAATAATCTTGAAAGGCTTGTCGCGGAGAGGACCTCTGATTTAATAATGCAGAATAAAATGTTGACATCTTCACAAAACATCCTTGACTCGCTTCCTGTTGCAGTAATCGGTATAGACCCGGAAGGCCAGATAGTGCAGTGCAACAAACTGGGGCTGGAGCTTTTTCACCATAATAACAGCACGATTCTGGGGACTGACAGAAGAGACTCATTGCCTGAAGGGGTAAATGCCTTTATTGAAAATGTATTTGAAAAAGGAAATCCCTCAGCGCATATGCACAACAGCATAAATATAAAAGGAGTACATATGAAATACTCCAACGGACAGGAGGGCGTTATCCTTGTTTTGGCAAAGACAGGGTAAATGTTAATGAAAACTGCAAATGAAATAAAATCCGACACCCCGGTAGAAATACTCTTTGTTGATGACGAGAACAACGTGCTGCAGTCGCTCAAGAGGCTGTGCCTGGATGATAACTATTCCGTTATACTGGCAAATTCAGGAGAAGAGGCGCTGGAGCTGTTGAAAAATAATTCCGGCATAGGTCTTATTATCTCGGACCAGAGGATGCCGGGCATGGCAGGCTCTGAATTTCTTGAAAAAGCAAAAGAGCTGCTGCCTGATACCGTAAGGATACTGCTGACCGGTTACGCAGATATCAATGCAGTCGCCGATGCCATAAATAAAGGCGGCGCCTACAGATATATAACAAAACCCTGGAATGACGAGGAACTCCTTCAGATTATAGGAGATGCCGTCAGGAGATATTCACTCATAAAGGAAAACAAGAGATTACAGGAAATTATCAGAAAACAGAATGAGGAGCTTAAAAGATGGAATTCCCAGCTTGAATATTTTGTGCAGGAACAGACCCTCGAGATACAGAACAAGAACAAGGAACTCGAAAAACTCAATGAGGACCTGAAGAAAAATTTTAAAAAATCTATCCTTGCCTTTTCAGGCCTTATTGAACTTCGTGACAGAAAAACCGCAAACCATTCAAAGAATGTTGCAGAGCTTTCAGTAAAAACAGCGAGGGCCATGAACTTATCAGGCAAAGAGATAGAGACCATTACCGCTGCGGCGCTTCTTCATGACATAGGGAAGATCGGCATCCCCGATGCACTGCTTTTGAGGGAAGAGGATGAGATGGACAGGGAAGCCCGGCGTGAATATATGCAGCATCCTGTGAGAGGCCAGGCGGCAATTGATTCCGTAGATGACCTGAGAGAAGCCGGAATTTTAATAAGACACCACCATGAATGGTATAACGGAACGGGTTTCCCCGATCAACTCTACGGCAAGAAGATCCCTCTTGGCGCAAGGATTATCGCCATCGCTGATTTTACAGATAAAACCATAAGAAATCTGGACAGGGACAATGCCATAGAGATTAGTTTAAAAAAAGTGAATGACAAGCTTGGCACAAGGTTTGATCACGAAATATACCGGTATATTGAAGCATCGGCGAGAGAGGTATATTCAAAAGTCCTGCAAAAGACCGGGACCAATATGGTTGAGATGGAACTCAGCGTAAACGACATAAAAGAAGGGATGCTGCTTTCGAGAGACGTAAAAAGCGGAACGGGTCTCACCCTTTTGCCTAAAGGGACAACATTGAACTCGAAAAATATTCAGGCGCTCAGACGTTACTATCAGCTCGATCCGTCAGAGACCGGGATATTTGTGCTGGTGAAGAGGTGAGCTGACAGCTAATAGCTATAAGCTGTCAGCTTTCTGATGATATGATTGAATACGACGAACTTGAAAACAAGATTATTCTTAAACTCGTCTACTACGGTCCTGCCCTCTCGGGTAAGACCACAAATCTCCTCCGTTTACACGATATGCTGGAGAAACAGGGAAGAGGCGACCTCACGGTCCTTGATACAAAAGATGACCGGACCATATTTTTCGACCTGCTGCCGTTCTTTCTTGTTGCGCCGAGCGGTCTAAAAATAAAGATAAAGGTATTTACTGTTCCGGGACAGGTAAAGCATGACGCCACACGAAAGGCTGTGCTTCAGAGAGCGGACGGGATTGCATTTATTGCAGATTCGCAGTTGTCCGAAGTGGCTAACAATTTTGAAAGTTTTAAAAACCTCGAGGACAATCTGCAGTTTGTCGGACTTGATATAGAGAAAATACCCCTTGTAATCCAGTTTAACAAACGTGATCTGAAAAAAATTGCTGCTGAAACCGATATAAGAAATACATGGGGGCCGACAGGTATCCCTGTATTTCTGTCCTCGGCCCTTGAGGGAGGGGGAGTTGTGGAAACATTCGGGAAACTTGTTGAGCTGACATACGATCATATAGATAAAAAATATCATCTCCTGGAAAAACACGGTCTCGATAAAGATGCGTTTGTGCAGAAATTAACAAGAAGAACTCCGGAGTCTCCGGTTGTCAAGATCTAAATTAATAATGGATACACATAAAAACATGGAACATGAATATGTCATAGGGGCTGACGTCAAGCTAACAGAAATAATCAAAGGAGCTGACGTCATGCAGCTTCTCCGGAGCGCTGTAAAAGCAGGCGTATCATACGGCGCGGTGGAAGACGCGGAGGGAGAAGTTTTACACCACATCGGCAATTCCTCTGAAGGGAACATATTCAGCATAAAAAAACCTCTCTATCTGGAAGGGGAGATTGGCGGGTATATCGTCATAAAGGGAGATGTTAAAGACAGAAACATGCTGGAGGTTATCGGCGATATAGCATATGATTCGCTTAATATGGTTTTAAAAAGCAACTTTAAGTCGCTGTTAGCCACCGAAACTCACAGAGCGACCGTTCACCAATCCTATGAGGAACTTCTTGAGACAAACCGGAAATTAAAACTGTCGGAGAATAAATACCGCGGCCTTGCAGAAAGCCTCGAAAAACAGGTTAATCAGCGCACGGAAGAGCTGAAACACGCGCATGTAAGGCTCCTCCATCAGGAAAAAATCGCCTCTGTCGGCCAGCTTGCAGCCGGCATGGCGCATGAAATAAACAATCCCCTTGGCTTTATATCAAGCAACATCAATACGCTCAGGCAGTATGTGACGAAAATGAAGGAGATACTTCTCTTTAACCGTAATGTCCTTGCAAAAGACGAAGTAACAGATAGTGACAGGGAAGTATCAGAACAGATGTGGATAAAATACAAACTCGACGCTGTACTGGCCGATGTTGAAGACCTTATCAGGGAAAGTCTTGACGGAGCCGGGAGGGTAAAGAAAATAGTATCCGACCTGAAGGGTTTTTCCCACATTGATGAAGCGCATGAAATTGATATTGACATAAACAGTGAACTCGACAGGACACTCAATGTGCTTTCTCACGAAATCCATCATGACGCAAAAATTACCAGGGACTACCATTCCCTACCGCTGCTTACCTGTAATCCCGCTGATATCTGCCAGTCCTTTTTCAATATTATTCTCAATGCGCTTCAGGCAAGAGAAGCGGGGCTGGAACTCATTATTGCTACCAGGCACATTAATAACCATATCAGGATCAGCTTTTCAGACAACGGGCCCGGCATTCCAGAGGACATAAGAAAACGCATTTTCGATCCCTTTTTTACCACAAAGGGGGTCGGCAAAGGGACAGGAATGGGGCTCAATGTTACGGATGAAATTGTCACATCCTGCGGAGGAACTGTTGAGGTGGAAAGCAGGCCCGGCCTGGGCGCCACGTTCAGTATTTTGTTACCGTTAAAGAAGGACAACAATGTCTAAATACGCCAAACTGTTTAAAACTCCGGAAGCGGAAGAAGACCATTCAACGCTCCATTGAAGGGGCCCGCGGATGAAGCTCCACGGCAGAAAGAGGAACATTTCAGCCTCCTGTTCGTTGACGACGAAGAGGGCATACTCAAGGCGCTGAAGAGGGTGTTTCTCGATGAAAATTACTATATCCATTTGGCCGGGAATGCGGAAGAGGCCCTTGAGATTATGGGCCGGGAGAAGATCCATCTTGTCATTTCTGATTACAAGATGCCGGGCCTGACAGGCGCTCAACTGCTGAAGAATATAAAACAGCAGTGGCCTGAAACAATAAGGATCATGCTCACAGGTCATGCCGACATCCAGACAATCATGGGCGCCGTGAATGAGGGTGCGGTATATAAATTCATAACCAAACCGTGGAATGATGAAGACCTCAGACTAACGGTCAGCCTTGCCCTCCAGCAGTATGCCCTTATCCTGGAAAACAGGAAACTCAGGGAGATAACAAAAAAACAGGAACTGAAAATAAAAAACTATTCGGCTGCAGTCGATGAAAACCGCGGGGCCATGGGAAGCATACTGGTCAAAGCCGGCATTATAAAAAAAGAAGACCTCGACAGGGCCTCGAAGGAAAAAAATAAAAACGAATTTATCTCTGAAACCCTTGTCAGACTCGGCATAACGACAGAAACAAAGATCGTAAAGGCGATGCAGCATCATTTAAATATCGAATGCGTGGACCTTGAAGAAATAAACCTCATCCCGAATGTCGTAAAATTCCTTCCGCGGGATTTCTGCGAGAGAAACCGGCTGATACCGATAATGATCGATAACAAACACATACGCGTGGCAATGGCTGATCCTTCGGACATATTCAAGTGCGACAATATTGCATTCATGACCGGTCTCAAGGTGATGCCGCTCATTGCGGGCAGTTCCAGGATAGTTAAGTCACCTTAAAAAGGTATATGGGGACAAAGATGCGGACTTTTCTGAAGACTTGAACGAGGTGTCGGACCTTGATCCGTTTGACGAAATTGATATCATAATCAGTGACGAAGAACCGGATGTCAATATACAGGAACTGATAGGCACTTCAGAGGTCCCCCCGATAATCCGCATAGTAAATGCGATCATCTCGGAAGCGATCCGCTATAAAGCAAGCGATATCCATATTGAACCAAAGACAAAATACACTATCGTCAGATACAGGATAGACGGAATGCTGCATACAAAGATCAGGGTCCCTCCGGAGCTCCATCTTGCTACGGTATCGAGGATCAAGATACTCGCCAAGATGGACATTGCCGAGAGACGGAAGCCGCAGGACGGGAGGATCACCGTCAAATCAGGCACAAGAATCGTTGACATCAGGGTATCCACGATGCCGACGATAAACGGGGAAAAGGCCGTCATGAGGATACTGGACAAGAGCGCCGCTATCAAGAGACTGGATGAGCTGGGGGTCCTGCCGGACGACCTGCTTAAAATCTATACTATCCTCAAAAAACCTCAGGGTATTATTATCTCCACAGGTCCTACAGGAAGCGGAAAGACAACGATGCTTTATTCAATATTAAACGCAATGATCGAGAGCACAAAGAATTTTGAGACCATTGAGGACCCGGTGGAATATTTTCTTGAAGGCGCCAATCAGGTATTTGTCCTGGATAAGATCGGTCTGTCTTTTGCATCTGTCCTGCGTTCCACCCTTCGTCAGGACCCGGACGTTATCCTCGTTGGAGAAATAAGAGATCATGAAACAGCGGATGTGGCATTTAAAGCCGCCTTGACCGGTCACATGGTATTCACGACCCTGCATACGAATAATGCCATCGCGTCAATAACACGATTGATCGACATGGGCGTTAAACCATATCTCCTGGCATCAGCGCTTGAAGGCATCCTCGCGCAGCGGCTTGTAAGAACGGTCTGCAAATACTGTAAGACCGAAAAAGTCCCGGATAAAGAGTTTCTGCAATTGCTGAAAGTTCCCGAAAATTCACTCGGCAACAGGGTTTTTTACGGAAGAGGATGCGACAGGTGTAATAACACCGGTTATATGGGGAGAACGGGGGTTTTTGAGATCTTCATCATGAATGACGATTTCAGACATCTTATCAGCGGCAACTACAAAGAAGGAGAGCTTCTGAATATGGCGCGCACAAGCGGAATGAGGACCCTGATCGAAGATGGAATAGAGAAAGTGAAAACCGGCGTAACCACGCTTGAGGAGCTTATCCGCGTGATAGGTCCTCAAACAAGACATGAGCGGCAATGTTGTAATTGCGAGAGGACAATAGACGCAAAATTCTTCTTCTGCCCTTTCTGCGGGTCGTTCAAACAGGACTTCTGCAGACAGTGCATGATACCGCTTGAAAAAGACTGGAGCAGTTGTCCTGTCTGCGGTTCGTCAAAAGTTGTAAGTCAGGAGAATGAGTAACGAATAATGAATAGTGAGTAATGATGAATGAGTAATTAAGGTGTTTATTGTTCCTTAATTGTTCATTAGTTATCGATAATTGTTAATTGGTAGAAGGAGGAATAAACATGGAAGATTCCATACTCATAGTTGATGACGAACCCGATGTAATATCGGCGATAAAGAGATCATTAATGGAAGAGACATACAATATTTTTTCAGCAAACAGCGGAGTTGAGGCACTAAAAATACTAAAAGAACATAAGATAAAACTGGTGATCTCTGATGAAAAGATGCCGGGAATGACAGGGACTGAATTCCTGTCAGCAGTAAAAAACCTGTTTCCTGAGACCATCAGGATAATGCTCACAGGACATGCAAGCATTCAGGCGGCCATGAAAGCAGTCAATAGCGGCGAGATCTACAGGTTTTTTTCAAAACCCTGGGACGATGTTGAATTGAAGCTGTCCATTCGTTCTGCGATTGAGAAGTACGATCTTGAGGAAGAAAACAGGAGACTGCTTAAAACCGTAAAGCGCCAGGAGTCAGAGATCAAACAGCTTGAGAAGATGCATCCCGGGATTACAAGCCTGAAAAAAGACGACGAGGGGAATTTTATTTTGCCTGAAATATCAGACAATGATGAAGAACTTTCCAGGATAATAGCCCAGTCCAAAATCAAAAAAGATTCTCATTGAATTGAGCTTACTTCCTGCCTGTTTTTGTCCAAGATAAGAAAATCCCCCTGTTTTATGATATAAATATATACACGCATTCAAGGGAGATAACCATGCCTTACAAGGGAATCAATCATGTAGCGCTGGCAACAAATGATATGGATACCACTATCCGTTTCTGGAGGGACCTGCTTGGGATGAAATTGATCGCAGGAATAGGCAGAAGTGGAAACAGGCAGTATTTTCTTCGAATTGTCGGATAATGTTCTTATAGCCTTTTTTGAATGGCCGGAGGCTGAACCTGTGCCTGACAAAGATCCCGGAAGACCTGTAAAAGGACCTATTATATTTGACCACTTATGCATTGAACTTACAGGCAGGGAACAGTTCTGGGCGCTTAAGGACAGATTGACTGCTGCCGGCGTATGGGTCACAGAAGTAATTGATAACGGTTTCATTCATTCCATATTCTCCACCGATCCGAACGGGATACAACTTGAGTTCTGTTACAGTATTGATGACCGTGATATCCGAAGCAAGTTCAGGATGAAAGATATTTCGCCTTCAGATGTTACAAAAGAAGGCCCCGGCCCATTTCCTGAAAAATGGCCGGAGGTAAAAAGTCCGACCCCTGAGAATGAACGGAAGATTTATCCCGGTGAGCTGAAGAAGCTTTTTGAGGGGGAAGGCTGAAAGCGTTCAGGTTTTGACAGGCAGGGCAACAATTGCATCTATCTCTATCTGAACATCCAATGGCAGTCTTGCGGCCTGGACCGTGGCCCTTGCAGGCGGGTTTTCCGGAAAATATTTTCTGTACACTTCGTTGAATCTTGCAAAGTCGTCCATATCTGTGAGGTAACAGGTCACCTTCAACACATCTTCCATACTCGCGCCGGCCTCCTCCGCAATAATCTTAAGGTTGTCAAGGACCATCCCGGTTTCTTCTTCAATGGTGCCGTGAATCAGTGTTCCTATCACAGGGTCTACAGGTATCTGTCCGGAGACATAGAGTAATCCATTATGAATAACAGCCTGCGAATATGGACCTTTTGGCTTTGGGGCCATATCGGTAAAAAAAATCTTTTTATTTGCCATGGATTATTTCTTTTTAGGTTTCATCGGCTTGTCGCAGCAGACAATATTGTGTGCCTCAACACAGCCGCATACTTCATCGACAGTAACAGCGATTCCACAAACACCGCATTGATATTTAGCGCCTTTTTTCATTTTCGGCCGGGCTGTTTTTTTTGTGGCTTTTTTCGCTGTTGATGTTTTTTTTGCAGGCATTATTATTTCTCCTTTCATTATATGTGCCACTGACAGTTTCAGATAAATAACATTCTGTTTACGTAACAAAAAGGGCTGACTTTTTCATCAGCCCTTCTGCATATCAACTATTTCTTTGTAGTCTTTTTTGTTTTTTTTGTTGTGGCCTTTGTCGCTTTTTTTGTACCGCATGTTCCGCAACCCATGTATATGCCTCCTTTCTTGAAGAAATTAATACAAAATGGTTACCAATATATATTAACACTTGACTTGAAATTGTCAACTGATTGTATAAAATTGATTTTGTGATAAAATTTATTTTAAAAAATTAAAGGAGGCTAACAATGAACGTTAAGAAAGCAGGTGAGAATTACAAGTGTAATATTTGCGGCAATGAAGTAACTGTGACAAAAGCGGGCGGCGGTGAACTTGTATGCTGCGGTGAACCGATGGAAAAAATATCAGGATAGGAGGTTTGTAAATGGCAAAATCAATCAAGGGAACAAAGACAGAGCAGAATCTCTTAAAGGCCTTTGCAGGTGAGTCACAGGCACGGAACAGATATACCTATTTTGCAAGCGCTGCAAAGAAAGAGGGGTATGAACAGATAGCCGCCTTATTTCTCGAGACAGCTGAGAATGAAAAAGAGCATGCAAAGGTGTTCTTTAATTATCTTGAGGGTGGCGATCTGGAGATCACTGCAAGTTATCCGGCAGGCAGGATCGGAAGTACGATTGAGAACCTCAATCATGCTGCAGCCGGTGAGAATCTTGAATGGACTACCATTTATGCTGATTTTGAAAAGATCGCGATGAATGAAGGCTTCCCGGAAATCGCCGAGTCTTTTAAGCAGATCTCAAAGGTTGAAAGATTTCACGAGTCGAGATATAGAAAACTTGTATCCAATATAGGGGCCGGCGCTGTTTTTAAGAAACCTGCGCCAACAAAGTGGCACTGCAGAAACTGTGGTTATATTTTTGAAGGCGCTGATGCGCCGCAGGAGTGTCCTGCCTGCAAACACCCGCAGGCCCATTATGAATTGCTGGCTGAGAACTATTGAAAGTCTTAGAGAGAAGAGCAGATAGACATAAGCTGGAGCTTGTGGATATCTACCGTGTTTTCCTGAAAAGATCATTTAAGACTATCTCTATCTGCAGAGGTGTCAGCCAGCCTTTGTCCAGGAAAACCTTTCCTATCAATCTGTGAGGTTTGTTCGAGAGGTTATCATCCATTTGCTCGGAAAGGGCTTTTTTAGCCTGTTCAGAGGTAACAAAACCTTTTTCAACTGCAACCTGGGCAAAGCGTGGACAATATTTTTCTGAAAGCTCCTTGTTGACATCATTTCCCATTAATATTATCCTCCTGCAAGCTGATCAGACCTCGACCAGATTATAATCAGGATTCCCGAGACCGATTTCCTCTGCATACTCGAACTGGTGTTGATGCACCCTGATCTTTCCATCTCTCGAGAATATATCTGACTTCTTTTTATTTGTAACCATATCAAAGCTTGCTTTATCTATAGCAAGGATATCCGTGGATGCAAAGATACCTGCGTCTTCTGTTATTTTCGGATCATTGCCCGCGATACAATCGCATTCCTCTGTTATGTCATAGGCGAAATTAACAAATACTTTTCTCTTTATATGCGAAAGGATTCCGCATGCATATTCAGCCATCCTCTCGGCAAAAATATTTTCATCTTCATGCCAGTGAATACTCACAGCTCCGAACTTGCAGTGGGCGATACATTCTCCGCATCCAATACACAGGGTTGGATTTACGTAAGCCTTCCTTCCTATCTCTGAAATAGCTGACGCAGGGCATGATCTCTATACAGCAGCCGCACATGGTGCAGGGAGCAGTATCTATCGCCGGCTTCATTGAGGAGTGCTGGATCTGCTTCCCGGCGCGTGACGCCATGCCCATACCCACATTCTTGATTGAAGCTGCATATCCGGACATTATGTGACCTGTGATATGTGACAGGACGATTAGATCTTCCAGTACCGTGACAAGTGATGGGACCCTGATTTCTTTAATATTTTTGAAATCCACCTTCATAACTTTTGAATCGGTGCCGAATACACTGTCGGCGATTATATGGGGGCATCCCAGTTTTTCGGGTGTAAAGCCTTTTTGATAGGCAAGATTCAGGTGGTCCACTGCATTCTGTCTCGGCCCCTTATAAATCACATTTGTATCAAATACAAAAGGTTTGGCCCCGCGTCTTTTCAGGTTTTCCACCAGGATCTTAACTATCTCCGGTTTGATATAGCCCGTGTTTTTCTTGTCTCCAACCGTCATTTTTATGCCGACAAATGAACCTTTCTTAAACCTGGAAAAATACATGTCCGTATTGTTCAGGATAGTCCTGAAGCATTCACTTCTGGTTTTTTCATGTAATGAACTGAAGTATACATCCGTTTTCATGACGTTGCCTCTTCGTTATATTTTATCTTAAATTTTTTTACGAACATTAAAGGGTTATATGACATTTTGGATTGTCTTAACCCGTCAACTCCCAGGTCCTGTTCACGGTTTACATATATACAGTCACCCGCTTCATGCTTCAGAAATTCCTGATTAATGACCTGGTAAAGCCCGGGTATGTCTGCATTTGCCTTTTCGATATGTATGACCATTGTATCTTTCAGGAATTTTTCTCCCAGGGTAAGCGCTACAATTCGATTATCAACTCTTATTATTCCACCAGTAATGTTCAGCGCACTGAAATTGTTCAGCATTTCCAGGATAGCGCATTGTTCTCTTTCGAGCCCCGGAAATTTTCCGCAATCCCTCTTTTCACACCAGTCGTCTTCAAATTCAATGCATTCTTCAATAAGGTCCGGCGTTAAAGTCTGATACTGATATTTATAAATGCTTTTAAATTTATTTATCTTGTTTTTCTTATCATGAAATTTATTGCCTCTCAATTGGGCAAGCTCTTTCACGTGATAAACATAGTCGAAGTGGTCCCGTTCCTCCTGAATAATAAGATGCTGATTGTTCATTAAATATTTTTTAACGAAGCTCTCCGGCACTCTTTCCAGATACGGGTCATTCGTACGTGTTCTCAGGTAACTGAAAAGCGGCTCAAAAACTTCCGGGATACGGGAATTGCCTACAGGGCAGAATACAGAAACAGGTTCTGAATTTCTGAGGATAATAAGATTGTCATAAAGCAGGGAGACTTTAAAGCTGTAAGCCTTTCTGAACGCAAATATATTGGTAAAATTATATTCAGAGGCCTCAAGAGGGTGTCTTGATAAAAAACCATTAAAGATCTCCTGAAAAGATAAATCCACATCTTTAAATTCCGGGAACTGCGGTAACATAGTAGATTAATTATATCATTTGTTGCCGGCATAAAGCCTGCTTTCCGGCAAGCGGGGTGTGATTAAATTGTCTCGATTGAATCTTTTTTTATCCAGCCTGATTTTCCGTCAGAGCGCCTGATTTTGATCCAGTTGTCCTTCGCCTCGAGAATATATATCTTCATGCCTTCATAGAGGGTAAAATGTGTAGTGGCATTATCTATCGGTTCAAATTTCACTTCTGCATTCTTTGATAGTATAATCGCTTCGTTATCAAGGACTGATATCCTGCTGTAAAGAGAAAACGCAGTTGATATGAAAATTAATGACAGGCTGCAACTTACGATAACAGCGTATCTTCTGACTGACTGAATAAATATGGATGCTGTCAAAATGGAAATGATCAGGATATAAACAACGGACACCAATATGGTCAAACCGTTAAGCGTTAGATTGCTGTATATACCTGATATCCTTTCAGTTGCCGGCATGGATGTCTGCGGGGCTGTATTTTCTATTTTTGACAAAGCGTATTTATAATTTGACTTTAAATCGTTGTCCCCGGGGATCAGTCTCTTCGCCCTTTCATAATTCAGGATAGCCTTTCCCAGTTCGCTTTTTTTGTAGTAGGCATTGCCGAGGTTAAAGTAAATGTTACCGCTCTCGAAACCCTGCTCACGCAGTTTGGAATATTCTTTGACAGCTTCATCGTAATTGCCTTTTTCATAAAGCTGATTTCCTTTTTTGAAGATGGAGTTCGAGTCGTCCGCATGAATTGGATGGACGAACATAAGCAAAATGGAAATGATAAGGACCATTATTTGATAGCCCTTCCTCTCCCGTAAGGAGCAAGGTGACCCACTTTTACTTTTTAACTTCCGCGCTTCCGCGCTTTTGCCCTTTTGCACTTTTCTCACACCTTTTGCCTTTCAATATAATCAATTACTTCTTTTAATTCTTTCAATGTTTCATCCATTCTCATTGTAGCAAGAGCGTCGGGAGCGTATCGCGCTATATCACATGCTGCAAATATATGCTTCAATTTTTCCAGCAGAGCTGCATCCATGTTTTTATCTTTCAGTAACTCATCGACGACATTAACTGTTATTCCCCCGGAAGGGACATGGAAGCGGTTGCCAAGATATTCCCTGATGGTTTTGAATGCGGAATCATAAAATTCCTGCTGCATGTTCCTGCTGAGAAAATGTTCTGCTTCCTGAATGCCTTTTTTCGCCTTTTTGGGAGCGGTGAGGCGACGTGCATAACCGGTATCAGAGCTGAGCTTCTCTTTATGCCTCTGAAAAAACCATGCAGAGACGAGAAATAGGAGCGGTACTATCTGGAACATTATGAAGAAAACATTTTTGTACAGGTAGTCGCCTTTTTTCTTTATATTTCCCGGAGACTCTTTTATGTATATAATGTCCCTTCCATATATTTCGTTTTTGACCGGTCTTTCTCCTGGCTGGGGGGCTTCAAGTATTGTTGCGTTTCCCATGTTTGAAACTTTTGCAACTTTAAGCGAAATACCGCCTTTTACGAGCGTCTGGTATTGACCTTTGCCGGGATTAAAGAAACTGAATGAAACCTCCGGAAGCTTTTTTACAGAGTCGGTCATCGGTATAAATACCTGTTCAAATATCTTATTGTTTCCCTCCTGTTTCACCTGCGGTTCATAAGTTTTGAAGCCTTCATACTGTTTGAGGGCGGGGCTTGTGACTGTATTAAAGTTGCCATCTCCCGTGATGATCATTTTTAATGTAACAGGATCTCCAGCCTTTACTTCAGCAGGGGATGCTTCAATTTTAAGATCAAAATCCCCGACAGCGCCTTTAAAATCGTCAGGCTTTTTGTCCGGGAAGGGCAGTACACTCAGCGCTAATGCATTGGATGAAAGCTCAATCGGGGTGGTTTCGTAACCTCCAAAGAAGTCGTCTCTGAAAAAGTCATCAAAAGGGGATGACGGCATCTTCCTTTTCTGTCTTGTAATGATGTTGGCCTTGAGTTTTGCAGGGCCTAATTTATATTCCCCTGCCCTGGTCCCGAATATTTGAGTCTTAAATTCAACGACATCGTAAGCTGTCCCGCCTATTTGTTCCTGATATTGAAGCGGCTTGTCAAACGCACCTGCAGATACATTTTCATGTTTAAATTCGGGAAACTGAATGTCGCGGACGCCGATGTTGCTTACATACAGTTTTATAGTCAGTGGAACTGTTTCATTTATATATGCTTTGGACTTTGCGGCCTGCATTTTCAGCAACACCCTGTCACGCACATTTATATCAGGCTTTCTTTGCTCCTTTGCATGACCGCTGCCGCCGCGGTCAGCATTATCCAGGACTTCAAGGGTAAGGGCATTGGAATTATAGGTGTTACCGTCATGCTCAATCTTCAATGGACCGATCTGGAATTTCCCGGTTTTCAAAGGGACCATATTATAAATATGCGTTATTGAAGACGACATCCTGCCGTTCACAATGGACATCATTGTAGAAGGCCCGACATAGCGTGACTGAAGACCGTCTATTTCAGAAAGCGTTGGAGCGGGGACATCTGTTGTCCCCTGAAATTGCAGGTTTAGTTGAACTCCCTCCCCGAGATAAATAGTATTTCTCTCGATAGAGGCTTCAAAAGAAATGTCTTTTGCAAAGGCAGCTCCAGGCAGGAATAAAAACACTGCTGTCAATATTGTTAAGAAGTTCTTCATTTTACCAATCCTTCAGGACCCCTTCATGATAGCCTTTTCTTTCACGATCAGGCATAGCGCCTGTTTCTTCCGCTCTGTATGCATCTAAAAGCATACGTGCCTCTTCCGGGGACATTTCTTTTGTTTTTTCCCCTGAGTCTCCGGATTCTTTTTCTGAAATGTTTTTTTCTTCTGCTGTCTTTTTATCTTTATCTTCCATGGTTGTTTCAGACTGCTTGCCTTCAGATTTCTGCTGCTGTTTATCTCCAGATTTTTCCTCTTCTGATTTTGCCTCAGATCCCTTGTTGTCCTGTTTATCTTTTTTGTCCTGCCCCTGGTTTTGCTGTTGTTGCGGGGGCTGTTTTTTTAACTTCTCAAGCAGGGCCTTTAATCTCTTTTCAACAAAGTCGTGATTGTATTTTGCGTCGCTATCGTTTTTGTCCAGTTCTGAGGTCCTGTTGTAATAATCAAGTGATTCCCGGTATAAACCCGCGGCGCTGGCAGGATCGGTACTTTCCTGCAGGCTGCCGAGTTTATATTTGCTGTTAGCTATATTGTAAATAGTCCGTGCCTCCAGCTTTTTATCTTTGGTGTCAACGGCCTTTGTAAATGAGTTAACAGCATCCTGATATCTGCCTTTTTTATACAGAGCTGTGCCCAGATTGAAATTCACAATGTCCGAATCCGGTGATGAGGACTTTGCTTCATTGTATTTTTCTATCGCCTCGTCGTATTTCTTCTGATTATATAACGTGTTCCCCTCACTGACCGACCTTGCAGTTGATGCAAAGGCGGTAGAGGAAAGAAAAATAAAGCATAAAATGTAAATTGTCGTTTTCATCATATAAAGTCATTCCCGCTTGTCGGGAATCTTTCCTGCGTGTCAGTAATTGTAAAGAACGATTCCGAACAAGTCGGAATGACGGTCTTTCATTCTTAACTCTGACCTCTTAACTCATAATTCTTGCGTCTCCTCTCTCTTATAAAAGGCTCGAGACAGATAAGCAGAAACGCTATTGCCAATGGTATCTGAAACTTTTCGTTGTATTTCTTCGCCAGCTTATCTTCAATATCCCCTTTTTCCAACTTTGATAATTTTTCATCATAAATCAAATCCAATCCAAATTCAATACTTGCAGCCTTAACGTAACTGCCCCCGGTTGTTAACGCTATTTTCTGCAGGGTGTCTTCATCAAGACGGGTCTTAACAATATTACCGCTGCTGTCTTTTAGAAACATTTTATGCCCGGACTCATCAGTGACAGGAATAAGATCTCCTTCTCTGGTCCCGATCCCTATGGAATATATTTTTATGCCCTGTTCTTTTGCCTTTTCAGCCCAGTCGACCGCATTGCCTTCATGGTCTTCTCCGTCAGTAATGATCACCAGTACTTTATATTTTTTCTTGCCGCCCTCGTAACTATCAAGCGCTACCCTGATAGCGCTTGATATGGAGGTGCCGCCTTTTGGTATGGAGTAAACATTGGTATCATCAAGTGAAAGCATAAACCCGCTGTAATCAGCGGTCAGGGGACATTGCAGAAATGCATTGCCCGAGAAAGCGATCAACCCTATCCTGTCGCCATGCAATTTCTTTATCAGGTCCTTGACCGCCAGCCTGGACCGCTCCAGCCTGTTCGGTTTTACATCTTCAGCCAGCATGCTTTTTGAGGTATCAATGGCGATCAGAATATCAAGGCCGCTTCTCTTTACCTCTTTCCATTCAAATCCCCACTGGGGTCTCATGAGCGCTATGATAATTATTAATATTGAAACAAATATAAAAACTGCCTTCAGTTTCTGCATCCTGCTGTCAAGAGAGAAGGTCAGATCATTAAGGAGTTCTTGCCGGGCAAACTTCTCCATGTCCCTTCTCCTCCTTTTATAAGACCAGATATAAAAGAGTATCAGGGCTGATAACAGCCATAAAAAATTTATTGCGTGAAAATTACCGAATCTCATCATCAATAAGCTGTAAGCTGATAGCTGTAAGCCGTCAGCTGATTTACGGTATCCTCCTCAAAACAGTATTATTCAGGACAAACTCTAATACTAACAATACCAAACCCGGTATCAGAAATAAGTGAAACAGCTCCTTGTATTCAACATAGCCTTTTTCCTCAATATGCGATTTTTCGAGCTTATTTATCTCTCTGTAAATATCCATCAATGACTGTGTGTCTGTGGCCCTGAAATATTTTGCATGGGTCTTTTCGGCTATTTTTTTCAAAAGTTCCTCGTCAATCTCTATTTTTACCTGCTGGTAAACTTTATTGCCGAACATATCTTTTGCGGGAAACGGCGCAAGCCCTTTTGTGCCGGCGCCGATTGTATAGATTTTAATGTTCAACGCGCCTGCGGCCTCTGCCGCTGTCAGCGGGGACATTTTCCCGGCATTGTTTCTGCCGTCAGTCAGCAGTATAACGACCTTGCTCTTTGCCCTGGTGTCCTTTAATCTGTTCAGCGCGGCGCTTATCCCGGAGCCGATCGCGGTGCCGTCTTCTATCAGGCCGACTTTTACCCTGTCCAGGTTCTGAGCAGCCAGCCGTAATCCAGTGTCAGGGGGGCAACTGTATACGCCCTTGATGCAAAGCCACAATGCCGATCCGGTCGTCACGCCGGTTGTTAATAAATTCCCGGACAACGTCTTTTACTGCATCCACCCTGCTTTTGCGGCTTCCCCTGCCTTCAAAATCTTCCGCAAGCATTGTAGTGGATACATCAATAGCAAGGATAATATCTACCCCTTCCGTTTCTACCACGGATTCCTGCAGCATGGACTGGGGGCGGCTAAGCGCTATGATTATCAATATAAGCGCTGCAAGTCTTAAAAAGATCATCCCCCTGTACAATCTTATCCGTGAAGGTCGCCTGTAAATTATTAACAAGTTCATCAGTCGAAAACTGAAATGAAGGGTGCGCCTGCTTCTTTCCGCTTAAAAAGACCAGCGCTGCGGCAACCGGCAGTAATAATAAAATCCATGGATTCTGAAAATGCATTTAACTCCAAATTTAGGACCCATTTATCAGGATTACACAGAGAAAGACTATTTTTTAGAATAAGGTTCCTGCATTATCTGCGATCTGACCGCATCTTTTGTCTCATTAATAAATCTCTTTGCCGATTCATAACTTGATTCGCTTTCTTTTTCGTCCGGGAGATATTTTGCAAATTTCACCATATCGCAGTGAGAGAGAAAATCCTTTAAAAGTTTTTTCTGTTCAGCATTTAAAATTCTCGCATCTTTCAGTGTGGTCAGAAATTCTTCTGTCGTCATCTCCGGGGCGCGCAATTGAAAACGGTTTTCCACATAATGCCTTACGATATCAGACAGTTCAAAGTAATATTCCCGGACCTTGCCTGTCTTAAGGTAAGCCTTATTCATAAGTTCCTGCAGTGCCTTAAAGGCTGTCTCATGCGCAGGCAGGACCGGCGTCACTTCAATGTCGGTTCTTTTTCTTTTTCTCAGAAATGAAATGATGAGGATAACTGCGATAATTACCGCAAGTGCGGCAAGGAAAATATAGAGATATGTCCAGTCATAAAAACTCAGAGGACCTTTAATGTCCCTTATATCCGGTTCTATAATCGTATCCTCCTTTCCCTCATCCTGAAAAACTTAAACAGTTCACCTGCATAAGGTATATCGGTGCGGATATTAATATGGTCAATATTTGTGGAACGGAAAATCTTCTGCCTTTCCTCAAAAATCCGGAGTGAATTTGCACGGTATTTTGTCATTACCGGATAACTGGATGTATCAATCATAAAACTCCTTCCGGTCTCTGCGTCCTCAAGATTGATAATGCCGATATCAGGCAGGTCTGTTTCCACCGGATCTGTAATGGATATTGCTATTACATCATTCCGTCTGTTGGCAATTGACAATGCTTTAGTGTAATCCTTTGCATAAAAATCAGAAATTACGAAGGTTACCGAACTCCGGTTTATAACTTTGCTCATGTACTCCAGCGCAGCGGGGATATCTGTGCCCTTTCCCTCAGGCCCGTAATATAAAGCCTCCCTGATTATCCTGAGAACGTGACTGAGCCCCTTTCCCGGCGGTACAAATTTCTCTATTCTGTCCGTAAATATGATAAGTCCCACCTTGTCGTTATTCCTGATTGCCGACATCGCAAGAAGGGAGCAGACCTCAGCGGACAGATGTCTTTTGAGTTTATTGACCGTCCCGAAATAAGAAGACCTGGACATGTCAAGGAGCAGCATAATGGTCAGCTCCCTTTCCTCAACGAACTTTTTTATGAAAGGATGTCCTGTCCGTGCGGTGACGTTCCAGTCGATGGAACGGATGTCATCACCCGGCTGATATTCCCTGACCTCATCAAACTCCATACCTCTGCCTTTAAATACACTGTGGTAGTGGCCTGCAAACGCATCAGTAACCATACGGGAAGTGGTTATCTGGATCCTGCGGATATTCTTAAGTGTTTCTTTCGGTATCATTTTATTACAAAGCCGTCAGCTATCAGCTTTCAGCAGTCAGCTTTTTTAATTCCGAGAGCTGACAACTTAGCGCTGATTACTATTTCACTACGGCACTTCTATTTCCTCGAAAATCCTTTTTATAATATCTTCAGACGTCTTCTCTTCCGCCTCCGCCTCATAACTGACAATTACTCTGTGTCTCAAAACGTCCGGCCCTATGGATTTGACGTCCTGCGGCGTCACATAGCCTCTGCCCTGAATAAACGCATACGCCTTTGATGCAATATTCAGGTATATGCTTGCGCGGGTTGATGCGCCGTACCGGATCAAGCCTTCGAGTTCGCTTAATTTGTACTTTTTAGGTTCCCTCGTTGCAAAGACGATATCGAGTATATATCTTTCTATCTTTTCGTCCATATAGATATCATTTACTACCTGCCGCGCCCTTTGAATGTCTTCGGGAGTGATCACTGCATTAACTTCAATATTTTTATCGGTAAAGGCCATGCGTTTCATGATCCGGTGTTCTTCTTCGATTGTGGGATATTTTATGTTTATCTTGAGCATGAACCTGTCGACCTGCGCCTCGGGCAGCGGGTATGTGCCTTCCTGTTCAATCGGATTTTGTGTGGCAAGCACCAGGAACGGATTGTCGAGAGGGAACGTATTTTCTCCTATGGTCACCTGCCTTTCCTGCATGGCCTCCAAAAGGGCGCTCTGGACCTTTGCCGGCGCACGGTTTATTTCATCAGCTAAAATTATGTTGGCAAAGATTGGTCCTTTCTTGGTGGTGAAGGCACCGTCTTTCGGATTATATACAAGTGTGCCGATAAGGTCAGCGGGCAGCAGGTCGGGGGTGAATTGTATCCTCTGAAATTTCGTCTTTATGGCGCCTGACAAAACCTTTACCGACAATGTCTTGGCAAGACCCGGAACGCCCTCGATCAATATGTGACCGTTTGCCAGAAGACCGATAAGGAGTCTCTCGATAAGATATTTCTGCCCCACGATAACTTTTTCAATTTCTGAAATAAGACTGTACACAAATGCGCCCTCCTGCCGTACTTTTTCGTTCATGGCAGTTATTCCACCGTCAATCATAAGCTCAAGCCTCCTTCAATTCCTGTATTAAGTTATAAGCGGACTTCTTCTGAATTTTGTAACTATAAACGTAATAAGATAATTTGTACAAGATATAAATAGCAAATAAAATTATATAAGAAAACTTATGAAGAAATTGTGAATTTGATGCAGCAGACAGAGATTTTTTCTGTCCACAGCCTCAATTGGAATCTACAGGCCTGGTTGAACTGGAACAGATGAAGCAGATGTACCCGACATCTCTTCTATAGCAGACTTGAGGCCCAGTATAACCTTTGCCATGCGTTCATAATCAAGGATTTCCGGAATGTCGCCAATCCCATGATATTGAGGATTTCTGAAAAAAGCGGTATCAGTCACCATAACTGCATCGTAGTTGAATTTCCAGAAAGACCTGTGGTCAGAAAAATCTATTCCGATAACCAGCGGGACGGCAGAGAGAGACTCAACCGGCAGATCAGTGCCTTTTTTAAAACCGCTTTTTACGCGGTTCAAAAAACCTCTTGACTGCATGTTGCCTACGATGATTATAAAATTGCCTTTTGTCGGATACATCCATCTGAAAAAAGGCAGGGGGTAAAGCTGGCTCTGCGGCTCGTCCGAAAAATATCCTATCATCTCAAGGCATATAACACCTTCAACATCAATGCCTCTTTGCCTGAGACTTTGCGCATATATGTGGCTTCCCATAAACCTGCTTCTGAAAAAAGGCGGTTCCTCAAGGGTAAAAGCAACCAGCTGTATTGTCTTGTCAAAGGACCTGTTGCTCAGCAGTCTTGCGAGTTCAATTAATCCCGCAATTCCGCTTGCGTTGTCATCCGCTCCCGGAGTTCCCGTAACAGTGTCGTAGTGAGCGCCGATAACAAGGACTTTTTCAGGAGGCTTTTCCCCCTTAATCTCCACAAATATATTCTTATAAATATGTCCTTCAACTTTATATGGCTGCTCGAATACTGTATAACCGTACTTGCTGAGTTCAGATTTAATATAATCAGCAGTTTTGTTCAGTGCATCTATCTGCAGGTACCCGCGTGAACCTACTTCTTCAGAAAGGAAGTTTACAGTTCTCCTGAGATTGTTCTGTATATCTGTCAACTTTTATTCTTCTATCTTTATCTTTACCGCTTTCTTTTTTGCTTCTTCTGTTTTCGGGATCCTCACCTCAAGCACCCCGTTTTTAAAAGAAGCCTTTGCCTTATCGGAATGTACCTCTGCCGGAAGGTTAAATGAGCGTTTAAATGAGCCGTATGAACGCTCATGGTGATAATAATTTTTTTCCTCTATCTTTTCCTCGTGTTTTTTCTCTCCTGAAAGGGTGATCATGTCATCGGTAAGGTTTATCTCTATATCGTCCTTTGTCATGCCGGGAAGTTCTGTTTTTAAAACGACATCATCTTTTTCCTCAAAGATGTCAACCGACGGCGATAGCGCTATCTCTTCCATTATCCTCGGGAAACGGCCCAGCAAAGGCCGTCCAAAAGGCCTGCGGATGAATTCATCGAACATATCATCCATCCTCTCAAAAGGAGAAAGCCAACCCGTAGGGCGATAAGTCTCAAGTTCTCTTTTCCTGGTTTTATTTGTTTTTTCTGCTGCCATGTTAAACCTCCTGTTCTTTTATTTAAAATGTCCGGAATACAGATATCAGCCTTTATCTGATCTATCAGTACTCTTGATTTTTCATATATCAAAGATTGCCTGACCTGTCAAGCCCTGTTCATCGTTAACCCCCTATTTTTCATAGAAGGGATAATGAACTTTCCACAGGAAAAACAGGTAGAATATGATAAATAATTTATCGAGTTAGAGGCATTTATGAACAATGTCTGCTTTTTACAGGTTAAAGTGTTCTATACTATATACTTAACATGAAAGCCAACACTAAAATATCAATATCTTTAAGGCCGACTACAGGCAAGGTCAGGGAGGCCCTTTTCAATATTTTGCGGAACAAGATAGATAATGCCTGTTTTCTTGATCTGTATGCCGGTACAGGCGCTGTCGGGATAGAAGCTCTTAAACAAGGGGCCTCAGAAGTAACATTCGTCGAAGTGAGCAGGGATTATTCAAAAAATATTAATGAAGCCCTTAGTAAGTTCCGTTTTACTGTGAGGGCCAGGGTGATAACAAAAAAGGTTTTATCTTTTATTGAGTGGGCCGATACAAACCGGATGACCTTTGATGTAATCTTTCTCGATCCACCTTATCATACGGAAGAGATATCAGAGATTATGTCCGCGATCGGGAGATTGAATATCCTGAAAGACAGGGGCGTTGTTATAGCAGAACACTTTGAAAAAAGGCTATTGCCGGATGAGTTTGGCAATTTGCAGAAAAGTAAGGACTATCACTACGGCGACACCGTAATCAGCTTTTACAAGATAAGAGGTAAATTATGAGCAAAATAGCGATATACCCCGGGACTTTTGATCCGCTTACCAATGGTCACATAGACCTGGTCCAAAGGACATTGAAAATATTTGATGAAGTTGTTATTGCAGTTGCAGAAAGTTATAAAAAACAGCCCTTGTTCACCATTGAGGAGAGGCTTGAGTTTATAAAAAAATCCATCAGCGGCATGAAAGGCGCAAAGACAGAGTCATTTAACAATCTTCTGGTTACTTATGCAAAAGACAAGAAAAGTATCGCGATCCTGCGCGGTCTCAGGGCTGTATCTGATTTTGAATATGAACTTCAGATGGCGCTTATGAACAGACGTCTTGATGCCAGCATCGAAACAGTCTTTATGATGCCGAGTGAAGAATATACCTTTCTTTCATCAACACTCGTAAAAGAAATCGCATCATTCGGGGGTTCAGTCAATGGACTTGTGCCGGAGGTGGTCGAGAAGGCACTGGCAGAAAAGTTTAAATGAGTTCTTTTGTGCTGAAAAATGCAGTTTTTTAAACTGTTGATTGTCCCTGATGACAGAAAAATGGGTTACATAAAAATCGTCATTGCAATACTTTTATGGAGTTCGCTCGGGATATTCATAAGGAAAGTTGAAATACCCTTGCCGGGCCTTGTTTTTTATCCTGCTGCGATTTCCGGGGTCATTCAATTAATATTTATTTCATCGACCGGAAATCTGAAACAGATTTTAAAGCCCGAAAGCAGCAGAAACAGGGCCCTGTTTTTTATTCTTCTTCCTGTCTGTACATCTGCAAACACGTTTCTTTTTTACTTCGCTTTCACACATACAACAATAGCCAACGCCGTTCTTTCGCACTATACGGCCCCGATCTTTGTAGCATTAATGGCCCCGATCTTTTTAAAAGAGCAAAGTCACAAAACAACATGGATAGCCATCCTGTTGTCATCTTTCGGATTATGGCTTATGCTCTGGATGCCTTCATCGGGCGGGGCCGTGTCTTTGAGCGCGGGTGAACGTCAGGGCATTATTGCCGGCGCCTGCTCGGGTTTTGCATATGCGTGTATTATATTGATTTTAAGAACATTAGCTTCAAAGTATATGCCGATAGTTATTACATTTATGCAAAGCAGTATGGTTGCCATTTTCCTTTTGCCGTTTGTCCTCAATATATCTGTTCCATTTCAATCGCTTCCTTACCTTTTTATCATTGGGGTAGTGCATTCCATTATTGCCCCTCTCCTTTATACGCAGGGCTTTAAAAGTGTCAGGGCCAACGAGGCTGCAATCCTGGGCTACTTTGAACCTGTCGGGGCGACTCTTCTGGCGTTGATTTTACTGCATGAATCTCCGGGAAATGCGGCACTGATTGGTGGAGCGCTTATTATGCTTTCAGGATATCTGACTTTAAAGGGGCGTCCGGGGCAGTTTCACATCAAATAATAAATCCCGATATCGAATGTAGTAATATTTTAACCTGCTTATTTATAATACACATAAATCCAGTCTGCAAGCCGGCAAGCAGACAAGCCTGCAAGCTGGACAAGCCTGCAAGCCGGCATGACAGACGAACAGAGTTCGCCATGTACATAAACAAAGAAGCAGTTGAATTAATATTTCAGCATGCCGTAAAAGAATATCCCTATGAATGTTGCGGTATAATAACCGGAGATGAGACAGATCAGACTGTCCATTTTTGTGAAAATATTCAAAATAAACTGCATGAAGAAGACCCGGAAAGATATCCCAGAGACGCCAGTACAGCATATTTTATAGACAGGAAAGAATTTGAGAAAATTATTTCTACGGCGAAAGCACAGGCCGGAGACATAATTGCCTTCTATCATTCCCACCCCGAACACGAATCATTTTTTTCAGAAGAAGATGCCGCCGCGCAAACCGTCTTTGGAGAGCCCGAATTCCCTGACGCACCGCACATAGTAATTTCCGTAATGAACAGGCGGGTCCACAGTATGAAATGTTTTAAATGGGACAGGGACAGGCAGGAATTTCTAAAAACCGTGATAGAATATAAGTAAGCAGAATAAAGACCGGAAGCGCGGAAGTTCAGAAGTGAGGAAGCCTTTACTTCCGAGCTTCCAGACTTAAGCACTTTTGCACTTTTCAACTATTAAACGGGGGAAGATATGAAGATACTTCTTGCAACAGACGGTTCTGAATACTCGGAGGGGGCGGCGAAATTCCTGGCCGGTTTCAAATTAACCCCAAATGATGAGATCTTTATTTTACATGCTGTAAGCTGGGTGCCGCTTATAAGCGAATGGGAATCTCTCTATATTGATTTCAGGGGAATAATGGATGAAGTTGCGCCCAGGATACTTGAATCAACAGCGAACATTTTAAAGTCTGTGAATGCCAGGGTCAGCAGTTCATTTGTTGAAGATTTCCCGGACAGAGCGATTGTTAACGCGGTGATTCAGTCGGACCTGGACCTGATAGTGATGGGGGCCAGGGGCCTGAAAGGCATCGGTTCTTATATTGTCGGAAGTGTTACAAGATTAGTTGCAATCAATTCTCCCAAGCCTTTTCTCATCGTCAACCCTGCTCAATGGAAAAAATCCGGGAAATTAAAAATCCTTTTTGCCACGGACGGGTCCGCTCACTCAGAAGCTTTGGGTAAGGTCCTATCTTCGATCCCTTTTCCTGACGATACAGAAGTGACGGTCCTTAATGTGGTATTTCCGGTTTTTACGGATATACCGGAAAAGTTTGCACTCGAGATAAATGACAGGATCAAGGAAATGGTAGCAGGCACCCGGGAGGCAGAGCTGAAGGACTCGGAGAAAATAACGGACAAGGCACGTCAATATTTAAGTAAAAAATTTCAGGCAATTGAGGTAATTTCCAGATTCGGAGATCCTTCTGTGGAAATACTGAAGGCGGCAGAAAACGAAAAGGCCGACATTATCGCTGTCGGCAGCAGCGGAATGAGAGGCATCAGGGGCATGCTTGGCAGTGTATCAAGGTATGTAATGAATCATGCCGGATGTTCAGTTCTGATCGGCAAAAAATAACGAGATATCAAGCTCCATTATGATCGCGTCATCTTCCGGTTCCTTATAGTATTTCTTTCTCATGCCGGTTACGTTAAATCCGGATTTTTCGTAAAACCTTACGGCCGCAGTGTTTGACTGCCTGACCTCAAGGGTGAGCTTTGTGTCTGGTTGTAAATGTTTTAATTCCCCGACCGCATTTCCAAGAAGCATTTCCCCAATCCCTCTGCGCCGGAATTCCGGCAGTACCGCAATATTCATCAGATGCGTCATATCCAGCATTGTGCGTATGCATACATAACCTATGATTTGCGAGTTGAAAACAGCAACCTTAAGAATCGCATCGCTATTCTCGATCTCATATTTGAATGAATTGAAAGACCACGGTGTGGTATAACACAGATTTTCTATGGCACATACCCGATGAAGGTCGGCAGGAAGCATTTTCCTGACCGTTATCCCTTCCAAAGTACTTCTGCCTCGCATCTGCGGATGTATAAAGGGACCAGACTGACAGGGTCTGCAATAATTCCCTGTTTTAATTTCTCCAATGCTATTTCTCCCACAGTGGCAGCTGATGGAGACATTCTGGATGCCGGAGCGAAAACGGCTTTATCCTGAAGGGTGTCAGAGATAAGTTTCCCGTAACTTTTTACCCCATCTCCCATAAATACCGCAGGCCCGCTGAGTTTATTAAGCAAATCTGCCGGGCTGATTGCGGTTTCTGACATGATTTTATTACAGACACTGCCATTCCATTTATAAAAAGCCGCATAAACCTGGTTCTTTCTTGCATCAAGGATCGGGCATATAATGTACGGGCAGAAAGGAAGCGTTCTGGCAAAGGCATCGAGGGTCGGTACCGGGACAACGGGTTTACCTGTAGCATAGGAGAAGCCTTTAGCAGTACTGAGCCCGATCCTTAGGCCTGTAAAAGAACCGGGGCCGATTGATACCGCATATGCGTCAATATCGTTAATTTGAATTCCGGAGGCTTTTAGAAGCCATTCAATTGAAGGCATTAGTCTTTCCGCATGTACGACTTTGACATCCATACGGACTTCCCCGATAAGCCCTGCACTATCATCGACTATTGCTATGCTTCCCGCTACGGTTGCTGTTTCGATCGCAAGGATTTTCATAGTGGATTTATTTTTGCATTGGCGAGTTTCAACTCGCCCCTACTTGTTTAAAATGCTTTTTAAGATTGTAATGGTGTTGTCCCTGAAAGCATCAAGGGTCTGGCCGGTAACTACCTTAAGATTTCCTGCTATAATCAAAGTGGGTGTACCTTCCACTGAATATGCCTTCATCATTACCAATGCTGCATTTGCTTCTTTTTCCTTGTCACCTGCCCTCAGTCTGCGGCTGAAATCAAAACCGAGCTCTAACTTTGCACCTAAACTCTCCAGAAAGTTAATATCGCCAATATCTATTTTTTCGATAAATAATGCCTCGAAGAGCGCTCTTTTCATTTGTTCTCCTTTCCCTTCCTCCTCTGCAAGAAAGTAAGCCTCTCCCGGTTTTGAAGATCCTTTGCCCCAATAAACAGGAACGTATCTCCATTTAATTTTTTTCGGGAAGTTACCTTTAATAGCCGGAACCACTTTTTCAAATTCATAACAATGGCTGCAATAAAAACTGAAAAATTCGATCACCTCCACATTTTTGCCGTCAAAAATGAACTTAAACTCCGGCAATTGAGTGTATGTCCCTTTTACAGACGATAGTTCTCTCTGCCCTGGCAGAAAAAGACAGTAAAACCGACGATAACAGAACCATGGAAAATATTCTCGTAATCATTGTGTCCCTCCCGATGTTTACCAATGTTTGATCTTCTCAAGATAGTTTTTATAGCTGAAATCAGGGCTCTTGTCTTTTGTATGACACCTCATACAAACAGACTCTGTAACCGGTGTCATGGGTTTATAAAAGTCCATTATATGGTCTTTTCCCGTTCCATGGCAGACTTCGCATTGGACATTTGCGAGCTCCGGCGTAGCGGCAACACTGTAAAACCCTCCATCTTCTCCAAAACCAACTGTATGACAGACTAAACATTCCGGATCTGATGACTTGCCTGTCTTCTCGAGGCTCAGTAAGGCCTTGGCATGTCCGGTCTTTTTCCAGATGTCGATAAAGGGCTGATGACACTTTGCACATTTAGCAACACCAAGATATGCGGTTTCTTTTAGCGGTCGTTCTGTTTCTTTCATCAATCCGGCAACCCGGGAGTCATAATCATTAAGTACTTGCCGGACCTTTTGATCTTCTTTTATATCGTTTCCAAGAGGCTGCCATCTGTGTCTGAAACCGGTTATCTTTCCTTTATTGTCAATATCGAGTGTAAGTATGCCAAGTTTTTTCCCTTTTGGATAGCCTGTAACGATAATTGTATTTTTCATGATGAAGGGTTCATCAAGGATTTCTCCGGAAGAATTAATAATAACATCCCAACCTTGCATTTCCTTACACTCGGAGAGTGGGAAGTCTGTCAGCAGGATATTCAATTGATTTGTTTCATGATCACCCGGATAGGCGCTTATATGCACATCGAATTTATTCCTGTTTTTCGTAATGGACAGCTTGGAATGATGTGTATTTGAAACATAAGGGATTTTATATTTTTCTACCAGAGCTGATGCAAGATTGTCAGAGAATGACGCTTCTTTTTTTTGCAAAGACACTGAATCGTATTTCATGATGGAGAATGCCTTCAGCAGGGCATCTGTCTTTAATCTGCCCTGAGGAGTGTCATCAGCAGAAAAATTTCCGGCATCTATGAGCAGGTAAGGCGAAAGAGTATTTCTTTTTTCAGAGATATATCCCGAAAGCCTTGCCAGGCCTCCAAAATCTGTCTTCGGAGAACATCCGCACGGTTCAAGTTCTCCATCCAAACTTCCTGTGTACAGGAGGTTAAGGCTGCGTCCCTTGCCATCGTGTCCTCTTGCGGTTACAGCGAATAAGATGGACAACAGTAATATATTAAGCAGTATATATTTTTTCATGATATTCAATCAGTCTCGTTAATTTTAAATAAAAATCGTACACTTTTCCATCTTTTGACAATAATGCACGGGTCTGGTTAAAGTTAGGAAAGAAGCAAAGAAGGATTAAGGATAAGGATTAAGGGATAAAGGTATTAATTTATTGTAGGGGCGAGTCGATGACTCGCCCTTATCAGGTTTATAAAATGCAGCACATTAAACTATATACTAAAACAGGGCCTGTACGTCAGCGATAAAAGCTGCTCCTGCTGTGCCGTTGATCTCTTTGAGGAAAAACCTCCCTTCTGGAAACGGCAAATATTAATACGATCTGTAATATCAGGCCTGCTCCTTATTGTCGGACTGACAGCAGAATCACTGACGCCGTACAAGATCATTGCGCAATTAATGTTTATCTTTACTGCTGCGGTTTCAGGAAAAGATATTTTCACGAAGGCCATCAGATCTGTACTCAAACTCCGGCTGGATATGAATTGCCTTATGAGCATTGCGGCTTTCGGGGCCTTTTTCATAGGGCACGGCGAAGAGGGTGCGGCGGTAATTTTTCTTTTCTTTGTTGCGGAAGTCTCTGGAAGAATATGCCGGTGACAATGCAAAAAGATCAATGAGCCAATTGCTGAAATTAGCCCCGGAAACAGCGAGGGTATAGAGGCATTGATAAGGAGATCGAATGTCATGTACATGAAATATCCATAGGAGAAATCATTGTCATACGTCCCGGTGAAAAGATTCCGCTTGACGGAAAAGTTGTCACAGGAAATTCATCAGTAAATGAATCAGCCATCACGGGGGAATCAGCGCCTGTAGAAAAAACAGAGGGTGACGAAGTGTTCGCAGGAACTATGAATGAGGATGGTTATCTTGAAGTAGAAGTTGAGAGAAAATCGGAAGATACCCTGCTTTCAAGGATCATAAAGCTTGTTAAGGAGGCTGAGAGGAAGAAATCAAAAACAGAAAGGTTTCTTGATAAATTTGCCGGAGTTTATACTCCAACGGTTATTGGTTTGGCCTTTGTAATTTTTATTTTTCCGACCTTTATGCTGGGCTATCCGTGGGATGTCTGGTTTTACAGGGCACTGGTGCTTCTGGTTGTATCATGTCCCTGTGCTCTGGCTATATCGACGCCTGTTGCTATGGTCTCTGCAATAACAAGCGCTGCAAGACACGGGGTACTGATAAAAGGGGCCACCTTTCTTGAAGAACTGAGCAGGGTCGGAGCTTGTGCATTTGATAAGACCGGTACTTTAACCAGAGGCAGGCTCGAGGTAACAGACATAATTGGTTTTAACAGCCATTCTTCACAGGAGGTCCTCTCAATTGCTGCATCGCTGGAAGCCCGTTCAGGGCATCCCATTGCAAAAGCGGTCCTCAGGAAGGCAATTTCTGAAAATGTACCGCTAAAGGAGGTAAACAGGTTTATGGCCATAAAAGGAATGGGCCTTGAGGCTGTGATCAATGGTAAGACATATTATGCCGGAGCCAAGAATCTTCTTGACAGTCTGGCTATAAAACATCCTGAGGAATTACTGCATTTTGAGGAGGAAGGTAAGACCTCAATTTTTATTTCGATGAAAATGACGCAATAGGAGTTATCGCATTAGGCGATGCAATAAGAGAGAATGCACCGGCAATAATATCACATCTCAGGAAATTACATATCAGGACAGAGATGCTTACAGGAGATAACAAAAGAGTTGCGGCCTTGCTTGCAGAAAAAACTGGTGTTGATGAATATCATGCAGAATTACTGCCTGAAGATAAAGTCAGGGTAGTTGAAAGCCTTGCTTCCAGGTTCGGTTCTGTTGCCATGGTAGGCGATGGAGTAAACGATGCACCTGCCCTTGCGGCAGCAAACGTCGGAATAGCAATGGGCAGCATCGGCTCTGACGTTGCGATCGAGACAGCAGATATAGCATTAATGCATGATGATTTATCCAAAATAGATTATGTCATATCACTTAGCAGGAAGACTATGCAGGTTGTGAAACAGAATGTTATTGCTTCAATTGTGATAAAAGGCAGCCTCACCGTTCTTGCATCATTGGGACTAATTAATTTATGGGTCGCTGTCGGCGTCGGCGATATGGGATTAAGTTTGGCTGTTATTTTAAATGCGATGAGGTTGACAAGGGTAAAGGCATGAAGGACAGACATCTCAGGAGCTTGCGGCATGAGTAATGAAGTCAAGACAGATGAACAGCTAATTAATGAATTGGTAACACACGGAATTATTGATGCTATTGGGGAAGCTGTCAGCATTCAGGATACAAATTTCAAAATTTTATATCAAAACCAGCGTCATAAAGATATGGTTGGCGACCATTTTGGAAAGTATTGTTATAAGGCATATCAGGGCAGGGATAATGTCTGTGATGAATGTCCTCTTGCCTTGTGTTTTAAAGACGGGGGCACACACAAATTGGAACAAATGAGGACAACTGATCCGGGAGTAGTTCATTACGAAATTACCGGATCGCCTGTAAAAGACACAACAGGGAAGATCATTGCCGGGATCGAGGTGTTTAGAGACATTACAAGGCGGAAATTGGTAGAGGATGCAATAATAAAATCCCGTAGCGAGCTGGAAATGCGCGTCGGTGAAAGGACTAAAGCGTTTGTAAAGATCAATGAGAAATTATTGCTGGAAATTTCTGAACGCAAGAAGATAGAAAAGTTATTGCGCGAGAAAGAAGAACGCTTTAGAGCGGTATCTGAAACCTCAACGGATCTTATATGGGAAGGAGATGTCAGACATGACACTTTGGTTTGGTTTGGAGATATTGACAGATATTTAGGCTATATGCAGGGAGAATTCCCCCGCACAGTTAACGGACATCTTGAAAGCGTTCATCCAGAGGACCGCGAATCTCTGCTCAAACTTATCGGTAATGCGCTTGAGACCGGGAAAGACTTTTATGCAGTATATCGTATCAGGTGCAAAGACGGCTCCTACCGTTACTGGGAAGAACGTGGAAAGGCTGTCGGCTTTGAAGGCGGGAAGGCTGTTAAATGGGTTGGCTCCGTTACCGATATTACCGACAAGATGAAAGCAGAAGAACACCTGCGTAAGAGCAAAGAAATGTATAGAAAACTTTCGCAGGAATTCAATACGCTTCTGGACGCCATTCCCGATAATCTGATCCTCCTTTCTCCTGATCTGAGGATAGTATGGTTAAATAAGGCCGCAGCTTCAGGGTTCGGCAGGGATGCATCCGAGCTGACAGCCAAGTACTGTTATAAATTGTGCTGCAGTATCTTTGTCCCCTGTGAGAATTGCCCGGCGTTAAAAAGTTTTCGGTCCGGCGAGGAAGAAGACGTCCAGATCACTACTGCACAGGGCAGGGTATGGGATATAAGGGCCTTTCCCGTAAAAGACAGATCAGGAGTAAAAAATGTCATCGAGGTGGCAAGAGACATAACTGCAAGGGTCCGTATGGAACAGGAAGCAAAGATGATGCAGACAAAATTAATTCATGCGAACAAGATGACATCCCTCGGAACACTTGTTTCCGGGGTGGTCCATGAAATAAACAACCCCAACAGTTATATTTTATCCAATGCCCAGTTGTTTGGTGATATCTGGAAAGATGTGGTGAAGATCCTGTCAAAACATTATCGCGGGAAACAGGATTTTCAACTGGGGGGACTCTGGTTCTCAAAACTTCGTAAAACCACGCCGGAAATGATTGACGGCATTATAGACGGCTCTATGAGGATCAATAATATAATTAATACCCTGAAAAATTTTGCCCGTCCGGATGCAACCGGGATGGATGGAAAAGTCGATATCAGAAGGACAATAAAATATTCCAGGGCGATCCTTTCAAGCCAGATCGAAAAATGTCACCCGGAAAATTCCGTGTAACTGTTGAAAAGAAATTACCTCCTGTCAAAGGGAACTCTCAACAAATAGAGCAGGTAATCGTGAATCTTATCATGAACTCTCTTCAGGCCCTGCCGGATAAAGATTGCGGTGTCTTGATCTCTGCATCTGTCAGTAAAAGACCGGGTTTTGTTCTAATATCCGTCAAGGATGAAGGAGTCGGAATGACTAAGGATGTTATCGAGAGGGCTACAGAGCCTTTTTTTACAACCAGACTTGACAGAGGAGGCACTGGTCTGGGACTTTCTATTTCCTATTCAATCATTAAAGAACACGGCGGTACCCTGGAATTTGAATCTGAACCGGGGAGAGGCACAACGGTGTCTTTAGAGCTTCCGGTGTATGATAAATGTAAGCTGCAGGATCGAAAACATTGTTTACTGAAGCATGTCACGCAATTGGAGCAAAATGAATAACCAAACATATCCGGTGCTTCTGGTAGATGACGAGCAGCAAATTCTGCTCAGTTACAGTCTGATATTGCAAAGTGCAGGAATTGAGGATGTTCTCACGATTAATGACAGCAGGCTGGTAATGCCGTTGCTGTCAAAACAGAAAGTATCATTGATCGTGCTGGACCTGTTCATGCCGTTCATATCAGGGACTGAATTGCTGTCTGAGATCAAACAGGAATTCCCGCATATCCCGGTGATAATAATGACCGCAACCAATGAATTGGATAAGGCAGTAGCATGCATGAAGATCGGCGCTACGGATTATCTGGTCAAGCCGGTTGAAAAAGGCCCGTTTATTCCAACTGTAAAGAAGGCATTGGAATTAAGGGACTTAAATTGCAAAGGGCAGATTGATCCTTATGAGGGAAATCTGAAGCATGAGCAGGCCTTCTGCTTCAATTATTACTGGAAATAAAAAGATGCTGGGCATCTTCCATTATGTTGAGTCCATCGCTGAACTCCAGAAGCCGGTGTTGATCACAGGAGAAACCGGTGTCGGCAAAGAACTTATTGCAAGTGCCATACACAAAGTGAGCGGGCTTAAGGGTAAATTCATTCCCGTAAATACAGCAGGTCTGGACGATACCATGTTTGCAGATACCCTGTTCGGCCATAAAAGAGGCGCTTTTACAGGGGCTGACAGGGAAAGGAAAGGTATGATAGTTCAGGCCTCTGACGGTACGCTGCTTCTTGACGAAATAGGCGACTTAAGTCATCAATCACAATTAAAACTGCTGCGTCTTCTTGATGAGAACGTATTTTACCCGCTCGGTTCGGACCATCCCGAAAAAAGTAATGCACGTGTTATTGCATCTACCAACAGAAATATCAAACAGACTTATTGAGGAGGAAAAGTTCAGGGATGATTTGTATTTCAGGCTTAAGGTCTACAGTATTCATGTCCCTCCTCTTAGAGAACGACTCGAAGACATCCCTCTGCTTCTTAATAATTTTATAGAAGAGGCTGTAAAATTTCTGAACAAGAAAAAGCCGGCATATCCACGTGAACTTATTACATTCCTTTCAAATTATAATTTCCCCGGCAATATACGCGAAATGAAGGCGATGGTCTTTAACGCTGTTGCACATCACAGGACAGGGAAACTCTCCATGGACAGTTTTAAGACATTTATAAAAGAACAGGGTTTGTTTTCCCAGTCAAGATTTTTACCGTTGCCTGATGATATAGATTCAATATTCAAAACATCAGGTAAGCTGCCTACGATTAAAGAGGCGGAAGAATACCTGATATCCGAAGCCCTGAAACGTTCCAAGGGCAATCAGGGGATCGCAGCGTCATTTTTAGGTATAACACGGCATGCCCTGAATAAGCGTTTGAAGAGAAAAGGGTGCGACAATAGTCTCAACTGAGACAATGTTCAGATAATATAAAAAATTAATATCTTTCAGTAAGTTCCAGCTCTTTTTATGAAATTACCTGCGACAATTGTCGCAACCTTGATTTTCATCCTATCTCGCTGCAAATTATTCCTAACTTATTGATTTAAAATAATAACATATTAGTCAATGTACGTTAGCACAATTATTGCTTTAATATATTTAAGAAAATCATACTGTTTTTATATAAAACAAATAATTATTTAAATCATAAAAAACTAATTTAAGGAGATTCAAAATGAAAAAGGCAAGAAACATATCAAATCTTTTATGTGTTGCAATACTGTTTTTCAGTATCTTCATTTTTCTTACTTCCCAGTCAGCCCATGCAACTGCAACGCTAAGTTTATCCGATGGTACCAACTTAATATTAGTAGCCGATGGAAGTGAGATTGGATCTAAGATTCAAATCCTGGAGTTGTGACGTATATTGGTTCACTTGGTTGCTGGTTAGATATCAATATAACAACAGGGAATACATATCCAGATATTGGCTCGCTGTCATACCCCGTGCTGGATTTAAAGGATGTGTCTTTAGAGGCGTATTATAGTGGAACTCTTACAATAATGTTTAGCGAGACTGGTTTTGGACCAACAGGTTCTGCAAATTTTATTACGCAAGCTTGGGGGGGCACATCTGAGTCTGTGACTTTTAATTCATATTTTGACAGTAGCAAACACTTTGTTCGGTCAGGGGACATCGGTTGGCACCCTGGGCCCATATACTAATACTTTATTTAATGGTACAACGACCTCTTCATGGAATCCCTCAGATC
This sequence comes from Thermodesulfovibrionia bacterium, assembly GCA_963699585.1. Taxonomy (GTDB): domain Bacteria; phylum Nitrospirota; class Thermodesulfovibrionia; order UBA6902; family UBA6902; genus SURF-23. The sequence continues at coordinate 394,942 of CAVOUK010000002.1, read as the reverse complement.
CTTATTCACTGACAGATGTAGCCACAATAACGTTTGGTGGTCCCGCCAGTGGCACCGCTCTTCATATGAATTTAAGCGTTGTACCGGAGCCCATCAGTTCAACACTTTTTATTATTGGTGCGGCAACATTGGGATTCAGACGTTATCAGAAGAGAGAAAAGGCGTAGCAGAAAAGCAATAAGTAACTTACATCAAGCTGAGGGGAATGAAGGGGAGTAACACTTTATTCCCCTTTTTTATTTTATGGAGTTAATATGAAGCCTGTAACATCCACTCCAAATATACAAAATGAAGCAATGAGTAATGCGGTCAAGATCAAAGGAAAACTCAGTTGTATTTTATCTGGAGAATCCAGAGATGCACAGGGTGCGACAATAGTCTCAATAGAGACAATGGCAATATGATACAAAAACATAATATCTTTCAGTAAGTTCCCACTCTTTTCATGAAATTACCTGCGACAATTGTCGCATCTGTATTTCTTCCTGTTCTATTGTAAATTATTTTTAACTTATTGAATTTAAAATAATAATGTAGCTGAATCAGTGTATTTAGCACAATTATTGCTTTATATAATTAAGAGAATCATGTCTGTTACAATATAAAATAAATAATTATTTATAAAATAACTAATTAAGGGAGATTCAAAATGAAAAAACTTACAAGACATTTCAAAGGTCTTATTGCAGCTTGTAACATTGGCAGTTGTCTTTGCTGGATCAATGGTACCTGTTCAGGCACAAGCCGGAACTCTTATTCACCAGTTTGACTACGATTTCAGTGGTGGAACTACGTCCGGGCCGGAACTATCGCCATGGATAACAGCGACGTTTATCGACAGTTACGGAGGTCCGAATACAGGTGCAGGTTGACCATGTCCGCTGCTAATCTAGTGTCAAGCTGTGAATTTGCAAGTCATGGTTTATTTCAATTTCGATCCTTTACTGAATCTGACTTCTCTGACTTTTGCTGCTGTACAATAATTCTGCAGATTCTGTACCGAATTCAATAAGATACAGGGATCGATTTATTCAAGGCAGATGGCGACGGATATTACGATATTAATTTTGACTTCCCCCCGCCTCCCGGAGAATTTGCCGAAAAGTTCACCACCAGGCGAGACGGTAGTCTACGATATCAACTTACACATCAGGACAATCAGTGCTGCATCATTTAATTTTCTCAGTGAGCCCGGTGGTGGTACATGGTGCCTTTATAAATCTGCGGCACACATCCAGGGCATCGGTAACGGCGGAGGTGCTAGCGGATCGGATTGGAACAACAACAGTAGTTCCTGAGCCAGTAAGCTCAACACTCTTCGTTATAGGCGGGGTATCTGTTAGGTGTTCAGGAGTTTCAGAAAGATGAAAAAGGCGTAGCGGAAAAGCAATAAGTAACTTACATCAAGCTGAGGGGAATGAAGGGGAGTAACACTTTATTCCCCTTTTTTATTTTATGGAGTTAATATGAAGCCTGTAACATCAACTCCAAATATACAAAATGAAGCAATGAGTAATGCGGTCAAGATCGAAAAGATTAAAGGAATACTAAGTTGTTTATTATCTGAAAAGACCAAGGTATGCAAGAACTGTGAAGTCGTTGACGGGTGTTCTCACCTGCAGGCTGCGGTTTTTTGTATTATGAGGAATGGATGATTTATTGTCTGTCCGAAAAGCATATATCTTCCAATGAAAATCTATCTTACACATCAGAACCCACGAAATTTGCCGCCAAGATTGACTTCGTAAATCATTAAAGGCTATATTTAATATCACGTTTCAGGAGGCTGTTTTGGAAGAAAAAGAAAAGAATGATGTATTCAATATAGTATGGAATTTTCTGGCATCTGTAAAGCTTGCCGTTGCCACTTTTATCATATTAGCGCTTTCATCGATAGTAGGAACAATTGTCGAACAGCGGGCTGAACCGGCCAAGAACATTGCATTGCTTGCCAAATTTTTTGGTGATTCTGCTGCTCCAACCGTCTACAACATATTCGCAAAACTCGGTTTTATGGATATGTACCATTCATGGTGGTTCATCAGTTTTCTATCTGATATTCAGCATAAACCTTATAGTGTGTTCACTTGACAGATTCCCCAAGACCTGGAAACTTGTAAAGCTGCCTTTAAAGCCGTTAGCCGCTAATGTCATCAGGACCCTGCCGGTAAAGAAGGAAATGAAACTGAAGACCACTCTCGCTGCTGCAAAGGACGAATTCCTTAACAGTCTGCGCTCATCAAAATACCGTGTTCTTGAATCAAATGAAGACAATACAGTACAGCTCTATTGTCAAAAGTGGAATTATGCGCGTTTGGGAGTTTATGTCGTGCATCTGAGCATTATACTTATATTTGTAGGCGCAATAATCGGGGCGTTTTTTGGTTTTAACGGATTCCTGAATCTTCCTGAAGGCGAGGAGTCAGATGTTGCGTATATAGCACAAGGCAGAACAATACCCCTCGGCTTTACTGTTAAATGCAACTGGTATGAAACGAAGTATTATGAAGGCATTGACATGCCCCAGGAATTTCAGAGCGAGCTGGTAATAATTGAAAACGGAAAGGAAGTTCTGAAAAAAAACATCGAGGTCAACAGCCCGCTTATATACAAGGGCATTACATTTTATCAATCAAGCTACGGCATGGTCCCAAATGCACAGGGCTACTTCATACTTAGTTTAAAACCAAACGGCGGTCAGCAAAAAACTTATACTCTCAGATTTGGTGACACATTTGAAATTCCCGGCACAGGCATTACCGGGACTATTGTTGACTTCTCACCGGCCCTCGGACGGGACCCGCGTACAGGGCAATTATCAACTTACGCTGAAAATATGGTAAATCCGGCAATAGCAGTAAAATTCAACATTCCCGGACAGGAAGGCTTTACAGGATGGATATTCAAAAGATATCCTCAGACCGGTATTTTGCCGGGAGGACATGAGGTTAAATTCGATGATTACTGGGGTGTTGAATATACAGGCCTCCAGGTCTCAAAAGACCCGGGTGTATGGTTTATTTATATTGCGTGTATCATTATGACATTAGGCTTGTATGTTACTTTTTTTGTCAGTCATAAAAAAATATGGGTACATTTGGCTTATGAATCATCAGGAGACAAGGGTCCTGTCAGTATATCTGTAGGCGGCAATACAAGCAGGAACAGACTCGCCTTTGAAAATGAAATAGACAATATATGCTCAAGAGCTTCGCAGGCAATTGAAGGAAGGAGTAAGAAATGACAAGTCAGACTTTTTTTAATATATCAGCAGGTGCGTATGTAATAGCGATGGTTATCTATATAATTTATCTTGTCACAAGAAACAGGACTGTCGGGATCACCGCCACTACCGTAACGATCTTTGGATTTATTGCCCAGACCATCGCTTTTCTAAGCAGATGGAGTCATTCTTACGATTTCTGGTTAAGGTCCAATCCAACATCCGGCCTTATTGTATCCCTTTTAAGGGCTGCTCCTCTCAGAAATCTTTATGAATCTCTTATCTTTTTTGTATGGTCTCTTATTCTGATCCACCTTATCGTAGAATTCAAATATAAGATCCGGTCGCTCGGCGCTTTTGTTACGCCGATCGCAGCGCTGGCCCTTCTCTTTATCGACATCTCGGGCACCTCAAAAGAAATACAGCCGCTTATGCCTGCGCTACAGTCAAACTGGCTTCTTTTTCATGTGCTGTTGGCCTTTCTCGGATATGCTGCCTTTGGCGTATCTTTCGGGTCTGCTGCGGCATACATAGTTATGATTACGGAGTCTAAAAAAGAAAAGACATATATTTTCTGGAGCATTATAATCGGAATATTCATTGTTGTACTTATAGGAATGGGGATTGATTTCTCAAGCCTGTCGGCTGCCGAACGCAAGGAACTGATACAGAGCCATTTCTTAAAAGCCACTTTCAGGAGTGAATCCGGGGGTGTTGTAGCTGTAAGCTGGGCCTTGTCAATTGCCTTTATCTTTGCCATCTGGAAGTTCGGGATCGGCCTGAAAAAAGTTCTTGCCTCTTTATCGTTAACGCCGAACATACTTGATGAAATAACTTATAAGAGCATCAATGTCGGGTTCCCCTTATTCACCGTCGGCGGGTTGCTTATGGGCGCAATATGGGCCAACAGCGCCTGGGGGAAATACTGGAGCTGGGACCCGAAAGAGACCTGGTCGCTGATAACATGGTTTGTCTATGCGCTATATCTGCATGCGAGATATGTCAAAGGCTGGAGAGGAAAACGCGTGGCGATCCTTGCTGTCGTAGGTTTTATAGCCGTTATATTTACATATCTCGGCGTTAATCTTGTACTGTCAGGGCTGCATTCTTACGGGAGCGAGTAGAGACGGGAAAGTTACGCAATATACCAAACGTCTCGCCTTATATCACACCTGCGGGGCAAAAGCAGTTAAAAGATGAGCTGTCATACCTCTGGAAGGTCAAGCGTCCCCAGGTTACTCAGGCAGTTTCCGAGGCTGCTGCCATGGGGGACCGTTCTGAGAATGCGGAATATATTTACGGCAAAAAACAGTTACGGGAGATCGATGCCCGCATGCGGTTCCTTCAGAAACGATTGGACGAACTGATCATAGTGGACAGGATACCTGAGGATACATCAAAGGTATTCTTTGGCGCATGGGTTGAGATTGAAGATAACGACGGGAACGTGTACGAGTACCGCATCGTCGGGTCAGATGAATATGATCCTGAAAAGAATTGCATAAGTATCGATTCACCTATGGCAAAGGCCTTATTACGCAAGGCAGAAGGTGACGAAATTATCGTGAGCAGACCGAACGGTACCACTTCCTTTGTAGTGATATCCATCCGCTATTAACCTACAAACAGCAGTTCATTTATGGTATGTATAAGGTCAGGTTTAAAAACTGGAATGAAGAAAGTAGACCTGATACCACTCTCTCATGTTTATGTCCCTATTATTTCGTTCAGCCCTTCAACTACTTGAGCTAATTCCTCTGGTGATACTCTGCCGAGCTTCTTCCCAATTCTTTCAACAGATAAAGTCCGTATCTGGCTGATCTTTACCCATGATCGTTTTGGCAGTTTTTCAGTTTTTAGCTCCAGCGTCAATGGGAAGCCTGCACGCTGCGGCTGGCTGGTTAGCGCCATCGCTATGACAGTTCCCGAATGTTCGTTAAATACATCGTGACTTAAGATCAGCACAGGTCGTAAGCCTGCCTGCTCATGACCACGCACAGGATTTAAGTCAGCCCATCGAATCTCGCCTCTCAGTATTTTGGCCATTCGCTTAAATCCTCGGATAATCCTTCTTCCGACATTGCTTTCTCAAAGTCCGGATCCAGCTTGGCACATTCTTTTGCCAAACGATTGCGCTCTAATCTTTCTATTTTTTCGTTCACAGCTTCCTGAATTGCCTGACTGCGATTTGAAAATATGTGTTCATAGACAAGATGGTCCAGACGTTTGATGGAATCCTGGTCCAAAGTTATTGCAATTTTTGCTTTACTCATATATTTACCTCCCGGTATTACTATTTATCATACCGAATACCGGAGATACGGTCAAGCTGTTTTTTTCGTCAGGACATAACGATATCTATATTACGTATAAGAAATTAACTCCCCGGACCCGTAAAAACGCTAATAGAAAATTATAAACTTCCCTGAAGTCATTTGTCACGAAAAAAATTCAAAAAGAGGGAGGAATGAGGTACAAGAGCTGCAAGAAGTATCAGGGAAGAAGGGGATGATATCTCACCTGACAGCACCCATGGGTTAGGGGCCTGCTTTGACCCATTCAATAGCTTCAATCTCTATTCTTGAAAAGCCTTGTTTCCATATCGGTGAACCCCTTAATTTCAACCATTATCTCCCAGGCACGTACAAGGCCGAATTGAAGGTCCTCAGCTACAACATGAGCACACTTCCGCTTCCTGAAAGTATCTTTCAAAGATACAGTAATGCGGCTAAGGGTGTCGATATTATTCATAGTGAGATGGCTGGCATCCAATTCCGAGTGATCAACAAGGATATTTGCCGACTTTTCCTGCCCGCAAAGCTCGGCTATTCGATGTAACATTTCGATGAGAGCTGTTATATCGGCCACACCATGAGTAGATACTTCAATAGTATTCAGATTCGGGTAATAGCTGCACTCCTACTTCATTGTTTTTCTCCTAACGATATCTATTCTACGTAAATGAAAAATTATAAACATCCCTGAAGTCATTTGTCACGGGAAAAATTCAAAAGAAAAAATATGTATGGTATGCAAAAGATTGTAGTGGTAGAACTGTGTGTCTGCCCCTGATGATAAAAAAACAAACATAGCCAAAAAAATTGGGCGCACACGCAGGTGCGCCCCTACCCCCTAACATAAAAACTGTTGCGGGTTCAATGGCGCTTATTTATAATAGGCAATGCTGCGCATGCTCCATATCAAAAACTTCTCCATAATCGATGATGCAAACATAGAATTCGGAGAAGGCTTTAACGTAATTACCGGAGAAACCGGGGCCGGGAAATCAATTATCATCGACGCCCTGTGCCTGACCCTTGGAGAAAGGGCGACAGCCGAGGCTATCAGGAGCGGTGAAAAGGAGGCTGTTGTCGCGGCGTTTTTTGATATCTCCGCTGAACTGCTGAACGCCGCTACCACCCAATTCCTTAAAGATTTTGGAATTAATATTGATGAGGGTATTATCCTGAAGAGGATCGTCTCTGCACAGGGTAAAAGCCGGGCCTTTGTGAACGGTTCAATGGTGAATGTGCAGACCCTCTCGGACATCAGTAAAAGCATTATTGACGTCCATGGACAATACGAGCATCAGTCTCTGCTTTCCGCTGACAATCAGCTTGATCTGCTTGATGCATACGGGGGACTCCTTTATGAAAGGCAGGAGGTAAAGAATGTTTATGATTCATTAGTCGCCTTAAAACAGCAGATAGCTGAACTTGTTCAGCAAGAAAAAGAAAGGGCCCAGCGGCTCGATCTGCTCAGGTTTCAGATCAACGAGATTGAGACTGCAAATCTGGGTCCCGGCGAAGAAGAAGGCCTTACAGAGGAGATAAGAATATTAAGCAGCGCAGGCCGCCTTGCTGAACTTGCCAATGAGGCATATGATTCTCTTTATGCATCAGACTTATCCTGCATTACGAAACTTTCACGCATACTTGATTCTCTCAGGGAAATTTCGAATATCGATTCCCGGGCCAATGATGCCTTCAAGTCCTTAAAAAACGCACCTCCCCTGCTTGAAGAGGCAGGATATTTTCTCAGGGATTATAAAGACAGCCTGAACTATGATCCCAAACGTCTTGAACAGGTGCAGGAAAGGCTTGAACTGATAAAGGGACTGAAGAGAAAGTACGGGAACAACGTTCAGGAAATCCTTGATTACAGAGATAAGTCGGTCATAGAGCTTGAGGCCCTTCAGCATTCTGAAGAAACACTGGAAGGATTAAGGAAAGAACTTGAAAAGCTCAAAGACAATCTGACAGATAAGGCGAAGAGACTTTCAAAGAAGAGGAGGTCGGCAGCAAAGAAAATAGAGTCGGAGGTTGTGTCACAGCTTTCAGAACTGTCGATGCCGGACACCAGATTCTCGATCCTCATCACACAGGAAAAAGGGGATGATACGGCAGACGGGTTCAGGGCGAACCAAAAGGGGATCGACAACATCGAATTTTTAATCTCCCCTAATATCGGTGAAGCCCTCAAGCCTTTATCAAAGATAGCGTCCGGCGGTGAACTTTCAAGGATCATGCTCGCATTAAAAAGTATCATTGCAAAGGGAGATAATATCCCTGTTCTCATATTTGACGAAATTGATGCCGGTATCGGCGGCAGGACCGCAGAGACCGTCGGACAGAAATTGAAAAATCTTTCATCGAACCATCAGATAGTATGCATAACCCACCTTCCACAGATAGCATCATATGCCGACAGGCATTTTAAAATTGAAAAAAAGATCAGGAAAGACAGAACGATTGTTGAAATAAGCAAAATTGAGAAAGACGAAAGGACCGCTGAAATCGCCCGGATGCTGGGCGGTGAAATTTCAGAAGTCTCACTAAAACATGCAAAAGAGATGCTTAAGAAAAGCAGGCAGGGATGATTCATTCGTCACCTTAAAAAGATTTTTATTGACAAGTCTGTATTTTTATGATAATTTCTCGATTAACAGGAACTATTTTAATATCCTTAAATTGAAAAAAGGGGGTGGCTTTATGAAATTTTTGCCTGATGATTCATTGCTGGAAGCATCAGAATCAATGGAATCTCTCATCAATAAAAAAATATCACGCAGAGATCTGATGAAGTTCTGTACAGGAATGGCTGCATTACTGGCTTTGCCTGCTTCATTTGCTCCAAAAATTGCTGAAGCAATAATAAGCGGCAAGAAACCTTATCTTGTGTGGCTTGAATTTCAGGATTGTGCCGGAGACACGGAGGCTTTATTGAGGGCCACGGCGCCGACCGTCGGAGAAATTGTCCTTGATATTTTTGCCGTTGAATATCACGAAACAATAATGGCGGCGTCAGGGAAACAGGCTGAGAAGTCGCTGATGGATATTGTTAAAAACCATAAAGGGAATTACTTTGTAGTTGTTGAGGGGGCCATACCTCTGAAAGATGATGGAATATATTGCTGTATCGGCGGAAGGACTGCCGTTGATATAGCAAGGGAAGTCTGCGGCAATGCTATTGCAACAATCGCCGTCGGCACTTGTGCAACACACGGCGGCATTCCTGCTGCTCTCCCTAATCCAACAGGAGCAGTTGGTGTAAAAGAGGCTGTACCGAAAGCAACCGTAATTAATTTGCCCGGTTGTCCCGTGAATGCAGAGAACATCACTGCTACGGTTGTACACTATCTGACATTCGGATCACTGCCTAACACGGACAAACTTGGAAGACCTCTTTTCGCCTTTGGAAAAAGGATCCATGATAATTGCGAAAGAAGGGCGCATTTTGACGCAGGTCAATTCGCAAGACAATGGGGAGACGAAGGACACAGGCAGGGATGGTGTCTCTATGAGATGGGCTGCAAAGGACCGGAGACATTCCATAACTGTCCAACCGTTAAATACAATGAAGGCACGAGCTGGCCTGTTCAGGCAGGACACGGCTGTATCGGATGTTCCGAGCCTAATTTCTGGGACACCATGAGCCCCTTCTACAGGAGGCTTCCAAAGGTCCCGGGGGTAAGCGTTGAAAGTACGGCTGACAAGGTAGGTGCCGGACTTGCCGCAGCTACGGCTGCAGGTCTTGTAATTCATGGAATCGGAAGGGCAGTTTCGCCCAAGAAGGAAGAAAACATAAAATGATCATCCACAGATTACACAGATTGACGCAGATTTTTTATAAGTTTTTTCTTTAATCTGTGTTATCTGCGAAATCTGCGGATAAAATTCTGAAAGGGAGGTGAGGTACATTGGCAAAATTAGTAATTGACCCTATAACAAGAATAGAAGGACATCTCAGGATCGAGGCAAAGGTTGAAGGCGGAAAGGTTGTAGACGCGTGGAGCTCAAGCACGATGTTCAGGGGGATCGAAATAATCCTGAAGGGCAGAGATCCGCGTGACGCATGGGCGTTTACCCAGCGTATATGAGGGGTCTGAACAACGGTTCACGCAACCGCCTCGGTGAGAGCGGTCGAAAACGCATTAGGCATCACAATTCCTGACAACGCAAGGATCATCCGGAACATTATATCCGGGATTCAATACGTTCAGGACCATGTAATTCACTTTTATCATCTCCACGCGCTTGACTGGGTTGATATTGTGAGCGCATTAAAGGCAGACCCTTCAAAGACGTCGGCCCTTGCACAGTCTATCTCAGACTGGTCAAAATCAAGCGCTGATTACTTCAAAGGGGTCCAGGAAAAACTCAAGGGGTTTGTCGAGAACGGGCAGCTTGGTCCTTTCTCAAATGCATACTGGGGACATCCCGCGTACAAGCTTCCTGCGGAGGCCAATCTGATGGCGGTCGCCCATTACCTTGAGGCCCTTGACTGGCAGAGGGATGTTATAAAGATCCAGGCGCTTCTCGGCGCAAAAAATCCTCATGCACAGACATATATAGTCGGCGGCATGTCCATACCTGTTGACCCTAACAGTCAGAACGCGCTGAATGCGGGAAGCATTGCGTTCATGCATGGTCTTGCAAAAAAAGCGCATGAGTTTGTGGAAAAAGTTTATATTCCTGATGTCCTGGCTGTTGCACCTTTTTATCTGGATTGGGCAGGACATGGAGCAGGTGTCGGCAATTTCCTCAGCTATGGTGAATTTCCGAATGACAATACCAGTAATTCAGAGAATCTCTGGCTGCCGCGCGGGATCATCCTGAATAAGGACCTGTCGAAAATCCATCCTGTGGACCATACAAAGGTCACAGAATATGTGACCCATTCATGGTACGAATATTCCGGAGGAGACGGCTCGGCGAAACATCCGTGGGAAGGTGAGACAAACTACAAGTACACAGGACCTAAACCACCGTATGAGTATCTTGATACAGATGCAAAATATACCTGGCTGAAGGCCCCGCGCTATAACGACATGGCGATGGAGGTGGGTCCTCTTTCGAGGATGCTTGTCGCTTATGGCTCCGGACACAAGAGGGTCCAGGAAGTAGTAAACCTTGTCCTGAAGACATTAGGTGTCGGCCCTGCAGCGCTGTTTTCAACCCTTGGAAGGATCGCCGCGAGGGCGGTCGAGACGCTCGTTGCTGCGGAACAGGTACCTGTATGGATCGACCAGCTTGCAGCAAATATGAAAAAGGGCGACCTGAAGATCCACAGCGGTGAGAAATGGGACCCGTCAGAATGGCCCAAAGAGGCAAAGGGCTACGGCCTGCACGAAGCACCGAGAGGAGCGCTGGGACATTGGGTGAATATCAAGGACGGAAAGATCGCAAATTACCAGTGTGTAGTCCCTGGTACATGGAACGGTTCTCCGAGGGATGCCAAGAACCAGAGAGGCCCCTATGAAGAGGCGCTGATAGGAACACCTGTTGCCAATATCGATCAGCCTGTTGAGATCCTCAGGACGATCCACTCATTTGACCCCTGCATGGCATGCGCCGTTCATGTGTTTGATCCTGAAGGGAATGAAGTCACAAGGATAAGGGTAAAATAAGAAAGGGGGATGGACATGAAAAATGAGAGAGTGAGAGTCTACGCATGGGAACGCCCGGTAAGGTTCACCCACTGGATAAATTTTCTCTGTATCCTGGCCCTTTCAGTCACCGGTTTCTACGTCGGCAGTCCTTTTATCCATGCCTATTCATCAAAGCAGTGGATTATGGGCTGGATGCGGCTTATCCACTTTGTCGCGGCATACGCTTTTCTCATGAGCGTGATCATCAGGCTTTACTGGTCGTTTGTGGGGAATAAACATGCCTGCATGTGCACGTGGCTGAGCAATCTCGGCAACGTCGGCGATGACTTAAAATGCTATCTGCTGATCGGTGACAAAACAAAATGCCATGTCGGTCATTCAGCGCTTGGCGGGCTGACCTATCTGGTGCTTTTCGCCATCTTTATCTTTGAGATAATCTCAGGCTTTGCCATGTACTCATCGAACCATTCGGGTCTTATCTGGACCCTGCTTGGAGGATGGCTGACAGGTGTAATGCATCTTCCGACCATAAGGCTTTATCACCATCTATGCATGTATGTGATACTGGTCTTTGTGATGGTGCATGTGTACATTGCATGGTTCTCCGATTCCAGAGAAAAGAACGGCATGATGGGCTCGATCTTTACCGGCTACAAGTTCGTGCCTGAAAAGGATGTGGAGTAAAAAACTTTCAGTATATTAAATTATAAGCCCCGGAAGAGGATGAACTTTCCGGGGCTTTGTTTTGTCTCATTTCTGTTTTTCTTCAGACCTGTCGCGTTTTCACGCTTGCGAGCTTTCCAGCTTTACCTTTTTAACTCTTCCAATCTTCTCGCCGTTTAATCCATACCCCATACCACATATCTCTTACCCCATACCCATTTCACACTTCCCCTCTGTTGCCCTTTTTCGTTATCGTAGCGTATTATATTTTAATACTTGAAAAGTAAAAATTAATTTAACAGGAAGATGTAGTTACAGTAAGTTATAAAACAAAAAGGATGATGATATGTTACACCTGAAACGACAACTGCCTTACAGGCCTACAGAAAGAATGAATGTTGTAAGCTACCCGATAAGAGACATAGTTATGGAGGCGAAGCGCGAGGAGGCGAAGGGCAAGAAGATGATTTACCTCAACATCGGAGACCCGCCCCAGTACGGCTTTCAATCATTCAAAGTGATATCTGACAGGGTGAAAAGCGCGCTCGATGAAAACTGGCAGGGTTATGCGCCTTCCGAGGGCGATGATCAGTTCAGAAAGACCGTAGCGAAGATCGAGAAATGCAGACCTGATGACGTGTTTGCCGTAGCAGGCCTCACCGAGGGCATAGACTTTTTCTTCCATTCGTTCATAGGGTTCGGGGAGAAGGTGCTTTTGCCCAACCCGGTATATCCGCTTTACTTAAGCAAGGCAAAGCAGTTCGAAGGCGACAGCATCTTCTACAGGCACGATGCGGACGGTCAGATAGATATAGAAAATCTGGCAAAGAAGGTTGAGGGCGCAAAGGCGATGGTTATAATCAACCCGAACAATCCGCTGGGTTCTGTCTATTCAGAACAGAACCTCTCGGAAGTCGTGAAGATCTGCGCCGAGTATGACGTTCCGATTTTTTATGACGGGTCCTACGACCGGCTCATATTGGAAGGCAAGTATATAGATTTCAGGAAGATAGCAAGAGGCAAGGTGCCATTCATATATGGAAGTTCGCTTTCCAAGGACTTCAGTTACCCGGGTGCGAGGATAGGGTGGATAGCGTTCCACGGTGACAAGTGGTCAGAGCTCAAGAACGCATTCTTCCTGCTTTGCAATCAGCGGCTCTCAGTTAACTGGGAATACCAGAAGGCTGCTGCCGCTGCGATAGTTGACCCATCATACCCTGCATACATCACGGATATGAAAGATAAGCTGCTGCAGAGGAGAAATACGTTCGTGAAGATGGCGGAGAAGCTGCCGCTTTCTTTTCCTGTTCCTAAAGGCGCGTTCTACGCGTTCATAAAAATAGAAACACGGAAATGGAAAAAAGACATTGAGTTCGTGCGTGCCGCGCTTAAGGAAGGAGTTGTATTCGTCCCGGGGTCAGGGTTCGGAAGACAGGAGGATGGAGTTTACTTCAGGACCACATTCCTGCCGGAACCGAAATTAATAGAAGAGGCCTTCGCAAAGATCAAACGGATACTGTGAGCCTCATTTTCCATCTGAAAAGAATCTTTTCTGCTTTCTAACTCTCGCTCTCAGCCGGCGAAAGATCTTCTTTGTACCCGCATTCTTTTTTCAGACATGCAAGGACTTCTTCTTTTTTAGTCCTCTTCTCAATTAAGATAGTTGCGCCGCATTTGGGACACGGTTTATCTACAGGTTTATACCATGTGGCGAATTTGCATTTTGGATAATTACCGCAGCTGAAGAACACCTTGCCTTTTTTCGTCCTTCTCTCAACGATCTCTCCGCTGTCTTCAGGGCATTTGACGCCGATGCTCAATCCTTTTGTTGTCTTGCATTCCGGATATTTACTGCAGGAAATAAATTTTCCGTATCTTCCGGACCTTATTACCATTGAAGAGCCGCATTTTTCACACTTCTCATCAATCTCCTGTATCTCTGTTTTTTGCTGTGTTCCATCGCCTGTGCCTTCAGTTTCAAGAGGCTTTGTGGTCTTGCATTCCGGATAGCCTGTACACGCTATAAACCTGCCATGTCTGCCCCACTTTATGACCATCGGTTTGCCGCATTTTTCGCAGGTCTGGTCCGTAGGGATATCCTGCGGAGTTACTTTTCCGAGACTCGACATTGCTTCTGCAAGATCTTTATTAAAAGGCTTATAAAAGTCCATCACAACATCAACCCACTTGTAACCGCCTTCCTCGATCTTATCGAGATGGTCTTCCATATTGGCGGTGAAATTGTAGTCCATCAGTCCGGAGAACCGTTCAACAAGCAGATCGCTAACCACTGTCCCCAGCTCCGTAGGTTTAAATTTTCCTTCAGCTTTTTCTGTATATTTCCTGTCCTGTATTGTTGAAAGAATAGAAGCATATGTGCTTGGCCTGCCGATGCCCTTTGCCTCAAGCTCCTTTACAAGCGTTGCCTCTGTGTATCTTGGAGGCGGCTGCGTGAAATGCTGTTTCGGCGTGATGCCGAGGGTCTTTAATGCCTCATTCTCTGATAATGAAGGCAGAAGGCCTTCATCTTCTTTTACGTTATCGGTGCTTTCCGTATACAGCGTCATAAACCCGGGGAATATAACGACTGTCCCTGCTGCGCGGAAGATATATTTGTCCGTGCCTATATCAATGGAGGTTTGCTCAAGAAGGGCGGATTCCATCTGGCTCGCAATAAAGCGCTCCCAGATGAGTTTATACAGTTTGTACTGGTCCGCTTCAAGAAATTTCTTTACGGCAGTTGGAGTCCTGTAGGCGGACGTAGGCCGTATTGCTTCGTGCGCCTCCTGCGCCGACTTCTTGCTCTTGTAAACAGGCGGTTTTTGCGGGACGTGATCATTGCCATATTCCTTTATGATAAATTCCCTTGCCTCCTGCTGAGCCTCTGAAGCGGTACGAACGGAATCAGTTCTCATGTATGTTATAAGACCGGTTGGACCTTCTTCACCGAGCTCAACGCCCTCATAGAGCTTCTGCGCTATCATCATGGTCTTTTTCGCGGTGTATCTGAACTTTCTTGCGGCATCCTGCTGAAGGGTGCTTGTAATAAAAGGTGGTGAGGGGGAGCGTTTTCTCTTTTTCTTTTCTATCTTCTTTACAGTAAAGCTCCTGCCCTGCAGGTCTTCGATTATACCCTTTGACTGTTCTTCATTTTTAATATCCGCCTTCTGCCCGGCGATCTGGAAAAGCCTTGCGTCAAACTGTGGCGGTTCATTACCCTCCAGTGTTGCAATAATGCTCCAGTATTCCTCGGATTTGAATGCCTCGATATCACGCTCCCGGTCAACGACAAGTCTGACTGCTACAGACTGTACTCTTCCGGCGCTGAGACCTCGCCGCACCTTGCGCCATAGAAGCGGTGAAAGCTTGTAACCGACAAGCCTGTCCAAAATCCTTCTTGCCTGCTGGGCGTCAAAAAGGTTTATGTTAATCTTTCGCGGATGTTTAATGGCTTCTTTTACGGCCTTCTCTGTTATCTCATTAAACTCCACTCTGAATATCTTGTCTGAACCGCCGTTTAATTCCTCGGCAATATGCCATGCGATGGCCTCTCCTTCCCTGTCAGGGTCGGGGCCGAGAAACACCTGATCAGCGGCCTTCGCCGCCTTTTTTAAATCCTTCATGACTTTTTCTTTGCCCTCGATAACAACATATGTAGGCGCAAAATTATTTTCAACGTCAACGCCTATATCCTTTTTGGGAAGGTCCTTAACGTGACCGATCGAAGCCTTTATGGTAAAATCCTTGCCAAGAAATTTAGAGAGCGTCTTTACCTTGGCCGGAGACTCAACAATTAAAAGTGATTTCATACGAAAATACCCCTTATGTCAGAAAATGCTTATACCGTTTCTCTTTATCGGTAGTTTTTCAAAAACCTTTACTGTAAAACAATGCATAATTATAAATGAGTAATGAACAATTAAGGAATTATTCTTCAATCACTCATTGATAATTGCTAATTGTTAATTCAGGGAAAAGTTTTTCCCTTGCAACTGTCTGATAATTCCTTTCAGTTCAAGATTGAGCAGTATAGACAAAGCCCTGCTTGTCGGTATACTTATTTCTCTGATAATTGAATCTATATGTTTCGGTTCGCTGCTTAAAGAACTATAGAGTATTTGTTCATCATCAGTCAGTACCGGCAGCAATTTTTCAGGCTTCATTTTTTCTTCCCTGAGAATGCCTTTTATCTGGGGCCTGAGCTCATCAAGGACCTCTTCAGCGCTCTCAACAAGTTTTGCGCCTTTTTTGATAAGGTCATTGGTACCTTTTGAGTTCCTTGACGTGATATTCCCCGGAACCGCAAAAATCTCCCTTCCCTGTTCAAGTGCATAGGCTACTGTAATAAGAGAACCGCTGTCAAGAGCAGCCTCGATAACTATCACTCCAAGGGACATGGCGCTTATGATCCTGTTCCTCTTGGGAAAGTTTTCCTTATTGGGCGGGGTGCCGAAGGGGAATTCACTTATGGCGGCCCCTGAAGAACAGATTTCATCCATAAGCTTTCTGTTCTCAGGCGGATAAGGGAGGTCGAGACCGGAACCAAGCACGGCTACAGTCCTCCCGCCCGCTTTCAGGGCGCCTTTGTGGGAGGCGCTGTCTATTCCCCTTGCCATTCCGCTGACCACAGTGAGTCCGGATGAAGACAGCTTGTAACTGATCTTTTCCGCTGTTTTTATCCCATAATCTGTTGCTGTCCTTGACCCTACCACCGCTATTGCGTATTTGTCAGACTCCTGCAGCATCCCCTTTACATAAAGAACAACCGGGGCCCCGTAAATGCGTTTAAGTGTTTCAGGATACGCCTTGTTATTTCGGGGAATCAGTCTCACATTATTTTTCTCAGCTTTCGCAATTTCTTTATTAACTTTTTCCCAGTCTCTGAAACTGACAATGTTCCGGGCCCTGTTGTCGCCGATGTCCTTAACCTGCTTCAGTTCATTGACTGACATATGAAAGATATTTTCAGGGCTTCCAAATGCCGACAGCAGACGTTCGGCAGATACGGGACCGACATCAGGAATTAAATTCAATGCAAGCCAATATTTCAGATCAGACATAATAAAAATAATGCAAAATGAAAAATGTAAAATGCAAAATTAAGGAAAATTAATTTATTAAATAATTTTTCCCGGAATTTTTATCTTTGATTTTTTATTTTTGATCTTACTTTCAGTCTCAGGGCATTCAGCTTTATAAACCCTTCTGCATCCTTCTGGTTGTACACAGTCTCTGATTCAAAGGTCGCAAGCTGCGGGTTATAAAGGGACCCGGGTGATTTCCTGCCGGCCACTATGCAATTGCCCTTATAAAGTTTCAGCCTTACGGTCCCTGTAACGCCTTTCTGTGATTCGTCTATAAGACTCTGCATGACCTCTCTTTCAGGAGAGAACCAGTAGCCGTAATATATAAGCTCTGCGAACTTAGGCATCAGTGAATCCTTCAGGTGCATTACTTCCCTGTCTAAAGTGATCGATTCGATCGCCCTGTGAGCGGTATGAAGCACGGTCCCTCCCGGGGTCTCATAAACCCCCCTGGACTTAATTCCCACATATCGGTTTTCGACAATATCCAGCCTGCCGATGCCGTGTCTTCCGGCAATCTCATTAAGCTTTTTCAGAAGGTTGGCAGGGGAAAGTTTTTTCCCGTCAACAGATACCGGGTTGCCGTTCTCATATCCTATCTCAACATATGCCGGTTTTGACGGGGCCTTCTCAGGGGATACCATCATGGTAAGCATATCAGCCGGCGGTTCAGCCCACGGGTCTTCCAGTATCCCGCCCTCATAACTTATGTGAAAGAGATTTCTGTCGGTGCTGTAGGGTTTCTTTTTTGTCACCGGCACAGGAATGCCATGTTTTTTTGCGTAATTGATCAATGATATTCTTGAATCGAATTTCCATTCTCTCCAGGGCGCAATAACTTTAATATCAGGCTTTAAGGCGAAATAGGTCAATTCAAAACGCACCTGGTCATTTCCTTTGCCGGTTGCGCCATGCGCAACAGCGTCTGCCTTTTCCTTTTGCGCTATTTCGATCTGCTTTTTTGCAATGAGAGGGCGTGCTATCGAAGTGCCCATAAGATAGGCGCCTTCATAAACAGCGTTTGCCCTGAGCATCGGGAATACATAATCTCTTGCAAACTCTTCTCTCAGATCTGTAACATACACCTTTGAAGCGCCTGTCCTGAGCGCCTTGTTTTTTACTGCCTTCAGATCTTCTCCCTGGCCAAGGTCAGCGCAGAATGCTATTACTTCACAGCCGTAGGTCTCTTTTAGCCATTTGATGATCACAGATGTATCAAGCCCGCCTGAATATGCAAGCACTGCTTTTTTAATTTTCATTTATTGCTCCTTTTAAAAAGTAGAAAGTAGTAAGTAGCAGGTAGAGAGAAGAAAGTACTGTCTACTTTTATGCTGTGCTTTAATTTTTATAAACATATCACAAGCTTATAAAAAATGTAAAATGCTTGTGCAGATTTATTGTTTATTGTTAGTTATTATTGATGTATCTTTGAATTTCTGGTAGATTGAATCTATGAGAAAGAATATTGTTTTTTTCGTCATGGTCCTGTTCATTGTATCCCTCCTGTATATGTTCTCGAGAAAAGAATTCGTACCTATCCCTGCTGACGAACAGCATATCGGAAACAGCACAAAAGAAAAGTGCCTCGAATGCCATGCACAGGACAAGGTTTCGCCGCTTAAAAAAGAGCATCCTCCTAAAGACCAGTGCTTTGAATGCCATAAAAGGGCCAAAAATAATTTATGATCAATAACATCAACATAGGCGATATGAGGAGTATTCTGACCTCTGCGGGCCTTTCTGACAAAGGACTTGCCATAAAGGCAGGAACTGTGGTCAAGGCACAAGTTGTAGATGTTGCTGAGGGCGGCAATGTCATGCTCCGCTTGATCTCAGCCGGGGGCAGCAGGCAGGGAATGCAGGGAATAATGATTAAAGCCTTTACCGAGGTCCCTCTGGCAAAAGGACAGAACATATATCTTGAGGTGCTCGGCGGCAAAGACAATATAAGGATGCAATTTATCGGTGAAATGGAAAATGCGCCGGCAGCACAGCAGCAGAAAATGCCGGAAAAGATCCTTGATATGCTTGTCAGATTTTCCGAGGGGAGACTTGAGCAATCCGGAGATCAGGGAGCTTTTGAGCATGCTTAAGTCACTTCCCGACAGCATAAGAACGACTATCCCTGAACTTATACCCGGTAATATGAAAGATGCGCCTGCGGCACTGCAGCAGAAAATTCCGGTCAAGATACTCGATATGCTTGTCAGATTTTCCGAGGGGAGGCTTGGCAATCCGGAGATCAGGGAGCTTTTGAGCATGCTGAGATCACTCCCCGACAGTATAAGGACCGCTATCCCTGAACTTATAATTGGCAACTTGAAGGATGTACCTGCAGCGCTGCAGCAAAAAATATCGGAAAAGATACTCGACATGCTTGTCAGATTTTCTGAGGCGAAGCTGAGCAATCCGGAGATCAAGGAACTTATGAGTATGCTGAAGTCACTTCCGGACAGTATAAGAACTGCTATGCCTGAGAGTGTAGTTAGTAATATGGCAGATGCAACGGGAGCGCTGCAGCAGAAAATACCGGTGAAGATCCTTGATATGCTTGCCAGACTTTCTGAGGCAAGGCTCGGCAACCCGGAATTCAAAGAACTTTTGAGTATGCTGAAGTCACTCCCGGACAGTATAAAAACTGCTATACCTGAACTTAAATGGCTTGAAAAACTGATGCCTGATACAAAGGGATTAAACGGCAATGTGGTCCGTGCCTTTGTCGAGACATCAGGCGTGGCCTTTGAGACAAAACTGAAAGTTGCGATACTGCGTGATCCTGAATCGGTCCTCCGGAATATCATTGCGCTTCAGTCAGACGGAGATCTGAAGGGGCTGCTTCTTAAGCTTGATAATATTCTGAAAGATCCCGATATGATTCAAACTTTAAAACAGGCCGGTTTTAAAGCATCAGATATGTCGGATATGGTGGAGAAGTTTGTAAAGAATATCGAATTCTTCCAATTGACCTCCAAGGTAAATGATATGTTTTATACCTTTATGCCGGTCCTGTGGGAAGGCCTGAAGGACGGAGAATTTCTTTTTAAGAAAAACAAGGGCAGGGAAAATGATTCATATGCCTGTGATATAAATCTTGACCTTGAAAGACTTGGAAAATTATCTGTATCGGTAACGAGCATGGAGAAGGCATTCTATGTTTCATTTTTTATAGAACGGCCGGAAGTTGCTGATATTGTAACTTCGGAGAAAAAAGCGCTTCAGGAGAGGTTTGCGTCACAGGGGCTTATGCTGAAAGCGATAACTATCAATCAGAAGAAAAAAATAGATTTCGGGAAAGTACAAAATAGGGGAGTTAACATAAAGATATAGCTATGAAAGAAAAATCCGGAAAAGCAGCGGCGCTGAAATACAGTCATGGAAAAGACTCCGCTCCAAAACTTACAGCCAAAGGCAGGGGAGAAGTCGCAAAGAAGATTATCGAGATTGCAAAAACCCATAACATTCCGATACGCGAAGATAAGGAGCTTGTTGAATTCCTTTCAATGCTGGACCTCTATCAGGAAATACCTCCTGAACTATACAGGGCGGTCGCCGAGATCCTTGCATTTATCTATGCAGTGAATTTGAAGGCCGGATCCCTGTAGCAGAGATCAATTCCCAGCCCCGGCTTTCTTTGATAAAACAATTTACAAAAAAATATATATATAGTATTATTTCTAACAATATGGAATATCTATTAAATCTTAAAGCAGGCAATGATAGTTATTTAAATTCTGAAGAAGGATAATTAAAAAAGAAAGGAGTGTATATGAAAAAACTTTCGATTTTTTCTTTTATGTTATTTGTTTTATTCATGATGCCGAATATCCGTACTGCCACGGGATCCGAAGGCTATGCCGGAATTGAGACCTGCAAAGGATGTCATGAAGATAAGGCAGAAGGTTTTAACAGGAGCATGCACGGCAAGCTGGAAAATACAAGAACACCGGCTGCAAAAGAGGGATGTGAATCCTGTCACGGCTCCGGGCTGGAGCATGCCAATGCAGGAGGGGGAAAGGGTGTTGGCGGAATTTTCAGCTTCGACAAGAAGCTGGACGCAAACAGCAGGGCCTCAAAATGTCTCTCATGTCATGCAGAGACAACACACCTGGCCTTCTGGGACAACGGCAGGCACAAGTCCGCCGGTATCGCCTGTAATGACTGCCATTCAATCCATCGCGGCGGGGAGAAACATCTGAAGGCGGCCCAGCCGGAACTCTGCTTCGGCTGCCATAAAAATATAAAGGTCATGGTGAACAAACAGTCTCATCATCCGATTAAGGAAGGCAGGATGAACTGTACAAGCTGTCACAATCCTCATGGCGGTTTTGGAGAGAAGATGATAAAGGCCGATTCCGTCAATGATCTCTGTTATGAGTGCCATACTGAAAAAAGAGGGCCCTTCAGGTGGGAACACCCCCCGGTTGTGGAGAACTGTCTTAATTGCCATCAGGTCCACGGGAGCAATCATAATTACATGCTGGTGAGAAAACCGCCCCAGCTTTGCCAGAGCTGTCATGATAGCGGAACTCATGCGACAATAATGTACAATTCCCGTGATACTTTCAAGGGGAGTGACATTGATTCTTACAAACAGCGTTTTGTGTCAAGGGCATGCACGAATTGCCACACAAATATCCATGGAAGCAACGGACCGTCGAATCTCGGTACGGAATTCAGGAGATAGGAGGAGAATATGAAAATAAAACTATATATATTGATTTTCTCGTTGGCAATAATCCTGATTCCATTCCGCACTGTCTTTGGCGGTGAATCAGCATTTGAGGGTGAAGTAACTGTAAAGGGACAACTTGTCGATGTGAATGGCAATGAGGCCAAGTTCAATGAATATGGCGATACAAAAGACGGTATATTCGGCAACATCGGACTGAACCATGAAACAGAAAGGTATTTCCTGAGGTTCAACGCTGACGATATAGCTTACGATACCCAGAAATACACTATCGACGGAGGGATGTGGGGGAAATTCAGATACAATCTTTACTACATGGAAATACCCCATAATATTACATATGACGCAAAGACATTTCTTTCCGGGGCCGGCAGGGACAATCTTTCAGGCACTGCAAGTACGGATGTCTCGACCTGGAATAAATTTGACTATTCTACGGAAAGAAAAATTACCGGTGCGGGCCTGAAGTTTGATATGCTGCATCCGTTTTTCATCGACGTCGAAGTTCGGAATGAGGAGAAAAGCGGGATCAAGGTTGCGGGAGGGCCGCTTGATACTTTTGGGGTCTCGTTAGAAGTGCCGGAACCTGTAGATTACACAACAAATACTTTCAGTATAGAGGCAGGATACAATAAAAAGCCTTTCTATGCCTCTCTTAACTATTTTTACAGCAAGTTCGAAAATGACAATCAGTCGTTAAAGGTGACAACGACTTTGACGAATGCCCTTACTCTTCCTGCTGATAACGACTATCACCGGGTCGGCTTTAAGGGTGCTGTAATGCTTCCCATGAACACCAGGTTGAGTACGAATATCGGGATCAGTCAGGCAAATTCCGATTACAAACTGATTAATCCCGATGGTACAAATTTTGGTAAAACCTTTGATGGCAAGATCAAGACCGAAAACTATGATTTTGTCCTGACCTCAAATCCGGTCTCTTTTATTGACGGTAAGATCTATTATAAGTTCTATAAGGACAAGAACGAATCGGATGTGATTGATGACGGTTCTGTTAACGAACTGCTTTCTTACGAAAAGAAATCCTATGGCACGCTGCTCGGGTTCAGGATCCCCTGGGACATGAAACTTACCGCGAAGTATGCCCATATGGATACCAACTACGATAATAGAATAGACGTCAACAAGAGAAAAGACGATACCTTTGGTTTTGACTTTGGCTGGAACGGGCTCGACTTCCTCACTGTGAATGCTGGATACGAGAGGATGAACAGGCGTACGGACAGGCCTGGTGAATTTGAACCTGATGAAGCAGTCGAGAGATATCTGGGCAGGTTTGACGTATCTCCCTTTCACAGGGACACATACAAGATATCATTTGATGTAAATCCCATTGAAGAACTCGACATCTCCCTTGGCTATAAATACAAGAAGACAATTTATAATGACACTGCTATAGGCTTGAGGGACGACAAGAGGGATGAATTTTATCTTGCAGCCAATTATGCTGCCGGCAAGATGGTAAAGCTCTTCGGCTACTTTGATTATGAGAAGGTGCGTGCAAATCAGTACCACCGTGCCTATGACGACCCTGCTAATTCAGACCCTTCATCATCCGTCCAGAATGACTCAAATTATAACTGGAAGGTGGCGCAAGAGGAGAAAAATTACGACTATGGGATAGGTTCTGATATCTATGCGATTCCCGGAAAACTGACCTTGACGCTGCAGTATGACAATGTCAAATCGGACGGCAATGCCGACTTTACTTATCTGTTTGCAGGGGCATTGGATGCATTGCAAAATGCATCGATAGACAACCCGACAAACAAATCAATCGACATATCCAATCGGGATGACTACAGAAAGCAGGCTGTTAGCGTAAAGGCAGCCTATAACGTTTCAAAGCCATTGACGGTTACCGGCGGGTTTGCCTATGAACAGTACAAGTACTCCGATGCCCAGCTTGACGGCTATGAGTATACAGGCCCTTTGTTTCTATCCGGCGCGTTCAAAGACTCATCATATAATGCAAGTGTAGTGTTTGTTACCGCTGCATATAAATTTTAAAGTTTAACTTTATTTTCGAACAAAGAAGAGAGCGCTGCTCTCTTCTTTGTTTTTTTATGGCTTGCCCCCCCATTGAAGAATAATGAACAATTATTAATTAGTAATTATTAATTAATGGATACTTAATTATTCATTGTTCATTGCTCATTGTTAATTAGTATTCATGGGCCCCTTAATTATTCATTTCAGGATCTATTGACACGAACACTATTTAGTGATATGAAAACTTACATAAGCTGCATTAATCCCGGGAATGCATTGCCGGGTCAATAATATTGGTTGGAGTGTCGAAAATATGGCAATCAGGACCGTCGACAGAATTCCTGTCCTTATAGATGTGAAAATAAATTATGATAAAAGTGTTTATATAGGAACACTGATGAATATCTCTGAAAGCGGTATGTTCATCAGAACAAATAAGATGCCTTCCCCGCTGCAGTCGCAAATAGAAATATCTATCTTGTTGAATGAAGAAGTGATATGTGTTTCAGGAAAACTCGTCAGAGAGGAAAATATACGGGGTTATTATAACGGCATCGGGGTTGAGGTGTTGAATCCCCCTCAGAATTATATAGATTTTATAGACAACCTTTTAGCTGTCCTGTAAACATATTACTCTGCAGATGTGAGAAAAATATTCTTGTTATCATAACGGGCAATTCGCTCTTGTTCTTCCATTTCGGCCCTCTCAATCAAAGGCATGAGTTTCGGTGCCAGGGCTTTTAATACCTGGACCGGCAAATAGCTTGTGAAATTATAGTTATCAGCTTCATTCCCTGCCACATATGCGGTTATTACGCCAAAGAAACGGTCCCCAAGGAAGAACACAAAGACAGCGGTGCGGTTTATGGCTTCGGATCTTTTCAGGCGGCCTCCGGGTCCGTATATATCGCGGCGATTATCACCGGTGCCGGTCTTCCCTCCTATAACTACAGCTTTTCCGTCCAAACCAACAAATGCCTGACTTATGCTATGGGCAGTTCCTTTATCCACTACTCCTATCATTGCTTCCCGGACTATTGATGCAATTTCAGGAGGCAATACCTTTTTCCCTTCGCCAGTCTGCTTCTTCATAACAGATTCATAGGGGGTATTTTCAGCAAAGTGCAGTTCCTGTATACGGGATGAGGGATATCTGATTCCACTGTTGAGGATTATCCCTGCCAGTTCCGCAAGTGCAGCAGGGCGGTCAGCTGAACTGCCGATCGCTGTTGCATATGAAGGCACGAGTGAATCAAAGGGGTACCCGAGTTTCTTCCACGCATTATGGACCTCAGCGAATGCCTCAACCTCAAGGAGTGTGCGGATCCTGATGTCCTGTGCATTTTTCCAGTGCGTATTAAACAGCCAGGTATAAACTTCCTGACGTTCTTTTTCTCCGGCTTTCGCTATGTCAGATAAGCTTGCATCGGGATGGCGGCGCAAATATGCAGCGGTCCATAGCTCCAGAGGATGGACATGGGCTATATAACCCATGTCTGCAAGAGGATAAGCCTCCTGTGAATAATCATCATAAAGTTTTCTGATCATGCTGTCTGTGAGCGAAGAATTCTGAAGACGGGAACGCATAAAAGAACCAAATTCTTCCACATCCGCCTCTGGTTTTAATGAACGGAGAATCACAGCAAGGCGTGACGGTGTCAGGCGTATTCCCTGAATAAGTATGTCAAGGATCTCTTCAGGATTTTTACCCTTGTATTTATTGTAGAAACGGTTGATGAATATTTTTCCTTCCCTGTCGGCAAAGCGCCCGAGATATTCCTGTCTCCTTGGGTCATTCACATCTTCAAGCAGTCTGGTTATATCAGGCCGCTGGAATGTGTAATATCTGACGATATCCCTCATCATGCGTATAAAGACAAGATTGACAGAGTTGTGAAATGCTTCATTTACAGATATGGTCCTGTGGTCATATCTATTGTCGTAGTTTGAGAACGTATGCACTCCTCCGCCGGTAAAGAACCGTTCTGCGGGGCTTGCAGAATATGTCCGTTCCATTGCTGTTTCCAGCATTGCTGCAAGGCCTTTGTCGTCTGTGTTTAACAGATAATTGATCGCCCATTTACTGAGTTGATCGGATGACTGCTACACTGACTTCTTTCATCTGCTCATCGGACATGCCTGAATAGCGGTTGTGCAGGTCGGCTATTATCTCAAGATAAGTAACAAGGGTGCGCAGTTTGGCTGAAGAGCCCAGTTCAAGCTTTACGCCTTCATTAATGTTAAGAGGCTGATCAAGATTGTCGGTCTGAATCCTGAGCAGATTTGCGCCGGGTGTTCTTTCGTAGAGTGTGAAACTGTAAATTACATTCGCCGGATCATTATTACCAAGGAGATGCGGGCCTTTCAGTCCTGCTGCTGCGGTAAATTCAGGCTCCTGCAGATTGCGCAGAAGTTCAGTGACCTCTGCCTGCGCATGACTGTCCAGGCTGCTTTTTACAGTCAGGTCCAGAAGGTCCAGATCGTAAAGTTTCGAAACCTTCAACAGGGAGAGAAGCTTTGGGCGAACGGCATTTGCGGCCTTGCGCTCAATAAATGAAAACTTGTCCTGCAATGGCCGCTGCCGCTGCACATTCAATTTTACCTGCAGGGCAGCATCCCTTTGCAGCGGCGTGATGATCCCGTTTTGAGCAAGTAACCGGATATAGCTGTTTGTCTTGGTATCAAGAGCATCAGTTTCTCCCAGAAGATAGAACGAAGGACGCCGTTGAGCTAAAAACAGACTCAGGACCTGTTTGTAGGCGATGGCCCAGTCAGCAAGGCCGGGGTCTCCCGCTTTTAAATCTGCTTTTGCAAGGAAGTTGTTTGTGTTAATAAAATCAGCATTATACCAGGCATATAAGCCATCTCCGATGCCGTTAACCTGCCCATAGCCTGGAACAGCACCAAGAGGAATAGAGTTGATATAGTCAATGATTATGTTACGCCTTGTTTCGATCGTTTGATTACCGGTCTGATACGCCCGCAATGCAGCGGAAGTCATCTGTCTGTATTTTTCACTGACAGAAGATGTTAACCCTTCCGGCGAATGACGGTACTTCTCCATCTGGGTAGCCAGGGTGCTGCCGCCCGGAATTCTCTCGTCTTTATCGATCAAATGGCGGCCTTTGTACATCACCGCCTTGGCTAGACGGTCCCACTCTACGGCAGGATTAAGATATGGCAGTTCAGGATTCAGCAGCCCCTTATTTTCAATAAAAAGAAGGCTCTTAACCATTGCATCCGGTATTTCATTGAAATCATTATATATTCGCTCAGGGTAAGCGGCCGCAAACATCACATCATTATCCCGATCCAGGATATGGAGACCTGCCTGGGTTTTCTCACGGAACGTAGTAGAAAATCCGCTGTCTGTGACCTCCAGGAGTTTTTGTGAAAAACGTGCCTGGGCCTCGATCTCATAACCCCTGGAAGACAGGCGTTTTATAAGATCCGGGAGGAGAATATATCCCAATCGCTTATCATAGGGGCCATCCTTGGGAAAACGGATAGAGGAGCTCGGACCCTTTTCCATCCAGAACTTCAGATCTTTTGCCTTATGATTTAAGAAGTATGCCTCAAATCGGGAGGTCCGTAATTCATAAATTGTAAAAATTATCAAGGCCGCTGCAATAAGAATAGAGCATATCAGGATATGTTCATTGCCTTTGTTTCGCTGTTTTTCTTTATGATGAAAAATCAGCCGTATCTTTTCTAAGGGAAACAGTAATCTTTCCATAACTTGCCTTGCTTACCAAAAAATATTTAAGCATCTCTACCATTATTATATTACATATATCGGCGTATTTTGTATTAATCTTTAAATCAAGAATGTTCTTCTTCGGGGATTAATAAATGTTACTGCCTGACACATTCTTTTATTAGTAAAATCCAAACAATACTCAGCGTCATAAATAATTTCGCGTAATAAAGCTCCTTTGATATACTTTTTAAAAGGAGGACTCGCGATAGACATTTCCCCACTATAAGTATTATCATTGAGAATAAAATCACCGGTCAGTAATCAGGATAATATTCAAGTCAGTACTATATGACAGGGTTTGTGTGAGACCTGAATAATTACCCGGTTTGGTCAGGAATTAATGAGTGAGAACACCAAACATAAAAAGGTAAAAAATCCGGCTTCCCGGCAAGAAGATATCAGGGGAAACATTGTTAACAGGTTAAGTGATTTAATCACTATTCATGATTGCGACTTCAATATAACATATGCAAACGAAACAGCCAGGAGAGTCCTTAATTTACCCTCTTTAGACGGCAACAAAATAAAATGCTATAAGTATTATCATGGGGAAGACTGCCCGCCGGCAGAATGTCCAAGCTGTAACTGCATAAAAACAGGCAAGCCTGTTTTTGTAGAAAGATTTGAACCGTATTTAAATATATTTGTTGAAATACAGGCAATACCACAATTTGACAGCAGCAATAATCAGGTTGGAATAATTCATATATTCAGAGATATTACCAGACACAAACTGCTTGAAGAAGAATTAGATAAACACCGCACCGAGCTTATGAAACTTGTTGAAGACCGTACAGGGGAACTTAGCCTCTCAAACGAAGTCCTCAGGCAGGAAATATTAGAAAGAAAGCTGGCGGAACACGCTCTCAAGATATCCGAGCATAAATATCGCAGCCTGTACAACAATGCCCCTGACATGTATCATTCCTTAAGCAAGGATAAAATAATTATTAATTGCAATGAGACCGAAGCAAGAATGCTCGGCTATACAAAAAAAGAAATAATCGGAAGACCTCTTACAGATTTTTTCACGGAAGAATCCGCTGAAGAGATTGAAAAAGATTCCCCCCGGTTAAAAAAGGAAAAGGTCCTGAGAAATATAGAGAGGACATTTGTAAGAAAGGACGGCACTACATTCCCTGCTATTGTAAATGTATATGCCGAATTTGACAGTGAAGGGGAAATATTCGAAATAAGGGCCATAGCAAGGGATATTTCTGACATTAAGAAACTGCAGGACAGAGAGACAAAACTTCTTAAAGAATTAAAGACCATCTTTGAAAATTTTCCCGTTGGCATTATATATCTTGACAAGGATTTTAAAATTATCCGCATGAACAAATATTTCAGCGATTTTGCAGGCATAAGTGAAATGGAGCTTGCAGGAAAATATTGCTATGAAACAGTTGGGGAATATGTGCATGACTCTACCAAAACCGGGCATGCAAAAATCTGCAGTTTTTGCAAGAAAGATACATGTTTCAATAATAAAAAAGCTACTATTATTGAAAGACCTTTTAAAAATAAATTTATCAGGGTCACAACAATTCCTGAACTCGATGTAAACGGGGAAATTACTACCTTTATGGAAGTAGTTGAGGATATCACGGACCGAAAGCTGGCTGAGACCGAGGCTATCCGGGCAGGGCACCTTGCATCTCTTGGCGAGCTGGCGGCAGGCGTGGCACATGAAATAAACAATCCTATCAACGGCATTATTAATTATGCGCAGATACTCGCAAATAAAAACCAGCCTGAAAGCACAGAATATGATATCTCAAACCGTATTATAAAGGAAGGCAACCGCATAGCTGCTATTGTCAGCAACCTTCTTTCATTTGCCAGGGGCAACAAGGAAGAGATGCGCCATGTGAACATTAATGAAATTATGTCTGATTCACTCGCCCTGACAAGTATGCAATTGACGAGAGATAACGTAAATCTGCAAATAAACATTCCAGCGGATTTGCCGGCAATTACAGTCATACCGGGACATATTGAGCAGGTATTTCTGAATATTATAAGCAATGCCCGTTATGCACTTAACGAAAAATATCCCGGAATACATGAAGATAAAATATTTAAAATATCGGGAGAACAGGTAATGGTTGATGATTTGCCTTATATCCGGATAACTTTTTTTGATTATGGGGCAGGAATATCTCCAGAGAACATAAATAAGGTGATGAATCCCTTCTTCTCTACCAAACCGGCTAATGTCGGGACAGGTCTTGGCTTGAGCATCAGTCATGGAATTATCACCAATCATGGGGGTAATATAATGATAAACAGCGTAACCGGAAAATTTACAATGGTAATTATTGAACTTCCGGTCAGGAGGAAATTTTAATGAAACAGAGGACCATAGATAACGCAATAAATACTTTTATATCATGAAAGCAAATATACTTGTAATTGATGACGAAGAGAGCATCCGGTTTACATTCGAAAACTTCCTTTCGAATGAGGGGTATTCTGTATCTACAGCCGGGGATTATGATGAAGCCATATCGAGGATTTCTGAAGCTGATTTTGATGTTGTTTTTACAGATATTATTTTGGGAGACAAGACAGGGATCGATATCCTCAAAGAGATCAGGAAAATTAAAAATAACTGCCCTGTAATAATGGTTACCGGCTATCCTAATGTTGAAACAGCATCTGAAGCAGTCAGAATGGGCGCCTTTGACTATATTCCAAAGCCGGTGCGGCAGTCAGCGCTTATCCATGTCGCACATCTGGCGTTACAGCACAAACTTATCCGTGATGAAAACGAAAAGTACCGCCTGAATCTTGAAGCGATCTTCAGGAGTGTAAAAGATGCCATTGTTACCGTGGATAAGGATATGCTGGTTGTTGAAGTCAATGATGCGGCACAAAATATCTGCGGCATTAACCGTGACCAGATAGGTCAGGCGTTTAATGCTTTACCAACCATTTGCTCGGGGAAATGCCTTGAGGCCCTGAAAAAAACCATTTCTTTAAAGAAAGATGTTGAATTGCAGCGTACAGAATGTCATTGTAACGAGAAAGTCAGACAGGTGGTCACAATAAATACTTCCCCCCTTATAGCAGGCAGCGGTGAATTTTCAGGTGCGGTGCTCGTTGTAAGAGATGAGACCCTTTTAAATAATCTTGAACGTAATCTCAAAGAACGCCAGCATTTCCATAACATTGTCGGGCAAAACAGCAATATGCAAAAAATCTATGCGCTTATTGAAGACCTTGCTGATGTTGAGACTACAGTATTAATTACAGGTGAAAGCGGGACCGGCAAGGAACTCATTGCTGAGGCCATACATTATACAGGAAAGCGCAGCAGCCATCCCCTCGTGAAGGTAAATTGTTCTGCATTGTCCGAAACCCTTCTTGAAAGTGAACTTTTCGGACATGTCAAGGGGGCCTTTACCGGAGCAGATATGGAAAAGACCGGCAGATTTCAGAGGGCGGACAAAGGGACTATTTTTCTTGATGAGATAGGTGATGTTTCCCCAAGAATGCAATTAAGGCTACTGAGAGTGCTTCAGGAAAAAGTGATTGAGCGTGTAGGTGATTCAACACCAATAAAAGTGGATGTACGCGTCATTGCTGCCACCAATCAGGACCTTCCCAGAAAAGTCAAAATGGGCCAGTTCAGGAATGACCTGTATTACCGTTTGAAAGTTATGGAGTTATCACTGCCTCCTCTCAGAGAACGAAAAGATGACATACCTTTTCTGCTGGGCCATTGCCTTCAGAAACTAAATAAAAAACTAAATAAGAACATTGATGCCGTATCAGGAGATGTGAAAAAGATATTTATGGATTATTCCTGGCCGGGTAACATCAGGGAGTTGGAAAATACACTTGAACATGCCTTTATAGTCTGCCATCACAGCACCATTACGTTAGATCATCTGCCGCAAAATTTACGGGACTTCTACGATGTGAAAGCCCCTGTTTCTTTGGATGAAGGGACGATCGGGCAGAAAGCCATTTTGGAAGCGCTCGAAAGAACCGGTTGGAATAAATCCAAGGCAGCTCGTCTCCTCGGTGTAAATGTAAGAACAATTTACAGGAAACTCGAAAAATTTAACATCTTAACAGAAAAACAAGAATAAAAATAATCCTCCTGCTTTTCAAACCACTGAATCGCAAAGATCAATGAGTAATTGTTAATTGTGGCATGTCATGCAATCATGACTGTCGTGAGAATATGACATGTCATTGTTTCCCCGAAAGTAAGGAGCTCTGAAAGATAGGAAAATATAGCTTTTCAGACTTTCAATACAATCTTCCATATCGGGCACGCTTCCTGCTATATAGCATCTATCTGGTTTTCGGGATACGCTTAACAGTTCTTTCAATAAATTTTATTACTCTAAAGATTTTAGTCTCAATAAAGGTGCTTATTGTAAAACCAAAGCATATAGCAAATGCCAATGTTATATGACTCAGATAAATTTACACCTGCGGTGAGAATGAGTAAAAATGTGAAAAGGAATATATGAGATTTTCAATAAATGAAGATATTATAAAAAAAGCTGTTAAATGCAGAAGTAATTTTTCCTGTTTATCAGGCGTAAATGACTGTCTCTGCGAAATAGAAGATCATGCCGGAGAAAACATACATTTTATAAACTCCATAGGTGCAACGCACTTATGCAACTATAAAATGGAGTTTGGATTTTCATATATCTGTAATTGTCCTGTAAGGAAAGAGGTATATAACCAATATAGGGTGTGATTGATTCAATTAATAAAATAAACGAGGCAACAGAAATGTCAGACAAAAAAAGAAGTGAAATTTGCCAGTTTGTACAAAATCCTTTTTTTGACTGTTACTGCTTTAATCTCACCAGTCAATACATAAATTCGGCGATATATTACTGCGGAAACCATTTCACTGCCTGCAAAATATATAAAAAAAATATCTCAATAAACAATAAAAGTAAAAACAAGAAAATAAGTTCTCAATATGTAGCTTGACGTTTTTCTATATTATTGAACCGGCAATCAAATACTGTAACGCCGGATGGCATAATTCAGGCAATTATTTGCCAGGTTAAAGGAGGCAGGTACAAGAGTGGATTTTACATTTGAACAGGTTGGAAGGGTGGGAATATTTATTTTAAGAGGAGAGTTAACAGGAGATTGCGAAGATAGTTTGAAAATAGTCCTGATGAAGGCCATCCACAGCATGGACCGTGCGGTATTGAATTTTACAAAAGTTGCCTGGATCGATCCTAAATGTTTACAACTGATCAGGCAGGCATATTTTACCTCGGTTCGCATGAAGAATCCGTTAATTTTGACTGACGTGCCTCAAAACTATTTATCGGATATGATTAAAAATAAAAATGATAAGGGATTAATTGCAAATGCCTACACAGACGATACAACAAAAGTCTTATAGAATTAGTATGTCAAGGGCAAAAAAGACGAGAGTTATAAAGAACCTCGCAGAGGCAATCATTCTACAGTCTCTTGAGGATATATGGTCTCCGGCTTACAAAAAAGAAAGCAGGGATTTTTTCAGCGGGAAAGGTTTTAAGATCTGTTCCGAAATCGCAGGATTAGATGCCATAAGACAATATAAGGTCATAAATTTATTAGGAGGAAAGAGCAATGGAAAGCGCATTAGAGTACATTGAGCAACAGGACAACAAGTATCTTGAAGCAGTAACAGAAGAATCAGATAGCATTACTCAGGAAGCCAGAGTTTTTTCCCCGTCAATATTTTACACACAGGATGATCCGATCAAAATATATCTGCGTGAAATGGAGTCGATCTCACGTATTAACAAACAGGGCGAGGTTGTGATCGCTAAGATGATCGAAGAGGGTAAAAGGAGCATGTCACAAATTGTTTTTGCCGCACCTTTTGCAGTAAAGCAGATATTGTATCTGTCAAAAGAGAATAAAATACCCATAAGCAGTATCTGTGCAATCGAAAAGGATGCAACAGATAAAGAAAAAAAATATTCCCATGAAAGGCTACTTGTCAATATTAAGGCATTAAATTCTCTTTTTCAGAGGCTGAACTCATATCTGGTAAAAATTGACAATAATAAACTGAACTCCAGAGAAAAAGAGTCAATCATTGCAAAGGCTTCTCAAACGAAGCTGAAAATCATTGATAACTTAAACAGCATGAATTTGAGAGAAGGAATAATTAAAAGTTTTCATGACCAGTTTAAAAAATTGGCGTCCCTTCATGAAAACATAAGCAGCGAAATCAGAGGTATCTTATTGAAACTCGACACAACGGAAGACAAGTTAAGAAGTAAGAACACAAGTATCGCTTTTACATCTTCAGGCATGAAAAATGAAGAAATCATAATGCAGTATAAGAACTATAAAAGACTCAAATCCGAAATAAGCCTGATAGAGGCGGAACTCGGTCTTAACCAGGGAGAATTAAAGAAAACTTTAAAACTTTTTCAGGACAGCGAAAGTAAGACTATCCAGGCAAGAAAGATGCTTACAGAAGCAAATCTGAGGCTGGTAGTCAGCATCGCGAGGAAATACATTGGCAGAGGTCTTGGCATGCTTGATCTTATTCAGGAAGGCAATATCGGTTTAATGAGGGCGGTAGATAAATTCGATTATAGAAGAGGATATAAATTCAGCACATATGCAACATGGTGGATAAGGCAGGCCATAACACGCGCCCTTGCAGATCAGGCCAGGACCATAAGGCTTCCTGTTCATATGATCGAGACTATTAACAGGCTGACCCGGGTTTCCAAATATCTTGTTCAGGAACTCGGCAGGGAGCCGAAGCCGGAAGAGATAGCAAAAAGAATGAAGCTCCCGGTCGAGAAGGTCCGGGAAGTAATGAAAATATGCAAAGAGCCGATCTCACTGGAGACAACGGTAGGAAGCGACGAAGACAGCCATTTGGAGGATTTCATAGAGGACAAGGCTTCTCTTATCCCCCTTGACAGTGTAATTCAGCATGAATTAAAGGAGCAGGTCAGAAAAGCCATAAACACCCTTACCCAAAAAGAAGCCGAGATCATAGAAAAACGTTTTGGTATCGCAGATGGCGTCTCGCAAACGCTTGAAGAGGTGGGTAAACAGTTCAGAGTTACGCGAGAGAGAATACGGCAGCTTGAGGTAAAAGCCCTCAGAAAGCTCAGGCATCCCGCAAGAAGCCAGTCATTGAAGCTTTTTATGGAGAGGGTGTGAGTTAATAATGCCTCGGCAAAACTATTGCCGAGTTTGTCATAACGGAGTCAAGGGAGGGAATTCCCGTGACTCCGTTTTTTATTTTTTAAAATCTTTCCCTCTCCCTTGCACCCTTTCATAATGAACCTTATAATTAATACATTATGGATGTAATCACAACGCATATAAATGCCGACTTTGATGCGCTTGCGTCAATGGTTGCGGCAAGGAAATATTTTCCTGACGCAGTCCTTGTATTCCCCGGCTCGCAGGAAAAAAATGTACGTGACTTTCTGTCTACGTCGCACATAACTCTGGAGTTTAAAAAAATTAAGGACTTAAACTTTCAGGATATCACACGCTTAATACTTGTTGACGTTAAGAATCCTGACAGGATCGGGAAATTTTCTGAAATATTGAAAAAAGCGGGATTGATAATCCACATATATGATCATCATCCGTTTTCAGAAAAGGACATCAGAGGGCAAAAGGAAATTATAGAGACCGCCGGAGCGACAACTACAATACTTACGGAGATGCTGCGTAATGACAAGATACTAATTTCCCCTGTTGAAGCCACAATACTTATGCTTGGAATATATGAAGAGACAGGTTCTCTTATTTTTCCATCCACAACGGTACGGGACATAACAGCTGCGGCATATCTCCTTAAAAAAGGCGCAAATTTGAATATAGTTTCAAGCTTTATAACAAAAGCACTTAACCCTGAAGAGCTTGACCTCATGAATGAACTGGTACATTTCTCAAATGATTATGTTATTAACGATATAAGGATCAAAATAGCCAAGGCTTCAAGAGACAGATATATCGGGGACATTGCTTTCTTAGCTCACAAAATTCGTGACATGGAAGATGTGGACGTAGTTTTTCTGCTTGTATCAATGGAAGACAGGTTACAGATAATCGCAAGAAGCCACATGCCCGAAGTTGATGTTTCAGAAATATTGCTGCCATTGGGAGGAGGCGGACATCCTCAGGCGTCTTCTGCAACCGTAAAGAACATGTCGCTTGAGGAAGCCGAAAGTGAGATCATAACCGTTTTGAAAAAGAAGATACATCCAACAAGAACGGCAAAAGATATAATGACAAGTCCGGTAAAGACCATCACATGGAACAGTACGATATTAACTGCGGGAAAATACCTGACAAGATATGAAGTAAATGTCCTGCCGGTTATTAAACAGAACGCTTATTACGGGCTCATAACCAGAGAGGAAGTGGAAAAGGCATTGTTTCATGGTTTTGGCAAAAGCAGGATTATAGAATTCTGTACAACAGATGCCTTGACGGCAACGCCTTCTACGCCTGTGAACGTGATTGAATCATCGATGATAGAACAAAACCAGAGGTTTATGCCCGTGCTTGAAAACGGTCAGATAGCAGGCGCAATAACCAGGACCGACCTGCTGAGGTCGATGTATGAAAGCCTTCTCAGGAAAGACAGGATAATCACACATGAAAGGTTAACTGAAAAACCCTCGATAGGCAAAAATCTTTCATCAATTATGAAATCCAAATTCCCTTCAAAAATATTCGATGTTCTCAAACTTGCCGGAGTAGTTGCAGATGATTTCGGCTTTCAGGTATATATTGTGGGCGGCTCTGTGCGTGATCTCCTTCGCGGAGAAGCAAATCTTGATATTGATATTGTAGTTGAAGTAGACGGTATCGCGTTTGCGCACGCTCTCGGGAAAAAACTCAATGCACGGGTAAAAAGCCACAAAAGGTTCGGTACCGCGGTTGTTGTCACTGACGATTTCAAGTTCGACGTCGCGACATCGCGGACGGAATATTACGAATCTCCTGCCGCATTGCCGACAGTGGAAACATCTTCAATCAAAAAAGACCTGTACAGGAGAGACTTCACTATAAATACAATGGCAATAAAACTTAATCCTGACAGGTTCGGGCAGCTGTTTGATTTTTTCGGCGGGCAGAGAGATATAAAGGAAAAGACCATCAGGATACTTCACAACCTCAGTTTTATAGAGGACCCGACAAGGGCATTCAGGGCCATAAGGTTTTCGGAACGGTTCGGCTTTAAAATAAGCAAACACACAATAAACTTAATAAAGACTGCTGTGCGGATCAATCTCTTTGACAAGCTCTCAGGCGCAAGGATGTATGATGAACTCAATCTGCTTTTCCTTGAAACAGAACCAATAAGTGCAATTAAGAGGCTGGAGGAGCTTAACCTTCTGCAATTTATTCATCGACATCTGAAAGTAACAAAGGCCCTTGAAGACACCTTTAAATCCATACAGGAAACATATACATGGTTCAAACTGCTTTTCTTTGAGGAGGAGATCAATAAATCTCATCTTTTTCTTATGTCGCTTATTGAAGAACTGACGCTGCCGGAAAGGAAAGAAGCCTTACAGAGACTGCAGGTCCCTCCAAAAGCAAGCAGGGAAATACTCGATGGGATTGAACACTCGCAAACAGCGCTTACAAAATTACAGCATGCCTCCCAGAGAGAAATTTACTACATTCTTTATCCTCTTAATGTTCAGGCTATTCTTTTCACAATGGCGAAAGCGCAGCGCAAGGAACAGAAAAAAGCTGTTTCTCTTTTTTTGACAACCTTGAGAAAAATCAGACCTGAGCTTAAAGGAGAAGACCTGCAGGAAATGGGATACAAACCGGGGCCGCTTTACAAAAAAATATTTACGGCAATGCTTGATGCAAGGCTTGAAAGACAGGTTAAAAGCCGTGAGAATGAGATCGATTTTGTAAGGGAAAGATTTAAAATTTAAAATTCAGTTAATAATCTTTACCCCCGCATAGCAGCAGCAGAGGGTGTTCTCGATATCATTATTGAAAGACCTTTCCTTCCCGTCTGCGAACATGATCCTTACAAGACAGAATCCGCCTGAAAGCTGTGAGTGTTTTTCTTCAACGACCTCACCAACGCCCCAGGAAGAATATCTTTCATGATTTACCTTGTCCCCTACTTTAAGATATAACCGTTTACTCATTATTAATTATAATACAAAAGAGGAGATGAGAGAAATCTTTTCAGTGCTCCCGGGTTTTGCATGCTTTAAGAAAAATTTGCAATATTATGATGCTATAGGCATAATATAAAGTTCTGTATTAAAACGTATCTTTTGTGCTAATTATTGCTAATGGACAAATATAGAAATTATAGACAGGAAGGGACCAGCCGCATTGGTTTGACCCTTACAGTATCTCTTCTGACCGTTCTGACGGCCTTTTTTGCATATCAGTTGTTTATTGTCCCGAAGCCTGTACTGAACGGCACTGAGGAATTCAGTCTGCTGCCTGTCAACAAAACCATTACACTTAAAGCGGAAAATATAAAGACGATAAGAATATCTATTGTTCAGGGTGGCAAGGAAACCGATTTACTGAAAGATGAGCCTGGTGGAAAAAGTATGGTATACACACTACAAATAAAGCCCAAAGCCCTCTCCATGACCGATGGGCCGGCAAGCGTAGCTGTCAGGGCTGAAGCGGGGATGTTCAAGAAAATAAAGCAGGATATCAATGCCATAATTGATACAGTTCCGCCTTCTATTGAGGTGGTGAAGCTCCCTGAAATTGTTAGCCAGGGCGGCGCCGGATTTATTTTGCTCAGGGCAAGAAATGCTGATTCAGTCTTTCTTAAGCTTGAGGACAGGATATTCCCTGCATTCAGGACGTTACACGGGACCAAGGGAAGTTCCGGATCCATTCAGGAAGGTGATACGTCTGATTATTCTGTATTTTTCCCTGTCCCTTATAATGTGAAAGAGGGCGCAGTATTTTATGCAGTAGCAAAAGATACTGCAGGCAACCAGAATGTGCAGGGTCTTCATATACCTGTTAAGACGGTATCGTATCGATGGTCTTCCATAAACATTGATGACACATTTATAGATAATGTAGCATCGTCGCTCCTGAATGAAACGGGCCTGTCAGACCATGAAGCAGCCTTCAAAAAGGTGAACGAAGATCTGCGGGCCAAGGCGCTGGAGAAACTTGCAGCTATTTCAAAAGAAACAGATCCCGGGATTCTGTGGAAAGGGGCTTTTCTGCAGTTAAAGAACAGCAAGGTAATGGCCCTTTACGGAGACAAAAGAACTTATATATATAAAGGCAAAACAATAAGCCACAGCGTTCATCTTGGATTCGACCTTGCATCCAACGCACATTCCCCTGTTGAGGCTGCTAACTCAGGTATTATAAAATTTGCCGGGGACCTGGACATATACGGGAATACAGTTGTTATTGACCATGGGATGGGACTTATGAGCCTTTATGGCCATCTTTCGGTGATAAGTGTTTCGGTTGGACAAAAGGTCAACACGGGAGAAATAATCGGGAAAACCGGTTCTACCGGACTTGCAGGCGGTGATCATTTACACTTTGGAATACTTATACATGGTTACGAGGTATCTCCTCTATTCTGGTGGGACCCCCACTGGATCAAGGTCAATGTTCTTGACTATTTGGCAGGCTAATTCATAAAAAATTCAAAATTATAAAATATAATAATAGACAAAAGAAAAATTCAGAGTATAATTAAAACATACAATATTTGGAGGGAAGAAAGATATGGACCGTCAGGTAACAAAGGAAGAAGTACCGTCATATGAGCTCGTTGAAGAGAAAATTAAAGAGATCGATGGATCTATTATAATACTAAGAATATTCTATCTTTTTATGCATATTGCATACAAGTTCCAGTTGATAAAGAACGATAAACTGTGTGCTGTTGAGATACCAAGAAAACTGCTTGAGGGCTTACGGGACAGGAACATAAGCCTTGAAGAGGAGTTAGACCGTATTATATACTCATCCCTGGAACAATCGGAATGCTGGAGCAAGGTCTAAGTACTATTCGTACCTGATGCTTATATTGCCGCCTTTGTTCTTGGCCTGATTTAAGGCCTTATCAGTTTGATTAAGCAAGTCTTCAATGCTGATGTCGTTCGTTTTAAAAGGATAAGTCGATGTTATCCCTATGCTCAGGGTGCGTGAAATACCATGAGCGGTTAACTGCCCTTTGCTTGTCGCTAAAAATGTTTTGCTTTCAAAACCTTTTCTTATACGTTCAGCTGCAATATACGCAAGGGTAAGGTCTGTTTCCGGTAGAACAACAATAAATTCTTCTCCGCCGTACCGGAAAGCACGATCAAATTTTCTTGTGTTTTCGTTGATTAAATTTCCAACATATGCAAGCATTGTGTCTCCGGCTTCCTGACCATAATTATCATTAACCCCCCTGAAATTATCTATATCAATAATCATGATAGCAAGAGGATGAGAGTATCTGTTACAGCGTCCGATCTCATTTTCAAGTACGGTAATTAAGTGGTCCCGGTTGAATAGTCCTGTGAGCCGGTCGGTTATCATCATTTTCTGGATTTCTTTACTCTTAACGTCAATCTGTTCCAGTGCGGATATCAATTCTTTATTAAGATGTTCAATGTGTTTATTATTCTCTAATATCTTTGCATTTTGTCTGGTTAATAAGAACATCATGTTGTTAAAATGTTCTCCTATCTCTTCTACAATTGTTGGGCATGAATCCTTAAAGACTTTGCAGTCGGAACACTTGCCGTATTTTTCCACAAAACTGCCCTGGGGTGTTTCATCACAACATGTGCCTGCTATCTGCCAGCACCTGACTTCTTTTGCTTCACCGCCATAAAGGGAACATCCGGTGGTTTTGCAGTCAAGGGTCTTCCAGCAATTAACAATATGTGAATTCCTGAAAGCGGCGCTGTTACCATTCAATAATGTCTTTTTAAACATCGGGATGATCTCTTCCCTCAGCCTTTTTAAAATATTCTTCATTCCATCTTTGTTGCTATGGCTCAATATAACTTCCTTTGAAACAAGGATATTAAAATCATTCACATTCAGCGTATCATGCTTGATCCTCGAAGCTTTTCTTCGGGGCAGCTTATTTTAATTTAATATATTAAATACAAAAGTTTAGAATTGACATGTCATAAATAATATTATATAAAATTTATACGGAACTTAAAGCCTGTTTGTTATATTTAAAATATAATACTATTAAATTATGACAAATATCATAAATACAATTGTTTTTTTATGTCATAATAATAAAAAAAGAGGTATAAATGTTAAAAGACGGTTGCCCCGGCAGTAAGGACATTAAAGAACCAAAACCTGAAGACATAACATGCCGTTACTGTGGCAAAGATATTGAGATATGGAGTGATGAGTCTGAGGTTAAGTGTAAATTCTGCTTAAAAACCAATCTTCGCGTTATCGGCCCTACTTGTCTTGATTGGTGTGCATTTGCAAAGGAATGTGTCGGCGAAGAAAAATACAAAAGAATAAAGGCAGGCGCCGGCAGCAAGAATTAGACGGGCTTTTTCTTCCTGTTCAGGACCCTTGAAGCCAATATCCCGGCCTCGTATAGAATTAAAATCGGAACTGCCATGAGGATCTGATTAAATGCATCAGGCGTAGGAGTTAAAATCCCTGCAGCTATAAATGCAATTAAAATAGCGTATTTTCTGTTTTTTGCCAAAAAGTCTGTAGTAACAATACCCATCCTTGTAAGAAAAACCACAATAACAGGCAGCTCAAAGATAGCGCCAAAGGCAAGTATAAATTTAAGACAGAAATCCATATATTTTTCTGCTGAGATCATCGGCTTAATATATTGTGTCTTGTAATTAAGTAAAAAATCTATTGCAAATGGAAGAACGATAGAAAAACAAAAGAGGGCGCCTATTAGAAAGAGAAATGTTGTTGTAAAAATGAAAGGGATGGCGTATTTTTTTTCTTTTGATAACAGGCCAGGTGCAATAAATCTCCAGATTTCCCAAAAAATAACTGGCGAGCTGATTATACATGCAGCGACAAACGATATTTTCATGTGCATCCAGAATGCCTCTGCAGGTGCAAGAAATACAAGGTTCAGGTCGGGATTTTGTGCCGGGATAAAAGAAAAATACGGGCTTTTCAGGGAGAAAGCAAGGGTATGGCGCATTGGCGAGATTAATAACTCAAAAATGTATTCAGAGTAGTAAAAGCAGATACTGAATATGATGCCGACTGTTATTAAGGAAACGACAATCCTGTTTCTTAATTCGAAAAGATGTTCGGTAAGGGGTGCTTTATCCATCTTGATCTGACGCTGGTTTATCTTTTTTCTCTTCAGCAGCTTTTGACTGCGAGTCTTCCCCTGCCTGATTTTTAATGTTATTTTCCTGCTTAATTGTTTGATCTTTTTCTGCTTGAGGTTTTTTGGCCATCTCAGGCTCTATCGCTTTCTTGATGGACTCCTGAAGATCGGTCTTTGCTTCTTTTATCTCTTTTGACACATTTAATTCAGACTCTTCAAGATTGTCTTTTACATTGCGCATGGCCGCCTTGAGTTCCTTTATGCCTTTGCCCAGTGTCCTGCCAAGTTCAGGCAGTCTTTTAGGGCCAAAAACAAGGAATGCTACAAGGAATATTACAATAAGCTCCTGTGCGCCAAGATCGAACATTTGATTGACATTATCAGAAAAACACGATCAGTGTCAATTATGCAGTGTCAATTATGCCCTTCTTCTTGTCCCGATTACTTACTACTATATCCTGACTACTTTTTAGAGGCGTCGTACCTGCCTGTCGGCAGACAGGTAGAAAGTCTTCCACAGCCTTTCATGTCTACAAATCATTGGAATGGAATTCGACATGAATAAGATTATGAAAAAAAGATAAATAAATATCATTGTATAATATGAAAATTAATTTTATAATCTCTTATCAAATTATGTCCTGCGAGCAGGATGAATAAGGCGGCATCGCATGTATTCAGACTTATGGACTGATTAGTAATTAAAAAACGTCAAATTTGTATCATGAAATAAATATAGGAGGAAGTATGTT
Organism: Thermodesulfovibrionia bacterium; assembly: GCA_963699585.1. GTDB lineage: Bacteria > Nitrospirota > Thermodesulfovibrionia > UBA6902 > UBA6902 > SURF-23. The sequence continues at coordinate 352,579 of CAVOUK010000002.1, read as the reverse complement.
TAAAGGATCGATCGTTGCAATAGTTACGCCATTTAAAAATAAGGCTGTAGATGAAAAGGCTTTATCTGAGCTGATTGAGTGGCATATCAAGGAAGGGACTAACGCCATTGTGCCTTGTGGCACAACCGGGGAGTCAGCGACACTGAATTACGAAGAGCATTATAAGGTCATTGAAATAACTGTAAAAACCGTCAACAAAAGACTCCCTGTTATTGCGGGAACAGGTGCAAATTCAACCGATGAAACTATTATGATCACCCGGAAAGCAAAAGAGATGGGAGCTGATGGGGCGCTTCTTGTAACACCTTATTATAACAAGCCTACACAGGAGGGGTTGTACAGGCATTACAAAGAGGTTGCAGGGGCGGTTGATATACCGATCGTTCTTTATAATGTCCCGGGACGTACAGCGGTAAATATGCTGCCTCAGACAGTAGCAAGACTTGCTGAGATAAAAAATATTGTAGCGATCAAAGAAGCAACCGGCGACATGAGGCAGGTGAGTGATATTATTCGTCTTTGCGGTGATAGTATAACCGTCATTTCAGGCGATGATTTTACTACGTTACCACTCCTTCTGCTTGGCGGAAAAGGGGTGATATCTGTTTCAGCAAATGTCGCTCCGCGGGATGTTGCAGGTATGATAAAGGCCTGGGAGGATGGAAATATCGGTGAAGCAAAGAGATTGCATTACAAGCTTGAACCATTGAATCAGTCGATGTTTATAGAAACCAATCCCATCCCTGCAAAGACTGCTTTAAGCATGATGGGTAAAATTCAGGAGGAGTTCAGGCTGCCTCTCTGCCCGATGAGCAATGAAAATAAGGATAAACTGAAAAATATTCTTATAAATTATGGTCTTAAGCTGAAATAATGTTTTTTGTAATTTAATCACCTTGATAAATAGGTAGTTTTTCTGTTATAAAAAATAAACAGGAAATCGCCTACCTTGTTTGTGAAGGAGGGAAAAAGCTTGTTCCGACAATTAGACAATTATGGGAGCCGGTGTAAAGTAAGTGTTGTGCGCCCCGTATTTGGGAATATGCCTGATCTTACTTTCATGGCACCCACCTGTAACACAGGGATTCAAGTTTTTTTCCGGCACGGCAAGGTGGGTTATTTTATTTTGCAGTTGCGGTTCATAATTCAACTTTTAGCTTTGACAGTCAGGGTTTTTTTGGGGATGGATAATTATAAAAATATTGTGCAGATTTTTAAACCTCGTGGAAGGTATTCAGAATGCTTATCTTCTTTTAAAATACAACCGGTATCAGATGAATTAAACGAGGTTGATCAGATAGATTTAAAATATTCTGCAATTTATCCTGCTGTTTAAAGAGACCTGCTGTTTTAAGCCTTTCTTTTTTACCGCACACTGCAATACAGAATAATGAACAATGAGTAAGTAAAAATGGATTATCCATTGCTCATTAATAAGTGGAAATTGAAAATGGAACTGTTAAAAACAAATAAAAAGGCTCCGCTTGCATGGAGAATGCAGCCTGAAAACCTGGATGAATTTGCAGGTCAGGAGCATATTCTTGGCATAGGGAAACCTCTCCGGGAGGCGATCGAGCGGGATTCAATAGCCTCGCTCATATTGTATGGCCCGCCCGGCAGCGGGAAGACCGCCCTCGCTCATATTATTGCAAAGAGAACAGATGCACTTTTTATAACACTTAATGCCGTAACATCGGGAATAGCCGACATTAAGGAAGCCCTGAAAGATGCAAGGGATGCCAGCAGGTCTATACTATTTATTGATGAGATTCACAGATTCAATAAACTGCAGCAGGACGCCTTGCTGCCTGATGTCGAAAGCGGCGTTGTAACGCTGATAGGCGCATCTACTCACAACCCATTCTTTTCGATAATCCCGGCTCTTTCTTCAAGGTCCATGATCTTTCAGTTCTTTCCCTTAAAGGAGTCTGAGATCAGGATATTGCTTGAGAGGGCCTTAATGGACCGGGTACGAGGACTGGGTGAGCTTAATATAAAATTGGAGTCCGATGCAGCGGATTTTATCGCCTCAATGGCAGAAGGCGACGCAAGAAGGGCCCTGAATGCCCTTGAGATGGGCGTCTTTATTATGAGAAGCAGCGGCTGCCCTGTTTACGATATTCAATTGGCAAAAGAAGTCTTGCAGAAAAAGTATCTCTACTACAGCGAAGATGAGCACTATGATACAATCTCCGCTTTTATAAAGAGTATGAGAGGAGGAGAGCCTGATGCCGTGCTCTACTGGCTGGCGAAGATGTTAGAGGCTGGTGAAGATCCTCTTTACATTGCAAGGAGAATTATAATTTGTGCTTCAGAAGATGTTGGAAATGCGGATCCCAGGGCTCTTGAGCTTGCAGTTGCCGCTTTTAAAGCAGTTGAGTCGATCGGCCTGCCGGAGGGGCGCATCCCATTGGCACAGGCAGCAATATATACTGCAATGGCTCCCAAAAGCAATGCTTCATACAAAGGGATCGAGAATGCGCTCTCAAGTGTGCGGGAAGAGCGGCTCTCTCCGGTGCCGGCACATTTAAAAAGCGCTAATTACAAAGGGGCGTCACGTCTTGACGCAGGGACCGGATACAAGTATCCGCATAACTACGAAGGGCATCATGTGGATCAGCAATATATGATTAGCAATAAAATGTTCTTTTTCCCATCTGATCAGGGATACGAGAAAATATTCAAGAAAAGACTAAGCAAAAGGAGGAGCAGATAATGATTAGTACATATACACTTATTTTTCTTGCCGCGGGGCTTGTAGTCGGGTTCGTTCTGTCTTTCTTGTTCTTTAAATTAAGTACAAGTAAAAAAAACAAGGAAGTAGATGAGAAGGCAAAAAAACTGTTGCAGGATGCTGAAAAAGAAGCTGGTAACATAAAAAAAGAAGCACAGCTTGAGGCTACGGATACGGTCCTTCGTATAAAAACCGAGGCTGAAAAGGAATTAAAGGAGCGGCGTTCTGAACTTAACCTGCTTGAGAAGAGACTCCGTCAAAGAGAGGAAATGTTTGACAGAAAACTGGAACAGATTGACAGGAAAGAAAGTTTCTTCAGCAAAAAAGACAGGGAATTGAATAACCGGGAGAAAGCGCTTCAGGAAAAAGAACAGAACTATGAGACGCTTCTGAAAAAACAGAATGAGCTCCTGGCCCAGATCGCAAATCTCTCTGTTGAGGAAGCCAGGCAGGAACTGTTTAAACGTGTTGAAGACGAATCAAAATTCGAGGCCGCAAAACTTGCAAAGCGGATCGAAGACGAGGCTATTGAATCTGCAAACAGAAAGTCAAAAGAAGTATTGAGCCTGGCGATTCAACGCTATGCAAGCGAATACGTCAGCGATAACACGATTTCTACGGTAAGCTTGCCGAATGATGAAATGAAGGGAAGAATAATTGGAAGGGAAGGAAGGAATATCAGGACGCTTGAGGCAAAAACAGGCGTCGAGTTTATTATAGACGACACTCCGGGGACTGTCATCCTGTCATGCTTTGACGCTGTAAGGAGAGAGATAGCGCGTATTTCGCTTGAACGTCTTATTACTGATGGAAGAATACATCCGACGAGGATTGAAGAGATCGTTGAAAAAGTCACAAAAGAAATTGAAGCAACAATTAAAGAAGAGGGTGAAAAAGCTGTTTTTGATCTGGGGCTCCATGGCATACATCCTGAGCTTGTCAGGCTTATCGGAAGACTAAAATACAGGACCTCCTACGGGCAGAATGTACTTAAGCATTCAATTGAGGTTGCATATCTTGCAAGCATCATGGCAGGAGAACTCAGGGTTGATTCAAAACTTGCCAAAAGGGCCGGCATCCTGCATGACATCGGGAAGGCCATGGACCACGAAATCGAAGGTTCACATCAATCAATAGGAGCTGATTTCGCCAAAAAACATGGGGAAAATGTTAAGGTTGTCAATGCCATTCTGGTACACCACGGGGAAGGCGATCCTATTACGGTGGAAGCATCCCTTATTGCCGCCGCCGATGCGCTTTCTGCAGCAAGGCCTGGTGCAAGAAAAGAGACTTTAACGGATTATATCAAACGTGTTGAAAAGCTCGAACTGATAGCGAAATCTGTGGAAGGTGTGAATAAGTCTTATGCGATACAGGCCGGCAGGGAAGTCAGGATTATCGTGAAACCCGAGGAAGTAAATGATGAATTATGCGCCCGTATATCACGTGACCTGGCAAAAAAGATTGAGTCAGAGCTTACATACCCGGGCCAAATTAAGGTTACCGTAATCAGAGAATCAAGATTTGTGGAGTATGCGAAATAAGAAGACAATGTAGGGGCAGGTCTTGAACCTGCCCTCATAAAGGGCAACCTCAAGGGTTGCCCCTACTAACTTATGAAAATACTATTCATCGGAGACATTGTTGGAAAGCCGGGGAGGAAGGCTGTAAAGGAGGGACTTCCTGATCTTGTCAATAAATTAAAGATTGATTTTGTCATTGCCAATGCTGAAAATGCTGCCGGCGGTTTTGGGGTAACACAGTTGGTGGGAGATGAACTGCTTTCCCTCGGCATTCATGTACTAACTTCAGGGAACCATATCTGGGATAAAAAAGAAGCGGTCACTTATATTACAAAAGAAAACCGTTTGTTGAGACCTGCCAATTATCCTCCGGAAGTTCCCGGATTTGGAAGTATCGTTATGAAGACTTCATCCGGGGATAAAATCGCTGTTCTCAACCTTTCAGGCAGGGTCTTTATGCCGCAGATGGATTGTCCTTTCAGAACCGCAAAAAGAGAAATTGAGGCGCTCAAGAAGGAGACAGACATCATTGTCGTTGATTTCCATGCTGAAGCAACATCAGAAAAGTCTGCAATGGGATGGTTCCTTGACGGGGAGGTAAGCGCTATTATCGGCACACATACACATGTTCAGACAGCGGATGAAATGATTCTGCCAAAGGGCACTGCATTTATAACAGATGTAGGGATGAGCGGGCCCAAAGATTCAATAATAGGGGTAAACAAAGAACAGATAATACATAAATTTCTTACCCAGATACCTGTACGCTTTGAAACCGCTAAAGGCGAATCATTGCTTTCATGTGTTGTTTTGGAAATTAATCCCAGGACCGGTTTTTCTACATCGATACAGAGATTGCAATTGACTTTTTCTTAGCAGAAAACGACCAGGTCCCAGCTCATATCGGGGTGAAAGATCAGAAAGTGGCGCGCCCAGCAGGAGTCGAACCTGCAACCTACGGATTCGTAGTCCGGCACTCTATCCAATTGAGCTATGGGCGCGTGATTGATTGTAGAAAATTTTTCACTGTTACGTCAAATGGCGGGAGAAGGAAATCCGTACTTTTTATCCGGCATCAAGGATCGTTGGCCTTATTTTATGAATTAGCAAGGACCCACTGTGCTCCTGGCTCAGTGATGAAAAGCTTCAGTAACGGGTGATAGACTCTTAATAACCTGCGATAACTCACATTATTTATGGTAAAATGTGCTATTATATTTTTAAAAAACACGTCTGATACTCAGACACGACAATATTATTAACAATCCAAGGAGGTAAATATGAAAAAACCGGTCGTTGATTATGATGCGTGCACGGGATGTGCCACATGTGTTGAAATTTGTCCTGAGATATTTGAGCTTGGTGATGACGGGAAGGCTTTTGTTAAAGCAGAGGATAAATGTGATACCTGTGACTGTCAGGAAGCTGCTGATACATGCCCTTCAGAAGCTATAACCTTACAGTAAATATTGCTTAATCTTGGGAACCTGCTGTATTTTTAAGATAAACAAAAGGCCCTGTCAGTAATATTCACTAAATATTACTGGCAGGGCCTTTTCTGTTGAAAGAACCCCGAATATTATATTTAGGCTTGCTGCTCTTAAAGGTCATAGTAAATGAAAATGAATTTCAATTTCCTTGACAATGTGCAGCCTTATGGGTGATACTGTATAAATGCAGAATTCATCCAAGAGCAAGCCTGCCTCTGTTCTGGAAATATCAGAAAAGAAAAAACAGCTGAAAAGTTATTTGAGACAAAGGGGCTTTAAGTCTACCTGTCAGCGGGATATCATTGCAGGCGAATTCTTGAAATGCAGCCAGCATATCACAGCGGAAGAACTATATAAAAAGATCGGTAAAAAGTTCAAAAATATAGGATTTACGACTGTCTACAGGACATTAAAGCTAATTGTAAAATCGGGTTTGGCAACTGAAAGGGTCTTTGCAGATAATCTGACGAGATACGAGCCGCTCTCGTCAGAGGACCACCATGATCATCTTATCTGCTTAAATTGCGGATCAATTGCTGAGTTTGAAAATGCCAGGATCGAAAAATTGCAGGAGAGAATTGCGGATGAATTCGGTTTTAACACAGTTACACACAAAATGGAACTGTATGGATATTGCAGGCTGTGCAAGAAAATCACTACAGCGCTCTGATCCATGATGCAGGCAACTTTTAACATAGCGTAATAAATGCAACTTTTTTATTTCAAGTCAAAGTAATGTCGATTTCATCAGGAGACAATAAATGCATGATCATTCTCATGGGCAGATAGAAACAAATGGTGCTATGTCCAAAATATTTCTTATAGGCAATCCTAATGTTGGGAAAAGCGCAATTTTCGGGCTATTGACTGGCCGGTATGTGATGGTTTCAAATTATCCTGGTACAACCGTCGAGGTGACAAGGGGAGAATTGGAAATTCACAGGGAAAAGTACCTGGTTGTGGATACCCCCGGCGTTAACAGCCTTGTTCCTATGAGCGAAGATGAGAAAGTTACAAGGGATATATTGCTCAATGAGAAACCTGTGGCAGTAATTCAGGTTATCGATGCAAAGAACACCAAGAGGGCGCTTTTTCTTACATTGCAGCTGACTGAAATGGGGGTGCCGCTTGTTATTGACCTCAATATGAGAGATGAGTCAGCAAACAGAGGGATCGAGATTAATGAGGCCCGCCTCAGCAATATTTTTGGAGTAGATATTATTTCAACAATTGCTGTTCAGAAAAAGGGCGTATCATCTCTGAAAAAGGCTGTTGTTCATCCGAAAGTTTCCAGATATTTATTCTCTTATGATTCGACTATAGAAGAATATATTGCAAAAATAGAATATTTGCTTCCCGGGTCGAACATATCAAAAAGATCCATAGCCGTAATGATACTTTCAGGAGACAAAACATTAAAGAACTGGCTTCTTGAAAATGTATCGGCAGAGAAAATAACTGAAATGGAAACCCTAAGGGACCTGGCAGCAGAAAACTATTCAATGCAGCTCAGCTATATTATAAGTCAACAGAGGCTTAAGACAGTTGAAGGCATTGCAGAAGACGTTCTGACAAAAGCAGGGACGGAAAAGAAAGGCATCTCAAGGTTTTTTGGTGAAATTACAACACACCCTGTGTGGGGCGTTCCGTTCCTTGTTTTTGTCATTTATCTTATGTATGAATTTGTCGGAAGGTTTGGCGCTAAAGTCCTGGTCGATTATCTGGAAAAAGTTGTGTTTGGTGAATATTTAAACCCGTGGGCAGAAAAAATTGTGACGGCCCTTATCCCTGTGCAGATCCTGCAGGAACTTTTCATTGGTCCTTACGGTATTATTACAATGGCTCTTACCTATGCAATTGCCATTATACTGCCGATTACCGCGACATTTTTTATCGCATTTTCAGTAATGGAAGATTCCGGCTATCTGCCTCGACTCGCAGCCATGCTGAATAAAATATTTCAGACAATGGGATTGAATGGCAAGGCTGTTCTTCCAATGATCCTCGGGCTCGGCTGCGATACCATGGCAACTTTGACAACCAGGATCCTTGATACGAAGAAAGAACGGCTGATAGTTACACTGCTTCTTGCGCTTGGTGTTCCCTGTTCGGCGCAGCTTGGCGTTGTCCTCGGGATGTTTGGAAAACAGCCTGCTGCAGCCCTGCTCATATGGATTTCTGTCCTGACAATTGTAATTTTATTTGTAGGTTTTTTAGCGGCAAAGATCATTCCCGGACAGAGGACCGATTTCATACTTGAATTGCCTCCGATGAGGCTCCCGCAATTCTCAAACGTTTTTATAAAAACATTAAGCCGCATCGAATGGTATCTCAAAGAGGCGGTCCCGCTTTTTATCCTCGGCACATTAATATTGTTTACTGCAGATAAATTGAAAATACTCCCATTTTTGCAGGATGCGGCATCGCCTGTAATTGTTAATATCCTGGGGCTGCCGGCAAAGGCCACTGAATCGTTCATAATCGGGTTTTTAAGGCGCGATTATGGCGCTGCAGGACTTTACACTATGCAGGAACAGGGACTTCTTAATACAGAACAGGTGGTAGTGGGTCTTGTGACCATTACACTTTTTATACCCTGTATTGCCAATCTGTTCATGATAATAAAGGAGAGGGGATTAAAAGCAGCTTTGGCAATCGCAGGCTTTGTATTTCCATTTTCAATCCTTGTAGGCGGACTGCTTCACAGATTGTTGTTATGGATAAAAATATTCAATTAAGCTAAAATAATTTAATGAACTTTTAGTTTATTTATTGTACAAATATCTTAAAAAATATAACTATTACAATAAGTTGCTGTTTAATTCTGTCTATTTTAGAAACTTGCCGTGAAAAGTCCAAAAGGTTAGAACATAATGTACAGTGCAAAAAATACAGATACAAAGAAAGCTGTTATTTTCTGGTTTATTACCATTGGATATATGAGTTTGATCTTTTATTTATCATCTCAGAATTTTCACCTGCCCACGCTTCCTACAAATTCCGACAAATTTATTCATGCGTTCATTTATTTTCCGCTCGCTTTTTTATTTTATCTTTCACTCCGGAAATGCGGAATAAAAAAATATATTTTTGCCATAGCGTTTATTCTTGCAGGTATTTATGGCATTACAGACGAGTTTCATCAATCGTTTGTACCGGGCAGAGATGCCAGCCTTGGCGATGCGGCTGCAGATTTTGCAGGGGCATTATTAGGGAGCTTAGGCGCAAGTATCTTAAGAACGTAACTAATACCTCATTCAACTAAAAGGATCTTTTTTAATTCTAAAGTATATTCAGTGCCTTTTTCATAGATGTATAAGGGGGGGGCAATCTTTAACCATGTGCCTGAGCCCTTTACTGCTTCGATCAAAACCATCTTGGCCTCTTCTCCTGTCCTTGAATGCACAAATTTCATCCTCTTTGGTTCAAGCTTTGCTTTTTGCAGGAGGCTTATTAATTCTGCAAGCCTGAACGGATGATAGATCAGGAAAAACTTGCCGGAATGTTTGAGCAGATATGAAGCGGTCTTGATCAGATCCGGCAGTGTTATTTCTATCTCGTGTCTTGCAACAGCCCGTTCTTCATAAATGCTTAATCGCCCGGTCTTTGTTTTTCTAAAAGGAGGATTTGTGAATACGAAGTCAAATTTATTGGAGGGATAAATCTTTTTCAAATCCCTGATGTCCCTTTGGAGTATTTCGATCCTCCCTTCAAGATTATTTAAACTAATGTTCCTTGCTGCGCGCTCAGCAAGATTATTTTGAATTTCAACAGCAGTAATATTTGCACTTTGCAGTCTCCTGGCAAGTAAGATTGATATGATCCCTGAACCTGTCCCAAGTTCAATACCTTTTTCAAGCCGTTTGGCTGAAATGAAGTTTTCCAGAAGAACAGCGTCTATGCTGAAACGGTAACCGTCCTTTGCCTGAAAGAGTTTAATGCCTTTTATACTGTCAAGAGTTTCACTGTGCTTTGGGTTCATTGATTTGAGCAATAACATTTAATAATTCATTGAAGCTGTCAATTATGAAATCGGCGTCTTTCAGAACCTCCCTGCTGCGGAAACCGTATGTAACAGCGACTGTTTTAATTCCCGCAGCCCTGCCGGATTCAATATCATAATTACTGTCGCCTATTATTAAGGCTTCATTACGTGAAACATTAAATATTTCCAAAAGTTTCAAAATGGGGACAGGAGAAGGTTTTTTTTCAGGCACACTGTCGCTGCCGAAGATAATATCAAAAAACTCTGAAATCCCAAGTCTGTCGAGGATAGTTTTTGAAAAAAACTCTCTCTTGTTTGAAACCACCGCTTTTTTGTAACCGTTTAATTTTGACAGGGTCCCCTTTACATGCGGATAGACCTTTGTATTATCAAGCAGGTGGTCAGCATAATATTCGAGAAATCTGTTAGTAACGGCTTCCTTTGATATGTCATCCTTGTTGGGTAAAAGCGATTCAAGCAGTTTTGAAATACCGGAGCCCACCATAGCCTTTGTTTCTTCGACGGAATAAATTCTGGGACTGAAGGGTTTCAATGCATAGTTGATTGCATCAGCAATATCCTGTGCTGTGTCTGTAAGTGTACCGTCGAGGTCAAATATCAGGAGTTTAAGCATGGGTATTTATGCCGGCAACTTTTTCTTTTCTTTTTTGAATAAAAGAAATTGTTTTATAAAATTATCTATGTCGCCGTCAAGAACAGAATTTACGTTACCCATCTCAAAACCCGTACGGTGATCTTTAATAAGCTGATATGGCTGGAGGGTATACGACCTGATCTGGCTTCCCCATGCAATGTCTTTTTTCTCCCCGATGAATACATCGATTTTATCGTCCTGTTCTTTTTTCTTCAGGGTATAAAGACGCGCCTTGAGTATCTTCATTGCCGTTGCCTTGTTCTTGAACTGGGAGCGCTCATTCTGACAGCTTATGACAATTCCTGTGGGGAAATGGGTTATTCTGATGGCTGAAGAGGTCTTATTTACATGCTGGCCGCCTGCGCCGGAGGCCCTGAAAGTGTCTATTCGCAGGTCATCCTCTTTTACTTCTATCTCGATATTTTCACTTATATCCGGATAAACAAGGATTGCAGCGAATGATGTATGACGTCTTTTGTTGGCGTCAAACGGTGAAATTCTGACCAGGCGGTGAACGCCTGCTTCACATTTCAAATAACCATATGCATATGGCCCGCTGATGGTTAAAGTGGCGCTTTTTATCCCAGCCTCTTCACCGGACAGCAGGTCCACTATTTCAACTTTAAATCCTTTCCGCTCAGCCCATCTAATATACATCCTCATCAGGATCTGGGCCCAATCCTGGCTTTCTGTGCCCCCTGCGCCCGGATGAATGGTCATTATTGCATTGTTTTTGTCTTCTTCGAGTGACAGGGTGCTTTTTAATTCAACATCATCAATTTCAGATATCAGATTACCGATGTCTTTTCCCGCATCTTCAAGGAAGCCCTCTCCTCCTTCCTCCCCTGAAAGCTCGAGCAGGATATGCAGGTTTTCGTATTTTTTCCCTATCGAATAAAAAGGCTGAAGAGAATTTTCAATAGCTGATTTTTCCTTAAGAAGTTCCTGGGCTTTTGCAGGGTCTTCCCATAGATTTTCGGCTAAGAGTTCTTTTTGCAGTAATCCAAGACGTAACAGTTGAGCGGGAACATCAAAGATACCTCCTGAGGGTATCTATTCTTGATTGCAGTTCATTTAAATTGTCTTTTAATTCTTCGTAAGTAACCATTACAACTAATGCCTCCAGGGTAATGAATCAGGACCATTCTTATATAATCAAAGTCCATATTTCAGTTTATTGTTATTATACACAAAATGAAGGCGGGTAGCTATTAAGAGCGTTACAATTATTTTTTCTTTGACGGCGCTGGCTTTCCGATCTTCTTTTTCGCAGTCTGAGCCTGTTCGGAGTTGGGGAATTGCTCAATAAGCTTCTCAAGGATTATTCTGCCGGTCCTGTTATCTTTAAGCGCGTAAAACGACAATCCCTGTTTCAACATTGCCGCGGGGACCTTATCGCTTTTAGGGTTCTTTTTAATAAGCTCTTCATAGGTTAGGATCGCGTCTTCGTAATTTCCTTCTTTATGGTAGCTTTCGGCTATCCAGAAACGGGCATTATCCGAATATTCATTGTCAGGATAATCCTTGATCACTGACGTGAGCTTTACCCTCGCTTCGGCAGTCTTGCCGTCTTTGAATGCCTGATAGCCTGCAAGATAGACATCTTTTACGTCCTGTTTCGGAGCTTTATTTTCCTCAGTTTTTTTCTCTGTCTCCTGAATTTTTTTCGTTCCAGTGACCAATTTTCCTTCCTCAGCTGCTTTACTTTCCTCTACAGCTCCCTTTTCATCCGATTCTTTTGTCTCTTCCTTAATGGAAGCCGGCGGGGCTTTTTCAGTCAGCATGATTCTTTTCTTCAGGTCATCGATTGACAGCTCCATATCCTTCAGTTGGGCGGCCAATTTTTCCTTTTCCTCTTTCATGCCGGCAGAATTTTTTTCAGTATTATAGCGGGATTCCTCAAAACGTCCTGTGAGAACACGGAATTCAGATGCGAGAGACTGAAATTGTATCATAAGGTCGGAGACTGTTTTAGAAGTTGATTCCTGTGTGCTCTGAATTTCCTTCAGTCTTTTATCAAGCGCATCAAGCTTTTCCTTTTGAAGCGGTGAAGATATTTTTTCCTTTATATCCCGGACCTCGGTTTTTAATAAATTGGTATCATATTGCGTTCTATTCACATCTTCTGTTGTAGCGCATCCGGTGAGTAGCAGCGCAGAACAAAGAAGACAGAGGGCAGAGGACAGAAAACAATAACTGTTTTTCAAATTTATTAAATTCATATAGGTTATTCTGCTGTAGGGGCGAACGGCCGTTCGCCCTTACTATAAATTTATCTTTTATTTCCCCGTAACGACGAAGTGCGCTCTTCTGTTCTTTTGCCAGCAAATCTCATTCTGTTCTGTGCAGACCGGCTTTTCCTCCCCATAAGTTATTACTGACATCCTTGCAGGCATAATACCGAGTGATGTCAGATAATCTTTTACAGCTTTTGCCCTCTTTTCGCCAAGTGCAAGATTGTATTCGTTAGTTCCTCTTTCATCACAATGCCCTTCGATTAATACATTTAAGTTTGCATTTTTTTTGAGAAAAGACGCAGCGGAATCCAGAACAGGTCTATCATCGGCCCTTATATCGTATTTGTTATAATCAAATAACGCATCCTGCAGGACAGAAGCTTCTTCTACTTTGGAAGCAGCTGAAGTCTCTTCCAGTTTGGCTGTTTTTTGCTCAATGACCTCTTTAACGGTCTCTTTTTTTACTGGTTCAGCAGTAGTCTCCTTAGCTGATTTCTCTTTCGGTGTTAGAGATGCATCAGGCGGTGGAAGCTTTTTTGCGCAGCCGGCAACAAGTATTACTAAAAGCAAGATAAAGATTTTTTTCATTGTAGATCCCTCCTTTAAAATTGGTATTAGTTTTTAAAATATGGCGACCATCTTGGCGACATGGCCTTTATTTCTTTCGGCGTGATCCTCCTCTGTTCATCTCCATTGAGACGCATAATATAAATTCCGCGCTTTCCGTCTCTGTCCGAGTCAAAAGCTATGAACATACCATCAGGTGAAAATGACGGACTCTCATTATTCCCGTTGAAAGTAAGTTGTCTTAACATTGTTTCGTCAGATTTTATCACGAAAACCTGATTTTTTCCATCCTTCATTCCTGAATAAGCTAACCATTTACCGTCAGGAGACCACGACCGGTGATGTGTTGTATGAACCTTCAAATGTTATTCTCCTTATCCCTCTGCCGTTTGAATCCATTATATATATCTGTGGAGAACCACCCCTGTCAGAAACGAATGCAATGCTGGAACCATCGGGTGAAAATACAGGGGAAACATCTATACCGAACGAAGCAGTGAGCTTCCTCAGATTGTCTCCATTCTTGCTTATAGTATATATTTCCGAGTTGCCGTCCCTGGATGATGAAAATGCTATCAAATCCTGAGGCGAGGAATTTCCTACAAGATTAAGTCCATTTGAGGAAAACAGCAATTTTTCCTTGAAGTCATTAAGATCAAGGAGATAAATCTTCCAGCCCCTGTTCCTTTCTGACGAATACATAAGGAAATCGCTGTGATATGACCACGCATGACTTGAGGTGAGGCCGATAGGGATTACTTTTGTAGAGCTATTTCCATCCCAGTCCATTAAATAGAGGTCTTTATTACCCTGTGATGAGTAAACAAGATAAGATATCTTTGTCCTGAATATCCCCTCCTTTTCAGTTACATACTTATAAACTTCGTTCGATATGTTATGGGCTATTGCACGGATACTCTTTTTGGGAGCGCTGTTCCGTTTCTTAAGCACTTCCCTGTTTTCAACCAGATCAATGATAGACCAGAGCACTATTGTTTCATCTGCTGACACACTGACTTCAGATTGCACAATGATCTCTGCTCCAGGAACTTCAGGGGCAACAAATAAAAATAATCCTGAAAATTCAAGGTCGTTCATTATAATGGACTCGATCTCTTTTGCCTCAAAAGATGCAGTGGTTTTTATTGATATGGGGATCTGTCGTATAGCCGGTGATGTTATATCAATGTATACCTTGGCATCGGCAGCGGTGACATGCGACAGGTGACAAATGACAAGCAAAAAAGTGACGAGTAACGAGTAACGAGTGACGAGTTTTCTAACTCCTGTTTTCAGCTTGCTGCCGATTGACTTCTGTCTGCTGACTACTGATTTCTGCTGTTTCATAAGTGGAATCTCACCTCAATTTCTTCTTCTACAACAGGGGGCGGCAGGGGGCTGGCTTTCAACACAGCCTTTATTGCTGACCGGTCAAAAAATGTATTACCTGAGGGTTTTTCTATTTTCTGAGAAAAGACTTTTCCCTCGCGGTCTACCCGGAATGATATAATTGTTTCAAGATCTGTAGAATCAAGGGCAGGAGGATAGATCCATTCCCTTTTAATTTTATCTGAAATGAGAGCAGCATAAGAATCAGATTCTACTGATTGCGCAGTGGATAAAATGCCGGTACTATTTACAGCGCTCCCCTGTATTCTCTGTCTCATTACTTCAATTTCATGAGATCTTTCTGTTTCCTTTTTGTTTTTCAGTTTTGATAATGCGCTTATGGCGCGTATCCTCTCTATTTCTTTTGATATCTGTTTATCAGGTTCCAGAGACATGTCAGCCTTTGACAGCGGCCTGGTCAATCCTTTTGTTTCCGCCTTTTCCGTTAATGAAGGAGGAATATTTGCAGTATATTCACTCTTTTTTATTCCTGCAGGGGTTTCAACCGGTCCTACAAGATTCACAAAATAGCTGTTATATTCTCTGTTTTTTGTTTTTAACGGAACAACCATGAAGGTAATGAGGAGCAGATGTATTATTGCAGAAGTGACTACTATTAAATGAAATTTTGGCTCTTTCCCGATATTCAGGACATGTCTCATTGCATACGAGCTTTTGGCTCAGTCACCATCCCGAGTTTCTCAATACCGATCTCCCTCAATTCCCCCATGACAGCCACTACAATACCATAAGGAACATCTTTATCAGCCTTGAGAAAAACTTCTTTGTTCCCCGTCTTTGAAAGACTTGATTTTAAAGTTTCCAGCGTTATAGTTGCCTTCTCCATATATATTTTACCGTCCTTTTTTACAGTTATGACGATTCTTTCAGCCGGGGCTATTTCCTTTCCCTTGGCCTGGGGAAGATTCACGTCAATCCCCTGCTGAAGCAGGGGCGCTGTAACCATAAATATAATGAGAAGGACGAGCATTACGTCTACAAAAGGGGTTATATTTATTTCAGAAAGAGCCTTTCTGCGTCTCTCCATTTTTCCTCATAAGATGGTTTATTAGTTCTCGTGAAAAATTTTCCGTCATAATTACACTTTTTCGCGTCCTGCTTAAAAAGTAATTATATGCAATAACAGCAGGGATTGCAGCTGCAAGGCCTGCAGCGGTTGCAATAAGCGCCTCTGCGATGCCGGGTGCTACCACAGCAAGTGAAGCAGCGCCTACTCTGCCGATACCCATAAATGAATTCATAATGCCCCACACAGTTCCAAAAAGACCTATAAATGGAGTTGTTGCCCCCGTGGTTGCAAGAAATGTCAGATACCTTTCGAGTCGGTCTGTTTCCATTGACTCGATCCTGTTAAGTGTGCTCCGTATCTCATCAAAACCTTCGTCCTCGATAGAATATGCCGCTCTGAAAAGGGTTGGCAGGGGACTGATTACAAGCTTTTTTGTGGATTGATATAACGTATCCCATTGCTTGCTTTTTAAAAAGGCCTGATAAAATTCTCTGGATTCCTCTTCAACCTTTGACAATAATCTGAATTTATAGAATATGATCGCCCAGGAGAAAACCGAAAAAAACAGTAATAATATCAGGACAAATTTTACAATCAGTCCAGCCTTGAAAATCAGTGTTAATACAGTGTCTCCGTTCATAATTTTGTAATTTGAATTTTAAAGGAAAGGCGCCTGAAAAGTCAAAGCTCCGATACTATATGCTTCAATGCTATAACAGAACCGTTAAGAAGACATATTTATCTGCAGAAGGTTAAGGAAGAAGCTCTTTTAATTAATTGATTCGAATTTTGACATCAATTTCAGACACCACTTGCAACGTCTGGGAAATCGGTTTTTCTCTGTAGGGATTTCTGATGAGTACATTCAGAAATTTTTGTATTCGGCAACAGTTTTGATCAATGCCTCTGCATGCTCGCTGTCCACAGGTTTAAAAAATAGATATCCCTGCCAATAATCACATTTCAATGCTTTTATGTTCTCAAGCTGATTTTCCGTTTCTATCCCTTCGGCAATTACGTTCACATTCATGTCCTGTGCCAGCAGCATTATAGTTTTAATTATTTCACTATTCTCTCCCTGGTTGCCGATTCTTCGTATGAAAGAGCGATCGATCTTTATACCGTCAATAGGCAAAAGGTGAAGATAACTCAGTGATGAATATCCCGTGCCAAAGTCGTCAATATAAAGCTGAATGCCGAGACTTCGCAGTTGGGAAAAAATGCCGATAAGAGTTTCAGGATTGTCTATGATGACATATTCTGTTATCTCGATCTTCAGACTGCTCGGAATAATATTCGTTTCATGAATGACCCATGTAACATATTCAACCATATCGGCCTGAAGAAACTGCTTGTTCGAGATGTTAACGCTCATGAACTTGAGTGAGCTCTCAGGAAATTGATGCTGCCACTTGCTCATTTGCATACAGGCCTCCCTGAGGACAAACCTGTCAATAAAAACAATAAGGCCGGTTTCTTCCGCAATATTAATGAAATCACCGGGATAAAGGAGGCCGCGTTCAGGGTGCTTCCATCGTACCAGGGCCTCATAACCAATGACGCAGTTTGAGACAGATGATACAACGGGCTGATAATAGACCACGAATTCATTTCTTTCAACCGCTTTTCTCAGGTCAGTCTCTAATTTTAACAATTCAACAGCTAAGGCGTGCATGCCTTTTTCAAAAACTACAGAGCATGATTTCCCCTTGGCCTTTGCCTGATACATTGCAATATCAGCATCACGCAGTATCTGTTCAGGTGTTTCATAATCCGGCGAGTTGAATGTTATGCCGATACTTACTGTAGTGAATATTTCATGTTCACTCATTTTAAAGGGCTTGCAAAGCTCCATTTGTATGCGTTCTGCAACATTTAAGATGTCATTAATATCACCTATGTCTTCTAATAAAATTGCAAACTCATCTCCTCCGAAACGGCCGATTGTATCTCCTGGTTTCAGGCTTAACAGCAGGCGTTGACCGATCGCAACCAGTATGTTGTCCCCGATTATATGACCGAGGCTGTCATTAATGAGCTTGAAACGGTCCACATCCAGAAATAAAACTGCAAATTGGTGAGTTGTTCGTCTTTTTGATAACTGCAAAAGATGTGCCAGACGGTTCATGAATAAGGCCCTGTTTGGTAATCCGGTTAACGCATCATGAAAGGCATCATACTGCAATTGTTCTTCCATGCGTCTGCGCTCGCTTATTTCCTGCAGTAATTTTTTATTGCTGAGGGTAAGTTCCATGGTACGTTTCTCAACCAGTCGTTCCATCTCTTCTCTTGAGATCTTAATAGTTTTAGTCATTCTGTTAATAGTCTGAGTAAGTTCTGAATGGTTATCCTCAGAAACAGCATCTATAGCGGCATCAATATCACCGTCACTTGTTCTGTTCGCCATCGTATTGGATTTAATAGCATGATTAATAATCTTTCTGCTTAAAAAAATCAGGCCGGCTATGCTAATAGCAGCGATGAAAAGAAAAAGAGGAAGAGCGCCTTTGTCAGGCTGAATGTTCCTGGCAGGAATAATTCCTGTTGAGAGTAGCACGATTATGAGTACTGCTATTAAAGAAATAAAAAGAATTGAACTCTTGTTCAGTGACAATTTCATATCAGTTCATGTGGAATTATTTTATTGCTCTTCATGAGCATTCATCCCACCTTGACATAACTGCGCCTGTATACTAATCGGCATTTTCCTTTGAAATCTTTAGCCTGCAACCGGCAGTTATATCCGCATATTTTATATATGCTTTTTTGGTTTTAAAGCAGGGGGTAGGGGCGTTAGCAAGAAAGAATGTAATACATCCTGAACTGGAACTGCTCTCCGAAAGAACAGGATTTGTTCTGATGGAAATAAAAGGGCTATGTTATGAATTTGTCATTGTTCACAACATAACCCTTGAGTATTTTAATGGCTCCCGGGGAGGGATTCGAACCCCCGACAGGGTGGTTAACAGCCACCTGCTCTGCCAGCTGAGCTACCCGGGAACACGTTTATTATCCTTCTGCTGGTTTTTTCTCTCCACCAAAAAAAGCCTCAGTCTTCTGAAGCAGTTCCCACTCCTTGTCTATATTTTCCTGAATTTCCTTCAGCATCAATTCATTCTCAGGTGCAAAGAGATGTTTGAATCTGCCCTGCGGTTTCAAGAATTCGACAATAGGTTTTTTCTCTTTCGGCTTGAATGTAATTTTTGTAACGCCGTTTTCAACCTCATAAAGCGGCCAGTAACAGGTGTCAACAGCGAGTTTGCTCAGCATAATTGCATCGTCCGTCCTTGAGCGCCAGCCACGGTTACAGGGTGAAATAATATTCATGAACTTGGGGCCTTTTATCTCAAAGGCCTTCTGCACCTTTTTCATAAGATCCATCCAGTGTGCCGGTGATGCCTGGGCCACGTAAGGAATGCCGTGTGCAGCCATGATCCTGGTCAGGTCCTTCCTTTGCTGCGGTTTGCCGGGAATTACATCCCCTGCCGGGCAGGTTGTTGTATTGGCCCCGAACGGAGTGGCGCTTGAACGCTGTATTCCGGTGTTCATATATGCGCCGTTGTCATAACATATATACATCATGTCATGTCCGCGTTCCATAGCGCCTGAAAGGCTCTGGAAGCCGATATCATATGTTCCGCCGTCTCCGCCGAATGCGATGAACTTTACCTGTTTGTCCTCAATCTTTCCCTGTTTGACCAGGGACTTGTACATGGCCTCAACTCCGGATATTGTTGCAGCCGCATTCTCAAAGGCGCTGTGGATCCAGGGGATTTTCCACGCGGTGTATTGCTGAATGCATGTGGACACCTCAAGGCATCCGGTTGCATTTGCTGCGATAATGGGATAGTCGGTTGCCATGAGCACCTGTTTGACAATGATCGGCGCTCCACAGCCTGCGCACATCCTGTGACCATGCACTAACCTGTCTTCTCCTTTTGCAAGTTCTTTAAGTTTAAGCGGTTTAGTTGTCATTTTTATTACCTCGTAAATATTTTGTAGGGGCGAGGTAACCTCGCCCCTACTGTAATTTTTATTCTCTTACCCCGATATACTCTTTTATGGTTTGGACTTTTCCGGTTTTAGCTACCTTTACCAGTTCATCAAGCACCTGCTCTGCCTGGTCAGGGAGGTAATCTCTTCCACCAAGACCGAAGATCTTGTTTATCATGGCAGGTTTTGTATCCATGGACATAACAGCGCTTGAGATTTCCATAAACAATGGTCCGTAGCCGCCAAAGGAATCAGCCCTGTCCAGAACAGCTATCGCCTTCAGATGCTTAAGGGCGTCGGCTATTTCGAGATACGGGAAAGGCCTGAACATCCTGGGCTTCAGGAGGCCGGCTTTGACGCCTTTATCTCTGTATAGATCAATTATGTCTTTGGTGGTGCCGGCTGCCGAGCTCATGACTACGATCGCTATTTCCGCGTCTTCAAGTCTGTATGTTTCAAAGAGGCCGTACTTTCTGCCGGTCATTTTTTCAAAATCAGCCGCTACTTCCAGCACAACCTTCGGGACCTTTGTCATGACTTCGTGCTGTGCCCTCTTGTACTCATGGTACAGGTCGGTCAGGATCAGAGGGCCGTAGCTTTTAGGATTGTCCAGATCAAGCAGCGGATGTACCGCCTGGAATTTTCCAACAAAGTTCTTTACATCCGCATCATCTATATATTCGACTCTTTCAATAGAGTGACTGACGATGAAACCATCCATGCATACCATTGCAGGAGTTCTGATATCCAGGTGCTCCGCGATCCTGAAGGACTGGATCAAGTTGTCATACGCCTCCTGGGCATTCTCGGAATATATCTGGATCCAGCCTGTGTCCCTTGCGCCCATACCATCGGAATGGTCGCCGTGAATATTCAGCGGGGCTGAAAGTGCCCTGTTTACCAGAGGCATGATTATAGGAAGTCTTGTCCCTGCTGCTATATAAAGCATCTCCCACATCAGGGCAAGACCCTGTGATGAAGTTGCCGTGGCAACCCGTCCGCCTGCTGCTGCGGCGCCTATGCAGGCGCTCATTGCACTATGCTCACTCTCTACAAGCACCAGTTCTGTATCCACTTTGCCGTCACTGACGAAGCCGGAAAACCTCTGCATGAGGTCAGTGGCCGGTGTGATTGGGTATGCGGCGCATACATCAGGGTTGATCTGCTTCAGGGCCTGTGCGCATGCTTCGTTTCCTGTAACTGCGACTATCTTACCCATTTATTTGCCCTCCTCTTCCATTACAATTGCTTTCTTGCCCTTTTTGCCCGGGCATTCGAGGGCACAGATCCCGCAGCCCTTGCAGTAATCATAATTGAATTCCGCTCTCTTGCCTTCTGCAGTGACCTTGACTGACATGTCAGGGCAGTACATCCAGCAGAACATGCACTGGATGCAGTTTTCTTCTATCCACTTCGGTCTCATCGACCTCCATGTGCCTGTCTTGAATTTAGCTGAACTTCCGGCCTCCAGAACAACAGAGCCCTGTGGAAGTGTTTCCCAAAATTTCTTGCTCATCCTTCTTTTACCTCCTCATATCCGCGCTTTGTGGCCTCGAGGTTTCCGTCAATGATCTTCTGGGCAAACTTCTTACCGAAGCTCTTTTTGACATTATCCAGGAGCGTATCCATTTCAACAATCCCGGTCGCCTTAATGATTGCGCCCAGCATCGAGGAATTCGGGAGCGGCTTTCCGAAACACTCTATCGCAATTTTCGAAGCGTTGACTGTGAGTACTTTCTGGGTATCTCTGGCGCCCAGCTTCTCTCTTACCTCTTTCGGGTCTTTTGATGTGTTTACAATAAATATCGCATCGTCCGGGGCCCCTTCGGTAACATTTATCGCATCCATCAGTGTGGCATCCGCGATGCTTACCACCTTCGGATGAAGGACCGGACCATACATTCTTATTGCATGTTCACTTACCCTGTTAAAGGCCCTGATCGGAGCTCCTGCTCTCTCAGGTCCGTATTCAGGGAACGCCTGAACATATCTCCCGCCGCTCAGACAGGCGTCAGCCAGGACCTTCGCCGCAGTGACCGTTCCCTGACCGCCGCGGCCATGCCAGCGAATCTCGATTGTTTTTGCCATTTCATTATCCTCCGATATTCTTTCTGCAAAAAGAAGGTAAAAAATTTGGAAATTTAATATAGCCTATAATAGGAATTATTTGCAAGGGTTTGCCCCAAGCGGTTTGATTGCAAAACCCATTGCATCTTTTCCATGAAAACATGTTAAAACCTTCTATGTCCAAAAAGCTCGTCATTGATATCGAAACTGTCGGGAAAGATTTTGATTCCCTCGATGAAACATCAAAGGAATATTTATTGAAATTTGCTGAGTCAGAGGAAGATATAAAGGCAGCCAGAGAGGGGCTTGGCTTTTCGCCGCTTACAGGTGAGATAGTTGCAATAGGCATGCTCAATCCTGATACCAGCAATGGCGCCGTATATTTTCAATCGCCTGAGGTCCTTCAGGAACCTCTGAAAGAAGACGGGATAGAGTATATTGCTGATACTGAAGCCGGTATTCTCAGAAGATTCTGGGAGACGGTCAAATATTACGATCAGATAATTACTTTTAACGGAAGGGGGTTTGATGCCCCCTTTATTATGCTGCGTTCTGCAGTTCACAGGATAAAACCCACCAAAGAACTAATGCCAAACCGTTACAATATTTCGCATACTGACCTGCTTGACCAGTTGACGTTTTACGGTTCTGTCAGGAGAAAGTTCAGCCTTCACATGTGGTGCAAGGCCTTTGGAATCAAAAGTCCAAAAGAAGAAGGTGTAACAGGGTATCAGGTAAATGATCTCTTCAGGGAGCAACAATACCTTGCAATTGCGAAATATTGTGTCGGAGACCTGTACGCTACAAAGGAGCTGTTCGAGTACTGGAACGAGTTTGTGAGGTTCTCCACTAATTCTTAGAACTGTTTCTGAATTTATCTGTTTAATTTAAGTAAATACCAAGTATTCCTCCACTTGATAAAATAAATTTAACAACTAAAGTATATAAGTAAAGATGTCGATATAGTGATAACGAATTGGCAGTATATTTTAGTGTATATAACTATATGAAAAAAAAGAACTCCGACAAGGGAAAATCGCTGAATGTATTAAGGGAATCATTGTTTGAATTGCCCCCCATAGTTTACAGTAAGCCCCTTAATCTATTTTTAATTACGATAGTATCGATATTCCTGATTGAGACTTTAGTTATGTATGCTTTTCCCGTACTGTCAACTACGTTGCGATTAAACGGGGCAGTGCTTGATGCGGCTTTATTGACAATATTGATTTTCCCGATACTTTATATTTTTCCTCCTCAGGCCGTTACAGCAGCAGGTGGCCAATCTGAAAAAAGCGGAAGAATCCATGCTTCAGGTCAAGCATGATTGGGAAGATACGTTCAACACCATCACGGACATGGTTACAGTCCATGACAAGGATTACAATATCATAAGGGCCAACAAATCAGCGCATGAAATGCTGAAGTTGGAGGATTTGAATAAAGTGCTCAATAAAAAATGCTATTCGTATTATCACGGCACGGATCAGCCTTTGAAAGGATGTCCGAGCTGCAATTCCCTGAAGTCGGGGCAACCGTGCAGCTCTGAAGTCTTTGAGCCGCATTTAAATATATTTATGGAAATACGGGCCATTCCGCGGCTGGACAAAAATAATAATATAATAGGCCTGATACATGTTGTCAGGGATATAACGGAACGCAAGCAGATGGAAAAGAAATTGCATAATATTTCAATCACAGATGAGATGACAGGCCTATACAACAGACGCGGGTTTTTTAATCTGTTTAATCACCATTTGAAACTTGCAAAGCGGCAGAACAAACAGCTTTTACTGCTTTATGCAGATCTTGATAATCTGAAATACATTAATGATACATTTGGTCACAAGGAAGGCGACGCTGTTTTAGTTGAAGCGGCTAAACTACTGAAAACAACATACCGGGAATCTGATATTGTCGCCCGCATAGGCGGGGATGAGTTTGTGGTTTTCCCGGTCGGGACCGATGAGGACCATGTAGAGATGATCACTTCACGTTTACAAAAAAACATCGACGCATCAAATGCGCTGAATGAACGCCCTTACAAGATTTCAGTAAGCGTAGGTATCTCCCGCTACGATTCTCAATCTCCCCATACTGTTGATGAAATGCTGGCTGAGGCGGACCAGTTAATGTACAGCCATAAGAAAAATAAAAGAAGCGCTTGAATCAGATATTACTCGTGATGCTTTTGGGTTTCTTGAAAACCCTTCACCCCGTAAAGTCTTACGATCTTGTTTCTGGAACTTAGTCCCGAGATTATTTCTATATTTTTTTTTGGCACACCGAATTCTTTTGCCAGCATTTCAACAAGCTCCTTGTTTGCCTTTCCTTCAACAGGCGGAGAGGTGAGCTTGACCTTTAATGCATCGCCGAATTGTCCGACGATGCCTGCCCGTGATGAGCGAGGCAAAACTTTTATTTTCAGGATCAATTCGTTTTTTGTTATGGAAGCAGACTTTCTCATTTTTGCTTTTTATGTTACAAGCACTACATCCATTTTAATTGAGTTCTTCTCAGAAGATAAACTGCCGATCGCAAGCAATTCGCCGTCAGGCGATTTTATTCTTATGCCTTCCGCTTTTTTGTAAGTATCAGGAAGAGTTATAATCCTGATCGGATTTCCATGTTTGACTGCCTTTGCCGTCACACGGTCTATCTTAAATTCAGGCATCCACGACAGCGCCTTATCCATTGTATATATACCTTTAATGCCGGCTTCGTTTATATCCACGTTTTTCAATTCATCAAAGGACAAACTGTCTTCAATGCGGAATGGTCCTATAGCAGTGCGTTCAAGTTCAAAAAGATGCGCTCCGATTCTGAGTTTCTTGCCTATATCATCGCACAGTGTCCTTATATAAGTTCCTTTAGAGCAGACAACATGGAATTTTACGTATGGGAAATCGATATTCAGCAGGTCAATATTATGAATGGTTACTTCTCTTGGCTTTCTTTCAACTTCAATACCTTTTCTTGCCAATTTATAAAGTGGCTGCCCCTCGTGTTTTAGTGCAGAATACATCGGTGGCATCTGGAGTATCCCCCCCCTAAATGATTTTAAAGCCTCTTCTATCGCTAACCTGTCAAATTCAAACGTATCGGCCTTTGAGATAATCTTGCCATATGCATCTTGTGTGTCGGTAGTCTCACCGAGTTTCATTAACGCCTTGTATTCTTTGTCGAGATTGGAAAAATATGAAGCAAGCCGTGTTGCCCTGTTTATACAGACAAGCAGAAGTCCCGTTGCCATCGGGTCCAGGGTACCGGTGTGTCCTGCTTTTTTGATTTTCAGTATCCTTTTTACTCGTGTTACCGCTTCCTGGGATGTTATATCTTTGGGTTTGTTGAGGGCGATTATAAGGTCCATGAGGTAATTAAATAAGTCATTGACCAGAAAATGTCATTCCGGCTTGACCGGAATTTGTATTAAAGAAGATTCCCGACTATGCGGGAATGACAAATTCATAGCTTCTATTTTATTGGGGTAGTTCATTTCGCATACTTTATAGCTTTCCTTACTTCTGCGAATACTTTTTCTTGTACTTCCGGCAGTGTTCCCTTTATCTTACATCCTGCAGCGGCAAAATGTCCTCCTCCGCCGAAACTTTTTGCGATCTTCTCGACATTAACTCTGCCTTTTGAACGGAGGCTGAGCTTGAATACATTTTTATCATCTTCCCTGAAAAAAACAGCCACCTCGATATTCCTGACCTTTCTGGGAAAATCGACAAAATCTTCAGAATCCTCGTAGGTTGTGTCTGTCTTTTTGAACATGTCCGCAGTAGCGGTTATCCATGCTATGCCGTCTTTTTTATCAATAGTAGCGAGTGAAAGGCCCAAAAGCTTCATTGATTTGAAAGGGATGCTTTCGTATAATTCTTTTGCTATATTCCAGGGTCTTGCGCCGGCCTGAATGAGATGACACGCTATCTTTAAGGCTTCAGGCGAGGTGTTGGAATATCTGAACCCTCCGGTGTCTACAAGTAATGCCGTGTATAAATTTGCGGCAATGTTTTTATCAATGGATATCTTGAGCGCACACAAAAGCTTATAAATGAGTATCCCTGCTGCAGCGGCTCCGGGATCAATTACGCTTGCTGACAATTTCCTGTACAGTTCGGATTTATCAGCATCATCAGGCCGGATATGGTGATCGATAATAACAGTGTGTTTAGCTTTTAATTCCTTAAAGCCGGTCCTTTCCAGTGTATTGCAGTCTACGATGCATAAGACATCAAATTCCTTTTTTGGCGCTTTTTGTTTTATCAGTCCCGATGAAGGCAGGAATCTCAGGATTTCAGGTACTCCGTCTTTGCTTAGGACACAGATATCCTTCTTCCCCATATTTTTCAGTCCAAGTGCAAGCGCTGATATTGAGCCTATTGCATCACCTTCCGGGTTAATATGGCAAACAATTAAAAAAGATTTATTCTGCCTGATAACGTTGAGCAGTTTAGAGGAGATCTTCGTCTTCGTCAAGTGTGCTCCTTTCCGAGTTGATTTCATTAAGCAGTTTGTCGATTTTCATCCCATATTGAATTGATTCGTCAATTTTGAAAGTAAGAGACGGGACGAATTTCATTTTTAGTCTTCTGCCCAGTTCTCCTTTTATAAATGAGGATGATTCACTGAGTTTACGTATCGTCTTGTCCGCATCTTCCTGTTTGAGAACACTCAGATATACAGTAGCATTCCTCAAGTCATCGCTTACTTTTGCTCCGGTCACTGTTATGAAGCCAAGGGTCTTATGTTTGATCTTGTTTAAAATAATGTCAGCGATTTCTTCTCTTATCAAATCACTGACCCTTGCCGAACGTTTGTATGGGTGCATGGTCTCTCCAAAAATCAAGGATTAAAATTAAAAGTTCAAAAATAAGGAATGTTATTTTGAAAAATCTACCGAAATTTTTATTTTTGATTTATTGTTTTTGATTTATTATAACAGCTCCATGTTGGCATTGATCAATTCCACCGAATGGATGCTGACAACCAGGTTTTTAATCTGCTCAAATACCTTGTTTATCATTACTGTTTCATTTGAGACATAAGCTATTCCGATAATGCTTCTCTGCCAGAGGTCGTTGGCGTCAACTTCGGCTGCTGAGACGTTGAATTTGTTCTTTATTCTGTCGATCAGGCTTTTGATGACAAACCGTTTTTCCTTTAACGAATGTGATTCAGATATATGTAAATCCAGAGTAAGGAGACCGACGATCATATCCAATGAACAATTAATAATGAGCAATGATCAATTAAAGGAAATTTCTCCTCATAATTACTCATTATTACTTGATAATTCTTGATTAATTTTCAGCATTGTCTTTGTGAAGAGTCAGGGATTTTTTGTAAAAGGTCCTATTCAAACTTTGCGGCGACTTCTTCCTTGACATAATTCTCAAGTATATCGCCGACCTTGAGGTCATTAAAGTTCTCCACCATGATCCCGCACTCAAAACCTGTTAGCGCTTCTTTCACATCTTCCTTGAATCTTTTCAGGGAAGATATCCTGCTTTCATAAATAACGACATTGTCCCTTATTACCCTGAGACCGGTACTGGTCCTTAAGATCTTACCGTCGGTTACATAGCAGCCGGCAATTGTCCCGATACGTGATATATGAAACAGGTTTCTTACTTCTGCCCTGCCAAGAATTTTTTCTGTAATTGTTGGGGCCAGAAGACCTTCAAGCGCCTTCTTGACATCATCTATCGCTTCGTAAATTATATTGTAAAGCCTGATGTCAACGCCTTCTTTTTCTATAAGTGCAGAAGCTTTTGCGTCAGGACGTATGTTAAATCCGATGATAATTGCATTTGATGCAGTTGCGAGCATGACATCAGATTCATTTATACCCCCCGTGCTTGCGTGAATTACATTTACTTTAACCTCCGGATGAGTAATATTGGAAAGGGCATCTTTAACTGCTTCTGCAGAGCCTTGAACATCTGCTTTTAAAATAATGTTAAGGTCCCGAACTTCGCCCTGTTTTACTTTTTCATAAAGTTGATCCAGCGTTAGTTTTTTCATTTTTGCAGCGGTAGTAGTTCTTTGTTTCTGGAGCCTGTTCATCGCTATCTGTCTTGCTTTTCTCTCGTCTTCCATGACAATAAAGATATCGCCTGCCTGAGGGACATCAGGAAAGCCGATAACCTCTACAGGTGTTGAAGGCCCTGCTTTTTCAATCTTCCTGCCGGTATCGTCAATAAGGGCCCTTACCCTGCCGGCAACGGTGCCTACAAGAAATGAATCCCCGACCTTAAGCTCTCCTGCATTTACAAGGACCGTACCGATCGGCCCCCTGCCTTTGTCGAGTTTGGCCTCAACAATGGTCCCCTTTGCAAGCCTGGTATAGTTTGCTTTCAGTTCCATCACCTCTGCCTGAAGCAGAATCATTACGAGCAGTTTTTCAATCCCTGTTCTTTCTTTTGCAGAGACCTCAACAAATATATTCTGCCCGCCCCATTCTTCAGAAACAATGCCGTGCTGGGCCAGCTCATTCTTGACCCTTGTAATATTTGCATCGGGTTTGTCAATTTTATTTATTGCAACAATGATAGGCACGTTTGCAGCTTTGGCATGGTCAATTGCTTCAATAGTCTGTGGCATGACACTGTCGTCAGCGGCAACAACAAGAACTACGATATCGGTTACCTTTGCGCCTCTGGCCCTCATCATTGTAAATGCTTCATGGCCCGGGGTGTCAAGGAAAGTTATCTCCTTGTCTTTCAATTTTACTTTATATGCGCCAATATGCTGCGTTATCCCTCCTGCCTCTGTCTCGGTAACCTTTGTTTGCCTGATCGCATCAAGCAGGGTGGTTTTCCCATGGTCCACATGCCCCATAATGGTAACAATCGGAGGGCGGGGGCTAAGGGACGATTCTTCAACCGCTGCTTCTTCAAGCATAGTTTCTTCACTCTCGATATTTGTCAGTTCAAGTTTTAATCCAAAGGTTTCTGCTACAATCTGGGCTGCATCTGCGTCCAGAGGCTGATTAATGGTTGTCATATAACCAAGCTCCATGAATTTTTTGATGACCTCATTTACTTTCTGTCCAATGAGTTCTGCAAATTCCTTTACAGTCGAACCTTCCTGGAATTTAAGAACGCGCTTCCTGGGCTGGGTAGTCAGAGGTGGAGGAGTCGATTCAATTTTCTGTGCAAACGGTCTTTTATCATGTTTTTTGAAATGGGACCTGAAGTCCTGGGCTTTTTTCGTTACATCGACCCGCCTTATTGAATCAAACGCCCTCTGCATTCCGGGTTTGGCCTTGAATTTAGATATCTTCGTTTGGTCTATTTCTTTTTTAAATCTGTCAGGGAGAATAATTTCATCCGTTTCTATTACCGGCGTTTCTACACTTTTGGGTAATACGACAGGCTCTTTTTGAGAGGGTTCTTCAACCTCTGTTATTTTTGCTTCAGCAGAGGGCTTAACTGCTTTTTCAGACCGAGGTTCTATTGCTGTACGGTCTTTTGGCTTTTTTACTGCAGGTTTTTCCTCAATCGTTGGTTTTTCCGGTTTTAAAAATATACTTGTCAGTTTTTCGGCAATATCATCATCAATATTAGCCATATGGGACTTAACCTCTATGCTCATTCCTGCCAGCCTGGCAATGATCTCCTTGTTGGTGACATTTAGTTTCTTTGACAGTTCATATATTCTCATTCCGGTTATTTTTCCTCAAAAATGTTGATAATATCAACCCTTAAAACACAAATATATTTTTTTCAGTCGTAAAATCGCCTTGGGTTAAATTGGGTTGTAAGTTTTTCAGGTTTAATGTTATCATAACTTCTCTTTTTAAAGCAATTAAAGCCGGTTCTGAATTAAGCCGGTCAAATCGGATTATTCATAACGAACGACATTCATAGATTGTCCGGGCAAGCCTGACAATCATGAATGGGACGATCAAGTTTCACGGGAGGTGGTTAAACAATGGCAGTATGTTCAGTTTGTGGGAAGAAGAAGGTATCCGGCAATATTGTAAGTCATGCTAACAATAAAACAAAACGTGTATTTATGCCAAACCTGCAGAAGGTTAAGATGCAAACCGCGCATGGCATAAGAAGATCGTATGTCTGTACCAGATGTCTCCGGTCAGGTAAAGTTAAAAAAGCAGTTTAAGAAACCCCACAAGGTTCATCCACAGATTTCGCAGATTACTCAGATTAAGCTTGGAGCTTGAAAAATCTGTGCGCATCTGTGTAATCTGTGGAAAAAATTTTTATGCAGTCTCTTCATAATATCCTCAAGACATTTGTTAAAGATCATGGACTCGAAGGCGGTGTAGTTCTTAACTCCCTACAAAATCAATGGGGGAATATCGCGGGACAAACCGTTGCTTCACACACTTTTCCCGACATAATAAAAGGTAAAGTCCTTACCCTTATTGTTGATACACCTCAATGGCTGCATCATTTAAGTTTCTTCAAAGAAGAAATTGTGACAAAACTTAAATCGTATAATGTAGTCGAGGTACGATTCAAACTCGGCAAGCTTCCTGAAAATACAAAAGAAACACATGCGTCCGGGGATGTTAAATTGAGCGAAGATGATCTGATATATCTGGAAAATACGCTCAAGAACCTTAAGGATGAGGACCTGCGCGAGAAATTCAGGACGCTGATTGTACATGGGTTGATGAGGGGAAAGAAATAATTACGCCGATTCTTCGTAGATAAGAAGCGGCTTTTCCCGTTTGGTAATGACTTCTTCTGTGATCAGGCATTCCTTGACATTGCTCTGTGACGGTATTTCATACATTAAGTCAAGCATGACGTCTTCGAGAATGGCTCGGAGCCCCCGAGCACCAGTCTTGCGCTTGATGGCTTCTTTGGCAATGGCTGTTAAAGCGGTGTCGGTAAATTTCAGTTTTACACCGTCAAAAGAAAGCAGCTTCTGATACTGCTTGATGATCGCATTTTTTGGCTCCGTAAGTATTCTGATAAGCGCTGTTTCACTCAGCTCCTCCAGTGTCGCTATAACAGGGAGTCTTCCCACAAATTCAGGGATAAGGCCGTATTTTATCAGGTCCTGAGGTTGTATCAGCTTCAGAATATCGTTTGTTTTATGCCCATGTATATGTTTTTGTTCAGCGCCGAATCCGACCACTTTCCTGCCGATCCTTTCCTCTATTGTTTTCTCAATGCCCACAAAGGCCCCGCCGCAAATAAATAAAATGTTGGCGGTATTTACCTGGATAAATTCCTGCTGGGGATGTTTTCTCCCGCCCTGGGGCGGAACGTTTGCAATGGTCCCCTCTATAATTTTCAGTAGCGCCTGCTGGACCCCTTCTCCTGATACATCTCTTGTTATTGAGACGTTCTCTGTCTTCCGGCTTATTTTGTCAATCTCGTCGATATATACGATGCCTCTCTGGGCTTTTTCCACATCATAATCCGCGGCCTGTATAAGTTTGAGTATGATATTCTCTACGTCTTCACCCACATATCCTGCTTCTGTAAGCGTTGTGGCGTCTGCAATTGTAAAAGGAACATCAAGGAATTTTGCAAGCGTTTGGGCCAGAATAGTTTTGCCTGTACCTGTAGGGCCTATGAGAAGGATATTGCTTTTTTGCAATTCAATCTCGGATTGCTTGGGACTGTATATCCGTTTGTAATGGTTGTGTACAGCAACCGAGAGGATTTTCTTGGCTCGATTCTGTTCTATTATATAATCGTTCAGAAAGCTCTTTATCTCTTTTGGTTTTGGAAGTTTCTGCGTGATGTTGATATCAAAGGAAGCGTCAAGCTCCTCGGCCATTATATCGTTACACAGGGCTATGCACTCGTTACAAATATATACTGTCGGTCCTGCTATAAGTTTTCTGACCTCTTTCTGGCTTTTCCCGCAGAAAGAACATTTGAGGATTATGTTATTGTTGTTTGTTTTATTCTCTTTCATAATGACTCCGTTTTAAATATTCTTGTCGTCATTCCCGGAGTCATTCCGGCTTGTCCGAATCTTCCGATAATTCCCGAGCTTCGAATCCGATTAAAACTAGAACTCATTCCCTGTTTTTTTAAAGTCTCTATTACTTCATCAACGAGTCCGTACTCTTTTGCCTCATGAGAAGACATGAAATAGTCCCTTTCAGTGTCGATCTGTATTTTTTCAAGGGACTGGCCGGTATGTTTTGCAAGAATTTTATTGAGAGTATCTTTCATCCTCAGCATTTCCCTGGCATGAATCTCCACATCTGTTGCCTGACCATGGAATCCTCCGATGGGTTGGTGGATCATTATACGGGAATTAGGAAGGACAAATCTTTTCCCTTTGGTGGCAGCGGTCAGCAGTAGCGCTCCCATACTGGCAGCCTGCCCGATGCAATAAGCTGCAATATCAGGTTTGATATACTGCATGGTATCGTATATGGCCAGCCCTGAAGAAACAACGCCACCCGGGGAGTTTATATATATATTGATATCTTTTTCGTGGTCTTCGGTCTGAAGAAATAGCAACTGGGCAATAACGGTATTTGAGACTATGTCATCTATAGCGCTGCCGATAAATACGATCCTGTCTTTCAGCAGCCTGGAATATATATCATAGGCCCTCTCCGACCTTCCGGTTTGTTCAATTACAATGGGTATTAAACTCATATCCTCTCCTTTTTAATTAATGTAGGGGCATATTGCAATATGCCCTACTGTATGGTCGCTTTCTCTAATATGAAATCAAGAACTTTGTCAGCAAATAACCTGCTCTTAAGCGCTTCTATGGAACCTTCTCTTGCAGAGTACAGCTTTGTGACTTCTTCGGGTTTAAGGTTGTTCCGGACGGCTGTCTCATTAATCGCTTTTTTAATATCATCTTCAGTTGCTTCGATTTTTTCCTTTTTACCTATGGCTTCCAGAAGAAGTACGCTTTTAACATTGTCTCTTGCAGTCGTTTCATACTCTCTTTTTAATTCTTCGTCAGCCTTAAGGGGTCCACCCTTCTTTTCGGCATCCTGTTTCGCTTTAAATATCAGGGAATCAATCTCTCCCTCTACCATGGAATTAGGAACATCAAAGGTATGCGCCTTGATAAGCTCATTCAGGATATCTTTTTTATATTCAAGATTTATCTGAATTTTTTTCATTTTGCTGAGATTGTCTTTTATTTTATTTTTAAGCTCTTCAATAGTGCCGCAGTTAGCTTCTTTTGCAAAATCGTCATCTAATGGAGGTATGTTCTTTTTCTTTGCTTCCGTTATGTGCACTTTAAACAACACTTCCTTTCCGGCTATTGTTTTATTTGGATGATCATTTTCAAAATTTAACTTTACTTCGGCAGACTCACCTTTTTTCTTCCCTATTAAGGCGTCAATGAACTCTTTTGGCATTGATTCAGGATTAAGAACTAAAGGATAATCCTTATAAGATAATTCTTCATTTAAGTTGTCCGCAATATATGCGTCAGTATTGATAATGGCCATGTCATCTTCTTTCAGAGCATCTTCAGTAACCGAATATAATGCCTTGCTTTCCTGCATTAAATGCAGTGTTTTTTCTACTTCATCATTTTCGACAGTAAAAGTTTTTTCATTAAGTGCAATACCCTGATATTTCAGCTCTCCTATTTCGGGTTTTACCTCAATGGTAACAGTAAAGGAAAGGGGCTGGCCGGGCACTAATTCTATTTTATCATCTATATGAGGATAGCTGACAGGCTCAATATCTGCTTCTTTGATCGCTTTCATGTAAAACTCCGGAATGATTTTTTCTATCACTTCGGCTTCAACGTTTTTACTGTACTTATTTTCGAGGATCGCCTGCGGGGCCTTACCGGGCCTGAAGCCGGGTATTTTAGATGTAGCCCTGATTTTATTGTAAACAGCGTTTGTTTCAGATTTAATAACATCAGAAGGGATGTTAATTGTCAGTTTTTTTGTAGTAGGTGACAGTTGTTCTATTCCCTGTAGCATTTATACCTCGAAAATTTGGATTTTGTTTATAATTTAGAATTATACAAATAATTTGTCAATTTTATCTGCCCGCCATAATCCCTGCATTGTATATATTATAATAAACGATTGATATGGAAAAACGTATATCTGTTGTTATCCCTAACTACAACAATGCGGCTACGATCGGTAAATGTCTGGAGGCCGCCTTTGATTCACAATACGGCAACTATGAAGTTATTGTGGTTGACGATAAGTCTGAAGACCATTCGGTTGAAATTATAAAACAGTACCCCTGTAAATTGATCTGCCTCGAAAATCATGCGGGGACTTCAAAGGCAAGGAATACCGGCGGGAAAGACAGCGGCGGAGAGTTCATCTTCTTCATAGATGCCGACTGTCTCCTCCAGAGAGATACGCTGTCGATTGTGAACAGGACCATTCTGTCATTACTCCATCGACCCCACCATTGTCAGTGGGAAGCAGGATGGGGTCGTTATCGGCGGCACATATACCAAACTACCTTATGACAAAGGTTTTTTCAGTATCTTTCAGTCAGTATTTGTAAATTATTCTGAAACAAGGACCGTTAATCCTGATTATATTGCTGCCCATGCAATGATCATCAGTGCAGAGGCATTTAAAGAGAGTGAAGGGTTTCCGGAAGACTTTTTGCCGATCATAGAAGACGTTGAATTTACTCATCGTTTGAAAAGATCAGGTTTTAAACTTGTTGTAAATCCGGAAATACAGGTCCAGCATATATTTAACTTTACCTTTTTGAAATCAATGCGCAACGCTTTCAGGAAAACGAAGTACTGGGTTATGTATTCGCTCAGGAACAAAGATCTGTTGACCGACTCCGGTTCAGCTTCAACAGAATTAAAGACGAATGTTGTTTGTTGTTTTTTAGGTATGATCAGTGTAATTCTCTGGATTATTGTTCGAAAACCGATAATCATGTATTTCTTTCAGTTTATCCTTATACTAAATATATTTATAAGCAGGCGATTGTTGAAGACATTCCATGAAACAAAAGGGGTCCTGTTTGGTGTGCAGGCATTTTTGTTTTATACAATGCTTTATCCTCTTCCTGTCGGATCGGGAACGATTGCCGGAGTGATGGAATATTTTTCTTTAATCCGCAGATTGAAGCACATGTTCCTTAGTAAAGAAAGCAATGGATAATCTGTGAAACCTGCGGATATTATAGTTATTAAATTTTGATTATGTATTCTCCTTTTCGTCATATAGATTCAGTATTCTGGAAAAGTAATCCCATTCAGCTCACCTTTTTTCTTACCAGAAGGTGTAATCTGAGATGCCCTTTCTGCTTCTATCTTTCTGGAGACAGGGAGGCCATCTCTCCTTCTGCCCGGGATAATGGCGACACTGAACTATCACTTGATGAGATAGAAAAAATATCTTCTTCGCTCGGAAAACTGCTTTGGCTTGCATTTTCCGGAGGCGAAATATTTTTGAGAAGCGATATAGTTGAGATAACAAAGATATTTTATGAAAGAAACAGGCCTGCCATAATACTCTTTCCCACAAACGGACTTCTTACCGATGTTATAAAAGAGAAAATTGAGGAGATCCTGGATTATTGCAGGAAAAGCACCATTGTAGTAAAGCTTTCTCTTGAGGGATTGCAAGATCTGCATGACTCTATCAGGGGCATGAAAGGGAGCTTTCAAAAAACCATTCAGACTTACAGGACGCTAAGGCCATTACTTGATAAATATCCGCATTTTGATCTCGGAATAAATACTGTGTTCAGTTCCGTAAATCAGGATTATATGGATGAACTTATAGATTTTGTTAATGGACTGGAAGGGATCCGGACCCACACGGTATCTCTGATCAGGGGAACAGTTTCGGATAAGGAGCTGAAAGATATTGACAGCGAAAAGTATCATAAAACCATTGACAGGCTGGCGTCAAATTTAAAACAGAAAATATCCGGGATATATAATTTTAATGGCGCAAAACTCAAGGCGGCCCAGGACATATTGCAGCGCAGGATGATTTATAATACGCTGAAACAGAAAAAGCAGCTCATCCCGTGTTATGCCGGCAGATTAAACCTTGTTCTGACGGAGACAGGAGAAGTTTATCCCTGCGAATCTTTTACTATGGGGATGGGCAATGTGAGGTATAATAATTATGACCTGGTAAAAATATTAAAAAACGATAAGGCGCAAAAATATCTGCGTTCCATTAAGGACAAAGATTGTTACTGCACGCATGAATGTTATTTTATGACAAATATTTTATTCAATCCTTCCATGTATCCTGCACTTTTGAAGGAATATATGCAGTTATAATTGCAATCATATCGTTGAAAGGATTATCATACAAAATGAATTTATCTGTTGTTATTCTTGCTGCAGGCCTTGGAAAGAGGATGAATTCCAACATTCCCAAAGTTCTTCATGAAGTTTTGGGCAGACCCATGCTGCAGTATGCCGTTGATGCTGTAAAATCATTGAAACCTCAAAAGATCATTGTTGTTATCGGCAATGGCGCAGATGCAGTTAAAAAACGGTTAGCGGCTGAAGACCAGCTGTCTTTTGTTATACAGAAAAAACTTCTGGGTACAGGTGATGCGCTTGCAACTGCCAGAAAAGAATTAAAAAAGGGAGTAGTCCTGGTCCTTAACGGCGATTGTCCTCTTATTACAACAAAGACACTTAATATGCTTATTGAAAAACATAAGAAAGATAAGAACATTGTCTCTTTCCTTTCATTCACAGATGACTCAATGCCGGGTTATGGAAGGGTCCTGCGTGATGAAAAAGGAAAAGTCAGGGGGATCGTCGAGGATAAACATGCGACAGCTGAAGAAAAGAATAAGTTTAAGGAATTGAACAGCGGTGTTTATATCCTGGGAACTGAGGCCCTGAATTATCTTGATAAAATCAAAAAGAACCGTGCTTCGGGCGAATATTATCTGACAGACATCATCGGCATTGTTTCCAGAGAAGGCAAGAGACTTAATGCATATATTTGTCCTTCAGAGGATATCAGGGGTGTAAATAACAGAAGGGAATTGTATGAGATTTCGGATATTATCAGAAGGAGAACAATAGCAAAA
The DNA here is from genome assembly GCA_963699585.1 of Thermodesulfovibrionia bacterium. Taxonomy (GTDB): domain Bacteria; phylum Nitrospirota; class Thermodesulfovibrionia; order UBA6902; family UBA6902; genus SURF-23. The sequence goes on along the minus strand of CAVOUK010000002.1, from coordinate 315,919 downwards.
TTGATGGACAGAGGCGTTACCTTCGTGGACCCGAATACATCTTTTGTGCATCCGTCGGTATCAGTCGGCAAAGACACGATCATTTATCCAAATACATATCTTGAAGGACTGACTAAAATCGGCAATAACTGCATTATATCCCCCGGATCCAGAATAAATAACAGTATCATTGGAGACGGCGTTATTGTTAAAGATAACACTATGATAGAGAAAAGCAGGGTCGGGTACGGAGCTGTAATCGGACCGTTTGCGCATCTGAGGCCCCACAGCATAATAGGCCGTAATGTTAAGATAGGGAACTTTGTTGAAACTAAAAAATCCAGCATTGGCAACGGCACAAAGGCGTCTCATTTATCATATATCGGTGATGCTGTTATTGGAAAAGATGTGAATATCGGTGCAGGCACAATAACCTGTAACTATGATGGGAAGAACAAGTTTCAGACAACAATTGAGTCAGACGTTTTTATCGGAAGTGATTCCCAGCTTGTCGCTCCTGTTAAAATCGGCAAGGGGTCGTATGTTGCAGCCGGCGCTACAGTAACAAAAGATGTCCCTGCCGGCTCTCTTGCGATAAGCAGGGTAAAACAGCAAAACCTTGAGAACTGGGTGAAAAGAAGGAGAGAAGTGCAGAAGAGCAGAAGTGCGGAAGTGAAAGGAGGGAAAAAGTAATTAGAAGATAGTAGCAGGGAGAAAAGTTTATTGCTTTTTCGACTGACTACTGACTACTGACTACTGACTACTTTTATATGTGCGGAATAATAGGTTACATAGGGAAAAGAAACGCTATCCCGGTATTAATTAACGGGCTGAAGCGTCTGGAATACAGGGGATATGATTCTGCCGGTATAGCATTTTTTAAAGATAACAGGATAGAGGTCAGACGCTGTGCCGGGAAGATAAAAGATCTGGAAGCTTTCATAAAGGGAGAAAAACTTAAAAGCATTGCAGGATTGGGACATACCAGGTGGGCCACACATGGCAGGCCTTCTGAAGAAAATGCACATCCTCACAGGGCCGGAGGAATAGTTTTAGTACATAACGGAATTATTGAGAACTATTTTGAGCTGAAGGAAGAGCTGAAGAAAAAGGGACACGTTTTTACATCTGATACCGATACTGAAGTTATTTGTCATCTTATCCACCGCTATTCACAAAAGGGACTTGATTTTGAGACTGCAACACGGGAGGCTTTGAAGCATGTGGAAGGCGCTTATGCGATCGGAATTATCAATGAGAAAGAGCCGGAGAAAATTCTTGCTATAAAAAAGGACAGTCCTCTTGTACTCGGAATTGGTGACGGAGAATTTTTTATTGCTTCGGATATCCCGGCGTTTCTTAAATACACGAAAGACGTGATAATTCTTGATAATGGCGAGATGGCCTCAATTACCCATAAAGGGGTTTCAATTTCCAGTATAAATAACAGTAAGCCGTTAAAAAAAGAAATTACAAGGATTGACTGGACTTCGACTATGGCTGAAAAAAGCGGTTACAGGCATTTTATGCTCAAAGAGATACATGAACAGCCCAGGGCGATTGCAGATACAATAAGGGGAAGATTCTCTCTTGAAAAGGCCGAGGTGAACCTTGAAGAGTTTTCAATGAGAGAAAGTGATCTGAAAAAAATGAACAAAATATTCCTTGTTGCCTGCGGCACTTCCTGGCATGCAGCGCTCGTTGGGAAATACATGATCGAAGAGATGGCAAGAGTGCCGTGTGAGGTTGATATTGCTTCAGAATTCAGATACAGGAAGCCGCTTATCCCCAAAGGCAGTTTAGTGATTGTTATCACCCAATCGGGAGAAACCGCGGATACGCTTGCAGCCCAGAAGGAATCTCAGAAGCTGGGTGCAAAGGTCCTCAGCATCTGCAATGTGGTTGGCAGCACATCAGCCAGGGAAGCCGACAGTGTATTTTATACTCACTCAGGACCCGAAATAGGTGTTGCCTCAACAAAGGCTTTTACCACCCAGCTAACAGGGCTTTACCTCTTCTCAATTGCGCTTGCAAAGGCAAAGGGCAAGATCGGTCCTGATGAAATAAGAGATCTGTTTAACGAACTTCTCCAGCTTCCTGAAAAGGTTGAGAAGTCCCTGCTTTTGAACAATGCCGTATTAAAAATAGCAAAACAGTTTTATCGTGTCAGGGATTTTCTCTATCTAGGCAGAGGAATAAATTACCCTATTGCTCTTGAAGGCGCACTGAAATTAAAAGAAATATCATACATTCATGCAGAAGGATATCCGGCAGGCGAGATGAAACACGGACCGATAGCGCTTATTGATAATGAAATGCCTGTGCTGGCACTGGCGCCGGATGATAATGTACTGGAAAAGATACTTTCAAATATGGAAGAGGTAAAAAGCAGGGGCGGGAAGGTTATTGCGGTTGCAACAGAAGGCAACACAAAAGTCCTTTCACGCACGTCGCATATACTGTCTATGCCAAAAACAAACTACTATCTTACGCCAATTATTTTTTCCATCCCGCTTCATTTACTGGCGTACCATATAGCTGTGCTTAGGAAATGTAATGTTGATCAGCCAAGAAATCTCGCAAAGAGTGTAACGGTTGAGTAAATAGCGTTAAATATTGACCGGCAAGCAATTACTTGAACTCTGTCATTCCGGCTTCCGTTCTCCGTTGACAACACATTATAAATTTTACCAATTCCCTCATAAACAGGTAACAATTTTCGATCACATCTGATATAATAAAACATCTTAATTGGTAGGTGTAGCTTCCATATAGTAGTTTATCAGGAAATTTACCACAGGGGGTCGCATGACAAAGCACGCTTTATTGAACGATCTTAATGTCCAGCAAAAAGAAGCTGTATTGCATAACAGCGGACCTCTATTGGTCCTTGCAGGGGCGGGAAGCGGCAAGACAAAGGTCATTACGCACCGCTTTGCATATCTGAACACTGCACACAAGGTCCCGAATGCTTCGATTCTTGCAATGACATTTACCAATAAAGCAGCAGATGAAATGAGGGAAAGGATAGAGAGCCTTACAAAGAAGTGCAGCAAGGATTTATGGGTTGGGACATTCCATTCCCTGTCGGCCAGGATATTGCGGAAAGAGATCGAACATCTTGGGTTCCGGAAAGATTTCTGCATTTATGATAATGATGATTCCGGTAACATCGTCCGGTCCATTTTAAAAGAATTTAAAGTCCATGAAGCGCTTTATAAAGGCATTTTATCGAAGATATCTTCACTGAAGGCATCTCTCGTTGGTCCCGCGGAACTGCTTGCAAATGAAGACAGTTATGGTTTTGATGAAAAGTTTGCAAGAGTTTATGTCAGATACCAGGATGAACTTAAGAAAAATAATGCCCTTGATTTTGATGATCTGATAATGTACTGTGTTAAGCTTTTTGATAAGCACCCGGCTGTCCTGAAGAAATATCAGAATGAATTTTTACACATAATGATTGACGAGTTTCAGGATACAAACCATTCTCAGTACAGGTTTGCAAAGCTCCTTGCTTCAAAACATAAAAACATTTGTGCTGTTGGAGATGACGATCAAAGTATCTACAAGTTCAGGGGCGCAGAGGTAAAAAATATTCATACTTTTAAAAAGGAATTTTTGAAAGTAAAAATAATAAAGCTCGAACAGAATTACAGGTCAACCCGGAATATATTGAATATCGCCGGGAGTGTTATTGCACAAAATCCTGCAAGGGTGCCTAAAAAGCTCTGGACAGAAAGAGGAGATGGCGAGAAAGTATATTACTGTATTGCAGGCAATGAACTTGAAGAGGCCAGGTATATAGCACGTTTAATAAAGGAGTTATACCTTAAGGGGAAATATTCAAATAAGGACATTGCCGTACTTTACAGAGTGAACCAGCAGTCGAGGGCAATGGAAGAAGCTTTAAGGGAAAATGGGCAGCCATACCGCATATTCGGAGGGATTAGTTTTTTTCAAAGGAGAGAGGTAAAAGACATCATCTCCTATATAAAAGTTATTGCGAATCCGGATGATTCTGTAAGCCTCAAAAGAATTGTAAATTGTCCCGCAAGACAGATAGGTGTTGCAACTGTTACAAGAGTAGAGAACGAAGCCAGAAAAAGAGAAGAAAGTCTTTACAGTACAATGAAGCATATTCTAAAAAGCAATTCTTATACAACGGCCCTTAAGGATAAAATCAGCGGCTTTGTGACTGTTATTGATGAGCTGATCTCTCATAGGCAAGACGCCTTGCCTGAGTTGATAAAGCTGGTATGCAAGAAAACCGGTTACCTGAAGTGGATAGGTGAGGAAAAAGCGGAACATATAGAGGAACTTATAAGCTTTGCTGAAGGCAAGGATATCAATTCTTTCATTGATATTTCTTCGCTTTACAGCTGTATGGATGAATCTCACGATGATGACGCGGTTTCACTTATGACCCTTCACAATGCCAAAGGCCTTGAGTTTCCTGTTGTATTCATAGCGGGTTTTGAAGACGGGCTTGTACCACATTTCCATGCTATAAATGACCTTGAGGAACTTGCCGAGGAAAGAAGGCTGTTTTATGTCGGCGTGACAAGGGCACAGGATATGCTTATTCTCACAGGCGCCAAAAAGAGAAGGTTGTACACATCGGTCCAGGATCAACAGCCATCGAGATTTCTTTCAGAGATCCCTGCGGCCTGCTATCAGTGTATTGAAAAAAGACCGAGGGCAGCCGCAATTTCTTCATCTACAGTAAGAATGCCGGTGTCGATCATGAGTAAATCTCCATTTACAACCGGGGCAAGGGTCAAACACCCTAAATGGGGTATAGGAGTTGTCAGGGACAGTTATGGAGAAACTGATGATGTAAAGGTCATGGTGAATTTCCCCTCTGTCGGCATCAAGAGACTTTCCCTGAAATTCGCCAATCTGGAGAGGATTTAATGGAGCTTGAGCATGTGGTCCTGCTCGCAAGGCTAAAACTTACCGAAAGTGAAAAAGGGCTTTTCCCAGGACAGGTTGACAAAATAATTAATTATATGGACCAGTTGAATGAACTGGATACAACGAACGTTGAACCTACGGCCCACATACTTCCCTTAAGAAATGTTTTCAGGGAAGATAACACGACCGCATCCCTTCCTGAGGATAAGGCAATGCAGAATGCACCCGAAAGAGACGGAAGTTTCTACAGAGTACCAAAGATAATAGAATGACAGAAAAGAGTCAGCAGTCAGCAGTCAGCAGTCAGCAAAAACTCAGCAACTTTGCTTCTTTCACACTTCATTTGTCGGGGGCCTTATGCTAAGGTGTATGCTTAGAGCCAAAATACACAGGGCTACGGTAACAGATTCCAATCTTGCTTATGAGGGCAGCCTGACTATTGATGAGGCGCTGCTTGCTGCTGCAAAAATAAAACCGTATGAGCAGGTCAGTGTCAGTAATTTAAACAATGGCGAGAGATTTGAAACATATGTTATTCCGGGGGGGCGAAATTCAGGGATTGTTTGTCTTAATGGTCCCACGGCAAGAAAAGGGGCCATGGGTGATATAATTATAATATTTTCATACGGATATTACCCGGAGGATGAGATAAAGGATCATTCTCCTATCATTATTAAAGTTGATGAAAAGAATGGGATTGTAAAATAATTCCAGCCAACCCAAGTGTGCCCCTTGCTTTAACTCATTGATAAAATGTATATTATCCTTACTATTGTCAAAAGGGAGGTGATCTGAATGCCATATGTAAGAATTGGAGACAACGAGTCTTTTGAGAATGCTCTTCGCAAGTTCAAGAAACAGTGCGAAAGAGAAGGGATCCTCTCCGAGATCAAGAGAAGAGAACATTACGATAAGCCAAGCGTAAAAAAGAAAAAGAAAGCGATAGCCGCCAGAAAAAAGGCCGTAAAAAGATTTAAAACGCCTTATTCGAGGTAGCAGTGCAATTCTCTGAAAAATTATCTGATGATTACAAGGATGCCCTAAGGTCCGGAGACAAGAGCAGGGTCTCCATATTGAGGATGATCAAGGCGGCTGTAAAAAACCGGGAGATAGAAAAAGGCTCACTTCTTTCAGATGATGAAATATTTGCGGTTTTCAGATCATTCGTCAAACGGGCCAATGAATCAATAGAACAATTTTCAAAGGCCGGCAGGATGGACCTTGCAGAAAAAGAGAAAGAAGAACTCTCGATAATGCAGGGTTATTTGCCCCAGCCGCCTGGTGAAGATGAAATCAGAAAATTAGTCAAAGAGATTATCAGTGAAACCGGCGCGGCCGGGCCAAAGGAGATGGGCAAGGTGATGAAAGCTGTGATGGCAAAGACAAAAGGACTGGCTGACGGCAAGCTTGTAAGTAATCTTGTGAAGGAGATGCTGGAGGCTACAGGTGCAGCTTAAGAAGATATACGAAACATTAGTTGCCACGGGGATTGATGCTGACCCAAGAGGCAAAAAAAAGGTGCTGAAATCCCTCGAAAAGCAGAAAAAGACACATAGAGAAATGAAGGAAGAGGAAAGGGAGTTTTTTGATAAAGAAACTCTTACCAATCCTTATGCTGATACGAGAATACTGCACGGTACAGGCAAAGAGGAGATCAGCACAGCGCTTGTGGGTATTGATATGGATGTTGCGGAAATACTTCTTGCCGACAGGCTTTCCTCAAAAGGGACCAAAATTGACCTGATCATCTCGCATCATCCGTCAGGAAGGGCCTTTGCCAATTTTTACGAGGTCATGCATATGCAGGCGGACATACTTAGTAAGTTCGGTGTCCCTATTAACATCGCAGAGGGTCTGCTTGAAGGCAGGATCAGGGAGGTCGAAAGAAGGCTTTCGCCTGCTAATCATGCCCGCGCGGTTGATGCGGCCCGACTTCTTGATATACCTTTCATGTGCGTGCATACCCCGGCAGACAATATGGTAGTGAGTTACCTTCAGAAAAATTTTGACAGGAAGAAGCCGGATACACTTAATGATGTTGTTAAGATTGTGAAGGAAATCCCGGAATATCGGGAGGCCCAAAAGAATAATACAGGCCCCAGGATCCTCCTTGGCTCCAAAGAAAGAAGCGCCGGCAGGATCTTTGTTGACATGACCGGCGGTACCGAAGGTGCAAAAGATATATTTGAGAGCCTTGCTAACTCGGGAGTGAATACGATAGTGGGAATGCATCTCAGTGAGGAGCACAGAAAAGAGGCTGAAAAACGCCATATGAACGTAGTGATAGCCGGCCATATCTCAAGCGATAATGTCGGGATGAATCTGATACTCGATGCAGTGCAAAAGAAGGGGAAGATCAAGATAATTCCCTGTTCAGGGTTTAGAAGATTCAGCAGAAATTAAAACTTATAACCTGCCATTTTGTCATTTCGGCTTGTCCGGGACCTGTCTTAAATCAGTTTGTAACATTGGTCTTCATGAATGCATTTAAAAGAGTTAAGCAATTAGGGTGAATAAAAATATGCCTCATTCAGATCAAACGTCCAATTCAAACTGGACTATTCTTTTTCTATGCTGGCTGATAGCCAGTACCTCTTCACTGGGGAGTCTGTTTTTTAGCGAAATAATGAAATTTGCTCCCTGTGTTTTGTGCTGGTATCAGAGAATTTGTTTGTTCCCCTTAGTTTTGATTTTATCAATGGGGCTCTTTTCCTTTGATAAAAGCGTTGTTAAGTTTGCCCTTCCATTAGCTTTGGCAGGATGGTTTATCGCACTTTATCATAACCTTCTTTATACCGGGATTATCCCTGAAAGCATACAACCCTGCAGTAAAGGTGTTTCATGCACAGAGGACTACATCAACCTGTTTGGCATTTTCACAATTCCTATGCTATCGTTAATGTCATTTTCAGCCATTGTAGTACTATTATTTATGTTAAAGAGGAGGCTTTCTGAATGAAAAAGCAAAAAACAATAAAGAAGCAGAAGACAATTGAAAAACAGAAAACAATGAAAAAACAAAATATAGTTTTAATTGCATCGGTCTTCCTGGTAATCGTGTTTGTGCTTGGCAGCTATTTCTACAAAAGCCGGCAATCAACAAAACTAAGCTTTATGGCCAGAGAAAACGCTTCAACGTTTGTCAGAGATTATTCACTGACGCTTGGCAGTGATGACGCAAAAGTTTATATCGTAGAATTTTTTGACCCTGCGTGTGAAACCTGCAGAGATTTTTATCCTTTAGTTAAAAACCTGATGGCTGCAAACCAGGGCAAAATGAAGCTTGTTGTCAGATACGCCCCTTTTCATCCGGGCTCAGATTATTTTGTTAAGATACTTGAAGCGGCGAGGAAACAGGGAAAGTATCGGGAAACTTTGGAGGTCATGTTTAATAGTCAACATAATGGGCAAGCCATCATAATCCCCAGCCTGAATTAATATGGCAATTTCTTCCTGAGGCAGGACTGAATATTGAACAAATCAGAAATGATATGAATGATCCTGAAATTGCTAAACATATTGAGCAGGACCTTGCAGATGCTGACACCCTCAATGTCAGGCAGACACCTGAATTTTTTGTAAATGGGAAGCCGCTTCCAAGCTTTGGCTACGATCAATTAAAAGAATTAGTAGAAGCTGAAATTAAAGCAACTTATTAAATTCAAACTGAAATTGCAGGGCAGGGCTGTTCCTTTATTTATAAGTGTAACAAGCCTTGATAATTTTGCAATCTCACAGGACCATTTATAAGTTAGACAGGTTCATATATTATGTCTAAAATAGTTTATTACACACCTATTGACAAACCCTCGTTTTAGTATACACTTCTTATTATAAGCTGATAATTAACCGCAGTAATAAACCCTGTTGTTATGAAATATCGACGGGGTGATCTTTAGCAGAAAAGGAGGTCACAAATGATGAAAGGTAATAAGTTTGTAAAATTTGCAGTGCTCGCAATAATCAGTGTTTTTATTATTGCTACTGTCGGCCAGGCAAGAGAGATCAAGGGAAGAACCAGGTCTTTTGATAAGCGTATTTTAGCAACAGCTATCGCTACTGACGGATCTTCCGTTGCCGTTCCTGTGACTGTAATAAAAAGAGTAAATGGTAAATATATTGGCAACTACAGCCTGGAGGTGCCTGAGGACCGGCGAGTGATGATAGTATTTCAGAAAGTGAAGGCAAATGGCACGCTTAAGGCAAAGACGGTAACAAGGTTCGCAGCGGACGCTTCAGGTCTTAGCAAAACCAGCCAGTTTACAGTGACTGCAGGGTTGCAGGCAATCGATCTGGGTTTTATCACAGTTAGTAGTAAGCTCGCAAAGCCAAAGATTAACCCGCTGTCAGAGGTTGATAATGACGATGATGGTATATCCGACCTGGATGACAACGACGACGACAACGACGGCATTGAAGACAGCCAGGATGACGATGAAGACGGTAATGGCATCCTCGATCAGGACGATGATATGGATATCGATGATGACAACAAACCTAATGTGATTGACCCTGATGACGATAACGACAGCTTAAGCGACAAAGTTGACTTAAACGACGATGCCGACGGGATTCTCGACTGGGACGGTGACACAGACTCAGACGATGACAGCATTGCGGATGCCGATGATCCTGACGATGATAACGACGGCATAGAAGACAGTCAGGATGAAAATCGGGACGGCGACAGTATCATCGACCAGGATGAGAATGATTCCGACCAGGATGGAATCCCTGATGACTGTGACGATGATGACGACAATGACGGTATCAAAGATTATCAGGACGACGATAACAATAACGATGGGACCCTTGATATCGACGAGCATGATCATAACAGAGACGGCATTCCTGATGACAGTGAAAGAGGTCATCATTCAGGCATCCATGAATGACAACCGGGATAACCAATAAGCTATAGCTTAAATTGTAATAAAGGCAGGACCAGCAATGGCCCTGCCTTTATTCGCCGCTTTTACCAAACCAGTTGCTGAAAAAAACAAGAGACATCCTGGATGAAAAGATAAAGAAATAGTTTTATATGTAAAATTATTTCTTTATGAGCGTTATTATTTTTGCATCAAGAGATATTCCCCTGATGTTCAGCAACGCTGCAGACACAGGCAGGGTGAACCTTCGGGGACCGGCGCTGCCGGGATTGATATATAGCACACTGTTGTGCCTGCCGATAGAGGGTCTGTGCGTGTGCCCGCTGATAACAACATGGATATGAGATGCAGAAGGATCAAGGTCCAGAGAATTAATGTCATGAGTTACGTAAATTATGGTTTTGTGAAGTTCCAGGATTTCTGTCTTGCGTAATTTATACGCCCAGCCTTCGCTGTCCGTGTTTCCCCTTACAGCAACAACCGGAGCTACAGATCTGAGCCTGTCAAGGACAAGTTCTTTCCCGATATCACCTGCATGAATTATCATATCCGAACCCTGCATCGCTTCAATAGCTTCCGGGCGTAAGAGCCCGTGAGTGTCAGAGATGATGCCTATGATAAAATTGTTTTTAGCCTTCCAATCTTCATTCATTACGTACTATCATATAATAAAATTAATTGGACAAGCACCTGTATATGATAAACCAATTCTGATATACTCAAATAAAGTTTTATAGTCCGTTTGGCATCACACCTTTACGAAATGAAATTATTACAAAAAACAATATTCATTTTAATTGCCTTTAGTTTCTTTCCTTCAGGCATCACGGCCTTTTCTGCAACGAAATATAATCTGGATGTCTCTATTAATGTTTCAACCTCTGAGATAACAGGTATTGCCAGAATTGATGCTGACGCTGGAAAAGAACTGTTATTGGCGGGGGATGAAACTCTTGTAATTAATTATATAAAACTTGATGACAACCCGATTGCTTTCAATGAGGATGACAGGACCTTAAGAATAGTCCCTGACAGGAATGGGACATTGGAGATAAGTTACAAGGCATATTTCAGGGATAACCGGGGACCCCGTGAAAACACTGGAACAGGAGGCAATGTCATAGATTCAAGAGGTGTTTCTCTCACGAATGCATGGTACCCTCAAGTAGAAGGATTACATTATTTCAGCCTGAAGGCAACACTTCCAAAGGGATATGAGGCTGTTTCAGAGGCAGAGGGAATTAAAAAGATCAAGAAGGACGATACAACAGAATTTTATTTTGATTTCCCGCATCCGCTGGACAGTATAAATTTTATAGCATCAGATAAATACAGTGTTAAGAAAGTGACATACAACGACGTTGAAGTCTTTGCCTATTTCTTCACTGAGGATGCAAATCTTGCAGGTCCGTATATTGAGTTTACTAAAAAATATCTTCAGTTGTATGAAGGCCTCCTGGGTAAATTCCCCTACAAAAGGTTCTCCGTTGCTGAAAATTTTCTCCCTACGGGCTATTCGTTTCCAACCTTTACGCTCCTTGGAAACACAATTGTACGGCTTCCTTTTATTGTTGAGACATCCCTCGGTCACGAAATCCTGCACCAGTGGTTCGGCAATTATGTGTACATTGATTATGAAAAAGGCAACTGGGCGGAAGGATTGACCACCTATCTCGCGGACCACCTCTACGAGGAGCAGAAAAATAAGGGATGGGAGTACAGGAAACAGATTTTGACCGACTACAAAAGCTATGTTACGGCAGAAAACGAATTTCCATTGAAAGACTTCAGGGGCCGGGTTGATTCTTCAACACGGGCAACCGGCTACGGCAAGACTGCCATGGTTTTCCACATGCTGAAGAAGATGGGCGGAGAAAAAGCGTTTTTTGACGCCCTTACGGATGTTGTGAAAAAGGACCCTTTCCGGAGGGCTTCATGGCACGATCTGAAGGCGTCGTTTGAAATGTTTTATGGTCAGGACCTTTCGTGGTTCTTCGAGCAATGGGTAGATGGAACAGGATTGCCTGTAATCAGTATTGACGATCTGAACGTGGACCAGAACGGGAACGGCTATAAACTGAATTTCACGGTCACTCAAAAGGGGAAAATTTACCGATTGACCCTCCCCATGAACGTATATATCAATAATGAGGTTGTAACTGAATCTCTCGCTGTTGATAAGGAAAAGAACAGCTTTGAATTTTCCTTTCCGGAAAGACCGGACAGGGTGGTCTTTGACGAGGATTATGATGTCGCCCGTGAGCTTGACCCTCAAGAATTCGCCCCTGTGATTGCCCGGCTTCTGGGCGATAAATGTCTCCTCATCGCCGTGCCGCGGGAAAATGCGCAAATTTACAGCAGCATCATAGAGGAATTCGAAAGCAATAAACCGGTGAAAATGGATGAAGGAGATATTAAAAACTCTGACATCAAGTTGTCTTCACTTATCATTTTTGGTCCGGATAACCCGCTGACAGGCAGAATTTTTGGAAAGGTCCCTTCTGAAGGTCCGGGTTTTTCTTTTATCGTGAAAGAAAACCCTTTGAACCCCCAAAAGGTCATCGGGATAATTAACGGGAAATCAAAGATGGAAGTGGACGCCGCGTCAGGGAAAATAGCCCATTACGGGAAGTACAGCAGGCTGCTGTTTGAAAACGGCAGGAACGTTGTCAAAAAAATTGAGCACACCGGGAGGGGAATAATTATGGACCTGCAGGAAGACGCGCCGGCAGTGGATATTTCCACAATCAAAAGGCTGTCGGAAATCATTGACAGCATAGGAGATAAAAAGATTGTATACGTCGGTGAGGCGCACGATTTGTTTGCACACCACGCGGTCCAGCTTGATGTCATCAGGGGGATATACAGAAAGAACAAAAAAATTGCGATCGGGATGGAAATGTTTCAAAGGCCGTTTCAGGAGACCCTTGACAGCTTCACATCAGGAGAGATGGATGAAGCGGCTTTTCTGAAAAAGTCGGAATATTTCAAGAGATGGGGCTATGACTATCATCTGTACAAACCGATACTTGATTTCGCCAAAAAAGAAAAAGTACCTGTAGTCGCATTGAACCTGAAGCGCGAGATCATAGAGAAGGTGTCACACGAAGGGCTTGATTCACTATCGAATGAAGAAAAAAACGAGATCCCGCCGGATATGGATTTTTCTGATAATGATTATCGGGACAGGCTGAAGAAGGTCTTCGATCAACATAAAAATTCCGTGGAAAAGAATTTTGATTTCTTCCATCAATCCCAGTTGCTGTGGGATGAAACGATGTCACGGTCCATTGATGAGTTCCTCATGAAAAATCCTGATTATCAGATAGTCGTTCTGGCCGGCATGGGACACATTGAATATGGTTCAGGTATACCCAGGAGGACTTTCAGACGTAACGGGAAAGATTATGCGATAGTATTGATAGATGCGGAAGTTGAGAAAGGAATTGCTGACTATGTCATTTTCCCGAAGTCGGTTGAAGGCATAACCTCGCCAAAACTCATGGTCTTATTATCAGATGAAAAAGAAGGGCTCAGGATAAACGGCTTTTCTGAAAACAGCGTTTCCGAAAAGGCCGGCGTCAAGACCGGCGACATCATACTCTCGCTTGACGGAAAAGAAATGAAGAGCATAGATGATATCAAGATTTATCTCCTGTATAAAAAAACAGGCGAGACAGTTAAAGTTGAAGTATTGAGAAAAGAAAAGGACGAGGGAAAGAAGATGACGTTAGACGTGGTACTGTAATATCGCAACTTATTTTCTCGTGTTGCCCGGACTTATCCTGCAAAGCTGATCTTCACAATAAATTCAGTGAGTTGCTGCTAATTGCCGAACTACTGCCATGCCGAGATAAAGTAATGCTTCGACATCAATATACCCTGTGACCGTTGAATCAAAGAGTATCCTGCAGTCAGAGTCGAACTCCTCATCTCCGGGCCATAGAAGGACGAGAAAAGGGATTTTTGGAAGGGGATGTATTATCAGACTGTGTTTTGCTGAAAAACCTTTTACCTCTGCACTGCCGAGTTCAAGCATCTTTTTAAGAAAGCTGTCCTGATCTTTGCCGAACATACGCGCAAGAGTCAACTCACAGGCTTCGTGAAAACTCTCCGAGCGGATCAAGCCGTCTTTTAGATCCCTGAAGGCAACCCAGCTGCCTGTAAGAGGCTTATTGCCTGCAGTTTTTATATACATCAGAATGAGAAGCTGATCAAATATATCCATTGTCTCGCCAAATCCTGAATGTGTAACGGTGATATCTTTTCCCAGATACCGAAGTTTGATAGTATCGTCTTTTGCAGCAGCGCCCAGGCCCTCTGCTATGGCGGAGAGATCCGATCCGGATATCTCCTTTAACAATTCCTGTACACGGCGTTCCTTCCAGTCACCGGGCCCCGATATCATGGATTCAATCTCTTTTTGTCCCTGTTCATCCAGCTCAACACACTCGGAGATCGGAACGAGCCTTCTCAGTAATTGCACTGCGAAGGCCATACAGGTCCCTGCAGAGCATTTACCGCAGTTCTTTTTAGGCAGTTTTTTATAAACATCGAGAGGATTCATTGTATAAATATTAATTTTACTATATCACAGTTATCATCGATTGAGTCCCGATTCTCAACAGGTTAAAACAACTTTCAATAAATTATGAAGTTACTAAAATAATTTTGACAAACGTTTTTTTTCATGATATATATATTAGAGTGTCAAGCATTGATCTTAAATAATTAATTAAATACAGATAGTTTGAAGAAATTAATACGACATTACATTGAGGAGGCCGCACTGAAAAGGTCCTTTATTACAGTTCTGTCTGTTTTGTTTTTTATGGTTTCTTTTTCGTATGCCGGTTTTCTGGATGACATGCTTAAAAAAATCCCGTCTTTGTCGTCAAAACAGGAGCTTGACGACAGCACAGTTATATCAGGGCTTAAAGAGGCCCTTTCGATAGGAACTGACAAACGCTGTAAAAGAGGTCTCAAAAACTGATGGTTATTTTGGCAATAATGCCATAAAGATTCTCATGCCTGAGAAGATCCAGAAGGTTGCAGATGTTTTAAGGAAGATTGGATATGAGAAACCGGTGGATGACTTCATACTGAGCATGAACCGTGCAGCAGAAAAGGCTGCTCCTAAAGCAGCAGATTATTTTGTCGATTCGGTAAAAGGAATGTCTATTGAAGATGCTAAAAAGATCCTTAATGGCGGTAACACAGCGGCAACTGATTTTTTTAAGTCAAAAACATATGATAAACTTTTCAGCGACTTTAAACCCGCCATTTCATCGAGCACGGACGAGGTTGGAGTTACCCGCAGTTACAAGGAAATGATGGGAAAATATACATCTATACCTTTTATGAAAGCAGAATCTCTCGATGTTGACACCTATGTGACCAATAAAGCTCTGGACGGCCTTTTTTATATGGTTGCCCAGGAAGAAAAGAAGATAAGGACCGATCCGGGTGCGAGGGTGACAGACCTCCTGAAAAAAGTATTCGGGAAATAATTATAGATTACTATATTTTTTTATCGATTTTTTGTACTATTGATTCAAATGTGTTATAAATTCACAACTTGTTAGTTACACATAAAACAATAGAAAGGAGGAAATCAGAATGAAAAGTATTACATGGCTTGCTGTTTTATTAGTTGTATGCATATTAGTTTTTTCACCGGGAAATGGAATGAGTCAGATAAGAGAAGGGTCCGTTTCACTGAATCCCAACATCGGAGGTTATGTTTTTCAGGGAGGTCAGCATATTGATGATGACATAACATATGGATTAGGATTGGGCTACAATTTCACTGAGAACTGGGGGGTTGAGGGCAACTTTAATTATGTTAATACAGATTCAAATGCAGATTCTTCTGACGGAGAAAATGTAGAGGCATATCTTTACAGGCTGGATGCCTTATATCATTTTATGCCTGATAAAAAGCTGGTACCCTATGTTGCTGCCGGTGTAGGTGCAATCAGCATTAGAGGCGATATTGATAACAAAGGTTCAGACCCTTTATTGAATTTCGGGGCCGGCGTCAAGTATTTTGTTACAGAGAACTTAGCTGTTCGCGGTGACATCAGGCAAATAATTACAGATGATCCAAATTATAATTATAATTTATACGGTAGGGCTTACATACCTATTCGGCGGTGAGAAAAAGGCTGCTCCGGCGCCTGAACCTGCTCCTCAGCCAAAAGCGCCTGAACCTGTAAAGCCTGCAGACAGTGACGGAGACGGCGTTTATGATGATATGGATAAATGTCCTGATACACCCAAAGGTGTTGCTGTAGACAGCAAAGGTTGTCCGCTTGACAGCGATGGAGACGGGGTGCCTGACTATCTCGATAAATGTCCTGATACGCCAAAGGGTGTTGCTGTAGACAAAACAGGTTGTCCGCTTGACAGCGATGGAGACGGGGTGCCTGACTATCTCGATAAATGTCCTGATACGCCAAAAGGCGTTGCTGTAGATTCTACAGGATGTCCGCCTGTCCCTGCTGCAAAAGTCGAAAAAGTTATTGTTCTTGAAGATCTTCATTTCGACTTTGATAAGGCAACCCTGACAGAAGAAGCCACGGGAATACTGAAAAAGAATATGCAGTCCATGAAAGAAAATCCCGGTATCAAAGTCCGTATAGAAGGGCATACATGTGCACATGGTCAGGATGATTACAACCTCAGATTGAGCGAGAGAAGAGCAAATGCCGTTAAGGAGTATCTGATGAAAGAAGGCGGCATATCTTCGGAGAGACTGACTACAATCGCATATGGAGAGACCAGGTTGGCCATGCCTGAAATACCCACACCAAAGAACAAAAACTCGACAGAGGCAAAGACCAACAGAAGGGTACACTTTGTTGTAATTATGGATTAAGCGTATACTATAAAGATGTTTTGTAAATTTTAATTGACGGATATAACGGCAGAAGTTGAAGAAAATTTCAGCTTCTGCCGTATATATTTATTGACATGTTGAAAATTTCAGAATATAAGCATTTCATCTTTTTACTCACCGCTGTCTTTACTGTCTCCTGCGCCGCACCAAAAGAAAAACCCACGGTTTCAATTCCTGTTGAAAAGAAAATAGAAGTTGAAAAAAAGACAGAACCATCTGAAAAACAAGAAATAATAAAAGAAGAAATAAATAAAGATCAAAAGGCCGGCAAAACATATACGATGCGCTGCGAGGAAAATACGGACACAAATTTCAATATAAGCGGTATGAAGGTTATGCCTTTTATCAAGCCCGCGTTTTTTGATATGAACAGCGACGGCCTGACAGATATGATAGTTGGCGGCAAAAACGGGTTGCTTTATTTATACCGGAATTCGGGAGATGCCCAAATACGTTACTGGAAGCCTGTAGAAGGATATTTCGACGGCATCGGCACAGGCGCATTTTCGGACCCTGCGGTTGGTGATATTGACGGGGACGGAAAGGTGGAAATTGTTGTCGGCACCGGCGGTTTTTCATCTGATTCGGGAAGGCTTTTGTTTTTTAAGAATGCCGGTCCAATGGATGCTCCAAAATGGGTGAAGATTGAGGGGACGGATATAAAAATCGGAAATGACGCAGCCGTAACAATAGTTGATTACAATTTTGACGGGTCCCCCGACATAATAGCAGGCAACTCCGAAGGGGAGATATTCTTTTTTAAAAATATTTCGACCGGCAGGAACATCAGGTTTGTACGTGACAAGTCTATTCTGCTTAAAAAGTCATTTGATAAGTATGCTGTTCCTTCTGCGTTACAATTGAAAGACAAAGTTATTCTGACAATAGGAACTGCATTGGGAAGGCTTTACATGTTTGAATTGGAAAAAGGGAATAATAAGATTTCAGCAAAGAATATAACGGCTGATCTGTCCGCAAAGCGGTTTTTATCTCCGGCCTTTACCAACCTTCTCGACAAGGACCGTTTCGACCTTGTACTGGCCGACGGAGACGGCGTCCTTACATATTATGAAAACAAGAAAAAAGATTTCACCGTCTGGGGGAAAAACCAGGAATTATTCAACAACAGGATATTTGCAGGTCCTGCCTGCGCCCCGACAATGTCTTTTGTTGAAAAGAGGCTTTGTATGGTTGTCGGAAATATGGATGGCAGATTAAGGCGTTATGAATTTAGAAATGAACCCGGGGGACTGCCCTGGATAGAGAGAAAAGGATATCTTGACAATATTAAGGTTTCGGGATTTTCACGCGGAGTCTTTGCCGTCTGGCAGGGCAGGGATATCCTTATTACCGGAGAAAGCAGCGGCGACATAAAGGCCTTCATTAACAAAGGCTCGGAGGATATTCCTTTATGGCGGGAGGAAAAGAAATTTTTTAAAGGTTTGAGGAAGATATATCACAGCACGCCTGCTGTTTTTGATATTGATAATGACGGCAGATGGGAGCTTATCACAGGCGCCGATGACGGGAAAATTTATGCGTATAAAATTAAAGAAATAATAAAGGGCCTGCCTGTGTGGGAACCGATTGCAGGGGTGTTCGACAATATAAAGGTCAAGGGTTTTTCCACTCCGTCTGTTGCACGGTATAAAAATACTTTTTATCTTTTTGTCGGACAGGAGGATGGCCGGATAAAAACATATGCTGCAGAATTGCCTGACGGGGACAAATCCTCCATTGACCTCAACAAACTTGTTTTCCTTGAAAAAGATTTTCTCAATGAAATCAGGATGCAAAGCCACAGTTCACCATTTTTGATCATGAATAACGGCGTCATTGAAGTTATATCAGGCGATTACGACGGCAATATCAGGCACTTTAACTGCATCCAGGGATAACTTTCCCCAAAAATGTTATCTTACCCTGTTAAAAGGAGGAGAAAAAATGTTTAAAGAATTCAAAGAATTTGCGATGCGCGGCAATGTAGTTGATATGGCCGTAGGTATTATAATCGGCGCTGCATTCGGTTCAATAGTCAACTCGCTTGTCTCTGATGTAATAATGCCGCCAATAGGTTTGATCCTGGGCAACGTTGATTTCTCAAACCTTTTTATTGTCATTAAACAGGGGAGCAAAGCCGCAGGACCTTATATTTCTATTGCTGACGCCAAGACAGCCGGTGCAGTGACTTTGAATTACGGCCTGTTCATAAATTCAGTTATCAGCTTTATAATAGTTGCCTTCTCGGTATTTATTTTGATCAAAGGCATCAATAAGCTTGAAAGAAAAGAAGAAGCTGCGTCTGCTGATCCGACAACAAAAGATTGTCCGTACTGCTTCTCCACAATTCCCATCAAGGCTGTGCGCTGCGGGCATTGTACATCGGATTTGAAGAACGCTTAGTCGATTTGGTGTCCGACCTCCTGCATATTTACTTTGTGGACCATCTCAAAGTTAATATTTCTGAATCCTCGTCCATTCTCCATGTGTGCTCAACGTCTTCACGCCAGATCACGTAATCACCTTCATTTAAAAGCCTGACTTCTTTTTGCTCTTCATGATTGGCGATGTTACGAAATATGAAAGTAAAATCACCCCTGACAAGTATGCTCATGGCTGTTTTTTCGGAACTTGACGCCCATACATTCCGCAACTCGCCTTTTTTGTATATCCCCCACTTAATTTCTATGTCCCCGGTGTTTCGAAGACCATACCGCTTCGCATCAAAGGGCATATCTTTTTCTTTGCACCACTTTTCTATCTGGCCTACAAACCAGAAGCTGAACTCTGTGCCGTCTTTTTTTGCATTGCCTGTAGTGATATCCTGTAGCATTGGTGCGATAATGGCTATGGTGTCATCCTTTTTTATCATTCAGGATGATTTCCTGATACAAGACACATTTTATCAAAACTGGTTTATTCATCTGCTTAAAACAGCATCTTCTGCCCTTTGCGCTTTTTACTTCCAACCGCTTCGTGTATATTTATTTTTCCGAACTCTCCGTCAAATCCCGGTGCAATATTAACGTTCCCTTTACGCATTTGTGATATTGCGTGACTGAGAAGGGGAGAACCTGCTTTTTCGATATCTGCGAGAGGCGTATCCATGAGAATGCTGAATTCGTTCCCAAGCTCATGAAGCAGTTTTTGATATACAGTATTTACTGCCTTACTGCTTACGCCTACCTTAATAGTTTCGGCGATAATTTCCTGAAGGGGAATTATTGAATGAAAGGCTGGAGCGCCTTTGGGTTTAAAGCCTTCTTTTCTGTCTGCAAGTTTTTCAACCCTGTGCATTACGCCCACCGTAACTTTTTTACCGCATACCGGACAGAGGTAGCCATGTTTTATGGTCTCTTTCGGTGTAAGGCTTACTGCACATTGTCTGTGCCCGTCATGATGGTATTTCCCTTCCTCGGGAAAGAACTCGATGGTCCCGCGAAAACCTTTTTTTGTTTTCAATGCATCCATAATGGGGTTATACGAAATTTCAGTATCAAAGATATTCGCCTCCCGTCCTATCTTTGCCGGAGAATGGGCGTCGGAATTGGATATAAGAGTTATCCTGTCGAGGGCCGAAAGGCGCCAGTTCATTGCCGGATCTGATGAGAGCCCTGTTTCAATAGCGTAGATGTGCGGCGTCAGTTCTTCAAAACATTCATCAAGTGAATCGAAGCCCGACACTGCGCCAAAGACCGAGAAATGCGGGGTCCATGCATGAGCGGGGACGAGCATGGCATCAGGAGAGGAGTCCAGTACGATTCCCAGAAGTTTCTTTGCGTCAAGCCCCAATATCGGTCTTCCGTCAGAGTGAAGGTTGCCGATTTTTGACAAGGCTGAATTTATCGTTGCGGCATCGGAAAAATCCGGAGCAAAGATTATGGAATGTATCTTGCGTGTTTTTCCGTTCTTACTGTATATACAGCTTATCTCTGCAGAGAGGAGAAAATAGACGTCTGCTTTGCAGGAATCAGGAATGTCATCCGAGAGAAATTCCTTTTTCAGTCTGAACAATCCATTGCCTGCCGGATCGAGCTTTTCCTTCAGCTCATTAAGCCATTTCGGATGGGTGAAATCTCCTGTGCCGATTACTGTAATGCCCTTGAGCTGCGCCCATTTCCAGATACTTTCCGGTGACATGTCTTTGCTGGTTGCCCGTGAATATTTTGAATGGATGTGAAGGTCGGCAATAAATCGCATGAAGGATTATACCATTTTGAGATCATCATGTTTGTCAAAGGCAGATTGCTGTTTATTTATTGACACTTTCGATTTTTCATGTTATAGAGATAAATATCTGCACATACCATTTCACGAACCAGAAGTTCATTTGAATAAGTTTGTATCCGCAGACATTTAGTCTGTGTGTCTATAAAGAAGTGGTTAATAACATGAACAGGAACAGACTTTTTATATTATTAAACACAATTCTCATAATTTGCATCCCTGTTGTCATTAATGCCGCATGTACTGACAAAGACAAGGATGGATATAACATACAAGGCGGTGATTGCGGGACTGTTGATTGTGACGATAATAACAGGAATATCTATCCCGGAGCCAAGGGGCCTTGTGGTTGTACTCCCGGTTTACCGCTGGAAACACCGGAACAGACCTGCAACGACGCCCTTGACAATGATTGTGATGGAAAAACTGATACAGCAGACCTTGATTGTTCTCCGTACAAGCTGACTATAGTCAAGGACGGCAATGGAGGAGGCACGCTAAGCAGTGCTCCCAAGGGGATTAACTGCGGCAGTGATTGCACAGAAAAATATGCAAAAGCAATAATGGTAACCTTAACCGAGAAGCCTGATGCGAATTCCGAATTCGGAGGCTGGTCAGGCGACTGTGCTGGAAGTAAAACTTCCTCAAAAGTAAATGTCAATGGAGAAAAGACCTGCACTGCCACATTCAAACCAAAGTCATATAATTTAAAGGTGAAGCTGTCCGGGACAGGAACCGGAAAAGTCTCGAGCGACCGGACAGGAATAGAGTGTGGTGACGGAAGCAATCTCTGTGCGACGAAGTATGAGTACAACACAACCGTAGTGCTTACTGCAACCCCGGTCCCTGATGACAGGCACTCATCATTTTATAAATGGACCGGATGCGGCAGTTGTACCACCGGTCCCACCTGTGAGGTAACTGTGAACAAGTCTAAAAAATGCAAAGCGACTTTCAAAGCATTTTATCTTAAGACAAAGATAAAGGGATCAGGGAAAGTAACGAGCGGGCCTTCCGGGATAAACTGCGGCACGGACTGTGCGGAGAAGTACGCCCCTAATGTGCAGGTGACGCTTACGGCGGAACCTTTAGCAGGGTATGATTTTGCTGGATGGTCCTTGAAAGGATGTCCGGGCACCGGGACATGCCTTGTTACGATGAACAGGGCACAGTCTGTAACGGCGAATTTTAAAAAGAATGGATTCCTTGTTGCACCAACAATGGCCATAAGCTATGACCCGAATCTGAAGAACCCGGTCACCGACCTGGCTGATTGCATCGAATCAGTGCTCGCTTGTATGAATAATCAAATCGCGCTGAAGGACTGCTTCGCGACCGAGGTACATGTCTGCACCAGCGCGGTGCCAAAAGATGGTTGTTGCATGCGGGCCTGCGGCGACCAACTCACACAGGAACTCCAAAGTGGATCCAGTGAGCAAGATGCGTTTTTGAAGGTTTTCGTTTATGACGGCAGCTGTATGCCTAACCTTTAGGAGGCTGGAGACAAGTGAAAATACATCTGACTATACTCATAATCGTTTTGCTTTCGATGACGACAACTGCCGGCGCGTGGGAGTCGTCTCTGGCAGACCCCTCTGTAGATAACAATGGGGACCAACGATTTGACGGAGAACATCTCTCTCTGACCTCACAGGCGTTTACTGCTGCAGACGCGTTCACATTTCTGAGCGATCCTCCGGGCACATCTAATGAGGTCTGCGGAACGGTTCAGGATTTCAACACTCCGGCTGAATATTATGATAAATATGGTACTCTTATGACCCGGACCTTCTGTCCGGCCCAGTTTTCAGAGCTGCCGGACTTCTCACATAGCATGGAGGATTACATTAATCAGAACAAAAATTGTCCGCCATATCTCAATTGGGACGCCAAGGAGTGCCATTCGTTCTTACACTTCATGGGGGCGCTGAACTCCAATCACTTCCCGCCACAGTTAAAAACAAACTACACCCAATATCACAATATTGCGCAGGCGGTCTTATATCTCAGCAATGATCTGTACGACAAGCTGTCCGATGCTGGAGCTCTATCGGAATACAGGAGCTATTATGAGGAGTGCCGGGCGGAGGCATTGACCTACGAGAGCATTGCCCAGCACTACCTTCAGGACCAGTGGTCGATGGGACACATGTGGCATCGATGGGGCGGACCGGAGGTAGACGATTTCCCGACTACAGGTAACGTCAATGTCTTGGGTAAGTTAATCCTCGGCGGGATAGCCCACGGAACAGTTGTCGGAGCGGTCAGCGGGTTGATCCATGGCTGGAAAAGTACAGTGGAAAATATATGGGGTATGCAACCATCCGCTAAAGACGATGCCATGTGCTACTACGAGCCGGAGGTTGATTGGCTTTCATACGACCCAGTGATCTTGTCGCCTGGGTGGGGTGATATGTACCTGGAAAATCTTCTTAACTCCTCCGATCAAAAACAGATACTTGACGGCTGCATGGCAGAGAGCTTATCGCAGCTGACGCCGTTTCGGCAAAATCCTGGTGAGCTCGCACCCATTTGCTGGGGTAACCTTGCGACCAACCTGGCGATGCATATCGGTCTGAACCTGAGTCCTAGTGTTGCAGCCAACTATGCGCTTGAAGTACTTGGTCAATGCGGCCCCCCGCGTTATGAGTGTGAGGTAAAAATCCAGGAGGCCAGTCGTGAGTTAATGAAGCTCTCTACAATATTTAGATTGGCCGCAGATAAGGATCCTTACGATACTTATCTTGCCGAGGGTTACACATCAAAGAGCCGCGACACGCGATTGGATCTTTTCTCGATCAAACCCAACGACGAGTATAATCGAACTTCGAGTTACATAGATCCTGCGCGCTATGCACCTGGCGATCCCGCAGATACTGGTGGTGTACAGCCGGACAATCGCCTCTTTTTTGGAGTACGCCAGATTAGATATTTTAACATGTGCCATGCAGAGCTGTATTGTGACGATCCCTCGATAGTAAACGACTACCGTCAGGGATGCCGGTCAACGAGCAACCCATCTCAGGGGCTGGATTGTCAGATCTGTGAAGAACTTGCAGCCAGATTCTTTGTCGGAGAACCCCCTCTGTGCGAAATCCTTGCTCCGGGAACCAGTCCGGACCCTAACAACCAAAATCCGCCAAAGACTTCCCAGGAAGTAAAGACGTGGTGCCGTTCAGCATCTCCCAAGACCTACTGGGGGGAAATCATTCTATCGAAATATGCGTATACCTACTACTCATGGTATTATGGTAGCGAACGAACTTCTGAAGATGGTTTTATGTGGTGGGAAGGACCGCTCAGTTATTACAAGCAAGGGGAATACGATGTATATAGCGGTAACTGGAATGAAGGCTATCCAGGGACCTCCTATGGTGGAAACATGATGGTAGTTATCGACCCTGATACCAATAGTGTTATCGAGTTCAATGCACAAAATATCGAAACATGGGATGACTGCGGACCTAATATCATCGGTCATGACGACCGCATTAATGGCCCGAAGAAGCCTGGAGCGAAAATACCATTTATGTCATGGGGTGATTATTATGTCAGTGGTATCAAGGTATGTACGGATTATGTTCCTTCCGGGAATATCTGGTGGATATGGGGCTGCCCCGGTTTTGCCGATGAGTATATATCACATTCTTGTAATGATTCCACAGAGCTTAAATTGCGAATACGGGAAAAATAACCCTCAGGTGCCTCAAGATAATTGAGAAGCACCCATATAGAGGGCAGACGATTTATTTAACGAAAAGCCGGTTATTTGTCTTGCTGCAGCAATGTCTCCTTGACTCTTTGCCAGGTCTTGTCTGGATCGAAAACCTTCATCGCCTCTGCTTTCCGCTTCGTATCCCTGCCGAGATTTTTTTGGTAAATGGTCCCTTCCTGGTTCACCATGAAGGTCATGACACCGGAATTCCCGTATTCCGCAGGATAGGCAACGAGTGCGAAGCCGAGGATCATCTTCCCCTTAACGACATAGTTGTACTGCCCTCCTTCGGCATGCTTCCCCTGGCCCTTGAGGATTTTGAAGTAATACCCGTGAAAAGGAGAAAGGCTGCTGTCCTTGCTGTATCCTTCTTTTGACGCCTGCGCAATCAATGGCCCGAGAGGACTCTCTGCTTCGCCCTCTTTTGCTTCCCAATACAGCCCGTCATGCTTCCCTTCGGCGCTGATAAATTTTTGGGCAAATTCGACCTTGCCGCTGCCTCCGCAATCCTTGCTGGCGTATTCATGCTGTGCATCAACATAGGCGTCAAGCACCTCTATAACATGCAGTTCATTTCTGCCTATTCTCCGGTTCAGGATCTCCTTTTTGCCTTTATCTATGTCAAAAAGCCATGTTGTGCCCTTTTTTACGATCGGGACCGGCATGGGCCAGTCGTCGGCGCCGATATGGAGGACCATCTTGTCGGCAGATGCCTGTTCAAGCCTGTTCAACTGGTCATAGGCCTTGAAGAATTTTTCACGTCCTGCCCTGTCTGATACATCATCGCCGGACGAGATCAATGCTTCGCTTCCGGGGCCTAATATGACACGCATTTCTTTAATATCATCCGCCCTTACCGCAGCGACAAGCGAACTCACCGCCTCTTCAGGCGAGGGAAAGCTCTTCTGCGGCGTGCCTGCGGCAAGCGAAGCTGAAAACGCCCCGAGCAAGAGCACGGCAACTGCGACAACACAGGCCGGTATAGTCAACCAGACCTTTCCATCCTTTTTATGCAATGCAACTATATTCATTTTTCCTCCCTTGTGCATATATCATCACGTCTCAGTGTCTCCCTACCTCCGGGGTCCTCTTCCGCCTCCGTGTATCTTTCTTGCCAGGACGGTCTGAATCTCCGCTTTTACGCTCTGCGCCACTCCCCTGCGGGGATATGCCTCCGCCCTTACGGCTTGCGCCTTCACCCCGACGGATTACCTCTCCGCTTTGCCTGCTTACGCCTCCACGTTCGCTTGCTTTGCGCTCAAAATTGCCTTCGCCGATTCCCCTGAAGGGAGTATCACGGTCTGCGGGGACATGAATCCTTTCCCTCCCGGGACTAACTCTTGGTGTGCCGGCGCCTTCCCGGCGTTCGACAGTGCCCCGTGATCCTGCGGGTTCTTTTCTTTCCTGCGGCACTACTATTCTTTCCTGGCGTTCAACGGGACCCTGAGATGGCCGCCCCTCCTGTCTTTCAAAGCGCCTGCCTGAATAACCGCGCGTTTCCGGACTCGCTGGTGACGCCTGTGACCGTCTCGATCCGAAGCGCTGACTCGTTGTCCTGTCTCTGTAGGCAACTCCTCTCCTGTGGGACGGGTTATGTTCCCAGACATGCCTGTCGAAATCCCTCCTGTGGTCGAACCTGTGGAATCGACTCGTTTTATGGATGTCTATATCGATGCGATGGAAAGGCCAGTCGAACCAGACCCATGGGAAAAAGCCGATTCCGATAGATACTCTGGGGCCAAACCAGATAACACCGCTGGTGACAACAAAACCTGGCGGATAGTACCAGTAATAAGGGGGATACGCAGGGTACCACCACGGGCCGTATACATAGAAAGGATCGTACACCGGCACATAGACAACCTCCGGGTCAGCCGGTTCGATCCTGATTACTTCCTGCTCGACTATGACTTGCTGTTCTTTGGTCGTCTTGAGGTTCCCCTGGTCCTCGGCCTTCCGGCGTAATTCCTGTATGGTGTCCATAACCTCATCCTTCTGGCTTATGAAGGCATCGCCCAATTTCTCCGTCTGGTCGAGTTTGTCGCTCATGGCAAAGAGAACGTCCGGGAAATGGCAGAGTGATTTAACACTTGGGTCCCAGGTCTTTTCCTGCAGTGCATCGTTCAGTGCATCGTCTTTGAGGTTCTTGTTCTGATTCAACCAGCGTTCAGCCTCGACCACCTCAAGCGGATAGGTCGATGCCATCAGTATCTGGGCTATCAGAGAATCGGGATATAAGGCGATCGGAGCAAGCATCTGCGCCAATTCTTCTTTCCTGAACCTGTCGTTTTGCTCCGGTTGCCCGGAATCCTGCGCAGGTATTCCGGGAGGTATAACGAGCATGGCGATGATCATCCATGCCAATCCCCGCATAATGATTGTTGAAGCTCTCATAATGTCTCCTTTTGCGCTTCCGGAAAAATCCAGGCGCATCAAGAACCTGCTATAAGGTCCTCTGTGACGGTTTTTCTGAAAAGGTCAGAGTCTGATTGTCTATTTTAATAATTATACCGCTAATTTATTGACTGTCAAGATTTCAGGTGAAATTGATTTTTGTTAATTATCATTAATATATATTTTCGAATATACCTGGTGCAAGTCAAGATAGATAAAGCACCCAATTTAGCCACGCTTTTCAAAGGTCTTGTATCCTGCATCCTGCATCCTGTATCATTAAATCATGCCTTCCGACAGTGTCCTCGAAGAGATAAAAAACAGGCTGGATATTGTTGATCTTATATCCGAATATGTGAATCTGAAACATGCGGGCCAGAACTGGAAAGGCCTCTGCCCTTTCCATACGGAAAAAACGCCTTCTTTTACCGTAAGCCCGTCAAAACAGATATACCACTGTTTCGGCTGCAACAGCGGCGGGGACATCTTTTCCTTTCTTGTTAAATATGAAAATGTTTCTTTTCCTGAAGCGGTCAATATCCTCGCCAAAAAAGCAGGTGTTACAATAAAATCTTCTCAGAAGGATGCTGTCAAAACCGGTGAAAAGGAAATACTGCTGAACATCCATAAAGATGCAGTGTCATTTTTTCAGCAGCACCTTGCAAAGAATGAAAAAGCGAACCGGTATCTGATCGAGCGCGGAATAGATATTAAAGCACAGAAACTCTTTTGCCTTGGTTATGCGCCCAAAACATGGAATGCACTGCTGAATCATCTTGCAGGCAAAGGGTATAAAACAGAAGTTGCTAAAAAAGCAGGGCTTGCCACGCAGGGGACCAAGGGTGTTTATGATACTTTCAGGGACCGTATAATGTTTCCCATTTATGATCTCAAAGGCGATGTGATCGCCTTTGGCGGAAGGGCTATCAATGGAGATGAACCGAAGTATCTGAATTCACCTGAGACGATCATCTTCAACAAGCGGATGATACTTTATGGACTCCAGAGGGCAAAGGATTCGGTAAAAGAGACAGGATGTGCATTATTTATGGAAGGATATCTTGACGTTATCACTTCTCACATTCATGGCTTTACAAACTCTGTTGCACCGCTGGGCACTGCATTTACTCAGGAACACGGAAAATTAATAAAAAGATTTGTTGAAGATGTCATCCTTGTCTTTGATAGCGATGATGCCGGCAGAAAAGCCGTCAAAAATGCTGCCAATATACTTTTTGAAAGCGGCCTCAATGTGAAAGATACTCGCCCTCCCGGACAGGGAAGACCCTGACAGCTTTTTAAGAAAGAACGGCAGGGAAGCGTTTCAGGAACTGCTCCAGCACCCTCTGTCAATAATTGATTTCTACATGCTGCTGAAAGGTGACAGACGTTCAATAGCGCATGAAGCAATTCAGACAATTTCCAGGATATCCGACAGGGTATTGCAGGGGAACTATGTGAAAACCCTTTCAGAAAAACTCAGGATCAATGAATTCTTCATTATCGAGGAGCTCAAGAAACTGAAGAAAAATAACAAAAGTCAGGAGACCAAAGCTGTTTCGAAGGCCCCGTCAAGACCAAAGTCCCTTGATGAAATATATATATTCAAACTGCTTCTGCAGTTGCCTGAGAGGTCCGGAGAAATTGCCGATACTTTTTCTGAAGAAGATTTCAAACACCCAACAACAAAATCGGTCTTCAAAAAGGTCAAAGCAGGCCTGACTGATTTCAATGAACTTCTCTCCCGGTCTGAGGGCGAGGAAAAAGACTTCCTTACCGAGGTGTCTCTCAGGGAAGATTTTGAGAATCCTGAAAAGGCCCTTGAGGATTGCATTAACAGGATGAAGGGAAACAAGAGAAAGATATTATTGCAGGAGCTTCAGGGAAAAACCAGAGAAGCGGAGGCAAAAAAAGATTTTAACCTTTTAAAATCGCTCCAGGCGGAACAGCAACGTATTCTGAGAGGTAGGGGCAATTCATGAATTGCCCCTACGTTGCAAAGCTGCTCAAATAGAAATAAACTAATACTATGAAAGACCCGTTCATGAAAAAGCAGTTTGCTGTTGAGACGGGAAAGCTCCACATTCCCTGCCCTTACCGTGAAAAAACGGATGTGAATGTTCATGTGGTGATAAAGGACGGTTACTGCTATCGTTCTGAGGATTGTATGGTCCTCTGGTGCAAACTTAACCGTATTCAGACTGATATCGATTCTTTGATCTCTCTAATCTGGTAACCAGGACATATCCGGATTTGATTTTTCGCATTATATCTTATAACCTAAAAAGCTCGGGGCGTAGCGCAGCCTGGTAGCGCGCCTGCTTTGGGAGCAGGATGTCGGAGGTTCGAATCCTCTCGCCCCGATTATAATTTCCTCACCTGTTAGAAACGCTACGATAATTGGTTACGCGTTGCCGCCATGAAGAATAAAGAATATCGCGCTTGCCCATAACACGATCGCTAAAATCAGGCTGATTAATACAGCGGCGCTGCCTAAATCTTTTGCCTGCCTGGCAAGCACATGATACTCGGGGGATATCATATCCACAATGGACTCAAGGGAAGAATTTATCAGTTCAACAACGAGGACTATTGTGTTGGCAAAAAACAGCAGGCATTTGAATGCAGTTGATAGCGGCAAAAGAAACAAAATAACTGACAGGACAGCAAATAATATTATCTCCTGCCGGAATGCAGCTTCGTTCTGAATGGCAGAACGCAACCCATTAAGCGAATAGAAAAATGCAGACCAAATCCTGTCAAAGCCTCTCTTGGGGCATGGTTTCCCGTTCATGAAAACTCACTTCCCGGCAGGCGGAACAGTATGCCTGATTATCTTTCCTTCAACAAGGTAAATCACCATCTCCGCTATATTGGTTGCATGGTCGGCGATACGTTCAAGGTACTGCGCCACAAAACTGACCTTCATAGCCCTCGAAACTGTGGCAGGGTCCTGGGCCATGAAAAAAGCCAGTTCCTTTAAGACTTCATGTTTGAGGTCGTCCACCTCATCGTCTCTCATGATCACGTCTGTTGCAAGCTTCTTGTCTTTTCTTACAAAGGCATCGAGTGCATCCCGTGTCATCCCCTGGGCGATTTCTCTCATTTTGGGGATATCTATGTAAGGCTTCAAAACAGGTTCCTCGTTCAGCTCCAGCGCCCGTTCCGCGATGTTGACGGCAAGGTCTCCCATTCTTTCAAGATCAGTGGTTATCTTCATTGCAGTTGTGATAAACCGGAGGTCAATCGCCATCGGCTGTTTCAAGGCTATGAGCCGGATGGAATCTTCGTCGATCTCCACATCAAGTGTATTTATAACACGGTCATTCTCGATCACTCTGCCGGCTAACGTATTGTCCCTTTCCACAAGGGCATGTATGGAACTCTTGATAGCATCCTCTACCAAAGCGCCCATTTTCAGGATCTTGTCTTTTAATTGTTGCAATTCTTCATCGAAAACACTCATTATCCAAACCTCCCCGTGACATAGTCTTCGGTCAGTTTTTCCGAAGGTGCGGTGAATATTTTTTGAGTCATGTCGAATTCAATTAACTCACCGAGCATCATGAATCCGGTCCAGTCGGATATCCGCGCAGCCTGCTGCATATTGTGAGTCACGATAACAATAGTGACATCCTTCTTCAGTATCGCGGTAAGCTCTTCTATCTTGGCCGTAGATATGGGATCAAGGGCGGACGTCGGCTCGTCAAAAAGCAGCACCTGCGGGTCCACCGCCAGTGCCCTCGCAATGACAAGTCGCTGCTGCTGCCCGCCGGAAAGCTCATACGCGCTTGTATTAAGTTTGTCCTTCACTTCATCCCAAAGCACTGAATGCACAAGCGCCCGTTCAACCTGTTCGGAAATGTCGGACCTCTTGCTGACGCCGTTCAGTTTCAATCCGTAAGCGATATTGTCAAATATGCTCATGGGGAAGGGCGTCGGTTTCTGGAAGACCATTCCGATCCTGCTTCTCAGGTTGATGAGGTCTGTGCCTTTTGAGAGTATATTCCCGCCCTGAAAAAGTATCTCCCCATTGTAACTATTCCCTGGATAAAGGTCATGCATTCTGTTGAAACACCTGAGCAGGGTGGTCTTTCCGCAGCCTGACGGTCCAATTAATGACGTGACCATGTTTTTGTGAACAGGCAGATTTATCTTTTTGAGGGCATGAACATTTCCCGAATAATGGAAGTCAAGGCCTTTGACCTCAAGTTCAATACTGTTCGCCACTATTTGTACCTCCATTTGATAATGAGTCTTCCAGCTATTGTAAGGACCAGTATGAATATCGTGATCACAAACGATGCAGCCCAGGCCTGTTCATGCCAGATATCATAAGGCCCCATTGCGTATTGGAATATGGTGACGGTTAACGAAGCAACCGGATTCTGCATATCCATAGAGAAAAAGGAATTGTTGAATGAAGTAAACAGTAGTGGAGCGGTCTCTCCGGCTACTCTTGCTATCGAAAGCAAAATGCCGGTCAGTATTCCGGTGGCAGCTCCACGGTAGACCACCTGAGTAATGACTTTATAATATGGGGCGCCGAGCGCGAATGCAGCCTCTCTCAAGGTCCAGGGGACAAGAGAAAGCATGTCTTCCGTAGTCCTGAGCACTACCGGGATCATAATGATCGAAAGCGCAACTGCTCCTGCCCAGCCGCTAAAATGACCGAGCGGCGTGACAAGTACCGCATATACAAAAGTACCTATTACGATGGAGGGGACACTGACCATGATATCCGAGAGGATGCTGATAAGCCGCGCTATCCTTGTTCCCCTCGCATATTCTGCAAGGAAAGTGCCTCCGAGCACACCGACAGGCACGCCAATCAATGTTGCACATGCTGTTATCATCAACTGGCCGACAAAGGCATGCCTCAGCCCCCCTCCCGTAACCCCCAGAGGCGCGGGATCATTGGTAAAGAGACTCAGATTCAACGCCTTTATCCCGTGTATGAGCACGTCGCCGAGTATGAATACGAGCGAGAAAAGTCCCAGAAATGCTGCGAACGTGCTGAAAGAAAGGGCGATAAATCCTCCTATTTTCCTCTGCCGCTCTCTTGTCATCGTGAATATTTCCTCTCTGCCTTGAGGAGAAAGAATTTCGCTATTGCAAGAGTGATAAAACTCATCACAAACAGAACAAGCGCGAGATAGAACAGTGATGAAAGATAGATGTCCTTGTCCGCCTCCGCAAACTCGTTGGCGAGGGTGACTGTAATCGTTGCAGCCGCATCGAAGAGAGAAGTTGTTATCCTGTGGTTGTTTCCCAGGACAAATGCCACAGCCATAGTCTCTCCGAGGGCCCTTCCGAGGGAGAGGATTATTCCACCAAACACACCGAGCTTTGAATAAGGAATAACGACATCCTTGACGACCTCCCATTTTGTGGCCCCAATTGAGTACGCTGATTCCTTCACTACAGCAGGAGTGAGATTAAAAGCATCTCTGGATATGCTTGCGGTAAAGGGGATGATCATTATGCTGAGGATGACACTTGCCGTCAGGATATCTATTCCCATAGGCGTCCCCTGAAAAAGGATGCCTACAAACGGAACATCCGCAAATATCGTTTTGAGAAACGGTTCTATATGTCTGCTCATTATCGGCGTAAGGGTGAAGAGCCCCCACATGCCGTAAATAATGCTCGGGATCGCAGCGAGAAGTTCAATGGCGGCTCCGACAGGCCCTTTTAAAAAATTCGGCGCTATTTCTGTGACAAATATCGCAATCCCTATGGCAACGGGTATGGCAAACATTAAAGAAAGGAAAGTCGTAAGAATCGTCCCGTATATATTCGTGAGCGCCCCAAACGATTCCCTGACCGGGTTCCAATCTGTTGATGTAAGAAAGCCCCAGATACCGAATTTCCCTATTGCAAGAGAAGACTCAGAAATAAGAACATAAATAATCCCGATGATCAGTATGATGACGGAAATAGAAGAAACCGCGGTAATAAACGAAAATATTGTATCAACATAATTTTTTTTTGTAGTTGTCGGCACTTGGAATAACCTTTCATGACTGAAAAAAAAGAGAGGCAGGCACCAGACCTGCCCCTCTCTGAAACTATTGTCTACTGAATGCCATTTGCTTTCCAGTATGTCCTGATCTTCTCTTTCAGAGAATTCGGCAACGGGACATAAATCAGTTCTTTCGCTTTACTGTCACCGTTTTTGAAAGCCCAGTCGAAGAATTTGACCACGTTCTTGTTGGAATCGGTCTTTTCCTTTGCAAGGAGGATGAATGTTGCGCCGGCAATCGGCCAGGAATTTTTGCCGGGGGTGTTATTCAGCCAAAGATAAAAATCCTTCTTGGGGTCGAAATCACCTGTCGCAGCAGCATCCTCAAAACTCTCGAAGCTCGGAGTAATAAATTGGCCCGCAGCATTCTTGAGCTGAGTAAAATCAAGATTGTTCTGTTTTGCATAGGCGAACTCAACATACCCGATCGAGTTGGCTGACTGTTTGACGTAATTTGCCACGCCTTCATTTCCCTTGCCGCCGATGCCGACCGGGAACTTCACTGCTTTCCCGGCTCCGACCTTCTCTTTCCACGCAGGACAGACACTGCTGAGGTAATCTGTAAATATAGCGGTTGTCCCCGAACCATCAGAGCGATACACGACAACTATATCACCTTTAGGCAGAGAGAGCCCTTTGTTCATCGCAGTTATCTGAGGATCATCCCAGGATTTGATGTCGCCCAGAAATATCTTGCAGAGCGTATCGGAATCAAGCTTGAGCTGTCCTGGCGCAACGTTTTCGAGATGTCGCAACCGGGACCACTCCTCCGATTACCGCCGGGAACTGCAATAAACTGTCCTTCTGAAGCTCTTCCGATGTCATTGGAGCATCGGATGCCCCAAAATCAACGGTGCGTGCAGAAATCTGTTTTACCCCGCCTCCAGAGCCGATGGACTGATAATTTAACTGCACTCCTGTCACTTTGTTATAGTCAAAAGCCCATGCAGAGTACACGGGATAGGGAAACGTCGCTCCTGCGCCGTTTAACATCTCGGCCGCATGCACTTGCGCAAATGACAAAATCAATAAAGCAATCAATGTTAATTTCAAAATCGTTTTCATATTGTCTCCTTATTCTTGTTTACTTCGTTAATGGTTACAACCGCAATATAAAATTCAGTGATACAGTTACATATTCTGTCCCTCCTTTTTATCGGTATCTTTTTCCGTGCCCTCTGAGATTTTCATTTTTCCAAAAACATTTTCTATCAGCCAGAAAACAAAAAGATTCGGCCTGGCGCTGAAAAGTATTATAAAAGTGATTATGCAAATCGAGAAAATAAGGACAAGCAAAATCATGGTTTACAATAACACCGGCAACGTTACAGTAATATTAAGCGTATGTTAAATTATGATGAAAAATATCGTATCCTGGTCCACATTTCATGGACAATGTCTTTTATGCGCCAATTTCAGTATTAATCTGAGATTCCCTGCCTATATTGGACGGGCCTTCCCAGATTATCCTGATCATGTAAAATCCGCCTGCTTCACTGACAGCGGTTTTACACCCTAACAGAATCTCAGCGAAACCTGTGATTGCCATGCTCTTTTCATGTTCGTGTGAGTCGACAAAAACGATCACTTCTTCAGAACTTTCATTCGCATTCATTGCATCTCTCAGTTGCACAAAGGCTTCTTTGTAAGGGATTTCTCTCATATCAATAATCATTGTCATGCCTCCTGAACTTATTAATGTTTTATGTGGTTTATTCTTATTAAAGTATTCTGTCTGTCCTTCCGGCTTGCCTGTGTCCGATGTTTGGGTATCAGAATCTTTCTTAATAAAAAGATTAACGGTTCACTATTACATGCTTTTAATATCCAACCTTATAAACAGACTCTATTATCTAGCGTTCGGATAAGATGTTCTTGATATTAAGATATCAGAAGAATATTAAAACAATATTAAAATCATATTAATTTCAGATGAAATTATACGTATGCATCCGCAATGAACAGACTTCCGTCTTTTTTAATACGACCTATTTTTGCTCTACTGCAGAGTGAGACGCTGTATTTCTTCGCTCGATGCCAGGTCTCTTATATATGCTTTAATATCTATCGTGGACGGATCATACGTTATGGTGACGCTGCCGGTCAGCGGGTTTGCCCTGATGTATTTTATGCCTTCAGGCCGGTCGTTCAGCAAATATTTTCTCCGCCAGGGCTTTCAGTTCTGTCAGAGTCATCGTTTTAATCAGAGGTATTTGTACTCTAATTCTTCCACGTATGTGATGTTTGACGGTGTAAAAAATCATAATTATCCACCTCCTGATATTTGTGCGTTATCAATACGTTAGCAAGTTTATTGTTACACCGTTATAACAGTAGTATTACATTTCAGTGAAAAGTAGGCAGGTAATGAAAGATCCCATGGACACGCTGTTTTGACGGTGTTAAACTCATGCTATCAATACACAAGAACAATTGGAGGCGTTATGGGATTATTCGATAATGGTTTAAAAGGCAATTTGTTGACAGGTCTCGCAATCGGTATCGGCGGTGCGATATTAGCTCCGGTAGTGCTCCCTGCACTGGCAGGAGTGGCAAAGCCTCTGCTCAAATCAGCCATCAAGGGCGGTCTTGTACTTTATGAGAAGGGGAAAGAGACTTTTGCTGAGCTGAGTGAAGTCGCTGAAGATGTCGTCGCGGAGGCCAAAGCTGAAATGGCTGAAGCGCATAACGAAACTGCGCATGCCCCAGCTCCTGAGGGAGAAGCGGGGGCATGACATGCCGGTTGCCTTTGTCAGCCATCAAACAGGTTCACGAATCAGGATCAAGGTCCCTTCAAAAAGAAAGGACATAAACTTTCTTACTCTTCTTTTAAATGAGATATCCGGCATTGAAGGAGTAAATAAAGTTGAGATCAGCGAGCTTACGGGCAGCATATTGATCCATCATTCACATGATCCCGTCAGCATTGTTGAAACGATAAAAACAAATAAGCTTCTAACATTTGCAGGCCCCCGGTACACCCGTACACATCTCCACCGGAGGGTCAACGATGCATTCAAGGAAGCAAACGTCGCCATACGTGATATTACAGGGAACGAACTGGATGTCGGCGGGGCTGCGGTTCTTGCGCTCATTGGTGCAGGCATATACCAGGTATGGAGGGGGAATGTCGCTGCAATCCCCTGGTACGCAGCCGGATGGTATGCCCTTAATATTTTCCTTAAATCGAATTCTGACAATAAGCAGCCGGAATGATTTAATAATAATTTAACCCGGATGTCGCGCTCATGTAACGCTGTTTCTTTATCATATTACTAAACAATTTCATTTACACAAGCGCTACATTTATTTCAAACCGAAAAAAGGAGGTCTATTATGACGAATGAGCAAGTGATGAGCGGAGAGGGTTTTCAGGAAGGTATCGGCAGGGCTGGTTCCACTGTCAAAGACGGCGTCATCAGCAGCCTTAAAGGGATCAATGAGATCGAGGCTGAGATCGTAACGCTTGTTCGGAGCACTGTATCCAATGCGCTCCGCGCAACGGGTGAGGTAGCAACAGAGAGCGTCAACATCACAAGAGATGTTGTAAAGGGCGCTATTCAGGCAACTGAAGAAGTTGGCACAGGGCTCATCCTGAGCACCAAAAGCGTTGCAAAGGGAATAGTCATGGGCGTAAGTGACGTCGGAGGAGACATAATTACCGTTTCCAGTCAGACAGTAAAAGGCGCTGTAAAGGGGGCCGCAGATATAGGCGCAGATGTGGCCCTTGTTGCTCGGAGGGCAGTTGACGGCGTAATCGAAGCAAGCAAGGAAGTCGGCGGCAATGCGGGTGATGTCGCGATATCGGCGGTAAACGGCGCTATGGAAGCAGCAGGCACAATAGGTACCACTGCAGTACAATCTGTCAGGGATATGCTTGTAGGCGTGGTTGAGGGAGTTAAGGATGTTGCAAACGTTGCGCTCCCAAAACCGCGACGGACTGAAACAGCCGCAACCACAAAGAAGGCCGCCCCTGTGGAGGTTAAAACCAAGACAAGTAGCAAACGGGGTTAATAAATCTAAAAACGGCAGTTAGCCGCAGATTAACGCGGATCTTTTTAGAAGTTAAAATAAATTTATCCTTCACCGGAAAGGTGAAGGATAAAATAACTATAACGTTTTGTTGTATCGGCAGTTATCAGCGTTCATCTGCGTCCAAATAATTTTTCCAGGATAAATAGTGTGGTTCATACCGTTCACAATTCAGTAAAAGGCCGGGTACGGTTAAAAGTTGAAGGGCTTTACAGAACAGATCCGCTCAGGATAAAAATTGAAGAGGCGCTGAGTCTTCATCCTGGCATAACAGGCTTTTCCGCAAATGTCCTGACCGGAAGCGTTATTGTCAATTTCAACTCAGGCAATACCGCTGAAATAATAAGCAGGGTCATTGAGGCCGCGGTAAAAGAATATAACGGCAATAATCATACGCCCGAGAGTACCTCGCTCACAACAAAAACCCGGCAGCCTGATCTACATCGGTCATTAGATCAGCAGGAAGTCATACTGAGCCAGACAGGAAACTCAATAAGAGCCGTCGCCAGGTCCGCAAGAGCGTCATCCATGCTGAAGACCAGCCTCAGGTGCAATGGCATCTGAAAAGCGCCGGTGAAGCGCTTGATTCTGCGGGTGTGCTGCCGGCAGCGGGGCTTTCAGGAAACACCGCGTCTGAGCGATTAAAGAAATTCGGGCCAAATCTGCTCCCCGAATCCGTCCCCCGTTCCGGACTCAGCATTTTTTTTGACCAGTTTAAATCCCTTCCTGTCGCCCTTCTTGGCGTTGCGGCAGCAGTCTCCATAGCAACGGGAGGCATCGCCGATGCGGTCGTGATTGCCGGAGTGGTCGTCATTAACGGGGTCATAGGCTATACAACGGAGACACAGGCGGAAAAGACCATCCATTCTCTAAAAAATCTTGTGAGGCCGTCTGCTTTATGCATAAGAGACGGAGTGCTTAATAATTTATCTGCCGAGAGTATAGTTCCCGGTGATATTCTTCTCCTGAAACCGGGAAGTTACATAGCAGCGGACGCGCGGCTGATCGAATCTCATCATCTGAGCGTTGATGAATCAGCGCTTACCGGTGAGAGCATGCCGGTCATAAAAAGCTCTCAGACGCTTACTGAAGGTGATATCCCGCTTGCGGACAGGACGAATATGGTCTATATGGGCACGCTCGTGACCGGGGGACAGGGACTTGCAGTTGTAACGTCAACCGGTAAATTTACGGAGATCGGCAAAATACAGACGCTCGTAGGAACCGCGCGTCCTCCTGAAACACCGATGGAACGGCAGCTTGACAAAATGGGCACTCAGCTTGTTTATATAAGCGGAGCCGTGTGTGGTCTCGTCTTTCTGATAGGACTGCTGAGAGGCTATGGCTTTCTCCAGATGCTGAAGACCTCTATAGCTCTTGCTGTTGCCGCAGTACCCGAGGGGTTGCCGATGGTAGCTACCACAACACTGGCGCTCGGCATCAGGAACATGAGAAAACACAACGTACTTATCCGTCACCTTGACGCAGTAGAAACTCTCGGTTCGGTGCAGACCATCTGTCTTGACAAGACCGGGACCATTACCCTGAACAAAATGACTGTTATCTCCATGTTCGTCGGGATGAAGAGGCTAAAGGTCTCTGAAGGGAGATTCCGAAACGATGCCTCTGATATTAACCCATATGAGTGCGATGAACTGCTGAAACTCATTCATATTTCATGTCTCTGCAATGAAAGCGACGTCTCCAGCGAAAACGGAGAATTATTACTCCGAGGCTCGTCAACCGAGAATGCCCTTCTTCAGGTGGCGATAAGCACGGGTGTTCACGTGCCTGAACTCCGGAACAAATTCCCTCTCAGGACGATACGACACAGGTCTGAAAACAGCAATATTATGTTAACTGTTCACGATATTAATCCTAATGCCTCACACGACCGCAGGGCAGCCATATTCGCTTTAAAAGGCAGTCCTGAGGATGTCCTGTCGATCTGTATATGGCACATGCAGGACGGTCAAAAACTCCCTCTCACGGCGGAAAGCAGGGAAGCAATACAGATCGAAAATGAGCGTATGGCCGGAGAAGCCTTACGGGTGCTTGGATTTGCCTATGCATATTCCGATGAATTGAATGAATTGTCAGACACGCCGGATACCTCTGATAACTCACTCGATACCATGCATTTTGTCTGGCTCGGTCTTTCCGGAATGATGGACCCTGTAAGAAACGGTGTAAAGGAACTTATAGGCATGTATCATGTTGCGGGAATTGATACAGTCATGATCACCGGAGACCAGGGACCGACCGCTTACTCCATCGGCAAAGAACTGAACCTCAGCAAAGACGGGCAGCTCGAAATACTCGACTCAACACACCTGAACAGCCTCGATCCGGATGTCTTGAAGGCGCTGGCTGAAAAGGTGCATGTATTTGCGCGCGTTAGCCCTGCCAATAAGCTCCAGATCGTCCAGTCGCTTCAGTCCTCAGGAAGGGTTGTGGCAATGACAGGGGACGGGATCAATGACGGGCCGGCGCTTAAGGCAGCTGACATCGGTATTGCGATGGGGCACACCGGCACGGATGTGGCACGTGAAGTTGCGGATGTCGTTATCGAAGACGACAACCTCGAGACTATGATAATTGCAATCAGTCAGGGAAGAACGATCTATAACAATATCCGTAAATCGGTCCACTTTCTCCTTGCAACGAACCTGAGCGAGATCATGGTCATGTTCGGGGCCATATCAACCGGTATGGGACAGCCCCTTACTGCCATGCAGCTCCTCTGGATCAACCTCATCTCGGACATAGCGCCGGGACTGGCGCTTGCGCTTGAACCGCCTGAACCTGATGTGCTCAGCATGCCTCCGAGAAATCCTGATGAGCCGATTGTCAGGAAGGATGACTTCAAACGGATCGCCTTTGAAGTCAGCGATGCTCTCAGCAGGCTCATTGGGGGCCTACGGCTACGGGATCATGAGATATGGCATGGGAGCACAGGCAGGCACTATGGCATTTATGAGCCTAACCTTCGGACAGATACTCCATGCCTTAAGCTGCCGTTCTGAAAAGCACAGCATATATGACAAAGTAAGGGCGAACGGCGTACGCCCCTACCGCCGAACCGTTATCTCGACGCCGCGCTTGCAGGCTCTGCAGGATTACAGGGACTGGCAATGGTTGTGCCCGGCCTGCGAAACCTGCTTGGTCTCACGCCTCTTGGTCTTGCCGACTGGCTTGTGGTCGGAGGCACAGCAGTAACGCCTCTCCTTATTAACGAGGCCACGAAGAGACCGCAAAAGATGCTGCTCAAGGACACTGAAGCCGGTAACATCAACAATGTCAGCATGAAAGCGCAAAGGAGGCAGTGGCATGAAAAAGGACTTCATTTTTTCCTCAGAGTCGGTTACAGAAGGGCATCCTGATAAGCTGTGCGATCAGATCAGCGATGCGATCGTCGATCATTTTCTCCAGCAGGACCCTTTTTCATCGGTCATAGCAGAATGCGCTGTCTCGACAGCCATACTTTTTATCGCTGCCAGGTTTTCATCAGCCGCATATGTAGACTTCTCAAACGTAGCGCGCAATGTTATCAACCAGATAGGATACGATCAGAAGGATTTCAACAGCAAGACATGCAGCATCATTACAAGCCTTAAAGAACTACCGCTGAACAATGAGCGTAATTTCGACGAGCGGAAACTCTCCGATGAGGAGATGGAGCGCATCCCGGTCAGAAACCAGGTGACGCTCTTCGGTTATGCATGCAATCAGACAGCCTCATTTATGCCGCTTCCGTTATGGCTTGCGCATAAGCTTTCAAGAAAGCTGTCGTCGGTGAGAATTCAGAAAATTCTCCCATACCTCATGCCTGACGGCAAGACACAGGTCGGTGTTGAATATGTGGACAACAGGCCGCGCAGGATCCACAGCGTTACGGTCATAGCATCCCAGCTTAAGCCGGTTGCCAAAGGAGGGCCTGATCTTCAACAGCTACGGGACGACATTATTGACAACATAATCACCCCGGCATTCCAGGATGAAGAAATAAGGCCTGATGAGAGGACAGGGATTTTCATTAATCCTGACGGTCCCTTCATCGTCGGCGGGCCTTCTGTCCATTCCGGACTCACCGGGCGAAAAAACGCCATAGACACCTATGGAGAATATTCACGCCACAGCGGCGCCGCTCTCAGCGGAAAGGACCCTGTGAGGATCGACCGGGTAGGCGCATACGCAGCGCGATATGCGGCCAAAAATGCAGTAGCAGCCGGACTTGCTCATG
The DNA here is from genome assembly GCA_963699585.1 of Thermodesulfovibrionia bacterium. Classification (GTDB taxonomy): domain Bacteria; phylum Nitrospirota; class Thermodesulfovibrionia; order UBA6902; family UBA6902; genus SURF-23. The sequence goes on along the minus strand of CAVOUK010000002.1, from coordinate 274,597 downwards.
AATGTGAGGTTCAGCTCAGCTATTCGATAGGACATGCACGACCGGTCAGCATTCAGGTCGAGACCTTCGGCACCGGCAGGATACCGGATGATAAGATCGCCGAACTCATCGGGAGACATTTTGATTTTCGTCTCGCAGGGATTCTCAAACGGTTTAACCTCAGATACCTTCCATCTACTATTAAGGGAGGATTCTACAGAAAACTCAGCGCCTATGGGCACGTGGGCAGAATGGATATAGGACTACCCTGGGAGCTGACGGATAAGGCTGCGGAGCTCAGGGATGATGCACAATGATCAAAAGCGAGCTTCTTGCTACATACAGAGTTGACGCCGGTCATTTCACCTGGATCAATATAGATGCTCCTGAAACCGAGCTTGTAAATTCCCTGAAAACGATCCACCCATTCAATGACCTCAATCTTGAGGATTGTCTTTCAAAAAACCAGATCCCGAAGATCGATGAATATCATGACTATCTCTTCATCATTCTGCATTTCCCCCGTTACGTTAAGGAAAAGAAATATTCCATCCCCACACAGCTCTCGGTCTTCGTGGGAAAGGATTTTCTTGTGACCGTGCATAACGGAGAGCTGAAGCCGCTGCAAAATCTCTTTAATTTGTACTGTAAAGGCAACCGCCCTGATACGTCACGGAACGGGAAGACTCAGCTTGCTGACGGTTTGTCATCGCCTGCAAGTCTGCTTTATGAGATTATTTACAGTCTGTCCGAGAACCTGCTTGTCATGGCTTCAAAGATACTTAGCACGATTGGAGATATTGAAGAAGCGGTCTTTGATGAGCATGTCAGCGCGGTCAGAGAGGTGACGGGCCTGCGCCATAATATCGCCAATTTCAGACGAACGGTTTTCCCGCTTAAGCGGGTCATCTATGAGCTTGAAAAAAAAATAAAGCGTTTTACCGGTGAGGACATGGGGGACTATTTCAGCGACCTTGCTGATTACATAGACAAGGTCTGGACCACACTTGAAGAATGCAGGGAAACACTCGATATCTACAAGGAGACAGACGTGATCATAAGCTCCGACAGGACCAACAAGATACTTACCGTCCTGACGCTCCTGTTTACCTTCTCCATCCCCGTGACCCTTATAGGGACCCTTTACGGTATGAATGTTCATCTTGCCCGGCGGGGTAGATAACCCATGGATGTTCCTCGGTACCTATACGACCTTTATTGTCATCATGGCCGCTTCGATACTGCAGGTGCTGTGCATGTTTTTTATTTTCAGGCGATTGAGTTGGATATAGGGGGATAAGCGGATTTCTTCAGTTAGGAATAATATTAAGGAGTCGAACAATGACAAACACCATAACAACGGTACTCAAGAAAGTTCAGGACGGCATTGGACAGGGCGGCGTTTTAGATCAGATCGATAAACTTTATCGTAAGCAGCAAAGAATCAATTTATTTGAAAAGCTCGAAAAGATCGATGATCAAGAGGCAGATAATTTCCCCGTCGTTCTTTATAAGAGCATCTCGCCAAGCGGGAAAAAACAGCCTGCCTTATTGCGCTTTTACCTCCCGTCCTGGAAATATCACGATGAGATCTTCTGGCAATCGCTCGGTGATTACGTTATTCTCGCGATGCACCGGGTGACAGATATCGAATTCGACAGCTCCAGAGGCCGGATGAGAATGAAATATTTCCCCAAGATAAAAGGCCGGATAAAACATCCGGAAGACATCAGGGTGATCATCCAGAAAATTGCTTATCTTGTGGACACCGAAGGTTTGCCGACAGACTTCACTCGCTTCCGGCGCATGACGGAACGTCGTGACAGTTTGGGCGAGATGAGCAAAGAACAGGCCGCACTTATCGGCGCGGCATTAAAGTTCATACAAATATAGAAAACAATGGGATCTATCTCCCATCACTCGTGAGAATGTGGCTTTCGCTGAAGCGCCCGGCTTGCATCCTGAAATCCCGTATTTTAATTATGAACATTTAATTGTAGGCGGGGTTACTGCCTTAATAACCTCTATCATTCTTGGCTTCATATTAGTTTATACAAAAAGTTTAGAAAAGAATATCTATGAGCGAAAGGAGACTGAAAGTACATATCGTTCTTTAGTTGATTCAACAGATGACTCTATATATTTAGTAGATAGAAATTACAAATATCTCTTTATAAACAAAAAGCATTTATCAAGGATCGGTCTACCAAATGTCCAATATGAAGGCCGCCCATTTAGCGATTTCCATTCTCAATTGGAATCAGAGTTATTTAGTGAGAAAGTCGACAGGGTATTTGAAACTGGAGAGTCTTCTCAGTATGAATATAAAAGTATCATGGATGGTAAATATTTTCTTCAAACATATAGCCCTGTTAAAAACAAGGAAGGCAAAACAGTAGCTGTTACCATTATTTCCAAGGCGATCGGTAATCTTAAGAATATGGAAAATGAGCTTCTTAGACTGTCATATGCCGATGACCTCACAGGTTTGTGTAACCGAAGAGGGTTCTTCAACTTGATGGAACATCAATTAAAACTTGCTAAACGTCAAAACAAGAAACTCTTTTTACTTTATGCAGACATAGATAATTTTAAGAAAATTAATGATAAGTACGGTCATAAAGAAGGAGACCGGGCATTAATTGAGGTTGCCAGAATTTTAAAAAATACTTATCGTGAGTCCGATATTATTGCACGCATAGGAGGGGATGAGTTCGTAGTATTTCCAATAGAAACTTCCGAAGATTACGTTGAAACAATTTCAGCTCGATTACAAAAAAACTTTGAAACTTACAACTTAAAAAACAGTCTTGACTATAAATTGTCTATGAGTGTTGGCATATCGTCCTTCGATCCTGAATATCCTGCTACTGTTGATGACTTATTAGATCTGACGAACGTGTTTTCATACCAGTGAATGATTTAGTATATCCTGATCTGATTACCAGTCTTATTCTTCGTCTCCGCCGCCCGGCTCGAATATAATCCTTATTTCTTCAAGCAAGTCGACAAAATCATGCCCTTCTGCCTTTCCTCTGCTTTCGTACAAGTTCATAGGCTGGATGCTCCATCATGCTATGCTGCTCCAAAGCGCACCTTCCTTCACTAACAATTAATAATGAGTAATTAATGGTAGATTCCTTAATTGTTCATTATTCGTTTCTCACTATTAATTAAAATTCGACTCGCCTGGATGGCGATGCCATACATGTCAGTATCTCATATTTCTCCTGGCAGTTCCTGCAGTAGCGCGCAAAAGGAACCGCCCTCAGCCGTTCCTCTCCGATTTCATCATCACACTCTTCACAAATGTTATACGTACCGTCGTTGAGCTTTTTCAATGCCATATCGATTGATCTGATGAGATCAATCTGTTTGCCGAATTGTTTGCTTTGCATATGCTCGATCTGATAAATCGTCGACATATCACCCTGATCAAATCCGGGGCCGAGAATCGCTTTTACTTCTCCCGAAATCATCGTCTTCATACCGTCTTTTGCACTTTGCAGTATGGTCCTCCTTTTCTCAAAAAGCATACTCTTTACTCCTTGTCTCATAATATCTTGCATAACAACCTCCTGATAAAATTTTTACCTGCAAGACCAGTATATAAAAAAGATGGTTACCTTTTGATGACAGCAAAATGAAATCTCGGTTAAAGCGTGAAAGGGCTTGTCCGGAGTCTTCCTGGAGAAGGATTCCCGACAAGCGGAAATGACAAATACTGAAATCAAGCTATTAGCACACTAATAATTTAACAATCTTTTCATTGAATCTTCATAATAAAGCAATGCTGTCGATAGTAAAATTAATGTTCTATGTAATGCACCGAGAAGAATTGAAATAAATTCATCCACAGATTACACAGATGAACACAGATTTTTTAGATTGTTTTATTTAATCTGCGTAATCTGTGGACAATAGTTGTTCATCGCGGAGGACTGACATGAAAAAAATGGATTTGCACAGACGTCGTATACCTACGGAATGCTCTATACATCTTGCGTTCCTGTTGATTACCTGCTCCAGGGTGTTTGGACAGGAAAATTTCAGCCCGGAAGAATGGACCATGCGGGCGGAACAGACGTTGTCCTCAGTGAATAGTTACGCGGCCATTTTCCATAAGCAGGAGAGAATAGGAGAAGCTCTCAACGAAGAAGAAACGATCTATCTGAAATTTATGAAACCTTTTAAGGTTTACATGAAATGGATCAAAGAACCCTCTTACGGAAGAGAGGCCATTTATGTTGACGGCGGCAATAACAATCTTGTGAAGGTGCGCGAGTGCGGACTTGCAGGATCTGATAAACCTGGATCTCGATCCGGCAGGCCCCCTGATCATGAAGGGAAGCCGTCATCCGATAACAGAGGCCGGCATTGAACACCTCGTTCAACTCATCGGACGGGAAATCAGGACCGGGATGAAAAACAAAGAGATTGATGTCATCGACAGGGGCGAGGAAATGGTATATGGCCGCAAGACCAGAAAGGTGGAATTCATCTTCCCTTCGTCCGTGGCAAAAGGGTATTACTGTTACCGGTCAATATTAAATATTGATATTGAAACCGATTTGCCCGTTAAAGTGAGTCTCTTCGACTGGAGTGACAGACTTATTGAGAGATATGGATATGAGTCCCTGCAACTGAACGCCGGCCTCACCGATACCGACTTTGACCCGTCCAATCCGAAATACGCGTTCAGGAAATAAGCTCCCCCCTCCTTAAAGGCCCCTGTCCTCTGCTGTTTTATGCCTTCATAATCTTCAACCATCCGGCGAACTATGCCAATCATTACCTTATAGGCAAGTAATGAAGGAATACGTGGGAACAGCGAAATTGATATGTTAAGATGAATCGAGTCCGCGAATGTAGCGAATCACCCGGAATTGATCATGAGCAATAATGACCAGAAGATAGTCCTTTTTTTCACCATCATTTACTTCTTCGTAGAACTCCTCGGCGGGTTTTATTACCGCAGCCTTGCCCTTGTTACAGACGCATCGTTTATGGCTATCAATATTTCCGGACAGTTCATTGCCTTGTACGTGGGGAGGCTTGCGCAAAGGCTCCCGAGCAAGGATAAGACCTTTGGTTATGAGCGTGCGAAAGTCCTGTCGGGCCTGTTCAACGGGATGCTCGTCGGATTCCTGCTTTTCTATGTCCTGATTGATGCATACCATAAGATAATACATCCTGAAGCTCTTGAGGCTGATAAGGTCCTGTTCATCGCTCTGATAGGGCTCATGGTGAATGCTTTCGGATTAATACGGCTTCATAAGCACGCCGGGGATATGAATATCAAGGGGGCACGGCTCCTAATACTGAATGACACCCTTGGCTCTGTGGGCGTCATAATTTCATCTCTCATGATAAGATATACTCACCTTTACTTCATCGATCCACTCGCAGGAGTGATCATAGGATTGCTGGCTGCCTATCCGACCTATTTTCTTATCAAAGAGAGCGTTCACATACTCATGGAGGGGAATCCTGGAGCGGTCGATATCGATGAAGTCAAACGCTATCTGAATGGTCACTTTCATGACATTCAAACAATCAAGGATTTGCATATATGGGGACTATCCCCCGAACGGATAATCATGGCTGTCAGGATAAGGACGAACGGCTCTGTATACGGCAGGGAAAAGATCAGGACGATGAAACAACGTCTGAGAGACCAGTTCGGTTTTTCAGACGTCTACGTTGAATTATACGAAGATGCATCGGAGTTCAACGCCAAACTCTCACATAAGGTATGACTTTATTATCTCTAAAAGGAAATATGTGGGGATATAATGAAGATCTGCACCTTATGGAAGGGCAGGGGAGCTTAAGTGCAAATTAGATTAGCAGACCGATGAGTGAAAGCGCGGAGCCTTCAAATGCCTTTTCTAAAGCCATACCAAGGGCTGCCTTACCTATAACACGGCCTGTCTTTTCTGCGGCATTATGAAAGTAACTATCGTTCGACACAGCCTTCTTCCGGTCAAAATACCCTTTGCGCTCAAGCAGACTGATTATATCCTCGTGTTTCGTTGTCCGGTGGTTATAGTTGATCAGGAGACTCCCTGTCATCGGGTTGAAGTCAACTGCGGCAATCCCCTGGATCGCACTGAGCGCCATCTTGAGTTCGTCTGCAGCAGCATCGTTTCTTTTCAGAAGCGGGCTCTTTACCCTGAGCCTTCCCGGAATATTATGCAAGTAATAGCTCATGCATCCTCCTTGAGTTTAAATTTCTTAAAAGTTTTGCATATCGGATATCCCGAACATCTGAACCTGATGACGTCGCCCTCCAGCTTATATACATTCATCGGTTTCCCGCATTCAGGACATGCCGGTTTTCCCTTAACCAACGACTTCTTTCCGTCGGGGGTGAATTGTGAGCTACACATAAGACACATGTAACGTTGCTTTCCTGTCTTAATCCTGCCGTATTTGTATGATGCATCAGAAGAACAGACTGGACACTGTACTTTTGCTTTGTCAGCCATAACAGTATCTGTTTTCATATTCTTAATAATATGCCATTAATGTTAAACAATGATGAACAGAATATTAAATTTTTTGTAACATTGCTGCTGCTTGGGGGTATAACGGCAAGTCTCTCAGGATTCAATTTATGCTGATTCACCGGTTTCCTTGATCCATGTTTCTATCTTTATCTTGATTGCATCCCGTATCTTCCTTGTCTCCTGCAGTTTTTCTTCATGTGTTCCTTTCAGCGCTGAAGGGTCGGGAAAGCTCCAGTGCAGTCTCTTTGTATAGCCGGGAAAAACCGGGCATCTGCTGCCGCTTGTTTCATCGCATACGGTGATGACATAATTGAACAACTTTCCCTGTTTTACGAAGTCAAAAACTCCTTTGGTTTGATTTGCCGATATATCAAGCCCGATTTCCTTCATTGCCTCCACGGCAAGGGGATTCAGTGCGCCAGGTTCAAGCCCTGCGCTCTCAGCCTCGAACCTGTCAGCTCCCAGGGTGTTTAACAATGCCTCAGCCATCTGGCTGCGCGCGCTGTTATGGATACATACGAAAAGGACTCTCTTCTTCTCCATAATCAATTCTCCCGGCTACTGCATGCTGATCGAATAACAGCCGCACTCAATCATGTTCTGTAAGGACCGTTTATACATGGAACACGCCTCATGGCGCCTGCTCATGCACAGTTTGACCGTAAAGCCTTCCATATCCTTGATAAGACTGTTAACGACCCCGCATATGCTCCCCTCGGTGCTGCCTTTGAGATGCGGACAAATGCTATAGTCTCTTGTTTTCATTTCTATTACCTCCTAAGCATATATTATAAAAGAATGACTGTTAAATGAGCGTTACATGGCGGTTAAGATAATTTAACATAGGCACGCACCGCTATTATTGCATTATAAAAAGAAGCTTGTCGGGTGCATAGCCTGATACCATTACCGGGTTAACCGCCTGACTTCGGCAGGGCAGTCCCTGCAACTTCCTTAACTCCTTCGGCCACTCCTATGAGCATCTCTTTTACGGTTTTCACAGCCGTATTGCTGATGGCGCCAGCTGCCTCAATCGCACCGGTTACCGTCGCTTTTGCCGTTTCTTCCGCATTGCCGCCTATCTCTCTGGTTGCCTCTATTACTCCCTCGGCAGCCCTCCTCGCCACGAGTGCAATATCGGCTCCAACCTCTGAAGCACCATGTACAGCGGTCTTTGCAATCTGAACGGCTGCTGTGATTACATCTCCGCCGACTTCATTGACTCCAAGAATAACCCCTTTCGCCACGTATTTTGTGCTCGTCATCAGGCCTGTTCCTACCTCTTCAGTTGCCTGGATGGCTCCCCTTAAAACATCCTTTGTAACATTAACGGTTTCATTCGCCACAGAGTTTGTCGCCTTAAGAGTGCTGGAAACCGTGTCCTTCACAAGATTGACTATTTCTGCCTCAATTACATTAATGCCCTTTAAACTACTTACTACCCCTTCTCTTACCGAAATGCCTGTCTTGCCTATGTCATGCTCATTGGTCATATGAAACTCCTTTTATATTGAGGATTGAGAATGTTTATGTTGATCAGATTTCATGATGTGCCACCCTAATCAATAGCAATTTTTGCCTATTACAAAATATGATACATACAGGATGGTTAAAGTATCATGAAAGTCCGGTGAATTATCCGTAACGTTAATTTTCTATGTACTTCAGGGAATATACCTTATCCTGCCCTTCTCAGTATCTTTGCCAGAAAAATCGGGCAATTGTCATAATTCTCACTGGAGCAGAGCGTACGTCTGATTTGCGATCCGACAATAATGGATGACAATGAGGCCGAACAAATATTTTTCCCCTCATCTATAAAAGGACAATGATAATTATTGGATAAACTTATTTGTGTCACATGGTTGTAAAGGATACATTGCAGTCCTCCTTCATAATGATTTTGACCACGCCAATTTAGTCCTGATAGCTGTTACGATCCCCAGGCTTCCACAGCCGCAGACCTGTCTCAGGATATGGTGAGAGCAATGAATCTTTGCCGATAATATATCTGTTGCCTCTCCATGAGACGGTATCGCTGAGGATCGGCACAAACCATACAAAGCCGATAATAAGGTCCTTCAGCGGAACAAGCAAATACAGGCAGGATGCATATCAGCTTTCATCATTTTACCCATGTAGAAATCATCGACTATTTTCAGGGAGCTTACAGTCGCAGCCAAATAAACACATTTTTGAAAACGGCAGTATAAAGAGTGGTACGAAGGACATAAATACGGCATTGCCGAATAGTTCAGATACATACTTTGCGCCGCCGATCTTCCATCTCAGCTTCCCCCATCTTGTATGCCGGTTTAGAAATTTTTCCGATTCCAGTATTCATTGACGTTATTGATAAGATGGCTTGAAAGGACCACTCTCTTGCCGAGCCGGTGAATTCTTTCGCCGATGATGTAGTCTTCGGCAAGAAAATCCTTTACAGCAATGAGACCCCCTATAGCGTCAAGATCGCTTTTTCTCATCAGCATTGACTTGCCCACTACACAAGGCATCTTAAGATACTTATCCAGAAGGCAGACGCTTCCCACGATAAAGGAGTTCAGATGGAGATTTTCCATAACCGCGCCGAGGGACCGACCGCTTACGCCCCTGATCATATTGCTGACAAGTCCCACAGTGCGATCATCCATGTGCCGTGAAATGTCAGTCAGATAATTTTTTTCCACACGGACATTACTGTCGCTGATCAATATAAGATCATATTTGGCCCTTTTGTATGCAGGGATCAGATTGTTGACCTTGGGGTTCAGTCCCTCATCACAATATTCAACGACAATTGTTATGTCATGTGAAGGATATTTCTCTTTTATCTTTTTTACCACCTTATAGGCCGGATCATTCTGGTTCTGAAGCGCAAAGATAATCTCGTATTGAGGATAATCGAGATTGCAGAAGCTTTCGAGATTGTCGAACAGACCGTCATCAAGACCTTTGAGAGGTTTAAGGATTGAAACAGGCGAAAAAGATCGGGGAAGGCGTATGCCTTCCCCGGAGTTGGGGGGCTGTATATGACCGCACAGCAATTATTTGAAGCAGATATCCGATTATTCCTAACAGGTAATACCTGCAAATATCCAAAATAAAATCATGTTGACCTCCTAATTTCTGAAGAGTGTCAATGCGACACCTTTGTTATGTTTTATGCACTGCTTTATGGAATTTGTATCCTTTTCACAATTCAGAAGCGTCTTCCAGGAATAAAGATGTCTCGGCTTGTGGAAATCGCTGTTTGCGATATACGGATACTTTTTCAGGCTGATGACATTGAAGACATCATCCCTGTTGGCTATCTCCCATGCGTCGATGTAGCGGGCATATTTGTCCCTGTTGTTCCAGAGAAAAAGTGTGTCCCTATCGCTCTTTGCCGACATGTAGTGAGGATGGCAGGCTATCGTCAGGGCCTTCTGTTTTTTGGCCTCGAGGAATATCTCTTCATAGCTAATGCAGGCAGGGATGAAATCATGGACATCAATAATCAGGATGTGGGCTGATTTGTCTGAGGTGAGATGGTTCTTGCTTATTTCAATGCCGGGGATAACGAGCATATCGTACTTGCTTCGGGCCCTGTCCGCTTCTTCTTTAATGTGGGAGAGATACCGGTAAAAGTTATCGCCTGTTACAGAATACCTAAAACGATGTGCAAGCTTCCCAAGAGAATTGTCCCCATTTACCACATGGTCTGTTATTGCGATAACATCAAATCCTGCCTGCCCGAAAAGATCAATAGTCCTTCTCAGCTCCATCGAGCCGTCCGAATAAGTAGTGTGAATGTGGAAATCACACAGAAGCATTATCTCGATCATTCCTCATATTCTTTAACATTCTGAATATAGTTTACCGGCAGATGATTACAGGATTATGAAGAGGAGATTACATTATCATGAAGATTTTTGATGCAGAAGCGTTGAATTCTTTTTCCGGATATGACCGGCATCGGGGTCGTTTATTGACTGCACCGTTTTAAATAAAAGAACTGCCACAAGAATAAGGATTAGAACAATTAATTGTGGAATAAAGATTAGAACAATTAGTATTTTTTTCATCTCATCTCCTTTTCGTGGGGGGATGTTCTATCCTCCGACTGTTACACAGCATAGCGCTAATGCATCCAATAAAAGCGCCGACGATGTCGGCTAAGGCATCGCTTACATCAGAGCACCTCCCCGGCACATAGGCCTGATGGACCTCATCGGTTATGCCATACAGCGTGGCAAGGATGATCCCGGTGATTAAGACATATCTCTTCATCCCGCTTTTTCTCAGGGCGATACTGATAGCAAAGGCAAGCGGGATGTAAATCATTATATGGACGAACTTGTCTGAAAAATCAGGCAAACTCAGGGGCGTCGCAGGCCATGCCCTTGATGACAGAAAGTAAATTAATGCCATATGGAAAATCGCGCCTGTCCACCAAACAGAGGGATTTTCCCCGAGGAAATTCCTCTTCGTTAATATCTTTGCTTTCATTCATCTTCCTTTACCGCTGCCGGCAGGTCTATTATTATTTTGGTATATTCTCCCTCAACACTGCTGATTAAAAGCTTGCCGCCGTGTTCGGTGATGATGCCGTGGCTGATGCTTAATCCCAGGCCGGTCCCTATTCGGCCCGGCTTGGTGGAGAAGAAAGGATTTATTACCTTGTCGATAATCTTGGAAGGTATGCCGGCGCCGCGGTCGAAAAAAACTATGCGGACAAACGGAACATTGTTGACAGTTAATTCTTCGCAGGTAATCTCAAGTTTTTTGTTATCGTGCGTTCCGGGATATTTCTGGTTTAAGGCAAAACGGGAATTGCTGATGATATTTAATAAAACCTGCTGGATCTGCTGGAGGTGCACCCGGACTTTAATGAATTCCGGTATGGTAACCTTCAGATGGATGCCCTCTTTGCGTATTTGCGCCGACGTCAGAGGCAGTGTATCCGAAAACATTTCGTCAAGATAGACAGCGGCTTTTTCTTCCTTTCTTATTCTTGCGAACGACAGGAGGCTTTTTGTTAAGGTGGCGATCCTGTCGCCGTCTTTTATGATCCTGCGGAGGATATCGTCGTCATTTTTCCCCTGTTCACATTCATCAATCAATATCTGCGCATAATTGATTATATTATTTATGGGATTATTGATTTCATGGGCGACACCGGCTGCCAATTCTCCGAGCGATGCAAGATGCCGTGTATTAGTGGAGCCAGTCTGTAACTTAACCTTTTCAGTTATGTCCCTTGCCAGTTCTATGACATTTTTTACGTTCCCGGAATTATCTTTAAGCGGGAAGGACCTTATATCCCATATCTTGCCGTCGGAGGTTGTTATCTCGGAGGTCTCCTCCCTGCCGGAGATAAAGCTTTTAAGTGTCGGACAGTTCTCGCACGGAGAGAAGGTATTGCAGCAAAAGCTGTAGCAATACTGCCCCTTCATATCAGAGATATTTGTGCCGAATACAGAGGCCGCAGCCTTGTTGGCAAACATTATTTTCAGATCTGGAGACAGAAGGAGCAGGTTGTCCGGAATCACATTGAGAAGCATGTGCAATTCCGGTGAAAGGTTACTGTGTTGACTCTCGCTTTTTCTAAGAGCGACAAGAGCAGATTTGCTCTCGTTGATTTTTTTCAGATCCAATGTGCGCTTTTTTAATCTGGTTTCAAGCTCGTTTATAGTTTGCATAGTCATATTAATTGTCTCCCTTCATATTGATTATTCCTCATATTCTTTAACATACTGCGATGTATCTTACCGGCAGATGGTTAAAGGATTATGAAACAGGGATTACATTATCATGAAGATTTATGGGAAGGACCGGAGGGAAGATATGCTGCTGCGCCAGGCGTTCACGTCCGAGCCTGACGTGGCAGTAAGCTCCCAAAGTCTGAAGATTGTCGCGCGGGGAATTTATATCGCTAATGGATCCCGGCCATGGCCTTCTCTGCCTCGTCCTTCCCGGGAAAACCGCCTTTGGAAGCGAGGGCAACCTGGAGATATTCCTTCGCTTTTCCAGGATTGCCGGCCTGATTATAGGCCATCCCAAGATGGAAATTGACGATGGAATTTCCGGCATTCATGGCCTGTGCCTTTCCCAGCCACTCAATTGCCTGCTTTACTTCGCCTCTTCGATAATGGATCCAGCCGAGGGTATCAAATATATTCGGATTGTCGGGATTGAGAGATTTCGCCTTCTCTGCAAGAACAAGGGCCCGGTCAAGGTCCTTTTTTCCGCTGCCGTATTCACTTAAAAGGAAGGCCAGGTCATTTATCGTCGACCACTGCTCCGGGTGAAGGCGCACCGCATGCTCCAGTTCAGTGATGGCCCGGTCCCATTTTTTCTGTGCACTATAAAGAGTACTCGCCTTAACATAACCCAGGGGATAATTGGGCGCCCGTTTCTTGATATCAGCGTACTCTCCTTCCGCCCGTCCTGAAGTCGCCCGTTCCCATCATAAGGTCTCCCAGTTCAGCCCGGACTTCCAGATCATCCGGATTCATATTCAGGATTCCGCGATACTGGGATTCGGCATTCTTAAAATCTTTCTGCATTACGTAGAGAACGTGCCATAGCCCGTATTACGTCCCTTGAATCCGGCGCAATCTTTAATGCATTCTGCAGGGTATCGAAGGCAAGGTTCGACTCCTTATTCACAGCATAGGCATCAGCAAGGCTGATGTATCCCGGAATGAATTGAGGCTTTTCGTCGATAACCGTACGGAATGATGAAACAGCCTTTTCGCCTTCCTGCTTTCTGAGATGAATAGTTCCCATCATGTAATTGGCATCCACATCCTTTGGATTTTCCTTGATTACCTCATCAACATACTCCTTTGCTTTGTCGATTTCCTGTTTTGCAAGATAGAATTGGGCCAGAGAGTTTTTCGTGCGGAGGATATCAGGATTCGCCTGGTCCTTGTCCAATCCCAGACATTCCTTCAGGATAGAGACGGCTTGATCGGCACGGTTTGTCATCACATACAATGCGCTCAGGGCAAAGCGGATATGAAAGCTCTTTTCATTCCGGCGTATTCCTTCCTTCAATTGCTTCTCAGCTTCGGCCGGTCTGTTTCTTGAACTGTAGAAATTCGCTGTCTGAATCCATCGTTCCTCCTTTTCCGGACCGGAAGATACGAATGATTGCAGAACATCGGATGCCTGTTGTTCTTTACCCAACCCCCAGTAAATCCCGGCCAGAATAAGGCGATGCTGCGTGACATCGGGCTCTATTCCGATAACCTTTTGCATAAAGCCCGCTGCCTCATCCGTCTTTTTATTTTTCAGGTAAAGGTCGGCAAGGGCAAGGTACAGGGAAACCGATTTCTCATTGACCTTGATGCCTTCGCGCAAGGTTTTCTCAGCGTTCTGCATATCTCCCTTTTGAGCGTAACTTGAAGCAAGAAGCAGGTAGCCTCCGGGTTTGTGCACATCCCGGGCCACGACAGATTCGAGAAACCGGCGTGCAGCGACGTCATCCTTATTCAAGAGGGCAGACCCTTTCAGTATGAGGGCATCCTCATTTTTCGCATCGTCTTTTAAGACGAGCTCCGCCTTGTCCAATGCCTCATCCACCTTACCTTCGCCCAGGAGAAACTTTCCCAACTCGATCTGGGCGTCCCAATGCCGGGGTGAGAGTTCAACGACTTTGGAGAAGCTTCCATAGGCCCCTCTTAAATCCGCTGATTTCAAAGCGATCATACCAAGCATATAGTGGGCATCGGCATACTTCAGGATCGATCTGGATAGCGTTTTTAAATTCCAGTCCGGCTTTTACATAAGCCCCTTTTTCAAACAGTTCCTTACCTTTGTTGTAAGCTTTAACTTTTTTTTCTTCCGGCCCGCTGCAGGCCGCTAAAATCGCAAGTAGTCAGTAACATCACGATACCGATGATAATCTTATGTTTCATGAAGTTCACTCTTCCTCCTCATTTATATCTTATTTGCCTTCTGTCTCATGCTCAGGGAACGACCGTAGTCCCTGTCTTCTCAGAGTCGAGAAATTGTTCTATCTTTCGGGTGTCAGCGCCGTTTACCTTCTGCCTGTTGACCCACATAGTAGGGGTTGAGTCCACCCCCATTGTTTTTGCTGTTGTCATATACACAGCGAGGACCTCATCGATATCCTTTTCTTTGTCGATGCATCCCTTCAGATCTGCATTGTCGAGCTTGCCGTCCATTGCTGCTTCGTAGGCCCCGGCCGGATCTTCGGAACAGAGCACCTCCCTTGACTTCGCAAGAGACCTGGGATGGAGATCTACAAGGGGGAACAGGAATATATATCGGGTGATATCGTCACGGTTTTTAAAAAACGCTTCAACCTTGCGGCAATAGGGGCAATCAATATCTGTAAATTCGATGACAATATTTTTTCCGTTACCGATCTTGATCGCTTTATCGAGCGGCAGCGTATCGATCAGCTTCGCTGTCTCCGCATCCTGCAAGGCCATCAGCAACTGGCGTTTTTCATTTGTAATATTCATCCCGTTCTTATCGAACATGTCCCCGGAAATGACCCTGCCGGCAGCAGGAGCATAATAAACAATATTTACACCCATCGTAACTTCATAGAGGCCTTCAATGCCGGATTCTTCGATTTGCGAGAAGACGACATTAGGAAAATCACGCCTGAATGACTCCGATACCGCAGCGAGTTTCTTCTCCCCGGCAGCCTTGATGGCCACAGGCTGTTTCGTCTTTTTGACCGCGCCTTCAGCATGAACCCTGCCGGCACACACTGTCGACAGAACGGCCACTATGAGCGCAACCACTATGAAATGAACTCCCTTACTGAATGGCGATGATATTTTGTTTGACATTTTCATTTGTTCTCTCCTTGCTATTTTTTACAGGCAATCCCAATCCTGCAGTTTTTCGTTTAATCGTTCGATTCTATCCTCTCACCTGGTTTTCCTTCAGGAATTTAAGAAGCACCGGCATCATCTCCCTTACAAACACATCCAGACGTGTTTCTGCCTCCTTTATCCCTTCTGCCGGATTAATCGGCATTATCGGACGAATGAACAGGTCGTGGGTGTTGTCCCTGCGGATGGCGTGGAGGGACAGATGGAACCGATTGATGTTCTTGTCATACGTCGCCTTGTCCTTGGTCTGAAACCAGAAGTAGACGAGCTGCCTTGTTCCCCCTTTTTCGATTACCATCTTTGTCACATCCAGTGTGTTGAAATACGGCACATTTGTGATAGTCCTTCTCGTCACCTCCTGTTCCACCCATCCTGACGATGGCAGGCACACAGTGGGACTGTGGAAAAAATTCTCATTGGAAAGAAACGCTGTACTCCGGTAACCCATATAGAGGGATATTTCACTGCCGGCTCCATTCATGAAGTGACCGCTGAATGCCTCCTCTGCGCCGGACTCCCTGACAATGTCCGGACTGACTATCTCAGGCCTCCCTTGCCATTCACCGATACGCAGAGGGAAACTCTGTATGCCACCCTCGATCGTCACAGGCGGCAGCGCGCCGGTGCTCAGACTAAGAGCGGCAACACAGGAGAGCACCAGCAACAGAGAACAGGAAGGCTCCTATTGTGCTCTTCCTCTCAACAGGCAATATCGTCTCATGGACGGCCTTCAGAGAGTTCGGCTCCTTCCGGTCTTCGGGAAAAAGACCGTTAGAAGCCGGCTGATTACAAAGAGCATGATAAAAGCAACTACGAACATAACCCATCCGGAAAAGTCATGAAAGAACCCTTCCGCAACTTTAGGACCGAATATCTCAGTAAGGATTCCCGTGATACCGATTCTCAAACCATTGATAAGAACCCCTAGGGGAATGGTCACCAGAACACAGAACAGCCGTTTCCACGTAATCCGTTCAAAGAAATATGCATAGAGAATCCCCAGTGCCAGCAGCGGGAAGATATACCGCAGACCGCTGCATGCGTCGACAACCTGAAGCTGGGTCACTCCGAGGTCAATAACATTCCCGCTCACATGGACCGGAATGTTGAAAAGACTGATAAAAGCGCCGCCCATTCTGGATGACACGGCTTTGAGATGCAGCCCGACATATCTATCAATAAAGTCCGGCGCCGGGACCATAAAAAAAAGGAAGCCGAGCGGCAGGAGCAGTTCGTTTTACATGACTCAATACCGAAACAGAATCCCGTAAATAATATGATCAGGATCGGTATGGAAGGCATGGAGGCGCTGCCGCTTGAGCCGAGAATTCCGTACAGGGAAATCAGAATGAAAAGACCCAGGACAGGTAAAATCACCCCATGCGCTCCTGACTGGGAATTTCGCCCAATGTCTTCCGCTTATCCCAGAGCAGATATGCCGAAGCAAATGGGATCAGTACCCCATAGGAATAGTCATCATTTTCCGACCATATATGCACCATGGATTTAAGAGGCACATAGTAGGCTGTAAGAAAGAGTATTGTCAGGACAACAATCTGTGTCCTGATATCTTCAATATGGGATTTCAATTTATTCATCATAAACCTCTTTCATGCAGCTTCATGTGTGCCTTTCTATCCGGAAAAGTGAGATGCTACGGGGACGCTTGATGTATCCTGTATCCGGGATGGCTATCGCTGATACAATCAGGGCTGCTTTACCGAACTGATATCCTCTCTCAAAAGGATCTCCACAGCGGCTTTCTCCCTCAAGGTCGCGGCCTGGAGGTCAGCTTCCTGCTTTGCTTTTTCCTGCAACAGATGCCGGCGTATCTGCTCCTTGACGTTATCATATGCCAGTATGGTTTCCGGCTTTATATCCATCACCTTAAACAGGTGGAATCCATAGCTCGTCTCAACAACTTCACTTGTTTCCCCTTGTTTCAGACTGAAAACAGCACTTTCGAGCTGTTTTTCCAGTTGTCCCGTCCTGATATAACCAAGATCGCCGCCGCTTGTTCTTGTGGGCCCGTCGGATTGCTCCCGCGCAAGAGTGCTAAAATCCTGGCCCTCCTTCAGCTTCTTCAGAATCTGCCCGGCCTTCCGGCGCGCTTCCTGTATGCGGGATGGTTCCCATTTTGAATCCGATTGGATGAGGATGTGGCTGACCCGTACCTGCAACGGCTGCTTAAGAAGATCGAGATTTTTCTCATAATAAGCCATGATCTCCGCATCCGCTACTGCGACTTTTCCATTGAATTGCCGTTCAATATATTGCTGAATTGCGAGGTTCTTCTCCAGGCGGGCACGAAGCGTTCCTTCAGAAATATCGCCTCGTTCCAATTCATTCCTATATTCCGCCTCGCTGAGAAATTGTTTCTTCAGGGCATCCAGCTCCTTGTCGATTGCGCTTTGATCGGTCTTGGTCCCTGATTTAAGACTCTCCTGATAGAGGATTTCCCGCCGTATCATGCTTTCGATGACGTCTTTGCGGGCATCTGCAATCTGAGCGCAGGTAAGAGGTTTCCCTGTTCCAATCAGCGCCTTCTGAAACAGGAGAACTTGTCCGTCAAATTCATCTTTCATAATCGCCGTGCCATTCACTAACGCTGCACGTAGCTCTGTCTGAGGTTTATCGACTTCAGCCCGCACAGGCAAGACCATTACTGCAAAACCAATTACTATCACCATTATCTGTAAACTCAAAACTCTACTCCGTGACATTTTTCCCCCGCACATCTTTTTTCCTGATTTTTTGTTGTTCAATTTTTTCCCGGTACTGTTGAGTAAGCTGTTCCAGTTCCACCTTTTTGACTTGCGTTAAGGGTTCTTTCTCAAGAAGGGTCGCCGTCAACCCCTTGTTTTGATATTTTTTCACCAGCTCTTCCGCAATGATGCAAAGGGCGGCATTATTCGACTCGCAATGGCCGAGGTCCTCAGTTGTCTTTTTTAATTCCGACTGCAGGGCCTGCTTCTCCCCGGTCAGCCTTGACAGCTCGTGGTCCAGATCTTTGTTTTTCCGTTCCATCTCCTGAATATCTTTTTTAGCCCTGGCAGACGCTTCACCTGATTCCTTTTTAGCCCTGGTAAATGCCTCATCTGTTTCCTTGGCCTTTATATCCAGCTTTTGCATCTGTTCTTTTAATTCTCCTAACTGCCCTCCCAGTGCCTTCTTCTCATTCTGGAGCTTGTCCAGATCACTCTGGAATTGCTGCTCCATGGAGGCCGTCACCTCGGTTTTTTCCTCTGCCGTCTTTTTCTGTATATATGCAATTTTCCTGTTCGCCTCTTTAATCCTGCCCTCGCAAACCTTCTGCTCCTTTTTCATCTGAATATGGCTTGCGCCAAATCCGATGCTCAGTCCAACCACAAGGGCAATTACGGGAATTATTGTTTTTTTTGTCATTATGCTACTCCGGGCCTAATACGATGCATTTAGATCTACCTGAAGCACATCAATTGCCAGCGGTGGTCCCTCGATCTCATCCGCTGTCAGCCACCGAAGCGTAAGCCATGTGTTCTTCATCAGTCCGAATTCGGTCCCCAGAATCCAGCCTTTTGTGTTGGTGCCTCCAAGATGAAAATCCGAATCAGTAAAGGCATCCACAACAGCATCCGCCTCTAAGTATTTATAATAGAGGAACACCTTCCAGGGCGCTTTCCACTTGTCGAATGTTTCAATGGCCGGGCGGCCAATGGACATACCGAGCTGATAACCGGTGGTCTCCTTTCAGCGGCCTGAAATCCTGGCTTATCAGTATCCAGGTCGCCTGGCAATGCATTGACCTTAGACTGGTTAAAACCGAAGTTCTTCACATAGTCGCCGAGGAAGACAATATGAACGGGGTCCCAGAAACCTATATCGAGGGTCCCCGTGAGGTTCAACTCCTTGAACTCTGATGCAAGGCCCACCTTGTTACTGGCGCCTGGAGCCGCACTAAGAAGGTCGGGTCGATGTAGAACAAGGTGTTCCCTCTTTGCTGAAACAGAGGAGCCGACCAGTCGGTTGCGCCGGGATTGAAGAGATCATCATTGCGTACGCCGGTGATATTGTTGAAGTGATAATAGGCTGCACCGACCTTTGCAGGCAGATGCCGCTCCGGTCTTTCTTTTCCAGCGCTGCTTGCCCGCCATAAAGCCACTTTTTGTGCTGTGAAAAATCAAAGATATCCGCAGGATCAGACTGCTGCAAGGGGAAACGCGCCGGCGGTCAGAAAGGATGTCCATGATTCCGTAAGGGGTTTCTTCACATTCAGGGCAAGACCTTCGAAGTTTAAATCAGTGTCCCACACAAGGTCTGTCGAGAACCATGGGTTGGGCATCCTCCCGCCATAGACGGTGTAAATGGTGGGGAGGTTATCCAATGTTTTCCACGTAAACTTGAGATAGGCCTGGTCCAGGACGATATTGTCCTTGTTCATATAGTCCCCGAAAAGTGTATTTGTTGAAACAGGGTTTGACGTGTTCCCTGTAGAAAGGCGAACAGCAGCCTGCATCTGTGCGTTTCCAGTCATGTTTTCAGCGATGTCTGCCTCAACTCCGACCCGGACCCTGTATTTGAAGAGGTCCTGATCTGCCCAGGTATTCTGAAGCGCATTCAGTTTCGGTGCCCTGGGCAAGCTTGGGATATCCAAACATTATTCTTGTCATCAAAGCGGTCATTCTCATACCGCAGGCGGACATCGCCGCCAAATCGGACTCGCTTTGTCCACTCAGGCGCTGCCGCAGCCAGTTCCGCAACCTTTCCCGAATACAGTTCCGCAACCTTTTGTGTTACGTGCGATACCTTTTGATTGAGCTCCTCGAACCGCTCTTTCTGATCCTTTTCTGAAGCAATAACAGCGGCCCTCTCTGAGTCCCTCCGGGCCACGGCCTGCCCGGCAAGGCCGGCGGCCTCGTCGGCGGTGATCACGTTCTTACTTTTTCAAGAGATCCACAAGGGCCGCAATGCTTTGATCGGACGCTGCGTCGCCGCTCACAGTCTGCTCAATAAAGACGGCGGCCTCGTCGGCGCTGATCACGTTCTTCTTTTTCAAAAGATCAACCAAGTGCCGCGACACTCTGATCGGCGTGGATTTTTCTGCGCTGCTGGTCCGGTGCGGTTGCATCACTTCCGGACGTTGTTGTTTCATGTTCGTTCGTCACCTGCTGGGCGACAGCGGTCACGTGCCCGATATGGACCAGAAGAAGTATTGCCAAAATAACCTTTAAGATAAATTTTCCCGAATCCGCTAAATTTACAATTGTCACTAATGTCGCCACATCTCTTCATATATTTACCTGACCTCTCTTGTCTCAGATTATCGGCACTTTTCCTTCGTTATCTGTCCGTAAATAGCAACTTCAGGACGCGCCGAGGTTTGAAAAAATCGTGCTCTATGTTAACACCGGCTTTGTTAAGGCATTATTACAATGCTATTAAGATTTGCTTAAGAGAGTCTAACGCTTAAAAACTGACCTGTCTTACGCTGATTATCGGTGCCGTTTATCAAAATATTTCAGCCCTGGTAAGAAATTTTAATATTCATCGCCCGCGGCATTCCGTCCGGCGGTGGCTCGCTGATCTTAGTAATTATTGAGGGCCTGTTTGACCGCCTCGTCCATCTTATTATTCCCTGATGAACCGATAATCCTGTAATCAACTATGGCGCCATTACTGTTCACGTTTAATCTGACTACAACCTGAAGCTTTCCTCTCGGGATCCCGCCTTCCTCATCCAGGCGCTTCATGACCTTTTTATAGATTTCAGTCTCAACAATGTGGGTATACCCTGCGAATTTAGTCAGAAGGGACAGCCTTCCCATACCATCGCCTCCTCCGCCGGCAAGGAGGCTTCTTCCTCCCTTTTTTCCCAACAAGTCCGAAAGCGTCGCTCCCGGCCGTTCCCTCAGCATCCACTCCAAGGCTGTCCCCCGCAGGCGTATTGTCCTGGTCCCCGGCTGGCTTGTTGTCAGCAACATCCAGTTGTTCCGGGGTAAAAACTTCCTCCTTCTTTATCTCCTTGATCGGCTCCGGTTCCGGCAGTTTTTCCTTTATCTGCGGCGGGGGCGGCGGCTTCAAAAGTGTCACCATGGTAACGGAGTTTTTTTTCCGCGGACTGTCGTCGGACAAAACCATTTTTACTAAATAAACCGCAACACCCAATACAACGATCATAACGGCCATGAGACCCCATGGAACAGCAAAAGTTTCTTTTTATTTGTTTGTCGGACATGTTTCTCCGTCATATACCTCACTAGCTTCACTTGACGAGCTTCTGCGTCACCAGCGCAAGCTGGGTGATCTCAAGCCTCTGCAGCAAATCCAGGACCTCGATGACGCTTTTGTACGCTATTTTTTCATCCCCCCGGATCACCACGGGGAAATTGGGGTCCGCTCGCCTTATATTGCCGGAGCCTGCTCTCCAGTTCCCCAATGGTCACAGGAAAGCTGTCGAGATAGATAGTGCCTTCCGCAGTAATAGTGATCGCCTTCGTAGTGGATTTCACCTTGCCGGCGGCCGCGCTTGCCTTGGGAAGATTTACGCTGATACCCTGTACGGACGCCGTCACGACGATCATGAACACCAGCAGGAGGTTCCAGGCCAGATCCAGCATGGGGACCACGTTGATCTCATCGTACACTTCATGGTCATCATAGGGGTTTTTTCTATGACGCATCGCTTTTACCCTCTTCCAGCTTGAGAATGAAATCATCGATAAAAACATTAACGTCCGCATTCATGTTCTTGATATGACCGGTAATGTAACTGCTGGCGAACAGTGCGGGGATAGCGACCAGAAGACCCGCCATGGTGCAGGCAAGCGCGGAGGCAACACCCGGCGCAATAGCCGTGAGATTCGCCTCGCCGCTCTCCGCCAGGCTGGCAAAGGTGTTCATAACGCCCCAGACCGTGCCCAGAAGACCCAGAAAAGGCCCGCCCGCAACACTCATGTTCATGATAACCATGCCGGCCGACAGTTTTCTGCTTTCATACATGGCCTGCTTTTCCACAGCCGCCCTAAACCCGTTCATCGCCCTATCGGACAGCCCGCTCCCTCGTTTGAATGTTTCTCCCTTTTTCCCCAGCAGGCGCGTCAGTTCATCACACCCGGCCTGATACACCCGATAGAGCGTCGAGTCCTGAAAGTCCTGTTCCTTGTCAAGGAGGGCACAACGGATGATCGATCTGGCGGAAGGACTCGGAGAAGGTTTCGTTTCCTTTTCCGGCAAGGCGAAGTATCGTTATCTTCTGCTGAAAGATGTACACAGACGCACATCCCATGAGGACCAGAAATCCGATAATAAGCCATCCGTCGAGGGTGATGGTCCGGATAATGACCTTCATAAGATGGACGGTCAACGACTCACCGCCGTTGCCCCCTCCGGTCTCTTCCTCCATATACGATGTCAGCACGCCGTCAGGTCCCTGGCCCTGGAAAGCCGCTTTCATCCAGCCGGCCGGTCTGACCGTGTTCGACAACTGCACCTCATCCAGGTCTCCCATGAAAGCAATGTCCCCTTTCGTCGATGCGCCGATAATGATGTCCGCTGAGGGCGACGGGACCGTCCCCTTGAAGCTTGATCGATGCGGCTTCTTTGCCATTAATATACACAGTGATTTGCTTGTCAGGGTCCACGGTCACAGCCAGGTGTTGCCACTGTTTAGGGGTCAAAGCCGCTGTTTTCGGAGTTACCACCGTCTGCCCCCCGCCTGAGCTCAGGCTGCAGTAAACCCTCGCGTTATCCAGGCCGACAATGATTGACTGCTTGCCGTCGTCCCAGGAGAAAAAATGGGCTTTGCCCGCGGGCTGGTTGAGACGGATCCAGGTGGAAAAGGTCAACCCCTTGGTAAAATTGAGTGATGCTGATCTGGTGATCGTCATCAGCTCACCGGCCCCGCTGAACTGGGCGCCGCTTCCCACAACGGACGGGAGGCCGAGCTTCCCTGAAAACGAAGCCGCATGGTTGCCGTAAGCTGTTGCATCCTTCGGATTGCCGTCTTTCTCACTCAGGTGATAGACTGCCACCTGGTTCACATCATACGTGCCGCCGATGTCCTGGCCGTCGGATGCCGAAGGGTTGCCGTAATACATCCAGACGGAATCCTGATCGGACCCCCCGGATATCCTGGGGACCTTGACCCAGATCAGGGCAATCTCTTCCTTGGGATCAAACTTCTCGATATGATATTTCAGTGGAGACTTATCGTCGGCGCTTATGAACCGGATGTCCGACCCGTCGGCCTTGACGCCGGAGAAACTGAAGTTGCCCGTATGAAGACGGACAAGTACCGGGACATCCGTCAGGTTTTCCTTGATATCGGCGCCTGCGGATGAGGCGTTAAACTGGATTTTTTGTCTTTTTTGCCACTTGCCGTCCCACCACGCATGCGCATTTGGAACTGCCAGCACGCCGAAGAAAAAAACAAGCCCCGCTGGTCAACATTAATATTTTTCTCAACAAACACCCTGATAAAAGAGAATCTCTCCTGTCCATTTGCACGGTTTTTTTATTCCTCCTTATTCTATTCGTTACACTGTTGTAGCCACTCTTATGATTTTGACTACATAATTATAAAATCCTTCTTTCAGATTAGTGGTTTCATTCTTTTTCTACATTGTCTCATCGTCGTCTTCAACAAAATCAATGACCTTAACATCCAGCCACTTCGTCATGATATTATCGATCATCTGAGATGCCTGTGCCGCTCTTGTAGCGCCGATACCGGCAGAATCGCTTGTCAATTGGCTGCTCTGAGTTGTCACATTCCCGGCCCCGGACAAGTTCCCGATACCGGCTGTTCCGGCTGTTGCCTGCGACACGCCGATGGATCCTGTAGAAAAGCTGATATTGGTGGCATTGTTGATCTTGACGGCCGCTAATATAACCTTACCCCCGGAAATCCCAGCCTCCCCGGCATCGATTATGCCGCTGGGTGCAAAGAGATGAATATTCCCCGGTTCCGGCGCATTGTCTCCATAAGTCGCGGCGCGGATGCCGCTGCCGATAGCGGGGGGAGTAAATACCTCCTGGCCGGTAAACGGGTCCTTTCTGGGGGGCGAAGCGCTGACAGCCGTCCTCGATCCCCTGCCCGCGTTGATGTTTCCTTCATCGCTCCAGATGGTTATGTCCCCGAGAGAGGCATTATCATTCTCGTTCATATCATTGCTTGAAAAAAAGGTCATGATCCGCGATTCGTTCACGTTCACATCAAGGCGTGAAAAGATGTTGATGCCTCCGCCGCCGCCGGTAGTTATGCCGGTTTTCGCAGGCAGCTTTCCGGACACGGGCATGGCAGTTTTACCCAGGTTTATGCTGCCGTTGGCAATAATAAATATATCCGACTGGCCGATCGAGGTCCCGATCTGCGATGAGGTCATATTGATGTCGCCCACGCCGGACGGCGAGTCCAGAAGCGGGTAGATCGTCTCCACCCTGGTCTCTTGCAGAAGCCGGGCGGCTTCATCGGCTTTGCCGTCGGCCATAAGTTGCGCATAGTCGTCGCCGGTCTTGCGGACCGTGTTAAAGAAAGCGCCGATCTCGGTAATATTCTTTTCGAATATATATCCTGAAACAATAACGAGGGAGCTTTTTCCCTTGTCGAGTAACGCATTGTTGCCGTTACCGACTGTCTGGATCCCGTCCTTTAGCGAGCCCAGGTCGATTGACCCTCCAGCCTGAACGAGGAAAACACCTGGACCGCCCTGGACCAAACCTTCATGCGGCTGCTGTTGTTCTGCGGATTTCTGAATCTTTGACGTACGTCATTGAGATATCTCTGCCTGCCCGGATCATTGATACATCTCCTGCTGCAATGTTCTGCCCTTCATAATTAATATCGAGGATGTCCCGCCCTGCAGTCACCTCGGCCTTCTTCGGCAAAAACAGTTTCAGGTCCCTGATATCGCGTCCGGCGTTGATCGTTATAGATTCAGGATCATCCCTGTGCAGAGGCCCGCCTTCCACATTCTGGATTGTGGATGCACCCGTTGGTTTACCATGGTAATTGGAGTAGGTCTCATTTGCGCTCCTGTTGACAATCCAGTTGCCGTTTATCTCAGTAGTCCCGCTAATAGTGAAGAGACCGTACCAATACTCGTGCGCGATGTCGGACATCAGGAGAGATGTAACGTTCTTTCCATTATTAAATCCGCTTATATCTTCACCGGCAATGAGGCTTAGTTTGCCTTTTGGGGATGAGGTGAGCGTGAAGTTATTTAAAAGATTAATGTCACGCCCGGCATCGACTCTTACCGTTGCAGGCATGACTGTCTCGTTTCGGAGGCCCTGCCTGCTGGAAGCGGAATTTTTAGTATAGTAAGGCGAGATACCGGCAAGCGTCACATCGGTCCCGGCCTTCAGACTGATGCTCGTATCTTTAGTGTAGGTGCAATTCACAAAGTTCGACCTGTAAGTGTCGACGTTATCGCTTGCCAGTGTGGGGTTCAACACAGCGCCGATCTGGATCTCTCCAGGAGCGGTAACATTCATCTGACTGTCAAAAAGCTCGATCTGTACCCGGCTCTTCGGATCGGGACTGAAGGCGCCGATGTTCCCCATGGAGTGGAGTTCCCCCTGACCTTTTTTATTCAGGAAGCGGCCTCTTACATCTCCGCCGGAATAGATTGTAAGGTCTCCGGCGCCGAAGGTCCCTGCCTGTGCCAGAAAATCACTTCCTGTACGGATATAAACATCGCCGCCGCCCATGGCAGCCAGACCGGCTGTGCCATTTTCATAGTCATAGTTGGCCGAGAACTCCCCGTAATTTATTGTGGTAGCCGTGCCCTGGCCTGGCTTCGGCAGCGTCACTTTCATTTTTGAGTAGTAGTCCCATGCAGTGGAACTCTCGGCTATGGCCCATGCCCGAGTTATTCCAGCTTCCGGCATACCGCCCTACATCAGAGTGATATCACCGTCACCGACGTACCTCCAGTAATAAGTTGTTGCGTTGGAAAGAGGGGGCTCCAGTTTCGAAGGGAGTCCCGTATTCGGGGCTATGGGCGCTGCAGGATCCAGAGAATCTTCTCCAAAGGGAAGCACTGAATTAAGTTGTCCCGTCGTGCGGATTGCGCCCAGAGAGCTGTCGCTGAAATTGAGTTGGAGGTCACGCCCCACTTTTATGTCGATATCACCCGTTGCCGTCTGGACGGCCCCTCCGGCAATCTTGAGGTCCCGGCCCGCATAGCCCTTGATGGAGCCGCCATAGGAGGCGAGGTTGTAATGCATCGATTTGTTAATCATGTATCCCGCGCTCAGACCCGATCCGATTTCTGTGTCGCCGGCCGATGCGAAATGAATTGGAGCGTTCTCGGTATAGACAACCGTTTGATCTGCAATGGACAGGCTCCCCGCGCCGTTCCTGGTTACGGACATAAAATCAGCGCTTGATATATCCGCTCCTGCAACGAGGTTGAACCCCCATGAATTCCGGCCGGGAGATATAAGAGAGTTGGTAAGGTCGTCAATTGAATCAGGGCGGTCCACAAGGTTCTGGCTGAATATCAGATTCCCTTTCGCCCGGACGGTCAGAACGCCCGGTTCGCTGCCGAAGCGGGTCAGCGTGTTATCAATTACGATATTGCCGTTATCATCATAAGATGACAATTGGTGTTGGTCCCAGGCAGCGCTCCAGTTAATATCGCCTGAGCTGTATGCCTCGACCCCGGGGAGAAGATGGAAGTTGGTCACAGCGCCGGCCAACCGGTCCAGCGTTAAATTGTTGTTGTAGAACATCGCTGCGTCCTCGATCCACGTCGACATAGGGGTCACGTCATAATTGTAAGTTTTGAAAGCCTCGGCGTAGACCGCTGTCGCTCCTGTGATGGACCCTGACGCAAGATTTATATTTACATCATTATTATTGCCGTTTCGTTGGGCACGAAGATAAACAGTCCCGTCCGGACCGCCCGTGCTGTCGGATACATCGACCACTCCATCGTCATTGACATTTATCCACCCATCAGCGGAGCTGAGGATAACGTCTCCGCCTTTAACTCCCGTGGCTGAAATTTTCCCATCGATGTCGTCTCCGATATTGTTATTCCCGATATTAACATCATTGCGCGCATAGAGTTCCACTGTCCCGCCGTCCGTATGAGCAGGACCGGCAGAAGCGTCAATTAATCCATAAACGTTAATGTTGCCGGCATCAGCCGTCACGTTGATATGATGGGCCTGCAGTGCCTGCCCTGAGATGTCGATATTTTCGGTCCGCGCCCGAAGATTGAGGGACTCGGTGAAGCCGCCTGCGCCTGCCTTCAGCTTATCATTGAGCCCGGCAGAAATCTTTGATCAGGTTCGTGTCCAGGACAAAGGACCCGCCGCGCCCGATGCTGTTATCTTTTTTAATTCCCGCGGTCCCCTTCAGGTCGCCGAGAATTTCAACGCCTCCTATAGGCGCCTGCAGGGTCACTATGCCTGCGTCACCCTGAGCGCCGGCAGACACATTTATCAGTGAGCCGTTTTTTAGCTCGATTTTACCGCTTTGCAACTTACCTGTGTCATCAATAAAATCTGTCGCCAGTGTCACACGACCGCCGGGAGCGTCGGCGGTCCCTGTTGCAAGAATTTTGCCGCCGTCATGCAGGATTATACCGTCCTCATCCAATGTAGCAGCAAGGAATTTCCTGCCATCCGTATCAGCAGGGTCATTTGCGCCTGCTGCAGTAAGCATAATATCCCCTCCGTCCACCTGCAGGATTGTTGCCAGCTCGATCTTCCGCGCCGCAAACTCCAGCGTGCCGCCGGGGACATCGGACGACCCGGCCTGCCCATTGTCCGGTTTCATCATCCTGATATGATTTGCCGGATTGAGGTCATTCTTACTGACCCCCGCAGTCACACGGAAATTCGCAGCCTGATAAGTTCCGTCAGCCTTCTTGTCCGCACTGGTCGTCACGCGGGCGGCGTTGATATCAAGATCGGCATTCCCGGTGGTCAGGGTCCCTTTTCCTATAAAGGTCACATCTCCTTTGCTGTTGAGCGCAATGGTCTTGAAGCCACCGAAGAGAACGTCACCGCTGCCGACATTGATACGGTTGGCGGCATTCACGGCAAAGGTCCCGGAGTTTGTCGCGGGCAAGGCAGTTGATGCATAGCCCGAATTCCTGAGATTGACGGTCGGGGCAGTCAGAGTCACGGGGAAATCACTCGTGGGCGTCATAATTGTTTCCCCATTCATATTGGTATATGATGCTGCGTCCAGAGTGATGCTTTTGTCAGCCGCGAGACTGAATGACCCCCTGAACTGGATGCCCGACCCTGCAAGGGTGATATTATCAAACTGGTTGGAGAACATGTCCCATAATTCGTTTGTCAGATAAAGGCCGGCAGACCCGTCCCGTGTCAATTCCGTACCGAAAAATATAGCGCTGCTTTTCAGCTTTATGGCGCTGTTGTCAACTTGGAAGCTGCCCTCGAGCTTACCCAGGATACTTTCCACATTATTCACATCAAGGCTTATTTCATTGGCGGCATGCAGGATAGAACCCGGCTCGACAACGAGGCTGCCCGCCGGCGTATTCAGGTTGATTATACCTTCACCGCTGTCTTTGTCTTTAGTTGTTGACGCGATAAGTTGCGCGCCCTCCCTGATCGTGATATTGTCCGTGGCTCCCAGGGTAATGACAGGAGCTTCCAGTACCGTCCCGCTGTTAATCGTTATGTCCTTTGTATTCGTCGGGTCCCCCATACTGATTTCGCTGATGCCCTTGCCCGAGAGATCATCAACAGACACAGTCAATTTGCCTATGCGCTCCCTGAGATCATCTCTGGAATCGAATTTGGTATCAAAATTGAACTCGCGCAAAGGGTCTTTCGCTGATTGGACGATAATATCGGTCCCACTCAATGTGACTTTACCGCCATGGTATTTGTTATTAAAGGCGGCGGCCTTGAGGTCGCCGTCCATGATCGCGGTGTTCCCTTTGATTGTTATATCACCCGCATTCCCGCCGATCATGGAATGTTTTTCATAGTGCCCCTCTGTCAAAACATCGGCGGCAGTCCGGACACTGTAGACCTGCGGCCTTGTGCCGAGTATCGATGTGCCCGCCACAGCAGAATATCCGACAGCAAGGGGATATCTGTCTTTTGACAGGGACCGCTGCCCCGGCAGGGCGGCGCCTGTCTGCGCCTCGAGGATATAAGCCCCGGGCATAAATGCGTACCGGGCATTCTGCGTATTATTCGCATCAAGAGGGAGCATGGTATACATCCCTTCACTGAGCCCTCCGCCTCCCTTTAAATAGACCGCTGTTCCCGGCATCTGAAAATAGTTGTCTTTAAACACTACAAAGCGTCCGGTCTTTCCGAGAGGATCAACAGACCCCTCGACGCCCGGCTGAAACTTATAGGCAAAAACCGACCCGCCGCCGGATACGTCAATCACAGCGCCCTTGTCTCCGCCCATGACAATGACCTCCCCGGCGTCAAGGGTAATGCTTTTCCCGGGAATTTTGCCTTCGTCGAAAAACTCCGAACTATCGTCATAGTCAGGTGCTTTTTTATCCATAGTGATCCAGATATTGTTAGCATCGAGGGAGCCGTAATTGACATTTGTGTTGCCGGCTGTTGTTAAAACACTGCCTTCAGCCAGGTAAATGCGTTTCCCGGAGGCTTGCGGATTACCATCCAAATCGGTGGTAAGAATAATTGATCCCATAGGGGCCGCCAGGAAGCCGCCCTTTTTGACTTCAATCCCTTCTTTGCCTTCGACAGTCAGCTTGCCTCCTGCTGAATAGATGGGGCCGTCAACATGCGAGGGAGAGGTATTCTGTATCGTTACCTTTACCTCCGGCAAGCAGTGAGTAATCGGAATATATGCCCGGATAGATTACATTGCCGCCCGCTTTATACGAATAAAAATTCCCCGGATAGATCCGGCCGGCGTCCATTATCAGGTTGCCCTTTGTCGCAATTTTCCCGCCTGTTTTATCATAATTGTACAGCGCCTCGCTCAAGCGGATGTCACGAGAGGCCTTCAGGGTGACGTTTTGAAAACCATTGAACTGGAGCGACCCGATAATATCCATCCATCCTGTGCTGGACAGTGAAAGATCACCGATAGTCGGGGTCGTTGACGGTTGCAGCGCAGGCGGATTCGGATTACTGTTTGTGAGCACAATCCAGGGGGCTTTTAAAATTACATCCTGTGCTGGTCCCTCTATCACCGGTGTGTCCAGTGTCAGTTTACGTCCAATTCTTCCTGTCTCCTCATCAATTGCGCCGTCAAATTTAAGCCGGCTTACACTTTTGAGGGTGATATCGTCAAACCCCGTGTCTTTATACCGCTTAATATCCTCTGAGCTGACATTCAATTCTGAGCTTGTCCGGCTGATCTTAAGGGCCGCCCCCCTGATCCCGTCCATATTCGCGGTTTTTCCGGCGTTCACCGTATCGTACCATGCAGGTGAAAGACTTGTGCTATATGCCAGGGACAGACTGCCGGGGTCCCCGGCTTCAAGATAAGTGAAAATGGCCCCGTCAGCGGACCGCATCCTGTTCTCAACAACAGCGGACCCTGATATATCTATAAGCGACCCGTTATTCAATATCAGCTCCGACACTGAGGATAATGCAACACTGCCGCCCCTGACAGGCACATAATTCATCGCAAAGTCTTTCAGCGTCGATGCAGGGTCGGACCGGTTATATCCGCCGGCCAGAATTTTTGCGCCTTTTTTGATAACCAGGCTCCTTTCCGTCCCCGTCCCATTTGCAGTGATGGATATCTCCCCTCCCGGAGATGCCAGCGTCCCTGCCACCTCAACGTTCCTTCCTGTCAGAGAGATGCCCGTCTTCACAGAACCGGGATTATTCCCCACATCGTTAGCAATCCTTTTTACGGATGGCGCGGCAGGCGCAGTGCGTACCACGGCCCACCCGGAAATCATGATCTTTGCATTGCTGTCACGGGAAACCGCTTTGCAGATTGCCTGTATAATCCTCTTTAAAACCGTCAAAAGCTACTCCTGCTTCAGCCGTGAAAGAAGAGGGGCCGGCAGTCCAGGCCATAGTGTCGTCAAGGCGGATAATATCAGTCCGGCCGGGGATAGCGCTACCAACGGCTGAAGCTCCCGTTGGATTGTTCATCCTCACACGCGACGTGGAAATAGCCGACTCTATGTCTATATTCTCGAGGCTGTTGAGCGTGATCTGTGTGAAGCCCGTATCATCAAAGCGATTGCCGGCCAGATAAAGCTTGTCTTTCAAACTGTCCGGGACTGTGTCGAATTCCGCATTAAAACCGGCCCAGTCGTAACCGCTGGACGTCACATGAATCTCTTTTGATTGAAGGATAATCGAGCCTCCAAGGGTTTTACCGTTTACATCGGCAAGGGCATATCCACGGAGGTCTCCTGACAGCATGATATTTGCTCCCTGGATGCTCAGTATTCCGGCATTTCCGCCTTTGAGTTTACCCTTCTGGTCGGCGGTGTATCCGCCGCTCACATCCACAACTGCTCCGCTTTCTATAAAAACGCCTGAGCCCTCATCAGTCCGGTCTTTAATTTCGATTCTCCCCCCGCCGGACTGACCAAAATTAAGGTAGTCGCTGCTGCCGCGACCGGCCGGAGCGTTATAGATCCTTTCCCCGGAGACGTCCAGACGGCTCCCTGTTCCGAGGACAATCCGTTCACTAAGCGGCACATAACCTCTTTCGATTGTCCTTTCTACCCCTGTACTGTCTTTATGACTCGTAAAATTCTGATCAATATACAAATTGATCGAGCCGGCGTGGGCGCTGATTTCCCCGTCGTGTTTGATCCTGCGTGAGTTAGCCGAGAATATACCGCCCGGCTGTAAAAACAGTCTTGCGTCAGCCGCAGTTGAAATCTCCCGGTCAGCGGTAAAACGAAGAACGCCCAGTTTGGCTTCGTTCAGTTTTTTTGCGGAAAGTACGGTCTGTGAATCCATCACCAGCGGGACAGCCGGGTTGAAATCATCGGGTAACGGCGTAGCATCGGAGAGGACGGAAATCGAAACCGGGTTACCGGCAGGCTTATCGACGTCGGATACAGTTTTGCCGATGTTCAGAGTGCCGGCCCTGGGCGCTTCGAGCCCACGGTGTACGGAAAGCGCCTGGGCCAGATCATAATCCTCGTCTTTAGTAAATGAACCCGCCATGGTCCATGTATTTTGAAAAATACCGCGCGTCACACTGCCGTTGAGCTTACCGTCAAGCACGATCCGGGCCGCTGACAGTGAAAGCTCACCCGCGTCTCCACCTCTGGTAAAGCCGGGCACGTATGTTCTAAGCGGCGACGCGCCGCCATAGTAAGAGCCTGTATAATGCTCCCTGACGCCGAAGCGCTCGTATGTCTTTACATAATCCCCCAGGATTTTGTCATACTTGATATTCAGGGGGGCAGTGCTGATGTCATAGATCTTTGTGCCGGACAACAGTTTCGTCGTGCCCGCATATCCACCCTTATAATTAATGGCGCCTCCGGAGAAATCAAGAGAGGCCCCCTGCCTTACGATTATGTCGCCGTCATCTGCCGTTATATTTATTTCCCCGATCTGCCGGTTGTTATAGCTTACTATCTTGGTATTGTCGTCGACTATTGTTCTCCTTGCGCCGCCTATGCTCCGTTCAAGCGCCGTCCTGTCCCGCGTCAGGATAGCCTGGGAAAGATCGCCGATGGCGGACCCGGCCATCGTGGTGGTTGTTATATTCTCGCCTTTCAAAATGCCGGCCTTCTGTCCATAGGCGTCCCGAAGCTCGACCGAGTTTAATTTGGAATCAATGAGGGCTTCCTGCAGAGGCAGTGTAGCTACAACACCGCTCACATCAATACTGCTGCCTGCTGCGAGATAGACCCTGTTGCCTGCTTTCAGAGTGACAACCCCTGACGGTGCTTCAATGGCCCCGCGCAGCTCAATCTGCTTTACGGAATCAGCGGATTCCACATCTCGTAGCGTCTCCATGAATGCAAGCCCTCTATATCTACAGCAGACTGAATATCAAAAGTATCGCTTACTGTGCGGATCTTGCCGGTTTCAGGATCCAGAGAAGCATCGACCGGCAGTTCGATACGGCTGTTCTCATACGTCGTGATCTTGTTCGCGGCCCTGAGCTCAACATTTCCCTTTTTGTTCTGGAAGGCCGTTACCGAGCGAATGATCCCCCACTGATCAACGGTGTCGCCATACATGCCGGCCATTCCCCCATCGGCATTCAACTTACCGCCTTCCCGGTTAACAGCCTTGCCGAACGTGGCGTCATCACTGCGGGGCT
This sequence comes from Thermodesulfovibrionia bacterium, assembly GCA_963699585.1. Classification (GTDB taxonomy): domain Bacteria; phylum Nitrospirota; class Thermodesulfovibrionia; order UBA6902; family UBA6902; genus SURF-23. Next base: position 241,025 of record CAVOUK010000002.1, on the reverse strand, counting down.
CTTCAGCATTAACGATTACATAATAAGCTGACCTCGTCTCGGACTGCGTAGGCTGCGCCAGCGTAACTTCCGTTCCGGCGACAAGGCCGACCTGCCCCAGAGGGGAATTGATCACGCCGCTGTTCTCCACGCGGGGGGCCATAAGAAATACTGATCCCCCTCCTGTAGTGCTGATCTCGCCCTCATTTGATACAATCGCCAGTCTGTCGAATCCCATCCCTTCGTACTCTTCCTGTTTGAAGTTAAGGACTTTACTTAGATCGTTACCATTTTCTTTCCATATATCTATTAAAAAATCTTCATCCTTAATATTAAGCGCTGAGGCCACGAGGGTATTGACGTTCACCTTCGAGCCGCGCCCGAAGAGGATGCCGTTCTGGTTGATGAGATAGATCTTGCCGTCTGCTTTGAGACTACCGTAAATCTGACTGGGGTTCTGATCGTAAATCCGGTTCAGGGCGACCCAGTCCGAATTCCCTTTTTGATTGAAATAGACCGATGACTTTATCCCCGATGTTGAATGTGTTCCAATTAATAATGGCCCTGGATTCATCCTGATAAACAGTGATCTTTCCGTTATCGGCGTCACTATCGATGCCCTGATCACCCTTTTTTGAATCAAGGCCCCGGACTATGTCCCTTACAACGGGAATATCTTTACTCCCGACCGGTTGAAATTTTACCCCGTTATAAAATCCGGGGACTCTGCCGATAGAGATCTTCGGTGACCGGACCGGGGTATTGGCCGGGGTTGCATGGACGACGGGACGCACAGGGGCCGTTCTGTATACGCCGGGTATGCTGCCGGCAAGACAGAAATCAGGAAACAGTGTCATCACACAACAGAGCAGGCGGAGCAAAATATTAAAAAAGCCGCCGATTTTCATTTTCATAAGACCCTCCAATGCATCATCATAAAAGAGCTTTCACTTTAAAATAAAACCTCTGGTCATTCCTCTCTGTCTTGTCTGTCCCATGCAGGGCCAGAGCCCAGTCCAGCTCGTATTCCAGGTGCTTCGTCATCGAACCCCGTATCCCTGCCCCCGCGCCCTCAAGCTTGATACTGCGGTCCTGGCCGGGGAGGGGGTGTTTAATGGTCAGTTTAGCTATGTCGTAAAAGAGAAAGGGGCTTGCCTGAAACCACTTCCCTATATTGAGCTTTTCAAAAGGGTCTGAAAAAGAGACCTCCAGCGTCTCATGTATGGCATTATCTCCAGCAGCCTCGCTTTCCTTATACCCCCGAACGCTTTCCATGCCGCCTGCGGAATACTGTTCGTTGTCGATAAGCGGCTGATCGGACACCTGTCCATCTACTTTTATGAAGAGATTCATTCCCAGTGGCAATTTCTGGGTGCGCTGGATACCCAGAGTGGCATATAGATAATTTGCCCTCGCCTTAAAGCGCTTGTCCTCAAACTCAGTTTCTTTGGAACCTACTCCGCGTAAGGACAGGTTCAGTCCTCCGCTAAACTGGGTCATCCCTCCCTCATCGGGAAGGGAAGCGCTGTATGAAAGAGAAAGCGGCAGATATGAGATAGGCGTTTCCGTTGTCTGCCCGCTTTCCGTTGTGAAACCGATAGCCTGGTCAAAATGCTTGTAATCGAGGCCCATGGTAATGTTATGCGCATAAAGACGATAAGGGGGTAGCGGCATCACGTAACGCATACCTAATAGTCTCTCCCTTCCCGGTCACTTTAAATCCCTCCCCGAATGCCGTATCACTGTCAGACCAGATGGCATAGAAAGCCAACTGGTGGTCGTCCCCCCACGGCGCCGGCAGGACATAAGAAATGCTCACTACCTCTACTTCTTTCGTATTCTGTGGCGACATCTGGTACTGAAGGGACACGGAGTGTTCTTTTTGCCAGAGATTGTCATAACTCAGCATGCCGTTCAACCGCAAGGTTGCTCGTATCATGACTGGCCCTGTTGTTCAGTTCCAGATATCCGTGCAATGGGAGACTGTCCTGCACCTTCAACTCCAGATCGATGGTGCCTGATTCCTCTCCCGGTGAAATGACGGGGTCTACCTTGATATCCTGGTTTCTGTTTAACCGTCCGATCTCCTTCTGAATATCAGGCAAATAGAGTATCGCACCCGGTGCGAATGACGGTAAATCCTCCATCAGCTTTTCCATTGTGAAATAGCGGTTTCCGGTAATCTTTACCCGGCCTATCCTGCTCTCGATAACCTGCAGCTTGACAACACCATCTTTCAGGGTTTGTTCAGGTATATTCACCATAACGGCCGGATAACCCTCATCGTGATAAAGTTTCTCGATTGCGTCCCGCGCCTTCTCCACGTCGACTGCCGTCTTACCGGAACCTGTGAAAGGCGCTACTGTATCCTGCAGCTTTTCCGTAACATAAATTGTGTTTCCTGTAATCTCAAAGACCCTGATCTTAAAACCCGTTTCTTCGCCATCCGCAGCGGCGTACAACAGAGACATAGATCCATGCAATATCATAATAACAATCATCAGACAGAACAGTCGCCTGGCAATATCGGCCATCTATCGCGCTTCTCCTGTCCCGTTTTTTACAGGCGTTGCATCTGCAACTTTTTCGATTGTCACATCACAGTCAAGAGATTCGCCACCGAAGGGATACCGGTAATCGACGGTAATGAAACGTTCATCAACATCTACGATTCGACCGATCAGACCTCCCATCCGGGTGAGTCCTCCTTTGCGGGCATCAATATCCACTTTATAACTCTGTCCTTCTTCGCTGATATGTCCGGGACCGAACGGCGTCTCAATCATATCGCCGGGTGTCGCAGAAAACCGGATGGTCACATCCCGGGCCGTGACAGCCTCTACTTTTCCCGGAAACGCAGGGTCAATGGCAAAGGCCTGTCCTACTTCCGGGTCCTTCCGCGCCCGATTCTTGTATTCGTCCAGAGACATCTTCATTTCCTTCTGCCTCGTGCGTACACGCGCCAGCCGGGCGACATAATTCTTCTCATCCCTTTCAGCTACAATCCGGGGTGTCAGCGTAACCGGGCGCCTCTCGCCGACCTTCATGCCGATAATTATTCCACTCAACCTGTGGACTATTTCATCCTCAAAGGGCTCTTCCTGTTTTACCTGCGAAGGTCCATCAGGGCGGGCTGCCACGACCGGAAGGGGGCCTGTGTCCTTTCTCCTCATAAAAATGTTCGACTTCGGCTGATTTTCCGGAACGGCGTCCGTTGCGGCCACGACCTCTCCGGTCTTCAGCCTGCAAATGTAGTTGATGCCCGCGTTGTCTCCTGCCTGCACAATCTTCACTTCTTCGGTGGCCGCGTAATCGGTAAAGATTAACAAGAGCAGCGGTATAACAGTGAAAGCTTTTTGAATTTTACCTACCATAGAAATCTTGTATGATGTCATGACGAAACCCTTTCTTTTTCAATTTAAATAATGCGGGATACTGATTACTCCGATGGACCTTTCATTCTTTCATTTTTATTGGTCCGGCGCTTACCAAATTTTAAAAACGTGTGGAGTTTCCGCGTTTGCCCTGGTAGGTTAACACATGCTTTGTTAAGGTATTATTACATGTAATTTAAGAATTGATGAAAAAATGCGGGGCCCCGTTCAGGGCCCCGCATAAGTCACTGCTTTACATCCTTTTCAGACAATCACTGCCGGTTACAGATTGTTATTGGCAGGGATAGTCGGGGTTAACCGTAGAATAGGAAGCATCATCAGCTCTCAGGTATTTCATTTCGCAAACATTTGCATACCACGCGTTCGTATTGTTGGCCGGATTCTGCATGAAAGTACACATTGTGGCCATATTAGCCGGCATCGGGGTAGCAGTATAGAGGTTCTGGGTGGTATAGAAATCATAGAGACCTGCTGTTATGTTTGCCTTGCTGGGCGCGACGCCGTTGTAGTTGACTGCGTGCACGTTGGGATAAGACGCAAGGGCCTGGTCCGCGTCAGCATAACCAACACCGCCGGTATTGCCGTTTACGCAAGCCATCAGATCGGAAGAACCGTCATTGAAATAGAAATCATAACCGTTCCCTGTGTCCTCGAGTATAGCCAAACTTGCAGGCCTCATCACATCGTAATCCAGTGCAGCCGCAGTGCCTGATCCTGCATGACGCCAGCATGCATACATGGGCCGCGCGTCATAACCGAGGTCCGACCAGTCAGCGACCTGACCTGAGAAGATCAGTCTCGCCTGCGCTGTTGTCAGGTTGGTGATCTGCGCTCCGCCGTTCGTCACGCCGTTATTCACGAAAAATCCGAAGGGGACAATCAGGCTCCGGCAATTGGACGAAAGACCTACGGGAGAAATGGCGCCTGCGCCTTTAAAGTTTCTGTCTATCCATACATTGAGCGGATCCCCACCTTGGGTCCAAATATCTTGCCGTGTGATTCCTGATTAAAGCTCGCGACCTGTACGTCTGAAGCGCCTCCGGTCACCGTCACGCACTTAGTGGTTGTGCATGTTCCGGTTCCCCAGGCGCCGCAAGAGGCCTCATCAACCATCTTCCGCTGAGAGGCACTGGCACACTCAGTGGTGCGGTTCGGGTTTGTGGTATTGCCCTGAATGGCAAGGGGGCCGTCATACGAGGCCTTTGCCGAGGAGCGAAAATTTCTTACTACTCCGCCGCAGGTGCCTTGTGTGATCGCGTTTTTTGAGTCTTTTGTGGCTGACTTGATTCCGGTGCATCCCTGAGCTGCCATATAAACGGGCGCTTGTGCCTTCCAGAAGTTGAACTGGGCTGATGCGCCATAAACATTGATGTCGCCCGTGATTGCCGCCGAGGCTGTGCCCACAAGGGCCAGCATTGATGCGCCGGCAACAATTGATGCGAAGATCTTCTTGATATTCATTGTTACTTTCTCCTTTTGTTAGATTGTTAAGTTAAGCTGCCTTCTTCCTGCGAATCCCGATAAGGCCGGCCAAGCCTGTGCCGAAGAGGTATACTGCTGCCGGGATTGGGACCGGGGTGACAACATTAAGCTGTGTAGTGCCGTTAGAAAAGGTACTGATCGTCGCAGCGTTCAGACCGGTTGCTGTACCTGATATTCCGGACGGCGCTCCATAATAAAAAAGATTCATATCTACTTTACCATTTGCTCCGAGACCATTCAGACTTCCCACCCCAGTTGAACTTGGGATGAAGCCCCTCATCTTGCCGATTCCCTGCGCCGCCATTATTCAATGTGTTCCAAAATGAATTCGGATCGGTCTGGGATACTGTAACCTGCTGGACAGCACCAAGGTTGCCTGCGACCTGATAGAATCCGGTTGCGTTGTGCAATTGGCCTGCATAGCCGCCGAAGTTGGCCTTTGAAGCAAGCTGAGTTGCATCTGTACCACTGACCCATGCCTGGTTCTTCGGATTCGGATTTAATGTTACACCAAAATACGAAACAAACGAGTTAGTCTCATCTGCTCCGGCGCCGAGTAAAGAAAGGTCGAACGCGGGTGCGCTGAAATTACGATTGGCCGTGCTCGCGCTGGTCCAATCCGAGATTAAACCGAGGTCTGTTGCGGTTTCCATCCCGGTCCCGGTTCCACTATAGACGACGCGAACAAGATGGCCGTCTTCAAAATACGCCATGGCCTGGCCGCTCACGCTGAGCAGCATTATCATGGCTAACAAAAACATCGATATTCTCTTCATTTTATTCCCTCCAGTGTTAGTTTTCCTTCAGGCAACCCGGCCGTCCACTGCAGTTGGACCCGTTGGTTTTCCGTCACCCGGTTTCCCGGGCTTTGGCCTTGTTCTGACGGTCGGATCCCGGCTTAAGCCGGCATCCTGAATTTGTTCATTTGTTCCGAAACGCCTTGTTTTCCCTTCACCTCCTTTTTTTGCAGATTTCTTAGCGGATGGGGCTTCCTGTTTATCTGCCTCAACCTTGATAATCGTTAACAAGTAAAACGATAGAGTCAAAACAGTAAGTCATCTGCTATTGCCGTTCCTTTGGCACATCCAATCCCCATCGGAAGATATTGTTTACGTGGTGAGTACTTTACGCACGGTTACTCTACCACGGCATTTGTTACAGCGTTATTACATGAAAGTTAAACATCCATGACTGTTTCATTAGTTACCTACAGACATTCTTTTCCTGCTTAATGCTTGGCTGACGGCATCATCTTCAATCATTTACAGACATACGTTTATCTGCTCCAAAGAATACAGAAAGGATCCTGTTAGCTTGTCATTCCCTCTCGCTTGACGTTATATCTGCAAGTTATTATATCCAGCAACTGTTAAACGATTATGAGACGGCTGTTACGATTCAATGAAATTTAAAGCTACATGCGGTTGGGGGAAGCTGCTGTTGAAACTCGGCTCCATGCCTGTCTTCAGAGACAGGGTTTATTGATACAGTGAAATATTGTAGGCTACACAATCTATTGCATTGAGCCAGTCCTGAAATGCCCTTTCTATTTGTTCCGATTGTCCTTTGTTCTGTTTTCTTGCCGTGAAATAATAATTTGAAAAATATTTCAGATTGCATTGTACTATTGTTTCCAATTCTGATTTGCTTATTGCTATGTCGTTTGTTTCATTTAAATTAATGTCTTTCAATTTGCTTTCTTGCTTCTTCAAGACAGTCTTCATAACTTCTATGAGGGTCTTTCTCGTAGCACTTTTCTGCAACTTTTTCTTCGATAATAAATCTGTTGATTCTTGCCTGAGCTTCAAACCAATTATTTTCGTCAGTGTTGTACGGGTTTTCCCTGTTTACTTTTGCCGCAACTTTCTCAATTAAATGATATATGTCTGATCCCTTTTCTGCTTTTTTAATAATCTCTAAAATATATGACATGCGTTTTCGTAAGTGAATTGCCTGGAATGTTTAATTATACTGCTAATCGATATGATACTTTTTCACTTTGCACCAACTCCCAGGATCACCGCCGGTATTGTTTTAAACAGAATCTTAAAGTCAAGCCCCAATGACCGGTTATCAATATATTCGAGGTCAAGCCTCACCCACTCTTTAAAATTAGAGACGGAGCTCCGCCCGCTGACCTGCCAAAGACAGGTGATCCCGGGGTGTATACTGAGCCTTCTCATCTGCCAATTTTTATAGTTTTCAACCTCTGACGGCAGAGGGGGTCTCGGTCCCACCAGACTCATATCACCCTTTAGCACATTCCATAACTGGGGCAGTTCGTCAATGCTGAATTTTCTCAACCATTTGCCCACCCCTGTTACCCTCGGATCATTTGTCATCTTAAAGACCGGGCCTTTCATTTCATTGTATTTCAGCAATTCTTTTTGCCTCGCTTCAGCATCATTTATCATCGTCCTGAACTTGTAAAACATAAATTTCTTTCCGTACAAACCACACCTGACCTGCCTGTATAAAACAGGCCCCTCAGAGGTCATTTTTATAATTATGGCAATTGTCATAAAAAGAGGCATGAACATTACTAAAATAACTGATGATACAACTATATCAAGTAAGCGTTTTATGAAAAGATGGAAAAGATGCCCCAACGTATCAGGAGTACTTTTAAAAACAAAAAGTGGAAAGTCCTGCAGATCGGCCTGTTTTGCTTTTGAATATTTTATATCAAGTACATTCACGACAATATGACCTCCTTAACCAGCATTTTTACATATAGGATGATATCCTCATTTTGTTAAGCCCGGCCTCTTTCACGTTTCAGTGAATTATGCCGGCTGATTACGGGATTGATATTTGATTGAGAACTATTATATTCGGCGATTGTTAAATGATTATGAGACGGCTGTTACGATTCAATGAAATTTGAAGATTTATTGATACAGTAATACTTAGAGGTAATTGAAGTTGACAGCAATTCTTCCTGCTATAGAAACAATCAGAGGGCTTATTTTATTAAGCCCTCTGATACTGACGACTTTAGAATTCAGAATTTATAATTGCATGCCTGGTCCCGTCAATCCAGGAGTTTCCACCTGACGGCTGTTATGCCTACTTTACCTTTATTTTCAACCCTGATGCTCTGCAATTATTATCTTCATCGGTTTCTGATATATCAAACCTGTTGTCTGCGCACACCTTTATAAAGTACTTGCCTACAGGTGTATCCAAAGGTATATTGACTGGTATTTTCCCTTTTGAGCTTGCTCCGGCAAGCAACGATGACATAATAATATCATCATTAAGTATAATATCAGCCTCTTTATTTATATGCGTGTCCTTGTTCTTTGAAAGATAATACCCAATTGTAAATTCGTTCTCCGCTGCTCCAACTCCTTTATTTTTTATCTTGGCCTTAACGTTAAAAGTGCTTCCTCTCTTCTTGCTTATGGGAGGACTGCTTACGGAAATAACTGCCAAATCGGAAACAGTGGCATTACAGTTTGTATCATTTCCGTCTGCAAAACCATCGCAGTCATTGTCTGCTGCATCGGAACAACTTGGATCACCAAATGGCCCCTCTGTGCCGTTATCGATCTGTCCATCGCAGTCATTATCAACACCATCGCATACTTCCGGTGAAGGAACGCACTGCTGCGCGCAGCCTGAGTCTGCCGCGTCTGTTGCGCCATCACAGTCATTGTCTGCTGCATCGGAACAGGTTGGATCACCGAATGGCCCCTCTGTTCCAGGCTGACCCGCAGTGCAACTGTCAACCATCTGTCCGCCCTGGCAGGTTGACTGACCTTGCGCCTGACAAGCTCCCACGCCGCAGGTTGTCGGCACTGCCGCGATCCCGTTATCGATCTGTCCATCGCAATCATTATCAACACCGTCGCATACTTCCTGTGAAGGAACGCACTGCTCCGCGCAACCTGAGTCTGCCGCGTCTGTTGCGCCATCACAGTCATTGTCTGCTGCATCGGAACAGGTTGGATCACCGAATGGTCCCTCTGTTCCGCTCGTCTATCTGTCCGTCACAGTCATTATCAACCCCATCGCATACTTCCTGTGAAGGAACGCACTGCTGATCGGGATTAAGCTCTGTATGACCGTCAGCGTAGGTGCGGACCGTCGCAACGTTCAGGCCGGTTGCCGTACCCGATATCCCTGACGGCGCTCCATAATAAAAAAGATTCATATCTACATGACCATTTGCTCCGAGACCATTCAGCCCTCCCACACCAGTCCCCGGGGTGCCGGTGACGAACCCCGCCATCTTACCGACTCCTGCGCCGCCATTATTCAATGTGTTCCAAAATGAATTCGGATCGGTCTGGGATACCGTCACCTGCTGGACAGAACCATCCCCGTTGCCTGTGACCTGATACAGTCCGGTTGCGGTATGTAATTTGCCTGCATAGCCGCCAAAGTTGGCCTTTGAAGCAATCTGAGCTGCATCTGTACCACCGACCCATGCCTGATTCTTCGGATTCGGAGTTAATGTTACAGCAAAATACGCAATAAACGAATTAGTCTCATTTGCTCCGGCGCCGAGTAAAGAAAGGTCGAACGCGGGCGCGTTGAAATTATGATTGGCCGTGCTTACGCTGGTCCAATCCGAGATTAAACCGAGGTCTGTTGCGGTTTCCATTCCGGTCCCGGCTCCACTATAGACGACGCGGATAAGATGGCCGTCTTCAAAATACGCCATGGCCCGGCCGCTCACGCTGAACAGCATTATCACGGCAAGTAAAAATATCGATATTCTCTTCATTTTAGTCCCTCCTGTGTTCTTTTTCATCTTCGTCTTTCCTCCATGATGTTTCTTTATCTCCGTCATCTCTCCGATGTTCTTCCTTATCGTCACTCCAATGTTCTTCTTTGTCGCCGTCATGGTTTGACTCTTTCTTCCACCTTGATTTGCTATAAAAGTCCGACTCGGATCTTTTTCTTATAATCTGGCCTGCACATTCACCTGTTATCTGACGGGATACAACTAACGTTGATACTACCTTAGCCGCACAGCTCACATATGCGCCATGATTTTTGTATGTTGGCGAACATTTCAAATCCACATATTCATCCAACAATTTACAATTTACACAGCCCGTTGAGCCAACAAGATGGTTAGCTATGACATATTGTGGAGTGTTCGGGCATTTGTCATGGCTGTCAATCACGCCGTCTCTGTCAGCATCAGCAGGATCAGGTCTCTGAACACAATCGGGGTCGTCTACATCGGTCTTTCCGTCACAGTCATTGTCTTTTCCATCACTGCATGTCAGATCTCCGGAAGGACCTTCTGCGCCTGAAGGTCTTGGAACACAAGTGTCTTTCCCCTGACCGCTCTCGCAGACTTCTTGCCCTGCTGCAGCGCATTCTCCCTGACCACATGATGTGGACGTTGGCACATAGTTTTCATCAGATGTCCCGTTGCAGTTCTCATCAACACTATTACAGTTGTCATCATTTCCTGTGGGATTGCCGGGGGTGCAGCTATCAACAATCTGTCCGCCTTGACAGAATTTCTGCCCTGTGGATGTGCAAGCCCCTTGACCGCAGGTTGTCGGAACTGCTGCGATACCGTTATCTATCTGCCCATCGCAATTGTTATCAATACCGTCGCATACTTCCTGTGAAGCAACGCACTGCTGCACGCAGCCTGAGTCTGCCGCATCGGTCTTGCCATCACAGTCGTTGTCCGCTACATCGGAACAGGTTGGGTTACCGAATGGTCCTTCTGTTCCGGGCTGACCCGCTGTGCAACTGTTAACCATTTGTCCGTTCTGGCAGGTTGACTGGCCTGACGCCTGACATGCGCCTACACCGCAGGTTGTCGGCACTGCCGCGATTCCATTATCTATCTGTCCGTCGCAATTGTTATCAATACCGTCGCATACTTCCTGTGAAGCAACGCACTGCTGCACACAGCCTGAGTCTGCCGCATCGGTCTTGCCATCACAGTCGTTGTCCGCTACATCGGAACAGGTTGGGTTACCGAATGGCCCTTCTGTTCCGGGCTGACCCGCTGTGCAACTGTCAACCATCTGTCCGTTCTGGCAGGTTGACTGGCCTGATGCCTGACATGCTCCTACACCGCAGGTTGTCGGCACTGCCGCGATTCCGTTATCTGTCTGACCGTCACAATTATTGTCTTTGCCGTCGCATACTTCAGCAGTTGAGGCTTTAGGTGCGCAGGAATCAACAAGTGCGCCGCTTATACATGTCTTTGAACCTGTGCTTGCACATTCGCCTACGCCGCAGGTTGTCGGCACTGCCGCGATTCCATTATCTATCTGTCCGTCGCAATTGTTATCAATACCGTCGCATACTTCCTGTGAAGCAACGCACTGCTGCACGCAGCCTGAGTCTGCCGCATCGGTCTTGCCATCACAGTCGTTGTCTGCTACATCGGAACAGGTTGGATTACCGAATGGTCCTTCTGTTCCGGGCTGACCCGCTGTGCAACTGTTAACCATCTGTCCGCTCTGGCAGGTTGACTGGCCTGATGCCTGACATGCGCCTACGCCGCAGGTTGTCGGCACTGCCGCGATACCGTTATCTGTCTGACCGTCACAGTTATTGTCTTTGCCGTCGCATATTTCAGCAGTCGAGGCTTTAGGCGTACAGGAATCAACAAGTGCGCCGCCTATACAGGTCTTTGAACCTGTGTTTCCACATTCGCCTACACCGCAGGTTGTCGGCACTGCCGCGATACCGTTATCTATCTGTCCGTCACAATTGTTATCCTTATTATCGCAAATTTCCGCTGTTGGATCGCCGGGGATACAAGTATTGTTACTCCACACGCCCAAAACGCATGTCTCTGTTCCATTGCTTCCGCACTCGCCTGTTCCGCATGTTGAAGCACGGGTAAGACCTTCGTCTATCTGTCCATCGCAGTCGTTATCAAGACCGTCGCATATTTCCTCTAAAGCAACGCACTGCTGCGCGGGATTAAGCTCTGTATGACCGTCAGCATAGGTGCGGACCGTCGCAACGTTCAGACCGGTTGCCGTACCCGATATTCCGGACGGCGTTCCATAATAAAAAAGATTCATATCTACATGACCATTTGCTCCGAGACCATTCAACCCTCCCACACCGGTCCCCGGGGTGCCGGTGATGAAACCCGCCATCTTACCGACTCCTGCGCCGCCATTATTCAATGTGTTCCAAAATGAATTCGGATCGGTCTGGGACACCGTAACCTGCTGGACAGTACCATTGTTGCCTGTTACCTGATACAGTCCGGTCGCGGTATGTAATTTGCCTGCATAGCCGCCAAAGTTGGCCTTTGAAGCAATCTGAGCTGCATCTGTACCACCGACCCATGCCTGGTTCTTCGGATTCGGGGTTAATGTTACAGCAAAATACGCAATAAACGAGTTAGTCTCATTTGCTCCGGCGCCGAGTAAAGAAAGGTCGAACGCGGGCGCGTTGAAATTACGATTGGCCGTGCTCGCGCTGGTCCAATCCGAGATTAAACCGAGGTCTGTTGCGGTTTCCATTCCGGTCCCGGCTCCACTATAGACGACGCGGATAAGATGGCCGTCTTCAAAATACGCCATGGCCCGTCCGCTCACGCTGAACAGCATTATCACGGCACAGTAAAAACATCGATATTCTCTTCATTTTTCCCTCCAGAGTGTTAGTTGGTTTACCTTCCTAATTTGAATCTATTGTTTACGCGGTGAGTACTTTACTCCCGGTTACTCTACCACGCCCTTTGTTACAGCGATATTACAGGAAGATGAAATATTCACACATCTTTCATTAATTACCTACAAACATTCTTTCCATGTTTAATTCGCGGATGACGGCATTATTTTCAGCATGTAAAAACCGTTTGATTCTTCAAGACTGGTTGCACAATCCAGTAGTACTTCAGTAAAGCCTTTTATCAAAGTGCATTTCTCATGCTCATGCGCCTCAACAAAGGCGATTACTTCTTCCTTCCCTGAACATGATAGTGCAATGGCATCTTTTACCTGCTTAAATGAATCGGTGAAAGTAAGTCCTCTTAAATCGAGTGTCATGGGTTATCCTCCTTTTTGTTGTTCTTTTTTACCATCCCTTTATACCATCGCATGAATTGATTCGCTGCAGCTCCTCATTAATACTTCAAGCAGATATAATCTGCATGTTTCAAAGGTGCTGCTGTAACAGCAGTTTTCATCAGCGCACTCGACCTGACAGGGTTCAATCCCCGCAACCTCACAAATGCACGTCTCACAATTAAAGTTAGGACACATATTCTTACCTCCTTCTAAAAGTTAAAAAATCTGTTTAATGAGTAATTCCCTCTTACTTGACTGTATATCTGGAATATATTTTATCCAGCAAGTGTTAAACGAGTATGAGACGGCTGTTACGATTCAATGAAATCTGGAGGGATGCTTTGGTGGCAGTTAATGGTATAAAATCAGAACGTTCTGTTTTTTATAATATAAGAATAATAAGCTGCTGCGTTTGTCGGTGTGCGCTTAAGTGTGTCAAAATCAACCTTATAGAGCCCGAAACGGGCGTCAAGCCCCTGGAGCCATTCGTAATTGTCTATTAAAGACCAGTAGAAGTATCCCCGGATATCCATCCCCTGCTGAATACAGTGTTCGACAACATCGATATGCTTTTTCATGAACCTGATCTTTTTATCGCTGTCTCTGGTGGCAATCCCGTTTTCAGTTATTATGAGAGGAACACCGAGCCTGGACGCATACCGCAATACCTTTTCGAGCCCGGAAGGGTGAATCTCCCATCCCATGTCCGTAAGCCCATGTCCGTCTATGTCCAGATGCCTCATCTCAATTCCCATTTTTTTAAGGGGATTAAAGCGCATATGTATCCTTGTGTAATAATTCACGCCGAAGAAATCAAGCTTGCCTTGTATGGGAACAGCTATTTCCTGCTCTTTATGAAAAGGGAAGTTGAGCCTGAGCATACCCGTAAGAAAGGCATCGAGCAGAGAATGATTGTAGAAGTATTTCGCGATGCTTGCCAGAAGCCTGTCAAGCGGGTTCCATTTTTTCCATGGCGCGAGCGCTGCCATATTATGCGCCACACTTACCCGAGCGTCAGGATATTTGGCATGGATCATATCATAAGCCCCTGCATGGGCCTTTAAAATATTTGTGAGCGCCCTGATGCCCAGAGGAACGCTCTTTATCGCCGGCGGTATGCATCCTTCAAAATAGCCGGCAAGGATGAGGACATACGGTTCGTTGAAGGTAATCCAGTAATTCACTCCCGATAGTATTGAGAGAGACTTCTCAACATATGCCAGAAATTTATCAACGGAAGCGTCTTCATGCCAGGGATATTTCTTGATGAACCAGAGTGGATGAGTAAAGTGGTGAAGTGTCACCATCGGTTCGATACTGTCGCGTCTCAGTATGTCAATGATTTCCTGATAGTGTTCGACCGCCTTTTCATCCCATATGTTTTCACGCGGCTGTATCCTGCTCCACTCAAGGGAAAAACGGTAGGCATTGACCCCGAGGTTCTTTAAAAGGGCAAGGTCTTCCCGGTAGAGTTCATAATGATTTGTGACTTCGGGTTTTGCGCTTAATATCTCATCCCATGACGACCAGTCGGCATGGGGAGAACCCTCAAGCTGAAAGGCCGAGGTCGCAACACCCCACAAAAAGCCGTCCCGGAATTCATCCGCTGACGAAATACATTCTGCCGGTGCACAGATTCCCTTTTCGTAACGATTATTCACTTTCGGGTGAATTGTCTTCAATATAGTAACCACGCCCCCTTCTCGTCTTGATGTAAACGGGATTTGCGGGGTCGTCTTCTATTTGAGCGCGTATCCTGCTTATATGCACGTCTACGGTCCTCGGATTAACATCCCCCTCATCTTTCCAGATCGCGTTCATCAGATGTTCACGGTTATATATCTTCCCCCGCCTTTCTACAAGATACATGAGGACTTTAAATTCGGTAGGGCTGAGGTTAAGAGTTACATTCTTCTTTGAGACAGAATATGTGTCCGTGTTTATTGTAAGTTCTCCGACGGTAATGTATTTTTCTTCAGGCTTCGCCCTCGTTGAGCGCCTCAGCACAGCTTTTATCCGTGCGATCAGCTCTCTGGGACTGAACGGCTTTGTTATATAATCATCAGCTCCCAGTTCAAGACCAAGAATCCTGTCCACCTCCTCGGTCTTGGCTGTAAGTATGATGACCGGCAGGTCCTTTGTTTTCGGATCATTCCTGAGTATGCGGCACAACTCCATCCCCTGCATGCCCGGAAGCATGAGGTCGAGGACGATGAGATCAAAGCTCTTCCGTTTAATTTGTTTCAGGGCCATCTCGCCGTCCATCGCTGCAGTGACGTCAAAACCTTCTTTTGAAAGGTTATAGGAGAGCAGTTCTATAATGTCATGTTCATCGTCAACAATAAGGATTCTCTGTGCGTTTGGTTTAGTCATAATACCCGGCTGTTTGTTATGGGAATAATGAATAAAGTATACTGGGAAAAGTGTTGCTGCAATATGAAAGGAATGTTAAATTTCGGTTAAAGAACAATCTTGACCTTTGTACCCTTGCCGGGCGTGCTTTCAATCTGCATGCTCCATCCATGCGCCTTCACAAGATGCTTTACGATGGCAAGACCGAGACCGGTCCCGCCCATCTTTCTCGATCTCGCAGGATCGACCCTGAAGAACCGTTCCCCGAGGCGGGAGACATACTTGTCGGGCACTCCTATGCCCGTGTCCTCGACGAACAGGAATGCCTTTTCGTTTTCCAGTTTAATTCCGAAGGTCACCCCGCCGGTTTCGGTAAACTTTATCGCATTGTCAACGAGGTTGGTCAATATCTGAATAAGGCGGTTTCTGTCAGCCTCGATCTGCTGCAGATCGGGACTCACATCGCTCTTCAGATAAAGTTTCTTTGCGACTGCCTTGTCTTTGAATATCTCGATAATGTTTTCAAAGACACTTTGAACATCAAGCAGTGTCTTTTCGACTTTTATCACGCCCATTTCGACTTTTGAGATAGTCATGAGATCATCAACAAGTGCGTTAATGCGCTCACTGTTTGACTTTATAGTCTTAACGAATCTGACTGCATTGTCCTTCTCAGCGAGGGCCCCGTCAAGCAGTGTATCAGCAAATCCCTTTATCGCTGTGATCGGCGTCTTCAGCTCATGTGATACGTTTGCGACAAAGTCTTTTCGTACCTGTTCAAGTTTCTTGATTTCCGTTATATCATGGAAAACGGCAACAAACCCCGAAAGCTCGCTCTCTTTATAAAAGAGCGGCGATACCCTGACTGTAAGATGTTTTTCATCCGGTGCTTCGATAGTGAATCTCGGACATGCCTGGGGTCATACTCTTCTTCACCTCTTCAATCAGGTCCGAAAACTCATGGTTTCGGACGACCTCGATAAAATGCGCTCCGGCAGCTGGAGTACCTCCGAAAAAATCTTTCACTGATGAGCTTGAAAGTGTCACGATCCCATTTGCGTCGATTATCAGAAGGGCATCAGGCACACTTTTGAGAATTATGTTAAGACGGTTTTTCTCTTCCTCGCTTTGTCTCATCATGCCCTTCAGTTTATAAGACATGGAGGTCAGGTTGTCAGCAATCTCAGTAAATTCACCGGCGCTGTTCAAAAAAAGTTTTTTGTCTATGTCCCCCCTGGATAATGACCGTGAGAAATCCGTGATCTGCTTCAGTAATCTTCTTAAGCGCTCTGTCTGCCAGACCGAAAAACCCCATGTCACGAGCAGAACAGTAAGCATTACACAGTATGATCCTGACCCTGAGATGGTTTACCGCGTTGTCCACATCCTTCAGAGGCACAGCAAGTCTTATAAAGCCTTCATCAGTTCCTTCACGGGTAATTTTGCCGGCAATATAAATAAAGTCATATTTCAGAGTATCGCTAAAACGTATCGCCATCCCCGTGCCGAGATGAGCTGCCTGTTGTATCTCGGGACGGTTTGCATGATTATCCATCCATGTCGAATCTTCATCGGAGTCGCCGACAACCCTTCCATCTTTCAGTATAATCGTAACACGGGCATGAATATCCTTTTTAAGTTCCCGGCAGAAGTCATCGAGGTTGGTGTTATTGAAGGGGACGCTTTTTGCTATCAGACTTATCTTATCGGAAAGGTGTTCATTTAAATTCCTGATATAATTTTCTCTGACGGTTGAGGTGATATAAACTTCGGCAAAAAATCCGGCTATTACTACCACCATGGCATAGATTAAAAAATTGCTCCTGAATATCCTGTCCTTCATACATCGGCATCCACATAATAGCCGATGCCTCTTTTGGTTTTTATGTACTTTGGATTTGCAGGGTCATCTTCAATTTGAGTGCGCAGCCTTCGAATATGAACATCAACAGTTCTCGGCTCTACAAACGCATCATCTTTCCATACCCCATCCAGAAGCTGTTCACGGTTGAAAACCTTTCCTCTTCTTTCAACAAGATAGAGAAGAAGCTTAAATTCGGTGGTACTGATGTCCAAACGAACATTGCCCCTGAGAACTGAATATGAATCCTTATTGATTGTAAGCTTGCCTATGCGTATGACTTTTTCTTCCGAGGTTTTTTCTGACGCCCTTCTCATGACGGTCTTAATACGCGCCAAAAGCTCCCTCGGACTGAAAGGCTTTGTCATGTAATCGTCAGCCCCCATCTCAAGACCGAGTACCTTATCGACCTCTTCCCCTTTTGCTGTGAGCATTATAATCGGTACATTCCTGGTCTTTGGATCGCTTCTCAGGATACGGCAGATTTCAGTCCCGTGCATTCCGGGGAGCATAAGATCGAGAATAATGAAGTCGAAATTGTTCTTCCTGATTTTTTCAAGGGCTTCCTCCCCGTCAAATGCGGAAACAACATCAAAGCCTTCTTTCTTCAGATTATAGGAAACAAGGTCAACTATATCAGGTTCATCATCGACTACCAGTATTCTTTTAGCCGGCATTTAATGTATTTCCTCCTTCCTCACCCATTGCCGATTACCATATATTCAACCCCAAATGATCGACATGGTTTAGGATAACATGGCAATGTTACAGAAGCATTAAGAAGATGTTAAATTTTGAAGAAAAAATACAGAATTAAGAATAGTAGGTTTACTATGCAGTGATTAGAGGATAATTAAATCATTAAGTTAGCAGGTCGTAAGTGGCTTTGGGAGCAGGATGCCGGAGGTTCGAATCCTCTCGCCCCGACCAAAATTCTTTCCTGTAAATAATAATTTCCTGAGATGCCTGCGGTATCGCAGTATGGTTGTTCTCCCCCTAACTATAAATATAATTTAAACAATTAAAGTTATTCTCCCAAAAGTGCGATAAATATTATGTGTGTAATTTTTTTAGGGAAGATTGAGACAGATTGATTCAGTAATATTGTTATGATGAAGAAAAAACTGGGAATAATAGTTGCCTGCCTGATTGTTCTTTTTTCGGCGGTCTCGCATTCTGCGGAAAAGAAAAATATGGATGTGGTACTTGTCATGGACAGCACCGGAAGCATGAAGAAGACAGATCCCCGGTTCCTGCGTATTCCGGCGGCAAAATTATTTATTTCGCTTCTCGATAAGAATGACAGGGCCAGCGTAATAAGTTTCAGCGACTCTGCCGAGCTTCTGAGCTCTTCAGTATTATTAGACAGCGAGAACGGCAAAAATACACTCTTTCAGGCAGTTGATAAGATAACTTCAGCAGGACTTCATACAAATTTATATGAGGCGTTAAACAAGGGTATCGAGGTCCTCGGCGCAGAGAAAAGGCCCGGGAGTGAGAAAGTAATTGTCTTCATGACTGACGGGATAATGGATACAGGAGACCCTGAAAAAGACAAAACATTCATTGAGAAATTAAAGACAGATCTCACAAAAATGCTCATAGACAATGGCATAAAAGTATATGCGATAGCCTTTACCGGGCAATCGGACACGCAGCTTCTTGAAAGGGTTTCAAAACAGACAGGGGGATTTTACAATCTTGCCATGACTGACAGGGACTTCCATGTAGTATTTGCATCTATCTTTGAAAGTCTTAAGGCCCCTGATATGCTTCCAATGAGCGGCAACGGCTTTCTTATAGATAAATCAATTGAAGAAGTAACTATTGTTACAACAAAGGATTCGCCGGATACAACGATAAAACTAAGCGCACCGGACGGGAAAAAATATTCTTCCGGGAACAAACCTTTGGATACCGAGTGGTTTGCTTCAAGCAATTTCGATATGGTGACAATGAAGAAACCCCTGGAGGGCAAATGGGAGATACTCTTCAGTACAGGGAAAAACAATAAAGCATATGTAATAACAAATCTCAATCTGCAAACCAACTTTAATGAGCTGTATCCGCTCTTTGGTCAAAACCTTGATGTAAGAGTCTGGCTTGAAAGAGACGGTAAAACGATCAAGGAAAAAGATGTGCTTGAGAAAATTACGATCTCACTCGAATTATCAAAACCTGACGGCGAGATGATACGGCTGCAGCCATTTAACAAAGAAGATGGTATGTTCGAAAAGAACATCGAGCTATTTAAAGCAGGCAATTATAAGCTCAAAATTATTGCTGACGGAAAGACTTTTCAGAGGGAAAAGACATTTGCATTTAAAGTGTCGGATGTTAAGGAATCACAGGAAGACATCAAGTTGCGAAAGTCATTAAAAAAGCCGGAAGTACAGATTCCACCCAAGAACAATACGGAGGATGAAGTCCATTGGGGAAAAGTAATTGCACAATTTATGATCATCAATCTGGTAGTTGGCATAATTGTGTTGGGTTACCTTAAAAGAAGAAGTATTAAAAAAATAAGTGATATAAAAAACCTCCTGAAGCTAAGTTCGATTAAAGGCCTGGTTAAGAAAAAAAATAAAGAACAGGGACCGGGGGAAGTTAAAGAAGGACAGCAGCAGCTAACCGGGGAAGAAGAAAGAGAGAAGGTACATGCAGAAGATAAAGATATTCAGGAGACGGAAGAAGGCAGGAAAGTAGATGAAAAGAAGCGGGAAATTGCTCTGGAGAAAAACCGGGAGATAGGTGCAGTGACAGAAACAGAAATACATGCGACCGGAAAAGAAGAAGAAAAACAGGATATTGAACAGGAAGCGGAAGCAAATTCACCACTTCTGGCTGAACAGGAAAAAACCGCTGCGAGATTACAGGATGAAATGAACGATGAAGCGCATAAGGCCGCGGATGAAAAAACGGAAGAAATAAACGAACAGGAGCAGGTCGATCTGGAAACACTAATTGAACAGATGCAGAGGGAACAACAGGGAAGAACAGACAAACAGGAAGAAGATAATGATACAAATTAACGCGTTAATCTTTCTGTTCCTTATCCAATTTCTACTGATATTCCTTGGTATTTCAATAATTCTTTTCCGTCAGTACAGGAAAATAAACATAAAAACAACCATCTCTCAGGGAGAGATACGGAGACTTGAAAGTGAGATTGACAGATATAAAAAAGAGGTTACCGGACTTCTGAACTGGCAGACGATGTTCAACGACCTTCAGAAGAAATTTGAACATGCAACAGCGGTCAACTTAAAACTAAAAACAATGATCGATGCCCTTATCCCTGAGGCAGAACGCTCCAAGGAATTTCAGGGAATACTTAACGACGTAGAGAATAATAACAAAGAACTAAGCGTCTGTATAGGTTCGTTGAAGGATGAAAATGAAGAAATCAATAAACAGATTGTATCTTTCAAAAACGAAGTCGACGGATTATCTAAAAAACTGAGAGACTCTGTAACCAAGGCGGAATATGAAAATTTACTCAGTGAAAAGAGCAGGCTGGAATTAAAAATCGGGCATCTGAAAGATGAACTTGAAAAGAAGACAAAAGAAGTTGAAAAACTCGAAAAAAATTATATGTACCTTGAAAAAGAGTATAATGCCTTATATGATAATTTAAAGGGTGAGGGGGCATAACCGCTTATCCCCTCTCTATATTGATGCAGGGAGGGAGGGAATGTTTTAAGTGTTCCTGCCGTCATACTTGCCATATTAAGACATCTCTATTAAAATACATACTGTCTAAATATTGTAGGGACACAGCATGCTGCGCCCCTACGTATTGTTATAATGCGCCTGTAGCTCAGTCGGATAGAGCAACTGCCTTCTAAGCAGTGGGCCAGGGGTTCGAATCCCTTCAGGCGCACCATTGCAAATTTTGCAGAGCAAAATTTGCAGCTATCAGCAATTAGCTGTCAGCAGTCAGCTTTTTTACTGACAACTGAAACCTGATTGCTGATAGCTATAATTTAATGGTGAGTGTAGCTCAGTTGGCAGAGCATCTGACTGTGGCTCAGAGGGTCGCGGGTTCAAGCCCCGTCACTCACCCCAATTTTTAATTAATAATGAGCAATTATCAATGATTAAATAATTGTTCATTACTCATTAATAATTAATAAGAGCGCCTGTAGCTCAGTTGGATAGAGCATCGGCCTCCGAAGCCGAGGGCCGGAGGTTCGAATCCTCTCAGGCGCACCATGCACATTTTGCAGCAGCAAAATGTGCAGCCATCGGCGATTTTTTCCAGCGCTCGGCGTTTTACACAGAAAGCCGATTGCTGAATGATGAGAGTTTTTTATGATGGGCCGTTAGCTCAGTTGGTAGAGCAGCTGACTCTTAATCAGCGGGTCGCAAGTTCGAATCTTGCACGGCTCACTTTTAAAAATCAGGAGGTTAGCCTTCACAGGCTGGCCTCTTTTTTTCCCCCTGCTTCCATTCAGCTCAAACTTTCAGCGCTGTAACGGGCGATGAGGCCTGTGCGTAAGGCATGCTGATAAACATGCATAAAGAACCGGCAGGCCAAAAATATATAAAGTACGACTAAAACGCCGGCCCACAGCAGTACGGTTGCCGGAACTGCGCCGCCGGAGACCACGGTACGCATGCCCTCGAAGACATACGACGGCGGCAGGATATGGGCGAGATATTGCATCCATTTCGGCAGGGTTGAAAGCGGGTAAAACACACCGGCGAACGGAGAAATGAGGGCGGGAACGGGCCATATGAACCACTCAGACGCAGGCCCGAAACGGAGCACCACGGCGCTGCCGAAGATACCCAGCGCGATACCGAAAAGGAAGAGGATGAGAAGGAATGGTACAAACATAAGACCGTAAGTGAAAAAACTCAGGCCGAAAACCGCTGTTGCCAGGAAAAGCATCACTACCAGCCCTATCGAGCTCGTTGCGATGCTCGTGGCCACGAGACCGGTCAGATATTCCGTGATGGAAAGCGGCGAGGCGAAGATGTTCAGAAAGTTACGCGACCACACGTCCTCAAAAAACGCCATCGTTACTCCATGCATGACGCGGCTGAAGAAGTCCCAGA
Organism: Thermodesulfovibrionia bacterium; assembly: GCA_963699585.1. Lineage (GTDB taxonomy): Bacteria > Nitrospirota > Thermodesulfovibrionia > UBA6902 > UBA6902 > SURF-23. The sequence goes on along the minus strand of CAVOUK010000002.1, from coordinate 218,871 downwards.
GGAGAGCGGCCCCAAGGAGTACGGGCACGAAGTCGAAGCCGGGCGACGTCACTGTATTGAGATACTTGGTGATAAATCCCCACAGCACCATGTCGACGGCAACCCATGCGAACAGCGGCAATACGCGGGAGAAGCTGTCGCGCATAAGATAGAATTGGCGGAGCACAATGGCTGCCGTGCGTTTTAAATTCATAATACTTACCCGTCCCCGAGCGCGAGCGGTTCGCGGGCCAGGGAGATGAAAAGTTCCTCAAGCGTCTCTTTGCCGTGCTCCCCGGGCAAGGTCTTTGGATCTCCTTCGAGCAAAATTTTCCCGTGTGAGAGGAAGAGCACGCGGTCGCAAACCTCCTCTACCTCGTACATGTTATGCGAAGTCCACAGCACACCGCTGCCGTCCTGCGCTGCGAATTCCCGGATTTTTTTACGGACGTCATGCGACACAGCGGGGTCAAGTGATGCAGTGGGCTCATCGAGGAGCAGAAGGTGCGGGCGATTGAGCAGCGCCTTTACAAGGCATGCGCGTGTCTGCTCGCCCGAAGAGAGCACGCCGCACTTCACGTCCCTGAATTTCCAGAGGTCAAACTGCCTGAGCAGTAAATCAATACGTTCCGACAGATTTTTAACTCCGTATATAAGTCCGAAAACGCGCAGATTTTGATACACTGTCAAATTTCCGGGCAAGGGAGCGTAAACAGCCGCGAAGTTCGTGATCTCAAGCGCAGAAGAGCGGTGCACCGCGATGTCCATACCTTCGATATGGATGGTCCCCATGGTGGGCTCGAGCACGCCAAGGATCATGTTGATCGTTGTTGTCTTCCCCGCACCGTTGGGACCCAGAAGTCCGACAATCTCTTTCCGGCCCACATCGAATGAAGTGCCGCCAACAGCAACGGTCTCACCGTAAACCTTCTGCAGGTTAATGACCGAAAGCACTTTCGGAGTTGAGGCTGGTCCATCCGGAGTTATGTTGTTTTGATTGTTTAAAATGTTGTACCGTCCCATATTTAATTTTATCAAATTACCTTAATTGTATTGCTATTATCGCATAACTATTATCTGACCGGGACATGATAATTTGAAGCATATCTCCCAGTGCCCTTACCTCAGCAATTGCAATATATTTTACATTGTGATAAAGAGACGATAGGTAGTGGCGAGGCGCCGCCTCGCCCTTGAGATTAAAATTAAAAGGAGGCAATAAAAATGTCAGAAGCATGTGCATGTTTAGGTTGTAATGTTGGTTCAACGGTACCGGATTTTACACTGGAAACATATGAGCCGTCAAAAGGCGACTTCGGCGAGGTGGGCCTTGAAACGCTCAGAAAGAACAAGAAATGGACCATACTTTTTTTCTATCCCGCGGATTTTACTTTTGTCTGAGCTACTGAATTTGCTGCTCTGGCAGAGCAGTATGACAGATTTAAGGAGATGGACGCAGAGGTCCTTACTGTAAGCAGGGACACGAAATTCGTCCACCTTGCATGGCAGAGGGAGGAGAAACAGCTTGCAGGCGTGAAATTTCCGATGGGTTCGGACGTCACCGGAAAACTGTCAAGGATGTTCGGGGTTTATGACGAAGCAACCGGTCTTTCATTAAGAGGCACTTTTATAATAAGCCCGGAAGGCAAAGCTCATGAACGCGGAAGTCAATTACTACAACCTGGGCAGGAATATTGATGAATTGATCAGAAAATTGAAGGCCAACCTTCACCTCGCAAAATACACTGCCGAGGCGTGTCCTGTAAAATGGAATGACGAAGGAGATAAGACACTGAAGCCTTCCGCAAAATTAGTCGGAAGGGTGCATGAAGCGTTAAGTAAATAAATTGAACAATCCTTGAACGAAAAGGATGGAAAGACTTGCTGCGGGGGATCTTATATTTTTATCCCTCTGTAAATGTTATTGCCTCCACGGGGCAGATGTTTGCGGCTTCTTCGCAATTACACGTACTGCATTTGTCCTCATCTTTGACATACGCCTTGCCGTCGTCCTTAAGTTCGAACACCTCGGGACATATTTCAACGCACGATCCGCATCCTATGCAGAGATCAAAGTCAATTACAGGTTTTTTCATAACATTCTCCTTTCATGTATTTTTCGTGATTCAACAGAACATCGTCCTGCTTTTTAACAGCTTCTTTTGCCGGCAAAGCGCAAGACCTTGACTGAGCGAAACTGAATACCCCTCTGCTTTTCCCCAATTCTTTTGTGCAGGCAGTGATACACTCGCCGCAGTTTACGCAATTTATATCCTTTCTGGGCATTCTCGGTTTTACATTCATAAAACATACCTTTTCACAACCCTTGCAATCCGTACATGCAGCGAGTTTTACAGTGTCTGTTTTTATTCTGATCGAAACAGGGCTGGCCCATCCAAATAACATCTGCATAAGTCCTGCGCCGCATACATACTTACAAAGGGTATGACGGACGATCATCGCTGATATGAATATATAGATGGAAACACCTATGATCCCTGCCTTTACTCCGAAAGTAAATTCCCAGTTAAAGACCTGGCTCCAGACAGTTCGAGGATTCACAAAATATCCTGTCAGAACAACCCCCATAAGCAGGGGAATGGTTATCATGCAAAACAACGCAAGTATTATATAAGGGAGTCTTGTTTCCGCAGGCGCTCCGGGATCGTTGGGTTTTTTTGTAAAAAGGCTCCTTCTGCCGAAGATCTTCATCGTAAGGAAATCAAAAAGTTCAAACAATGTGCCCTCAGGACAAAACCACCCGCAAAAGAATCTTCCGGTAAGCGCCCCGAGAATCGGGAAAATGCTGAGGACAGTGATCCAGGGCAATACCGCCTTAAGGAAGAAACGCCATGCAACATGTGACGCATTTTCAAAGGACTGGTTTAAATAAAAACCTTCCTCCAGCCCTATGCTCCATTCTTTTCCAAAAACGATCAGGCTCCTTGTATCAGAGTCGATCCTCAGGATATCAAGAAAAGGGGCGATTATTATCAGAATAATAAATAAAAGCTGGGTGGCTCTGCGTAATATGTGAAGATAATGTTTGTTCATATTATTATTTTGATGAAAAACGAAAATTTAATGTATGAGATAAGTCATAAGAGGGGGCGAAATATTACCCCCTCTTATTAACAGTTCTATCTTTTATGAGGCAGCAGGCTTCCGTCCAAGTGTGAGAATATCTGTTACCAGTATTAGTACGCCGACAAGAAAGCCAACTCCAAAGATCGCCCTGAATATCCAGAACCACAGATTATAACCGGCTTTAACAGTCACATAATCAAGGCCGAATAAACGTTCAAGATATGTCTGGACCATTCCGGCGCCTGTTATGGTTATCACAATAAAGATCATCGAAATCGTCATCCACCAGAAAGACTGAAAACCCCATGACTGGTTAAACTCCTTGACCCCCTTGATCGACGGCAGTGTTACATACATCATAGCTACGATGAGAAGGACATATGCGCCGTAAAATGCAAGATGTCCGTGTGCAGTGGTTATCTGTGTGCCATGGGTCCATTGGTTTACCTGAGGCAGTGTGTGTATCACACCCCACAGGCCTGCGCCGACGAAATTAAATATCGCATGGGCCACAGTAAGATACAATCCGATCCTGTTCGGTACAACGCCGCGGGTCTCCCTTGTGGTCCTGAAGGCGTCCCATACCATCAGCAGCAAAGGTATCGGTTCAAGCGAACTGAAGAAACCGCCGACCCAGAGCCAGTATTTAGGCGTTCCGATCCAGTAATAATGGTGTCCGAGTCCGAGAATGCCTGTAAAAAGCACAAGCCCTGTCTCAATATACATCCATTTTGCAAGAATTTTTACATCAGCTCCGAGAAGTTTGTGCAGCATGAAAGCGAGCAGGGCTGCTGCGATCAGTTCCCATGAACCTTCAACCCAGAGATGAACAACCCACCACCACCAGAACTGGTCTTTTACCATGCTTTTTGTATAGAACATCCCCGGCAGGTACATCAGGGCCAGAAATGTCAGACCGCCTAAGAGTACACCCTGGACCGCTGTAAATTTTTTTGTTTTGAAAACAGTCATAAGGCAATTAAACAAAAACAGGAGCACCGAGACAACTATCAGTATATCAGCCCATCTCGGGGCCTCTATATATTCCCTTCCTTCATTCAGTAAACGGGTACCGAACACTTCTATATTAGTCTGTGGATTTAAACCCATCACAATATACCCGACTACTACAGCCGTTACCGCGATAACGGTGGCCCAGAACTGTAACCGTGCCAGAGGGATACTCCATAATTCGGTTTCCGATTCTTCAGGGATCACATAATATGTGGCCCCCATCATACCCATGAGCAGCCATACCACGAGTGCATTAATATGCAGTGTTCGTACTGTGTTGAAGTTTAAGATAAAGAAATCCGGCCATATGAACTGAAGTGCGGCAACGATGCCGACAATGACCTGGACCAGAAAGAGCAGCACGGCGGCTATGTAAAAATTCTGCGCTATCTGATGACTTTTATATTTCATAGTTCTCCCTCCATATAAAAAATTTATTTTAATGTAATTAAATATTCCCCGAGCTGTCTGAGATCTTCATCACTGAGCTGGTTAAAGCCCGGCATTGCAGAATCAGGCACAACGGAAGCAGGGTCTTTAAGATGCTTAATATGCCACTCAATGTCTGTTCTTACACTCCCAACGTGCGTAAGATCAGGTCCCGCAGTACCGCCTATCCCGTTGACCTGATGACATGCTGAACAGTCATTTTTTTGAAAAAGCATCTGGCCGGAACTTGCAGTTTTTCCGGAAATGGCTCCGGCAAGAATGGGTTTGGGAGGCCAGCCGTTAGTATCCACATGGTCCATCCAATCCAGAAATGCGATAAGATCGTCCGCCTCTTTTTCGGAAAGTCCGAGTTTCGGCATTGCGGAATTGGGCTTTATTGTGCGAGGGTCCATAATGAATTTCTTCAGATAACCTTTCGGTTTGCGTTCAACAGCCTTTGTCAGATCAGGCGCAAAGTATGAACCATTTCCCAGAATTGTATGACAGCCGATACAGTCATATTTGTGCCAGATCTTTTTCCCGGCATTCACCTGTTCCGTGATTTCAGGCGCCCTCTTGTCAAGCTTTCCCATTGTATCAACGGTGAGGATAATAAGAACAACGAAACAGAGAATGCTGCCGTAGATAAACAGATTTTTTGCAAAATTCGTACTCATAGATCAACCTCCTTTTTTAATTTATGCATAGAAATTATTTAATATTAAGCTGATCATGGAATGTATAATTTTATACACTAAACTTTATATGATAGAGAATGATCTTAATCATATGATTTAAATCATATAATGCTTTTATCACATAAAAGGGGCGGATTCAATCGAGAGAGAGCAGGGGACGGGATAAACAATGTAGGGGCTGGTCTTGTACCAGCCCTTAAAAAAGGGCGACCACAAGGTCGCCCCTACGGATAGATTCCGGGTCAAGCCCGGAATGACACAGATGGTGACATCGCAGTGAACTCTTCGAAAAAAGGGCGCAGGACGCGCAGGCGTCTTTAAATCTTTCCCCTTTGCACAGTCCGGATATACCCTGGTGGCATAGTGCGAAATCATATTTAAGAGGATCTTTCGGGTCTAATTTTTTTAATGCTTCAGTTATTTCCTTGGCGGTCTTCCAGTCAGAAGACTTTCTTTTTGTCAAACCAAGGCATCTTGAGATCCTTGCTATGTGTGTGTCAAGCGGAATGATCAATTTTGAAGGAGAGATCTTGTCCCAGATACCCAAATCTATATCTTTAGTCCGGACCATCCATCTGAGAAACAGATTCAGGCGCTTGCACGCACTGCCGCTTTCGGGCGATGGAAAAAACTGTTTCAGCCCGTTTGGTCTGATATTTCTTCCGTAAACAGGTGAGGTATTAATGTTAATAAAATAGCTCGCGAACTTCTCAAGCGCATATTTAATGTCCTCATGCTCCGGTTTGTAATAGTGATAGAAAATACTTTTCAGCGAACCCCATTCCTTCAACGTATGGCTGATCATATAAACAAGGCAGAGGACGTCCTCTTCTTTGTTGAATCTGTAGCTGATCCCCTGAAAATGCTTTTTATCTCTGCCCAGATTAAAGTCTTTAAGAAAACCTGCAGGATGTCTGCCGCAGGGTCCAAGGATTTGCTCTATAACAGGTTTGAAAAGCCCTACCTTCCCATAAGCAATACAGGATGCAAAAAGCCCTGCTATCTCTATATCATCCGGATGGGCATATCTGTGGGGAAATTCGATCGGATCATGCTTTATTCTCTCTTTAAAATTGTATTCGCTGTAAAACTTATCGAGGGTTTTTTTGAGGGGATGCATAAGTTAATATTATCATAATAGTAGGGGCAATTCATGAATTGCCCCTGCATACTGATTCGAAACCTTTTGACGAATCAAAAATTTATAACTATAATCTACATATGCTTGAGGCCCTGAAAAATCTGCCGATGACATTTATCCCCATTTTTGTTGCGATGGATGTATTTGCCGTCCTTCCAATATTTATATCAGTTACAAGCGAGACAGCCGAGGACCAGAAAAAGATAATTGTCAAACATTCGATCATTACGGCGCTGGCAGTAAGTCTTGCCTTTGTTGCCGTAGGAGAAGTGGTTTTCACAATTTTGGGGATTACCGTTGATGACTTCAAGATAGCAGGCGGTCTGCTCCTGCTTGTTATCGCCGTGCTCGATCTCCTGAGGTACGGAGACAGGAGAAAGATAGAAGACACGATCGGTGTTGTGCCTATCGGAGTGCCTTTGATAGTAGGCCCTGCAGTTCTCACGACCCTGATAGTGCTTATTGACCACTACGGTGTCATACCGACAATAATATCTCTAATTGTGAATCTGATAATAGTATGGGCGTCTTTTGTAAAGGCAGAGGTAATAATAAGACTGATCGGCAGAAACGGGATCATTGCACTTTCAAAGGTAATGGCGATCCTCCTTGCCTCTATTGCGGTAATGATGATACGGCTGGGGATAACTAATTTAATAAAATAAAATAGCTGACAGCTGTCGGCTATTGTAAAAATATGGAACTTATTGACGACAATTACTGCTTTGTATGCGGGAAGAAAAATCCAATCGGGCTGAAACTGGATTTTTCTTTTGACGGAAAGACCATCAAAACGGAATTTGTCCCTCAGAAGGAACATCAGGGTTATTTCAACATCGTTCACGGCGGGATCATTTCAACCCTCCTTGATGAGGCGATGGTAAAACTTGCAATAGAAATGGGGATGCCAGCTGTTACTGCCCGGATGGATATCCGTTTGAGAAAGGCGCTGGATGTCGGCAAAAAGATAACTGTTCAGGCAGAGATATTAAGAGATACGAAAAAGATCCTGGAAGTGCATGCAAAGGCGGTAACGGAAGATAATGTGGTTGTTGCTGATGCAACAGGGAAGCTGATGAAGATAAGTTCCGGGATTAAAGTGGTTGATTAGGTGCATTAACCAGGATGTTCTCCCTTACCACTTCGCGGGCGGTTTTCTCCTCGCGCATTCGTAAGAAAACCGGCTGCCTCATGATGCCGTCTTCAGTCCATCCGGTGAAAGTGAAACTTCGCAGACCAGCTTCGGCTTTAGCCAGGTGACAGGGGTGTTGGTCTTTGGCTCCACTTTAAAGGGGCATTCTTTCTGGATAAGGGGCCCCAGTTTTTCGCGGATTTCCTTTAGATTCTTCTCCCCGAATCCGCCTCCCGAATGTCCGATGTAAATCAGCTCGTCACCTTCGTACACGCCTAAGACAAGGGTGCCGAAATGTTTTCTGCCCCCTCTCGGTTCCGTGAATCCCGCGATCACGCCCTCCTGCGTGGGCCGCGTCTTCACCTTCAGCCACTGCCGGCTCCTTTTGCCCAGCCGGTATGTGCTTTGAGAATGCTTGGCGATGATCCCCTCGAGTCCTTTTTCTCTGACGACATTGAAAAACAGGACGCCGTCTTTCGATACGTGATCGCTGAATTTTATTTTCGGGGAAGACGGGAGGATTTTTTTCAGGAGTTCTTTTCTCCTGAGCAGGGGCAGGTCCGTCAGATCATGTCCCCGGAAGTGAAGGAGATCAAAGACGTAGTAGAGCAGATGACCGCTTCCTGATTTCCGGTAATCCTGAAGCATCTGGAAATTCGGATGCCCCTGATCATCCACTACAACAATTTCTCCATCCAGGACAGCATCAAATCCGGGATTCCGCAGCGATTCGGCAATGGGAAGAAACTTTTGTGTGAGTGATATCCGGTTGCGGGAATAAAGCGAAACATCGCCGTCCCTGATCTCTGCAATGGCCCGGTAGCCGTCCCATTTCATCTCAAAGATCCAGTCCGGATGATCGAACGGTTTTTTGATCAGGGTCGCTAGCATCGGTTTTATATTGTGCGGCATCGGGTTGACCGGCGCATCTTTCAGGTCTTCCTCTTCCAGCGCTTCCCGAAGACGGATCTGGCCCAGTTTTTTTTGTTTGAAGGATTTTCCCGGCCCGGCTTCGGAAACATCCTCCAGAGTCTTGCCCGATACAGCGGAACGGTTCTCTTTTAAAATGGATATTTCGCTTGCAAATCGGTCTTTTTTCTTCAGGAGCAGCCATGACTTCTCGTCTTTCCGCATCCTCACGAGGGCGAATTCCCCCTTAAGCTTTTCCCCGTTGAGCACAAACTTCAGGTCCCCCTTTTTTAATCCGTCCCGGAGAAGTTTCTCACTTTCCTTTTTGTCTTTTGCGGAAGGATGATGATAAAAGCCCCTGTCCCAGATGATGACGCCTCCGGCGCCGTAATTACCTTCAGGGATGACGCCTTCAAAATCTTTGTAATCAAACGGGTGGTCTTCAACCATCATGGCGAGCCTTTTCAGGGAAGGGTCCAGCGAAGGGCCCTTCGGCACGGCCCAGCTCTTCAGGACCCCGTCAAGCTCAAGCCTCAGGTCATAATGGAGGTTTCGCGCTGCGTGCTTATGAACGACAAAAATGAGATGGTCCCCTTCAGGGCGCACCTCAGGTTTCGGCTCAGGTGTTTTCTCGAATTTCCGTTTGGATTTGTATTCTTTTAGTCCCATAGCTATTAGCTGTCAGTTATCAGTAAAAGAGGTAAGACTGCCTATGCTGTCCGCTCTTCTTTAACTTCAATCATATCAAAGACTTTAAGATTGTTGTAATCCTTTAGTTAAAAAGTGGGGGTTATGCATATCATAATTATGATATAATAAGTGCAATTAAATGATAAGGAGGTGTCAGCATGCCGATTATTAAGCCCATATCCGATCTCAGAAACAATTTTAATGAAATATCAGAACTCTGCCATAAAGAGGAAGAGCCGGTCTTTATCACAAAAAACGGTCAGGGAGATATGGTAGTGATGAGTCTGGCCCTTTACGAAAAACAGCAGGCGCTAATCGAGCTGTATCAAAAACTGGATGAAGCTGAGTTTGAAAGCGCCTCAGGAGCGCATGGACTATCACACAAAGAATTCATGAAACAGGTGAAATCCAAAATAAAGTGAAAAAGAAATACAGTATTAAATATCTCCCCGTTGCGCAGAGAGATTTAGGCGGGATTATTGAATATATTAAAATCGACAGCCCTGTTTCAGCTCACAAATTTCTCGACAAGTTTGACAAGTCAGTCGTCAAGCTTGAAGATTTTCCCTTCATGGGACAGATTCCAAAAGATAATCGTCTGCAGAGACTAAAATACAGAATCCTTGTCATCGACAGCTACTTGGTCTTTTACGTTGTTAAAGATACTATCGTGGAGATCAGAAGAATTCTTCACGGGAAAAGAAGATATTCATTCCTGTTGTGAGTTCAATATCACTCAAAAAACTGCCTATAATTTCGAGTGAATGAAAGATTTTTTCTCTGGTAACGAAACCTCTCTTTTGCTAACAAGGATGCAGTGTAAGGAATTTTAACTCCCTGGACAAATCTTCATCGAAAATACTTCTGAAGTTATGGATAACATCTAAATATCCTCAGAATTTATTAAGACCGAAAATTATTGCTACTTCGCTATTATGTTGTTTTCGAAAGTTACCGGAATGAGCTAGATAACTAACCATAATAATCAGTCAGCATTTCGCTGGACCGCAATAATATTTCGGATGGTATGGCTTTCATCTGTTGATAACAGGTTAACTTGTTATCTCCCCTTTTTGCATTGATAATAAGTTAATAAAGATAGTCATCTCCTTGAAAGAATGTCAAATTCTTCTTGCGTTAGCCAAGCCCTATCTGTATGATAACAAGAAACCAGTTAATAATTTGTTGGAATATCTGAAGAGGGCTAGCAATAAATACATTGACTTAGATTTTGCAAATGGTTATAAAGAATAAATCAAATATATGTCATTTAAAACAGGAGGGGTTGCCATGAACATGAATATCAGGAAGAGTTTTATTGTTGCGCTTATTGCAATTACTGTGCTTGCGGTACTTGCGGGCTGCGTGCATAACAAGTCCAAGGATGATACTGCTACGCCCCAGAAACAAGAGAAATCCGAAAAGGCCGACAAGAAGGATGAAAGCAAAATTGGAGTGATCGGCACTCCTGCGCCCGGCAGCAAATTTGCCAAGCTGAAACTCGGCATGACCATGAAGGAAGTATTTGCCAAGATAGGTGAACCGAACAACCAATGGCAGCGTCCCACAGGCAAATCGCATATCCCGTTTTATTTTGGGGATGACCGGTGGGTGGTGGAATGCTCATACAAAAAAGAGGGCAAGTTGACCTTCAATGCCGGCGGAGATCAAAAGTTGACCGCTATCGAAGTCAATAAAAACGAGTAGACTCCTTGATTTTAATAACAGGTCTTGGCGCAATATCCGCAGCAGGCATAAACCTTGCCGATACTCACTTAGTCGGTATTATCATCAATTTAATAATTCTCACAGATTATTGAGATGCAGGTATTAGCAATAACAGCAAGCATGGCTGAAAAGTTATGATACCTGGTAGTTATCGTTGACCATCAATCTGTAAATCAATTTAACGATAGCCGATGATAAGGCTGTCCCTAAAATTCAACTCTGTTTAGTTCATGCCGAAGTTCTCGATTCAAATAACATCTCGAATATCTTTCTTTCTGGTAGAACTAATGTTTTGACCTGGATTCCCGCTTACTGACTGCCAACAGTAGGTGCTTTAGGCACGGGAATGACAACCAATATCTATTGACTATCACAGATGAGGCAACTTCTGTTTTTTCGTAAGCAGCTCCCGGAAAAGGTCGCCTTTTTTCTCGACCCTGCTCACGGCTTCCGAATGCATGATCAGCAGCTTTTCGGGATCGCCCTGCTTTGACAGATTTTCCAGTTCCTCCCATTCAAGGGGAAACGAGACAGTCGGTTTCTCCCGGGCGCGCAGGGAGTAGACGCAGATCATCGTCTTTGAGGAATCGTTCTGAGACCAGTTGATGAAGACCTTTTTTGTCCGGGATTCCTTTGCCATCTTCGCGGTCACCAGGTCCGGATAGTTGCGCTGCAGGACTTCTGCCACGGCTTTCGAAAATTTCTTGGTGTCCTCAAAGGTCGCCTCTTTGCGGTTCAAAGGGACATATACATGGAGTCCTTTTTTGCCCGAGGTTTTTGCATAGCTTGCAAGCCGCATTTGGGAGAGCAGGTCCCGAAGTATCAGTGCTACCCGGGCGCAATCCAGAATGTCGGCCTGATCCCCGGGGTCCAGATCAAAGACCATGGAATCAGGCGTCTCAGGGGAAACGGCCCTTGCCAGAGGCACATGCAGTTCAAGAGACGCAAGGTTCTCTACCCATATGAGCGTCTCCAGATCATTGACGAGGCAGACTGTCATCCGTTCTTCTTTATGGCGCACCTCCGCTGTTTTCACCCAGGCGGGACGATGCACAGGACAGCGCTTCTCGAAAAAGAAATCCTTTTCCGTTCCGTCAGGGTAGCGCTTTAAGGTCAGTGCCCGGTCTTTTAAATGCGGCAGGATGAAGTCTGCAATCCGGCGGTAGTATTCCAGGACATGGGCCTTTGTGAAACCATAGGAGGGATAGAGGTCCTTTTTCAGGTTCGACAAAGAAAGTCTTCTCCCGGCAGCCTCCACGACTTTTCTGTTCACTTGTGCTCTTTCACTTTGCGCATGCTCTCCTCCAGCACTGCGACCAGATCGACCACGCCTTCTTCCTCTTCTTCCTCGATTTCAGGGGCCTCGACCGGGGCCTTTTCTTTCGCTTTCTTCTCCAGAAGCTTCATGATCTTCTTCCGGCGATCGTCAGCATATTTATCCGGATTGAAGCCGGCGGTCATTTCTTTGATGATCTTTTTCATGCGGCTTTTCTCTTCGGATTCGATCTTTTCTTCTTTCGGCAGGATGTCCTCATCGGGAAGTATTTCTCCGCTGTAGTGAAGAGTGACCAGCGCCAGCGCCCCATCCGTGCTCTTGACGGCAACGAGATACTCACGTTCCCGCAGCACGAACTTTGCGATCCCGGCCTTGTTCGTCTGGCGCATCACCTCAACCAGCAGCCGGTAAGCCTTTTCGCCCCCTTTTGAAGGAACGAGATAATACGGGTGATCATAATAGACCGGGTCCACATCCTTTATATCTATGAACTCGAGGATCTCGATCGTGCGGCTTCGCTCGGGAGATACGGATTCCAGTTCCTTGTCCGTTATCACTATGTATTTGTCGGGGGCGATCTCATATCCCCTGACGATCTCATCCGCCGGGACTATCTTTTTTTCTTCCGGACAATACATCTTTCTTGCGAGGGGGGAATAATCCTTGCTGTGAAGCATGCGAAAAGAGACACGGCCGGGCTCGACAGCCCTGACCAGTTTTACCGGGATCGCAACAAGGCTGAAACTGACTGTCCCGTTCCATATTTCCTGTAATGCCATTTTATTCCTCAATGAGCCATAGCTATCAGCTATCAGCGGTCAGCTTTAAAAAATCCTAGCTACTGCTGATTGCTGATCCTGAGAGCTGCTCCTTCACGCGACCTTCTTCAGACTCGCCTTCAGCGCCTCAAGAAGCTTGTCCGGCGCTGTGGGTTTCAGGCGCTTGGGGCGCAGGACCGCAATCTTTTCTCCCCGTGCTTTTTTATCGATCAAATCCTGCAGTTTTTTTTGATGTTCGTTCTCGAATTTCTGCGGCTGAAAAGGGGCTGACAACTGATTGATCAGGTCCCTTGCGATCTTCAGTTCTTTTTCAGACAGGGGAGCTTTCTGCAGTTCGAGAGATTTTACCGGGACCACTTCGTCGGCATATCGCAGGGTGTTCAGGCAGAGGACCTTCCCGTTTATCTGCAAGGCCCCGAGATAGGACCGTCTTCTCATGGTCCACGTGCATATACCTGCCATATTCATTTCCTTCAATGCCCCGGCAAGAGCGTTATATTCCTTTAAGGTGGTATCCGGCTCCAGATAGTACATGCGTTCAAAGAAGACGGGATCGATTTGTTCGGTTTTGACGAATTCGTGGACTTCGATCATCCGGCCGTCTTCGGGTTCGGTTTGTTCGAGTTCCGCCGGATCAACGAGAACATATTTTCTCTCCTCCAGTTCAAACCCTTTGACCTGTTCTTCCGCGGTACGGGCACTTTTTCATACGCGCAGATCATCTGCTGGTGCAATTTCACATGATCATGCTTGTGGAGAAGGTGAAACTGGATCCGGTCCTGCTGTACCGCGGTATGCAGCTTCACGGGCACATTGATATTGCTGAATTGGATATATCCTTTCCAGATCGTCCTTCCCGCCATTGAAATCCTCTCCTCTTTTATAAACCACATAGGTACGATCTCTGTCTTTAATAGTCCTGCTTTTCTGTTTACTCCGTACTTCTTTTTATATCCTCCATATCTCAGTTGTTCAAAGGTCTATAAGAGAAATATAGCACAAAGTGTCCTGCTGTCAAGGGTTGGATTTATTTAGACGGGTGGGGTCATTCAAGATTGCCAAGCGTTTCAGTTATCAGATTTGAAAGAGCAGGGAATATGTGCATACACCCTGTAATGGACCGAACATCGTCTTTGTTGATCACGGCATTCACGACTTCCTGGATGAGCATCGCGGCATGAGGACCGATGATATGAAAGCCCAGGACCCTGCCGGAATTCTTTTCGACGACTGCCTTTGCAAAACCTTCCTGCTCCATCATGGCCTCTCCCATCACTGTATCCGAATATTTCGCCCTGCCAACTAATATATCGTGGGACTGCCTCGCCTGCTCCTCTGTCAGTCCAACAGAGGCGATTTGGGGATGCGTGAATATCGCGTGGGGAACGGATTGGAAATCCATCCTGATCTTTTTCCTGTGGGTTGCGTTGTGCCAGGCTATCTCCGCTTCTTTATCTCCTGCATGAGTGAACATGGCCCTTCCGTTGGCGTCGCCCAGGGCCCATATGTGTTTCCTGCCGGTCTGAAGATAATCATCAACTTTTATAAAGTTGTTCTTGTCCGTCTCAATGCCGGCATTTTCGACTTTCAGCAGGTCTGCATTGGACTTTCTGCCGGTAGCCACCATCACCGCATCTGCGGAAATCTCCTTTATCTCGCCGGTGTCCGCGACCTTTACGAGGATAACGTAACCGCCGTCAGCCTGCCTTACTTCTTCTGTTACCCCAATGCGTATCTCTATCCGCTTGCCGAGATTAATCTTTAAGAGTTCCGATATCTCCGGTTCTTCTGACGGAAGGAGTCTTGCGCTTCTCACCACCACGACGACCTTTGTACCGAGGGCAGAAAAGAAGTGCGCATATTCAAGCCCTATGTATCCGCCGCCGATGATGATCATGTTCTCCGGCTTCTTTTCGAGTCCAAGCACGCTCTCGTTAGTCAGATACGGGATATTGTCCAGTCCTTTCAGCGGCGGGACCGCGGGACGGGCGCCTGAGGCGATAAAAATCTTCTTCCCCCTTATCTTTTCATCACCTGTTTCAATGGTGCGGTCATCAATAAAATGGCATTCCCTGTTGTAGAAATCGATATTTTCAGTTTCTTCTATCGCCGTCTTTATTCCATCTCTGCCGCTGCTGACAGCGCTCTTCATCCGGTCCATGACCGTCCTGAAATCAATACCGGTTATTTCCGCCCGGATGCCGAGTTTCGCCGCTTCACGGATCTCAATGATCCTGTCAGCCGTATGTATCAGCGTTTTTGACGGGACACATCCGTAATTAACACAGGTCCCTCCCGGATGTCTCTTATCAGCGAGCGCTACCTTTAACCCTTCTGAAGATGCCTTGAAGGCAATTGCAAGGCCGACGTCTCCTGCTCCGATCACGACTACATCATACTTTTTCATGATTACTTATCTCTCCCCGAATATGATCTCCATGCTGACAATATCAGTATATATAAGAGAAATATAGCACACAATGTCCCGCTGTCAAGGTTGAGATTTTTTGGATGGGATGAGGGAGTTGGAGACGTCTTGTGCAGAAGCAAAATAGTTCTTGTCATTAATAAATGGGAATACCTACCCGGATGCAAATCCTTCAGGCTGTTTGACATTTTTGGTGACTGTGATAATCTTAAGAAATAATATTCGGCGAGGTCTCTACTGAGGTGAGACGGAGAGCTTCGATTTCAAGCCCATAGAATTCGAGGTTTCCCCCCCGCACTTTCGATACATTGAGGTAACGCATATGTGTAGAAACATCAGGACCCTCTTCAACTTCGAACCGCCTGTGACGGACGACGAGATACGCGAGGCCGCACTACAATTCGTGAGAAAAGTAAGCGGCTTCCACAAGCCATCGAAGGCCAACGAAGTTACATTCCTTGCGGCTGTTGAAGAGATAGCGGCAGCTTCCAGAAACCTTCTGAGCTCGCTCGAGACGAACGCGCCGCCAAAGAACCGTGCAGAAGAGGCTGCCAAGGCGCGAACACGCGCTGCACAAAAGTTTTCCAGGTAAACATAACGTCGTATTTACGTATACGGAGCTTACCAGCGATGAGTTGCTTCTCTTATTTCTTTATCTTTCCTGCCTTGAATTTTCTATCCCCTGAATCGGCAAGCTCACGAAAACGTACCGCCATCTCGGGCCCTTTGGCCTCTTCCTCGTGTTTAAAGAAAACGAAGGCCATCTTCCATTTTTGCGAAAGGATTTTTTCCATCCATTGTGAGAGATCGACATCCGTATAATCGGAACGGCGCAGACGCAGGTACCCCCATGTCGCTGTACTGATGATCTCATTTGCCGGATTCTCATCAGTATCCGCTGTGCACAGGCTGCATCCCCTTTCACGAAGGAGGTCCAGAATTTCAATATCGAGCCATGACGGGTGGCGGAACTCGAATGCGCATGACATATTGCCGGGAATCAGATCGAGAAAATCTTTTAGCGCAGGATGGTCCGCATGAAAACTTCCGGGAAACTGAAAAAGTACCGGCCCCAGTTTCCTGCCCAGAACCGACAGCGTCCTGAAAAGGTACTCAGTCTCCTCCACCACATTTTTCAACCGTTTCAGATGCGTTATAACCTGAGGCGCTTTGAGCGCAAAAACAAAATCGTCGGGGACCTGTTCTGCCCAGGATGTGAGGACATTCTCTGTGGGCATGTGATAAAAGGTATTATTTATCTCTACCGCGCTGAGGCGTTCCGAATAGAAGCGAAGCATTTCCTTGGGCGAGATCTTTTCAGGATAGAATTTTCCCTTCCATTCCTTGTACCCATACCCGCTTGTCCCGACATAGATTTTCATATCTTTCGTATTCATAAGTATAGCAAGTATATGTCTTCCGTCAAGCGAATGGGCGAGGTGCGCCAATATATACCTTGTCTTGTTTTTTCACGTCTGCCATGTTAAATTTCATCATGCTACGCGTGCGACTTCCTCTTTCACAAAAGAGTATACAAAAAACTGACCTGATCGTGATGTTACTTATTCTGGCGCTTGGATTAGCCACTTCGGGCTGCGAACGTATGAATGCCCGCGAGGGCCAAAAGCCAAAGGCACCGCGCGTGGTCCGCCTTGTTTCTGTGGAGCAGGGAAGACTGCCCCGCACAGTGACGGTTACGGGCACACTCGCCGCCGACGAAGAGGTGGCCGTCAGTTTCAAGGTGGCCGGCAGGATAAGCGAGATGGCGGTTGATCTTGGCAGCAGGGTGAGCAAAGATCAGGTAATTGCGCGCCTCGACCCGACAGACTTTCAGCTCCGGGTCGAGCAGGCCGAGGCTGCGCTGCAGCAGAGCAGGGCCCGTTTGGGGCTTTCTCCTGAGGGTTCGGACGATCGGGTAGATCCTGAAAAGACATCACCTGTCCGGGAAGCGAAGGCAGTCCTTGATGAGGCCCGCCAGAACCGCGACCGTATGGCGGAACTCCTTAGGAAGGAATATATTTCAAAGACTGAATTTGATACAGCTGTGTCACGGCTGCTCGTTGCTGAAGGCCGTTATCAGGCGAGTGTCGAGGAGGTACGCGACCGCCAGGCCCTTTTAGCCCAGCGGAAAAGCGAGCTTTCTCTTGCACGCCAGCAGCTTGCCTACACCACGCTCTACGCGCCCATTGATGGCGCAGTGAGGGAGCGGAAGGCCCTGGTGGGTGAGTTCCTCTCTGCAGGTTCGCCGGTAACCAGTCTCGTCCGGATCGATCCCTTGCGCCTTAAGGTAGCGGTGCCGGAACGTGATGCTGCAGCCATCCGGATCGGACAGGCGGTCCGGGTCAGTATCGAAGGAGATACCTTAGAACATTCGGGGCGGGTAGTCCGTTTAAGCCCTGTATTAGAGATGCAAAATCGTACACTGACAGTTGAAGCAGAGGTAGAAAACAGGCAGGGCCGGATCAGGGCAGGTTCATTTGCCTCGGCCGAGATCCTTATAGATCCTCAACAGCCTGCGCTTCTCGCTCCTGCCTCGGCGATCGTCAACTTTGCCGGTATAGAAAAGGTGATCGGAGAGAAAAATGGCCTTGCTGTAGAACGCAGGGTCCGCACCGGACGCCGGGCAGGCGACCGGGTGGAAATTCTTGAAGGGGTTTCTCCGGGTGATCTGATCGTTTCTGAGCCGGGGAATCTCAGCGGCGGGGAGCCAATCTCCGTGAAACAATAGGACGGTTGTGCAAAAACTCGCCGAGATCTGTATACGCCGCCCGGTCTTTGCTGCAATGCTTATCCTGGCGCTTTGTGTGGTGGGCGGTGCAAGTTACTTTCGCCTTGGCGTCGACAGGTTTCCTTCTGTTGATCTCCCTACCGTAAGCATCCGTACACAACTGCCCGGCGCCTCCACCGAGGAGGTAGAGACCGAGATCTCGAAGCGTATCGAAGAGGCGGTCAACACCATCCAGGGCATAGACGAACTACGGTCGATCTCCGGCCCCGGCAATTCTAATGTAATTGTCACCTTCAATCTCAATCGTGATATCGACACGGCTACCCAGGACGTGAGGGACCGGGTCGCTACCGTGCTAAAGAACCTCCCCGACGACGCGACCCCGCCGCTTATCTCAAAATCCGATAACGACTCGCAGCCCGTGCTTACCGTTGCGCTGTCAGGTGACCGTGCGCTTCGCGAATTGACCGAACTGGCTGACAAGGTCATAAAGGTACGTATAGAACGTTCGCCGGGTGTGGGAGATGTTCAGATCGTCGGCGGGCAGAATCGTGCAATGAACGTCTGGGTGGAGGCGGACCGTCTGGAAGCTTACAGGCTTCCGGTCACCCTGGTGCGCGACGCTATCATCCGGCAGAACACTGATTCGGCAGGGGGCAACGTGACCCGCGGGGCCCGCGAAGAGACGCTCCGGACCATCGGCAAACTGAAAGACGCTCAGGCCTTTAACAACCTGGTGATCACCACTGTTGACGGCGCGCCGATCAGGGTCCGCGACATCGGCTGGGTCGATGACGAAGCAAAGGAACAACGCTCAACGGCGCGTTTAAACGGTGTTCCCACCGTGGTCCTCGAAGTGAGACGGCAGTCAGGGGCCAATACGGTCGCGGTCATTGAGAATGTGAAGAAGACCCTCGCCGCAGCCGAGCTTCCGGCCGGGCTTGATCTCACTGTTATACAGGACCAGTCCCGTTATATCTATTCCTCGCTCCACGAGATCAATGTGCATCTTATCCTGGGCAGCATCCTTGCTTCCCTTGTAGTTTTTGCATTCATGCGCAACTGGCGTTCTACCGTGATAGCCGCAGTGGCCATCCCGGCGTCGTTGATTGCGACCTTCGGTATGATGAGGGCACTCGACTTTACTCTCAACAGCGTTACCATGCTGGCCCTTGTTCTTATGGTGGGGGTTGTGATCGATGACGCTATTGTTGTCCTCGAAAACATATTCCGTTTTGTGGAGGAGAAGGGTATGAAGCCCTTTGATGCCGCACGCGCGGCAACTGCCGATATCGGCCTCGCCGTCATGACGACCACGCTCTCGCTCGTGGTCATCTTCATTCCGGTGTCTTTTATGTCGAGCATTTCCGGCCGCTTCCTCTACCAGTTCGGGATAACAGCCGCAGTGGCTGTCATGGTCAGCCTGCTCGTCTCTTTCACGCTCACTCCAATGATGAGCGCCAGGCTTTTGCATGCAGGGGAAGCTGATGCCAATACCGCGAAGTCCCGCAGAGGGTTTTATTTGAGGCTCGATGCGTGGTATACAAGGTTGCTCGCCTTTGCACTGCGTCATCGACTGCTTGTGGTCATGATCTCATTGGCTGTCATTCTGTCGACAATCCCATTGTATAAAGCGCTTAAGCAGGATTATCTGCCCGGTAATGTGGACGAAGGCGAGTTCAATGTCAATGTCACCGCTCCCCAGGGCACGAGTCTTGCCAGCATGGACGAGATCATGAGCGCGATAGGGAAAGAGATCCGGAATGTGCAGCGGGGTACAACTTGTACTCGCCACAGCGGGAGGCGGATTCAGCGGCGGAGTGAGCGAAGGCAGGGCCTACGTGCGGCTCACCCCTCACGGGGAGCGTGTGTTTTCCCTGGGACTGCTCGCACGCAATACCTTTGCCGGCAAGCCGCTCGACACATTCCGGCATATCTCCTCTCAAGCCGGGATCATGCAGGAGGTAAGAAAACGGCTGAAGAAATTTAGTGACCTGCGGACCTCGGTGCGTAATCTGACAGGATTCAATATCGGCGGGGGTAATGCCGAGATCGATTTCGTGCTTCGCGGGCCGGACCTTAATTCGCTATTTTCCTACGCGGAAAATCTGCGGAACCGCGCCGATTCCCTCGGGATCATAGACGCTGACACGACTCTCAAGATGGACAAGCCTGAACTGCGGATCCAGCTCGACCGGGCCAGGGCCGATGATCTCAGAGTCGATCCCGAACGGGTCGGCACAGCTATCAGGCTTCTGGTTGGCGGGGACCAGGAGGTATCACGGTTCCGTGACCCTGCTGTTAACGAGGATTATGATGTCCAGTTGCGGCTTCGTGAGGAGGACCGCGCTGATCTCGCTACCATCGGACGGCTGTTTGTCTCCCGCGATGACGGGAGTCTTGTGCGTCTTGACAACCTGGCGAGGATCGAACGGGTGAATAGCGCCTCACGCATTGACCGCCTCGACCGGCAGCGGGAAGTCCGCTTGCGCGCCTCGGTTGCGCCCGGTTACGGCCTGGCGGACCGCCTTGCGGCCCTGCGGTCCGCTGTTTCGGAGATGAATCTGCCTTTGGCATACACAAGCTCCGTGTCAGGACGGGGACGGGAACTCGAACGGACCTTCAGCGAATTTATCTGGGCCTTTGCACTCTCAGTAGCATTCATGTACATGATCCTTGCCTCCCAGTTCGAAAACCTGGTCCACCCCTTCACCATCCTGCTTTCGCTGCCGCTGACAGTTCCCTTTGCTCTTCTGTCGCTCTGGCTCACGGGCAACTCTCTCAACCTCTATTCCGCGCTGGGGATACTGGTGCTCTTCGGCGTGGTCAAGAAAAACGCCATCCTTCAGATCGACCACATGAACAACCTCAGGACCGCCGGTATGGAACGCGGCGCCGCGATCCTTCAGGGGAACCGCGACAGGCTGCGGCCGATCCTCATGACCACACTCACCTTTGTAGCCGGTATGGTCCCGCTCGCACTCGGCACCGGTCCGGGAGCCGAGGAACGCCGTGTGATCGCGGTCGTTGTGATCGGCGGCCAGACGCTCTCGCTCCTGCTCACCCTCATAGCCACTCCGGTGGTCTATTCGCTTCTCGACGATCTGGGTTTAGCTTTCACACAATGGCGCCGGCCTGCCAGGTCAGAGTAAAAGAGCAGTTTTTAAAGATTATTCTCCAAAATGTCGATTAATAATCAGGATTCGAGTTGTTTTATACGCAACTTGTGACTGCGCATTTTATTGGTCATTCTTGCAGCCACAGAGGTTATTGAAACAAAGGGGAAGAAATGAATAAAAGATCCTCAAAAAGGATACCTGTTCGTTTAGAGGCGTATATTTTTTCAGGTGAAAAGACGTATATGGGGTTCATAGATAATGTTTCTGAGGGTGGTTTCCAATATTTGATTGTTACTACAATCCAGGCCCCAAAAGATTTTAAGCCGGAAAAGATAATAGAACTTCTTTTCCAGATACCTTCAGGTGAAACTCTAAAATTATTTTGCAAGGTGAAATGGTATTTAAAAAGTTCAACTGATAAAAAACCGGCGACATTAGGTATAGAGATCATAGACCCGTCATCAAAATTCAAGGAATTTATAAAAACATTAGACATTGTCACTGTCAATTAATGTTCATATATAAACTGTCCTAGTACATAGTTGTCATTCCCGCTCAACGGACTGCCAACAGTAGGTGCTTTAGGCACGGGAATGACAAGCTATGCGGATTTACTTATAGCCGCCTTCGTATCTCTTCATGAATTACCACATGCGCTGAAAACTACCGGTTTCGTATCTGCTTCTTTAATATCAAGCATTATAAGAGGGTGAATGCTTCCCGAAAATATACTTAAGAGAGACAAGCGCAAAGCACTCTCTTTTTTTGCATTAATTTTTTTATGTAGATCGTTCATCATGAACGATGCTGATAAACTTGCCATTTTATCGCCTCCATATTTAAAATGATTTTCAAATCTTTTTTAAGGCACTGCCTTATTAGAAGGATCAGGCCCCTTTTCCTGCTGTTTCTTCTTCAAACTCTGCATCAACCGCATCATCATGCGCGCAGGTTTGCCCTCCACCGCAACCATGTCCATTACCCGGGGGTGTTCCCTGATCAGACGCTGCCTGTTTATACATATGTTCTGCAATCTTGTGAGATGCATTGGATAGCGCTGAAACAGCGGAGCGTATCTCATCGGGATCAGTGGAACTGTCTTTCAATCTGTTACAATTTTCGAGTGCACTTTCAACTTCCTTTTTCTCTGCTTCGGAGATATTACCTCCGTGCTCGCGCAATGTCTTCTCAACTGTGTAGGTAAGCGCATCCGCTTCATTCTTGGCCTCTATTAAGCTGCTTCTTTTTCCTGTCTTCCTCAGCATGGGACTCGGCGTCCCTGACCATCTTGTCTATCTCGGCATTGTTCAAACCGCTTGATGCGGTGATTCTTATGGATTGCTCTTTGCCGGTGCCCTTGTCCTTAGCTGTTACGTGGAGAATTCCGTTTGCATCAATATCAAAGGCAACCTCGATCTGCGGCACTCCGCGGGGAGCAGGAGGTATCCCTACGAGTTCAAAATTACCGAGAAGCTTGTTGTCGGCAGCCATTTCCCTTTCACCCTGAAATATCCTGATACTGACTGCAGGCTGGTTGTCGGCAGCTGTTGAAAAGACCTGACTCTTTTTAACAGGGATGGTGGTGTTTCTCTCAATAAGTTTCGTAAATACTCCGCCAAGGGTTTCTATGCCGAATGAAAGCGGTGTCACGTCGAGCAGGAGAACATCCTTGACCTCTCCTTTGAGCACTGCTGCCTGGATAGCTGCGCCAAGGGCAACAACTTCATCGGGATTAACACCCTTGTTAGGTTCTTTCCCGAAATAATCTTTTACTGCCTGATAAACTATAGGGCTCCTTGTTTGCCCGCCTACAAGTAATACCTCGTTGATGTCTGCCGCAGAAAGGCCGGCGTCCTTCAATACGAGATCACAAGGTTTAATCGAATTTCTTACGAGGCTGTCAACCAATTGCTCAAATTTTGCCCTTGCAAGTTTTAAGACCATGTGTTTTGGCCCTGAAGCATCGGCAGTGATGAAGGGAAGATTCATCTCTGTTTCTGCTGCGGAAGAGAGCTCTATCTTTGCCTTCTCGGCCGCTTCTTTTAATCTTTGAAGAGCCATCTTGTCCTGTTTGAGATCGATGCCGTGTTCTTTTTTGAACTCATCGATCATCCAGTCTATTATTTTCAGATCGAAATCATCGCCGCCGAGGAAGGTGTCTCCATTAGTTGATTTTACCTCCGTAATACCTTCTCCGATCTCAAGTATTGATATATCGAAGGTCCCGCCGCCGAGATCATATACGGCTATTTTTTCATCTTTCTTTGAATCTATACCGTATGATAATGAAGCCGCTGTCGGTTCGTTGATTATCCTTAGTACGTTCAGTCCGGCTATCTTGCCGGCATCCTTTGTGGCCTGCCTCTGACTGTCATCAAAATACGCAGGCACTGTAATTACAGCATCGCTGACTGTCTCACCAAGATAATCTTCGGCAGCTTTTTTTAATTTCTGCAGGATCATAGCGGAAATTTCAGGCGGTGAATATCTCTTTCCCCTTATCTCGACATGGGCATCGCCGTTTGGGGCCGCAACTATTTTATATGGAAGTTTCTTTGCAGTATCCTGCACTTCTATAGATTTGAATTTGCGCCCCATAAGTCTTTTGATTGAAAAAATCGTATTCTCAGGATTTGTAACTGCCTGCCGTTTGGCAACCTGTCCTACAAGACGTTCCCCTTTGTCTGTAATAGCTACTACGGACGGAGTTGTCCTCGTGCCTTCCTGATTTGGTATAACAACACGCTCACCGTTCTGCACAACGGCAACAACTGAATTAGTTGTGCCAAGGTCTATCCCTATTGCTTTTGACATATCGTATCTCCCTTTATTATTTTATTATTTATTTAAAATACCAATATTATGTTTGCAAGTCGAATGCCAGGGAGATAATATATAATAGTTTCGAGATGTTACATGAAGGGAAGGCATTCACATTAGGACAATTTGACCTAATGTGGATAGGACATGTTGTCCTGTGGGTCAAAGTGGATTGGTGTCGTATAGAAATTCTTTAACAGCCCTCCATGTCTGCAACAATTGAAACAGAGTTTATCTTGAATGATAAGGACTGATCATGTTGCCGAAAATTCCCTCCCTTAGGTATACTCATAGGCTAAGGATAAGTAGGGGCAATTCATGAATTGCCCCTACCGGTTGAATTTTCATGTGATACCCAGGAGCCCGCATGTCCCTTTTTGGTGAAGTTTTCGTCAGTGAACTGATAAAAATGCCTGTTCTTGACCCTATGGGAGAAGAGCTCGGAGCAGTAAAAGACTTTATTGTCATTAAAGGGGAGCCGATGCCGAGGGTATCAGCTCTTATTTTAGAGAAAAAAAAGAAGCAGTTCCTGCTTGAATGGCACAATGTGGGCATATTTAACAGGCGCATTATATCTTCTAATATCTACGCCTCGAAGGTTGAACTGTACGAACCCTCTGATGACGATCTCATGATTGCTCGTGACATCTTTGATAAACAGATCGTTGACGCAAACGGTGCAAAAGTTGTAAGAGTAAATGATGTTAAGCTTGAAGGACAGAATTCTAATGCCTGTCTCATTGCTGTTGATGTTGGAATCAGGGGGATACTCAGGCGGATCGGGATAGAAAGGAAAAGTGAAGATATTTACAGGGTCTTCGGGAAAACTATACCTCACAATCTTATTCGCTGGGGTTATATACAGCCTCTTGAGCCGAGGCTTACAACCATATCGCTGATCGTCCCCAGGCAGATGATATCCGCCCTTCACCCGGCGGACATTGCCGACATCATCAGTAAAGTGCCGCATGAACAGGGCGTAGCATTGTTTAAAGGACTGGACCCCAATGTTGCAGCAGAAGCCCTTCATGAGCTTGAGGCTAATATAAAGAGATCTATTTTTGAAAGCCTTGATAAGGATATGCTACTGATGTAGTGGAAAGGATGCCCCCTGACGAAGCGGCAGACTTGATGTCGGACCTTGAATCCGATAAGGCAAAAGAATTACTTGAATCCATTGAAAAGGACGAGGCACAGGACATTCAGGAGCTGCTGGCCCATGAAGAAGATACCGCCGGCGGGATCATGACAAATCAGTTTATAGCATACCCCCCTGAATTAACTCTGCAGGAAGCTATTGAAAAACTCAGGATAGATTCGCCGGAGGTGGAGGCAGTTCATTACATATATATTGTCAAAGATGAAAAACTCACCGGCATTGCTTCATTGAGAGATCTGATCCTCTCCTCTCCAACGGTCCGCCTGTCCGAGATCATGGAGGCAAAATTAAAGACCGTTTCGCCTGACACGAACCAGCAGGTTGTTGCTGAACTTATATCGAAATACAACCTCCTTGCCATTCCCGTAGTGGACGCCGAAGGAGTGCTCCTCGGGATCGTTACGATCGATGACATAGTCGACATTCTCCTGCCGTCCTCATCGAGGAAAAAGAGGAGGAGCGTATGAGCCGCTGGAGGAATTTCCTTGTTCTCCTGTCCATAATAGGGCCCGGCATCATTACTGCTTCAATTGACAATGACGCCGGAGGCATTACTACTTACTCGGTTGCAGGGGCGCGCTATGGCTACACACTGCTGTGGACTTTGATCCCTACAACAGTCGCTCTTATAGTTATACAGGAAATGGTGGCGAGGATGGGTGTTGTGACAGGCAAGGGGCTTTCCGATCTTATCAGGGAGAATTACGGGGTCAAAACAACTTT
This sequence comes from Thermodesulfovibrionia bacterium, assembly GCA_963699585.1. Lineage (GTDB taxonomy): Bacteria > Nitrospirota > Thermodesulfovibrionia > UBA6902 > UBA6902 > SURF-23. Next base: position 193,032 of record CAVOUK010000002.1, on the reverse strand, counting down.
TTTTATGATGATAATCCTTCTGGTGGCGAACTTCGGTACCACAACCGCTAATTTTGCCGGATGGGCGGCAAGTATGGAGATATTCGGTTTAAGTAAATACGTAATGGTCCCATTCGGGGCTTTTCTGATATGGCTGTTAGTTACCAAAGGCAGTTACAGGATTGTGGAGGTAGCTTTGCTCATAGCCTCGATGCTTTATGTAGGGTATGTGATCTCAGGCTTTATGTCGGCACCAAAGTGGGGCGAGGTCCTGGAAGGCACATTTGTTCCAAAGGTAAAATTTGAATCTGAATATATCATGCTTACCATAGCGATAATCGGGACCACCATAACGCCGTGGATGCAGTTTTACCTGCAGTCATCAATTGCTGAAAAAGGTATAAAAAAGGAGAACTACAAGATATCAAAACTTGATGTTATAATCGGATGCATTCTTACGGACGTTATCTCCTTTTTTATAATAGTCACCTGCGCTACGACTTTATACCCGCACGGGATAAGAATAAACGAGGCGAAGGAGGCGGCAATATCCCTTGCGCCTTTTGCGGGACAATATGCTTCGATACTCTTTGCCGTTTGTCTTGCAAATGCATCTATACTCGGGGCTATCGTTGTTCCGCTTGCAACAGCCTATTATATCTGTGAGGCTCTGGGATGGGAAGCAGGCGTAAACAAGAGCTTCAAAGATGCTCCCCAGTTCATGTGGATATACACCGCCCTCATAACTATATCAGCGCTTGCAGTTTTAATCCCCGGCGCCCCTTTAATACTTATAATGATCCTGTCTTCGTTACTGAATGGCATGCTGCTTCCTTTTGTTCTTGTTTTTGCCATCTTGCTTATTAATAATAAGAAAATAATGGGAGATTTTGTTAACTCAAAAGGACATAATTATGTCTCATGGGCTACGGTGGTTATTTTAATAGTCCTCACAGCGGCCTTGCTGGTAATGATGATAGCGCCGGGTGTGAATAAATTTATTAGCTGATGACGTAGGGGCGAACGGCCGTTCGCCCTTACAATTCATTCTATGCATAAGGAGAATAAATGGTAAAAACTATTGAATGGGTTGACGGAAAAGTACGCATGATCGATCAGAGCAGACTTCCAAGGGAGGTTGCATACATTGATTGCACTGATTACAGGATGGTTGCTGAGGGAATTAAAGAAATTGTGGATACGCGGGGCGCCTGCGATCGGGATAGCAGCTGCAATGGGGATAGCGCTTGGAGCGCAGGATATCAAGACAAACAATTTTAATGATTTCATGAAAGGACTGGAAAAGGTATTCAATGATCTCCTTTCAACGAGACCAACGGCGGTGAACATTCAGTGGGCAGTGGAGAGGATAAAAAAATTTTTAATGGAAAGAAAGAACGAACCGGTAGATACATTGAAGGCCCTGCTCGTCGAAGAATCGATCAGTGTCCTCAGGGAAGATATAGAGATAAACAGGGCGATAGGTAAATTCGGCGCTCAATTTATTAAGGACGGCGATACGATAATCACCCATTGCAATGCGGGTTCCCTTGCCACTGGCGGATACGGGACCGCCACCGGACCGATACGGGTAGCTGTTGAACAGGGCAAGAGGATACAGGTCATTGCTGATGAAACAAGGCCGGTGCTGCAGGGCGCCCGTTTGACAGCATGGGAGCTTATGGAAGATAATATCCCCGTGACACTTATAACTGATAATACCGCAGGGGCGCTTCTGCGAAAAGGGGAGATCGCTCTCGCGATTGTGGGTACCGACCGGACTGTTGCAAACGGGGATGTCGCAAATAAGATAGGCACATATTCTCTCGCTGTCTTATGCAGGGAGAATGGAGTTCCATTTTATGTCGCTGCGCCGTTAAGCAGCATTGACTTCTCGATCCCGACCGGAGAATTCATTCCAATTGAAGAACGGGGTCCTGAAGAAGTGACCCATATATTTGAGAGCCACATCGCTCCGGCAGGGGTAAAGGTAAGAAATCTTGCCTTTGATGTTACGCCTGCAAAGTATATAACTGGTATAATTACTGAAAAGGGGGTCTTCAGACCTGAGGATTTGCATAAGTTAAATGAGAAGGGCGTGGACCTGGATAAGTTCATGCTGAAAGCATAAAAATTATATCCACAGATTACGCAGATTGACACAGATTTTTAAATAAAAAAATAATCTGTGGAATCTGTGAAATCTGCGGACGGGATTTCATATAATATGTCACAAACCACAATCGAAACCATCTGGGAATATTACAAAGAAGACCTCTCATTAGCTGAAGAGCAGATAAAAGAGACGCTGAAGACTGTAGCGCCCGCAATATCAATGGTCGGGAACCACCTGTTTTCAAGCGGGGGAAAACGTATCCGGCCTTTTCTTGCGATACTGTGTTCAAGACTGTTCGGTGCAAGGGGGGAGAATGTCAGCATACTTGCAAGCAGTGTGGAATTCATCCATGCAGCGTCTTTGATCCACGATGATGTAGTGGACGGCGCAAATTTGAGGAGGGGGCAGCCCGCGGCAAATTCCTTGTTCGGTAATCAGGTTGTAATTCTTGTGGGAGATTTCCTTTACGCAAATGCCCTGAGGCTTGCAAACCTGCTCAAGCGCCAGAGCATTATGGACGCCCTCTGCACCGCCACTGCAAAAATGAGCGAAGGCGAATTAATTCAATTAAGTAAAAAGGGTAATCCTGACATGACAGAAGAGGACTACATAAAAATTATTAAGGGTAAAACAGCCATCCTTATGTCGGCAGCCTGCAAAGGCGGAGCTGTACTTGGAAATGCTTCACAGAAAGAGGAAGACGCCCTTGCTTCTTTCGGGTTAAAATTCGGATATACCTTTCAGATAACAGACGATATCCTTGATTACATGGCGGAAGAAAAAACATTCGGGAAAAGTCTCGGTAAAGATCTTGAGGAAGGAAAGATAACACTTCCTCTAATATATTTGTTGAGAGACGCTGAAAACAGTGAGGTTGAAAACATAAAGCGGATAGTCATGTCTGAGAAAAAGACAGAGGCGGACCTTGTTTATATACAGAAGCTGTTTGGTAAATATAGGTCCATTGAGAAATCCTATGAAAAAGCGCATGCCTTTCTGAATGAGGCCAGGGCAGAGCTTGATATATTCAAAGATTCCATGGAGAAGACGTCACTGCTTACGATTGCGGATTATGTATTAAAAAGGAGAAAGTAAGGGCGGGTTTCAAACCCGCCCTTACAATTTGGGCAGCCATGCATCCTCTTGTAAAGCTTGCAAAAGAAACCGTCGAACAATATGTACGTACAAAGAAGATCATCTCTCCTCCTGCGGAACTTACTCCCGAGATGAAAGAGAAGGCCGGTGTGTTTGTCTCAATAAAGAAGAAAGGGCAATTAAGAGGATGTATCGGGACCTTTTCTTCCACTACCAATAATACTGCAAGTGAAATAATTCAGAATGCCGTAAGCGCTGCTACGCAGGACCCGAGATTCCCGCCTGTAGGCCCAAAAGAGCTTGATGAACTTGAATATTCTGTTGATGTGCTGACAGAACCTGAAAAAATCAAGAGCAAGAGTTATCTGGACCCTAAAAAATACGGGGTTATTGTTAAAAGCGGGGAACGCCGTGGGCTCCTGCTGCCTGATCTCGAAGGAGTTGACACGATAGATGAACAGGTCAGCATCGCATCCACGAAGGCAGGGATCTATCTCGGAGAGCCGATAGAGCTTTACAGGTTCGAAGTGAAGAGATACCGGTAGTGTTATTTAGTGGCTTGAGAAGAGTACCGGGTTCTTGATCGTTTTAACAGATTGCGGGCAGCCAGTTCCCTTTTCAAAATCTCGTAGGTTTCTATTCCCCGCAATTGTTGATATATCTGATCAATTCGTTTAGAATAGAAAGCTATATGAAAAATTTTTACAAAATGGGATGGTGTTATATAGTTGCGGTCTCTTTTATTCTTGCGGGTATGGGCGCTGATGCCTGGGCTGACACGACATATAAAGTTAAAAAGGGAGACAGCCTCTATAAGATATCTAAACGGTTTAAGACTGATATAGGCGCTATAACCGAAGTAAATGGGCTTGCATCTGATAAATTAGCCTTAGGCACTAAATTGATAATTCCCTCAAAGAGATCCGGCAGGGAAGAACCATCCACGGCAAACAGTGTAGTTTCAGAAAACATTCAGAATAAAAATATAACCGATGATTTATCAAAATTTAATGCCAATCCTCAATTATCCGGCACGGAGCCGGTAACACATGAGGTCAGAGAAGGTGATTCGCTCTGGAGGATAGCAAAAAAATATTCTATCACTGTAAGTGAAATAAAAAAGCTTAATCATTTAAGGTCCAGCAAATTAAAACTTGCTCAGAAGCTTATTGTTGGACTACAGCCTCCGGTCATTGAAGCAGAAGCGGCCCTGCCGGTAATAACACTGAATGACCCAGGCACTGTCAATACCGGAGAACCCGTGGAGTCAAGCGACGCGCCGGCGGCACAGCATAGCAAATTAAAGGAACTTTTAATGTTTGTGGCCCAGCAGACGATAGGAATTCCATACAAATTCGGCAGCAACTCCCTTAAAAGCACGGATTGCTCGGGATATGTTCAGAAAGTGTTCAGTTTTATGGGTATACAACTCCCCAGAAGCGCACGTGAGCAATTTAAGCAGGGCGTATCTGTAAATAAGGAAAACCTGTCAATAGGCGATCTTGTTTTTTTCCGTACATATGCATCATTCCCTTCCCACGTAGGCATTTATCTCGGCAATAATCTTTTTATACACGCTTCATCGTTTGCCAGAAAAGTGACCATTGACAGCTTCAATACATCGTATTATGTTAAGAGGTTTATAGGAGCTAAAAGACTTCAGGGTCTTAATGGCATGAACCATACTGACGCCTCCTTACAATCAGAAAGAACTATTCAATAAAAAATCTGTTGAATTTGATCATCACAGTTTTTTAAACCACCTGTAAGATCTGATGCCATGTATTGCCTCTATAGCTTTGTCTCCGAACATGTCCATTGTTATTTTAAGCGGATAGTATCGGAACTTACTCAGATATAAAAAGATAACGTTTCTGATTTTATTGGCATACGCAAATTCTTCATAAATGTTTTTTTGAAGAGCATCAACATATTGTGTTTCTATGTAAGTATGAAATCCTTCCGTATTATTATAATTTTCAAAAGCATCCTTTATTACCTGAGAAGCGAGTTCTGCACTCCTTTGTGAAAAAAAGATTCCCTCACCCAGCAATGGGTCGGCAAATCCAGCTGCATCTCCCAGGAGCAGGGCATTCTTATAAACCGGCTTGAGCAGATAATTGCCATAAGGGACATAGTAACCATAAGATTTTAAATATTCCAAATCCCGGAATCCAACAGCAGATAAAAAATTATTAAAAGACCGAAAGATCGTTTTTCTGTTAATTTTATTAAGACCGCACATACCAATTGTCAGTCGGTCTTTATTGGGAAATATCCAGGCATACCCAAATTCTATAAAATCAAAAAAAAGTGTGGGACAATCTATTTGTCTCTTAACGTCACAACGATTTACAAAAATCTCCAAAGCTACAGCGAGGTTTTCATTCCATTTTCGTTGGTCAAAGCCCGTGAAGCTTTGTCTGACAATGCTGTTAAATCCGTCTGCTCCGATAATGACTTTTGCCTCAAAAATATGTCCTGTTGAGGTGGTAACCTTGCTGCCCGATATGTCGAAAGATGTACATCTTTCTCCTTCAATTACTTCTGTCCCGGCCTGCTGCGCTTTCCTGAGGAAAAAATTGTCATATATGTATCTCTCAACAAAATAAAAAGGGGCAGGCGAGGCCCTTTTTGTCAGTAATTTATTTTTGCGGAAAATTTCATAACGACTGGATTCAAAATTGATAAGGCCATTTTTTTTCAGATCGTCTGCAGTCTCTCCGAATACGCGTTCAAGAAGTTTTACTGTTTTATCTGTAATACACCCCCCGCACAGTTTGTGTCTTGGAAAGGTGCCCTTGTCGATCAGCAGAACCTTGAATCCTGACCTGCTCAAAAGATATCCGGCTGTGGAGCCTGCAGGACCCCCGCCGACTATAATCACATCATATGATTTGTTCATTTTCCTAATAATATTGATCCTCCATTAAAAAAAGTGCCCGCAACTGCGGCTGTCATGAAGCAGGCGAGGGTAGCGGCTATAAGCGCCCTGAAGCCGACTGCAGATATATCTCTGCTCCTTTTTGGCACAAGAGCTGCTGTGCCGCCGACGAATATTGCAAGTGAGGCGAAGTGTGCAAAACCGTTTAGCGCATATGCTGCCAATACAGCTGAACGCGGGTCATGAAGTGAGCCGGAAGAAAGGAGAACGGCAAGGTCCTGATATGATTTTACTTCGGTCAGGACCGCCCTTTCACCTATAAGTTTGGATATTTCAAGGGCGTCTGAAAGCGGAACGCCTATTATTAGTGTAAATGGATAACACAGATAACCAAAAAGCCCTTTCAAAGTCCAGTCCATCTGCATACCGGTCAGATTATTCAGCCTGACGCCCATACTTCCCACAAGGAAATCCGCAAGAGCTACGATGCCGAGAAATGCCAGAAGCAAAGCCACAATGCCTGCTACCATCTTAAGTCCATCATTTGCATTGTTAATAATTGCTTCCATGACGGAAGATTCCTTCTGGTAGTAAGGGGCTATATCTAATCCCATAGTATCAGGTTTTTCAGTTTCAGGCATAATAAGCTTTGACATTACAATTGCGCCGATAGCAGAGATTATGGATGCAGATACAAGATGTCCTGCTATTGCCGGAAAATCCTTCTGCAGGATAAATACATAGAGCGCCAGGACACTTGATGCAGTTGTTGACATGCCGGCAGCAAGGATAGTACAGAACTCCGACCGGGTCATCTTATCGAGGTATGGCAGCACAGTCATATTAGCTTCAACGCCGACAAATATATTGCTTGAAACACTGAGGGATTCAGCCCCGCTTATTCTCATTAGTCTTGTAAATGTCTTTGAAAATATTCTTATCAGCCATGGCATGACCCCAATGTAATAAAGGACGCCCATAAAACTCGCAAAGAATATTATCGTAGGCAGCGCCTGAAATGCCAGAATGAATCCGAGTGACTCCTCTCCCATTTCATTTTTGGTCCCTGGCGGGAGAGCGAGTCTTCCAAATAGAAACCTGACCCCTGCAGTTGCGCTGTCCAGGACCTTTACGACAGCGTCATTTACGAGAAGGAATGTTTTTGAGCCCGCTGGAATGACAAAAATAAAAAGCGCAAATATCATCTGCAGTACAGTTCCCCAGAAGATAACACGCCAGTTAACGACCTTACGGTCGCTTGAAAGTAACCAGGCCACTGTCATGAGGATGAATATACCTGCAAAGCTTACAAGGTTGTACATATGTTTATTCTTTTTATCCTTTCTGGTGAAAATCAAATATAATATGCCTGATGTTGAAATAATATCCAAAATAGCCATAATTGTTCAAGGAATAAATTGAAACGGCAAGCAAATAATGCGGAGGGTAAAACGTGATAGTAAAAAATGAAGACGTAAAAGAACTGATTGCAGAGGTCCCTGAAGGCCATAAACATCTAAGGGTCACAATGATATTTCATGATGGGACGGAGATGACATTTCAGGAAGCTACTATTGCAAACCTTGTCAGGGCCTACATAACTGTAAAAACACATCCTGAAGCAAATAAAATAATTTTAAAGGGGAAAAGACTTCAGTATCGTAAAGAAGGCTATGCCGAATGGCAATTGCTTGAATAAGCGAGTTAAAGTTTATTTTTGTAACATCCGAAATATTATGCAACAGTGGATAAATAACATAAATTTTGTATAATAAACTATTTGCTGAATCCAGGAGCTTTATGACACCAAACAAGGTAGTTGCAAGATTCAAAGACGGTACGATGATGAAAGGGACCACAGCCGATTTTTTCCCTAACAAAAATGTGTTTCATTTGATCGTGACAAATGGTGAAACATTGACCGTTAATACCGACCAGTTAAAGGCAATATTTTTTGTCAAGGATTTTGAAGGCGATAAGGAACGAAAGGAAATATACGGTGAAAACATTCCCGGAGGAGGCCGCAAGGTCCAGATAACATTTAATGATGGCGAGACTCTGACCGGATTTTCTCAGGGCTACTCTCCTGACCGGCCCGGCTTTTTTGTGGTTCCGGCAGACACCAAAAGCAATAATGAGCGCATTTTTATAATAACTTCAGCGACTAAAAAGGTCACCTTCCTGTAGTGTGGACAAAAATCAGTATTATCTCCTCCTGTAACAAAGGACCTTCCTCCTCCGTTAAAACATATTCAGCCTGTATTGAAATAATCGTGAAACAAAGATAATATCATGACTAACATGAAATCTGATCTTGAAGGACTCGCAATACTTGTAATTGAAGATGATATCCATTCATTGCAACAGATCGGGGCCGATCTGGAAAATTACAGCGCTCATGTATACACGGCTTCAACGGTTGAAAAAGCCTCGGATATTTTATTAACGGAAAGTATTCAGGTGATACTTGTTGCGCTGTCTCTTGCGGATGAAAAGTGTCTGGATATTATTAAGGATTACAAACTGAAACATCCTGATACCCTTTTCTATCTTCTTACCGAGCAAAATTATCGTCTGGTGGAACCTGTAGAAGAATCAGTCAGGCAGATCCTTGACGATTGCATACCAAAGCCGCTTGATATCAAAAGATTTTCAAGTATAGTAGGCGCAAGTTTCGGCAGGCCGCCTATGTCAAAATCATTATCAGTAATGGAACCGTTGAGCGCAAGAACAAAGCCATTTTTTATCTTCCGTTCCAACCCTATGCGCCTGGCCCTGTCCAACCTCCCTCAGATCGCTGCTTCGGACCAGACAGTTCTTATCTCCGGGGAAACAGGCACAGGGAAGGAACTGGTTGCACGCGCAATTCACATGCTGAGCTCCCGTGCAAGCGGCCCCTTTGTTCCTATCAATTGCGGGGCCATACCTGAAAGCCTTATCGAAAGCGAACTGTTTGGACACGAGAAAGGGGCCTTTACCGGAGCGGTGAAGAACAGGAAAGGAAAGTTCGAGACCGCCCACAATGGGATCCTGTTCCTCGACGAAATTGGTGATATGCCTGTTATTTTACAGATCCGTTTGCTTCGTGTGCTGGAAGATGGAGAGGTTTATCGCGTTGGAGGTGAAAAAGGGATACCTGTAAATGTACGGGTCATCACTGCAACTCACATGGACCTTGAAGCTGCTGTCAGGAACGGCCTTTTCAGGGAGGACCTTTATTATCGTTTAAATGTGCTTCGTATCCATCTTCCGCCCCTGAGAGAGCGGGTTGACGATATACCGATACTCGCACTTCATTTTCTCGAAAGGGCCTTTGATGAAATGGGACGTTCAAAACCGTATCCCGCTTTTTCTCCTGAAACAATTTATCTTTTACAGCAGTACCAGTGGAGGGGCAACGTCCGTGAACTTCGAAATGCGATGACCCGGGTTGCGACTTTGCTGCCTCCTGACATAAAACATGTGTTCCCGATGCATATAGTTTCTCATCTTGGAGATAACAGGAAAATAGAATGCGGTCCTGAAAATATGCAAGTGTCTGCCGGGATATTTATACAAAAAGGCACAACCATAGACAGGGCTGAAGATATACTTATTGAAGAAGCATTAAAGCAGACGGGCGGGAATCGTACCAGGGCTGCAAAACTCCTCGGCATCAGCTTGCGGACTCTCCGCAGAAAATTAAATAAAAGAAAATAAGATCGGCCACAATGTCCTATATGTGGCACAATGTCCTTCCCTTGTTAGGTCAAAGTGACTCTTTGCCTTTAATTTATTTTATGACAGGTTCTGCTTAACTCGCTGTATTTTAAAGAAAATTGTTATCTTGGCATAGTAAATGCAGTTATTTAAAGTTAGATTTAATAATGAAAAGGAGGTATAACCTATGTTAATCAGAGAACTTCAAAGGCTTGGGAATCTTCTTGAACCGTGGAGAGAATTTGATAGTATCAATCGTGAGACATTCAGAACTTTATCTCCGGGGAGAGTTGAATTTCCGCCGGTAAATTTGTGGAAGAACGAAGATAAGGCTGTAATTACAACTGAGATCCCCGGTGTTGATCCGGAAGGAGTTGAAATTAATGTAGTTGGTAAAACAATTACATTGAGGTTTGAACGTAAACCTGAAGAGTTGAAAGAAGGAGAATCCTATACAAGAAAAGAGCGCTGGTATGGTGAATTCAGCAGGAGCATTGAGCTTCCTTTCAATGTTCAGGGCGATAAAGTTGAAGCAAAATTTTCAAGAGGCATTCTGTATATTGAAATGCCGCGTGCCGAAGCTGAAAAGCCAAGGAAAATTACTGTACAACCGGAATAATGTCTACCCTGTCAGAGAGATATTGTTTATTTCTTCTGACAGGGAAGAAAGGAGGTATGAGAGATGGCTGAGACTGTAAAAGACATAAGCAGGAAGAACAGAAAGATATATGCTCCTGCGGTTGATATTTTTGAAACTGCAAACAACATATTAATTGTAGCTGACATGCCGGGAGTTGATGAGAAGTCAGTTGATATAACTCTTGAGAAGAATCTCCTGACAATTCATGGGATGATCGACTCTACAACACACGATAATCTGGAATTGGCATTTTCTGAGTACGGCATTGGAGATTATCAGCGGGCCTTCAGTCTTTCTGATGAAATTGACAGAAGCAACATAAAGGCAACCGTAAAGGACGGCGTGCTGAAGCTTATTCTGCCAAAGTCAGAGAGAATTAAGACGAGAAAGATTGAGGTCATTAAAGAGGCATGTTAGGAACGTTTTACGGTAACATAGAATGAAGGACTTTAAAGCTAAAAAAAGAGGGCCGGTATTGTACAAATATCGGCCCTCTTTTTTCATAATATTTGCACTCTAAAATGATAAAATAAAAAAACTTATTTCCCCCTTACTAAACGTGAAACATACGGGGAATATTTCCTGTCTTCTATATTAATGTGATTTATCCACCAGGTCCTGAGAAACTTTAAGACTGAATCCGTATCATTATCTGAAATTGAATCCCTTAAAAGTTTATTTGTTTTCCCTGATAATTCTTTGTGCATAAGAATATGTTCGTTGATTGCCGGATATCCCGCTTCTTCCATTAACCTTTCCTCGGTTTTGAAGTGAATATGGATATATTGTTCCAGTATAGTAAGTGTAGGCTGTAATGCTTCTTCCCCGTGTCCTTCCCTGATAAAATGATGCAGCGAGTTGATGGCAGTAACAATGCCTCTGTGCTGCTCATCAATTATTGCAACACTGACTTTATACTTATCATCCCATATGATGTATAATTGATCTTCCATTTTTTGCCTTTTAATTAATTATCGGGCGACGTTTCCCGGTTTTAATCTTCCACAATACTGAGCTCTCTTTTTAACTTATTATAGTGCTCTATAAGTTTTTCTTCGTGTCTCAACTCGTCCCTGATGAGTGACTTTAAGACCTGAATCGTCTTTTTATCTTCACATAATGATATTGCTTCCTTATACATCTTCTGGGCTTCTTTTTCAGACTCAATTGCTTTTTTAAAAATGTCATAAAGCAGCTTAAGTTTTTCAGCCAATGTCAGTCGCCTCCTTTTATTGTTAGAGGATGCATAATTGCTCCCTGGTCTTTTATCGGTAAAAAAAGTATAAAGCTTAAATGTAAATATCATCCGGATCATCTATGATTGTAATGATCCTGTTTTTTGTGCTATTTTTAATGCGCTGCTGAAAGCAGGTTTTTAAAATCTCATTTAAATATGATAGAACGAGTTGAAAATTTAAGAATGGAGAAGACTGACAGCACACAATCCAACCTTGTCTGGATGGACCTTGAAATGTCAGGGTTGGATCCTGAAACAGATACAATCCTTGAAATTGCAACAGTAATAACAGACGGTAATTTAGAAATAATCTCCGAAGGGCCGGTCCTTGCGATCTACCAGCACAGTGAAGTGCTCCATTCCATGGATGACTGGAATAAAAAACACCATAACGAAACAGGCTTGATCGAACGGGTCAGGCAGTCCGCTTTTCACATGAGAGATGCGGAGATGATGACACTTGATTTCATCAAAAACCATATTGCTCCCGGGAAATCTCCTCTTTGCGGCAATTCGATATGGCAGGACCGTCGATTTCTCATCAAATATATGCCGACATTAGAAGAGTATTTTCATTACCGCAACATTGACGTCAGCTCCATAAAGGAGCTTTATAACCGCTGGTATCCGGGTCTTCCCCTGTTTGAGAAGGAAAACGCTCACACCGCCCTTAAAGATATTCATGAAAGCATCTCGGAGCTTCAATATTACCGCCGCAAAATCTTCATAGCCCCTGTTTAATAAATCTCATTATGTGGAGAATAGTGTAATGGAAGAGAGAACTTTACTGGAGGGGATACAATGATAAAAAGTTACGTGAAAACTTTTCACAGATTAATAATTTTCATGCTGCTGTCGGTTTTTTTCTTTGGATGTACCCCGCCGGCGAAAGTGCCGATGGACACCCTCTATTACGAAGAGGTCCCGAATGTCAGGAACTCTCACCTCTTCATATTTCTTCCCGGAAGAGGTGACAGATTAGGGACATATAAGAAGCATGGTTTTATAGATGCCGTGCGGCAGAAGGGATTAAAGGTTGACATGGCGGAAGCAGATGCTTATACAGCCTACTATGAGGACGGAAGCATCGGGATTAGATTGAAGGAGGATGTTATTGGACCTGCGAAGGCAAAAGGATATAAACATATATGGCTCGTCGGGATTTCAATGGGAGGGACAGGCTCACTGCTATATGCCGGCAAGTACGCGGATGATATAGCAGGCGTTATATTGTTTGCACCGTTTTTAGGCGATGAAGCAATAATTAATGAAATAAAGCAGACAGGTGGAATACAGAAATGGAATTCGGGCAAGGCGATTGAAGGCGACTGGCAGAATTACCTGTGGCTGTGGATTAAAAATTATGGACAGGATAAAAATAAATCTCTGCCGGTTTATCTGGGATATGGCGACAATGACAAGTTTGCTTCCGCTAATGGCATGTTAGCAACAGTTCTCCAGCCGGACCATGTTGCTGTAATAAAAGGGGCACACGATTGGCAGACATGGAAGACCCTGTGGGATATTTTTCTTGATAAGATAAAACCGATAATAAATGAGAAGGGTGATCTTTCTCAGTGATCCCACCCTCTATCTCCCAATGTTCATAAGTTTTTTCCGGCAGTTCCTGAATAAATGGAGAAGGTCTTTTTACAATGGCGCCGGCGTGCCATCTGGTATCCATGGCAGGATAACAAAGATATAGTTCATCCTTGGCCCTTGTAACGGCGACGTAAAAGACCCGCCTTTCCTCTTCCTCGCCTTCCAGGCTGCCCATGGATTTTGCACGAGGGGAAGCTGCCGTCTGTAAGCCCGATGATAAATACCCTGGACCACTCAAGCCCTTTGGCCCGGTGAATTGTGGACAGCACAATTGCTTCAGCTTCTTCTTCCGGCTCCACAACGTCTTCTGTCTGCACGCCTGTAAGAAGCGCAAGGTCGCTCAAAAATTCCCATGTGGAGCTGAAGTGTTCAGAGTAGTTTGAAAGCTGCTCGATATCTTCTATTCTGTCTTCATAGTTCTCATAGCTGCTTTGCAGATAGGCATTATAACCGCTTTCAAGGATTTCCCGTATCGCCTCCGAAGGATTGTTCAGGATATTATCGCCTTTTAATGCCTCTATACTTATTTTATATGTCTTCCAGTTGTCTCTGGCCCTTCGTGAAAGCAGTTTCGTAATATTATCCGATGCTGCTGCCTCAAGCGGATTTTCTGAAGCCTGGATAAATTCCCATACCTTCTTTGCGGTAATGTTTCCGATGCCGGGAATAAGCCTTAATATTCTTATCCATGAAATTTCATCCATTGGATTTAAGGCGGCCCTCAGGTATGAGATTATGTCTTTTATGTGGGCCTGTTCAAAGAAGCGCAATCCTGACCGCACCTCATACGGTATCCTTTTTCTTGTCAGTTCCATTTGCAGTTCCATGGACTGATAGTGCGATCTGTATAATACCGCTATTTCCTTCATCGGTACTCCCTCGTCAATAAGGTCCAGGATCCTCTGTGATACAAACTCCGCCTCCTGTGATAAATTTTCTAAAGGGACCAGAGCGGGCAGAACACCCTTTCTTTGCAGGGAGTTTAAAATTTTAGGAAACTGCCTCCTGTTAAAGGCGATACTCTCATTTGCAAGAGACAGGATTTCTTCCGTGCTTCTATAATTGGTTGTCAGTTTAAAAACCTTTGTGTCAGGATATCTCTCAGGGAAGTTTATTATATTGTCAAAGCATGCACCCCTGAAAGAATAAATGGACTGGGCATCATCTCCGACAACCATCAGATTTCTGTGCGCTGAGGCCATGAGGTCAATTATTTCAGCCTGTATTTTGTTTGTATCCTGATATTCGTCTACGAGTATATGGAGAAACCTTTCAGAAAGTTTTTCCCTGACAGCAGGTATCTCAACCATAATTTTTTTCCAGTAATACAGGAGGTCGTCAAAATCCACGAGATTCATCGTCCTCTTCTTTTTTATAAACAACTGATGCAGCCTTTTCTATTTCTTCTGCGAAAACAAGGAGGTAGGAAAAATCATTTTCTACTACATCGGCAATGGTCCTTTCGCTGCCTGTTGAGCGGCTGATAGCTTCAAGAACAATCTTTCCTTTGGGGAACATCTTGTCCGTCCTTAAGTTAAGCTCTGTTATACATGAATCAATCAGGGCTTTTGTGTCTTCACTGTCAAGGATTGTAAAATTAGTATTAATATTGAGAGCATTACCATATTGCCGGAGGATTATGTTGCCTATGTGATGAAAAGTCCCTCCCCAAACCCTTCGGGCCTCTCCCTTTATCAGAAGCTCCACCCTGTGAAGCATTTCCCGTGCAGCCCTGTTCGTAAAAGTAAGGAGCATTATTCTCGATGGGGGTATGCCTTTTTCCAGAAGATATGCAACTCTGTATGTAACAACCCTCGTCTTTCCTGAACCAGCGCCTGCAATGACAAGCGACGGCCCGTCTGCAGATGTAACGGCTGCCAATTGTTCAGGATTCAGATAGGAGGCGTAGTCTATAGCAGGCCGCAATGCACCGGTTGTTGCAAGTTGGTATTTCTTCATGGCTTTCTATTAATTCTAATACATGCTCAACCAAAATATCTCCCTTACAGGAACTCGAAAGGTTGACAGACATTGCTTAAGAGTGTAGATTATTATAGTTAGTCCGTTGATATAAGCAGTCTTTGACCTTCTGCATTTAAAACTTTTAAATTATTATCAGTAACTGTAAATTTCTTGTAAAGATATTCTGAAGTTCGCAAGTTGTATACGCTTTTATGGAAAATGTATCAGTTGAGGTTTTCGATAACAGAGGTGTTTATCACCCTGAATATATTAGAAATTAGTGTAATAAAGGAGAATAAATTATGAGACATCTAAAAAAACATCTGGCGTTGATATGTGTTTTATGCATAATGGGGATATTTATAACTTCAGCAGCTTCTTACGCTGATTTTAGCGATGATTTGGTGAAGGCCTCAATGGAAGGTCGTACCAATACAGTTGAAACGTTGTTGTCAAAGGGCGCTGAGGTGAATGCAAGGAACGCCAAAGGGCAAACAGCTTTAATGGCTGCCTCATTTGGAGGTCAGACTGAGATGGTGGAACTTCTGCTTGCAAAAGGCGCTGATGTGAACGCAACAGACAATGTAAACAGAACAGCCTTAATGCACGCCTCTTTTGAAGGTCATGCCGATATAGTAAAACTTTTACTGACTAAAGGCGCTGACATAAAAACCAGGACGCAGAAGGGGCAAACAGCCTTAATGGCCGCCTCATTTGGAGGTCAGACTGAGATAGTGGAACTTCTCCTTGCAAAAGGCGCTGATGTAAATGCAACGGATATCCTTGGCGGTACGGCTTTAATGGACGCGGCTTTTAGAGGCAATACTGATATAGTAACACTCTTGCTGGCAAAAGGCGCTGATGTGAACGCAAGAGATATTAAACAGGGATCACCTGTAATGGATGCGGCATTTGGCGGTCATCCTGAAATAGTAAAACTTTTACTGGCAAAGGGCGCTGATATTAACGCAAAAGACAATAAACAGGAGACAGTCTTAATGGATGCCGCAATGGGAGGCAACACTGACGTAGTGAAGATCCTGCTGTCAAAAGGCGTTGATATTAATGCCAAAAATAATATGGGTGAGACAGCGTTGTCGATTGCAAGGGGAAAAAGTTTTTCAGACGTGGTAAAACTGTTAAAGGCAGCCGGCGCCAGGGAATAATTGAGCGATTAACTGTTTGGGGCCATTTTTCTACTCTTCGCTCTGAGAACCCGGCGTCTTAAATCTCAACTCCCCTGTGTATACAGGGAGGGCAAATTTTAAAAATAGAGTAAAGACCAGCGCCCCTGCAGCCCATATTCCTATAGCTACACTTTTTTCAATTCCGCTTGGACCGTACTCATAAATCTCGCCCAATACACTCGGAATAAAGCCCGGGATGATAAGACCCATTCCCTTTTCTATATAAACTCCCGTTATTATCAAGGCACATGCCAGATTTAAGGTAAAGAAATTTTCCCTGGTTTTGGGCCTTAAGAAAAGAATAAAAGCAGTAAGATTAAATATCAAAGCAAGCCACATCCAGATAACCAGATTTGAATGACCGTGAAGACCAAAATAAAGGTATTCCATGGGTGCGAGATGAACACTGCCGGAATAAAATTCTTTAAAGACCTCTGCGCCGAACAAAAACAGATTTATTCCCATGGCATATGCAATTAATTCTGCGATCTTAAATATAGCGGTGTCAGCGATCTCAATGCTGGAAGCCTTCCGTACAATCTGAAATATTATCAGCATCAATGCAGGTCCTGAACAAAGGGCCGAGGCAATAAACCGCGGCGCCAGTATCGAGGCATTCCAGAACGGTCTGGCAGAAAGTCCGTTATACAGAAATGCCGTAACAGTGTGAATGCTGATGGCCCACGGTATTGAAATAACTACAAGAGGCCATATAACTGACATCTTATATTCCTTGCCGATAGAAAGCCTGTAAAGGACATAAAACACTACTATGCAGTTTATAATAAGATAGCCGTTTAAGACGACTACATCCCATGCAAGCAGTGAATCCGGGAAATGCATTGCGCCTATAATGGGCAGGATATGCCATGCCACCTGAGGCCTTCCAAGATCCGCCACGATAAAAAGCAGACACATAATAATGGCTGTAATAGCCAGCATTTCACCGAAAAGGACGATTTCCTTAATAGGTTTAAAATTATATAAATAGGCCGGGATAACAAGGAGGACTGCTGCAGCGGCTACGCCGACAAGGAATGTGAAATTTGATATGTAAAAACCCCACGAGACCTGGTCCCTCATGTGGGTCAGTATCATCCCCTGGTCCAGCTGTTTTATATAAGATAAAATGCCTGAGAATATAAATAACAAAAGAACTCCAATCCATCCATAATACCATTTGTTCCCTTTTGTGATGAATTTTAAAGTTATCAGAAAATTTTTTATTAACTGCAACAGCTTGGCCATGTATATTTTCTCCTTTATAATGCTATGTTGCAAAGAAATAATAAAATTTCGGCGATGTATTCAGATCTTCCTTGAGACGGAACACCCTTTTATTTTCAATACAGTACCGTATCTCGCTTTCAGGGTCCAGCAGATTGCCGAATTTTCTGGCTCCTACGGGGCAGATTTCAACACATGCGGGATATCTGCCGGGATTCTCCCTTGTCCTCTGGATACAGAAAGTGCATTTTTCAACTACCCCTTTATATCTGGGACGGTTGCCGAGATAATGGGTTTCTGTATTAAATTCCTGTTTGGACCTGTTTGGTTTGCCCCAGTTGAAGTGCCTTGCGCCATAAGGGCAGGCAGCCATACAATATCTGCAGCCGATGCACCAGTTATAATCAATAACTACAATACCGTCCCGTTCTTTCCATGTCGCCTGTGTGGGGCATACCTTTACACATGGCGGGTTTTCACACTGCTGACATTGAACAGGCATATAAAAATGGCCTTCTTCAGGAACTTCCGGAGGGGCGTAGTACACCTCGGCTTCTTCGAGGCTGCTGACCCATTTTTCACCTTTCTTAAACCGTAAGACTGTTATCCACTGGATCTGGGGCTGCATTGATTGATTATTTTCCTTTACACAGGCATAGACGCATCTTCTGCAGCCGATGCACCTTGAAACATCCAATCCGTAACCAAAGAGTGTTCCCGGCAAAGGTTTTGTATTCTTAATATTAAAGTTGACGCCGTATTCTTCACCATATTCCTTTTCCATACGCTTTATGACAGCCTGTATTTCGTCATCGTTCATTTCCTTAAAATGCTTCTGGAGAAATGCCTCCCACACAGATGCATCGGCATTGCCAACAGGTATTGCCAGAGACGCCAGTCCGAGAGCTCCTCCCTTGAGAAGGGCCCTCCGGCTAAAGGGTTTTTGCAGGATTTTATTTTTTATATCATTCGGCATGTTTACCTCTACTTATCAGATATATTATTAAGTGGATTTAACGGTATTTGGTCCGGTGTTACTTTTTTGTACTTGTTATCTTCAGGATTTACAGGAGGCGGCAGTGGTTGTAAGGGCCTAAAGCGCGGTTGATGAGGCCAATGGCAGCTAACACAGAGGCGATACTCTTTCTTGCCGTTCCACTCTCCTGTTCTCTTGCCGTGTACTCCTGCCTTCCAGTCACGGAAAATATCACCATGGCACTGGCCGCAAAGATAGTATGATTCTGTAAATGGAATCACTTTTCCGCTTGCCAGCCTCAGCTTGTCCCGATCATTAGGATTATGACAGTCAAAACACCACCCGTCAAAATGTTTAAGTTTTATGTCTTCGTGATAGGAAAGTTCCCTGCGATTGGTATTTGCTTCCATATCTTTATGACAATTTGAGCAGGGGAAAATACCTTCTGAAAAAGGGGGAGGAGACACGAAAAACTCCGGTATCTCATTCTTGGCGGATGAAACCTTGGGTAATAAGAAAAATACAAATAAGGTAAGAAAGAGCGCGGTAGGGATCTTTTGCACGTTTAACCTCTCCTTGTTAAATAGTTACAAGTGAAAAACATAAAGCTTTTTCTGTCATTGACATCATTGAAAAGCAGCATGTCATTTCCGAAAGCGGAACGCGCCTGCCTACCGGCAGGCAGGTTGTGAATCTTTCCTGAAAACAAGGAAGATTCCGGACAAGCAGGAATGACAAAGAACTTGATATTCGCTGTAATGCTTGTCGTTATTATTATGAAACCCTTAATAATTAAGAGAACGAATTAATTTAATCCTTGTAAGTTTTTGAAAGCATCAATACCACTATGCTTAATCCTACAAAAATCAGTGTGAGAAAAGCAGAGAAATTCTTTCTGAAAGTAAGCTCATTAAAGGAATTGTTAATTTTTGTATCTATTATGTTTAACTTTTGAGTGAAATCATCGGTTCTCTGTTTAACAAGGTCTGCATCGATTGTATGGAAAAGCGCACGGAATTCTGCCTGGGTACTGAATAGTTCCCTTTTTTCATTACCAACATATATTCCCTCTGCTTTCAGGTTTTCAAGTTCTTTATCTATGTCCCTGATTTTGTTTTCCGTTGCGAACAGGGCCTGTTTCATTAGCTTGGCCCTTTCGTATGTGTGGCACTTGGTGCACCTGCCTTCATTAATGATCTCTATATTTGCCTTTTGAATGTTATGTGAATCGTGGCAGGTTACACAATTTGGTCCCTTCCCTGTTGTCTGCAGGGCTTTGCCATGACCACTCTCAAGGTAATTCCTCAGAATGCCAATATGGCACTTCCCGCAAAATTCGGGCACTTCGGTATACTTGGGAGTACCGATGAAACCTCTTTGATGGGACATTGACATAGTCGCGTCTTTTGGATCACCTCCATGGCAATCATGACATGATACATTGTTCTGATAATGCCAGCTTTTTTTCCAGGACTGGGTAACATTCTGAAATTCCTTTTTCATAATGTCAGAGGAAT
Source organism: Thermodesulfovibrionia bacterium (assembly GCA_963699585.1). Classification (GTDB taxonomy): domain Bacteria; phylum Nitrospirota; class Thermodesulfovibrionia; order UBA6902; family UBA6902; genus SURF-23. The sequence goes on along the minus strand of CAVOUK010000002.1, from coordinate 172,911 downwards.
GGCAGTCAATACAGGCATTAATCTCCGTCTCTTCTCCGCCCCATGATTTGAATAAAAATTCTTTTTCAAACGCCTCTCTGTAGCTGGCAAATGATGAAGATGCAAGCATAAGAATTGCGATCAAAGATATAAAAATATATCTCATGAGTGCCTCCCCCATAAAGTTAAAGAAAACCATACTGTCAATGCCAGTATAAAAAAGACAATAAGAAGAGGGCGCTTAAGGATATTTTTTTCTTCCTTTGTATCCAGGTAAGGCCAGAGCAGAAAGATCAATGCAAGCAGAACCTGCAGGCTTATCCCAAAGAATTTATTCGGGATAATTTTAAACAACTGATAAGGTGCGAGAAAATACCACTCAGGCTTAATGTTGAAAGGTGTTTTTAATGGGTCCGCAGGTGTATTTGCCGCCTCCGGCAAGAAAAATGTCGGCATAAAAGTTATCATGAAAAATACCAAACTGAAGAATACCATAATCATAAAAACCTGTTTCAAAAAGAAATGTGGATAAAACGGATAGCGTTCAGGACTCTTTTCCGCTGAAGTGCTGAAGGGTGGAGTTGATAGTTCAAGCCGTCTGACCAGAAACATATGAAATCCGGTTATAAGCAGAAAAATTGGTGGTAAGAAAGCAACATGCAGAGCAAAAAATCTTGATAATGTCGCCCCTGAAATATTGTCCCCTCCCCTGAGGATATTGGCTACATAATCACCGATGACAGGAAATGCCGTTGGTATATTGGTAACGATCGTTGTGGCCCAGAAACTTCTCTGGCTCCAGGGAAGCAGGTAACCGCTCAGGCAGAAAACAAGCGTAATAAAGAACAAACATACACCCGCAACCCATGTCAGCTCTCTTGGTTTTTTATATGACAACATAACAAAAATTGAAATAAGATGCAGAATGATAACGATGACCATCAGATTGCTTACAACAATATGCAGCGTCCTCGGAAGCCAGCCGAAAGGGACCACATTCATAATGTCCTGAACGCTTTTAAATGCATGGTCCGGATGAGGGATATAATAAATGAGGAGAAAATAGCCTGTAAGGGCCTGGATCATATATGCGATCAGAGCGACGATCCCCAGAGTATAAAAAATGTTTATGCCGCCGGGGACCTTGTAGTCTTTAAGCTTGGTGCGGATAAGGGATTGAAGTCCCACTCTCTCTTCAAATCCGTCTTTTATTTTTTGCCACATAATTAAATTTCCTATCCTATTATGATGTTATCACCCTGTACATTGAGAGGTAATTTTTCTAAAGGTTTCGGAGGCGGTCCGGATATAACATTGCCTTCCACATTAAAAGTCCCGGCATGACAGGGACAAATGAATCTGTTAGTGTTCTTATCATATTCAACAAGACAGCCCAAATGAGTACATACCCTGGAAAGGGCCATATACCCGGCCCCTTTTACATTGATGACAATAGCGGGTATTCCACCCAGGACAATTTCTCTCCCTTCCCCCAAAGGCACATCGCTTTTTTTAATGCTGATCTTTCCCTCTCTTGTTTTATTCTGCTGTGGAGCAAGAAATTTTACTATTGGGTAAGAAAGGGATGCTGCAACGGTTGAACCCAGAATAAATGCCAATGATTTTAAGAAACTTCGCCTGTTCATTAAATCCTCTTATAATAAAATTAAAGTCTTTAAAAAATAACAGAAACAGCTTTTTTTGTCAATCAACGGTCTTAATATTATATAGTCAGTAAAAAATTAATTACAGTTGTTTCCAGTGATCAGCAAAAAATCAGTAAGAACAATAAGCTCCCATTTATTCATGAGTGTCCTTTTTTGTGAATTGTAATGTAGGAGCAAATTTATTAAAGAACCAGAAGAAGATGAATGGTAAAGCAGCAATGGTAAGCGCCCCGCCAACCCCTTCTCTGTAGGTTTCCGCATTATGCGGAATTATGGGCAGCGTATAATGCATATATCCTGCAAAGCTGAGGGAAAACGACTGTCCACCGATAACAACATTCCACCTCATCATGAATACTCCCAGCATAACAAGTATTGTTGCAACAACGGTCCTTCTTATTGTCAATCCGGGTAACAGAAGCATGGTAAAGGGCACAATATTTCCTAATGTATACTGGAAAATAAAAATATTTGCGAAGTCCTTGCCATAAATAACAGAACGCAGTATGTCCCAGGACTTCATGGCAGTATACCCTCTGAACACAAGATCAAGCACCTCAAGGGTAATAGCTGCTACCATGGCGTAAATAAGATATCTGGAAGATTTCCTGATCACGTCTATTTCAGCGCCTTTTATTTCCAGAGATACCCTGTCTTCATGTTTTCTTTTAGCTGCAAATTTCTTCCATTCCATTATTATGATGTATGTGAGCATGCAGAGTGCAACTCCTGATACTATGGCAGACATGATAAATATAACAGGCATGAGAGGGGTCATCCAAAGGGCGTTTGCCTTGACCGAGCCAAAGATAAAGCCTGCATAGCCGTGGAGGAAACATGCTATAGGGATACCAATGCTTGCAAGCAGTTTTACTGCTTTCTCATCTTTCTCTACCGATTCCCTGCTTACGTCATATGCGCCTAATGTCAAAGAGTTATATATAAAGTATTGGACATTTTCAACCATAGTCTTATCCGCTTTCCTGCGCAGAGAAAGCGCTGTTTCCACAAAATGCTTTCTATATACAAACCATATTTCATAAGCAACCAGGGCCGCATAAAGCGAGAACACGAGACCAAAAGCTGCAATTGCTGATGTGAAATGCGGCGTCATAAAGACATTGTGGTTTCTTAAAGGCTGCTGCAGATGAAAAAGCAGCGGCATCGGCGCAACAAGAAGAAGCGCAAAGGAAAAGACCAATGAAAACTTTGCCAGGTCCTTTAGGTCCTTCTGCCCAAAAACATGGTAAAGGGATGACAGGACAAATGCGCCGGCAACAAATCCGGTCATCAACGGATACATTACGATCTGGATAGTCCAGTATATGTACTCGTTAGGATATGTAAATAGTTCCTTGGTGGTCCATTCAGATCCATGGACTGCTAATTCCTGTAATTCAGCTATCATCTCAATCACCTCACATTTTCATCCAGGCCGATATAATAAACCTGGGGTTTTGTTCCATATGCGTCTTTTAAAACAGCTACTCTTTCTGTCGAAATTATTTTTGCTACAGGGTCATTACGGTCTTTAAGGTTCCCTATCTGTCTTGCCCCGAAAGGACAGGCCTCTACACAGGCGGTTTTCATCCCTTTACTGATACGGTGGTAACAGAAGGTACACTTTTCAGCAACCTTATGGACAGGGTGAAAAAACCTTACTCCATACGGGCAGGACTGAATGCAGTAGCCGCAGCCTATACACCATGTTCTGTCAATCAGTATCACCCCGTCCGGTGTCTTATATGTTGCGCCTACAGGACATACCTGAACGCAGGGAGGATTTTCGCACTGATTGCAGAGCTTGGGAACAAAAAAAGCCTTGGAAATGTTTTCAGGATTTACCACTGTTTCACGGACCTTCTGATCTGTATAACCGTCTCTCCCTGCATTGGGACTATCTATAAGCACCCTTCCATCCTTCATAATTATATAGCGCTCAACCCATGTCCTTGAAAGAGGAATGTTATAAGGGATCTCATTTTCATTCTTGCACGCCTTGACACAAAGCCCGCAGCCGACACATTTATAGGTATCAACTACAAATCCCCATAAAACACTTGTCTTCTCAAATCTGTCCGGGAACAGCCCCTCTGCGGCATTTATTATTTTAACAGATACCAGGGGCAGTGACAGGCCTGCAATTCCTGCAACCGTACTTTTAATAAGATCTCTTCTTGTAATCATTTCATTCCCTCCAAACTTGGCTTATGCGGGTTGTGACATGTGGAACACTCTATCTCTGCATTATGCTTATCAGGGTCTATCCCTCTTATATTTGATCTGTTACTCTGTGGATAGCCTAAAGAGGCGTGACACCTGATACAAAGTCCTCTGCTCCTGTCTATGGTCAATTTTTGAGGGTCTGTGGGATGATCTAATGCCGGGCCGTGGCAGTTTTCACACTGTATAATTGCATGTGGAGACTGCATTAAGCTGTCGTATTTATCGCTGTGGCAGTCTTTGCAATACTCGTTGTCGAACTTATATTTGACCTGAAATGCCTTCCAGTCGTCCTCGTTGCCTTTTCTGTGCCATCCATACATATAACTATCTCCATGCACTCCAAAATCCTTTGGCACATAAATTTCCCTGATTATAAGGACAACGATAACAAGGCCAATTATTACATAAAGGGGACGCAAGGCATAATTTTTCACATCCATTCCCTCCGCTAATATGTTATATACTAAAAAACTATTTAAGCTGCTACCTTATAAAGCTGCGCGGCGCTCTGTATTCATGGCATTTTATGCATAGTTTTTTTGCCTGGGCTTCAGTAACCCGCCATACGTGCGGTTTGTGGCATTCCACGCATTTCATACCCATTGTTTTAACATGCATCTCGTGTTTTCCGACCTGGAGCTGGTCGCTGTGGCATCTCACAAGGCAATCGCCCCAGTCAGGCCTTACTTTTGTATGAGGTTTATGACATTCATAACAGAAAAACTGCATTGGTGCATCTGGAGAAATAAGTATCTTTTTTGCCTGCTTGATAACATCATCTGAAGGCATAAAGTGTTTTACATCTATAGTATTGTCATGAGACAACTCCTGTCTTATTTGAGTCGCCTCCATGACAATACAGACATTTTCTGCTTCCCGGTTTCAGGTCCACGGTCCTGTCTGTATGACAGTTAAGACAGGCAAGTTTTTCCATTCCCACACCATGCACTTCCTTGTTCTGGTGGCAGGTAATACAGTATCTTTCCTCGAGCGTAAATTGATGTGTCCTGTATCCGTGGCATTTGGAGCATTCTATCTGTTCCATAAATACATGCTTTGCATGGTACCTTGAATGACTTACATTGGGAGCGCTGGGATATTTCTCATCTTTTTCCCAGTGGCATGTTATACATAATTTCCAGGGAACGATGACCTTTCCATGTCTTTCCGGAACTGTCTTGGGTCTGTGAAGTACGAAGCTGACAAGAAGTTTGTTCTTGTCAACAATGCCAAGTTTGTGACAGTCATGACAATTAACGTTTTTATGCTCGCTTTTTTCCCATGCTGTAAATGCCGGCTCCATCAAATGGCAGCTTACGCAGAATTTCGGATTATTCTCGGTGAAGTCGTAAAACTCGAAGGACATGTACCCGCCGCCTAAAATGATTATGAGAAAAAGAGACAGTATAAGTATCTTGCCTATTGCAGGCATTTGTTTGTGTATTTCCCTGAACCATCTTAGGGGGTTAAACATTTATCGTTCCTCCGTCAAAATATTCCGAATTTAGCTTGTGAGTGATATCGATCGTAAAAATTTTGAAAACCAAGGCTGGTGACTAAAGTCACAGCAGTCATAGTAACTTTTTTAAAATAACTTTGTCAATCTAAGAATAAAAATTTCTTATGGCGTACGAAGGAAATATTTTCAGACAACTGTCTCAAGAAAGATAAAGAGGATATTCTCCATGAAAATCATTATCACGCTGAGCACCCAGAAAACCTTTTCAACGGTTCTCAAAGACGTCTTAAAGAGACATGTGAAAATTACCAGGAACAAAAAGACAGAAACCCATTTCAGGTTCCACGGCGCAACCCACAGGACAAGCAGAGAAATATATGGCCCAAGAAGCAAATACGGTATCCAGACCTTCCATTTTGAACCGTTGTTCTGCCTGATGCGTCTTGATCTCAGGGCTGTTAATACCACAATCTGCCACCAGGCGCCTAAAAAAAGAACATCACCCCGTACCGGTCCAGTTTAGCCAGCATCACTTCCTGGCGGGGAAAAGACTTGTGCTCTATGGCCCATATTGTAAAAAAAAATATCCCCGGGATCAATACAGAAAATACATATCCTAAAAAATCTAAAAGATAGGCTCCGACAGGAGCGGTCTCCCTGTCTTTTTTCTCGTATTTGGAAGAAAGGAAAAACTCTACGCCGAGTGATACAGGCACTATGAGATAAGCAATCTGCTGGTAACGATAAGGTTCCATACGTTAATGGACCTGGTTAGTAAGGAATTTTATCATGAAGCTCTAAAAATTTAACACACATATTTTATGTTAGTCAAATTATCGCGCTTCTCATAGAAAAACTGCAGTAAAAGACATTCAGGCACAGTACTGGTCTTTATCGTTTTCTTCTTCGACTACTTCTTTGATAATCGCTCGTATTAATTTGTCGATGCGCGCTTTAATTTCCTGCAAGTCTTCTTTTTTATCTGCATCGTTATTCATACATTTTCCCTTTTTGCAATTCTATAACTCTTATCGGCATATATTTACATTTTCGTTAATTTTCTTTGAGATGGATACCCCGTTAGAATTTCTAACGGGGTAAACTGCAAACGTGGTAAAACAGATAATCATTGATTAAGACATACCGCTGAGTTTCTTTTATTTGAAATTCTTTCAAAAAGGATGTGGTAAAATAACTTATATAACCCACCCTTCGGCGAAGTAGGCAACTACTGAGAATGGATCAAGGGAATGACATTGAGGCATTCAAAAAACAGAGCCTGATTAAATTTTTTGGAAGGAGGATATATGCTTGCAGAAGTAAAGGTAATTGAAGGCGGGCAGCTTATAAGAACTGAGAAGATGAAACTTAAGATAGTGAAAGAATTCAGCGATAACATTATTATTTATGAGAACACAGAAGGAAGGGCGGTCGTATATTTTAAGCACAAGAATGAATTTGTTCTGATCTCTATCGATATGGCTTAAGAAGAGTTTCAGCGGAAATTGTATATTTATTAAACTTATTCTGAAGCGTGCATGTTCTGAAATGTTAAGTCAATAACTATCTTGTTTATGGGAATAAGGAAATACGAAAATATTTCAGATTACGGAGTCATCGGTTTAAATGTTTAAACATATCTCACTGACTCTGAAAATGCTGCTTATAACAATTATTGTAGGGGTCACAACATGGAGTTTTCTTGATCTTCTTCAGCTCAGTACGATAGATGAAGCATTTAATGCTGCACTCTCTGAAAGGCTTAATGAGGGTGAAACTGAGAACAGGATGCTTTTTGACCGGTATCTTAAGAGCTTCCATCAAAATGCAAAATTCATCATTTCGCAGAAACAGTTCTACAATTATATTAAGAAAATCAGTTATGAAAAGTGGTCATTATTTTTATCAGCACAGGACCAGATAAAGTATTATGAGGAGCTTCCTCAATGGCTGCCGGGCTCTTCAATCCTAAGCTCAATTACACATTTTCGTTACGCATTTTTGCTTGATGACAGGGGAAGTGTAAGGGAGGTCTTCAAGCGTTTTGCAGAATTACCACCGAAATTATTACTTAAGCCCGGATACCTGTTACAAAAATTGAATACACAGAAAACCCTTTTGACAAGCATAAACGGCGATCTCTATCTTATTACATCAGAAACACTTTATGGCTCTCAGGGAAGATCGCTTGCGACATTGATGCTGGCAACTCCTGTTGACAATGAGTTTCTTGCTGATTCTCAGGATAAGGACCATCTCATGGCATATGCAGCAGGGGAAAACCCTCAGATTCTCGCCAGCAACAGGGGGGACCTTTTGCCGGCCGGCACCCTGCTTGAATCTTTGAAAGGCGGGTACGTATATTCAGGAAAAGATTTATCTGAATATGGAATATCGGACCGCGGGGTAAAGATGGTTACTTTTATTCCTAAAAAGCCTTATGAACTGCTGAGTAAATCGATCCTTGTAAAAGAACGAGGCAACCGGATAGTAACAGTCCTGCTGCTTATTCTCTCTTTTTCATTCATAATGCTCTGGATCACAAAACGTATCCAGAGTTTAACATGGAGAGTAGTGGATTTTTCTGAAAAATCCATGAATATAAAACAAAAGAGTTTGAGAGAGGGGGACGAACTCAAAGTTCTTGATGAACGCTTCAGGAATTTGACTGCAGAGATCGCAATATCACACGAATCGCTCAAAAAACAGGCTGAAACCCTGCGCAGGGAAAGGGACAAGGCCCAGAACTATCTTGACATAGCCGGAACCATAATTATGGCTTTAAACCCAAAAGGGGAAGTTACGCTGATGAACTGGAAAGGCTATACAATACTCGGATATGGAGAAGAGGAGGTAATCGGCAAGGACTGGTTTGATAATTTCATCCCTGAAAGAATACGTCACGAAGTTAAAGCGGTCTTTGAAAAGATAATAGACGGAGATATGGACCTTGTTGAGTATCACGAAAACGCTGTGCTTGGAAAGGGCGGCGAAGAGAGGTTGATAGCATGGCATAATAGTGTACTGAAAGATCAGGGCGGCAGGATGATCGGCGTGCTTAGTTCAGGGGAAGATATTACCGAACACAAGAAGCTCGAAAAATCTCTTATTGAGATCGAGGAGAGAGAGCGTCATCGTATAGGACAGGACCTGCATGATGGATTGGGACAGCTTCTTACCGGCATCGCATTTCAGGTCCGGGGACTCGGACGTAAGCTTGAGAAAAGTTCTTTTACAGATTCGGAAGATGCGGCAGAAATTTCCGTGCTTGTGGATGATGCAAAATTGCAGGTAAGCCGTATATCAAAAGGTCTTTATCCGGTTGACATGGATAAGGAAGGCCTTATGACAGCCCTTGAGGAACTTGCTTTATCTACAAAAAAGATGTTTGGGATACCATGCATTTTCTTGTGTGATGAACCTGTTTTTATCCGTAACAAAACAGCCGTCATACAATTATACCGCATTGCGCAGGAGGCCGTAACGAACGCAGTTAAACACGGCAAGCCGCACCAAATTGAGATTTATCTTGCAGGAACATATAATAAAGTCACCATGATAATAAAAGATGACGGAATAGGCATTAAACATACTAACGGACAAATGAATACAGGTTTAGGTTTGAAAATTATGAGGTATCGGGCAAATCTGATAAATGCATCACTTAATATCGGTCCGGACCTGAACGGAGGGACTCTTATAATATGTGATTATTCCGATACAGACGAAAAATTATCGGCAGATTAATACTATTGCAGGAGACAGGATCTCATGACTCGTCCAAAAGAAGAAGAGAAAAAAATAAAGCAGAAGATATTCATTGTTGATGATCATCCTATTGTTCGCCGCGGAATCACGCAGCTTATAAACCAGGAGCCCAACTTTATTGTTTGTGGAGAAGCAAGCGATATAGCTTCGGCATTAAAGGCCATCTCAACATGTAACTGTGATCTTGTGATAGTTGACCTGTCTCTTGGGCAAGACAGCGGGATCAGGCTTATTGAGGAGGTCCTGCTTGGTAACCCGGACATGAAAATACTGGTCCTATCCATGCACGACGAATCTTTATATGCTGAGAGATGCTTCAGGGCAGGAGCAAAAGGTTATATAATGAAACAGGAGCCGCCGGAACAGGTTATATCTGCATTGAAAATAATACTTGACGGAGAGGTCTATATAAGTGATAAATTAAGTTCCAGGTTATTAAACAAACTGGTTTCAAATCAGCAGGCAACCTTTAGCTCTCCGATTGAACAGCTCAGCAACCGCGAGCTCGAGGTGTTCCAGTTAATTGGCAAGGGCGTGAAGACACGAAAGATAGCGGAGCAATTGAATCTCAGCGTAAAGACAATAGAAACTTATATTGACCACATAAAAAGGAAAATGAACCTGGAAGACTCCCGTGACCTGATACTAGCATGCTGTTCAATGGGGCATGAATGAAAAGTCTCCATCCGCACCGGCAACCAAGCCTCAAAAAAAATAATTCCACTTTAAATCTATTATCTCCTGTTTTTTCTTTTAATCTTTAACTGAACGAATGAAATTCCCGGGTTAAGACTATTTATTGCCCGGTACCTGACTATAGGGGATTTCCCTATGCTGAATCAGGGAATACACTTAAGTAAATTCAGGATATCCCCTCTTTGGGAAAAGGTTTAACGTGCCGATATAGGATTATAGTTTATAGATCATGTTGATTTTTATTGCCTGGACAAATTCGTCGGCATAAGTAGCTGGAGCATAAAATGATACGCAACTGGAAAGAGTATTCAGTATATATTTTCATACTGCTGATCAGTATCTTAGCAACGTTAGTAGAGAATCTTACCCTAAGAATTATTTTTACTGCATTTATCTATATCTCCTTTTTAACGAGTGTCTATTTTTTTAGAAAAAAACAGATCCAGAACCTAAAAAATGAATTCAGATTACAGATCGATCAGAAAGTTTCAGAGATAGAGGGATTGTTAAAACCATTCGATATGCCGCTTCACGACAAGGCGCTGCTTATTCCTGTACTTGTAAACCAACTTAGAGAAGTAACACAGGAAACCGAGTCCGCTGCCCTTGATATCGGGGACAGATTCATGAATATCGTTGAACGGGCAAGAAAGAATACTGCAGATGCATCGGTTGTCCTGGAGAAATTTACCGGGGTTGAGAATAAAGAGGGAGGCAATGCCATCGAACTAAGCAAAAAAGCGCTTTCAGATGTGATACAGAGTTTGCAGGAGGCTATTGTATTTGCCAGCCAGACAATGAATGAAATAAAGATAATGAGTGAGGACACAATGCATATAAATAAGGTTGTCGATGAGATTGAATTTATCGCCGGACAGACAAACCTTTTAGCGCTGAATGCGGCGATTGAGGCGGCGCGTGCAGGGGAGCACGGCAGAGGGTTCGCAATTGTCGCCGATGAAGTAAGGAAATTATCAGACAGGTCCAATACAGCTGCGGAAGAGATCCGGAAACTTATCACAAAGATTGAAACCGATACAGGTGTAATTTACAGGAATTCAGAAGTAAGCGTTTCAAAAAGTTATACGGTTTCAGAAGAATCAGCAACAATCGTAGAAGATACAATGCACAAAATAGACGGAATTGTTGAAGAAGTAAAGAACCAGCTTGATATTCTTACACAGGAAACGCAGTCCCTTGCAAAGGACATCGGTAACATAGTGGTCTCGATGCAGTTTCAGGATATAACGAGACAGCGCATAGAGCATGTCATAGAGCCCCTTCTGGATTTCAAGATGGAACTTGAAGAGATGCTTCAGAGTGCAAGCAGTATAGACAGCAAAATTCACGAATTCGGCTCAGACAATAACAGAATTGAATGGCTTGAAAACATGTACACCATGGAATCAGAGAGGAAGGTGCTGAAGAAGATATTGTCCGGAAAAGGCAAAGACATAAACCCCTCGAAAGCCCATATGACGGAGAAGGCATGAGGGGCATATTTTACCTGTAGGGGCGATTCGGTGAATCGCCCTCTATTTGGGCGAGGCACCGCCTCGCCCCTACAAAAGAAACGAGAAATAAGACATGGCAAAGACGATTTTGATAGTAGACGATTCAGCCTCCATGAGGCAGCTTGTGACGTTTGCCCTTAAGGACGCCGGATACGATGTTATAGCAGCAGTGGACGGCAAGGACGCACTTGGGAAGCTGAACGGCACAAAGGTGGACATGGTGGTGACCGACCTGAACATGCCTAACATGGACGGAATCACACTGATCAAACAGCTCCGAAGCAGTCCTGCCAGCAAATTCACTCCGGTCGTAATGCTAACAACAGAGTCACAGGAATCCAGGAAGCAGGAAGGCAAGACAGCAGGGGCGAGCGGGTGGCTTGTAAAGCCCTTTACCCCCGACAAACTGATAGAGGTAATAAAGAAATTCGTGAGATAAATGAGGTAGGGGCGATTCATGAATCGCCCCTACAAACAAACGAGGGACAACATGGCAGACATAAAAGTAGAGAAAAAAGGTAAAGAGCGTTTGATCGTCATTAACGGCGGGCTGACCATAGAGTATGCGGCAGAACTAAAGAACGCGCTTCAGCAGTCATTAAAGGACGGAGAGCGCGTAAGACTGGATCTAAGCAATGTCACGGAGATGGACCTGTCCGGTCTGCAGATTCTGTGTTCTGCACACAAGACATCGGTAAACCTGAAGAAGACCCTCGAACTTATGCAAAACACTTGCGAGGTATTCAAAGAAACTGTAAGGAAGTCTGGATATAAGCGTTATACAGGATGTATAAAGGAAACAGAGAAGAGCTGCCTGTGGATCATAGGGGAGTGACATGTCAAAAATAGACAAACATAAAGAGGCCTTCAGGGAAGAGGCGTACGAACTGCTTACCGTACTGGAGAGGTCGCTTCTGGAACTTGAGGAGAGTCCGGAGAACATGGAGCTGATCGGCACCATCTTCAGGGCGTTGCATACGATAAAGGGATCGGGGTCGATGTTCGGATTTGACAGGATAGCGGGATTCACACATGAGGTCGAGACAGCATTTGACCTTGTAAGAAACGGGGAAATAACCGTCACAAATGAACTGATAGACCTGACCCTCTCTTCACGTGACCATATTAAAAAGATGCTTGATCTCCCTGAAGAGCATGATGATTCAGCGGGCAAGGAGATATTGAGCTCACTTAAAAGGCTCCTTCCCGGAAAGCACCAGGATAAAAATACAGAGATCAAATCCGGGAAAACCGGTTCATTGTCTGATATAAGCAGCAACAACCTGACATACCGGATACAGTTTCGCCCGAACACTGATATTTTTACAAAAGGGATAAACCCGCTCCTTTTACTGGATGACCTGCAAACACTGGGCACATGTAAAGTGGTGGCATATTACGACAGCATCCCGCTACTGGATGATATGGACCCCGAGGCATGCTATACCTACTGGGACATAATCCTAACTACGGATAAAGGAACAAATGCAATTAAGGATGTCTTCATATTTGTTGAGGATGACTGCAAACTGGTCATTGACGTAATTGATGACGGTGAGAAGTTAGACGAGGAGATAAGCAACAGGAAGATCGGCGAGATACTGATTGATCGGGGCTTTGTAACAAAAGAAGACCTTGATAAAGTGCTCAGTCAGCAAAAGCGCATCGGCCAGATGCTGGTTGAGTCAGATATAGTTGATTCCCGGAAGATTGAAGCCGCGCTGACCGAGCAGCAGCATATAAAAGAGATAAAACAGAAAGACCAGCAGAAAGAGCAGGCTGATACAGCTTCAAGCATCCGTGTGGCGTCAGACAAGCTCGACAGCCTTGTGAATTTAGTTGGCGAGATGGTGACTGTGCAGGCACGTTTAAGCCAGTTGTCTGCATACAAGAACGACCCGGACCTTCTTTCCATAGCAGAGGAAGTGGAACGACTCACAGGAGAGCTCCGTGATCAGACCATGAGCATCCGGATGCTGCCCATCGGGACGACGTTCAGCAAGTTCAAGCGCCTGGTGCGGGACCTTTCAAAAGAGCTCGGCAAGGAGATAGAGCTGACAACCGAGGGGGCTGAGACAGAGCTGGACAAGACAGTGATAGAGAAGCTTAACGACCCGATGGTGCATCTGATAAGAAACTGCATAGACCACGGGATAGAGACTCCTGAGATCAGGAGCAATATTGGAAAGCCGGCACAGGGGATGGTGCATCTGTCAGCCAAGCATTCAGGGGCTTATGTGTTGATCGAGATCGTAGATGACGGCGCAGGGCTTGATGCTGAAGTCAATACGGGCCAAGGCAGTTGAGAAGGGAATGATAGCTTCTGACGCCGAACTGACCGAAAAAGAGATATATTCATTGATCCTGGCCCCCGGGTTCTCAACCGCAAAGACGGTTACCAATGTATCAGGGCGCGGGGTGGGGATGGATGTTGTAAAGAGGGCGATCGACAACCTGAGGGGTTCAATAGGCATAACCAGTCAGAAAGGGATCGGTACGACCATAACATTAAAGCTGCCGCTGACACTTGCGATAATAGAGGGACTGCTTGTGCAGATAGGGAAAGAATATTTTGTATTGCCGCTATCAGTAGTGGAGGAATGTGTGGAGCTTACCCGTGAGGACATAGCGAATGCGCACGGCAGGCACCTTGCGAATGTCAGGGGACAGATAGTGCCGTATATACGTCTGCGTGAGCAGTTCATTATTCACGGAGAACTGCCTGAGATAGAGCAGATAGTGATTGTGGGAGTAGAGGGTCACAGGGTGGGTTTTGTGGTGGATGAAGTCATAGGAGAACACCAGACGGTCATAAAGACACTGGGACGTGTTTATAAAGGTATTGAAGGAATATCAGGAGCGACCATCCTGGGTGACGGGACAGTGGCTCTTATCCTTGATATACAAAAACTGGTTCAGATCGCTGAATGTGAGGAGGTGCGGGGATAACACAAATAATTATTTCCAATCGGGAAGATCACATAAAAAATAATACAAGACTATTAAAAGGAGGAAGTATAAATGTTAAAGAATATGAAGATTGGGACAAGGTTGATGCTGGGATTCGGCATCGTACTTGCACTGCTGTTTACAATAGCAGGATCAGGCTACTGGGGAGTGCATTCAGTCGAGGATAAGACAATAACCATGCTGCAGAGTGAAGCACAGATTGCCCGAGCATTCGGCAAGGGCACGTGCAAATATCCTTGGGCTGCGCAGATACGAGAAGGATATGTTTATTAATATTGGGTCACGGGAAAAAGAGGCCGAGTACCTGGGTAAGTGGAAAGAAGAATACGAAAGTCTCGCTGCAAGGATCAGTGATCTTGAGAAAGTTGCCGTTCATCAGGATGATAAAGACGCTGTTAAACAGATGAAGGAAAATCTCGCTGTTTATGCAGCGGGCTTTAATAAGGTTTACAGAATGATTCGAGACAGGGAAAATAAAGACAACGCAGGAAGGCAATAAGGCCATTAGTGATGTAAAGGATGAAACCCATAAACTCGAAAGTACGGCAAAGGAACTTGCAGAGGCTGCCAATAAGACCATGGAAGGTCAGGAGGCTGTTATTAAGAGTTTTACGAGCCGTGTCAATACGATCATGATAGTCCTTGCATTAATAGCTATTGCAATGAGCATAGGCATCACGATTTTCATAACCCGCAGCATTACTAATCCGTTAAGTGAAGGATTAAATGTTGCCAACAAACTTGCAGAAGGCGATCTGACCGTTACCATTGAAACAAACAGCAAGGACGAGACGGGTCAGATGCTTACGGCAATGAAGAACATGGTAGAGAAGCTTCAGATGGTTGTAACGGACGTTAAATCTTCTGCGGACAATGTTGCGTCAGGCAGCCAGGAGCTGAGCGCCAGTTCAGAGCAGATGTCGCAGGGGGCGACGGAGCAGGCAAGCTCTGTTGAAGAGGTATCGTCATCAATGGAGCAGATGGTATCCAACATAAGGCAGAACGCGGACAACGCCCAGCAGACAGAGAAGATAGCATTGAAATCCTCCGGAGACGCAAAGGAAAGCGGAAAGGCAGTCTCTGAGACAGTGTTTGCCATGAAAGAGATAGCAGGCAAGATATCGATAATCGAGGAGATAGCAAGACAGACGAACCTGCTGGCGTTGAATGCGGCGATTGAGGCTGCAAGGGCAGGAGAGCACGGCAAGGGCTTTGCAGTGGTTGCATCAGAGGTGAGAAAGCTTGCGGAGCGCAGCCAGACAGCGGCAGGAGAGATAAGCAGTCTCTCATCAAACAGCGTGCAGGTGGCAGAGAAGGCAGGACAGATGCTTGCAAAGCTCGTCCCTGACATACAGAAGACGGCAGAGCTTGTGCAGGAGATAAACGGCGCCAGCAACGAGCAGAACGCCGGAGCAGAGCAGATAAACAGGGCGATACAGCAGCTTGACCAGGTGATACAGCAGAACGCAGGGGCCTCTGAAGAGATGGCTTCGACTTCTGAAGAGCTGTCGTCACAGGCCGAGCAACTTCAGAGCGCCATTGCATTCTTTAAGGTAGATGATACGGGCAGAAATACCCACAGGACGCAGGCTGTGCATAAGGTAATTACACAAGCCTGCTCATAAAACAGCTACAGCTTATTTAAAGAAGGCAATTGCCAAACCTGTCAAAGTAGCAACTGCAGCAGGGGTCGCAATAGATATGGGTAATGCAGGCCATGACAAGCTTGATGACGAATTTGAGAAGTTCTAAAGAAAGCGATCAGCGGTCAGCATCAGCTAAGAAAAAATCCAAGAGCTGACGGCTGAAAGCTGATAGCTGACAGCTTATTAAAGAAAGGAGACAACAATGAGTGTAGCTGAGATATTAGAGACAACGCAGTACCTGACCTTCAAGCTTGAAGATGAGGTATTTGCGCTTGATATAGCAAAGGTGCGTGAAGTGCTTGAGTACACTACCGTCACAAAGGTGCCGAGGACGCCTGATTTCATGTGCGGGGTGATAAACCTCAGGGGCGGAGTCGTGCCGGTAGTCAACATGCGTCTGAAGTTCGGGATGCCGGATGCGGAGAAGACAGTAAACACCTGCATCATAATTGTTGAGGTGAAACTGGACGGGGAGACAACAGTGCTTGGGGCGCTTGCTGATTCCGTGCAGGAGGTCATGGACCTTGAACCCGACCAGATAGAGCCCGCGCCCAAGATCGGGACCAGATTGAATACGGATTTCATCAAAGGCATGGGCAAGCACGACAACAAGTTCATCATGATACTGGACATCGACAAGGTGTTCTCTGCAGACGAGCTGGCGCTGGTGCAGGATGCGGGCAGTTACAAAGAAGCAGAGGAGTAGAAAAATCAACAAAACATGTAGGGGCAATTCATGAATTGCCCTCTACCGACATGCAAGCAAGCCGGAATCAGTTCGCTGATGGTCTGACGAGCTGAATGAGCTGACGGCTGACAGCTTATTAAAAATATGAACAACACCACTGTTAAAGACACGCATCACACAGTAATTAACGACAGGGATTTTGCCCGGTTAAGCAGTTTCATCCATTCCGGATACGGCATAAAAATGCCTGAAGGGAAAAGGGTACTTCTTGAGGCGAGGCTCAGAAAGAGGCTCCGTGTCCTGGGAATGCATTCATACACCGAATACTGCGACTACCTGTTCAGCCCCGAAGGGGCACAGAATGAGCTCATACACATGATCGATGTAGTAACAACGAACAAGACCGATTTCTTCCGTGAGCCGAAGCATTTCGATTATCTGGTGCAGACAGCCTTGCCGGAACTTGATCAAGACTTTACGGAGCAACATAGCAGGAGAAAGTATACGATCTGGAGCGCCGGCTGTTCCACAGGCGAAGAGCCGCATACACTTGCCATGGTATTAAATGAATTTGCAGAAAAACAGCAGGGATTTTATTTTTCTATTCTTGCAACTGATATCTCAACAAGGGTGCTTGAGCATGCAAGGCGCGGCATCTACAAAGAAGATGTCGTACAGCCTGTTCCGATGCCGCATTGAAAATGAAATATTTACTAAAGGGCAAAGACAAAAACAAAGGACTGGTACGGTAGTGCCTCAACTCAGGTCGCTGATAGAGTTCAGGAGGCTGAACTTCATGGACAGCGATTTCGGGATAAAGGAGCCGGTGGACATAATATTCTGCAGAAACGTGATCATATACTTCGACAGGCCGACACAGGAGAAACTGTTGAACCGGTTCTGTCATCATCTGATACCGGGTGGATACCTCTTTATGGGACATTCGGAGACATTGAACGGACTGGGGGTGCCGCTGGTCTCCGCCGGTCCGATGGTATACAGGAAACCGTTATGAAAAAGATCAAAGTCCTCATCGTTGACGATTCCGCTGTAGTGCAGACAGACACTGCAGGAAATACTCTCATCAGACCCGCAGATCGAGGTGATTGCTGCTGCAGGAGACCCTTTTATTGCAGCAGATAAAATAAAAGAACACGTGCCTGACGTTATTACACTGGATGTGGAAATGCCCCGGATGGACGGGATCACATTTCTGCAGAAGATCATGAGCCAGCATCCGATCCCGGTAGTGATCTGTTCAAGTCTGACAGGCGATGGCGCTGAAACTACACTTAAGGCGCTGGAATACGGGGCGGTTGAAATAATAACTAAACCCCGGATAGGGACCAAGCAGTATCTGGAAGAATCCCGTGTAAGGATATGTGATGCTGTAAAGGCCGCTTCATTAGCACATTTAAAGCGCATTTCCTTAACGAATCGCAAGGTAGAGCCAAAACTGACGGCTGATGCGATGCTTGCAAAACCTTCCTCAAGGGCGATGGTGCAGACAACAGAAAAGGTCGTAGTAGTCGGGGCATCAACCGGCGGGACCGAGGCCCTGAGGGTATTTCTTGAGGCTCTGCCTCCGGATGCGCCGGGCATAGTGATAGTGCAGCACATGCCTGAGAATTTTACAAAGGCCTTTGCCAATCGACTGAATGGCCTCTGCAGGGTGACGGTCAAGGAAGCCTCTGACAATGATTCGGTGATCAGGGGACAGGCGCTTATAGCCCCCGGCAACCGCCACACGCTTTTGAAGAGAAGCGGTGCGAGGTATTATGTGGAGGTAAAGGACGGGCCCCTGGTAAGCAGACACCGTCCGTCGGTAGACGTACTGTTCCGTTCTGCGGCGCGTTATGCAGGCAAAAATGCAGTGGGTGTTATTATGACCGGCATGGGTGATGACGGGGCAAGAGGGATGTTAGAGATGAAGGAAGCAGGGGCATTTAACATTGCTCAGGACGAGGCGTCCTGTGTAGTTTTCGGAATGCCCAATGAAGCGATCAAACGCGGCAGCGTAGACAAGGTGCTGTCTCTGGAAAAGATAAGAGATGAGGTTGTCAGGATTTGCAAATGACTGCTTAATCTGTTAACCGATACCCTTTATTCAGTATATCTATTCTGCCTTTGAGATTTTTTGTAATGAAAACCCGTTTTTGAGAATCCACAAGTATTCCGTCGAGACCTTTTGAATTAAGAAGCCGCATCCCTTTATCAGCTCCCAGAATTAAAATGGCGGTATCGGTACCGTCTGCTATATATCCTTCAGGGGCTATAACGGACACGCTTATAAGGCCGGACTCTGAGGGATAGCCGGTTACAGGGTCAATTATATGATGATAGCGCTTTCCGTTTTTTATTATAAACCTCTGATAGTCACCGGCAGTTGATATGGCGCTGTCTTCCAGATACAGAGTTGCAATAATATCCTCCCATGGTTTATCGGAATTCGGATTTTCAGGACGCGGGTCCTGAATTCCAACCTTCCATGCTTTTCCGGTAGTACTAAGGCCATAACCTCTGATGTCCCCTGCTATAGAGACCAGGGCGGCTTTTATGGTTTTTGCCTTTATTGCCTCTACCGCTTTATCAGCTGCATAGCCTTTGGCTATTCCGCCGAGGTCCAGCTCCATGCCTTTTTCCTCAAGATATATTTCTGAGTTTTGTTTGTTTGTATGAATTTTTTTGTAGTCAACGAGTTTCAGGGCGTTTTTAATCGCATCTCCGGGTGGTATAGACGGGATTCGCCGGACGTCCTGAAAACTTCCAGAGTTTAAGGACAGGGGCTATGGTCGGATCAAAGGCGCCATTTGTAATATCTGAGATACCGATGGTCTTTTCCATCAGGTCAAAGGTTTCCTTACTGACCCGAACAGGCTTTATTCCTGCTGATTTACTGACAGCGCTGATCTCGCTGTCCGGTGAAAAATTGTTAAGATACTTGTCGAGTTTTTTTATTTCATTAAATCCTGCTTCAATAGCTTCTTTTGCTTTTTCTTCTTCAGGACTGACCACGGTTATTGTGCAGAAGGTGTCCATTAAGACACGGCTCTCCTTGAACATTTTGTCCTGCTTGGAACAGCCGGATAAAGAAAGTAAACAGTAAACAGTAAGCAGTAAAAAGTAAGGAGTAAGGAGTAAGGGGTAAGGGGTAAGGGGTATGCAGTAAACATTGCCTTCCGTGCTTGCGCGCTTCCGTGCTTCTGACTTATTTTTCATCCTGCCTCCTCCCTGACCAACTTCTCTTTAAGAAATTGTCCCGTATACGATTTTGGGTTTTTCGCAACTTCTTCCGGTGTCCCCTCGGCCACTATCCTGCCGCCTTCATCTCCGCCTTCCGGTCCGAGGTCAATAATGTAGTCGGCGCTCTTGATAATATCGAGGTTGTGTTCGATAACAATAACGCTATTGCCTGCATCTACAAGCTGATTGAGCACATCAAGGAGCTTTTGTATATCTATGAAATGAAGACCGGTTGTCGGTTCGTCTAAAATGTAGAGTGTTCTGCCGGTGGCCCTTTTGCTGAGTTCCCTTGAAAGTTTTACCCTTTGAGCCTCGCCGCCGGAAAGTGTTGTTGCAGATTGCCCGAGTTGTATGTATCCGAGGCCGACTTTATCGAGGGTCAGCAATTTACTTCTTATCTGCGGGACCGATTCAAAGAATTCAAGCGCCTGTGTAACAGTCATATTCAGAACATCAGATATGTTTTTCCCCTTATACCTGATATCGAGCGTTTCTTTGTTATACCTGGCCCCTTTGCATGTGTCGCAGGGGACGTATAAATCGGGAAGGAAATGCATTGACACCTTGGCAAGCCCGGCACCTTTACATGTTTCGCATCTTCCGCCTGTAACATTGAAACTGAACCGGCTCGGCCTGTATCCTCTTACCCTTGAATCAGGGACCTGTGTAAAAAGATTTCTTACGAATGTAAGCACTCCTGTGTATGTTGAGGGATTAGAGCGGGGTGTTCTGCCCAGTGGTGACTGGTCTACATTGATTATTTTATCGACCTTTTCAATTCCCTCTATACTCTCATGTTTCCCGGGTATCCCGCTTGATGAATACAGTCTTCGTGCAAGTGCTTTATAAAGTATTTCAAATATCAGGGTGCTCTTTCCTGATCCTGACACGCCGGTGATACAGGTAAAGACGCCTAACGGCAGACTGACGTTTATCTTTTTCAGGTTGAATTCCTGCGCCTTCTTTAACGTGATGAAGTCTACGGGTTCTCTTCTATGTTCCGGAACGGCAATAGTGAGATGTCCGCTTAAGAAAGGACCGGTTATAGAGTTTTTGTTATTTATTATATCCTGTAAGGTGCCCTCTGCCACTATGGAGCCGCCATGCACGCCGGCTCCAGGGCCCATATCGATTATATGATCTGCCGTTTTCATTGTGTCCTCATCATGTTCAACCACAAGGACCGTATTTCCCATCTCTCTTAACCTGCACAGACTTTCAAGCAGTTTGGCATGGTCCCGTGGATGCAGGCCGATACTGGGCTCATCAAATATGTACAGGACCCCTGTAAGAGAGGCGCCGATCTGGGTTGCCAGTTTAATGCGCTGCGCCTCACCGCTGGAAAGTGTCATGGCGGGTCTGTTCAATGTCAAATAGCCGAGGCCCACTTTATCAAGAAAATAAAGTCTTTCCTTTGTTTCCTTTAATATCTTGGATGCGATTATCTGCTCGGTATCTGTAAGTTTCAGGTTTTCAATAAAATGTATAACATCTTTGATAGGGCTTGAAGACAACTCTCCGATGCTGAGGTCGTTGATCTTGACGGACAGGGCCTCCTTACGGAGTCTTAACCCGTTACAGGATGGACATGTTTTGATCATGCTGATATCTTCTTCGTTTTCTTCAGGGGCATTTTTAAATCCAAGCCCCCTGCATTTAGGACAGGCCCCGTAAGGGCTGTTGAAGGAGAAAAATCTCGGACTGATCTCGGGATAATTTATGCCGCATTTTGAACAGGCGAGTTTTGTACTGAAAAACAGGTCTTTCTTTTTATCGATTATGTTGATCGTTACAACATCTGATAATCCGGCAGCAACCGTAACGGCTTTTGAGAGATGCTTATCAATGCCTGGCTTGATGATCAGGCGGTCAATGACGATATCGATGTTGTGTCTTTTATGTTTGTTTAATTTGATGTCCTTTGTTATATCTATCAGTTCATTATCAATTCTTGCACGTATAAACCCTTTCCTCCGGGCCTCATGTAATTCCTTCCTGTACTCTCCTTTTCTTCCAATTACTATCGGTGAGAGGACCTGTATCCGCGTGCCCCCGGGCAGAGCGGTTATCAGCTCAATGATCTGCTGTGTACCCTGGGCTGATATTGCGCTGCCGCATTGATAACATTTCAGTTTCCCTATTCGTGTATACGCCACCCTGAGATAATCGTATATTTCAGTAACTGTGCCGACAGTTGAACGAAGGCTCTTTGCTGTTGTTTTCTGTTCTATCGCAATAGAAGGGGAAAGCCCTTCAATAGAATCTACATCCGGTCTTTGCAGTTGGTCAAGAAACTGCCTTGCATATGCGGAGAGGCTTTCAACATACCTCCTCTGGCCCTCCGCATAGATCGTATCAAATGCGAGGGAAGACTTGCCCGAGCCTGAAGGCCCGGTGATCACTACCAGACTGTCGCGGGGTATTGACGCATCTATATTCTTCAGATTATGAACTCTCGCGCCTTTGATTATGATACTGTCAAGCATAAATTTCCTGTGGATTGCAAGAATTTTTACTATAACCTATTAGAATGATATGATGTCAAATAGCTAATAAGGCTTATATAATTATAAAGGTTTCTTGACAAGAAGAGGGGAAAAATTATTTAATAAAAGGATATATTCTTTATGGAGGCATAAAAATGAAAAAAAGGAATTACCTGTTTACTTCCGAGTCGGTAACTGAAGGGCATCCTGATAAGATTGCCGATCAAATCTCTGACGCGATTCTCGACACGATTATTGCAGTAGACCCTAAGGCAAGGGTTGCCTGTGAAACAATGCTTACCACCGGTCTCGCATTTGTTGCAGGAGAAATAACAACCAACTGTTATGCTGATATCCCGACAATAATAAGAGAGACAATAAGGGATATAGGATATACAAGGGCCAAGTACGGATTTGATTATGAGACCTGCGCCGTTATCACATCCATTCACGAACAGTCCCCTGATATTGCAATGGGTGTCGATACAGGAGGCGCCGGTGATCAGGGACTAATGTTCGGATTTGCATGCAATGAGACCCCTGAACTAATGCCTATGCCGATAATGCTTGCGCACAAGCTCGCTATGAAATTAACTGATGTAAGGAAGAAAGATATCCTGAGCTATCTCCGGCCTGATGGAAAGACACAGGTGACCATCGAATATAAAGATGGAAAACCTTTCAGGGTTGACACTGTGGTCGTTTCTTCACAGCACAGTCCTGACATCACCCTGAAAGAAATGAAAGAAGACATTATTGAGAAGGTAATAAAGCCGGTCATTCCCAAAAAACTCCTTGACGAAGAGAATGTCACGTTCCATATTAATCCAACAGGAAGATTTGTGGTCGGCGGCCCGATGGGAGATACAGGACTGACGGGAAGAAAGATAATAGTTGACAGCTACGGCGGGGTGGGGAGCCACGGCGGCGGCTGTTTCTCAGGGAAGGACCCATCGAAGGTGGACAGATCAGCCGCATACATGGCGAGATACGTGGCAAAAAATATCGTTGCCTCAGGTCTTGCCGACAGGGCTGAGCTCCAGATAGCATATGCGATAGGAGTGCCGGACCCTGTATCCATCCTCGTTAACACAGCCAATACCGGGCAAATTCCGGACACCGAGATCGAAAAATTGGTGAGAAAGCTTTTTGATCTGAGGCCCGCTGCGATCATAAAGAAACTTAATCTGAGAAGACCGATCTTCAAAAAGACCGCTGCATACGGTCATTTTGGAAGAAACCTGCCTGAGTTCACATGGGAGAAGACGGATATGGCGGAGAAACTTAAAAAGGCTGCAAAGTAATGAAAATACCTTTCGCTGTTTTTACAGCATTCTGCAACTAAGTAAAGAGGATAACCCCGCAGTTTTTTCTGCGGGGTTATTTTTTGGTATATTCGAAATTGATAGAAGGAGGCATTAAAATGGCAACGTCAACATTAAAGAACAGCACAACCGATTACAAGGTTGCGGATATCAGCCTTGCGGACTGGGGGAGAAAAGAGATAGAGATTGCGGAAAAAGAGATGCCCGGTCTCATGGCGATAAGGGAGAAACACAGAACTGCAAAACCTTTAAAGGGCGTCAGAATTTCCGGATCACTGCACATGACCATTCAGACGGCGGTGTTAATAGAAACACTTGTTGATTTGGGCGCAAGTGTCAGATGGGCCAGCTGCAATATATTTTCCACACAGGACCATGCGGCTGCAGCTATAGCAAAAGCAGGCATCCCGGTTTTTGCGTGGAAAGGCGAGACGCTTGAGGAATACTGGTGGTGCACATTACAGGCATTGACCTTTCCTGACGGAAAAGGGCCTCAACTGATCGTTGACGACGGAGGCGACGCAACCCTGTTGATTCACCGCGGGTATGAAGCTGAAAATAAATCCGCCATCCTTGATGAACCGACAGACAATAAAGAGCTTCAGATCATTAACGATACCCTGAAAGCCCAGTTAAAGGAAGACAACCAGTGGTGGCACAAGACAGTAAAAGAGTGGAAGGGCGTCAGCGAAGAGACAACGACAGGCGTGCACAGATTATATGAAATGATGAAAAGCGGGACCTTGCTGGTCCCTGCGATCAATGTGAATGACTCTGTGACCAAATCCAAGTTTGATAATCTCTACGGATGCAGGGAATCTTTGCCGGACGGTATCAAGAGGGCCACTGATGTCATGCTTGCCGGAAAGGTTGCGGTTGTATGCGGTTACGGAGATGTAGGGAAGGGTTCTGCCAGGTCTTTAAGGGCCTTTGGATCAAGGGTAATAGTAACGGAAATAGACCCGATCTGCGCGCTTCAGGCAGCTATGGAAGGCTATGAAGTGACAACTGTGGAAGATACCCTCGGCACAGCGGATATTTATGTAACAACAACCGGGAACGTGGATATTATCACCAGTGACCATATGGCGAAGATGAAGGACCAGGCAATAGTCTGCAACATCGGACATTTTGACAATGAGATACAGATGCACAAGCTGAATGTTTATCCGGGCGTCAAAAAGATCAACATCAAACCGCAGGTTGACAAGTATGTATTCCCGAATGGCAACGCGATCTTCATACTTGCCGAAGGAAGGCTGGTAAACCTCGGATGTGCCACCGGACATCCTTCGTTTGTTATGTCCAACAGTTTCGCAAACCAGACATTGGCCCAGCTCGATCTCTGGAAAAATAAAGATATTTATGAAAAGAAGGTATACAGGCTTTCAAAACAGCTTGACGAAGAGGTTGCACGTCTTCATCTTGAAAAAATCGGGGTCAAGCTGACAAAGCTTTCAAAGGAACAGGCGGATTATATCGGAGTTCCTGTTGAAGGGCCTTATAAGCCGGAGCATTACAGGTATTAAAGGTTACGGCCTGAAATATTTAAAGATATAGCTGATAGCTGTCAGCTGACAGCTATCAGCTTTTATTCAATCACCCCGCCGCCGATGACTACATCATTATCGTAAAATACCGCGCTCTGTCCGGGTGCGGGCGCCCACTGGGGCTCGTCAAATTCCACAAGCACCCTGTCATTTTCTGCAGGGCTTATTGTTGCAGCTGCTTCCTTCATCATGGAGCGGATCTTGACATTCGCTTTCATCGAAGCGGGAAGGGACTCAATTGCGATCCAGTTCAGGTCTTTAACAGTAAAAGTGTTCATCATGGCGTCTTCCTGTGGGCCTGCAGTTATAATATTTTTCTTCCGGTCAATACGTGCAACGTAATGGGGTTTCAGCGAGGAGATCCCAAGTCTTTTTCTCTGTCCGATTGTATAAAGTGCGATTCCTTTATGTTCGCCGATAATTTTCCCTTCTGTGTCAACGATGTTTCCAGGCCGCAAGGATTCCGGGGAAAAACCTTTTATAAAATCCACATACTTACCATCACCGACAAAGCATATCTCCTGACTTTCCGGTCTTAAGGCGCTTGCGAGCCCGATGTCTTTTGCGATTTCGCGGGTCTTTTCTTTTGTCAGCTCACCGAGAGGGAATAATGTTTTTGCAAGTTCTTCCTGTTTCAGCACATACAGAACATACGACTGGTCTTTTTTGGGGTCGATACCTTTGAGTAACAAGTGACGAGTAACGGCCGTGACGATTCTGCATTTCGAGTTTGAATCGTGAGTTGGTGTTTCAACTCTGACTTCTGACTTGCTGACCTCTGACTTTTTTCAATTCTCGCATAATGCCCTGTTGCAACAAAATCCGCTCCCAATTCCCTTGCCTTTTTCATAAGGAAATCAAACTTGATATATTTATTGCACAGGATGCATGGATTCGGGGTTTCACCTTTTATGTATGAAGAGCAGAAGTCTTCAATAACGTGTTTATAGAACGCATCTCTGACATCGACTGTGTAATGTTCTATGCCGAGGCTCTGAGCAACTGATCTTGCAAGTTCAATGGTCTCAATGGAACAGCAGACATTCGAACTTTTCAGATCTCTTTTGTCCCAAAGTTCAAAGCTCAAACCCGTTACATCATGGCCCTGCTTCTTGAGCAGGTATGCGGCAACGGACGAATCAACGCCTCCGCTCATGGCAACTATTACTTTCATAGCGTTTTTATTCTATCACAGAGTGGGGGTTCCTTTGATTCAGCATTCTGCTGCTGTTATTGCAATTTCAACTGTCTTGAATTTAAAGTAACTAATCGGTAATTATCAATAACATGTCAAAGTCAAAAATAAATACAACATTTACCCAAAACCAAACGTCTTTCTTTTCCTGAAGACGAGAAAGATCATCCATGGCTTTCAGCACTGCTTGAGGCTTATTGTATTGTGGATAAAGGGATCGTCCATGCCATTGATGCGGAAAAGAAAAAGGGGAGAAAACTTGCATGCGCTAAAGGGTGCTCCACTTGCTGCAGAACACACAAGGATATACCGGTATATCCGTTAGAACTGGTCGGCATTACATGGTATGTGACTGAGAAAATTACAGGCGCGGCGCGTGAGTTGCTCAGGAAACAGCTTGAAAGCTACAAAAAAGCACGACCCCTGTCCTTTTCTCATTGAAGGGGCATGTTCAGTGCATCCGATAAGACCCATGGCATGCAGGCAGTTCAATGTATTCGGCAAGCCTTGCGACGAGGGCGAGGACCCTTTTTACACAAGGCGTGAAGATGTCCTGGATCCCGTAAAAAAATATGTGGACCAGGCGTTTTTCATTATGCTTCCCTTTTATGGCGTAGAAAAGGAATCCGAGCGCATCAGGATCGTTGAGACCGGGGAATTTCACAAAATGGCGAAAGAATTACAGGCCTTTAACTGGAAGAGTTTGACAGGAAAGATGAACAGCTTCGATATGAAGAATCGATAACCATATGCTTTGGCGCAGAGTTTTGAAAATTATTTTATCTCTGATATGCCTTGTCTTATTTACAGTAAAATCTTCACATGCCGTTATTAAACCGGAAGAGGTCCTGGTTGTTGTCAACACTGAATCTCAGGATTCGGTCCGCCTCGGCAAATTATACTCTGAGCTGCGTCACATCCCTCCGGTAAACATTGCTGAAATAAAAACCCCTGTTCAGGATGAAATTTCCCGTACCCGGTATGATGAATTAATTGCTGTACCGCTTAAAGAAACTATTAACAGCCTTCAGGATAAAGGCACAAGGATACGCTGTATAGTCACTATTTATGGAGTGCCTCTCAGAATAAGTTCACAAAGAGCGCCCGGGATACTCGGAGGAAGAAGTTGAAAAATATAAGGAGATATTAAAACAGAAGGATGATGAGCTTTTAAAATTAAAGGAACGCTCCGGAAGGGTGGAATAAATTATTTAAAAAAGATGTAAACAGGAATGATATTGATTATTTGCAAACCGAGATAAATAAACTTCAGTCTGAACTAAATCATCAAGATCGGGCGTGATACAATTGCGGCTGTAGATTCGGAACTTGCCCTGCTTCTTTCCCGGCCTTATACAGCTTGCAGGGTGGCAGCAAAATCCGGAATTTATTTATGTGAGGGAGCGGACAAGCAATCCATCCCGAATATTTATGGTAAGCAGGTTGGATGCCCCTGATCCCGGTCTGGTTGAGAAAATGATCAGAACGTCTATCGAGGTTGAGGAGACAGGGCTTATCGGCAGGTTTTATCTTGACGCAAGGGGGCTGACCGGCAAAGACGCATACAGTGAATTTGATGAGAACATAAGAGAAACCGCCCGAATTCTGCAAAAAGGTTCGATGCCGGTAGTGTTAGACAATAAGCCTGGATTATTTGGGCCGGGCGAGGCCCCGTCCGCGGCGCTTTATTGCGGGTGGTACAGTCTTGGAGAATACAGGGACGCATTTGAATGGGCAAAAGGGGCCGTTGGATATCATCGTGGCGAGTGCAGAGGCAAAATCTCTTCATGATACCAAACAAAACTACTGGGTAAAAAGCATGCTCGAAAGGGGAGTGATCGCCAGTCTGGGCCCTGTTACAGAGCCATATCTTGCGGCGTTTCCGCTTCCATCTCTTTTTTTTCAGCTTTTGATGAGCGGCCAATATTCGCTGGCAGAGGTTTTTGCTATGACAAATCCTTTTCTTTCATGGCAGATGATCCTGGTCGGCGACCCACTTTATAATCCATTTAAACAAAAACCTGCCTATTTACTGAAAGACCCGCCGCCTCCGCCGAGATAATTTATTTTAAATCTTGACCACAGAACATCCCTTGTGTTAGAAAAGACACATGACAATTCAAGAGCAGCTCTCCCAATTGCCGTCGGTTGATGAGTGTTTGAAAAGCTCATACGGCGGGAAATGGCTTGATTCCTTTCCAAGGAAGACAGTACTCAGGGCGATCAGAGCAGTAATTGATTCACGCCGGAAGGAAATATTGAACGGCGTAACTGCTGACGCATCAATTGATGCTATTGCGCACGATATAGAAAAAACCATTAAAAAATATTCCGCGTACAAACTCAGACCCCTGATAAATGCTACCGGCGTTGTGATCCATACCAATCTCGGCAGGTCTATCCTCTCTGATAAGGCAATAGATCATGTAACGAAGACCGCCCGGAGCTTTTCAAACCTTGAATATGAGATCACTACAGGCAAGAGAGGCAAAAGGTATTCCAATATAAAAGACATTATCAAAGAGCTGACAGGTGCGGAAGATGCGGTTGTTGTCAATAATAATGCAGCTGCGGTGCTTATCTGTCTCGATACATTTGCAAAGGGCAAAGAAGTGATCGTTTCAAGAGGCGAGCTTGTTGAGATAGGCGGCTCTTTCAGGATCCCCGAAGTTATGGAGGCAAGCGGTGCGATTCTGAGAGAAGTCGGCACAACAAACAAGGCGCATCTTGCCGATTATGAAAATGCCCTGTGCGGCAATACAGCGCTTTTGCTCAAAGTACACCAGAGCAATTACAGGGTTATAGGTTTTACGGAAGAGGTCCCGATCGAAAAACTGTTGAAGATCGGGAAGGAATATAATATACCTGTTGTTGACGATCTCGGCAGCGGATGCATGATCGATCTTAAAAAGTATGGCGTCCAAGGCGAACCGACTGTTCAGGAAGTTGTCAGGACAGGCGCAGACATTGTGACCTTCAGTGGTGACAAGCTCCTTGGCGGGCCGCAGGCAGGTATAATCATCGGCAAGGAAAAATATATTCAGAAGATACAGAAGAACCCTTTGCTCCGGGCCATGAGAATAGACAAGATGACGCTCGCATCGCTTGAGGCAACCTTTATGCAGTATCTGGATGAGGAAAAGGCAATTAAAGAGATCCCGACGCTCAGGATGCTGACAGAATCTGCAGATGTAATAAAAAGGCGGGCGAAGAAGATCCTGTCATCCCTGAATAAAAGATATTTCCGATCATGCCGAATTGGAGGTTGTACCGGACGAATCCCAGGCAGGCGGAGGTTCCCTGCCGGAGATAAGCTTCCCGACATTTGCCGTATCTGTCAAACCATCGAATATTTCTGTTAATGAATTGGAAAAACGATTGAGACTCGGCAGCCCCCCTGTGATCGCAAGAATTAAAGGCGACGCCCTGCTCATGGATGCGCGGACCGTACAGGAGGGGGAGATAAAGACGTTAGTTAATTCTGTGATAGCCGCATTATCTTAAGGTTTCTTTTGTTTTTAATTTAATCTTATGGACCGTTATATAATACTCGGTACAGCAGGTCACATCGATCACGGCAAGAGTTCGCTTGTAAAGGCCCTTACAGGCACGGACCCTGACAGGCTCAAGGAGGAAAAAGAGCGGGGCATAACCATTGACCTCGGGTTTGCGGATCTGTCTTATCCCGACGGACTGAAGGTCGGTATTGTTGACGTCCCGGGGCATGAACGTCTGATAAAGAACATGCTTGCCGGCGCAGGCGGGATAGACATTGTGCTCATGGTCATTGCCGCTGATGAGGGGATCATGCCTCAGAGCAGGGAGCATCTCGACATCTGCGATCTGTTAAAAGTAAAGAGGGGGCTGATCGTAATAAATAAATCGGACCTTGTTGAGGAAGACTGGCTCACTCTTATTGAAGACGACATCAGGAAGTTCGCAAAAGGCACCTTTCTTGAAAATGCAGAGATGATAGCTGTCTCTTCAAAGACCGGGCATAACATTGAACTTCTTAAAGAGAAGATACATGAGCTGGCCCTTAGCGTTGAGCCGAAATCGATCCATGGCATTTTCAGGCTCCCTGTAGACAGGATATTCACGCTGAAAGGTTTTGGGACCGTTGTTACCGGCACAGCTGTTGCCGGGAGCATTTCACTGGACGACCCTGCCGAGATCCTTCCAAAGGGGATAAAGACAAAAATAAGGGGGCTCCAGAGCCATGGTGAAGCACTTAAAACAGTATATGCGGGGCAGAGGGTTGCTATCAATCTGCAAGGCCTTTCAAAAGACGAGATCCAGAGAGGAGACGTAATAACGATACCGGATAAAATAAAAACCACCCTTGTTATCGACGCTGAACTTGAGATATTAAATGACGTCTCTGTTGATGTACTGAAAAGCAGAAGCCTCGTCCACTTTCACACCGGGACATCAGAACTGGTTGCGAGGATCATCATTCACCCTGTCGGAAAAAGAACAGGAACAGAACTTTCTAACGGGGCAGGTAAAGAAGAACTGAAACATGGAGAAAGGGGTTATTGCCAGTTCAGATTTAAAATGCCCGTTGCTGTCATGGCAGGGGACAGATATATTATCAGGAAATTTTCTCCCCTTTTGACCATCGGCGGCGGAGAGATACTTGATCCCTCCCCATTGAGAAGAAAAAGAAGTGAGAAAATACAGGACCTCAGGACCTTCAAGGAAGGTGCACTGAGAGATAAAATGTCATTGAAGGTCCTTCAAAGCGGATATAACGGATTAACACAATCTGATATTGAAGGCTGGATAAAGGCGGAGCTTCCGGATATTAAAAAAGAGATAAAGTCTTTGCTTTCAGAGGGCGGGATCATTCAATGTGAAGGCAGATTGCTGCATAAAGATATTTTTACCGATTTCTCCGGCAAGGTGGTCACAACCCTCGTTAATTTTCACAAGGCCAATCCCCTTAAACCCGGGATGCAGAAAGAATCGCTCAGGGCTGTTTTTAAAGGGCTTGATGATAAGATGTTCGAGGCCCTTATCGGTCTTATAGCTCAGATAGTCATTGAGAAGGATATGATCAGACTGAAGAATTTTAGCATCTCATTGAGCGATGATAAGAAAGCTCATAAAGGAAAAGATACTGAAGGCCCTTGAGCAGGCAGCCTTTCAGCCGCCGACAAAGGATGAACTGGCGCAGTCAATATCCCTCAGGAAAGAAGAGGTAAGTGAACTGTTTAAGATCATGGCTTCTGAGAAGAGTCTTGTCCGTATAAACGACTCCATATATATCCCGATGACGAATCATCAAAAAATGCTTGATGGATTGAAAGGCTTTTTTACCAAAAAGAATGAGATGACAGTTGGAGAATTCAGGGATATCCTTGGAACAACAAGGAAATATGCACTCCCTTTCCTTGAATATCTTGACAGCAGCAAGATCACATTACGTGTGGGTGAAGTCAGAAAACTCCTCACAAAAAGATAATATTTAACTGCCCCTCCCTAAGGAAAAGACTATATTAAAATAAGGCTTTTCCTGATTAAATTTCAGAAAAAAACCTATTAAGAAATATTTCAGAATGTCGTAAAGATAATTATATTTGAATTATTAATATTTGTATATTGACAGATAAAAACAAAATCGTTCTCATTAAGTTTTTGTTTTTATTGAAAGGGGAGATGGCTGAAGGATTTGTTTTGCAGGTTTTCAAGGCATTACCTGATTTAACAAAGAAAGGAGGGTATGTGATGAAAATATTAATATCTCTTTTGCTGACGCTTTTTATCATTGCCTGTGCTCAAACACGATATACACATTCAACTAAAAATATAGATGAGTTTGAGAGTGCAAAATATGAATGTGAAAAAATAGCAAAGCATCAGGCAAAAGAGTCGGGTTCTCCGGACAATCCATTTATGATCACTGACAAGACAAAGCTGTGTCTGCAATTAAATGGATGGACACCGGCTAAATAATAATAGCAGCTTTATCTCCAGACAGAAGATCATCGGGCTCAATCCGCGATCTCAACCTCACTCCACGAACGGTGATGGCAAGTCGGTAATAGGTTAGGTAATAAGTTATTTCTCATCACTAGTTCACTGTCAGCTATCAGCTTTTTACATTTACATTCCTGACGCCGGAGGGTCTCCACGCAGGAGAGATGACGCCCGGCTGCTCTGCCTGTTCAAGATAAGATGCCCATGTGATGGTGAAGTCCCCGTATTTGTCATTAATGGAATCAACTGCATTGAGGATGGATTTCTCTCTTGCCCTGTAATCGAACAGGGCCATTTGATCATTGTCGTCTCTCCTGAGATGCGAGAGGGTGACGCCGATCAACCTGACACTGTCCTTCAGCCTTATAGCATTGAGAACGCTCAATGCATAACGGTAAATCTCATGGGTAATATTTGTAGAATCAGGCAGTGTGGTTTGTCTGGTGAAGGTCTCAAAATCAGGATATCTGATAGTGAGAGTGACCTTTCTCCCCGTAAAGCCGTATTTTCTCGCCCTCCTTCCGACCATTGCGCTCAATTTCAGGATCTGTGCTTCTATCTGTCTCCTGTCTGATATGTCTTTTGGAAGGGTCATGCTGTGGCCGATCGATTTTGGGTCTTCTTCTTTAACAATGAGAGGCCTGTAGCAGATCCCCTGTCCCATCAGCTTTAATGTTTCACCGGTGATGCCGAATTTATTTCTCAGTAAACCCGCCGGTGCATTACCGAGTTCCCCGCATGTCCTTATCCCAAGAGCCGCAAGCCTTTGTTCAGTTGCCGGACCGATGCCCCACAGTTCCTTCACGGGGAGGCCTTTAAGCAGAGAGTGCATATCCGCTCCTTTTATCCACATGAACCCGTCCGGCTTTGCAAGATCGCTTGCAAGTTTTGCCATTAAAATATTCGGCGCTGCGCCGACAGTGCAATTTATTCCGAACTCCTTTTTGACCTGTTTTTTTATAGAGGACCCGATAGCCTCAGGTCCTCCGAAGAGATGGTGGGTTGTTGTTATATCGAGGAAGGCCTCGTCTATGGAGTAAATCTCAACATCAGGGGTGAACCTGCTGTAGATCCTGGAAAGCCCTTTGCAGGTGTGAGTATATTTTTCGTTATCCCCTACAACAAAGATGATATGCGGGCAAAGCTTCTTCGCCTCATATATATTCATTCCGGTCTTTACGCCGAATTTTCTGGCCTCGTATGAACGTGTTGTGACGACGGTCCTGTGTCCCGAACCGATGACCGCAATCGGCTTGCCTCTCAGCTTTGGATTCGCCTGCTGTTCCACAGAGGCAAAAAAGGCGTCCATGTCTATACAGAGGATTATATTTTTCATTCATTCAAAAATACCTGACTATCTCTCACTGCATTGTCTGACAATAATGGCAAAGATTTCTTCCATAACTTCCCTGTCTTTGATCATTCTTCTTATAACACCCTCTCTTTCATTTCTGGGCAATTCCTTTAACGCCCTCCAGAACAACTCTGATGATGCTTCTTTGATCTTCATATTCCCTGCCCCCTCGTATTAAAGTGCAAAAGTGCGTAAGTCAGAAAGTCCGGAAGTAAGATGAAAGAACTTATGTGCTTTCTCACTTCCCTACTTCCGCGCTTCCGATCTCCTTACGTCTCCACCCCCTCCAGTCTCCATATCAGAGACGTTGCGTCGAAAGCAAGCTCATACAGTGTCTTGCCGTCTGTCACCGAAAAGTGGTGGACCAGGTTCTGCCCCTCATTTGTTTTCCAGATGTATGTAATTTCTTTGACCTCAAAGGTCTTGCCCGACCATCTGAATTTGACAGGCCTTATCCTGTAGCGCGGCCCGAATGAGACAATGACGCTTATGTGTTCACCGATATGCATCATATCTTCCTGATCACGCCGATAACTTTACCTGTGATGATCACTTCATCTGATCTGTATGTTGCCGGTTCCATGTTCCTGTTTTCCGGTTTTAATGTTATCCTGTCTTTCTCTTTGAATACCCTTTTTACTGTAGCTTCATCTCCTATAAGCACAACCCCTATTTCTCCATTCTTTATAGTGGACTGCGGCCTTACTATCACAAAGTCACCGTCAAGTATCCCGGCATCTGTCATGCTGTCGCCTGTTACGTTTAACGAAAATGCATCTTCTGCCGGGAAAAGTGTTTTATCAATAAAGATGTGTGAATTAATTTCTTCAACAGCAAGTATCGGCTTGCCCGCCCTTATCTTTCCTGCCAAAGGGACCATGGTCCCTTCCATCTGCCGGAGCCCCGGGATCTCTATTCCCCTTGATCTTGCAGGGTTGATCTTTATAAATCCCTTCCTCTCGATCGCCTTGAGATGCATTCTTGCCGCGGCCCAGAGTATTCCAAAGCGCTCTCCTATTTCCCTGACAGTCGGAGGGTATCCGCGTTTTTGCGCATATTCTTTAAGGAATTCCAGGATATTTTTCTGTTTTTCGGTTAAAGCTAACATATATACAAATGTATACCATATCGTGTTGTTTTGTCAAGAAGCGGTGTTGTGGTGGTAGAATAAGACACTAAAAATAATATGATAAACATTGATTCCATTGCTGAACAGGTCAAACTCAACTGTAATATTTCAGATGCCAGATACTGGGGATATTATCTGCCTTGCGGACTGCTCCTCAGGCTCAGGGACCTGTACAGGGTCGAAAACGGATCAAGGCCCTGGGAAAAAATAGGGCCTGAGAGGATCGCAGGCTGGATAGGTGAAAGGGAAGGGTTGTGGCAGGAACTTGAGACCGATGATTTTCACCACATAGTTATAGGGAATAAAAAATACAGGCCATTTGACGTGAAAGGCATAAATGCGGCGCTTCAGGGGCATGGACTAATTTACGGGGCCGGTTACGGCAATCTCCTGAAACCGGTATTCATACTTGCGGAGCTTATAGAAAAGAACAGGACCGGCAGATATGATATTTATGTGTTGGGAAGAGAGATATCACGCGACCTTTCAACCGTTCCCGCGATGATCCAGGGAAATACAATTATCATCAGATATGAGACCATGAATTTATTTTTCTGGGACAAGTTCGAGGAGATGAAGGCAAGAAAATCCAGCGGTGCGCTGTATCACGCCTTTGCCGAATATGGTATTTCAAAAGAGGGGCTCAGCCAAATTTCTCCTGAAAAACTCGAAAAGGATATTGCAAAGATCACCCGTGAAGAAATTTCAACTTATATTTATCATGAACTCGGCGAGGCGTCACAGAGAAGGATCCTTGGCAGCTGGTGGAAAGAACTGCTGGTGAAGCTTCCATACAGCAGGGCGGAAATATTTTTGAGAAGTTTAAAAGATGTCCTTGCTGATACATGCGA
The DNA here is from genome assembly GCA_963699585.1 of Thermodesulfovibrionia bacterium. GTDB lineage: Bacteria > Nitrospirota > Thermodesulfovibrionia > UBA6902 > UBA6902 > SURF-23. The sequence continues at coordinate 137,183 of CAVOUK010000002.1, read as the reverse complement.
TAAAGGGATGCTGTCATACGTGATCAAAAATAAAAAGGCGGGCTCCCTGTTCTTTTACATTGCACTTCCGGGGGGACTCAGAAAGAACATTTTTCCGGATATAGTGACGGCATATGAAGAATTCATAAAGACGCGTGACTGGAATATCATTGAGAAGGCACGGTTGGCGGGGTATGACAGGGCCAAAGGGTATGTGAAGAAACTGAGAGAGATGTATGATAAAGGCGCCATTTCTCCGGAGACGATTGAGCAGGAGATCGTCTCCTCGTGTATCTAACGATGAAAAATGATCTTCGACAAGCAGGAATGACGCATAATAAGTTTAGTGGCAAACAATAACTATTTCTTCAAGATCACATCATCCGCCCAGCTTATTGCCGCCGAAACCGCCGGAAATCCGATGGTGCTTGTCAGAAGGATCAAGGTATGATATATCTCTTCTTTTTTTGCGCCTGCTTCAAGCGCCCTCCTTACATGGCTGTGCACAGAGCCTTCCGAACGCATGGCCGCAGCAGCAGAAAGCTGAACAAGGTGAGAGGTCTTCTTGTTCAGGGGTCCCGCAGCCCTTGCGGCCTTACCGAGGTTCTCTACCGCCGCTGAGACTTTTGGGTACCGTTTCCTGAAATCCATGTACATCTTTGGCAATTTCTCTTTTGACATATGCTTCCCCCTTTCGGTTAGTATGTTAGTCCTTAAAGGAAAATAGTACAGGAATCTTTTCAGTATATCAACAGAATTTATTTCACAGAATATGTAATAATTTATAATTCGTAATTTATTTGTTGTTTGGTATTTGTGTTCCGGAATTTGTTATTATTGGTTGTTTCTTGATTTGTAATTTGGATTTTGATATTTAGAATATAATAATCATGGGAGCGTATAGGGTTCTGGTGTCCCTCCCGGACTTCAAATCCGGTGTTGCCTGCCACAAGTGGGCAGTGTGGGTTCGATTCCCACACGCTCCCGCCAGTACACTTCACTACGTTACGCGTACTTGGCAGTACAAAAGGTAGCGGAGTAAAACGCAGTGAAGTTTGCAGGGTACGCGAAACTACTTCATTTTTGAAGGCAATTTAATCCTCTCGCCGGCAATCATAAAAGCTCCTCTCCCGAGATGATGTATTGTCCGCGGATCTTTTCTTGAGGGGTCGATCCATGCTTTTAGTACCTCAAGGATAAAGAGGTTGTATCTATCCACCATCTTCGCATCAACGACCTTGCACTCAAGATTGGCATAGCACTCGTCAATGAGCGGAGCCTTGACGCACGACGCGGCTGCCTGCGTGAGACCAAAGGCTTTGAACTTGTCGATCCTGCGTCCGGAGGTATTCCCGCAGCTCACCACCTTTTCCGCCAGTTCCACCGTTGGGATATTGATCACGCAGTTCCTGGTCGTCTTTAATATGTCGAACGTATAGTTTCGGTTGCTGATCACGCAGCCCACTATCGGCGGATTGAAATCGATCATCGTATGCCACGACATGGTCATGATGTTCGCCCCCGCCTTACCGGCGGTAGTGACCATAACGACCGGCCCCGGCTCAAGCAGGCAATAGACCTTAGACAACGGAAAGGATTTTTTCACCATATCGGCACCCCTTATAAGCCACCATTACATATACCCGCGTTATTTTTATCCATATCTGATCACTGAACAGGAAAATAAGATCAGCCATGAAAGAAAAACCGTGTTTTAAATTTTAATACGATAAAAACCAGGGAAAAGCAAGCTATATTTTGTCGAAACGACTATTGAGATCGGGGACTTCCATAGGAGCAAATGTTGAAGAAGCTATAGGCGGGCAGTCAGAAGAGGATCATTGGAAGCATTCAAAAAACAATCAAGGCCCGTAATTCGTAATTCTTGGATTACTTTAGGGACGCTGGAAAATTACCGATAAATATAATAAGAATGAAACAGGAAAGAAATATCACAAGGTGTTTTACGTTTTTTTGCGCACTGCTTCTTGCGTTCGCCGCTGTCACATCCTTCTTTTCGTCACCTTCTCATGCGTCAGAAATATCCGCAAAGGCTGCAGTCGTAATAAACAGTGCAGATGACACCCTGCTCTATGGAAAGAACCCGGACCTTAAATTGCCTCCGGCAAGCACGACAAAGCTGATAACGGCGATGGTCGCCCTTGATACACTGGGGCCTGATGAGGTAACTACTATAAGCAAAAAAGCCGCCCTTACCGCATCGGTCCGGCCGACCCTCCCCGGAGGGGGGAAACTCAGTGTGAGAGAACTGCTCTGCTATGCCCTGATACGGTCGATCAACGGCGCAGCGGTGGCGCTCGCTGAAGCCTCCGCAGGCACGGAAGAAGCATTCGTATCCCTCATGAATGAAAAGGCAAGGTCCATCAGCGCACTCAATACCAGATTTATAAACGCCTCAGGGCTTCCCGGGGAAGGACAATACACCACCGCCCGCGATCTCGCAAGGATCATGAAAGAAGCATTGTCCTATCCGCTTATCGCCGATATAATTCACACTGCGACAACGGCGCTTGACGTCGAGGGGAAGACGGTCGTTCTTACCAATACAAATCACCTGCTCTTGACCGATGACGGCCACCTTGGAGGAAAGACCGGGTATACCCGGGCAGCGCGGCACTGTTTTGTAGGCGCTTCGGATAAGGAAGAAGGAACGCTCATTATCGCCCTACTTGGAGATGCGTCGCGCTTCATGCTCTGGACGGATGCTGAGAAGCTTCTTGCAAGGGACTTTCAGGAGGGGACGATCATCATTGATGCCACGGAAGACAGCCTGGAAGTAAAACCTCAAAAGGCAGTACACCGCACGAGAGAAAAGAGAAGCAGGACAAAGTCGTTGTAGTTCGTAATTAATCACTCGTAATTATTCCCAGGTTCAGGCTTAAAAATTGCTCGGCGCTTATGATAAGTATCATATTTCTAAAATATTCTTTGTGCTAACCTTTAATTAGATCAATTTACAATAGTGCAACAGATCAAATTAATTTCAGAGGTGAAAGCAAGTGTTTGTATCCTTAGTGAATTGGGATAAGTGCACTGGGTGTGGGGATTGCGTATCCGCCTGCCCGGTCAAGTGTTTTGAGATGTCAGAGGGTAAGAGCTTGCCTCACCGGTCGTCCTCTTGCATAAACTGCGGCAATTGCCCGGATATCTGTCCTGCGGATGCCATATTGATCAGCATCGGCTGGGGCGGCATAGGGGCACGCCGATAGCGATGAATGGGGACAAGGATCTTGAGAAGCGGATAATTCACTATTATGTTGTTTTTGAAGCTTATAACCTATAACCTACTTCCTACGTTCTTCCCTTAAATGATTCTAAAAGCTCGCTATTGGTCGGATATTTCTGAAGCAGCTCTATAAGCTTTTCCATAGCGGCAACACTATTATGCATCGATGCCATGCCCCGGCGCAATAATTCAAGGCGTCTGTACTCTTCCGGCTCAAACAAAAGCTCAGCACGCCGGGTACCGCTTTTTAACACATTTATTGCCGGGAACACCCTCTTTTCCGCCAGTTCTTTTGAGAGCACCAGTTCCATATTGCCCGTACCTTTAAACTCCTCAAATATAACATTATCCATAGCACTGCCTGTATCGACCAGGATCGTCGCAAGGATCGTTATAGAGCCCAGGCCCTCTACATTGCGGGCAATACCAAAGATACGGCGTGGTACTTCAAGTGCACCGGCGCCCACTCCTCCCGACATCGTACGCCCTCTACCTATGTGCTGTGCGTTATGTACCCGCGCCAGACGCGTAAGTGAATCAAGCAATATCATCACATTATGCCCTGCGGCAGCTTCCTTAAAAGCCTCTGCGATAACCTTATCTACGACCTTAATATGACTTTCATGACTATGGTCCATAGACGATGAATATACCCTGGCCGTCACACTACGTGTAAAATCGGTCACCTCTTCAGGACGCTCATCAACAAGCAGGCAATATACCTTCATGTCAGGATACCCGTTTGTTACCGCATTACTGATATTTTTCAAAAATGTCGTTTTACCCAACCCGGGCGATGCTACTATAAGAGCGCGCTGACCCATACCTATCGGACAAATAAGATCAAGCGCTCGGACGGACAGATCATTACTGCCCTTCTCAAGAATAATACGTGTATGCGGGTTTACTGCCGTACCGGCAAGAAACTTTATCTCATCAGATGAAGCAACCCTGCGCGCCGGCACATTTGAACGCTGCTGTGGCCGTGATCTCCCACGCCGCGCATTAGAACTAAACGAATTCATATATGCTCCTTTACTTTTTTGTTATTAATAGTAGGTCTTCATCCCGGAGATCTTACAATGTTCTTTGTATTCAACTCCCGGACCGTTAATGCCTGGATATCTATTGGACGTTGATTACCCCTTCCGTAAGTTTATCATATATTTTTTTTTCAAGCATCCATTCGTAAATAAATCGGGAAAGCCCGAAAGCCGGCAAGCTGGAAAGCTTGGAAGCGGGGAAGCTCGTAAGCGCGGAAGAAAGTACATTGAAGCTTAAAAGAAATTTCTAATCAGTCAGTTTATCATTTGCTTAATCCCATTCGGCAGTCGTGAATATGATCTGTAAATTCGCCTTCTTTGGTAGTTATTGTTGTAGGTGTTGCCATGTCCGGAACAAGAGGTGAAAGATAATGAGTCGCTGGTGACGTGTCTGCAACTACCCTGATCAGGCTTTTATGTTGCCTTTTTTGCTCGTACATCATTTTATCCACGTGGGTCATCAGCTCATCAAGAGAATGATGGACTTGCGGATCATAGTACACTGTACCGATGCTTAAAGATAACTTGTAGCTGCTGTTCCTGGCATTCTGGATATCGAGATTTTTCTGCAGGCGCGCAGTAATTGTATTTGAATTGTTAATGTCATTTTCTACCTGAAACACCATGAACTCATCCCCCCCGATACGTGCGATAATATCTGAATCGCGAAAAGTTTTCTTGAGGATACAGGAAAACATGATCAGCGCCAGGTCGCCCTCATGATGACCAAACGTATCATTGATCCTCTTGAGACCATCCATGTCTGCTGCAAGGATCAACATCTTATTTTTTTTCAGCCTGTTGGCCCTCTTTAACTCCTGTTCAGCCAGGGTGATAAATCCGCGCCTGTTGTGTATGCCTGTAAGTTCATCCGTAAGAGACAAAAGCCGGAGCTTTTCTTCTGTGCGCTTCTGCAATGTGATAAGATTTTGCAGCCGTTTCGTATACAATAGCAATAACCCAAAAATGAGGGCAATGAATCCGGCTGTAATGCCTCCTATGATCAAATGCTCTTTATCAAAGTATGAGATATCAGGGTGCAGGACCAGATCAACAATGGCGTTCAGATCGGCTATGAGGATAATTACAAGGAAATAGAAAATCAAGGTTATTTTTAATGAGAGCATATTCAATATCCTCCCTGAAGCCCGGCAATAAATATGCTGCTGTCGACAGCACTCTTCACCTGCAAGAGCGAAGAACCGAAGGCTTTCCCCGGACACGTGTCCATAATTGGGATTATAATCCCAAAAAATGATTATGTCAAGCACGACTCGACGGGGTGAGGGGGAGAAGGTCCATAAAGCCGGCAGGCCTGAAAGCTATCCAGCTTGCACGCTTGCCAGCTTATCTGTTATAAGTAAAGTAACTATTAAGAGATAAACCATATACTTATGCTTAACATCTCACTAAAATCAAGGACATTAGGCGTATTGATGATCATACCTTCAATATTAATGCTCTTTTGGATTGTTATATCTTCTGGTTTTATGACGCTATGGGGTTTTGGGCATGGCGTAGGCGTATCGTGAATGATGCCGTTCATATTACTTTCGATACTGAAGTTATTATTAGTTGTTTTTGCATGTTACGCGAGCATCAGATATATAAAGAACAAACCACTTCGTCAAAATAAAACATTAGGAATTATTTTTATTATTGTGGGGATATCATTTTTTATTTATGAGTACTCAGTACATTTTGATATAACTGGAATAAATCCAGAGGGTGATGCTAGAGCTATTCTGGCATTTGTATGGGGATTAATACTGTTGCTGCTTGGCATGGGATTGATAAACTGCAAAGAAGAACAGTCGAAGAAGCCTGCAAGCATGTAAGCTGGAAAGCTTCCAGTGGGAAGAGCGAAACTTACGAGCTAATGAGCTTATGTTCTTGCGCTCTTAAGAGCTAATAATTCAACCTGCCTGTCACAGGCGCGGGCAGGGGGATTGACCGGGAGGCCTTTCCGTGGAGGACCCCCTCCGCGTCGAACCAGAGAGGGTCGATGCAGATAATCCTGTTCCATCCCCTTGTTCTGTCCTTCTGCTGGTGATAGACCATCCATAACTTCCCTGCCTGGTCACTGATGACACTTGCATGTCCGGGCCCGAAGATGCCGTCTCCCTTGCGGATGATCGGATTGTCACGGTATTTGGTAAAGGGTCCGAGGGGATGCGGTGCTGTTGCGTACCCGATAGCGTAATGTTCAGAATCCGCACTGCCCCCGGAGTAGAGGAGGTAATAGACGCCCTGATGCCTGATCATCCACGGTGCCTCGGTCACCGGCATGTCTTTCATTTCCCATTCTTCTGTTGGAGAGATAAGATGAACAGGCGCGCCTTTCTTCTGTACAGGCGATGCCATGGGCTGCACAAATATCGCGAACTCGGGGTACCGGGCGTAGTAGAGAAAGTATGAACCGTCGTCATCCTGAAACAGATGTGCATCTATTGCATTGCTGATCAGTGCCCCGCGGTCGCTGAACACCCCGTCCGGACGGTCCGACCCGGCAACGCCGATCCTGCCGTTGACCGTGTAGTAGAGGTAAAACATTCCGTCATCTTTACTAAAGAAGACATCAGGGGCCCAGACGCCGCGTTCGCTGCTTTTAAAGACCTTCGGCCCCTTGGTCCAGCGGACCAGGTCGTTTGATATATAAACATCGTAGCTGTGGTTGTCACCGGTCGGGTACAGATAGTATTTGCCCAGGTGATGAATGACTGCCGGATCGCCTATGCCGAGTGTGCCGAAATAGGGAGCGGGATTTGGTCTTTTGATCGCGTACGTCTCAATGAGGACAGGGTTGGAATAGGTTGTGACAGATCCTGCGCGCAGTGAGGCTGAGAACAGCAGGGGCAGCAGAACTGCGCTGGCAAGCTTGAAAGCCTGCAAGCTTGCCGGCGTGGAAGTGGTTGAGGCCCTTATTGGCTTCGCAGTTATTAGTCGTCTCCGTCAGTTTGTGGCGGAGGCGGATAGTCGGCCGGTGGCGGAGGATAGTACGGCTTTCGGGCCGGCGCTGAGACAGACGTGCGGGTAGTAGTCCGCCGGTAGCCGGGGATCTGGTTACCCTTCGCGTACATGCACTGCATATAGGCACTGTCGTAACGCCGCTGGGTATCATAGTAAGAGCCCGAGGCATAATTGCTGCCTGCGGCGCTGCCGAAAAGTAGTCCGGTCCCACCCCCTATCGCCGCACCGGAGCCCATATTGCCCGAGGCGCTGCCGATAGCCGCACCTGCCACAGCGCCCACGGCTGTGCCTACCACAGCGCTGGTCACTGCAGAATTCTGTGCGGCCTGCTGACCCGAAACTCCGCCTATCTGCCCTAAGGCATACTGGCGGCATACCGCATCATCGTTTCGGAACTCTTCGAAATTCTTGTTATCGCCGGGCAGGACCATAACACTGGGTCCGGTTGGCATCGTCGCACACGATACGAGCGATACGGCCACGGCGAGAGTTATGAACATCAGTAATCTACGCATAACATCACCTCTCTGGTTCCGAGGGTGGTTGAGCCGGCACCTTCTGCCAGCCCCCCGGACATTCTTTTACGTAAGGATAATAGGCCCTTGACTTGGGGCAGTAATACCAGACACCCGACGGCTCGGATGATTCGTCTGACTGCTCGTTCCGGGGCCGCTCGATATATTCTTCAGTAACTGACGGCGCAGTAGCCGCCGGTGCATATGGATAATAATATGGATATAAAATGGATTGTAAATGGATAGTAATATGGAAAATACCAGGACGCATCCCAATACGGACCGCCAATTACAATGCCAAAGTGTGAACCGCCATGGCCGCCGCGATGACCGCCACCCCGGGCGGATGCCACGACTCCGGTAAAAAGGATCATCATTACTACTGCCACACCCAATGATAGCCTGAGCGTTCTCATTTCAATTACTCCTGTTTACTTTTTACCATAGTCTCGAAAAGGTGTCAAGAGTCTCGGTTTTTCGCATATACGATCACCCAGGAATTCCTCTGCAACAAGTTAAGGGCAATAGGGTCATCTTGATTCTTGCATTAAACTTCCTCACCACTAAATATCCCAAACCATGACGAAGAAGCTCGCAAGCCTGGAAGCGCGGAAGTGCATAAGATCGTAAGATCTGAAGCAGGGAAGATCGGAAGTTAGTAATATGCAATGATCAATGAAAGAACAGATAGGCGATGAATATAGATGCCAGTATGCCTGCAAGATCAGCGATAAGTCCGCATATGACTGCGTAGCGAGTATTTTTTATCCCGACAGAACCGAAATAAACGGCGATGATGTAAAACGTGGTATCGGAGGAACCCTGCATTATTGACGCGACCCTTCCGGCGAAGGAGTCGGCTCCGTATGTTTTCATTGCATCCACCATCATTCCCCTGGCGCCGCTTCCGCTGAGGGGTTTCATGAACGCAGTCGGCAGGGCGGCCGTAAAGTCGGCATTTATGTTGAGCGATACCAGAATATTACGGACTAGATCTGTGAACATGTCCATTGCCCCCGATGTCCTGAAAACGCCCACGGCAACCAGGATGGCGATCAGATAGGGGATGATTCTGACAGCAATATGAAAGCCGTCTTTTGCCCCTTCGATAAATGATTCGTAAACGTTGACCCGCCTGAATGAAGCGAGCAGTATAAAACCGACGATGATGGAGAAAAGCAGCAGGTTGGCCGCAACTGAGGAAACAGCCGCTATCTCTTCCCTGCTCATCCTGGAAAGAAGGAACATCGATGCGCCGACAAGTAATGTGAAACCTCCGAGATATACCAGGACCACCCTGTCCAGTAGATTGATCCTCTGATACAGGGCCACGCTGATGAGGCCTGCCATTGTTGAAAATGAGGTCGCCAGTAATATGGGAATAAAAATATCCGAGGGGTCCGCGGCCCCGAGCTGGAACCGGTACACCATAATAGTAACGGGGATAAGTGTGAGTCCGGAGGTGTTCAGCACGGTAAACATTATCATGGGGTCCGATGCCCTGTCCCTGTGTTTGTTTGTGGCCTGCATCTCCTTCATCGCCCTTAAACCGAGAGGCGTGGCAGCGTTATCAAGTCCCAGCATGTTGGCGGAGATGTTCATGATGATGGAGCCTACGGCAGGATGGTCTTTTTCAAGCTCAGGGAATAGACGGTGAAAGAACGGCCAGATGGCCCTGGAAAAGATCCTGACGACCCCGCCTTCTTCTCCTATCTTCATCAAACCCATCCAGAGGGTCAGGACGCCTGTCAATCCCAGAGAGATCTCAAATCCTGATCTGGCATACTCGAATGTGGCGTTCATCATCTGCGGGAATACGTCCATGTCGCCGAACATGAGCAGCTTTGCCATCCCGACAATAAAGGCGATCACAAAAAAACCGATCCAGATGTAGTTGAGGACCATGCAATATAGTAGCTCGGAAGCGGGGAAGCGTGCAAGCTGGCAAGCGCCCGGAAGCGGGGAAGATCGCTTAGTTCCCTTTATGACGCGCTGCGTTGAGATTATGATATCGACTGTGTCCGGGAGATTTCAGCGAGGCAGGGGAGCGATTGACCCATTTCTGCTCAAAAGGAGAGAAAAGTGGAAATGTCCAATTATGAGCTTAAAAAGAAAGTATCAAAATAATACAAAAAATACTTGACAATGGAATTTAAATTATATTATTCTATTATCATGAAACTGTCGAACTATACAAAAATCTTCAAAGCACTTTCAAATGAGCAGCGGTTGAAGATATTTATAATGATCTATAAGAACTGCTGCGCGCCCGAAGGGTCTAAGGTCGGATCGGAATTTCGCTTAAAAGGGGAATCCTGCTGCGGACTTGGAGGCGTGGAAAAGGCCTTTACCAGGATATGTGATTGCATGAAGCTTTCACGCTCCACAATATCTCATCATTTCAAAGAACTGCAGAATGCCGGACTTATTGTATGTGAGCGTGAAGGTCAGACCTTCCGTTGCAGAGTAAATGAGGAGGTGCTCGATTCCATAAATAATTTTCTTAAGTAGATCTTTTTTTTGCCATTACTGTTCTATTGTTGTAGAACAGTAATATAATGAAAGGAGGTGAGGACATATGGAAAAGGACTGCTGCCAGATCAAGACTACCGAGATCGAGAATGGCTATCGCATTGAGATCACCGGTGCGAACATTAAAGATGGCAACTGCATGCAGATGCTAAAGTCTTTTTGCGATAAACAGAAGAAGACTGACGACAAAGGCTGCTGCTGATCCGGTATGAACAAAGAGAGAAACAGGTGGTCATTACATCTGTTTCTCTCTGTTCTCCAAACGAGCTATTAACAGATACAGTTTAGAAAGGAGGTGGATGCATACCATGAACAGGAAAATCGAGGAGATGATAGCATTGGGCGCAGCCTATGCTGTAAATTGCCGGCCTTGTATGGAATACCATAAGAAAAGAGCGATCGAAGCCGGGTTGACCAAAGAAGAAATGCAGGCTGCAATTCAGGTAGCGGAAAGTGTAAAGATGGGCGCTTATAAAAAAACAAAACAGATCGCAGGAAATCTCTTTGGCGATGTAAAGGAAGAAAAATGCTGCCCTGCTTGCACGTAATGCTAAACAGAAAAATAGGCAGATAGAATGAATGTTTACTGAAAATATTCTTGACATGGGGAATATTTTTTTCTATACTGAAACATGTTTTATTCAAATCCGTTAATAGCTAAGAGGGTCCTTAAAGCCGCATGGCATATTAATGCCGTGGCCGGGGAGGTGTTCTATTAGCTGTTAGCCGGATAACAGGGAAACTTCAAAGGCCACGGAAGAAGATCCGTGGCCTTTTTTATTTTGGGAGGTGCTTCATGAGATGGGATGCAGACAAATACGATACTGTCAAAGCCCCGCCCTTGACGCACAATGATAAATATTTTAACTTGAGTGATCGAATATGGTGACAAAAGCAATTAAAGGAGATGTTCAGGCAAGGGTAATAATCGCCCTCCTTGCCGTCTACATCTCATGGGGTTCGACATATCTGGCGATACGCATTGCGCTGAAAGATTTCCCGCCGTTCTTTATGATGGGTATACGTTTTCTTTCGGTGGGTATAGGACTCTTTTTGTTTTTAAGGGTGCGCGGCGCTGTCATGCCGGACCGCAGACAATGGTTCAACTCCCTCCTCATCGGTGGATTAATGTTTTTAGGAGGGGGCGGAGGCGTAGCGGTCGCAGAACAGTGGATCGAGTCAGGGATTGCGTCGCTGATTATTGCTACAACGCCGCTCTGGACAGTAATGTTTGCAGGGATATGGAAACGCCGTCCTACGCGCCTTGAAGTGATAGGACTGGCTGTAGGCCTTGCCGGGATTGCGGTCTTAAATTATGAAAACAATATGAGGGCCAATCCCATTGGGGTGGCTATATTATTGCTTTCCGCCATATCATGGTCGTTCGGTTCTGCATGGAGCCGGCAGCTGTCGCTTCCCGTAGGCCTGATGTCAGGCGCGGTATTAATGATTAACGGCGGGGCGCTGTTATTGATCGTGAGCCTGCTTGCGGGTGAAAATATAGGCGGCACCCCCACGTGGGAATCCGTCGGCGCGATTCTGTATCTTGCCGTATTCGGGTCATTGATCGGGTTCAGCGCTTATAATTATCTGCTGGGCAAGGTGCGTCCCGCGCTTGCTACAAGCTACGCTTACGTTAATCCTGTTCTCGCGGTCATATTGGGCGTATTGTTTGCCGGAGAGCGGATTACATGGATAGGGATAACTGCGATGCTTATCATATTGACCAGCGTGGCGCTGGTAATTTTGGGGCAGAAGGCTGATGATGGGGGCAAATGATGCGAGAGATAAAAGTATATTTAAATGATAAATTATAGCTAAGAGAGGTGTAAAAATGGGCAATATTTTTTCAGACAGGATCAGTGATGTGCCGAGATCATTTATCAGAGAGATATTGAAGGTTGCTGCAGACGAATCAATAATCTCTTTTGCAGGCGGGCTGCCGAACAGAGAATATTTTCCTGCAGAGGAGCTTGAGAAGGCGACAAATAAGGTATTTCATACACATGGACGCGACATTTTCCAATATAGCAATTCAGAAGGCCATCTAAACAAGTCATTTCACTCAGAGCATTATTTATCAGTATTTAAAGGACAATGATATTGAGAAACACATAAATACGGTCAGGGAAGTATATGGGAGACAATGCCAGGCAATGTTGAGCAGCATAAAAAAACATTTTCCGCCAGGCGTAAGTTATACCAGACCTGAGGGCGGGATGTTTCTATGGGCTGAATTACCGGTGAACGCAACATCGCTTGACCTGTTTGATCTGGCAATAAAAGACAAGGTAATATTTGTGCCGGGTGACCCGTTCTATATTAATAAAACAGGGACAAGGACATTTCGACTGAATTTTTCGTGTGTTGATGAAGAAACCATAGACATTGGAATAGGTCGATTGGGTAATGCCGTTCGGTGCCTTTTACGAAAAACAGCATAACAACTGCGTCGCTTATATATGCGTTTCCCCACTTTCATGCTTTCGCACTTCATCCCCCTGTGTGCCGGGGAAATCGGGAGTTTCTTTTGACAAAATAAATTGTTAATATAATCCAGTTAAAAGCAACTGAATTTAAAAAGGAGGAAATATTATGTTAAAACAATTTTCAGGATCTCTTTACGCCGTTCTGCTTGTTATCTTCTCGGCAGCCGGTGTCATGGCGGCAGACTTCAGTGTATATTCAGCGGATATCGTGTCAGAATCTTCCGGTATGACCCAGTAAATCCCGCATGTACGTGAAGGGAACAAAACAGAGGATGGAGGCCAGCGAGCAAGGACAGAAGGTCATAAACATTATCAGGGCCGACAAGAAGGTGATGTGGATGCTTATGCCCGATGAAAAGATGTACATGGAAATGCCTCTAAATTCACAGAAGGAGGACATAACATCCAAACTTAACGATCCGGATGTCAAGACCGAGAAAAAATTCCTTGCCGATGAAACTGTCGACGGCCATCCCTCAAAAAAATATCATGTAATAATGACCAGAAAAGGGAAAAAAGAAAGCTCCGGTCTTATGTGGGAAGCTGCAGACCTCAATAATTTCCCTGTAAAATGGCAGGACGAAGACAGAAAAACCACCGTTACATGGAAGAATATTAAATTGGGCGATGTGCCCGACTCCATGTTTGAAATACCCGCTGGATATAAAAAGATGAGCATGCCCGGCATGGGCGGTCCCGGTTTTCCCGGGATGTAAAACAACGCGTTGCCCGAGGCCGGATGTACGCATTAATGAAATATTTCCTCTTGTGCACTCTCTGGATCACTCTGGTGCTTTTTGCACAGTTACCTCATAACAACCAGAACAACTACATGGTTTAAAAATCACTTAGGGGGAAAATCCGCTTATTACCGGATATCCTATAATCTGTTCTCTCTCATAACATTCCTGCCCCTTTTCTACTGGCAGCGCACAATACCAGGTCCGATTGTTATCCCTCTCTCCCCCTATCTCATGATATTCAAATATACCGCAATGGTTTTCAGCGTAATAGTAATAGCAGGATCGTTTGTCTCTTTTGATATATGGGAGTTTTTCGGGACCAGGCAAACTCAAAAGAAAGAAAAGGGACAAGTGATTCACAAGCACGGGTTTTACGGCATAGTGCGTCATCCAATGTATCTCGGAGCTTTTGTTTATTTTACGGCATCAATGACACACGCTCCATTGCCACAATTTCTCGGATCTCTTATCCTTGCCATTTACGTGATCATCGGCACATTCAGGGAGGACAGGCGTCTCCTGAGAGAATTAGGTGATATATACAGGGAATATCAAAAAGAAGTGCCTATGATCTTACCCGGAATTGCGTTGAAAGAGGGGAGTCATAAAAAATAGAGTCATCTTTAAGACAGCTTCCTTGGATGACTTTGTTACAGCTGCATCCACCTTATGTCACGTAAAACAGCGTGGCGCCTTGTCTTAAGATGGCTCTATTAAAAATTGCGATGTCCTGGCAGGGTTGAACCCTGGAACTTTTATGTGAGTGATAAGGTGTTTTTCCACCGTCGCCTACCGCTCACTAACCGATCTACCCGGTTCTTAGTTCAATTTATCCCAGGCTATCGCACAGTCTTCTACTTATATTATACCTCTTTTTGATCCTGAATCATAGCCTTTGTCGCCGGGACAGGAGCGTGCAAACTTGAAAGCTGGAAAGCGTGCAAGCTGGCAAGCTGGCAAGCTTGAATCTGTTGCTGTTTTAAGGTTGCGCTTTCACGTTATCGTGGCGTATCATATTTATATCTTATGACAGAAGACAGTCAATACCTCGGCCAGTTTATTCCTCTCCATTATCACTATAATATGCTGAATGACTCTAACAAGATGACTGCATTCAAAATTGCAATTGAAAGAGCTGTCCAGCCCGGAGCGCGCGTTCTGGAACTTGGAGGCGGAACAGGGGTCCTGTCATTCTTTGCCTCAAGACATGCGTCCAAGGTTTGGTGTGTGGAAAAGAATCCTGAATTATCAAGAGAGGCCAAAAGGATCCTGGCCCTCAATCCGGGTACTGAAAACATAGAGGTAATAGAAGCCGATGCCTATGAGTATCTCCCCCCGGAACCGGTGGATGTCCTTATCTGTGAGATGCTTCATGTAGGTTTGCTTCGGGAGAAACAGATACAGGTCATTTCATCCTTCAAAAAGCGCTATATGGAAAGATTCAATACATCACTGCCCCTGTTTGTGCCGGAAGCCGCAATTTTGGCAGCCCAGCCTGTGCAGCAGTCCTTTGACTTCTTCGGCTACTATGCCCCGACAATCTTCTTTCAAGATCCGTATGGTGAACAAAATAAAACCTTAGGGCTCGGCGATCCGTTTGTTTATCAAATAATCCAGTACAGTGAAAATTTCCCGGAGCAGTTCTCATGGGATGGGATCATCACTATTAATGCTTCGGGATTACTGAACGCACTTCGTTTCATAACCAAAAATATTATTCTTGTACTTGTTACTGAAAAAAACACCGTTGACTGGAGCAACCAGCATCTTATTGTTCCATTACCTGCACCGATCAAGGTGGAGAAGGATGATAAAATTCATATCAATTTCTCATACAGCGCAGGCGCCCAGCTTGAAGCTTTGAGAGGATCGGTTTCTGTCTCAATTATTTAACTTTTATTTTGTTAGCTGATGTTCTGCAATTATTATCTTCATTTGTTTCTGCTATATCATTCCTGTTGTCTGCACAGACCTTTACATAGTACTTGCCTTTAGGCGTATCCATAGGGATATTGACCTTTGTTTTTCCTTTTGAACCTGCTCCTGCAGGCAACAATGACACAATAATATCATCAGTCAGTAAAATATCAGCATCTTTGTTTATAAGCGTATCCTTATTCTTTGAAAGATAATACCCTATTGTAAATTCTTTATCCGCTGCTCCAATTCCTTTATTGTTTATCCCGGCTTTAACGTTAAAACTCTTCCCTCGTCTCTTTTTTACGGGAGGTTTGCTTACGGAACTGACCGCTAAGTCGGATGTAATGGAACAGTTTGGGTCGTTTCCGTCTGTAAAACCGTCACAATCGTTGTCTGCATTATCATTACATGTAGTTTCAATATTTTCTGTTGGCAGTTTGTTAATACATGTGCTGCTTTCTTGTCCGTCCTGACAGATCAACAGCCCGTCTGCGGCACATACACCTTGTCCGCAACTGATAGGTATCGGGATATAGTCCTCATCGACCTGACCATCGCAATCATCATCTATATTGTTGCATGTATCGTCAACAGGCAGTTTTACTGTGCATGTATCATTGCCCCATAAACCGGCAGAGCATGTCTCCGTGCCTGTTGCTGAACAGGAACCTGCTCCGCAGGCAGTTGGACGGGTAAGGCCATTGTCAATTATGCCATCGCAATCATCGTCAATGTTGTTACATATTTCGTCAACAGGCAGTTTTACAATGCATGTATCATTGCCCCATAAACCGGCAGAGCATGTCTCCGTGCCTGTTGCTGAACAGGCGCCTGCTTCGCAGGCAGTTGGACGGGTAAGCCCATTGTCAATTATGCCATCGCAATCATCGTCTATGTTGTTACATATTTCGTCAACAGGCAGTTTTGCTGTGCATGTATCATTGCCCCATGTGCCGGCAGAGCATGTCTCCGTGCCTGTTGCTGAACAAACTCCTGCTCCGCAGGCAGTTGGACGGGTAAGGCCATTGTCAATTATGCCATCGCAATCATCATCTATGTTGTTACATATTTCGTCAACAGGCAGTTTTACAATGCATGTATCATTGCCCCATGTGCCGGCAGAGCATGTTTCCGTGCCTGTTGCTGAACAAACTCCTGCTCCGCAGGCAGTTGGACGGGTAAGCCCATTGTCAATTGTTCCGTCGCAATTGTTGTCTTTGTTGTCACAGACTTCTTCTACCGGTTCTCCGGGGGTACAAGAATTGATCCATGATCCGTTTGTACAGATATTGTTCCCTGTTCTTGTACATTCACCAACTCCGCAGGTGGTCGGTATTGAGGCAATATCTTCATCAGTCTGACCGTCACAGTCGTTGTCCTTATTGTCGCACATCTCAACAGCGTAGGGGTTGATGGTCGGATCAGTGTCATCACAATCCACAGAATTTGTTACATAGCCCAAAGGCTGATAACATGCCTGTTTTGGACTGTCAGGATCACCATAACCGTCAGCGTCTGCATCGTAGTAATAAGAATTAAGATCACATACAGTGATAGCCTGAGGACCATAGACGTTATTGATCTCAATGAATTCAGAAACATTTTTTGCAGCATCCGCAAAAGCCCACATGTTATACGTGTCTGCATCAGCATAAGTTACACTTTTGGTGCAGGAGGAATCTGTTGTCCCTGCAGGCAGACTGGCAAATGTGCACCAGAAGTCTTCACTGTCACCAGGAGGATTTGGAGTTACACCTGTAGGCAGGTCCTTATAAAAATCTACATTAAACTGCCCTGATGCAAGAGTGCCCTGATTTTTCACTGTCACTGTTACAGTTACAGTCTGTCCGACTCCTGGATTTACTGGATCTGTGGTAATGCTCTGTATGATGAGATCGGCCAATAGATCGCACTGTATCTGAACAGGTGAAGTTTTATTGTTCGTTGTACAGACACCCAATTGGCCGTTATCGTTATATCCCCATGCCCATAACGTTTCGTCTGATTTTAAGGCAAGGGAGTGATAGTCTCCTGCTGCAATTGCAACCCAATTCCTGTCAGAGCCGATCTGTTTTGGGGAATTACTGTTGGTTATTGTCCCGTCTCCCAATTGGCCGTAACCATTATATCCCCACGCCCATAACGTTCTGTCTGATTTTAAGGCAAGGGTGTAATAGTATCCTGCTGCAATTGAAACCCACTTGTTGTCAGAGCCGATCTGTTTTGGGGATTTACTGTTAGTTATTGTGCCGTCTCCCAATTGCCCATTAGCGTTATTTCCCCATGCCCATAACGTTCCGTCTGATTTTAAGGCAAGGGTGTGCCCCTCTCCTGCATGCAAATGAAACCCACTTGTTGTCAGAGCCGATCTGTTTTGGGGAATTACTGTTAGTTGTTGTGCCGTCTCCCAATTGGCCGTAGCCATTATATCCCCACGCCCATAACGTTCCGTTTGATTTTAAGGCAATGGTGTGTAAGTATCCTGCTTTAATTGAAACCCAATTGTTATCAGAGCCGATCTGTTTTGGTGAATTACTGTTACTTGTTGTGCCGTCTCCCAATTGGCCGTAGCCATTATATCCCCACGCCCATAATGTTCCGTCTGATTTTAAGGCAAGGGTGTGATAGTATCCTCCTGCAATTGAAACCCAATTATTGTCAGAGCCGATTTGTTTCGGGGAATTACTGATCGTTGTTGTGCCGTCTCCCAATTGGCCGGATAAATTACTTCCCCACGCCCATAATGTTCCGTCTGATTTTAAGGCAAGGTTGTGAAAGTATCCTGCTGCAACTGAAACCCAATTATTGTCAGAGCCGATCTGTTTTTGGGAATTACTATTAGTTGTTGTGCCGTCTCCCAATTGGCCGTAGCCATTAAATCCCCACGCCCATAACGTTCCGTCTGACTTTAAGGCAAGGGAGTGAAAGTATCCTGCTGCTATCTGAGGAGTCACTGCCTCTGCTCTATCTGCAAAGACACCACCAATCAGGAAAACAGGAACTAAAAACACTGCATACAATAACGATCGTATGTTACTGCTCATTTTTTTCCTCCTGCCGGTTCCCGCAGGTTTATTCTCTGTAAAGAACATCAATTGGATATTGCAAATACTTTGCCAAAGGTTTTTCAATGAAGAAATGATTAAAGAATACTGGAGAGCTGCAAATTGTAACTTGTTAATCGTGCTGATTTTTAAGGATTATTTTAACGTGATTAAAATTATCTTACTAATTTCCTGATCTGTTTTATTAAGACAATCATTTAAATTTGTCATCGTTTTGACGCTTTAATTATCAGGCAGCAATGCAACAGATTGGAACACACCCCTAACCCCTCTAGAGAGGAATTAAGATGAAAAGTACAAAAGCACTGAACTTACGAGTTCACGCCCTTCCGCGCTCTTGTATTTTCCGGCCCTACATATTTATACTTGGATAGAAAAGGGGATCGAGCAGAAAATGGAAAATAGAAATTCTGAACGAGTTGCAGGCAAATACAGGACGGAAATTCTTTACAGAAATAACAGCTATCCCGGGGTTATAGAAAATATTTCATGGTCGGGAGCAAATGTGTTAACGGACCCGCTGGACCCTGAACTTAATTTTGTGCCTGATGAATTATCAGATCTGAAATTTGAATCTCCTGCAGGAGAGACAGTCATTTTGAAATGCATGATAATATGGTCAAGTAAAATACCGCCCGGTAATGACAGGAATAGAGTAGGATTGCAACTTTTGGAAAAGCCATCAAAAGAGATTGCCTTCTTTTTCTAAAAATATATCGCCGCTGAGGAGCAGAGGCTTAAAAGAATTTAATTAAGTTGACAGCTATCTCCATCCAATATTTTACCCATATCATGCTCACCAAAACCTTCTGATGCATACCACTTCCCATTACCCATCTCGCTGATAGTGTAAGACCTGTCAACAACCAAATTGTCTTTTAAACGAAAGGCAATAACATCAGTAGCAGAGAAATAGTAATTATTGTCCTCTCCTGCGAGTGTCTGTTTAGATATGTCCTCAAAGATAATGGCTTCTTGAGTGTCAATAGCATAAAATATATTATTATAGAGATATACCTTGTTTGTACCATAAGTGCCATCACCTATTGCATTCCTGAGCTCTCCACTGTACCCACGGCCTCGGTTGTCTCCCACAAAAGTGCAGTTTAAAATATAGAGGTCACTATCGTTTTTAAGCGGCCTGTATAATACTGCCTCATAAGCATTATTATAAGCAAGGCAATTGGTCATCCACGCCTCTTGAGTCCACAACTTAAATCCAGCTCCCTGATCATTCCCATTATCAAAGGATAAAGAATTATTAATGACTGCCAGTTCGGCGACGATATCAAACCCATCTCCGGTATTGTTATTTGCCGTGCAACGATCAAAGAATACTGATTGAACTTTATAATGGTTATCTGTACCTGTCAATGAACTGTCTGTACCGAACCCATCTCCTTTATTGTCTTTGGCTGTAACTTTAATCAGAGTTATATCGCTAATTCCATCTTGCTTCATACAAATTCCGCTGCAATCAGTCGGATTCGTCTTATTATACCCGCAATGATGAATATCCATCTTCCGGAACCAGACATTATTAACACCATCCGATACCCATATTCCGGTATAATTATCAGTACTGCTTTGGCAATTAATCTCTACTTCATCGATAGCTAAATGATGGGAATCAGTTGAAAAATCTACTAAGTCCCAAAGTGCTCCTTTTATATCGATATTCTTGAATAGAATGTATTCCGCAGTACTATTAAATGTTAGTCTGCCTTGCAATATTACTTTTTCCCCATCAGCGCCCTTTATCGTTATCCAATTATCATTCGTACCGGCATTTGCAATATACACCCATTCGTCATATCCGGTTGATGCCTCATGAACAATAAGCGTATCACCTGCAGTCAATTGATTAACACCGTATTGGAGCGTTGCCCACGGATTTCGAGAAGAACCATCATTTGAATTACTACCCCTGTCTTTATCAACATGGTATTTGTTCCCATAGGAAATTATTGTTGGGAATTGAGGGATTGCAGGACTATTAAAAGGAGACAGCGTGTTGACCATAGGAGGGTACTTACATGTTTGCTGAAATGATAAATTATTACCTATGGTCCCGACACTTTCACTCCCTGAGCCGCCTCCGCCCCCGCATCCCAGAATTATCAACAGAAACGATAAGCAGAAAAATGAATTATAGTTAACTTTGAAATAATCCTGATATCTTTTACATGCAGCCATACTTATAATAATGCTGTATAAATGCAGGAAGCGATGTAATTGAAGTCACAGATCAATAAGAATAGTTATAGGAGATCATAATGACCAAGCTTTTTTTAGCAAAGTCTTTGTAGAATCTCCCGCGGCTTGCCGCGGAGAGTTTCAAAAAAAAATTACATGTAGAAATTGGCTCAATGAAAGTTTATGATACATTATGAATAAAGGTGAGATATTATGCCGGTAGTGTTCTATGATCCAGCAGCATGAACATTCTTTTTCTCGGACATTCACTGATTGAATTTTTTGACTGGCAAAAGCGGTTTCCCGGTCACACTGCTGTGAATCTTGGCAATGGCCGGAGAATCAGTGGAGGGGCTGCTTTTCAGGCTTGACGGAATAATAAAGGCATATACTGGGCCTGAACTTATATTTATTATGACAGGGATAAATAACATTGCGATGGAGGACTTTGATTTCTTTGATTCCTACAGGCGGATCATTTCAAAACTGTCCGCTGCTTATCCAAAAGCAAAGGTGTTTATTCACAGCCTGTTACCGGTCCTCGTGGATTTTATAGACAATAAATCCATCCTGAGCGTGAATAAAGCGATAAAGGCCCTTGCCGAAGAGATGAGGGTGGAATTTATGGATTTACATAAACTTTTTATTGATGATCAGGGCAGGCCGATCAGGGACTATTTACTTAATGATGGAGTACATCTGAGCGATAAGGGATATGAAGTCTGGTCAGGGGCGCTTGAAAAGATAATTAAGGGGGATGTTTCTTCTTCCTTTTAACTGCTTATTAAAACCTGTTAATATATAATTCTTATTTAATTGTCTGTTTTTTCCGATAAGAAAAGTAAAAATAAATTTCTGAGGAGATTTTACTGAGATGAGAGAGATCCATTTTACAAGGACCAACGGCCCGGTCGATGACGCTGTTGATGAATTGATCAAAGTTGCCGGTGGCATTAAATATCAGGATATTGTGCGGGAAATGATCCTGGCTGCTTTAAAGGCCGGACAGGAGGACAATAACAGGGCTGACATGAAGTTCATGAATACTACCATGAAGGAGATGAGGTTTACGGGTAAAATATTCGGGCCGTACCGCACCGTCAGGAAGGTCACGGTCTTTGGTTCTGCCCGGACGCAGCCTGACGAACCAATATACAAGATAGCCCGGCAATTCGGGAAGAAACTTGCCGGGGCAGGTTACATGGTCATTACCGGAGGCGGAGGCGGGATCATGCATGCGGTCAATGAAGGGGCCGGGCCCGGGCATTCCTTCGGTGTGAACATTTCACTCCCGTTTGAGCAGAAACCAAATCCTGTTGTGATGGGAAATCCCCGCCTTATAACATACAAATATTTCTTTAACCGGAAGGTGGCTTTTCTTAAGGAAGCTGATGCGGTTGCGCTTTTCCCCGGGGGCTTCGGCACACTGGATGAAGCGATGGAAACACTCACACTCCTGCAGACAGGAAAACATAACCCGCTGCCTTTGGTCCTCGTTGACGAGCCGGGGGAAGGGACTTACTGGAAACGTTTTAAAGAGTTTCTCGAAAAAGAGCTGCTTGATCAGGACTATATCTGTAAAACCGATTTTGATTTATTTGAATGTGTTGATTCTGTGGATGAAGCGGTCGCAAGGATAAATCTTTTTTACAGGCGTTACCACAGTTTGCGGTATGTAGGCAAGAAAACGGTTTTACGTCTTTCATCCCTGATAGACGATTCATCTGTCCATGAACTGAATAAGCAGTTTTGTGATATTCTTTTGCCAGGGGGCAAAATCTATCTTTCTGGTCCTCTGCCTGAAGAAGAGAATGAAACAGAAATTGCGCATCTGCCAAGACTTGTACTGGATTTTAATTTAAAGGACTTCGCAAGACTGAGAAATCTTATTGATGAGATTAACAGGCTTTAATTGATTTATAATTTAGACTGACTATGAATAAACTAAGGGTATTGATTGCTGACAGTACGGCATCTTTAAGGCAATTTATCAAGTATGCGCTGGAAGATCATTTCCCGGGTGTTGTTACTGAAATGGCAAATAACGGGAAGAACATCCAGCAGAGACTGGATAGTACCAGCTATGATCTTATAATTTATGAAAAGGAAATGCCGATGCTTGACGGAATTACCCTGCTGGAGTGGTTAAGAAACCACGAAAAATTGAAAAAAACCCCTCTTATATTAATGTCTGCCGACAGTGACGGGGAAAGCCTGAAAAAAGCGATACAGTTAGGGGCAGATGCCTATATTTTGAAACCCTTCAAGGTCGATAATCTGGTCAAAAAAGTCGCTTCTATAGTGAACAGGCTCAACAGCGATAGATCTCAATAGAGGAACAGGAAAAAAGAACCTGAACAGTTTTTATTTTCTTTAACTCCCTGATTCATATCCCCTTCCGTATGTCGTGGTCATTTCCGACAGCCTTTTGACAAGGGAAGGCGTGATTTGCTCAGGCGTTAATCTCCACTCCCAGTTACCGCTTGTGCTTGCAGGCAGATTCATCCGGTCTTTTTCCCCGAGTCCCAGCAGGTCCTGCATAGGTATGATCACCATGTTTGCAACTGACATCATCGCAAGCCTTATTATTTCATGGTGCACGGTCTTGTCTGTAACTTCTCTTCCCAGATAGTCATAAAGCCTTTTTTTGCCTTCGTGGTCCAGTTCCCTCTTGAACCACCCTTTAATAGTGTTATTATCATGGGTCCCCGTATAAACGACACAGTTTTGAATATGGTTGTGCGGGGCATAGGGATTTGTGCGGGGGTCTCCATTGAAAGCGAACAGAAGCACCTTCATGCCCGGGAATCCAAATTTTTTCATGATCTCTTTTACGTCAGGGGTAATGATCCCGAGGTCTTCGGCAATTACCGACATCTGTGGAAAATGCTTCAGCAGAGTTTTAAAGAAATCTTCTGCAGGCGCCTTGACCCATTTGCCGTTTATGGCTGTTTTTTCTTCTGCCGGCACTTCCCAGTATCCGACAAATCCCCGAAAGTGGTCCAGCCTGAACAGGTGAAAAAGTTTAAGGTTGTGCTCAATGCGTTTTATCCACCACGCATATCCGCTTTTTTTGAGAAGGTCCCATTTATAAACCGGATGCCCCCATAACTGGCCGGTAGCGCTGAAATAATCAGGCGGAACTCCCGAAACAAATAGGGGCCTTTTTTCACTGTTTAAACTGAATATGTCAGGATGGGACCATACATCGGCGCTGTCGTAATTTACATATATGGGAATATCACCGAATATCTTAATGTTGATGCTGTCGCAATACGTTTTAAGTGCATACCATTGATTGAAAAATATGTATTGCAGAAATTTCTCCTGCAGTATAGTGTCCTTCAGGGTTTTTGATATATCTTTTACGGCGTTTTCTTTTCTGTCTCTTAACTCTTCAGGCCAATGGCCCCATTCAGCTCCTTTAAAGTGTTTTTTAAAGGACATAAAGAGGCTGTAGTCATCAAGCCAGTGCGCATTTTCGCTGCAGAATTTCTGAAAATCCTGATGGCCCGGAAGATCGCTTTTGTTTTTTTTGAAAGCAGTAGAAAAGATTTTTTCTTTATATTCTGTAACCGCAGTATAATCGACTTTTTCTTTAGGGAATTCCGGAGATGACGGTAAATCGGTTTCCGATAAAAAACCCTCTTTAATCATTCGCTCCGGACTTATCATAAGATGACTTCCTGCAAAGGCTGAAAAACTGCTGTACGGTGAATTGCCATATGCAGTGCAGGTCAAATTTAAAGGCAGTATCTGCCAGAAACTTTGATGGGTTTCGGCAAGAAAATCAGCAAATTTATATGCTTCAGATCCAAAGTCTCCTATACCGTAAATAGAAGGGAGTGAGGTAATATGATGAAGAATTCCGCTGCTTCGTTTTTCCACGTGTTTCCCCGCATTGCAGGGGCGACCCGCCGGTTCGCCCCTACTTATATTGTTAAACCTTTACACACAAATAATACCCTAACTTAGAAAAACCTTCCACCCAGGTTTGAGCGGACGTGTCACCTTTTTTAGCGGCTTCTTTCATCCTGGAGAAAATGCCCTTACTGATAGAAAAGTAGATATTCTGGGCGCTCCAGAGATTTAACGGGAGAGACAAAAAGTTTCAAGAGTTCAAGTATTGTGTCGATCTTTTCGAACAGCCTTATGTCTTCCTGGTTTTCGCTCAGTCTCTGCATTATGGAGTTGACCCATGAACTTGCAATAAATCCAATAGTAACAGAGTCTATTTTAATGGACCATCTTTTGATCTCATCTATCAGTTTTTTTAGTTTTTCTATATCCAGGTCCTCTTTTTCAAAGATCCTTTTTATGTCCGTATTAATTATGTATTCAGCGGCCGAAAGAAAAGGCCTTGGTACCCTGTGCTGCAGATTTTGATAGAAATGCATTATAGTGGAATTGTTCTCATATATCTGACGATATGAGGATTCGATGCTTTCATAGGTAAATTTAAGCACCATATCAAGTACTTTTCTCTGCTCATCCCTGAACAGATGCCATAAAGAAAAGATATTGCCGTTAAAATGTTTGTCCATAAGCCTTATCACTTCGGGAATATCGCCCTTTTCAAAGGCGGCTGTCATTTCTTTTTGCATGAGTGCAAAATCGTCACTCCCCT
The DNA here is from genome assembly GCA_963699585.1 of Thermodesulfovibrionia bacterium. Taxonomy (GTDB): domain Bacteria; phylum Nitrospirota; class Thermodesulfovibrionia; order UBA6902; family UBA6902; genus SURF-23. The sequence continues at coordinate 111,857 of CAVOUK010000002.1, read as the reverse complement.
GAAAATCTTTTACTCCGGCATTGATATTGTGGTCTCCAAGATGCAGTACGGTGAAACTGATAGTTTTCTCGTCCCATGTTATGTCGGAAGTGATATTCAGCTTTCCTGTAGCAAGTTTGAACTTTCCTGCTTCTCTCCTGACGTACATTTCAGTTTTTGTACTGTAGCAGTAGATTTTTGTGTTTTCAGGATATTTTTCAAATATCGAAGATATACAAAAATGGGCCCCGACACGGTGCAGGTTGCTTTTAGCATTTTTTACAAACATTTCATAAGGTTCCAGGGCATTTTTAAATACATTGCTCGGGGCCTTCTCGAGATATTTTAAGTATTCCTCTTCGAGAGATATCTTCTGAAGCTCTTCCATATACTGAAGGGCCTTGGATGCGTATTGCATGATCTGAACAGTCTCTATCCCTGAAACCTCATCAAAAAACCAGCCGCAGCTTGTATACATCAGCATGGTGTTCCTTTGCGCCTCGAGGAGTTTAAGCGCTGTCATCTTTTCTACTTCTGAAAGTTTTCTGACAGAATGCTCTGAAAGGAATTTTTCTATATTCTCACGGGACCTGTCCAGAATAACTTCAATGTAGTCGTTTCTGGCGTCCCATGGGTTATGAAAGTATTTGGCCCCCTCGGTCCCGTAGACCAGGATAAGCTTGTCCCTCAGCCAGTCCATCGCTTCCCTTAAAGGTTTTCTCCAGGACTGGTTCCATGCCGGATTCATTCCAGAATGGCATCCGCAGTTGCTTCTCCATCTTTCCACGCCATGCACACAACTCCAGGAGGAATTATCAAAAATGTCAGCTACATGCGTCGGAGGGTGTTTTTCGAGATATTCACCGTAATTTGTAATGATCGCAAGCTTGTTGGTTTCGATATAATGCAGGGCATAGGAAAGCGCCATGTCTCCGAACCTGTGATGGTGTCCGAAAGTTTCTCCGTCAGTTGAGATATGGACGATCTGCGGCCTGTTCCTGTGATCGTTGAATGCGGAAAGCAGTTTTTTTGCAAAGCCTTCCCCGTTGTTCAACAAACCGCCGAAAGAGATCTCCTGCGAGATCGGGCCGTCATAGAAAAAAAGATTTATGGACCTGCCTGAAGGCAGTTCGCACAGATATGCCATTGTCGGGTCGATATTTTCTCCCCTTGCATCCTGCCAGTTGCCGGTTTCCGTTCTTTTGCGGACCCTTTGCGCCTGCCTCGGTGCGAGTATGGTAAATTTTATCCCGAGACTCACAAGCACCTCAAGGGTCTCTTTATCCACTGCAGCTTCCGGAAGCCACATACCCTCGGGAGATCTCCCGAACCTTTTTTCAAAATCTTTTATTCCCCATATTATCTGTGTATATTTGTCCTTTCTGTTTGCAAGGGGTAATATCATGTGATTGTATGCATGCGCGATGGCTGAGCCGTGTCCTGAGAACCTTTTCATGCTGAGCCTGTCGGCCTCAATTATTGACTCGTACACATCGGGTTTGTGCCTTTCGAGCCATGACAGAAGGGTAGGGCCGAAATCGAAGCTGATCTTTGTGTAGATGTTCACAATGTCAATGATTTTTCCATCCTTGTCAAGGATACGTGAAGCTGCATTCGGGGCATAACACTCTGCGGTTATCCGCTCGTTCCAGTCATGATAGGGGTATGCGCTGTCCTGAAATTCTATCTCTTCCAGCCAGGGGTTCTCTCTCGGGGGCTGATAAAAATGTCCATGTATGCAAATGTATTTGTCCATATTTAGTATTAACGGCTCCTGATTATTAACGCTTAACTCTTAAAAAACAATGCTCCAAGCGGAGGCAGAGTAAGCGAAAGGGAAAAAGCCCTTTCCTGCACGGGTACAGAAACGGCTTCAACGCCGCCGGCATTGCCGCAACCGCTTCCTCCGTATATTTCTGCATCACTGTTCAGGATCTCTCTCCAGTAACCTCCGTGAGGTACGCCTACCCTGTAACTGTATCTCGGAACTCCTGTGTAGTTACAGACGATCAGAATTATTTCACCGGTAGATTTCCCCTTCCTGATAAAAGCAACAATGCTTTGCTCCCAATCGTGAAAATCTATCCATTCAAATCCGTCATTTGAAAAATCAAGTTCGTATAATGCGGGTTCGTTTCTGTAAAGGTGGTTTAAGTCCCTGACCCATCTGTTTATCCCCCTCTGAAAAGGATAATTCAGGCTGTGCCATTCCAGGCTCTCATCATGGTTCCACTCTTTCCACTGGCTCAACTCACCACCCATAAAAAGGAGTTTTTTGCCGGGGTGGCTGTACATATATCCGAATAAAAGCCTCAGGTTTGCAGACCGTTGCCACTCATCTCCAGGCATTTTTCCGATAAGCGCTCCCTTGCCGTGAACGACCTCGTCGTGAGAGATGGGGAGCAGGAAGTTCTCTGAAAACGCATACCATATACTGAAAGTAAGCTGGTCGTGATGATATTTCCTGAAGATAGGGTCTGTTGAAATATACTTCAAGGTATCATGCATCCAGCCCATGTTCCATTTCATGCCAAAACCCAGTCCGCCGACGTGTGTCGGTTTGGAGACCATGGGCCAGGCTGTTGACTCTTCAGCCATTGTCTGAACATCAGGATATGTGCTGTAGACGGCTTCATTCAGTCTTTTCAGAAAGCTTATTGCGTCAAGGTCTTCTTTCCCGCCGTAAATATTCGGTATCCATTCGCCGCTTTGTCTTGCATAGTCCAGATACAGCATGGAAGCCACTGCATCAACTCTTATACCGTCAATGTGATATTTGTCCAGCCAGAAAAGGGCGCTGCTGATAAGAAAATTTCTCACTTCGTTCCTGCCGTAGTTGAATATATAGCTGTTCCATTCAGGGTGGTATCCCTTTTTCGGGTCCTCATGCTCATAGAGATACGAGCCGTCAAAATATGCGAGGCCGTGTTCATCAGAGGGGAAATGTGAGGGTACCCAGTCTATGATGACCCCGATGCCGTTCTGATGGAGATGGTCGACCATGTACATGAGGTCCTGCGGGGTCCCATACCTGCTTGTCGGCGCAAAATATCCTGTGGTCTGATATCCCCAGGAGCCGTAAAAAGGGTGCTCCATGATCGGCAGGAGCTCAACATGCGTAAATCCCATGTCCTTCACATAATCTGCCAGGTAATGGGCTATTTCCCGGTAGTTCAGGAATCTGTCGCCTTCCTCAGGAACGCGTCTCCAGGAGCCGAGATGGACTTCATATATGGCGTAAGGCGCCTTCAATGAATTATATTTATGCCTGTTCGCCATCCATTCACGTATCATTCCATGCATAATCCAGTTCCCACACAATAGAGCCGGTCCTGGAGGCATTTCCCAATGGAGTGCATAAGGATCGCCTTTATCCACGCTGTAGTCATTGTATCTGGAAACTATATGGAATTTGTATATTTCCCCTTTCCCGATCCCCGGAATAAAACCTTCCCAGATGCCGGATGCGTCCCACCTTGGCATGAGCTTGTGAGATCCCTTGTCTCCATCCGTTAAAATCACCGGTTACGGAAACCTGTTCTGCATTCGGCGCCCAGACAGCGAAATAGGTCCCTTCAATCCCGTCAACGGTCATGGGATGAGAGCCGAGTTTTTCATACAGCTTGAAATGGTTGCCTTCTTTAAAGAGGTATATGTCCTGATCAGAAAAAAGGCTTATATTATGCTTTACCATCTGTTCTCCTTCCATTTGATGGTTCATTACATATATCTAATATATATAAATGGACACTAAAAACATCCCGACAGTTATAAAGTATACAAAAAATCGACAAAACAAGAAACGTCACCAGAACTTAACCGGACCGCTCCTTGACTTAATTGCCGCTGCAATCGTAAAAAGATCATGATCATGAAGTGGACGAGGTTAGATGGTTCCCGATTAGATGAAGCGATTGAAATGTTGTCTTACAGGAGCGAACAGCAGATCATGCAGAAGGCGAAGGGGATGATAGTAGGGGCACGTCGCGACGTGCCCTTTTTGTGTTCTCTCGTAGGGGCGCCCCTACTTTACATTTACAGTTGTTGTAAACACAATTTGTGACTTTTTATATTAATTAATAATGGGGCTCTGCCCCAAACCCCGGTTACTTTATTTTGAACGCCCGAAAATAAAGTAACCAAACAAAATGCGCCCAACGATTGTTTCTAAACGGGCTGTTTCAGGCCTGCCCGCTAAATTCAAAAAACTCGCTTCGCTCAGACACTTTTGAATTTTTAACGCGTTCAGTCCTGAACCATCCCTAAAACAATCAATGGGGGATTAAAAAAAATAAAAACACATTAATGTATTGTTCTGAATTCCCCCCTTAAGAAAAAGGGGCAGGGGGATTTGATGCCTCCCCTTTAGCGAGTTTAGGCTGTAGACTTAATAAAAAGGATAAAGAAGTAATTAGTGTCTGACCGAAGGGAGTTTAATTACTTCCCTTTTTATTGAGTCTACAGCCGTTAAGAACTCGGTATTGGGGCCACCTTTCTTTGGTTACTTGATTTTGTGGTAAAAGAAAGTAACTCCGTCGGAAGGAACAAATCTTAATTTAGTTATGAAAAGCATTTACATAAATTGTAAATGTTTTTAGTGGCTATTGCATTAATTGAATATGTAATAAAACTGATACAGTATTTTGTCAAATTTATTGCCTGCAGGCAGGGAACTTTTTCATGCCGGACGTAGCCCCGTACTGTAGGCACCTCCTTGCTTAAAGTATAGGTAAAAAGTGTTACCTATTCCCCCGTTCGTTCATTTCTCAAAACTTTTTCCTATCTCCGGACGCGAATATCCTATCGATGAAATTTCACTGATTACCACTACTAAAAAAAATATTGAAATAAGAATCTGACAATTCACTATCCAGATAGGCGCAGAAAAATCGCCTTTATTAAGTGTAGTAGCAATGGAAAAAGATTTCTGTAAAATTTGTGAGAAACATCCATTGATATATGCTCGATAAATCACTGCAAATATTAAAATCGTCTCAGCAAAATTAACAATCGCTTGAAACAATATACGGCGGTGGCTCCAAACCATCCTTTCATTTTCGTTATAACCTATCCCAAGATCGTCGAACCACAGTACACGTATGTGGTAACACAAGATATCGAGTAAAAAATATAAGGCAAAAGATAATACGAAAATCGATGGTAGAAGCCAATTAAAACCCCTGGCAACTACCAAGCACGTAATGATCAAGTGAATAACAACTCCAATGTCTTGCCACCATGCGGTAGCTTTATTGTATGCCTTATCCCTAGCTTGAAATAAATTTACTTTTGAGAGTTTGCTCCATAGTCGAGTGTAAAGAAAATAGCCAGTAAATTGAAAAATCCAATAGAAGATTAAAACAAAGATACCGTGAAAATGAAGAATGTCCTTGGATGTCTTATAGTGTATTTTATTGTTCTTCATATAGCCTTATCTTTAAGCCTAACAGATATTATGTATATAATCCGTTATTAATATGGGATAATTCGTATAGTTCCTTGAGGGGATTTTCTGTATAGCACTTGCGATTCTGTCATCAACCATAAACCCCCTTTCCATTCCACTGGTTTATTATGCTGAAAAGTTATGACACGGTCAAGGAAATTCTGGACAAGCTGAGATTCCGGACAAGCCGGAATGACGATAAGACAAATCAGAAATATTAAATATTTTTTAAGGTAAAAGAAGATTAGCTCATCTTCAATCAAAGATTTAAAGCAAAACAGACAGCGTTTCGTATTTCAAATAGCTTCTCTTTAGATAATGCTGTAATCAACGGTCCGATTTTATCCTTTGAAACTGTCTGTAAGTGGTCACAGTTAATAGCGCAATCATTATGCATGCCGTCCCGTTTCGACAAAAGCACTTCGCTCGGTATGTCTCTGATTGTTGAAGTTATCGGTGCAACTGTAACCTCACCCAAATAATCCAGTATGGAACTTCTTGTCAAAATAACTACCGGCCGCTTTTTGTCAGGGGTTTTAAACTTATACCATCTCACCTCGCCGCGCTTCATTAATCTCCCCACTCCTGCTCTGATTCCCAAACGCTAAATTCCGTTTTGCCGACTGGATAACGTTCATATCCTTTTTTATGCTTTTTTTCAAGTGCGTTGATATTCACCTGCTTGACAGCATCCTTCAATGCTTTCCGTGTAAAAGCAGAACGCGATGTTTTTAGTTTTTTAACAACCATATCAACGGCCGCTACCAGGTCATCATCCAAGGTCATTTGAATTGTTCTCATAATATCCTCCCAATAATGTGGTTCTTTATAGCTATAATAACCCACATCGTTGCCGGAGTCAATTTTTATGACACGGTCAAGGGGGGGAATGGCCCCGCTCCTTGACTAAATTACCGCCGCAATCGTAAATTAATTCTTGTTTAACCCCCTCTTTCCCCCTTAATTTAAGGGGGATGAAAGGGGGTTACCGGACAAGCTGGAATGACGTTAAGGCAAATCAAGTATAATAAATTATTATTCAGGTAAATGAAGGAGACCATTCAATGAACGTAGCGCAGAAATTAATTTCATCACATCTTGTATCCGGGAATATGAAACCCGGTGAGGAAATAGCAATATCTATTGATCAGACTTTGACTCAGGATGCAACAGGCACTATGGCGTATCTTGAGTTTGAGGCAATGGGTATCCCGAAGGTAAAGACAAAACTCTCTGTGAGCTATGTGGACCATAATACGCTTCAGACAGGGTTTGAGAATGCGGATGACCACAGGTTTCTGCAGACAATTGCTGCCAAATACGGCATATATTTCTCCAAGCCCGGAAACGGCATCTGTCATCAGGTGCATCTTGAGAGGTTCGCAAAACCGGGACAGACTCTTTTAGGGTCTGACAGCCATACTCCGAATGCAGGAGCAGTGGGCATGCTCGCTATCGGCGCAGGAGGGTTGAATGTGGCCCTTGCGATGGCCGGAGAGCCTTTCTATTTGGTCATGCCGAAGATAGTCTGCGTTGTCCTGAAAGGGAAGCTTAAAAAAGGTGTAACTGCAAAGGACATAATCCTCGAAGTCCTCAGACGCCTGACCGTAAAAGGCGGCGTCGGGAAGATAGTTGAATACAGTGGCGCCGGTATAAAAAATCTCACAGTACCGGAAAGGGCGACAATAACGAACATGGGAGCGGAGCTTGGGGCAACGTCTTCAATATTCCCTTCGGATGAACAGACAAAGGCATTTCTCAAGGCGCAGAAGCGCGGAGCAGACTGGTCAGAACTTTTACCCGATGCCGATGCGGCATATGACGAAGAGGTGATCATCGAACTTGATAAGCTTGAACCTATGATCGCTACCCCTTCAAGTCCTGATAATGTGAAGCGGGTAAAGGACCTGAAAGGCACGCCTGTAAGGCAGGTGTGCATCGGAAGCTGTGTTAATTCTTCTTATGCGGACCTTATGCTTGCGGCAAAGATACTTAAAAAGCACAAGGTCCATCCTGATGTGAACCTTGCTGTAAGCCCCGGCTCACGGCAGGCGCTTCGCATGATAACAGAGAATGGGGCATTGTCGGACATTGTCTCCGCAGGTGCGAGAGTGCTTGAGTCCTCCTGCGGCCCTTGTATAGGAATGGGACAGGCCCCGGCAACAGGCGTTGTATCTCTCAGGACCTTCAACAGGAATTTCCCCGGAAGAAGCGGCACCGCCAATGACCAGGTTTACCTGTGCAGTCCTTTGACTGCGGCGGTGTCAGCCATTACAGGAAAGATAACAGACCCGCGTGATTTTATAAAGGGACCGCTCAAGGTTGCGCTTCCTGAAAGATTTGCCATAGACGACTCGATGATCATTCCGCCGGCGAAGAAACCTGAAAAGGTAACAGTTGAGAGAGGCCCGAATATTAAACCCTTGCCTGTAAGGGGAGCGCTTGAGGAATCGTTGAAGGCCAAGGTGATTCTAAAGACAGGAGACAATATAACCACCGATGATATAATGCCGGCAGGCGCGAAGATACTTCCGTTAAGGTCGAATATACCTGCAATATCTGAATTTGTCTTTTCAAAGGTGGATCCGACATTTCCATCGAGGGCGAAGTCATCAGGCGGCGGCATAATCCTCGGAGGAAATAATTACGGTCAGGGATCAAGCAGGGAGCATGCAGCCCTTGCACCGATGTATCTCGGGATTAAAATTGTGCTTGCCAAGTCATTTGCACGTATTCATAAAGACAACCTGATAAACTTCGGCATCCTCCCCCTGACAGTACCACCAGATGTGTATGATTCAATTGCCCAGGATGCTGAACTGGAATTTTCATCCCTTGCAAAAGACGTCAGAGAATCATCAGAAGTCACGTTCAGGAATGTGAACACAGGGACGAACTATAAGGCAGAGCACGGCCTCAGCGAAAGACAGAGGAAGATAGTCCTTGCGGGTGGAATGCTGAATTGTGTGAAAACAAGTAAGTAAGCGAGGAAGCAAGGAAGTTAGGAAGTGCGGAAAGCCTAAAAGGGCATGTCGCGATACTCCCTACAATTTACTTCATCGCTTCCCGCTGACTTTTGCTCTGTGGCACTTCCGCGCTTTCACGAGCTTGACACCCTTTCTTTGATAGCAGTATACTTTAAATACCCTAGGGGAGGCTTCAGAGCCTGAGAGTTTCCGGAGCATCGGGAAGACCCTCTGAACCTGAACTGGCTAATACCAGCGAAGGAAAGGGAAAGACAGTACGTTAGCCGTATTCCCTTAAAGATGTTTCCATGGGGAATGCGGTTTTTTGTTTTTTGTAGGGGGGGTTTCAAACTCGCCCTTACATAGGACATGGAAAGGTATTTATTATGAAAAATACAAACACAGACCCAGTCACGCATCAGGGACATCCTTGCCAAGTCTCTGGAGATGCAGGTGCTGGACCTGACAGAGGTGTCAGCGCTTCTGGCATTGGAAGACAGAGGTCTCTGGCTTGAGGTCTTTGATACTGCGCGCCGGGTGAAAGAAAAAGTTTACGGCAAGAGGATAGTATTGTTTGCACCGCTCTATCTATCCAATGAATGCACGAACGACTGCCTCTATTGCGGTTTCAGGACAGGCAACAGTGATGCGAGAAGGAAGACACTGACAGTTGATGAAGCTGTTCAGGAAGCTTCACTGCTTGCCGGCAGGGGATACAAAAGGTTATTGCTTGTGGCGGGTGAACATCCAAAACTGGCAGGCATTGATCATATTGAAAAAGTTGTTGATGCAATATACAGCAGAACGGATATACGTATTTTGCATGCTAACACTGCGCCTATGAGTGTTGAGGATTTTCGCAGGCTCAAAGGATCAGGCATCGGCGTGTACCAGTGCTTTCAGGAAACGTATCATATTCCCACATACAGGTCCATGCATCCAAAAGGGGCAAAGGCGGATTATGCATGGAGGCTTGGAGTTATGGACAGGGCCGTTGAGGCCGGGTTTGAGGATGTGGGGATGGGCGTGCTCCTCGGACTTTATGACTGGCGATGGGAAACAGGGGCATTGATCGCGCATTGCAAAAGACTTATGAATAAATACGGGTTCGGCCCGCATACGCTTTCTGTTCCACGGCTTCAGCCTGCCCAGGGTTCAATGGTCCATAATTTACAATATAAGGTTTCGGATGATGATCTGAAAAAGATAGTTGCGATTTACAGGCTTGCCCTGCCTTATACCGGAGTTGTGGTCTCAACGAGAGAGACGGCTGAATTAAGGGATGAACTATTATCTGTCGGGGCATCACAGATCTCGGCCGGTTCAAAGACCAGTCCATGGGGCTATGTGGAAGACGGCGATACAGAGCAATTTGAGACAGGCGATAAAAGGGGCCTCGATGAGATCATAGGGAAAATTATAAGCCTTGGTCATATGCCGAGTCTGTGCACCGCCTGTTACAGGGAAGGAAGAACAGGTGAAAAGTTCAGGCATCTTGCTGAAACCGAAGCCATTAAAGTTTTTTGTAACGAGAATGCGCTCTTAAGCCTGAAAGAATATATTGAAGACTGCGCTTCAGGTGATGTGAAAGAGCAGTTAATAAAGATGCTGGATAAGGAAATTAAAAAAAGCACGAACGGCCTTGCAGAGAAATTAAAGTTGATAGAGCAAGGGCAAAAGAGATATTGCATATATAAATGTAAAGGCATTGGGTGTCATTCCCGCAAAAGAGGGAATCCAGAAAAAATGTAGGGGCAATTCATGAATTGCCCCTACAAGATTCCGGACAAGCCGGAATGACATGAAGAACATATGAAACTTAAACTTAAACGGAACAGAAACAGAAATGCAGGACGGTATAACTATCTCCGGTCTTCTTGAGACCTTGAAGATCGAGCCGGCGAGGGTTGCTGTCGAGGTGAATCTGCAGATCGTAAAGAAGTGTAATTTTCAGGACCACGTTCTTAAAGACGGCGATTCAGTTGAGGTTGTGAATTTTGTTGGAGGAGGATAATAATAAATTTCAAATTTGAAATTTCAAATTTAAAATTGAGAGGGGAGAATCTATGAACGATAAATTAATTATTAAAGGTATTGAATTCAAATCCCGCCTGTGGGTAGGGACAGGGAAATATAAAGACTTCGAGGAAACCAGAAAAGCCATTGAGGCATCAGGCGCTGATGTTGTCACTGTCGCTGTACGGAGGGTGAATATTTTTGACAGGAAATCAGAGAACCTCTTTGATTATATTGATCCGAAGAAATACAAGATCCTGCCAAATACAGCAGGCTGCTATACGATCGAAGATGCGTTGAGATATGCGCGTCTTGCGAGAGAGGCGGGAGTTTCAGACCTTATAAAGCTTGAGGTCATCGGCGATGAGAAGACTTTATTCCCGGATGTATGCGCAACATTGAAGGCAACAGAAATACTGGCAAAAGAGGGCTTCATAGTTCTTCCTTATGTGAATGATGATCCTGTTATGGCCTTGAGACTTGTGGATGCAGGGGCTGCTGCTGTTATGCCGCTTGCCGCGCCTATCGGCTCAGGACTTGGCATACGAAATCCATACAACATAAAGATAATACTCGAACAGGCTAAAGTGCCTATTATAGTTGACGCCGGTGTAGGCACTGCATCCGATGTTGCGATAGCAATGGAACTTGGGTGCGATGCTGTACTTCTTAATACAGCGATAGCCGGAGCTAAAGACCCGATCGCTATGGCAGAGGCGATGAAATATGGCGTCATGGCCGGACGCCTTGCATACAGGGCGGGAAGAATGCCGAGAAAACTCTATGCAACAGCGAGCAGCCCTATTGAGGGAATGCTGTAAAAACAGGATTATGGATTAAGGGTAAGTAGGGGCGAGGCGGTGCCTCGCCCAAAAGGGCAATTCATGAATTGCCCCTACAGAAAGAGCAGATGATAGATTTTAGACTTTATTTAATTACCGACAGAAAGCTGACTGCTGATCGCTATTCGCTGATCGCTGCTGTCAGGCAGGCCCTGAAAGGCGGGGTGAAAGCTATACAGTTAAGAGAAAAAGACCTGGATACACGGCAGCTGTTAAAGCTTGCATATAAAATGAGAGAGATGACCCGAAAATATAATGCAAAACTCTTTATCAACGACAGGATTGATGTTGCCCTTGCTGCAGGAGCAGACGGAGTTCATCTTACACAGAACAGTATACCTGCCGGCGCCGTGAGAAAGGTTGTTAAGAATAAACTTCTGATTGGCGTCTCGACACATTCTTTAAAGGAGGCAAAGGAAGCCGAGAAAGCAGGCGCTGATTTTATAACTCTCGGGCCGATTTACAGAACGCCGTCGAAATTGAAATACGGTAAGCCGCTTGGATTAGACAAATTAGAGGAAGTCAGCAGTAAGATAAAGATCCCGGTGTTTGCGCTTGGCGGGATAAAAAGTCACAGGGTCAAAACAGTAATCAAGGCCGGGGCTTACGGAGTTGCGATGATATCCGGGATTTTTGGAGCGGGGGACATAGAAGAAAAGGCGAAGGAAATAATTTATTTAACAAAGGGAAATTAAATGTAGGGGCAATTCATGAATTGCCCCTACTGGATTCCGGATCAAGTCCGGAATGACAAAGAGGAGAAAAACATGAACAAAAAGTTGCAGCATACACAGAATCGAGCTTGCAAGAAAAGGGATTATCACTGATGAAGTAAAACAGGTTGCGCTTGATGAGGGCGTTGAACCTGAGAAGCTTTCACAGGACATTGCAGCGGGATTTTCAGTTATATCGAGGAATGCATTCCATGACATAAAGCCTCTCGGTATCGGGAGGGGATTAAAGACAAAGATAAACGCCAACATCGGGACCTCAAGAGACAAGATCTCTCTCGACGATGAAATGGAAAAGCTTGATGTACTGGTGAAATACGGCGCTGACGCTGTGATGGACCTTTCAACGGGCGGGCCGATAAGGGACATCAGAAAACTGCTTCTCAGAAAATCGCCCATTGCTGTTGGAACAGTTCCCATCTACGAGGCTGTTGCAAAGGCTGCTGAAGAGCGAGGCTCTATTTCAAAGATGAGCGCTGATGATCTCTTTACGATCATTGAAGAGCATGCTGAACAGGGCGTTGATTTCGTCACGGTCCACTGCGGGCTTACCAGAAAGACTATTCAGACGCTGAGGGAAGACGGAAGGATACTTGATATTGTAAGCCGCGGGGGAGCATTTCTCGTTGAATGGATGATCTACAATGACAGGGAAAATCCCCTTTATGAAAATTATGACAGGCTTCTTGAAATAGCGAGAAAGTATGACCTCACACTGAGTCTCGGCGACGCTGCCCGTCCCGGCTGTATTGCCGATGCAACGGACAGGACACAGATAGATGAACTTTTGACCCTCGGTGGATTGCAGGACATGGCGGTCAAAGCGGGAGTTCAGGTTATTATTGAAGGCCCCGGTCATGTGCCGCTTAATCAGGTCGAGCTTAATATAAAAATGCAGAAAGAGATCTGCAAAGGGGCCCCTTTTTATGTGCTCGGACCTCTTGTTACAGATATAGCAATGGGCTATGACCATATTTCTGCAGCGATTGGCGGGGCTATTGCCGGCGCTGCCGGCGCCGATTTCCTTTGCTATGTAACGCCATCCGAACACATAAGGCTTCCGAATATAGAGGACGTAAAAGAAGGGGTCATTGCATCAAAAATAGCGGCCCATGCCGCTGATATTGCAAAAGGCGTTAAAGGCGCTATTGATCTCGATATAGAAATGGCAAAGAGGAGAAAGGCGCTGGACTGGAACGGCCAGATAGCGCTGTCATTGAATCCGGATAAAGTAAGACAGTGGCGGGCTGAAGTGCCTCCGACAGAGTCGCACGTATGCAGCATGTGCGGTGAATTCTGCGCTATCAAGACAGTCGAAGAGGCGTTGAGGAAAAAATAATTTTAGAGGGAAGGGGCAGACACACAGTTCTGCCCCTTCTGATTTTAAACTCTCGAACTGTCAACCACAGTCCTTTTAACACTATTCCAGAACAATATGGTCTTTAATTTTCTCAAGGGTATCTTTTCCAACGCCGTCTACTTTTTTAAGATCTTCAATATTGGTAAATTTACCGTTCTTTTCCCTGTATGCGATAATATCGTTTGCTCTCTTTTTACCGATACCCGGCAGAGAGATTAATTCCTTTAGCGTTGCCTGATTAATATTGATCGGGGCCGTATTATCTTTCTTTTCTGCAAATGATATGCTTCCTGTCAGGAAGCTTATTGCGAGTGCCACTATTGTTACAGCTAAAATTTTAATTGCTATCTTTCTTTTCATCATTGTCCCCCTTAATTGTTAGTTGATCGAAATGTTTGTGTTTGCCCGGTCTGAAGTACGAAGGTCTTCAAACGGGATGAACTGACACTTACCCCCTTTCTTTATAATTATTTGTATTGGGGCAGGTCTCTGATCAGGCAACTATCTTTTTTTACAATTAAAAGATTTCCTGCAAATAGAAAGGCACAACATAGCCCTGTCAATGCAGATCTTTTAAACTTGAATAGGATGAGTTTCCAAGTTCTTTCTCAGCCCTGTCCCCAAACAGCAAATATTATATATAAACATGACTGAATAATCTACAGCATTTCATGACTGACGCTACTTGCATTCTTCGGTAGACATTTTTATGATTATAGACATGAAAGTTGCGGGAATAGGCCAGTGTGCACTTGATCACTTGTTTGCTATAGACTCATTCCCGGCGCTTGATACAAAAAAAGAGGTCATAGACTGGACCATTTCCGGCGGCGGCCCTGTTGCTACTGCGCTTGTAAGTCTTTCAAGGCTGGGGATTACGTGCCATTTCTACGGCATAATAGGTGATGATGAAGCCGGTCAGAAAATATCAGAATCTCTCCGGTCAGAAAATATAAATATCAATGGACTTGTGATAAGGCCGCGATCAAATTCACAGGTTGCATTTATCGCGGTTGAGAAAGAGAGTGGAAGACGGACAATTTTCTGGAAAAGGCCTTCATCCGGGCCTTTGAATCCCCATGAACTGCCTGATGATTTTCTTGACAATGCGGATTTTCTGCTTGTTGATGGTTTGATGGCTGAGGCGTCAATTTATGCTGTACGTAAAGCAAAAGAAAAAAATATTCCTGTTATGCTTGATGCCGGAAGGGTGCGCGAGGGAATGATCGAGCTTGCGCGCTTATGCGATTACGTGGTCAGTTCCGAAGAATTTGCAAAGGAATTGTTCAGGGAAGATAAACTGTTTGATCCCGAAAAAGCAGTAATTGACATGAAGTCATTCGGTCCCAAAGCAGTAACGATCACTCTTGGCGAAAGAGGCTGCATAACAGCCGCCGGGGACGAGCTTTTTTATACACCTGCTTTTAAAGTTGAAGTTGTTGATACTACAGGAGCCGGCGATGTGTTTCACGGAGGATATATTTATGGACTTTTGCAGAGATGGGACATAAAAGATGTAGTGCGTTTTGCGTCCGCTTTTGCAGCGCTTAAATGCCGGAAATTAGGCGGGAGGGCAGGGATACCGGATCTGGAAGAGGTAAAACAATTATTAATGAACAATGAATAATTGTTAATTAATAAAAAGGAGGGTTAAATGAAAGAACTTGGCAGACAGGAAGCTTTTGAATTAGCGTCACCATTTCCTTATGTGCTTGCTGTTACATTGGACAAACGGGAAAGACCCAACATCATGGGGCTTTCGTGGTGGATGTTTACATCATGGTCGCCCTTGATGATTGCTGTTTCAATCGGTCATCCAAGATATACGCATGAGTGTCTTGAGCATCACAAAGAGTTTGTCCTGTGCTTCCCCTCAGAGGGACAGGAAAAGGATGCGTGGATCTGCGGTACAAAAAGCGGAAAAGAGATAGACAAATTTAAAGACACCGGATTCAAGGCGATTCCGTCAAAGACGATAAAAACACCGACTATTGATGGTGTAACTGTTTCCTTTGAATGTAAAATTGTGAATCAGACGGAAACCGGAGATCACACAATTTACATTGCAGATGTAGTTGCAATGCGGGGCAATCCTGAAAAGATTATGCATCTTTATTCTATCCATTACACGAAATTGATAAGTATTGGCTCTAACGGTAGAATAAAAATGGATTTGGAATATTAAACCGGAGGTAGGATGATTATCAAAAAACTTGCAGTCGGGCCGCTTCAGGAGAATTGTTATATTGTTGGTGATGAGAAGACAAAGCAGGCAATAGTCATTGACCCCGGGGATGAGCCGGACAGAATACTTGAAGTTATAAAAGATAATAACTTTCAGATCAGCGCCGTGATACTGACGCATGCCCACTTTGATCACGTCGGAGCAGCGGGGGACATAAAAAGATCAACCGGCGCAAAGGTGTTATTACACGAAGGTGATAAGGAACTGTATAAAGGAGTCAAGAGATCAGGCTGCCTTCTGGGGTTATGAGGTTGATGACCTGCCGGAGCCGGATGGTTTTATTAAAGAGGGCGATGATGTGAAGGCAGGGGACCTGACATTTAAAGTCCTGCATACGCCGGGACACAGCCCCGGAGGAATATGTCTTTACGGCGCAAGGAGTTATCTTTACAGGAGATACCATCTTTCAGGGTTCTGTGGGGCGGACCGATTTCTATGGCGGAGACATGGCAAAGCTTAAAGAATCTTTCAGACGGTTGATAAACTTGCCTGAAGATACAGTTATTCTTTCAGGTCATGGAGGGGAGACCACAGTTGAGAGGGAGAAGAAAGAGAATTTTTTTATAGGGGAGATCTGATTGCATACATTAAGTATTCCACATTCCCTTTGGGCCCTTTGATCGGGGAAGCAGTTACTCCTTTAACTTCAAGCCCCATTTTTATCGATTCACTTTTGATCTTTTCAACGACCTCTATCTGTTTGCTTTCGTCCCTGACAACCCCGCCTTTGCCGACATCTTTTCTGCCGACTTCAAACTGAGGTTTTATGAGGGCTACTATTTCTCCCTGCTGCGTTAAAAATTCCAGGACTTTTGGTATGACTTTCAGAAGAGAGATAAAAGATACATCAATTGTCGCGGTATCAATTTTGTCGGGCACTAAATCTCTGTCGAGATATCGTATGTTTGTTTTTTCGAATAATACAACCCTGTCATCACCACGCAATTTCCAGCTGAATTGCCCGTAACCTACATCTATTGCATAAATCTTTTTTGCCCCATGCTGTAAAAGGCAGTCAGTGAATCCGCCTGTTGAAGCGCCCACATCCATTACTGTTTTATCTTTAACGTCTATATTAAATGTCTTTATCGCATGTTCAAGCTTGACCCCGCCGCGGCTTACATAGGGCATTTTGGCTGATAATGTTAAAACATCATCAGGCTTCACAAGCGTGCCTGCCTTATCAACAATAATTCCGTTCACCAGAACATTGCCTCCAAGTATCAGGGCCTTTGCCTTTTCCCTGCTTTCAACAAGATTTTTATCGAATAACAGTTTGTCGAGACGGATTTTATTTAGAGAAGACATGAGAAATTATATCCAAAGATTACTCAGAATGTTGAATTAGTTCTATTGGTTGAATTAGTTTTATTGGTTCTAATTTATTAACTAATTCAACCAATCAAACCAATTCAACCAAGAGATCTTTTGAAACTAATTCTATCTATCTACGGAAATGCGTAAAGTCTGCGGAACTTTTTATTAAAGCCATCGCCTCTCGAGCAATGCCTTCAGCATCCAGACCGAGTTTCTTTCTTAACAGGTTCTGCGGGCCCTGTTCGATAAAAGTATCAGGGATACCAAGTAATTTTATTTTCAATCCTTCAATGCCTGATTGGGAAAGATATTCGAGCACAGCGCTTCCGAAACCGCCTGAGACCGCATTCTCTTCAACCGTCAGGATATACTTTATATTCCTGGCAAGGCTGGAGATCAGATCGGTATCCAACGGCTTTACAAAGCGCGCATTAACTACACAGGCATTAATGCCGGCATCTGCAAGCAGTTGAGAAGCGTTTAAAGCCGGTATAACTGTACTGCCTATTGCCATAATCAAAATATCTTCACCTGTTCTTAGAGACTCGGCTTTTCCGATCGGGATAGTCGTAAGTTCTTCATGTTCATCAGGATTTGTAACAGCGCCTCTTGGATATCTTATCGCGCTGGGAGCATTAAGGGACACAGCAGTTTTTAGCATGCATTGTCAGTTCATATCCGTCTTTTGGGGCCATGACGGTCAGATTAGGGATATGTCTTAAATAAGACAGGTCAAATGTTCCATTGTGAGTAGGTCCGTCGTCACCAACGATACCGCTTCTGTCAATTGCAAAAATTACAGGTAAATTCTGCAGGCATACATCATGAATTATCTCATCATAGGCCCTTTGCAGGAAGGTTGAATATATTGCTACAACAGGCTTAAGTCCCTGAGTTGCAAGCCCTGCTGCAAAGGTAACTGCATGAGGCTCGGCAATGCCCACGTCATAAAATCTCTTCGGGAAATTATTTACAAATTCACCAAGACCGGTCCCTTCGGTCATTGCGGCAGTAATAGCAACAATACGATTGTCTTCTTTTGCGAGTTTTGTAAGGCAGTTGCCAAAGATCTCGCTGTAAGATATTTTCCCTGATGAAAGCTGCTCGCCTGTTTCTATATCAAATGGCCCAACTCCATGAAAGAGCCCCGGGTTTTTCTCTGCGGGCTCATATCCTTTTCCTTTTTTTGTAATGGCATGGATCAGGACAGGACCGGGGAACTCCTTGAATGTTTTCAAAGTCTCTATAAGTGAATCGATCTTATGGCCGTCGACAGGGCCTACATATTCAAAACCGAGTTCTTCAAATAAGAGACCGGGGACAAATAGTCCTTTAACAGTATCTTCAGCCCTTTGAGCTATTTTAAGTACGGGTTCGCCGAAAGCAGGAATTTTCTCCAGGAACGATTTTGTCTCTTTTTTGAGTTTAGTATACAGGTCACCCATCATTATCCTGCGGAGGTATGCGGAAAGGGCCCCTACGTTCGGGGATATCGACATCTCGTTGTCATTCAGTATAACAATGAGGTCTTTCTTTAAATGTCCTGCATGATTTAAACCCTCAAATGCAAGTCCTGCTGTCATGGCCCCGTCACCAATTATAGCTATTACCTTATTGGGAATCCGGTTTTTGAGATTCGGGACCTGGGATTTAATAATGTCCCTTGCCTCGAGAATGCCGAGTGCGGCGGATATTGACGTAGAACTGTGACCTGTGCCGAATGCGTCATGAGGACTTTCAGTCATTTTTGGAAAGCCTGAAATGCCGCCATATTGCCTTATGGTAGAGAAAGCATTAAAGCGGCCGGTAAGCAGTTTGTGCGTATAGGACTGATGCCCGACATCCCAGACCATTTTGTCTTCAGGTGAGTTAAAGACATAATGAAGAGCAATAGTAATGTCCACAGCGCCGAGGTTGGAGGCAAGGTGGCCGCCGTTGGTTGCAACTGTCTCAATAATTATCTCTCTCAGCTCATCAGCGAGATCGTTCAATTCAGTTATTGAGAGTTTCTTGATGTCAGCCGGGTCTTTAATTTTTTCTATCAGCATTGTTGCAGTTAATTCCTTCTCAATAAAATATATTTTGCTATTTCCCTCAATGGGTCTGCCTTCTTATCGAAAGCCTTTAATGACTTCAAAGAGTCTTTTATAAGTTGTTCAGCTATTTTCTCCGATTCTTTAAGGCCGAATGTTGAGGGATATGTGTTTTTACCTTTTGCATCATCCGAACCTGTTGGCTTTCCGAGTTCCTCTTTGGTCCCTGTTATATCAAGGATATCATCTATAATCTGAAATGCAAGCCCTGTTTTTTCCGCATATTTTGTCAGGGATGAAAGTTTATCCACAGGGGAATCAGCCATAATTGCCCCTATACGGACGGAAGCCCGTATAAGCGCTCCTGTTTTATGTGTATGAATATATATGATATCTTTCTTTTTTGCTTTTTTGGATTCGAGCATGATATCTGCTGTTTGCCCTCCAACCATGCCTTCAGGCCCTGAGGCCCTGGAGAGTTCATGGATCACGCGGATCAATTTCCCGGGATCTGCTTTGGCTCCGGAAATAATATTAAAGGCGTCTGTCAATAATGCATCACCTGCAAGGATCGCGGTTGCTTCTCCAAAAACTTTATGCGCTGTCGGTTTGTTTCTTCTGAAATCATCATTGTCCATTGCCGGGAGGTCGTCATGTATGAGTGAATAGGTATGTATAAGCTCAATTGCCGCAGCAACAGGAAGGATATTGTCCGATCTTCCTCCCGCGGCCGCATAACTGGCAAGCGCCAGGATGGGCCTTACCCGTTTGCCGCCTGCCATCAGAGAATAGCCCATGGCCTCGCTCAATTGTTCCGGGCAATCTTTCTGCTTTTTTCTGGAAGCGGTATATTTCTTGAGGAAATCGTCGACCGACTTCCTTTTTTCTTTTAGGTAGAGATTTAAATCCATTTAAAAAGGTTCGATGAATACACAGGCATTTTTAATTCTTCATAGTATACAAAATCTTCATTACTTTTTGTTCCAGGGGACTTTTGGACAGAGATATTATTCAGAAGACATGGAAGCCTGTTCCAGAATTTCTATAATCGACAATAGGATTATTACATTTTTTCTTCAGGGCAATTATGCTGTTTTTCTTCCCCCGACTACTGATTGCTGTCTACTGACTACTCTTTAGAGGTGTCGTACCTGCCTGCCGGTAGGCGGGTAGAAATTCTTCCACAGCCTTCCATGTCTGCAACCATCGGAATGGAATTCACCATGAATAATAAGCTCTATGATATTATGTATTCAGGATTATAAAATTGCGCATAAACCATCATGACACTGAGCACGTTATTATCAGAAAAGGCAAAAAGCATCCCTGATAAGGTCTGTATAACTTTTGAAAATAAAAAGTTTACTTACTCCGCAATAGATGATCTTGTCACTAATATCGCCGGCGGCCTTAAGTCTCTTGGAGTTGAATATAGCGACAAAATTGCGGTCCTGATGGACAATTGCCCTGAATATATAGTTTCATATTTTGCGATTCTCAGGGCAGGCGGTATATCTGTCCCTATAAACAACTTCCTCACTCCGGATGAAATCTCCTACATACTTAATGACAGCAACTGTAAATATCTTATCTACAATAATGCGTTTTCATCCCACGCAGAAAAGATAAGGAAGATAATCCCCTCATTAAAAGCTGTAGATTTCAGTGAGATACCAAAAATCCCACACATCCCCCCTTTGTTGAAGGGGGGTGAGAGAGGATTAAACGATGATGAAGTTGCTGTATTGTTGTATACATCAGGAACCACGGGTTTTCCCAAAGGCGCAATGCTTACCCACCGCAATCTTTTATCCAATGCTGAGGCCAGCATGAAGGTCATGAATGTTTCAGGTAAAGACAGGATATTGCTCTTTCTCCCAATGTTCCATTCCTTCAGCTTTACAGTATGTGTGATCCTTCCAATATATGCAGGCGCACGAATTGTGTTGCTGAGATCTGTAAAGCCGTTCTCAAAGGTGATAAACAGTATTTTCAGGGACAGGATAACCTTATTTGTTGCGGTCCCAACTGTATATAATGTTCTTTCTAAAAAGAGGATGCCCTTTGTTGTGAGATGCCTGTTCAAATTACTGATAAACATCAGGGCCTGTATCTCAGGCGCAGCAGCTTTGCCGGAAGATACGATCCATGCCTTTGAAAAACGTTTCAATATCCCCCTGATCGAGGGTTACGGGCTTACTGAGGCATCTCCCGTCGTTGCAGTTAATCCGCTGAAAGGCGTTAGGAAGCCTGCATCAGTTGGACCGCCTGTTCCGGGAGTTGAAGTTGCGGTCATTGGAGAAGACGGCAGAAAATTGCCTGCCGGTCAAACAGGCGAGCTGATCGTAAAGGGTCCCAATGTAATGAAGGGGTATTTCAACAAACCTGAAGAAA
Source organism: Thermodesulfovibrionia bacterium (assembly GCA_963699585.1). Classification (GTDB taxonomy): domain Bacteria; phylum Nitrospirota; class Thermodesulfovibrionia; order UBA6902; family UBA6902; genus SURF-23. The sequence goes on along the minus strand of CAVOUK010000002.1, from coordinate 90,528 downwards.
CTGAAGCGGTATTGAAGGATGGATGGCTTTATACCGGAGACCTGGCAAGGACCGATGAGGATGGATACATATACATAGTTGACAGGAAAAAGGACCTTATCATTGTTGACGGGATGAATGTCTACCCCCGGGAAGTCGAGGATTTTATCTTAAAGCACCCTTCGGTCGAAGAATGCGCAATGGTCGGCATTCCGGACGGCAGGGGTTCAGAGACGCCGATACTTTATATCAGGAAAAAGGATGATGCGGTTATCGGTGAAACAGAAATACGGAATTATCTGAAAGGGCGAATCGCGAAGTTCAAGAACCCCAGGAAGATAATATTTATAGATGAATTCCCAAAGACAGCGACCGGGAAGATAAAGAAGACGGAATTGCGAAAGCATAAAATTAGTTGAAAAAGGAATCTTTTGTTAAGAGGACCCTTTCAGGACCTTCACCATTATATCCCCAAATCCCGGCATGCCGGTGAAGGGAGAAATGTTTTCAGGGTCAAAGCATTGGTTGATGTTCGGAGTGTATTCGGAGAGATTGTTCTGAAAGCCCAGTCCCGAGGCCTTTTGTCCTCCGGGGCCGAAGGCGGTTTTAATGACTCCCGGCATGACCTCTTCTGTCAGGAATGCCTTTCCTTTTACCCGCTTTTTGAAAGGTGTTTCGAGGATTACGATATCGCCTGTTTTTATATTTAAACGCCCGCCGTCTGCTTTATTAATTGCAAAGACCGGTATTGAAACTGTTCCTGCAGCAAAATGATTTTCATCGTGAGTGAAATCGTTATTAAGGTATTTCATGCATTCAGTCTCTGTTTCAGCAAGATGAGGACATATTGCAGTCATGGTCATCGCATAGTGGACCCTTCCGCTGATCAACTGGAAGGGATATTCTCTGCTTAATTCTTTGAATAATGAGTTTTTTGGATTCCACTTGCAATCATTCCAGTAGAATGTGACCGGGAAATCCGTACCGAACTTATTATTGATGTCCTCAAGGTAACTGAATTTAAATTCAAACTTCTTTGAACCGGTCTTGGGATATATACCGGATGGCGAACCATCCGATCTTTTGTATCTGTGATAGCTTGCCGGCCAGATCGCAACGCCGTTATTTTTTCTGAGCCAGTCAACAGTGAGGAGTTCTCCATGTTTTATTATCTTCTTTCCCCAGACCGCTGTTGGATTATCAGGTGTTCCGATCATCAGACATCCTTCTGGAAGGTCAGGATATGGGAGAGGGTCTCCTATATTGTGGATCCCCGGAGTTTCAGAAAGGACCTCATTTATGAAATCTTCTTCGTTCTTATATTTATGACTGAAATCATCTGCTTTGATATCCTGATCGCCATTTTTTATCAAAGCATCAGAAATAGCTATCATAATTTCAAAGGGCGTCTTTGATTCATAAAGAGGTTTTATAACCTGGTCCCTGATAGCTATTTCAGGGCTCATGGTGTAAACATCGCTTACTCCCATTCTTTCGAGGAATCCGGCTTCAGGAAGTATAATATCAGCAAATTTACCGGTGTCTGTAATATGAGTGTCTATAAAGACCATTAATTCAAGCTGATATTCATTCAAAAGCTCTTCTGTTGCATCATGATTGAAGTGGGGCAAAAGGGGATTGTTCTTTACCGTTACCGCATCGATCCAGTCAGGGGTGCTGCCTGCAGTAATGACAGGATTTCCAGCCCGAGTTATAAAAGCCTTGACAGGATAGCAATGATCTTTAAAGGGCCCGTGATTCAGTTTTATTCCCTTCCTTATTTTTTGCGGCAGATCAGTAAGCACTCCTTTCCATGCGGCCGGGAAGTCGCCGTAAAGGTCTTTATGCAGCTCAGAAAGTTTCCCCTCAATATTTATATCGTTGATCTTTCTGCTGACGACCTTGTCAAGAAATGCCTTTCCGCTGGCGATGTTTCCCCTTTTCGGTTTCAGAGATTCAGTGAATACCAGCCCGCCGGGGACATCAACATTGCCTGTGATTATGCAGAGCGCTGTAGAAATTATAGAGGTGATATCTCCGTTTGTATGATGCGCGGTGCCGTGCATCCCTATCTCTATTGATGCAGGTTTTGTGCTGCCGAAAAGGTGAGATATCTTCATAATGTTCTCTGCAGAGATGCCTGTTTTTTCCGAGGTCCATTCTGTAGTGAAAAAGTGTAAGCCATTTGAAGGGTCTGCTGCTTTAGAGTAAGAGAGGAATGCATCTTTAAACTCCTCCCAATGGCCGGTATAGTTTTTTATAAAGTCGTGAGCTATATATTTCTGCTCCGAATCGTTCCGGATAATGTAATAAAGCATCCCCGCAAGCAGAGCGGCATCGGATCCCGGGATTATGGAAAGCCATATATCCGCTTTAGCAGCGGAATTGGTATATGCAGGGTCGATCACAATGTATAAGCATCCGGTCTCTTCCCGAGCTGCCGGAATACCGTTTGACATATAATTATATCTTGTTGCAACAAAGGGATTTGCGCCTATATTCAGAACAAGCTTTGCATCGTGTGATCTTTTCAGATGCATCTCGCCGTCGTCATTTCGCATAAGAACAGGCCTCTGAACATCAGGCAGAAGTCTTTCATCGCCTGTCATAATGCCATATCCCCATCTTCGGTTTGGATCACAGATGCTTCCGTGATTGTAAGTGTTTGGAGTGCCGAATGCATGAAACAGCCTGTAAAAGGCCTCTCTGTCAGTCACATCACCGCAATCAAGAAATACTGACTCAGGGCCGTATTTGTGTTTTATTGATATCAGTTTTTTTGCGATATGATCGGAAGCCTCTTCCCATGTGATTTCCTTCCATTTATCCTCTCCTCTTTCGCCGGTCCTTATTAACGGAGTTTTTATCCTGTGCGGGGAATATGTGAGCTGAAGGCCGGATGCGCCTTTTGCGCAGAATGTTCCATTATTAATAAGTGTGTGCGGATTGCCGTATATCTTCTTTGCAATACCGTTTTCTACAGCCACGGATATGCCGCATTCAGAAGGGCACATGGCGTCAGATGAAAATACTAATCTGGTTTTATTCAGCAATGGTCCGGAAGGTTGTTTAACCTTAATACGGCGTGTGGAGGGCCCTGTAGTAATTATGCGGTCTTTCAATGCTGTACTTCCTGTATCATCTCTTGAAATGTAAAAAATTGAAGGACTTGTTCCTAATTCGGGATTTAAAACCTTTAACTGATGTTTTGTCAATTCCAGGGATATTGCGCTTTTGGGATCATTGATATCACCGAACAGAATAGCCTTTCCCATACAACTTTGTACGCATACAGGAAGAAGTTCTTTTGCCAGCCTTTCGTAACAAAAATCGCATTTTTCAGATTTTCCGGTTACAGGATTTATCTCGATGGCATTATATGGGCATTTATCAACGCATATTTTGCAGCCAATGCAGTTACTGCTGTTTGAAACCACGACGCCGTCCTGATTTTTATAGAGCGCTTTTCCTTTGCATTCTTCAATGCATGGGGCGAAGTCGCAATGGTTACAAAGGCGGGGCAGAAAAAACTTTCTGATGTCCGGGTAACTCCCTGACTGATGTGTTTCAACCCTGCACCGGAATGTTCCAAAAGGAATGTTGTACTCGGCCTTGCATGTTACCTGACAGGCATAACAACCGATGCATTTATCAAGGTTAACCAGCATCCCGTATCTTTTCTGTTGTTTCGCCATAAATTATATTACTAAACAATCTGTCATTTTGTGAAATGTGATCTGCCGGCCAGAGCTTGCCGGCTTGATGAGTGGGTATAATTGCTGGTCCTGCTTTTACCTGATCATTTAAAAATAAACTTGCAGCATCCCAGGTCCAGTACCTGATTGTTTTTGGACAGACGTGAACTGAAATTTTCCGTAATATGGTATATCCTCTGAACACCATCTTTTTTCTTTTTTACTAAACCGGTTGCTTCCAGAATTTTGAGATGTTTTGATATGTTGTAATCCTTCATATTGAGAGTGTCGGATAAATCCCGGACAGACAACTCATGTCTTAAAAGTTCATGGATAATTTGCAGGCGGTTTTCATCTGCGAGGGCCTTTAATATTGATGTCCACTTTGGTGAGGATTTATTGTAGGATTTACTGCTCCGCTGCATATACATTATAATATATGACCTTTAAAACTTTATTGCAAGGTTTTCCATAATTGATTTATAAAAATTTCTAATTGCCCCACTGTATTCCAGTATGTTACAATGCATTGTCAAAAAAATCCTTGAATTTCTGATATTTGAAACTGTAGAGGTTGTGAAATGTTACTTTATTTATTTTTAATAATATATTTCTTTGTGCTGTTCACTGTTTTTATATACGCGTCCCATCGTTATTATATGGTATATCTCTACTACAAAAATCAAAAGAACAAACCATTACTGAAGGGAAAATTGGAGCGATTGCCGCGTGTTACCGTCCAGCTCCCCATATTCAATGAAATGTATGTTGTAAGGCGGTTAATTGCTGCATCGTGTGATATAGATTATCCCATAGAGCTTCTTGATATTCAGGTGCTTGATGATTCTACAGATGAGACAGCAGTTATCGCACAGGAATGCGTAGGTGAGTTTCAAAAGAAGGGATATGATATACAATACGTCCATCGCGATAACAGGGTCGGGTTTAAAAGCGGTGCGCTTGAAAACGGACTGAGATCGGCAAAAGGTGAATTTATCGTGGTGTTTGATGCTGATTTTGTCCCGCAAAAGGAAATACTGAAAAAAACGATCCATTATTTTGCTGATGAAAAAATAGGCATGGTGCAGACAAGATGGACCTATTTAAACAGAGATTATTCTTTTTTGACAAAGATACAGGCTATTATGCTTGACGGACATTTTGTGATAGAGCATACCGCAAGAAACTGGTCAGGCCGTTTTTTTAATTTTAACGGTACGGCAGGCATCTGGAGGAGAGAGGCCATAGAGACTGCAGGAGGGTGGCAGCATGACACGCTTACTGAAGATCTTGATCTCAGTTACAGGTCGCAGCTTAAGGGATGGAAATTTGTATTTTTAAAGGATGAAACATCTCCTTCAGAGATCCCGGTAGATATAAATGCCTTCAAAAGCCAGCAGAACAGATGGGCCAAGGGCTCAATTCAGACGGCCAAGAAACTGCTTGTACAAATTATGAAGAGCGACCTTCCTCTAAAGGTCAAGGTAGAAGCATTCTTTCATCTGACAAATAATGTGTCCTATCTTCTTATGTTATTGCTATCTCTGCTGATGTATCCGTCAATGATCGCGAGGATCAATATAGGGTGGTTTCAAATGCTTGTTACAGATGTGCCCTTTTTGATAGTTGCGACCGTGGGCATTAATTTCTTTTATCTTTGTTCACAGAGAGAAGCGTATAAGGACTGGAAGACGCGATTGTTCTTTATGCCTATGCTGATGTCTCTTGGAATAGGGCTTTCTGTAAATAATGCAAAAGGAGTATTAGAGGCCCTGTTCAATAAGGAGACAGAATTTACAAGGACCCCCAAGTATAACATCGAAGAGAAAAAAGACAAGTGGGTAGGAAAGAAATATAGAGGGGAAATAAATTCCATGGTACTGTTGGAACTGCTTCTCGGGATCTATTTTACATTCAATATATACTTTGCATATATAAACAGAATATATGTGTCAATACCGTTTCTTGTAATTTTTCAGGCGGGATATTTTTATGTTGCGTTTTTATCACTTTATCAAGTAATATTGAGAGGAATTTTTTCGAACCGGATTACACGCTATATAATTTCAAAGCGGAATACTGAAGATATAATAACTGCGTAGCACAATAAAAAATATATATAGATTGAAATCTAATAAATTAAATTTAATAAAAAAGGAGTCTGCCCAATGAAAAAAAGAATATTTGCAATATTATTGATTTTGTGCGGGAGTATTTTTATTTCACACGAGGTTTTTGCGGCATGGACGCAGGCAAAAGGCCATTCATACAATTCGCTGGGTCTCAGTTATTACAAGACTACACAGAAATTTACTACTTTGCATACGGATAGTGAAGAGAATGTAACTACTACAAGCGGTGAAACTTTCAATGAGCAGCAAGAGGAATTTAATTCCACCAAGATCGGTTATTACGGTGAATACGGTATTACAGATACACTTACCGGTATTGCTTCTTTCTGGTGGGACTGGCAGCACTCAAATGATACCATGAGATATGCAGGAGAGGACGGACCGAGCGGGATAGGTGATATCACTCTTGGTTTGCGGTATAATCTTTCTCCCAAACCTTTTGGGTTCAGGGGTTCTGATGTCAGTACAGGGAGAAGTAAAAATACCTGAAGCATATGAGTATGATAACCCCCTCTTTAATTTAAGTCAGGGAGACGGTCAATATGATACAACATTGCTGCTTCAGTTCGGCAGAGGGCTTGGAAAGGGATATGCAGTATTTAATATAGGTTATAAATACAGATTTGAAAATGATCAATTTGACCCTGAGACATTTAAACCGTCAGACGAGTTTAAGATGACACTTTCGGGCGGATATGCCATTACTTCATGGTTGTCACTAACGGGAAGCGTGGACTGGAAAGATTCAGTAGGTAATGCAGAAGTTTCAGATGAAATGTATGAGAAGATATTTAACAACAGGTATAACTGCGGGATCAAATGCAAGAAATCAACTTATAAGGGATACATTGACGCTCGAACAAGATTCTTTGAACGCAACTATAGGGCTTCAATTTAATATAACACCGAAATGGCAAACAGCAGTGTCGTACAACAGGGAGTTTTCTGGTGGAGGCTATTTTAAGACAGAAAATAATGCATTAGGCAGAACTGTTGCTGTTAACCTGATATATGTAAATTAGTCAGAGATATTGCATTTTGCTTTGCTAAATACACATAAGCAACAATGAGTTGACACACATTTCTGTGAGAACAGGAATCCTGAATAATGAAGCATAAAAAAAAATTGTTACTCTCATTATTGCTGTCTTCCTTTCAGGTATATTATCTTTATATATAATACAGAATATCCACACCCTCCTTGCGATCTTCTATCAAACCGTTAAATCAGAGGATAAAGCAATTAATGAGTTTATTAAAGCAACTGAAGCCAATCCGCGAGATGCTTATGCCTTTTATCAGCTTGGATTGATATATAAGGGCAGGAAAGAATTTTACCCGGCTGAGAAGGTATACAAAAAATTGCTGGAAATCTCCCCTGCCCATCCCTATGCCTATTTTGATCTGGGGAATATTTATATCGAGCAGAAACGGTATGAAGATGCATTGTTACTGTAGCAAGAAAGCCCTGGAAGTTTTGCCTGAGAATGTCCATATGCATCATTCGCTAGCTAATATTTACCGGGATAGCGGACAATATGAAAAGGCGCTGTCGGAGTATGAAAAAGTGCTTGAGATAGAACCTTCTCATCGTTTTGCATTATGGGATATCGGCGTCGCCTATGAAAAAATGGGAATGAAAGATAAAGCAGAGGAACGGTTCAAATATTATCATGAAATGACAGATTGCAGTTTCAGAAGATTCTGGAACTGTTTTGATTAATTGAATATCATTGCCTACATAACAGTAAATATTCTTTTATTTGCTTCCTGGTATGTTTTTCTTTTCAGACACAAAGAGCTCTTATCTTTTGTTGACAGGCTAATAAGTACATTTATTCTTGGCTTAACGCAGATAATAGCGACAGAGATGCTTCTGGGCGTCGTGTTAAAGAAACTTTATGCAGCGCAGCTTTTCTGGCTCAATGTTTCTGTATCGTCTGGTTGTTTTCATCTATTCAATATCAACCGGCAAGACAATTATCCTTCCCCTTCGCCCCTCGTTAGCAAGTGGGGAGGTGAAAAAATATCCCGTGGACAGCTTGTATTAAAAGATATTCTAACGGAGATATCAGGCAAGGCTGCCTGGTTTTGGACAGCAATCAAGAACGATCTGATATTGTTCTTCATTTTTATGCTTTTTTTTATATCAGTCTGCTGGATAATATTTTTAGGATATCTTTTCCCTTCTTATACCTGGGATGCTTTATGGTATCACCTTCCGATCGCAGGTTATATAATGCAGAGCGGCACCATAGGGGATATCCCGAATAACTCATTTATAGAGCAGTTTATCAATATCTTTCCAAAGAATATTGAGCTGTTCTTCATCTGGAACATTATTTTTCTTAAGAATGATATTGTAACGGACCTCAGCCAGCTTCTCTTCACAATAGCCGGAGTTCTTGCAATATACAGCATCGCTGTCAAGTTGAATATTAAAGAAAGAGCTGCAATATATTCATCTCTTTTGTTTTTCTTTGCTCCGATAGTCATACTGCAATCTGCAACGAACTATGTGGATGTTGCTGTTTCTGTGCTGTTTCTTGCAGCTGTTAACTTTCTGATGTCTGATATGCCATGTAAGGACGGGTTTGAAATCAGCCCCTATGAAGGTGATGCGGGAGGGACTTGTTTTCAGAAACGAAATATCACGACTCTTATGGCCGGACTGACGGCCGGTATTTTGCTTGGTTCAAAAGGCTCGGGGCCTTTATTTATTGCTCTATTGTCGGCTGTAGTCATTATCCGGGAATTTCTTGGACGATCTAATGCCTGTGAGTCAGGGGTATTGAGATGGAAGAAAATTACGACAAAAACGTTTCAACATTATATTTTCTTTTTTTTTATCCCGGTCCTTTTTATGGGCGGTTACTGGTACATAAAGAACTGGATAATTTACGGCAACCCTGTTTATCCCATGGAAATATCTATTTTTAATAATACAATTTTTAAGGGACTATATCAGGGGATAATAGAACCGGCCCCTGAGATTATCAATAAATTGCATCCGTTCACAAGGCCGTTATATGTATGGCTGGATAGAGTAGAATATTACCTCTATGATTCAAGGCTGGGCGGATTCGGCCCCATATGGTTTATATTGTTTCTTCCGAGCATTGTGTTTTCATTTGTTTACGCATTGATGAGAAGACACTACAGGTTCATTTTGTTATTGATAATTATTGCATCTGCATTTCTTATGTATCCAAGGAACTGGAATCCGCGATACGTTATTTTCATTATCGGGCTTGGTGCGCTCTCGTTCGGAATTGTTTTCGATTATTTTCAGGAAAGAAATGATATATTCAGGATTATTGCAATCCTTCTTGCCGGATATACTTTTTTGATCTCAAATTCACCATGCATTACCCCTAAACAGATCAAAAAGTTCATGCATTTACCGGCGGCTGAACGAGTGATTGCCGCGCATGCTCCGTTTAATATAGATTTGCATGCGAGACAGGACTACGGATACTGGACGTGGATAAACAGGAATATTTCACAGGGGGAAACATTTGCATATACATACGAACCGCTGTTTTTATCTCCTATGTGGAATAGTGCATTTTCCAATAAGATGGTTTATATAAAATCTGACGACTATAAACAATGGCTGAAAAAACTGAGTGAACATAAAGTGTCATATATATTAGTCAGAATAAATTCTGAAGAGGATAAATGGATTGAAAATGAAAGAAAGATCTTCTCCGCCGTCGGATGGATGGCAGCACTTAAGGAGAAGTATAAAATTGTGTACACTGACGATAACTACAAGATAGCAAAGTTTATCACATCTGTTCCTAACAGATGATTGACGGAGTCTGAGCTGTTCTTATCTTGAACAGCAAGGCAGGTTTATGAAAAATGAAGGCTGAAAAAAGAGAAAATATAATTTTTATTTTATTTATACTAATTGTACTCGTAATGGCAGTGGTTTATTTTTCAGTTCCTGAAAGGGCGCTGTTTCTGGAAAATCAGATAAAGTGGTGGAAAGAATTTTGGGAGTAATGGATTGAAATTTCCCGGAAAAAATATAGTAGTCATAATCCCTGTATTAAATGAAGAAAAAACCCTGCCACTTGTTCTCAATGATATTCCTGAGGATATTGTGAATGAGGTTGTTGTTATTGACAACGGGAGTACCGACAGAACATCTGAGATAGCAAAAGAGAAGGGTTCAACATTATTGTTTGAATCAAAAAAGGGATACGGATATCCATGTCTCAGAGGTATTGAATATCTGAAAAAAAAGAATCCGGATATCGTGGTCTTTGTTGATGGTAATTACAGTGACCATCCGGATGAGATAGGCAAACTTGTTGCTCCTATAATTAAAGAAGATTATGATCTTGTTCTTGGCTCACGGGTAAAGGGGAATGTTGAAGAAGGCGCTCTGCGTCTGCCGGTGCGTTTCGGTAACCTTCTGGCAATTGCATTAATCAGGTTATTATATGGTTTTAAATATACTGATTTGGGCCCTTTCAGAGCTATTAAGTTTAATAAGCTGCTGGAACTTGACATGAATGATAATCTGGGTTGGACTATCGAAATGCAGTGCAAGGCAGTAAGAAGAAGGTACAAGATACTGGAAGTGCCTGTAAGCTACCGTATGGGAACCGGTAAATCCAAGTTTACCGGGAATGTGAGGGGTATTTCAGTAGTTGGCTACAGGATATTGCGCGCTGTATTTAAGAACCTGTTTTATTCTCCATGAATAATGCTTTCATTTATTCTCTACGCCTGCCATTGATTTGTGAATTGTTTGGGCTATCTCCCAATTTGCTGCACAGGACCTCAATAAAAACCTGAAGCTCATCCGGCTTGAGAAGTTTGTCCGGCAGTTCAATTTCCATCATACCCATCGCCCTGAAAGTTTTTTTCAGAAGGTGTATAACGCAGTGGCTGATTATCTCGTCAGGCAGTGAATCCGGAGCGTTTTCTATTAACAACATCTCTTTGTACCATCCGTTACCCGGCGGGACGATTCCAGAGCACTGCTCTCCTTTTATCGCTTTGGGAGTTGCCCCTTTTGACAACGCCATGGCCCGTGCATCATAGTTTACGAGTTGAAGTCCCCTCATGACCGGATTCGACATCGGGCGATGCCGTCCTTTTGTAATAGGCATGAAACGGAACAGTTCAACCCCAGAACAGTAAATGAATGTCCCCTTGCCCCTGTTTTCATCAGGTCTGAATGCAAAATACAAAAAGTCGTTTATGTATTCGTATGATTTTTGCGTAATCATGAAAAATTAAGATGTCTTTATAAGACATTCAAGTTTTGTCTGAAATTGTATCACTATATTATATCCAATCAGCTGAAAAGAATGTCATAACTAATTGCCAAAAGCTTATAACTTAAATCCATACAAAACCTTGACATGGGCCCAATTGTATTATAATAGTACACTGAGGAGACGGCGGCTTTTATGAGAGAGTTGAAGGTATGATATGAGAGCAACTTTTTTAAAAGGCTGCCATTTATAGAACCTGGAGGTGCGGCTTGATGAAAAAGATTTCATTTAATATGAGTAAAGACGTATGTGATGACTGTTCCCTGGCCCTGCGAAGATTTATAGGAAATATGAAAGGGGTCGAGTCGATTAATGTGGAAGAGGGGAAGGTAGTCATAGATTTCGACGACTTGAAAATATCAAAAGAAGAGCTGGACAGAATCACACGGGACAGCATAGACAAACTGGGATACAAGTTAAGGGATTAATAAATTCATTATAACGAACTATGGGAGAAAGAGAGATATCTGCTGAATCAAAAAGAATAGACCTGCCCATCACAGGCATGTCCTGTGCGTCCTGTGCTTCAAGAATTCAGAATGCCCTTGCACAAGTTAAGGGAGTTGATAATGCAGCTGTCAATTTTGCTGCGGAAAGGGCCACTATTCATTACAATCCCTCGGAAGCATCTGTAAGTGAATTTATAAAGATAATAAAAGACCAGGGATACGGTGTTTCTGTTTCCAAAACAAACATACCGGTAAAAGGCATGACATGTGCCTCATGCGTGCAGAAAGTCCAGAAAGCTCTTTCCTCCATGAACGGTGTCTTGTCGGCTGAGGTCAATTTTGCAACGGAAAAGGCTTCAGTAGAGTACATCCCCTCACAGACGGGTATGGGAGATTTTAAAAAAGCGCTGAGAGATATAGGCTACGACATTGTCGAGGTAGAAAAAGGAGAGGACATTGTTGAAAAGGAGCGGCAGGAGAGAGAAAAAGAATTAAGCCGGCTGAAGTTCAGGCTTATAGCGGGGGCTGCCCTTACCATTTCAATATTTGTGCTTATGCTATGGGAAAAGGCCGGCCTGTCCTCGTTTATTGAAATCCCGGAACAGATAAATTTCCTGATACAATTCATTATTCAAAGCCCGGTCCAGTTCTGGGTTGGGTGGCAGTTTTATAAAGGCGCAATTGCCGCTGCCCGGCACAGGACTACAAATATGAATACCCTGATTGCTGTCGGGACCTCTGCTGCCTATATTTACAGCGTCATAGCAACGTTCTTCCCGTCTGTTTTTGAAATAAAGGGATATTCAGCAAATGTCTATTTTGATACAGCAGCGACCATCATCGTCCTGATCCTGCTCGGAAGGTTTTTCGAGGCACGGGCCAAAGGAAAGACATCTGAGGCCATCAAAAAACTCATGGGACTTCAAGCTAAAACAGCAAGGGTTGTCAGGGCAGGAACGGAAAGGGATATCCTTATTGAAGAGCTGGAAATTGGAGATATTGTTATTGTCAGGCCTGGCGAGAAGATCCCTGTTGACGGTGTTGTTAAAGATGGTTATTCATTAGTAGATGAATCCATGATATCGGGTGAATCGATACCTGTTGAGAAAAAAGCCGGAGATGAAGTTGTAGGCTCCACGATCAATAAAACCGGATCATTCAGATTCGAGGCTGCCAGGATAGGGAAAGATACAATGCTGTCGCAGATCATCAACATGGTCCAGGAGGCGCAGGGTTCAAAACCCCCGATAGCAAGGCTTGCTGACAAAATAGCTTCGATCTTCGTCCCTGCTGTTATCGGAATTGCAGCGTTTACCTTTGTAATATGGTACTATTTCGGCCCGGTGCCGTCCTTTACTTATGCAATGCTTAATTTTATTGCAGTGCTTATTATTGCATGTCCGTGTGCACTGGGGCTTGCAACGCCGACATCGATCATGGTGGGGACCGGGAAGGGGGCTGAGAACGGGATCCTTATACGAAGCGGAGAGGCGCTTGAGACAGCGCATAAAATAAATACTGTTGTATTTGACAAGACAGGAACCCTGACAAAAGGGCAGCCCGAAGTAACAGATATAATAGCAGTCGGCAGCCAGCGATCAGCGGTCAGCTGAAGAAGATGTGCTGCATCTTGCCGCATCTGCAGAAAAAGGTTCCGAACACCCCCTCGGGGAGGCCATTGTGAATAAAGCAAAGGAAATGGGAACAGGCCTGAAAGACCCGGAGGATTTTCAGGCTGTGCCCGGTCATGGCATAAAGGCGAGAATCGATGGAAGGAATGTCCGGCTCGGTAATGCGAATTTTATGGAAGATGAAAGCATAAATATCGGCAAGCTTGCAATAAAAGTCGAACAATTATCCGCTGAAGGAAAGACGCCAATGTTTGTGGCATCGGACGGAAATATTATAGGTATAATTGCCGTAGCAGATACAATAAAGGAGAATTCTGCTGATGCGCTCAAATCACTGCGCAAAATCGGTATAGAAGTAGTGATGATAACAGGAGATAACAGAAGAACTGCCGATGCAATAGCACGACAGGCCGGGATAGACAGGGTGTTTGCCGAGGTTTTGCCTGAGGACAAGGCAAAGAAAATTCAGGAACTTCAGGGAGAAGGGAAGATAGTTGCCATGGTCGGTGACGGCATCAATGATGCGCCTGCCCTTGCGCAGGCCGATGTCGGCATCGCGATCGGTACAGGAACCGATGTTGCATTGGAGGCTTCGGACATAACTCTGATCGGCGGCGATCTCAGGGGGGTTGTTGCATCAATAGCGCTTTCCAGGGCTACGGTCAGGAATATTAAGCAGAATCTTTTCTGGGCCTTTGCTTACAATATCATTCTCATTCCGGTCGCAGCGGGAGCGCTTTTCCCTTTCTTTGGAATACTAATGAACCCGATGCTTGCTGCTGCAGCAATGGGTCTTTCGTCCGTTACTGTAGTGACAAATGCATTGAGGTTGAAAAGGTTCAGGGTCACATAAAAGCTGATTCTAACTTTTCCTCTTTCATATTTGAATTTCAGTAAGTTACAATTAACATTGAAAAATGAATATGATTAACGTTGGCGTCATAGGGGTTGGATCGATCGGGAAGCATCATGCAAGGATATTTTCAAGCCTTGAAGGTGTAAAACTTGTCGGAATTGTTGATGCAGATTTTCCGAGGGCGGAGGAATTTGCACAGAAATATAATTGCAGGGCATTTTATGACTACATGAAAATCATTGATTCTGTCGATGCTGTCAGCATCGCTGTTCCGACCACATTTCATTTCGATGTTGCAATTGATTTCCTGAAGCATAATAAAAGCATACTTATTGAGAAACCTATTACTTCAACTCTTGAGGAGGCTGAAGTCCTTATTGCAGAGGCGGAAAAAAGAAAACTTATACTGCAGGTAGGTCACCTGGAGAGGTTTAATGCAGGGGTTGCCATGATAAGCGCCATGGTGGATAAACCCAGGTTTATTGAATCACAGCGTCTTTCCCCTTTTCTCGGCAGGGGGACAGATGTGGACGTAACACTTGACTTAATGATACATGACATAGATATAATACTCAGTTTGGTTAATTCCGAGATCACAGATATCCGTGCTACAGGGGCCAGGGTTTTGACTGAAAATATAGACATTGCCCACGCATGGATTGAATTCAGAAATGGCTGCATTGCCGAAGCCGTGACAAGCAGGATAGCAAATGAGAAGGTCAGGCAGCTTAAGGTCTTTCAGCATAATTCATTCCTGAATCTGGATTATCAGAAACAGGAATTGGTCAGTTATACAAAACTGAATAGCAACGTAGAAAAGTTGATTAGAAGACCTGAGGTTAAAGAACCGTTGAAAGAGCAGTTAATCTCATTTATAGAGTGCGTTAAGAGCGGAAGAAAACCGTTAGTCTCAGGACGTGAAGGCATGGAAGCACTCAATGTAGCATTGAAAATTTCCAGTTTGGTCAACCACGGCCTGACGTTATAAAGAAATAAAGGAAAAGATGATAAACACAACACAAAAAAAAGCTGTTATCCCCATGCTCGATGTTAAAGCGCAGCATGAACCGATCAAGGAAGAAATAAAGCAGGCATTAAAGGATATATTGGACAGCGGTCAATTTATATTGGGGCCGAATGTCAGGGCCTTTGAAGAGGAAATAGCGTCATATTATCATATCAAACATGCTGTCGGACTCGCTTCCGGAACTGATGCCCTCTACCTTTGCCTTAAGGCCCTTAATATTAAACAGGGAGATGAGGTAATTACCACCCCCTTTACTTTTATCGCAACCGCTGAGGCAATAACATATGTTGGTGCAACCCCTGTCTTTGTTGATATTGACAGACTTACATTAAACATGGACGTCTCGAAAATAGAGGAGAGAATAACACAAAAAACCAAAGCTATCATAGTTGTGCATTTGTTCGGTCAGCCTGCGGATATGGATGAAATTTCAGCGCTTGCCAAAAAATATAATCTGAAAATTATCGAAGACTGTGCGCAGGCGTTCGGGGCCAGATATAAGGACAGGCCGGTCGGCGGCATCGGTGATGCCGGCTGTTTCAGTTTTTATCCGAGCAAGAACCTCGGCGCTTATGGTGACGGAGGCATGATGATAACGGACCATTACGATATATATGAAAATGTTAATCTTCTCCGCAATCATGGGACTGTTGCACCGTATCGGCATCGTTTCATCGGTTATAACAGCAGGCTTGATGAGATTCAGGCCGCGATCCTGAGAATTAAATTAAGACACATTGACGAATATAATCAGAAACGCCGTGCACTTGCAAAAATCTACACTTCAATTCTTGGCGGAAATGTACAATGCCCTGTAGAGCTTAAGGACAGGACACATGTTTACCATCAATATACCATAAGAACACAAATGAGAGAAAAGGTTGCAGCTATTCTAAAGGATAACGGTATATCTTCAGTGGTATATTATCCGGTGCCTCTTCATATTCAGGAGGCTTTTAGCTACCTCGGTTACAAGCAGGGCGCTTTGCCGGAGAGCGAGTCCGCTGCAAATGAAGTTATGTCAATCCCGATCTATCCTGAACTTGAAACGGAAAAGGCAGAATTTATCGCAGGTGTTGTTTTCAATGCGCTCAGGAAATAACTACTTGGTTACCTTCAGGATCTGACCTTCATAAAGAAGGGACGACGTCAGGTTATTGATCTTTTTAAGTTGTGCCGTATTCGTATTGAATTTTTTTGCAATAGTCTTCAAGGTTTCGCCTTTCCTGGCCCGATATTTTTTACCGGAAACAGCATCATCATTAAATGAAAGCATATCACTGCCCCGGCCGAGAGGTACCCTAAGTTTTTGTCCTATATCCAGGCTGCTTCTCCTGCTGATTTTGTTGGCCTTGATAATTGTGTCAACGTTTGTCCGGTATTTTGCTGCTATACGTGACAGCGTATCGCCTCTTTTTATGGTGTAAAAAGTATAATCGTTATACTCATTATTCTGTGGAGTCCATGATGGCAGGGTTTCGAGTTTTGAAAGCAGAATATTACCCGTTCCAACCGGTACATTCAGGGAATAGTTGACAGGCGGGGTTGCTTGCCTGCGGAGCTCGGGATTTAAAGCAGAAAATTCCTCAAAAGTTACGTCCATATAATCTGCAAGTGTCTTTAGCTGGACCTGTTTTTCGATGTTAATGCTTTCATAAAGGGGAGGACTATCTAATTGTTCAAAAGTGAAACCGTATTTTGCAGGATCTTGCATAATATGCAATGTGGCCAGGAACCTCGGGACATATCGCGCGGTTTCATTTGGAAGTCTCCCATAAAGATCCCAAAAATTATCAAGGTAATTAATTTTTTGCTGCCTGATTACTCTCAGGACGTTTCCTTCCCCGCAGTTGTAAGCTGCAAGTACGGTGGTCCAGTCGCCGAACATCCGATGCAATTCTTTCAGATATGCAATAGCGGCTTTGGTTGCTTTCTCAGGGCTTAATCTCTCATCTATCCAGGTGTCTCTCTTTAGCCCGAATCTGTAACCTGTGGAAGGAATGAACTGCCAGAGTCCCAGGGCACGGGCCGGAGATAATGCATTTACCTTAAACCAGCTTTCGACAAGCGGAAGCCATGAAAGTTCTTCAGGCATTCCAGCCTCTTTCAGCGCCTTAACCATTGCTTCCCTGTATTTGCCTGAACGTTTAACCCCTTCTGTAAAAAATTCGCGCTCATAACCCTGAAAGGACTTGATCTCCCTTTCCACATTTGCATTCATTGTGAGGGGAATCTCTTTGTTGCTGCCATTGACAGTAGTAAAACGGGAGGTATATATCTCCAAAATACGTTTAGAGATCATAAATCTTAGGTCCTCTGTTTGCCGGACAAGCTCAGGATGGCTTTCAGTATCAACTTTCAGGAGAAGCTGGTAAGCTTCATCCAATGCATCTATTGCCTTCTCAGGATTGTTCTGGGACCAGAGTTCCTGGGCTGTATTGCAAGATTCCAGAGCGGTATCAAGAAGGTCTTCTTCTTTAACTGTAGTGTCTCCGTTTTCTGTTTCTGCGGGTGCACTGAAAGTATCTTCATTACCAATAACAGGTTTTTCTATTGCTGTGTTCTCAACATATAAGTCAGCATGTTCCTTTACGACGGCCTGCATCATTTCCTGGACCGGTATATTGTCATTATTTTTATTAATAGTAGAAACAATGTTAGTGGCGTCATCTTTATTGAGAATTATATTTGTTTCATAATATGGGGCCGGGATTAGCTTGCTTGTATCGTTAACAACCGGGGATTTTGCCGTTGCACAACTGATAGTCAGGAAAATAGTTAAGAAGAATAAATATCTTAAAAAAGCAATTTTCATAACAAACCTCCTTTTCGGTAACAGTACTAATAAAATCAATAATAATCATGATACTATGTAAAATTAAGTTAATATATCAGAATATTACATATTCTACAATTAAAAAATGCATTATATCTTTATAGACATTAGCAAATTTTATTCCAAGGTAACATAAAAACATCTTATTCATAATATATTTTATTGTTTAAAGCCTTAAATATCTGTGTTTGTAATCACGAATTTATCTTAGGCATGCAATTAAATTAAGGGATTACAGGACATTTAAACTTGCTGTGAACTATGGTTTATGGGGATGACAATCAGAACAATGTATGACTTTAAGGAGTCACATGATTAAGTTGAAAATGTTATCAAATGAGAAAAGATGTCATTAAGTTGACAAGTTTCACAAAACCATATCCCCATAAAAGCACCCGGGGATGACAGACAAGATAGAAGCCTCAGAAATTCAGGATTACTCACTTTAAATTAGAAAGAACCTGAAAATTAATAGCTTGCATAGTTGTTTAATTTGTTGCTTTTGTTAGACTTTTGCCATTCATCTTTAATTCTATTACTTTCCAATCGTTAAAAATTGAGTCAAACTGGTGTGTTTTTGAGGTATCAAATTTTTCCGGCAGTTTAAATACTTCCCTGGAACTCGCCGGAGTGTTGTCAGCCTTTCCAAGCAGAACGGTAACTGCATTTTCTGCTGAATTTATATTGACAATTAACTGAAACTCAGGCTCATTTATTATTGAACTCAATATAGGATTAATCTTTGACATTGCACTGGGCTCAAGCACTGTAGTGAAAATGCCTGTACCGAGGTTGTCTTCATCAAATATCAGTATTTCTGAGTATTCTATCCCCGGCAAGGGTTTGTGTTCACGACTTTTGACTTCTGACATTTAAGCCTCCTGATAAAAAAAATAACAATGATAAATTAACAATTATCAATTAATGAGATGTTACAGATTTTATATATGTGCCAAGAATTTTTCAATTATATTTATTAAAGCTAATATCATGATAAACTATTAAATGTGAAAAAAATTGACAAAGAACTTTTTAGCAGAATATAATTACTTACTGTAAATCATTTGTTGAGGAGGATATATTAATGTCAGATGCAGTAAAAAGTCTTACGGCTGACTCTTTCGACCAGACTGTAAAATCACCGAGTCTTGTACTGGTTGATTTCTGGGCAACATGGTGTGGCCCTTGCAAGATAATAGGTCCTGTTATTGAGGAACTTGCAAAGGAATATGCAGGCAAGGTAACGTTTGCAAAGGTAAATACAGATGAAAACCCTGAGCTTGCAAGCCGCCATAATATCAGAGGCATTCCTACGCTTATATTTTTTAAAGACGGAAAGATTCTGGATCAGGTTGTCGGGGCTGTTCCGAAGGCCCAGCTCAAGTCCAAGATCGAATCTCTGATGTGATAAATGACTTATGATGTTGTAATTATCGGTGGAGGCCCTGCCGGATTAACGGCAGGGCTTTATACTGCAAGGGCAAGACTTAAAAGCCTGCTTATTGAAAAGGGTTTGCCTGGCGGTCTTGTTACGACCACTGAATGGGTAGAAAATTATCCCGGCTTTGAAGAAGGCATTATGGGCGTTGAACTTGCCCAGAAGATGGAAAAGCAGGCGGTAAGGTTCGGGCTTGAAATAATTCAGGGGACCGTTATGGATATTTCTTCAAACAAAAAGATTAAAGGAATATCTCTTGAAGGTGATCTGCATTATGAGGCCAAGACCATAATATTGGCTACCGGAGCGCATCCAAGACTCCTGAAGATAGAGGGGGAAGACGAGTTTCGCGGCAGGGGTGTCTCATACTGCGCCACCTGTGACGGAGCTTTTTATAAAGGCAAAAAGATAGCCGTTGTAGGCGGCGGCGATTCCGCTGTTCAGGAAGCGATTTTCCTCACCAAATTTGCCGAGATGGTTTACGTCATTCACCGGAGAGACCAGCTCAGGGCGGAGAAGATATTGCAGGAGAGGGCTTTCTCAAACCCGAAGATAAAATTTATATGGAACTCTGTTCCGGAAAAAATATCCGGTGATGACGGCGTTAACGCGTTGCATATCAGGAATTTAAAGGCTTGCGATAACTCGGTGCTTGATGTGCAGGGAGTCTTCATTTATATAGGCTATAACCCGAATACCGAGTTTCTCAGGGGCTTGGTAGATCTTGATGAAAGTAATTACATCATTACCGATAAGAATATGGCGGCTTCCACTCCCGGAATATATGCTGCCGGAGATGTGAGAAGCAAGCCTTTAAAGCAGATAGCAACTGCTGTCGGCGATGGCGCTACAGCTGCAATGGCGGCAGTGAAGTATATAGAGGAGAATTTTTAAATTAAAGCTATAAGCTATTAGCGATTAGCAATCATGGAAAAGATTTAAATCAAAATAAAGCTGAAAGCTTATAGCTTATAACTCATACTAAATATGTTTGAATCTTTATCAGAAAAATTAGACGGAATATTTAAGAAGATAAAAGGCCGGGGTCTTCTGAAAGAGGCTGATATTGCCGAAGCCATGAAGGAGATCAGGATGGCGCTCCTTGAGGCCGATGTGAACTTCAAGGTGGTAAAGGACTTCACCGATAAGGTAAAGCAGCGGGCTGTAGGCAAAGAGGTAATTGAGAGCATTACCCCGGGACAGCAGGTTGTAAAAATCGTTCATGACGAACTCTGCGCGCTCATGGGCGGAGGATTCCGTAAGATCAACCTTGCCCCCAACCCTCCAACAATTATCATGCTCGTAGGCCTTCACGGTTCGGGTAAAACAACGACTTCTGCCAAGCTTGCAAATAATTTCAAGAAAGAAGGCCGAAGACCGATGCTTGTCGCCCTTGATACAGGAAGACCCGCGGCGATCGATCAGTTAAAGGCGCTTGGCGCACAGATCGATGTGCCGGTTTATGCAACAAGCCCTGGAGACGACCCTGTAAGGATTTTCTCGGAAGCGCTCAAAAAGTCAAATCAGGAGGGAAGGGACGTCTTAATACTTGACACCGCCGGAAGACTTCATATTGACGAGCAGTTGATGAAGGAACTTGAAAACCTGAAAAAGGAAGCAAATCCTAAGGAAATTCTGCTTGTCGCTGATGCCATGACAGGACAGGATGCCGTGAATATTGCGAAGTCTTTTAATGACAGACTCGATATTGACGGAATTATTCTTACAAAGATGGACGGAGATGCTCGCGGAGGAGCCGCGTTATCAATCGTTGCCGTAACCGGCAAACCGGTTAAATTGATCGGAGTAGGCGAAAAGATCGAATTTCTTGAGACATTTCATCCTGAGAGGATGGCCTCGAGGATTCTCGGCATGGGTGATGTAATATCGCTTGTAGAAAAAGCACAGGAAGCTGTTGATATGGAGGAAGCCCTTAAGCTCGAGGATAAAATAAACAAAGACAGTTTTACTTTCGAAGATCTCAAAAATCAGATAAAACAACTAAAGAAAATGGGGCCTCTTGAAAACATTCTCGGGATGATACCCGGACTTGGCAAGCAAATGAAAGGTGTAAATATAGACAATAGCGCTTTTGCGAAGGTTGAGGCAATTATCAATTCAATGACGGTGCAGGAAAGAAGAAATTATGTTATACTTGTCGGCAGCCGAAAAAAGAGGATTGCCGACGGGAGTGGTACGACCGTAGCCGATGTGAACAGGCTGCTTAAGCAGTATATGGAAATGAAGAAAATGCTGAAGAGATTTAAAAGCGGTAAATTCAGGATGCCGCAGTTTAAGTTTTAGGTTCATTTAGAACTTGAAAAGTACATTGCGTATTATGTATGCTGTATCATAGAAATTAGTTGGATGGAGGAAAGAATTTGGTAAAGATTAGATTAACAAGAAAAGGTAAAAAGAAGAAGCCTTTTTACAGAGTGATTGTTGCTGAATCAAAAGTGAGAAGAGACGGCCCGTTTATTGAGATTGTTGGAACATATGATCCGATGAAAACCCCTTCTGAAATTAAGATTGACACGGAAAGGGTCAAGTACTGGCTTGGCTGCGGAGCACAACCAACTTCCGTTGTGAAGAAACTTTTGAAAATTTCGGGCCTTTAAAAACAGTCCGAATTTCTGGAGGTGGATATGAAATCACTCATTGAGCAGATAGCGAAGGCTTTGGTGGATAAACCGGAGGAAGTGTCAGTGGCAGAAGTGGATGGAGAAAGAACCACTGTTTATGAACTTCGTGTTGCTACATCTGATCTTGGCAAGGTAATCGGGAAACAGGGTAAAACAGCCCGGTCAATGAGAACGATCCTGAGCGCAGCCGGGACAAAACTTGGCAAGAGGTGTGTTCTGGAGATACTTGAATAGTTTATTTTGGCCACTGATGTACACAGATCGTTATAAAACAATTTCATATGAAAAAATCACTAAGTAATCCTTTAATAACTCTTATTCAGTCAGTGAAAGTCTGTGGCAAGTACTTTTTGTAATGAAATGTGATGTCCTGACGCTCTTCCCCGATATACTGACTGCATATCTGAATGAAAGTATTATTAAAACGGGCACGTGAGAAAAATTTACTTGACATAAAACTGTATAATATACGTGACTTTGCTTCAGGTCCCCACAGGACAGTAGATGACAGTCCTTACGGCGGTGGGGCTGGAATGGTTTTTAAGCCGGAGCCTATATTCAGGATAGTGGATTATCTTAAAAAAGATGGTGAACCGAGAAAGGTAATTCTACTGAGCCCTCAGGGTGTGACTTTTGATCAATCTAAGGCCGAGGCTTATGCAAAGGAGGACCGGAGATTTATATTTATCTGCGGGCGGTATGAAGGCATTGATGAGAGAGTAAAAGTGCTGGTAGATGAGGAAATCTCTATAGGAGATTATGTAATAACAGGTGGTGAACTTGGTGCCCTTGTTATAATTGATGCGGTGACAAGGCTTATACCCGGGGCCCTCGGAGACGAAAAGTCAGTTGAAGACGAGTCATTTTCCTGGGGATTGTTTGATTACCCGCATTATACAAGACCGAGGGAATTCAGAGGGATGCCGGTTCCAAATGTGCTTGTCTCCGGGAACCATAAAGAGATATGGTTATGGAGGAGAAAAGAGGCATTAAGGAAAACGATTAAAATGAGGCCTGATCTTATAGAAAAATTAGAACTGACGGACATAGATAAAAAAATACTTAACAGTATAGAGGAGGAATAGATAATGAATGCCATAAAAACAGTAGAAGAGGGATATAAAAGGGACACCCAGAATTTCAGGGTTGGCGATACAATTACCGTGAACATGAAAATAAAAGAAGGCGATAAAGAGAGAGTTCAGGCTTATACAGGTGTTGTCATAGGAATAAAAGGAAGCGGCACACGTGAGACCTTCATGGTAAGGAAAATTTCATACGGCGTCGGCGTAGAAAAAATATTCCCTATGCTTTCGCCCCTGATTGAAAATATTAAAGTCGTCAAAGAAGGACATGTAAGAAGGGCCAAGCTTTATTATCTCAGGGATAAAAAGGGTAAGGCCGCCACAAAGGTTAAGGAAAAGGCTTTTGCCGGGAAAAAACAGTAGAACTGTCTAAATATAAGCAATAATATTTGAGTTGTCATTCCGGCTTGACCGGAATCTTTCATGTTTTATAATAAATATATTCTAACGTCAGGAAGGTTTCGAAAGAGGGAGCGACCTTCTTGTGCATTAAGTTTTAAATTTTAAATTCTTATGTCCCCCTGTAATTCGGATACAAAAATAACTGCACCGCCTATTTTTTTATACGACGAACAAACTCGCCTGAAACATGCCATAATTGCAGGGATCGATGAAGCAGGAAGGGGCCCTCTTGCCGGCCCTGTCGTGGCTGCTGCTGTAATATTTCCTGCAGGTCTTGTTATAGAAGGGATCAGGGATTCAAAAAAAATTGTGGCTGAAAGTGAAAAGAAAAGGCTTTTCTGGAAAATTGTTCATCACGTCATTGCAGTTGGTGTTGGAATAGTTGAGGCTGATGTTATTGACAGGATTAACATACTTCAATCGACAAGATTTGCAATGAAACTTGCTGTTGAAGACCTGGGAATAAGGCCGGATATCTTATTAATAGATGCTGTTAAACTTGCAGACATTGATATCAAGCAGCAATCAATAATAAGAGGAGAATCTGTAAGTGCTTCCATAGCTGCAGCATCAATTGTTGCAAAAGTGGTAAGAGATGATATTATGCTTGATTATCACGGACAATATCCTGTGTATGGATTTGTTGAGCACAAAGGATATCCCACAAAGAAGCATATTGAATGTATAAACTCATATGGCCCATGCCCAATTCACAGAAAAAGCTTCAGAAAAGTGTTTGATGCACCAGTGTCTCTTCTTTGAGAATTGGATTGGATGTTGGATGTCCCTCAAAAACATGAAAGTCTGCTTCAGAATTTCTATAATAGATTCTTCCACAGACTTCCATTATGTGTGATTAATGGGATCCGTTATGAATTATCTGTTCGTTTTTTGCCTTTATATCGTTTTACAGCTAACACCGTTCCTCCTGTCAGAAAAAGTATAGAGCTTACCGGTTCAGGGGCGACCGGAGGTGCTACATCACCGGTCCTGACGGCCCAGGCATATCGTGTTGTGTCTTTGCTGCTGGTCCCCTGTGTGCCGTATTTGAGGCTAAATCGCCAGGATTGCGAAGGATCAATTTCATATTCAGAAGCCGACCAGTATATTGAAGGTTTAACATTCTGAAAAAGTCCGCTGGAATCTGAAGTTATTGCCTCGTTATAAAAGATATGTCCCAGTTCACTTTCCGTGCAACTGTTGCCGGTGCATGAACTATCGGATACAGGAAGCCGCCAGTCATCAAAACCCTGGAACACTAAAGTGTCTGCCCATGAGGTAGCAGCAAGCCATGTCATTGTAGCGCCTGACAAGTTTGCATCCTGAAGCCACGTGATATTCAGATCATCATCATATATAAGCCCGCTGCCTCTGTCTATCAGGTTTGCTTGCACTGGAGCTTTCAGCGCAAATATAAGTATTGTTGCTATTAAAGCAATATGAAGATTTTTCATTGAGTTTCCCTGCCTTTCTATAATAAAATGCTAATTGTTATTCATTGTGTAAAATACTGATCTTACACTTTGATGATATGCCCCCTGCTTTAAGTCGTTATGGCGTGAACTATAGAAAAAATAGCGGCTGAGATTTGTTTTTGATCGTCATGTCCCCTCCCTTTTGATTTAATATAAAAACTATCAATGATAGTTTCAGGAATTGATATCAGTCTGTTTTTTCATAAGCAGTGATCAAAGCCCTCCATGTTTGATACTATCAGGAACACGTTAGCCATGAATAAATAGAAGATTTAGCTGGGTTTGAGAGTATTGATAATCGTAAAGCCCAAAATTACTTTTCGTGTCCCCGTATTTATTATAGCAAAGATTATGCCAATTTTTAGGAAAATTGTAACGTATTGGATTAATAAAGCAAATTGATCTCGGGGTCCTTTTTTTAGATTATGCTTCCTTTTTAGAATAATTAATGAAAGAAGGGATATCTATTTAAGAAAAGTAAGGTCAAGAAAAACAGGCCCAGAGAAACTTATTGATTGTTAAGCATAAAAGGCAATTATTGGCAAATATCGTTAAGGAGAAAATTATTGTTTTTCAATGTGACTGAATAAAAATCTGGCACAGTGTCAATTTTGTGCAGCTTTTGTCATGTCACACTACTATGTTATTATATTAAGTTAGCCTTATGAAAAAAATGTATAATTTTTTATAATTTATATTTTGACATGATAATGGTTTCGGGAAAAATTTTATGTCGCTTACAGTTAGTATTATCTCAGATGAGAAGGAATTAAAAGAGATATACAGGTTGAGGTATAAGATATATTGCCTGGAATTAGGTTTTGAAAAGCCGGAGAACTATGAAAACGGAATTTTAAAGGATATATATGATGACTCTGCGGTCAATTTCGCCGCAAAAGATTATTCAAATAAGATCGTTGGGGCTATAAGGTTGATACTTTATTCAGATCTTGGATTTCCGATTGAGAAGTACTGTGATTTAGACTTCAATCAGGATGAGATTCCCCGGGGGAAAATAGCTGAGATATCAAGACTGGCAATCCATAGGGATTTCAGGAAAAGGGCTGAAGATAAATATATATATGGACCTGATGAGGAAAGGAGAAGCATCGGAAGTTTTAATTTCTCCAGTAATTATTCAAACAGCAGACGCTTTGAAGACAAGCACAGGTATAAGAATAACAACTCGCGTACCGGGGCCTCTCAGACTGAAGGGCGTAAAAAACATGAAATAATCATCGAGTTGTATAAGGCTGTATATCAGGAAAGCAAGCGAAGGCATTTAAGTAGCTGGTATGCTGTTATGACCAAGGGCATTGTAAACCTCCTTGATAAATTCGGACTGAAGTTTAACGCAATAGGCGACCCGGTTGATTACCATGGTATTCGAACTCCATATTTTGGAGAAATAAATAAAATAGAGCAGGAGATGTCTAACATAGACCCGGAACTATATAAAGAATTTTCAAGAGATTTATAGCCGCCGTAAATTTGATATGTATTTTAAAACAGAAACACCGATAAAGCTATCAATAAATCCGCATCATTCACATAAGGTGGTATTTTAGGCAACCAATATGTACGAAAGACATTTTTCATTTAAGCATAAGCCGTTTGATTTAGTCCCTAATCCGGACTTTCTTTTTTTAAGCAGTACCCATCAGAAGGCAATTACTTGCCTTGATTATGGAATAAAAGAAAAGATCGGTTTTATCCTTCTGACAGGCGAGATCGGTTCGGGCAAGACAACAATAATCCGCAATCTTATTAAAAATCTGAACGGTTCATTCAAACTATCGAGAATCCATAATACAAAAATTTCCTCTGAACAGCTTATATCAATGATCAATGAGGATTTTGGTCTCGATATCGAGGGGAAGAATAGAACCAGATTATTAAGTGAGTTGAACGCATTTCTTGTTGAGCAGTATTCAAAGAAAGTTCAGCCGATATTATTAATCGATGAAGCACAAAATCTTTCACCGGACCTGCTGGAGGAGATAAGACTTCTTTCCAACCTTGAGACTGACATGGCCAAGCTTATTCAGATAATACTCATAGGACAGCCGGATTTAAAGAAGACTCTTATGCTTCCTGAATTGATTCAATTGCGTCAGCGCATTAACATCTCATATCATATTGCACCTCTGACAGTTGATGAGACTGGGAAATATATAAAGCATCGTCTTACTGTTGCCGGGAACCCTGATGCTATAAAGTTTGATGAGGGGATGCTGCCACTTATCTTTAAATTCAGCAAAGGTGTCCCGAGGCTTATTAATATTCTTTGTGATTTTGCGCTGCTTACTGCATTTGTTGAGGGGAAAAAAGAAGTACAAATTGATATTGTCAGGGAAATTAAAAAGGACCTGGAATCGAAAGATCATTGGGATGAATTACAGGTCGTTACCGCATCCGAAAGCGGCAATATTCAGGAGACCTCTGATTTAGGGGATATTGCGTTAAGGCTCATAAGGCTTGAGGAGAAAGTCAAAAATAATATCTCCGAGCGATTATCACTGACGAATAAAATGGTACAGATTGAGGAAGATATTATCAAAGTAATAAGTGTTATTGAAAGCGGTATGCCCGGGCTTCTTGAAAGGGTAGCCAAACTTGAGCGGATGACTCTTGATGTGAATGTAGAAAAAAAAGACGATAACCAGCAGGATGATAACTAAAATCACGGTACTGTCTAACAAACTGTGTAAGCCAAATTTTCACTGTATTCTCTCTTCGACAATATAGCAATCTGAGAATAGATCTGGGACCATCCTCTGAGAGGCATGGTCCATTTTTTTTCGAGATCCAGCGACGCCATATTGTTGAGACTTCAAAGTAGCATCATCTGTAGGAAATAGCCTCCTGGTTCCGGTAGCCTTCCTGAATTTGCTTTGACACTCTCAATGATATTTGTAGACATATATTGTCAATAAACTTGACAATATATGCTTTATACTGTAATATATTACAACATTAAGTGAATTTCTGAACAACAGAAATAGACCAAACTCTTTGTAAAAATAGGTGGAGAGCAACGGACATTGTAAATTATCAATGCTTGAGATGATCGGGCTGCCGAACATTAAACATTGGTAAGTTTTGACATAATTTTTATTTTGTATGAAATTTATTGTAATAGCTAACAACTTATTATAAAATAAGGATGCTATTTCTGATGTTAAAGAAAAGACATTTGGTATCTTATCATGCCAAAGAAAACAAGGATTGGTTACAGGTCAATGTAACTGAAGGAGCGGAGCAGTGCCTGCTGAGGGCTTTTAAACCATAATTTCCTAATCGGATTTAATCTTGACAATGGAAGAAATTGCAAGAAATTCATTATTAATATGTCAAGGAGTTTTAAATGAAAAAAAATACACCTCTTTCACTGAGTGTCTTATTAAGATATTTTAGCCTGTGCTTCATTGTTATCAGCGTTGTCGCATGCAGTAATAAAGACACAATAAAGCCAAGTTCGGATACTTTCAATACTATTAAAGCTGCTACTGAGAATGAAAAAAGAAATACATTACTTTTAGAACAGGCTATCAAAGCCTCCCCTCAAGATGATTATGTTCTTGGTCCTGAAGATATTCTTGATATTGATGTTTATGAGGTGGAGGACTTGAAACGGACTGTAAGGATCAGTCCTGCCGGCTTTATTAAATTGCCTCTTGTTAACAATATAAAGGCAGCAGGCTTAACTGTAGCTGAACTTGAATCAGAGATAGGTCAAAAGCTTCAGCAGTATCTTCAGGAGCCTGCGGTCACTATTTTTATAAAGGAATACAGGAGTCAGAGGATAACTGTTCTTGGAGCTGTTAGAAACCCCCAGGTACAAACTGTAACACGCCAGAAGTTTTTACTCGATCTGCTGTCACTTTCAGGCGGTCTTGCCGAAGATGCCGGGGATATATGTTATGTGCAGAGGGGCAGCGGAACCGTAATTATAAATTTAAACGAGTTATTGATCAAAGGAAATACAGCGTTAAACATTCCGGTTTTTTCTGAAGATGTCATTAATGTCCCCAAAGGAGGGGTTGTATTTGTTGATGGAGCCGTGAAAGGTCCCGGCACCTTTGTTATGAAGGGAACGGTTACATTAACACAGGTTATTGCAATGGCAAAGGGTTTTAATGATGATGCAATAAAAGATCAACTTAAAGTATATAGAAATTCAGGAACGGAAGAGATGGAAATTATAGATGTTGATTATGATAAAATTTTGGCTGAAAATGGTTCAGACTTTATTTTAAAGGACAAAGATGTGGTGATTATACCTACAAGTACCGCTAAGTCAATCTGGTATGGTTTTGTTAAGACACTCAGGGGCGCGATATCCTTTGGTGGTGTTTCCTTCGGAGCAGGACTGTAAGTGACATTAAAAATTAAATTTTCAGGGAGAAGTTAGTATGAGTAAACTTGAGGACAGTATTGAGAGAGCTATAAAATTGCGGGACGGACGAATGCCTGCAATAATAAGAGAGGCGTCGTTGCCGGCATCACCTTTAAGGTGGGATTCTGAAAATGAAGAGAAACAACCACATTTAAGGGACTATCTTGATATTTTGTTGCAAAGGAAATGGATCGTGATTGCCTTTTTTGTCCCGGTCGTTATAACTGTTACACTTGTATCGTTTATAATGAAACCGTTATATCAATCATCAGTAACCATTCAATTAGCAGCGGAAAACCCGACTTTACTGACTTTCAAGAACATATATGAGGAAGGCCAGAGTCCGGAGTATTACGAAACACAATTTAATATTCTCAAGAGCAATGCCCTTGCAAAAAGAGTGGTGGAGAGATTACCGGAAGCAATCGAAAGAGAATTTGAACTTGCATCCAAAAACACTCTTCTTCCCTGCCATTCGGGTCCTTAAAGGTGATGAAGAAAATCATCCGAAATGGAGTAACGCTGAAGCCAGAGAGAAAACTTTAACTAACTTTCTTGTCAAAATATAGAGGTTGTACCTATAAAGAAATCTCAGCTTGTAAATGTCAATTTTCTATCATACGATCCGGCATTAGGTGCAAATATTGCTAATACAATCGCCGATGAATATATAAAGTTTTCGCTGACGAGCAGACTTGAGCCTACTCAACAGGCAAAAATCAGGCTCGAAAAAGAAGTCGAAGATATGAAAGCAAAGCTCGAAAATTCAGAAGAACAATTTAATGAATATATGAAAAGAAACAATCTCTTCTTTTTCAATAAGGAACAAAATTATGAGAGCGTTCTGACCCAGAAACTTTCGATAATCTCAAAAGAACTGGATCAGGCTACAGCCGAAAGACTTTCAAAGGAAGCGCTATATCAGGAAGTCAGGAAACCCGGGAATCATTATAATATTATCCTTTCTAATCCTATGATACAAACTCTGACGAAGGAATATATAACCCAGGAAACAGAGTATATTAAACTCTTGAATATACATAAGCCGGAGTACCCGAAGATGCTTAGACTCAAAGAACAGATAGAAACAATCAAGAGCAACATAGAGGCAGAGGAACAGAAGATCATTAATGCATTAGATTCCGATTACAAGATAGCTGTAAAAAAAGAAGGGTATCTGACTTCTGCTATTGATGCGCTTCATAAGGATGTCACTTCAATACAGGATAAAATGGGTCAGTTGCAGATATTACAGAGAGGGGTTGAGACCAACAGGGGACTTTATGACTCTCTTCTCCAGAGGCTTAAAGAAGTCGGCATAAGCACGGCGCTCACTGAAAGCAATATACAGATCCTTGACAGGGCGGAAGTTCCGTACGCCCCTTTTAAACCCAACAAGCCTTTTAATATAGCGCTGTCAGTGATCTTCGGACTTTTTGGCGGAGTTATGCTTGCCTTCTTTGTTGAGTATTTTGACCGTACCATAAAGACCCCTGATGATTTGGAAAAGGGGTCCCCCATTCCACTGCTTGGCACGGTGCCCCTCTCAGAAGAAATCCCTGAAAAACTTATTTATGTTAACTCAAATAACAATGAAGCCTTCACAGAGGCCTTTAGATCTCTAAGCACATATATCCAGTTTTCAAATATCTCAAGACCGCCAAAACAAATATTGATCACAAGCCCTCTGCAGGGAGAAGGTAAAACCTTGTTATCAGTCAATGCTGCAATGAGCCTTGTAAGTTTTCTCGGCAGGGGAATAATTATTGATGCAGACTTCAGAAGACCAAATGTGCATAACTTTTTTGGTCTTGATAACTCTATAGGGCTTTCCTCTTTGCTCAGCGGGGTAACTGATTTTGATGGAACAGTGAAAAAATCTACTCACCCGGGGCTTGACGTAATAACCAGCGGTCCCATGCCGCCCAATCCGGCTCAACTTCTGAATTCTCCACGTATGAGAGAGCTTATTAATGTCCTTTCGGCCAAATATGATTATGTGATAATTGATTCAGCGCCGGTGCTTGGCATGTCTGACAGTCTGATCCTTTCCGTTCTGGTTGAATCTGTGATCCTGGTAGTTAAGTCAGGCAGTACGCCGGCGGATGCTTTAACCCAGACATATAAACTTTTGAACAATGTGAATGCAAAAATACTGGGTGTTGTTGTTAATGGAGTGGGCCAGAAGACAAAATACGGTTATTCATCAAATTATGCTTCATAAAAACAGCAGAAAGGTAGAATAATACTCTAAGAAATTAAGTTGAAAGCAACAATGAATATAAAAAGCCTTCAAAA
Source organism: Thermodesulfovibrionia bacterium (assembly GCA_963699585.1). Lineage (GTDB taxonomy): Bacteria > Nitrospirota > Thermodesulfovibrionia > UBA6902 > UBA6902 > SURF-23. The sequence continues at coordinate 58,887 of CAVOUK010000002.1, read as the reverse complement.
CAGAATCTGTGATATAATCTCTCTCAAGCAAGTTCTTCAAGCTGAGAGAGATTGAAGGGCTTAATGATAATTTGTAAAAAGCCGTAATAATGATTATGAAGAAAAATCAGGGAAAATTTACAGGTCTAATTAGCCTCGGCTACCGGGGAAAGAATATCCTAATCTCTATGAGATGGAAGTTCTTCATTACGTATGAATAATATTACATTCAGCATCTTTAAGTTCTTAAGAGACTTTGCTATCAGGAACAGGCGCATTATCGTTTTCGCTACTCATCTTGCTCAAACTGCGCTGGCATGTTACCTGGCATTCTTGATCAGGTTTGAACTGAAAATTTTACCAGAGTATCTTAACCTTTTTCTGTATTATCTTCCCATCCTCTTAACAATACGTTTAATATTTTATGTTCAGGCAGGCCTTTATAAAGATATATGGAGTTATTCGAGTATAAATGATTTGCTTAAAATCATAAAATCCGTAACGTTGGGGAGTGTAACATTCTTTATTGCAATAAGATATCTGATCGGCAACACATCATATCCCCTGTCAATATATATTATTGACTGGTTATTGTGCATAATTATCTCAAGCGGCAGCAGACTTATTATACGCATCCTCAATGAATATACACACAAGCAGTATACAGGGAAAAAAATACTTATTGTCGGTGCAGGTGACGCAGGTGAGAAGATTTTAAGAGATATAAGAAATAGCCACAAATTATCTTATAAGCCAATAGGTTTTATTGATGACAATCCTTACAAGAACGGGCTAATGATACATGGGATTCCTATTCTGGGACCTATCGGCATAATCCCTCATGTAATTAAAAAGAACAAAATAGATGAAATTTTGGTCACAATTTCTTCAAACAATAACGATACCATCAGAAAGATTTACGAATTATGCAAGCCTTCCAATATACTGATCAAGAAACTGCCTGGGATAGACGATATTCTTGATGGTAATATTGCAATGGCTACAAAACTCGGCCAGTGTCTGATTGATGCCAATCTGGTCACTGAAGATAAGGTGCAGCAGGCCCTGGCGCTGCAAAAACAGGAGGGGGGCCGGCTTGGTTCAAAGCTTGTAAAACTCGGGTATATCACCGAGGATAAACTTGTCTCCTTTCTAAATAATACATACGGTATTTCACATATGAAGCCTATCTCGCTCGAGGACCTTCTGCAGAGAGAACCTGTCAATACAAATATTGAATCAGTAAAAAAATATATCAGGAATAAATCCGTGTTGGTGACAGGTGCAGGGGGGTCGATAGGGTCGGAGCTATGCAGACAGATAATGAATTATCATCCGTCTAACCTTATTCTGATCGATCGATATGAAAACAGCCTTTTTAAGATAGATATTGAGTTGTCGTCTGTAAACGGGAATGGTAACGGGTCTCCGCAAGGCAAAATTATACCAATAGTTGGAGATGTTGTGGACCCTGCAACGATGGAGCATGTATTTTCAAAGTATAAACCCCAGATTGTTTTTCACGCTGCCGCATACAAGCATGTGCCTCTTATGGAATATAACCCGATCGAGGCTGTAAAGAATAATATCCTCGGGACAAAAAACCTCATTGATATTGCAGCAAATCATAATGTAGATAGTTTTGTGATGATTTCAACTGACAAGGCCGTAAATCCAACAAGTATTATGGGGGCCACAAAGCGTGTGGCAGAGTTTTTAACTATTACAAAGAACTCTAAAACCGCCACTAAATTTACGACTGTCAGATTCGGGAATGTCCTTGGAAGCAATGGAAGCGTGGTCCCTACATTTAAGGAACAGATAAAAAAAGGCGGTCCAATAACAGTAACGCATCAAGATATGAAGAGGTTCTTTATGCTCATTCCGGAAGCTGTTCATCTTGTACTTTTAGCCGCTTCATCCGGAAACGGAGGCGAGATATTTGTGCTTGATATGGGTGAACAAATAAAGATCAGCGACCTTGCAGAAAATCTTATAAGGCTTTCAGGATTTATTCCTCACAAGGAGATCAAGATAATGTATACAGGTTTAAGACCCGGGGAAAAAATGTATGAAGAACTTTTTGATGTATCTGAAAAAATAATCCCTACCTTTAATAATAAACTCAATATAGCAGTTCCCTCCCTGCCTCCAGTCAATGCCCTCAATAAATATGTTGCAGAATTTGAAGACATTGTTAACAATTATGACGTAGAGCGCATAATCCCCACAATTCAGAAAGTGGTGCCGAATTTTCAAAATGGCAAGTTGTTAAATGTCTTGCAGCATACCGAAAAGTGATCTTCACTTAACAGGCGCAAAGCTTGTTGTCCTTGAAATCTGTCAATTACCGCTCGTTGATATCATTAAGCTTTTAACATGCCAGCTTCATTAAAAAAAATATCAGCATCATTACAAAGGAGGATAATATGAAAGCAGTAATTCTTGCCGGGGGATTTGGTACACGTCTTTCTGAGGAAACGGGTGTACGTCCAAAGCCAATGGTTGAGATAGGTGGAAAACCAATCCTGTGGCATATCATGAATATCTATTCTGCCTATGGAATTAATGAATTTATAATCGCTGTTGGTTACAAAGCTGAAATTATCAAGGAATACTTTTCGAATTTTTATTCTATAAATAATAATATTACTGTTGATCTCTCTACAGGACATACCAGCTATTCACGATGGGAATCAACCTGCATGGAAAGTACATATCATAGATACTGGAATAAATACTCAAACAGGAGGTCGTCTCAGAACACTTCGTAAGTACATTGAAAATGAAGAATCTTCATGTTTACATACGGTGATGGTGTGGCTGATATAAATCTGAAGATCTAATTGAGTTTCACAAGTCACATAAGACGATGGCAACTATCACAACTGTTCAGCACCGGCAGTTTTGGAATTATAAGTATTCAATGAGGAACTCAAGATAACTGAATTTTATGAAAAACCCAAATTGGCTGATGGGCATGGATCAACGGAGGGTTCTTCGTACTGAACCCAAAAGTATTGGACTATATATCTGGTGATTCGACAGTTTGGGAACGGATCCAATGCGAGCACCTTGCTCATGATGGACAACTCATGCGGCATATAAACATTCTGGATTTTGGTCATGCATGGATACCCTCACGGAACAAAATATGCTTGAAGAACTATGGAAATCAGAAAAAGCACCCTGGAAGGTATGGTAATATAGATGGTATTATTCCGATTTTCTTGTAATCGGCGGTGGAATAATTGGAATCAACACGGCAAGAGAATTAAAGAAAATGTTTTCTGACTCAAAAGTCATTTTGATAGAAAAAGAAAAGGACTGCGGGCTGCATGCCAGCGGCCGTAACAGCGGCGTCCTGCATGCAGGCTTCTATTATTCTCCTGACAGCCTGAAAGCAAAATTTACGAGGCTTGGAAATAAATTATTAACAGAATATTGTGAAACCAAAAAAATTGCAATTAATAAATGCGGGAAACTCGTTGTAACAAAAGATTCAAGTGAACTAAAGTATCTTGATGAGTTGCTGAAAAGAGGGAGAAATAACGGTATTGAACTTGAAGAAATAACAGAAGATGAAGCTAAAAAAATAGAACCAAGGGTAAAGACACACAGGCGGGCCCTCTTTTCACCCACGACGTCGACGGTAGACCCGGTTAAAGTAGTACAGGCTATGAAGCTGGATGTAATTAATGAAGGTACGGAGATTCATTCCGGTGTTAGTTTTATTAAAAGAAAGGCAAAAGGAATATTGACCTCAGCAGGAGTTTATCAATACAGGTTATATAGTAAACTGTTCAGGTTTATATGCTGATAGAATTGCCCTGGAATTTGGTTTTTCAGAAAGATATCGAATTCTTCCTTTTAAAGGTTTATATTTATATTCAGATGAGCCGGCAGGCGCTATTCGTACAAATGTTTATCCTGTTCCGGATTTAAGAAATCCATTTCTGGGAGTTCATTTTACAGTGACAGTAGATGGAAAAATCAAGATTGGCCCGACAGCCATTCCTGCATTCTGGCGGGAGCAGTATGGAACTTTCGAGAATTTTAAAATCTCAGAACTCTTTGAAATCATGATAAGAGAAATGGGGCTTTTTGTAAACTCTAATTTTGAATTTAAACGGCTTGCATTTGAAGAAATCAGAAAATATTCCCGTCAGCACATGGTTTCACTGGCATCACACCTCGCGGAAGGGATTAAAGAAGAAAATTATCGCAGATGGGGCAAACCCGGAATTCGCGCGCAATTGCTGGATATAAAAGAAAAGAAACTTCAAATGGATTTTGTTCTTGAAGGAGATGATAAATCCATGCATGTGTTGAATGCAGTATCTCCTGCATTCACATGTTCTATTCCGTTTTCACAATATATTTGTAAGGAAATACAGTCACGATTGAATTAAAATATTTTGAGAGGAGAAATTATGAAAATACTGATTACAGGGAATATGGGTTATATCGGACCGTGTGTAGTGCAAAGATTGCGGGCCTCCTACCCGGGCGCAGTTCTGGTCGGACTTGACATGGGATATTTTGCAAACTGTCTGACAAATGCAGAGATTCTTCCTGAATGCAGGGTAGACATGCAGTATTTTGCAGATGTGAGAAGTATCTCTGCTGATTTACTGAAGGATGTAGATTCAATTGTACATCTGGCTGCAATATCAAATGATCCAATGGGGAATACTTATGAAAAGGTAACATTTGACATTAATTATAAGGCCAGTGTTGATTTGGCAAAAAAAGCGAAAGAAGCCGGAGTAAAAAGTTTTGTTTATGCATCAAGCTGCAGTATGTATGGTTCTGCAGATGATAGGCCCAGGACTGAAGATTCTCCTCTTAATCCGCTTACCGCATATGCGAAATCAAAGGTTGCAACCGAGAGAGATCTGGAAAAGCTTGCAGACAATGAATTTAAAGTAACTTCCCTTAGATTTTCAACAGCGTGCGGTATGAGTGAGCGGTTACGGCTGGACCTGGTGCTGAATGATTTTGTTGCAGGGGCCGTATCCACAAAAAAGATTACAATCTTAAGCGACGGCACACCCTGGAGGCCGTTGATAAATATTAAGGATATGGCGAAAGCTATCGATTGGGCTGTCAGAAGAGACCCACAAAATGGCGGAGATTTTCTGGCTGTTAATGTCGGCAGTGATGAATGGAACTATCAGGTCAAAGAGCTGGCGCAGGCTGTAGCAGACATCATTCCGGGTGTGAGTGTTTCGATAAATAAGAATGCGCAGCCTGACAAGCGTTCCTACAGGGTGAATTTTGAACTGTTTAGAAAATTAGCTCCGGACTATCAGCCGGAAGTAAATCTTACAGAAACGATAAAAAAATTAAAAGAAGGCCTGGAAGCGATGAACTTCAGTGACGATAATTTTCGCAACTCCGGATTCATTAGATTAAAAGTGCTCAATCATTTGAGAGAAGATGGGCTTTTAACGGAAAATCTTGAATGGATGAGCAAATGAACCAATAATTATTACAATAACGGGGAGATCATGAATACTAACTATACATGCCGTTTCTGCGGCAATCATCTGAAAAATACATTTGCAGACTTGGGCATGTCGCCGATGGCAAATTCGTATTTAAAGGCTGAACAGCTTCAGCGGATGGAGCCGTTCTATCCGCTTCATACCTATGTCTGCGGGAATTGTTATCTGGTACAATTGCCTGAATTTGAGTCTCCGGAACATATTTTCAGTGATTACGCCTATTTCTCTTCGTATTCGGATTCGTGGCTTAAACACGCAAAGGACTACACGGATATGATGATGCGGAGATTTCGTTTCGACAGTAAAAGCCGGGTTATAGAGATCGCAAGCAATGATGGTTATCTTCTTCAATACTTTAAAGAAAAACAGGTCCCGGTGCTGGGGATAGAGCCGGCAGGAAACGTGGCTGAGGCGGCAATTGCAAAACAGATTCCGTCCGTAGTGAAATTCTTCGGAACAAAGACAGCAAGGGAGCTGGTTGCTGAAGGCATACATGCCGACCTGCTGATTGGAAACAATGTACTGGCGCATGTGCCGGACCTGAATGATTTCGTAAGCGGATTAAAGGTCCTTTTAAGACCGGAGGGAATAATCACCATGGAATTTCCTCACTTGATGAGATTAATGGACGAGAACCAGTTCGATACCATTTATCATGAACATTTTTCATATTTTTCATTTATAACGGTCAATAAAGTTTTTGCTTCGCACGGTCTTAAAATATTTGATGTGGATGAATTGCCTACACACGGCGGATCTCTGAGAATTTATGCCTGTCATGAAGAGAATGCCTCAAGGCCGGTAGATAGCAGGGCGCTGGACCTGATTGATAAAGAAGAAAAAATCGGATTCAGCGATATGGCATTTTATTTGACCTTCGGAGAGAAGGTAAAGGACACCAAAAGAGCGATCCTGGATTTTATGATCAGAGATAAAAGACGCGGGAAGTCCTTTGCGGCTTACGGTGCGCCGGCAAAAGGGAATACCCTCCTGAACTATTGCGGGATAAGGACCGATTTTATCGATTATACTGTTGACCGGAGTCCGCACAAGCAGGGTCTTTTTTTGCCGGGCGTTCACATTCCGATTTATGGGCCTGACAAAATAATAGAGACAAAGCCGGATTATCTGGTTATTCTTCCCTGGAATCTTAAGAATGAGATTATGGAGCAGATGTCTCATATACGTGATTGGGGCGGAAAGTTCGTAGTGCTTATCCCTGAAGTGCAGGTTATTGACTAAGTGATCTTCAGGGAAACAAAATTAAAGGGAGCGTTCATAATCGAGCCGGAAAGGTTCGAGGATGAACGCGGTTTTTTTGCCCGGACCTGGTGCAGGAAGGAATTCGAGGACCACGGACTGAATCCGGCGCTGGTGCAGTGCAATATATCATTTAATAAGAAGAACGGTACGTTAAGGGGAATGCATTATCAGACGCCTCCTCATGCTGAAATAAAGCTGGTCAGATGCACTCAGGGATCTATCTATGATGTAATTATTGATTTAAGAAAGGATTCAGAAACCTATAAAGACTGGTTTGGAGTTGAGTTAAGCAGGGATAATCATAACATGCTCTATATACCCGAAAATTTCGCACACGGTTTTCTCACATTGGAAGATAATACCGAAGTGTTCTATCAAATGTCCGAATTTTATTATCCGGAATGTGCGAGAGGCGTACGTTGGAATGATCTTGTCTTTAATATACATTGGCCAATGGATGTTACGGTGATTTCTGAAAAGGACAAAAAATATGCAGATTTTGTCCCGCATGTAAACAGTTGAACGGAGTTTGTCTTTATATCCTTGATCAATAAATATTTCAATATCTGACACTAGAAATAATTCGCGAAGACCTTGTCAATGCTAACAGAACTCCATAAATCAAATAAAATTATTTATTGGGTCATCGTACTCACTTTTTTCTCTATTACATTTCTTGTGTTATTAGACTTTGATATGAATAAAGATCTGGACCATGATGAACACCAGTTCGTCGCCAGCGGAAAGTTGTATGCAACCAACATGTTGATTCCATACAAAGACTATCCATATTTTCACATGCCTAATCTGGTATTTATTTATGCAGCTATTTTTAAATATACTGATCACATTTTCTTTGCAGCAAGATTTTTTAATGTAGTATGTGCACTATTTACCTTAGTGCTCATATTTTACGTCGCTTCTACTCAATTTAGTGCATATAATTTGATTGTTCAATTCCTCATTGGCGCGGGGAGTGTTATTCTGCTTGCAACTAACCCTGTTTTCACATTTACAAATGGTATTGCGTGGAACCACGACTTGCCTGCATTGCTTGTCCTTTTGGCATTCCTGTTCCACTGTTATGGCGCCAAACAGGGAAAGGCGAAAAAATGGGTATTCCTTAGCGGGATTTTCTTTGGTTTGGGGGCAGGAACGCGCCTCACTGTTATAACTGCTATCATCCCTTTTGTTGTTACACTATTTCTGTATCCTGCAGCACAATCACGGCGGGACAAATTCTATCTGGTTTTGTCATTCAGTCTCGGACTTTTATTGTCTCTGACACCCTCACTGTTGTTATTTGTATTGGCTCCGAAACAATTTATTTTTGGAAACATAGGTTATGCGGAACTTCATAAAATATATTCTCATAAAATGGGATATGACAACGTTATGACATTAGGCGGTAAATTCAAGGTGTTCATTAATGAGATTATTGAAATGCCGGCAAATTTAATGCTCTACCTTTTGTTTATATTTATTATCTCTTCAACAGGCATTTTAAAATTACATAAAACAATGACTAACTATTTTGAGATATTTTTTATCCTGCTTTTAATACCATTTATTCTGATCGCATCATTTATGCCGGCTGTCCCCCATGAACAATATTTTTTCATGCCTATTCCTTTTCTTGTATTGGGAATAGTATATGGTATGGCATCTTTCCGCGAGAACGTTGAGAAAACAAAATGGGGTCTGAGATTATTTGCATTTTGTGTTATTGCATCGAGTATATATTCCTCTAATATTTATTTTCAGACTCTTAAGAATGAATGTTATAGAATTTACAAATATCATGACATAAATAAAGTGATAGCTATTAATGAGTGGAAACCAGTTCAAATCCACCAAGCCGGTATCGAGATAGCAAATATTGTCCATGGCGGCAGGGTATTGACCCTGGCTCCTATCTTTCCTTTGGAAGGAGGAGCAGAGATATACGAAGAGTTTGCAACAGGCCCTTTTGCCTGGAGGACAGCAGGTTTCTTGCCGGAAAATGAAAGGAAAGAATTAGGGGTAATATCCAAAGACGATCTAAATGATTTCTTGAAAAATAAACAACCTGAGGCGATACTTGTTGGAATGGAAAGCGAAGAGATGGAAAAGCCATTTGAAGATTATGGTCAGCAAAATGGGTACAAACTCCTGCAGACATTACATGTGAAGAGATTATGGGTATCTTCTCATTTAATCGCATCTAAGAGGTGAATTATGCAATTAAGTATTGTCATGCCTTGCTATAATGAGCTTCATACGATAGAAAAGATAGTCGATGCGCTCAGAAATATGCCCTTTCAGGACAAAGAAATCATAATAGTTGACGACTGCTCAACGGATGGCACTGTCGAGAAGATAAAGAGTAAAATTGAGCCCCTGGTAGATAAAGTAATTTATCATACCCGTAACCAGGGGAAAGGCGCAGCCTTAAGAACAGGAATAAAGGCTGCGAGAGGGGATATTGTGATCATCCAGGATGCAGATTTAGAATACGATCCGAACGAAATTCCCAAGGTCATACAGCCAATTCTGGAGGGGAGGGCCGATATAGTATACGGTTCGAGATTTATGGGGTCTGGTCCTCACCGTGTCGTATATTATTGGCACATGATAGGGAATAAACTCTTAACCACACTGTCGAATATGTTCACGAATATTAATCTGACAGATATAGAAACGTGCTATAAGGCTTTCAGAAGAGAGATAATACAGGCAATAGATATAGAAGAAAACAGGTTTGGATTTGAACCGGAAATAACAGCAAAGATAGCAAGAACAAAAAGCAGGATATATGAAGTCGGTATCACTTATTATGGTAGAACATATGTAGAGGGGAAAAAAATAGGATGGAAGGACGGTTTTTCAGCGCTCAGATGTATCGTTAAATATAATTTATTTGCAGGCAGAAGATAGAAGAAAATAATTAAGAGGAGTTGCGTTGCGACGGGAAACGAATATTGACAACATATGTAGCCGGGTTTTTCGAAATTATTATGAATATTGAAAAGGACACCATTAGCAATGAGATGCACCGCTTAATGTCTGAATTATTTCCCATATGCCGCAGTATTACAGGAAACGGCGTTCGAAAAACTTTGACTATGATTAAACAATATATTCCATTAACGGTTCATGAAGTCCCGACCGGAACCAGGGTGTTTGACTGGACAGTGCCTAAAGAATGGAATATAAACGATGCATACGTCAAGAATTCAAAAGGTGAGAGAGTAATAGATTTTAAAGAATCAAACCTGCATGTTGTTGGATACAGTGTTCCTGTTCATATCAGGATGTCTTTGTCTGAATTAAAAAAACATCTACATACAATACCCGGACATCCGGACTGGATACCTTATCGGACGTCATATTACAAAGAAAATTGGGGGTTTTGTCTGAGTCATAATAAATTATCTGGAGCTTCAGGATGACACCTACGAGGTATATATTGATTCAACGCTTGAAGATGGGTATCTGACTTATGGCGAATATTATATTAAAGGCCTGGTTTCAGAAGAGGTATTGTTGTCATGTCATGCCTGTCACCCGTCTCTGTGCAACGATAATGTCGCCGGGATGGCGCTGACGTCTTTGCTGGGCAGATATTTAAGCTCCCTGTCTCTGCATTATTCATACCGCATACTCTTCATTCCGGGGACAATCGGCTCTATCACATGGCTTTCTCTGAACGAAGCTGCCGTGCCAAATATTAAACACGGCCTGGTTGTTACCTGTGTCGGGGACCCCGGTATCTCTACATACAAGAGAAGCCGCATCGGCAATGCTGAGATAGATATAGCTGTTGAACATGTGCTGAAACATTCCGGCAAATCGTATAAGGTCGTCGATTTTTCTCCTTATGGCTACGATGAAAGACAGTATTGCTCTCCGGGATTTAATCTTCCTGTCGGATGTCTGCAGAGAACGCCGCATGGAGAGTATCCTGAATATCATACGTCAGCAGACAATTGTGATTTTGTGAAGCCAGAGTATTTGGCAGATTCACTTTTAAAGTATCTTTCCGTTCTCGATGTCCTTGAAAACAACAGAACCTATATCAATACAAATCCAAAATGTGAACCGCAATTGGGTAAAAGGGGATTGTATGAGAAAATAGGTGGAGAAAATGACAGGAAAGAAAAGCAGCTTGCAATGCTTTGGGTTTTAAATTTATCTGATGGTAACAATACGTTATTAGATATTTCAGAAAGGTCAGGCCTTCAGTTTGACCTCATTAAAGACGCAGCAGACTCATTACATGAGCATCACTTACTAAAAGAGTGTTTAGAACAGGTACCCTCAGTTACAAGTCAAATAATCATATTTGAAATTTTGTAAATAAACAAAAAATATATTAAAAGATCTTAAAGTGTTTTTCCTGTGCTAAATCAATGATGCGTTTTTTATTAGAGGTGAATAATTGATAGACTCGTCAGGAATATCCGGGAAAAAGGTCCTCGTTACTGGCGCCAGCGGGTTTATAGGGACCCATTTATGTAATAAACTTTATATTAACGGAGCAGAGATTCATGGTGTATCGCGGACAGAACATTCGGAAGAAACGAGTAATATACGCTGGTGGCAGGGTGATTTGGCCGATATTAAAATAGCTAGAAGAATATTAAGTGATATCAAGCCGGATATAATCTTTCATCTTGCAAGCCATGTAGCAGGCTCACGAAACCTTGAACTGGTATTGCCGACTTTTCACAGTAATCTTACTACTACCGTAAACATATTGAATGTAGCTACTGATCTTAAGTGTAGTAAAATAATTATAACGGGCTCTTTAGAGGAACCGGAGGCTGGAGACTCCGGAGCAATTCCCAGCTCTCCCTATGCAGTTGCGAAGTGGGCAGGAAGTGCTTATGCACGTATGTTTCATGCCTTGTATAAAACACCTGTAGTTTTAGCCCGTCTCTTTATGGTTTATGGCCCTGGACAAAAGGATTTACGTAAACTCGTTCCATATGTTACTCTGGCTCTTTTACGCAAGGAGGTCCCGGAACTAAGCAGCGGACAACGCCTGGTTGATTGGATTTATGTTGAAGATGTGGTTGATGGGCTTATCGCAATTGCTCGGGCGTCGAATGGAGAAGGCTGCACAGTAGACCTGGGTTCAGGGAGCCTTGTGCCAATTCGAACGGTTGTGCAACTAATAGCAAGTATGGTGGATTCTGAGGTAGTGCCAGCGTTTGGCGCTCTACCTGATAGACCGATGGAACAAGTAAAAGTTGCACATACAGAGAAAACATATTCCTTGATTGGTTGGAAACCAGAAACTTCATTAGAGAAGGGGTTAGAACGTACGGTTGATTGGTATAGAGATCAATTAAGAACACAAAAATTGTGATCAGATAAAGTTTTTAGAAGAAAATATCTTGAAATTCAACAGTTTTTAATTATGAAAAAGATAAGTCAATTGTTCATTTTTATTTTTTTCAACCTGATTGCAGTAATATTTCTTTTCTTTATTTCTGAAGTTTTACTAAGCAGACATTTATCAGGTACGATCTCTACCCTTTATCAAATCTGTTGTTTAAGCGACAAACCTCTTGCTGAGAGGCTTCATACTGGATATGACCCGCTGTTGGGCTGGGTTAATCTGCCGAATGTTTACATTAAAGATATGTATGGAGATGGGAAATATCTTAAAACAAATGGACAATCATTTCGTAACAATAATGATTTTAGTTTAAGTCCTTCCGAAAATAAGATACGGATTATTTGCTCCGGAGATTCATTTACACTCGGTTATGGGGTTGATAATGATCATACCTGGTGTCAACAGCTTGTTTCTTTCAACAAACACCTGGAAACCGTTAATTTAGGACAGGGCGGATATGGAATTGACCAGGCATATCTTTGGTATAAACGCGACGGCACTAAACTGGAGCATGATATTCATATTTTTGCTTTTATAAATAGTGACTTCGCACGTATGAAAAATGATCAATTTGGAGGTTACAGCAAACCAGTGTTAAAGTTGCAAGATGGAGGTCTTGTTATAAAAAATGTACCAGTTCCGAAACCTTCTTTTTACAGAGTTTGGTTAAACAACAAACTGCCAGCAATTAGACAATTATATTTATTTGATTTGCTAACCAGACTATTTCCAAAAACTAATCAAGATGACAATCAAATCAAAAGAGTTATAGCTAAGGTATTTCAGGACTTGCAACAAGTGAATCAGCTAAAGCATAGCACCCTGGTGGTGGTATACCTTCCTACAAGGAGCGACTACAAGGAAAGAGAATACGAGCCATGGAGACAATTTATGTTGACTGAAGCAAAAAGAAACAACTTTTTATATATTGATTTTTTTGATGAATTTAGAAGTTTGCCGCCTCAAACGCAAATAGATTATTTTATCTCCGATAAATTTAGCAAATTTCCACGTGGTGCCGGGCACTACACCGAGGAAGGGAATTCTTTCATCGCCAGGCTTCTATATGATAAGCTCCTTGCTATTCCTGAAATATCAGACAAACTAAAACCTTAACTGGTTATCACCATTAATTGTGCTTGAATGTGGAAACAAAATTGATGGCAGTTAAGAAAATAAATAAAGAGAGGCTCAGGCATATTGCAGGAACCAGAGAAAGTGCGAAAAATTCTTGACATTATCTTGTTAAACGTAAATTAGATAGTGTAAGATTATTAAATAACTCATTTTGTCATGTAATTATTAATAACTATGAATAACAAAATCACTCGACGTCAATTTATCATATGGGCGGCTGTCGTTGGTGGCGCAATAAGCGTTTCATCGTTTTTATTCGTCGGAGGAAAATCTGTACTGGACAAACGAAAACGTGCTAATAAGCTCGCCGGGAATGCAAAGGATCGTCCAGTTGAAGGTAATCGCTGGTTTACAGCCAGGGAATGTACTTTAATTAGTGCGCTTGCAGCACTGATTGTGCCCGAAGATGAAACAGGGCCAGGAGCATCCGATATCGATATAGCTGCTCTTGAACACATAGTAGAAAGAAAAAAAGATCGACAAATACTTTACAGGCAGGGGTTGGATGGGTTTGATGAAGCAGCTCGGAGTGAATACGGTCAAGTGTTTGATAAGTTAACACATGAACAACAAATAAACTTGCTTAAGTTGATTGAAGGAGCAATTGTTGCTGGGAAGGCAGGTGACTCCCTATTTGCCAGGATACGTCGTAAGGCCAAACATATTTATTACAAAAACAAATTGGGATTTGAAGGAGAATCCATTTACTTATTCCCAATACTTGTAGAAGATGTAATGAAAGTTTATTACTCAAGCCAGGTCGCATGGGATTGGCTTGGTTATAATGGCCCACCTATGCCAAATGGTAATCTTGGGCAATTGTCCAAGTGTGAACAATATTAGTGACGAGATAACTCAATGGTAATCTGCGATCATTAACTGAGTTGTGTAAAGGGGAATTATAGTATGTCTAATTTACAACCTAAGAAACAAACGGTAGATGTGGTTGTTGTCGGTTGTGGCCCTGGGGGTGGAGTTATTGCTAAAGAGCTATCTGAGGCAGGACTATCGGTTGTAGTTTTAGAATCAGGCAAACGTTTTAACCCTCTTCTTGACTACAGAACGGATAAACAGGATTTTGAAATTACAGCCCATCATGCATTTAAGCCGGACGATCCACGAAGAGACCGATATACAGTAGAAGGTAATAAACCGTATAACTATATTCGCACTAAAGGTGTTGGCGGCTCAACTTTGATATACTTAGCTGTTTCTTTACGCTTTCATGAGTCGGATTTCCGTGTCCGGAGCAAAGACGGCGTGGCGGATGATTGGCCAATTAGTTACGCTGATCTCGAACCTTATTATACTAAAGTTGAATATGAGTTAGGTGTTTCTGGCCCCGGTGGTGAATTTAAAGATCCATTTTCGCCACCTCGCAGTAAACCATATCCCACACCTCATCATGAGTTCAACTGTGCAAGTCGGGCAGTAAAACGTGGGGCTGACAAGCTTGGGTTACATATGTTACCTATTCCCATTGCTTGCCCGACAAAATCATGGAATGGACGGCCATCTTGTATAGAATGTGGTGGTTGTGAACTGGGTTGCCTTATTAGCGCAAAATCCAGTATTGACGTTACTTATGTTTATAAGGCTGAAGCCACCCGACGTGCAGATATTCGGGCGCAGTGTATGGCACGTGAAATTACTATAGGGGCAGATGGCAAGGTAAAGAGCGTGATTTATTTTAATAGTGAAGGGAAGGAAGAAGAAATAGGTGCACGTGCAATTGTAGTGGCGGGTAATGCAGTGGAGACTCCGCGCTTGCTCTTACTGAGTAGATCAAAGCTGTTTCCTGACGGCCTTGCTAATTCAAGTGGTCTTGTTGGAAAGTATTTTACCAGTCATGTTGGCAGTGGGTTAAATGCACTGTTTTCTGAACGTTTATACACTTGGCGAGGCGCCCCTGCTAATGGGATAATACAAGATTTTTTTGAAACAAATAAGCATAACAATTTTGTACGTGGATTTGTAATAGAGATGAATAACTCCTCCCAATGGCCGCTATCGGTAGCAGGAAATTTCAGCGGTTATGGTGCCGAACATAAAAATAATGTTAAAAAGTATTTCGGCCATACTGTCAGTATTGGTATAATTGGCGAACAGTTGCCGGACATTCGCAATCAGGTAACACTGGATCCTGATATGAAAGATCATGTGGGAATTCCTGTGCCGCGATTGACTATTGAACAATATGAAAACGACCGTGCAATGAAAAAAGCAATGCCTCAAATATCAAAAAGCATTTTAGAGGCAGCAGGAGCCGTAGAAATTTGGGGGGGAGAAAGTGGAGTCGGTGGTAGTTCTCATTTTATGGGTACTTGTCGAATGGGTGAAGATCCAAAAAAATCAGTTGTAGATCCATGGTGCCGTGCACATGATATACCGAATTTATTTATTGGAGATAGTAGCGTTTTTGTGACTGCTTCTTCAGTCAACCCTTCGCTTACTCTTATGGCATTGGCGACACGTACGGCCGAGGGAATTATTGCTGCATTTAAACAAGGGGAGTTGTAAACACCGGTACCTCGGTTTGGACCCAACAAGATTATCACTGCCTCGCCAGTTATGTTTCTGGAAAATACCGTGAAGTGAGATATAGAACAATCAGAAAAAAACAATATTGTAAGCTTTTAAAGTAATGACGGATTTGAAACTGGATACAAAACATTTTCGGGAAGTAATTGGTTTATTGCCGGCTGCTGGACTGGCAAATAGGATATCTCCTTTGCCTCTTAGCAAGGAATTGTACCCGATTGGTTTCCAGAAAATCGACGGAGAAAATGGTTTACGGCCAAAAGTAGTCAGTCATTATCTTCTGGAGAAAATGCGGTTGGCATCAATAAAGAAAGCTTATTTCATATTACGTAAAGGCAAGTGGGACATTCCCTCTTATTTTGGTGACGGGAAAATGTTGGATATATATATTGCTTATCTAATAATGAATTTACCCTTTGGTGTACCATATACCCTGGACCAGGCATACCCATTTGTAAAGGATGTGATTATAGCTCTTGGTTTTCCCGATATTATTTTTCAGCCTGACGATGCCTTTGTACATTTGCTTAACCGACAATGTGAGACGAATTCTGATGTGGTTTTGGGGGTCTTTCATGCTAACGACCATAAAAAATGGGACATGGTTGATATTGCTGACGATGGACGAATACGGGAAATTGTTATAAGACCTGTCCGGACAGATTTGCGTTATGCCTGGGGTATAGCTGTATGGACCCCTGTCTTCACAAATTTCATGCATGAATATCTTGCTAACATCCAAAATAAAATAGAATGTGGCAAGTCTGACTGCTATTCAGAACAGCAAGAATTATCCATAGGCGACATTATTAAAGTTGCTGTTGAAAAGGGTTTAAAAGTGGAAGGTGTGCTTTTCCCTGATAATACTTGCCTGGATATAGGTACCCCGGAAGATTTGCTGATTGCTGTCCAAAATACATGTAACGTTTCCGATGAGTCCAGACGGGAACAGCAATAATTTTATTGAAAGAAAATATAGGAGAGACAGGAACAGAATGAGAACAGAGAGTGATTCAGTAATAATTATCAAACCAAAGACAGGATTTCAGATTAGTGATTTCAAAGAATTAATAGAATATAGGGATTTGTTCTTTTTTCTTGTATGGCGTGATATAAAAGTTTTGTATGCCCAGACAATACTTGGTTTTTCATGGGCCATACTTAATCCTCTCATACAGATCATCATTTTTACAATTATATTTGGGAGTGTCGCCAAATTATCAACTGAAGGTATTCCGTATGTGTTATTTTCTTCTGTAGCAATTATTCCATGGACATATATGTCCGATGCAATGTCTAATTCCAGCCAAAGCCTTGTGTCCGGACAGGGTATGCTGGGGAAGATATATTTCCCGCGATTATTATATCCATTAACGGGTATATTATCTAAATTGGTTGATTTTGCGATTTCTCTTGTTATTATAGTCGCGTTGCTTATTTATTACCGCATTGCTCCGACATGGAATCTGCTGGTTTTACCATTGTTATTTTTACTTATGATAGGCATACCTGCAGGTATTGGAATATGGTTATCGTCACTGGCTATCAGATTTCGTGATATTAGATTTGCCATGCAGTTTATTATTCGTATGCTGATGTATTCGGCCCCAGTAGTATATTCTGCTTCAAGTATACCTGAAAAATATCGCTTTATTTACTCACTGAATCCACTTGTGGGGGTCATAGAAGGATATCGGGCCTGTTTGCTTGGAACACCGTTCCTGTGGTCTTCTATCTTGCCGGGTACTATCACAACAATTGTCCTCCTGGTTAGCGGTATATTATATTTCAAAAAAATGGAACGGGTGATTGTGGACGTTATTTAAGAAGCAAAAATATATTAATTTTGCGTGAAAGGCCGGAAGGATGTCAAAAAATATAGCAATAAAAGTTGAAACTATAAGTAAGTGCTACCGCATCGGAGTAAAAGATACTAAGCGTGATAGTTTTATCATGACAATAATTGATTTCATGAAAAGCCCTTGGAAAAACTATCGGCAATATCGATCACTTTACAGTTTTGAGGATGTTGATTTTCAAAATGGGACTGATACAGGCAATAATTCTTCAAACATTATATGGGCGCTGAAGGATATATCTTTTGATGTGAAACAGGGTGAGGTAGTCGGTATTATAGGAAGAAACGGCGCTGGCAAATCAACTCTATTAAAGGTCCTTTCAAGAATTACAAGTCCTACTTTTGGAAGTGTTGAAATTCGTGGCAGGGTATCAAGTCTTTTAGAAGTAGGCACAGGTTTTCACCCCGATCTTACCGGCAGAGAGAATATTTACCTTAATGGTACAATCCTGGGAATGAGAAAAACTGAAATAGACAAAAAACTTGATGATATAATTGAATTTTCGGGTATTGAAAAATTTATTGATACCCCGGTAAAACGTTATTCGAGCGGAATGGCAGTACGCCTTGCTTTTTCTGTAGCTGCACATTTAGAACCTGAAATTTTAATAATAGATGAAGTTCTCGCTGTTGGTGACAATGAATTCCAAAAGAAATGTCTTGGAAAAATGCAATCAGTAGCCACAGAGGGGAGGACCGTCCTTTTTGTCAGTCACAATATGGGGGCGGTAACAACACTGTGTGAACGAGCTATATGGGTGGAAAATGGAGAGATTAAACTGGAGGGTCAAGCTTCAGATGTTGTATCATCATATTTATTTTCATCAGCTGAAGCTGAAGGCAAGGCCATTTGGATTAACTCAATCCCTCCATCTGCAGATGCTGAAGCACAAATAAGTTCCTGTCGCATATTATCTGAAGACAATACTCTTGTTTCTGCAATACCCTTTGATATACCTTTTTTTAAAATTGAGATGATATATAACGTATTCAAGCATGTTCCGGATCTGTCTAACACTTTTCAGGTAACGAATTCAGAGGGATTTGTTGTATTTGAGTCTATTGACTCTGATATGCCGGAGTGGAAGAAGCGCACCAGAGAGCCTGGAACTTATACTGCAACATGCAAAGTTCCAGGGAAATTATTAAAACCGGACCGTTACACAATCACAGTATGTTCGTTCGTTGAGTACATTAAGGTAATTGATCGCCATGAAAAAATATTGGTATTTGAGGTTACAGAGGTTGGTTATACTCTGAATCCCGGTCGCAAAGGGGTTATATTTCCTGTTCTTGAGTGGGAGATTAAAAGAGAAGATATTAATTAGTTGGAATGGGCTCCTTGTTTTTCTGTTATAAATAAATCAGTCATTAAAAGCAAATTCGTATCATTTTTTTAAGCTTGCAATAAAAATACCGATAATAGCTCATACTTCAGTGATAGGAGGAGATCTGATGTCTTTAAAAATATGGTTGTGTGATCTCTGTTATACGCAACAACTCATTTCGTCTGATGTGATTCCGGCCCAAATAGGCGGAATCGCGACGTATTGTGAATCTCATATTACACCTTCACCGGTAATACGCCTTTTTAAGTACCCGGAAGAGCTGATTAAAGCTTTTCGCACCGAGCAGCCGCATGTTATCGGGTTTAGCAATTATCTATGGAACTTAGAGTTGATCTATGGATTTGCAATGGCAATTAAAAAGAAGTTTCCAAAGGTCATTGTTGTGGTGGGTGGTCCAAACTTCCCGCTGTTGCGTGAACACCAGGAATCATTTTTACGGTTGCGTCCGGCTATCGATTATTACATTGAAAAGGAAGGGGAATTGGCATTCTGCAATTTAATTCAGGCGTTGATACATCACGAATTCGATGTCGATCTCGTAAAAAAAATGAAACTCGGTAATGTTAGAGGGATCACGGAAGACGGGGAATTCTGTGCCGGGCCGGTGTTGGAGCGGATCAGTGATTTGTCCGAGCTGCCTTCTCCTTATCTTATGGGGAAGTTGAATGATTTTTTTGACGGTAAGCTGACCCCGATTTTGCATACAACACGGGGGTGTCCATTCACTTGTATGTACTGTGTGGAATCAACAATATATTATGCAAAAAAATACAGGAAGACGGATGATACCTTAAAGGCGGAAATTGATTTTATAGGACAAAAAATGAAGGGGGTCCGGGAGGCCGGGGGACGCAATGATTTGCACATAGCTGACTCTAACTTCGGCATGTACAAGGAAGATATTCAAACAGCATATTGGATTGCTGAAGCCCAGAAGAAGTACGATTGGCCTGAGTATATTGTTTGTTCTACAGGAAAGAACCAGCATGACCGTGTAATGAAAGTGTCAAGTATTGTAAATGGAAAGATAAGAGTATCTGGTTCGGTGCAAAGTACCGATCAGGAAATACTGAGAAACATCAAGCGTGTGAACATTAATATGAAGCAGTTGTTTCAATTGGCAGACGAGGCCAACAAAGTTGGAGCTGAGAGTCATTCAGAAGTAATTCTGGGTCTTCCCGGGGATACTGTCGAACGTCATTTGAAATCAATAGGCGATCTGATCGATGCAGGTTTTACAAATATTCGGATGTATCAGTTAATACTTTTGATGGGTACTCCGCTGTACTCACAGTATCGTGAAAAACAGTTTGCCTGTGGTACACATTTTCGGATTGTGCCTTTTGACTACGGCGATTATGCGTTTGACGATGATACGAGGGTTGTTTCCGCTGCAATAGAAGAAGTTGTTACTTCGCTGGATGGCCTGTCTTATGAGGGTTATCTTCAATGTCGTAAATTTAATCTGATGGTCGATACATTTTATAACCAGGGGGTCTTTCAGGGAATTCTTGAATTACTCAAACAGCTGGATATCTCTCGATATGCCTGGATTAAAAAAATATGGGGATCGGAGAAACTAACTGAAATCTCAGAAATTATCGATCAATTTGTTCAGGAAACGAAAGACGAATTGTGGGATTCTTACGACGATCTTAAAAGGTATGCGTCGGAACCTGATACTATAAAAAAATATTTGTCCGGGGAACTTGGGGCAAAGCTGATCTTCAAGTATAAGTCGATTCTTACACAAAATCATCTTCGTGAGCTTGCTGAAATTACCAGACACACGGTGCTGCAATTAATAGCTGAAGAAGGGAAATTAGATACAACAGTCGAGCCTTTGATAAACGACATCCTGTCATATGAAATTTTACGAAAGATAGATTTGTTCAAAGGGGATTACGAACACAAATATTGCACGTTGGGTCATGATGTAGGAAGATTCCTCAATAATAAAGAGAAGATACCCATTTCTAGCTTAGCATTTGCAAAACCCCAAAAGTACCAATTTTTTCTAAAGCAGAATCAAATTGATACTATCGAAAGAGCCTTGAATACTTACGGTAGAGATTTAGCTGCGATGACAAAGATTGTTTCATTTGTACGCATCGAAAGTGTTTATCGACATGTTGAGTGTGTTGGCTGATCTGCAAGTTCCTATATACAACCCCATACTATCAGCAATGAATACTGATAACATATTGGAAAAATCTATAATAGTCGTTGCACACCCTGATGATGAAATCCTGTGGTTTAGCTCAATAGTAGATAAAGTTGAGGAGGTATTATTATGTTTTTCGGATTGTGATACTAGTCCCGAATGGAGTATTGGAAGAAAAAAAAGTTTATCCGAGTATCCAATTGAAAATGTTTCCAGCCTGGACCTAAGTCAATCCGGGGTATTTTATGGCGCAAATTGGAATGTTCCCGTAATTACGGGATATGGAATGGAAATTTCCAATAAAGAAATCTCAGATAAAAAATATAAAGAAAACTATTATTTGTTAAGACAAGGTCTGCAGGATAAATTAACAACATTCAGTAATGTAATTACGCATAACCCCTGGGGCGATTATGGTCACCCAGAGCATGTCCAGGTATATAGAGTAGTAAAAGAGTTACAAGAAAAAATGAAGTTTAACCTCTGGTTCCCCAATTATTGCAGTAATAAGTCTTTTGGCCTGATGCTTAGATACGTATCAGGTTTTAATTCTGAATATATAACTCTTAAAACAGACAAGAAACTAGGGAAAGAAATTGAAAATATATACAAAAAGAACGGATGCTGGACCTGGTACAATGACTGGGAGTGGTTCAATGAAGAATCATTTATGAAAGACAAGGATCCCGATGAAACAATCAAAATGTATGGTCATATTTTCCCTTTAAATATTATTAAGATTGAGGTCCCTGACGAAAAAAAGAGGAAATCTTATTTCTTTGGGTGGAGAATCTATATTCTATTAAGAAACCTATTCACAAACAAAGTCTCCAGAGTTCTTAAAGGGAAGTAGTTCTCAAACTGGAGATCGAGCTTTGATAATAAAGAAGACTGGATGTTGCAGAGCATTGGAAAAGAATAATGGAATGAAAGAACTTATTAAAAGTATATTTAGAAAATTCGGCGTTGAAATAACAAGATATGTGTCGAATCCACATGAGGATATCGTTTCACTAAAGTCCGAAAATGATAGTAAGGGAAACGTGCTTCTCGCCCTCTGGATCAAACCGTTTCTCTTAAAGGAGGGCGAACCCGTACCGAATACACATGCCCATTACTGGAGATCATTGCTGATAGCCAAGACCTTTTTAGACCTTGGATACGCTGTCGATGTTATTGATTACGAAAATAGCGCATTTATTCCAGAAAAAAATTATGAATTTTTTGTTTCATTCCGGACAAATTTCGAAAGAATCGCTAAGCGTCTTAATAATGATTGCATAAAGATTGTACACCTGGATACATCTCATTGGCTTTTTAATAACAGCGCAACATTCAGGAGAGGCCTTAATCTGCAACAAAGGAAAGGAGTAACGCTTAAAGGTCTCAGAATAATAGAAACCAATATGGCGATCGAATATGCCGATTATGCAACCATTACAGGGAACCAGTTTTCTATTAACACATATGGTTATATAAACAAACCATTATTTCATGTCCCTTATCCAACATGTGCTGTTTATCCATTGCCGGATGAAAAAGATTTTGACTCTTGCCGAAAAAGCTTTTTATGGTTTGGCAGCAGCGGCTTTGTCCATAAAGGTTTGGATTTAGTATTAGATGTTTTCGCCTGATATGCCGGATTACCATCTCTATGTCTGCGGTCCGATACAGAGTGAAAAAGATTTTGAAACGGCGTATTATAAAGAGCTTTATCAAACCCCTAATATCCATACCATTGGCTGGGTTGATATAGAGAGCCGTGAATTCATTGAAGTTGCTAACAAATGTGTTGGACTCATATACCCTTCCTGTTCAGAAGGGTGTAGCAGGAAGCACAATAATCTGTATGCATGTGGGACTAATTCCGATTGTAAGCTATGAATCGAGCGTAGATGTAGATGATTTCGGCATAATCATAAAAGACAGTTCTGTAGAAGAAATAAAGGCCGCTATAAAAGAGGATTTCCAGTCTTCCTGCTAGAAATCTTAAATTAATGTCCACGGAAAGCATGGGATTTTGCAAGAGCAAACCACACAAGGGAAAAATTTGCAGAAGAATATCAAAAGGTAATCGAAGGTATTATGAATGATCGCCATAATAAAGATATTTCTATAGAATAATTCATGCAAAAACACTTACCCTTAATCAACCAAAGCGTAAAATTGTCAAACATTAATCGTTTATTCCGTAATATAAATTGACAATTATGTAAAAAAGTTTTATGATTAATTATATTAAGTGTAGATTTATTTACATTCCAGCTTAATATTTTATAAATAGAGAGATAGTTTTTTATATAATTTGATGTATAATATATTTTTGCATTTTTTAACTACATTTAAAATATACGAATATTAAATCAAATTTATATTAAAAAAGGAGGAAGTGAATATGAAAAATCAGAAGAGGAGTAAAGTCAGTGTCACAGTAATGTTCATGATAGGCATACTAAGTCTATTAATAATGACGAGTCAATGTTATGCGGATGCTGCGAGTTGTTCCGCTGAAACAATGTCTCATTACTGGAATCTGGATGAGACCGGATCACCATATGTAGACTTATGTGAAACCAACAACGCGGTTTGTACAAACTGTCCTGCAGCAGTAGCGGGTATTATTAATGACGCTCAAAGCTTTGATGGGGTTGATGATGCAATTAATGTAGCAGATGATAATACATTTGACTGGGGAAGCACAGACAGCTTTTCGATAGAGCTCTGGATCAATACAGACAGCGGTAATACCTGTGGCGGCAACCAGGTGTTTGCAGGAAGAGATGACCAAACCTCTGGACTTCAATGGTGGATTGGATGTAGATCTGGTACCAGATTACCGGTTTTTGATTTAACAGATACGAGTGGCACAGACATAGGAATAACTGGAAGCACAGTTCTTACTGATGGGGCCTGGCATCATATTGTAGCAGTGAGAGATGCCGGTGCTAATGAAAATCGTCTGTATGTTGACGGTGCACAAGAGGGTTTAGAGTCTGCAACTTATTCTGCAGGATTTGACTCAACAACTTCTGAGCTGAACATAGGCTATTTAGATACTGATATTCCGGACTTTCATTTTGATGGAAGTGTGGATGAGGTCGCCATTTACAGCAGGGTGCTTTCTGCGGAAGAGATCTCACGGCATCACTCAAACGGCTTAATTGGTATTGGATATACGACGATGGATATAGATGTAACTGACTCTATATCCCCGACTGATGACCTTCAGATGGATTTTGGCAGTGTTGTTGAGAGCGAGAGTTCAGCCCGAGATTGTAACCATCTCAAATACGGGTAATTCTGATCTTTCTGTATCAAACATTCAACTTACAGGAACAAACCCGGGAGAGTTCACCCTTGATGTAAACGGCGGTACAACTCCGTGTGCAGGAACGGCATTTAATATTTCGGCAGGCGATAATTGTACAATAGCAATAACTTTCAGCCCGACAACGGCAGGCAGTATGTCAGCCAATCTTGAGATTACTTCAGATGACCCTGACGAAAGCAGCGTAATAGTTGCATTAAGTGGAACAGGGACTGAGCCGGATATAAATGTAACTGACTCAATAGACCCGACTGATGACCTTCAGATGGATTTTGACAGCATTGTTGAGAGTTTTAGTTCAGCGCCGGAAATTGTAACCATCTCCAATACCGGGAGTTCGGATCTTTCTGTATCAAACATTCAACTTACAGGAACAAACCCTGGAGAGTTTAGCCTTGATGTAAACGGCGGTACAACTCCGTGTGCAGGAACGGCATTTACTATTTCGGCAGGCGACAATTGTACAGTAGCAGTAACTTTCAGCCCGACGACGACAGGCAGTATGTCAGCCAATATTGAGATTACTTCAGATGACCCTGATGAAAGCAGCGTAATAGTTGCATTAAGCGGAACAGGGGTTTTGCCGCCTGATTTAGTGGTAAAATTAGTAAGCGATCCTCCTGTTAAAAGAAGACTCGGAACAAGTTTTTACATTAAAGCTACAGTAAAAAATCAGGGAGTTGGGGCTGCTTATAAAGAATTCACAGTGAGACATTATCTTTCAAATAACAGGTCTAAGCTTATAGATGAAGAGGCGGATATTTTACTTACCGGAGATGTTCTTGTTTCATCATTAGCTGCTGGAGCAAAAACAACAATAAAGACAAATGTCACTATAGAGAATGATACCCCTCTTGGCAAATACTATATAAAAGTCTGCGCAGACAGCGGAGATGATTTGACAGAGAGCAGTGAAGATAATAATTGCAGGGCGTCATTAACAAAAATAAGGATTAAGCCATGAAGATGAAGTGCTTTATGCTTTCTCATAATGCGGTCTCTGAAAGTTAAAAATAAATGGGAGCCTCTTCCGGATGCGGTTTTCCGGAAGGGGCCCTTTGGGAAGAGCCGCTAAAATTTAGCAAGAAATAAAAGTTAATGGGGTATCTCTTACACCAGTAAATACGCTATCTTGCGTTCGCATATAATAATAAGTCAGCAAAATATATTGAGATTACTGGAGTGAAGGGGATACCCCATTTAAAAGTTTTTCTGGTTTTATACTTAAAAACTTTTGACAATTTCTGACGCTGCAAGCCGCTGGTAATTTAACCCAACAAGATTAAAATCAAAAACCAGAGAAATATGCGTAGATTCTTAATAACGTTAGTGCTGTGCACACTCAGTCTCTTAATGATCACGAGTTTAGCGTATGCACAGGCCGCAATTAGTTGTAATTCAACTGTCGCGATCATGCCCCTCGGTGATTCAATTACCAGAGGGTGACCCGGGGATTGTAGGGTATCGCCAACGACTTTATTTGAATTTAATAGATAATGGTTATGATGTTGATTTTGTAGGACAGCGGAAATACAGGTTCTTCTGTAACTCCCTACTTTGATGCAGACCATGAAGGACATGGTGGTTATGCAGCTGGTCAAGTAGCGACCAACGTGTATGGTTGGCTGGTGGCTAATCCGGCCAAATGTAGTTTTACTTCATATAGGGACCAATGATTTAGACCCACCACTTGATCCCATCACTTCAGCTGCTAATGTTGAGAGTATCCTTGATGAAATTGACAGGTATAGTCCTGAAATCACCAGTTGTCCTTGCACGCATAATAGATAACTCAATCTCATAATCCCAAGTTCAACTTTATTAACACAATGTTGTGGCTATGGCTGAGAACCGGATCGCTAATGGTGACAAAATAATCATCGTAGATCAGGAGAGTGCGCTTAACTATGCCACTGATATGGCTGACTACCTTCACCCGAATGCATGCCGGTTACAACAAGATGGCTAATGTATGGCTGGCTGCTCTTATGACCTTCCTGCCAAAGTGTCGTAATAGATATAAATATAACTGACTCAATAGCCCCTACTGATGACCTTCAGATGGATTTTGGCAGTATTGTTGAGAGTGTGAGTTCAGCGCCGGAGATTGTAACCATCTCAAATACGGGGAATTCGGATCTTTCTGTATCAAACATTCAACTTACAGGAACAAACCCGGGAGAGTTCAGCCTTGATGTAAACGGCGGTACAACTCCGTGTGCAGGAACGGCATTTAATGTTTCGGCAGGCGATAATTGTACAGTAGCAATAACTTTCAGCCCGACGACGACAGGCAGTATGTCAGCCAATCTTGAGATTACTTCAGATGACCCTGATGAAAGCAGCGTAATAGTTGCATTAAGTGGAACAGGGACTGAGCCGGATATAAATGTAACTGACTCAATAGCCCCGACTGATGACATTCAGATGGATTTTGGCACTATTGTTGAGAGTTTTAGTTTAGCTTCAGCGCAGGAGATTGTAACCATCTCAAATACAGGGAGTTCGGATCTTTCTGTATCAAACATTCAACTTACAGGAACAAACCCGGGAGAGTTCAGCCTTGATGTAAACGGCGGTACAACTCCGTGTGCAGGAACGGCATTTAATATTTCGGCAGGCGATAATTGTACAATAGCAATAACTTTCAGCCCGACAACGACAGGCAGTATGTCAGCCAATCTTGAGATTACTTCAGATGACCCTGATGAAAGCAGCGTAATAGTTGCATTAAGCGGAACAGGGGTTTTGCCGCCTGATTTAGTGGTAAAATTAGTAAGCGATCCTCCTGTTGCAAGAAGACTCGGAACAAGTTTTTACATTAAAGCTAAAGTAAAAAATCAGGGAGTTGGGGCTGCTTATAAAGGATTCACAGTGAGACATTATCTTTCAAAGAACAGGGGTAAACTTATAAATGAAGAGGCAGATATTTTACTTACCGGAGATGTTCTTGTTCTATCATTAGCTGCTGGAGCAAGTTCAACAAGAACGGTACAGGTTTATATAGGGACTGATACCCCTCCTGGCAAATACTATGTAAAAGTCTGCGCAGACAGCGGGAATGATTTGACAGAGAGCAGTGAAGATAACAATTGCAGGGCGTCATTAACAAAAATAAGGATTAAGCCATGAAGATGAAGTTTTTTATGTTTTCTCATAATGCGATCTCTGAAAGTTAAAAATTTATGGGAGCGCTTCTGGATGCGGTTTTCCGGAAGGGGCCCTTTGGGAAGAGCCGCTACATGGTGTGCATCATGGTTTTCTCCGACATCCTTTGGGCGATACCACCTGGCCCACATGAATCGTAAAGGATATATTTCACCACACGCGACTATCCATCATGCTGACTTAAGTCTTGGGTCCAATGTTTTCATAGGTGATAATGTAATCATTTATCAATATTTGCAAGGCGGACCTGTAAATATATCTGACCTCGTTAGTATTAATCGCGACTGTATCATTCAAACCGGAAAAAATGGCAGTATCTCCATAGGCGCTGATACGCATATTCAGATAAGATGTATTTTTGCTGCTTTCCTGGCACCTATAGTCATCGGCTCCCGTGTACTAATAGCGCCCAACTGTGCCTTTTATTCTTACAATCACTGTTTCGCTCCTGATGAGCCCATAATCAGACAGCCGCTAGAAACAAATGGGGGTATATTCATTGAAGATGATGCGTGGCTGGGTGTAGGTGTGATTGTGCTCGATGGCGTAAGAATCGGGAAAGGCGCAGTGATTGGGGCAGGCAGTGTTGTAACTCATGACATACCTGATGGAGCTATTGCCTTTGGTGCACCTGCAAAAGTTCATAGAATGCGCAATGATTCTGTTCAGAAATTTGAATGACGTGATAGCGGACATTATTTATGCATGAGTCAATAACACGGAGATGGACCTTAAATTAACATACAATCCCCTGTAGTATCGCTAATGGCAGTTCATTGGAGAAATTAAATCATGAAAGATAATGTCTTACAAAATGAGAACAAATCCAGCAATGTTAAATGGCATCAACCCACTGTGACACGCGAAAGGCGAGAGGCCCGGAATGGGCACAAGAGTTTTATCTTATGGTTTACAGGCTTGTCCGGCGCCGGAAAATCTACTCTGGCCCATGCTATTGAAGAAGAATTATACAAGATGGGATGCAATACATTCGTCTTTGATGGAGACAATGTCCGTCACGGACTAAGCAAAGATCTGGGTTTTTCGCAGGAAGACCGTAAGGAAAATATAAGGCGAATAGGTGAGATGTGTAAGCTTTTTACTGAAGCAGGCGTTATCGCTTTAACAGCGTTTATATCCCCTTATATCAAAGACAGAAACACGGTCCGTCAGATGGTTAAGGACCGCGATTTTATCGAGATTTATTGTGATTGCAGTCTTGATATTTGCGAAAAAAGGGATGTTAAAGGCAGTTATGCAAAAGCGAGGAAAGGGGAAATTCCTAATTTTACCGGCATCTCTGCGCCATACGAAGTGCCTGAAAATCCGGAAATTATTGTAAGCACAGGACGGGATACTTTAGAGCAATGTATGGACAAAGTGATAAAATATCTGATCGATAATAACCTAATTGTCAAATGAACATAACAAAAACATTTGCAACGGAAAATAAAATAAGGCATGCTGAAATCGGATAAAAAGGGAATTTATTAATTTTTGATTAATGTCTGCTTTTTAGATTGATGAATAAAATATAAGAATATGTGCGGAATAGCTGGTGAATTGAGATACAGGACCGGACGGGCTGAACGCGCCGATTGGGACAAGATTAGTTCTATGATGTCGCGCCGGGGACCGGATGACAG
Source organism: Thermodesulfovibrionia bacterium (assembly GCA_963699585.1). Taxonomy (GTDB): domain Bacteria; phylum Nitrospirota; class Thermodesulfovibrionia; order UBA6902; family UBA6902; genus SURF-23. Next base: position 29,558 of record CAVOUK010000002.1, on the reverse strand, counting down.
CGGAATATGGCGGGACGATGGATATTGCACATTAGTGTTTCGCAGGCTGGCTATAATTGACTTAAGTCAGAGAGGACACCAGCCTATGACTGCCGGTAATGACCGTTATGCATTGGTATTTAATGGCGAAGTCTATAATTTTATGGATTTGAGGAAGCAGTTGGCAAGCCGCGGTGTTAAATTCTGTTCAAATAGTGATAGCGAAGTAGTGCTGCAGGCATTAATTGAATGGGGAAGTGAAGCGCTAACAAAGTTCAACGGGATGTTTGCGCTCGGTTTTTATGACAGGGCAGAAAAGAGGTTGCTTCTGGCGCGTGACCATGCAGGAATCAAGCCGTTATATTATTTGACATGTCCTGACGGCGTTGTCTTTAGTTCACAGTACGATCAATTACTGGCACATCCCTGGAGCCGCAATCTTAAAGTGTCTGAGGAGGCGTTGGGGATGTACTTGCGCCTGGCATATATTCCGGCCCCTTATGCTTTGATAAAGGACACGCACATGCTTGAACCGGGCATGTGGATGGAGGTTCATGCAGATGGGTCAATTAAGCAAGGCCGTTTTTTTATTTTTCCTCATTATGTTACACCGTCTTTGAGAGGGGAAGAAGCAATAGAAGCAGTCGATGAAGCGGTAACGGCGGCCGTGAAACGGCATTTAATCAGTGATGTTCCTGTGGGGGCCTTTCTATCCGGAGGAATTGACTCACCGTTAGTGGTAGCGAAGATGCGGGCAGTCAGTACTAATGCCATAAATACATTTACCATCGGAACAGGTGAAAAAGAGACAGATGAATCTGAAGATGCAATGATGTATGCAAGAGAAATTGGAGTAGAGCATAAGGTTGAACATATATCCCCGGATCAGGCAGTTGATTTAATCGGCGATGTCATCGCGGCCTGCGGAGAGCCGTTTGGCGATTATTCGATTTTTCCGACACTCATGGTTTCAAGATTGGCCGCCCGGGACCATAAAGTTGTGCTTTCCGGTGATGGTGGTGATGAATTGTTCTGGGGTTATCCGGAACGGTTCGCAACACTTATCAATCTGGCCAAAGATTTCAGGAGGCCGCACTGGTTTAGAAAGATGCGATGGAGAATGAACAAAACGTTCTTTATCGGCAACAGGAGCAGGTTCCTTCCTATGGCCACATTGGGGGACTGTCACCGCTCCCTGCATAATCATCTTCCCGAGAAACTCCTCAATGAAATATTTCCATCACTGCCGGCCTGGCCGTCAGAATGTGATGTATTTGCTTACAACGGCTGTGAACCCGATCGAATAGCACAATTGTCGCGCCGGAATGAATTTGTTTACCATTTAACAATGGTGTTGATGAAGGTTGATAGAGCAAGTATGCATAATTCACTTGAGGTCCGTGTTCCTCTGCTCGACCGGGAAGTGATAGAAGTGGCATCAAGGATCGACTGGCGTGATTGCCTGAATATTGATCAGAGGATCGGCAAATTGCCATTAAGACGCGTACTGGCCAGATACTTAAAGCATCAGACTTATACAAAACGCGGCTTTGAAGTCCCGATGGCGACATGGCTCAGAACATCATTGAAAGGACTTTTTGAGGAAGCTGTCTTAAGGCAGACTGACATTCTGGGTCTCGAAATTAACCGGAAAGCTTTGAGTAAGATATTTGATCGGCATGCTGATGGACGTAACGAACTATGCCCGTGGGCTTTGGCCCTTACTCAGCCTGTCTTTGTGGGTCAGGAAGCATTACAATTTAGCTTATGCAAAATAATGAACATATTTTTCCGCTGGTAACAATCGGAATCCCAACATTTAACAGAGCTGATAGTTATCTGAAGTATTCACTTAAAAGCGCAGTGAGCCAGACATATTCAAATATTGAGATAATCGTTTCAGATAATGCCTCAACTGATAATACTGAAACATTTGTAAAGTCATTCAATGATCCGAGGATAAGATATATTCAGGCAAAGCGAAAACATCGGGGCGCTCAATAATGCAAATTACTGTGTAGAACAGGCAAGAGGAGAATTTTTTTTATTGCTTCATGATGATGACCTTATAGATCATGATTTTATAGAAGTCTGCATGAAAGCAGTCAACTACCGTACGGATGTCGGTGTCATTCTTACAGGGACCCGTATCATTGATGAAGATGGCGCAATAATTCGTGAAGATACAAATAAGGCGGAAGGATTGTCAACTGCTGATTTCTTCATGGCCTGGTTTGATTGCAAGTTGCCGTTGTATCTTTGCAGCACAATTTTTCATGCCGGCAGATTAAAGGAAATAGGTTATTCCAGCTCCAAAAAACACCTGTACGGAGATGATGTAGTTCTGTTTCAATTGGCCGCAAAATTCGGAAGAAAAGACATTCGTGATGTAAAGGCCAGTTTCCGCAAGCATGCTATTAATTACGGATTGGCAGCCTCAATCGTCGAGTGGTGCGAGGACAGTCTGTATTTATTAAATGTCATGTGTGACCTGTCAGGCGACAGCAGGGAGTTGGTAAGAAATCGTGGATTGATTTATTTCTGTTTGGTAAATTACGGTTACATCCGGGAAAGGCAGATTCGTTCCCGAATAGAACGGATGCGTGCTTACTGGTTTGTCTACAAAAAATTTGAATTTGCTTATTCTCCTGTTCATTATGTATTCGGCAGGAATATCTTTTACAGGAATACATATCGCGTTCTGAGCTATCTTAAAAGGAAAATGAAGGCAATAACTTAAGGTAATAACGGTAAAGCCCATGCAAGAACAACCTTTATTCTCGGTAATAATGCCAAATTTTAATAATGGTAAATATATTAAAGAGGCAATTGAAAGTGTTTTGGCGCAGACATATTCTAATTGGGAATTAGTAATAGCTGATGATGCATCTACCGATAATTCATTGGACATAATTAAGACTTTTATGAATAACGGAAAAATAAAATTAATAACAAATGATGTTAATAAGGGTGTGGCAAATGCTGCAAGACTGGCAGTTGAAAATTCTTCCGGTGAGATAATCGGCACGCTGGATTCTGATGATGTCCTGGTTGAAGATGCATTAATGGTTATGGTTAACGAACACAGGAATAGTCCTGAACACGGCTTAATTTATTCAAACCATTACATATGTGACAAAAATCTGGAAAGACGCAGAGAGGCCGCCTGGATCGGTCCGTTACCTGATGATATGTGTCTCCAGGATGTTTTTCTCGGAGGCCAGGATGGTATGACCGTCTCAACCCATTTTCGTACATTTAAGAGAAGCGCCTATGATAAGACCGAAGGTTACGATACTACTTTATTATGTTATGAAGACAGGGATTTATATTATAAATTGGAAAAGGTCACAGAGATTAAAGGCATTAACAGATGTCTTTGCTGTTACCGGCACGATGACGAAATGGGAGCATACAGGCGCAATCCGAAGGAGAAATATTACTGGTTTCTCTGTGAATATAAGGAAGTAAAGAGAAGGTTTGGGGTCAATTTGCCTTTTGTCAATAAAGCGAAGATTTCTCCATTCCTGTCCAATATTATGTATCTATATTTATATAAATATTCGAAAATCAGCAAGGAAAGGCTCCGGAGACGACTTCAAACATTTTTACTGGAGATGGGACATCTATATCTGAAAAGCAATAAGTTGTTGGCCTTTCTTTATTTTCTTAATTCATTAATATATGGCTATACGCCAATTACTTTTACCAGAATAAGGAAATTCATTACCCCGGAACTTCTTGGAAAATGAAAATACTGTATATTTGCGACAAGCTGATAACATTTATTCTGAATGAAACAATAGAATTAAAAGCAAAGAAACCATGATATCCTCATCCTGTCAGAACATTCTCAGCGGACTCTATGATGTTATAAATAAACCCATTTTAACTGAAAATGGACTTGCCGGGAATTATTACAGATTTTCTACCTTTAAAAACAGAAAACAGAAATATTTTTATTTTATTAAAAATTTGATATATGACTTTTTTGTTCATCCAACATACGCTGTTAGAGGTGTCATTTATATATTGAAAAATTATCCGGGCCCCAAGTTTGGAGTTGTAGACTATCTCGATGTGCGGGCTTTTTTTGGTTCAGGGATTGATATTATTCATTCACCTTTTTCAACCCCCCGTGTAATAGACAAAGTATATTTATTATCAAAGATACTTAACGTGCCTTTTACATTGTCCTTCAGGGCACATGATGTTCACGAAGGTGACAATTTTTCTGAAGCTTTAAAAAGGATTGATATGATCAAAGAGGCTTCACAAATAATTACTATAGCTGATTACAACAAGAAACTCATACAGAGCATGACTGATCTTGATGATATTGAGGTTATTCATAGCGCGTTAAATATTGATTATTTTAAACCTGAGGATGTTAAGAAATCGCATAGGTCAATAGTTACAGTATGCAGACTGAGTGTGGAGAAGGGAATTGTCTATCTTTTAGAAGCCTGTCATATATTAAATAAACGTAAAATTGATTATGAGTGCACAATAATAGGTGAAGGTCCGGAAAAGGAGAAATACCAAAAACTCATTGACGAACTGCAGATTCCCAATATTAAGTTTGCCGGCTATCTGTCATATAACGAAATTAAAGAACATTTAAATCGTTCTTCAGTGTTTGTATTGCCCAGCATAATTGCCTCAAGCGGATTGGGAGACATCCTGGCAAATTCTTTAAAGGAAGCAATGGCGATGCAGGTACCGGTAATAACATCGAGGATGCGTGCAATAGATGAACTTGTAGAAGACGGCGTAAATGGGCTTATTGTCCCTCCCCGGGACCCTGAGGCCATCGCAGATGCGATTGAAAAAATTTTCAATTCCCCCGACCAGGGCAGAAAAATGGGTGAAGAAGGCAGGAAAAAGATCGAGAAAGATTTCAATATAAAAATAGAAACCAAGAAACTGGAAGAAATATTTAAAAAGACAGCTAACCATTCAGTTACCAGTGGATTGGATAATTCCCCTATTTGGAAAAGAGGGGATAGAGGAGATTTTACAATTTAGTGCATATACAATTTTGAGACCCTTAATAAGAAGAAACCCGTTTTTATGAACCAGATATATGGTTACCAGATACTGCCTGCAGATAATTCTCTGAATAATATTGGATTTATAGGATGAAGCTTACTTCGAGCAAAATTCTTAAGAATCTCTCATTAATGATTATCAGCGTTATAGTCACGCTGTCAATTTTGGAAGTGATAATGCGAATTTTCTACTATATACCGTCTCCAACAATGGACGAATTCGATTTAAAAACGTCTAACTATTATCAAAAGGATGATGTATTGTGGTGGGTACCAAGGAATAACATTCATGGCGTACATAATAAACATGGAAGCTTCGAAACGACTTTTAATACGAATTCCAGTGGAATTCGGGATAAGGAATACTCACTCAATAAGCCCAAGGGAATTCAGAGAATTGTTGTCATAGGTGATTCATATACGTGGGGATTCGGGGTAAATGACAGTGAGATATACACAGAGCGATTGGAAGCGATATTGCCGAATACTGAGGTAATCAATCTTGGAGTTACTGCCTATTCCTTATGGCAGGAAATTCTTTACCTTAAACGTGAAGGATTAAAGTACGATCCCGATATCGTTATTCTCGGACTTTGTATGAATGATATTGTATGGGGGATGGACCATCCCAAGATCTCTGATGGGGAGAAAAAAAACGCTTTAAAGAAATCAGATCAGGTTAACATTAAGGAATATTTAAAAAAATACATACTCCATAAATCTTCGCTATATCAATTTATCATAGACAGAGTATATACCAGCAAACGACTCGTTAAGGCTATGATCTATCTTGGCCTCAGAGGCCCCTTGATCGGGTTTGTTGATCTCGACGTGGCTCTTATGCCTGCTTTGCGCAATTATTCTGATGTTGTTGATAAAATGTGGACTGTAACAGAATCAGAACTGATCAATCTCAAACGTCTGACATCAGATAAAGGGATTAGATTAATTGTAGCAGTTAATCCATCTCCTTTGGCTATAGATGAAACAAGATTTAAGCAGACAATATCGCAATCAATATTTGATGCAAAGGATTTCGATTTAGACAAGCCCTATCGACTGCTGGAAAGATTTGCTGCCAAAAACAATATAGAAATAATTATTCCGTTAAATGTTTTTCGTCAAGCCCATAAACAGGGGAAACCGCTGTATCTTGAAAGGGATACGCATTTCAATCCGGAGGGACACAACTTGTTTGGCCATAAAATCGCGGAATATATGTTAAATGAGTTAAAAAAATAGACAAGCTTCATTGGTTACATTTGTAAAAAACTGTTTAATTGGTTCAATTGGTTTCATTGGTTGAGTTAGTTAACAAATAAAACTAATATAACTAATAAGACTAATTCACCGTTTATCTGTAGCCAAATACTTTTTATAATGTAATCCTATAAAAATGTTCTTAGTTTCTGAACCAACAGCATGGGAAATGGAACATGTACTGCATCTTTTATCAAAGAACTACAAAGGGAAATATATTAACTGCAAATAAGGCTTCAGGAGGATTATGCAAACAATAAAAACAAATTCCGATCATCAGCAACCAGACAAAGCGCTTGCAGGCCCAATTTTTATCCTTGGTATTTCGCAGCGCAGTGGAACGGTTTTTCTTTATGACCTGATCAGTCAGCATCCAGACTGTACTACTCATCCTACCGTTTGGGAAGATTTTTTTGTAAATTATCTTGATATACTCAACAACTATACGGATGCAGTATCAAAAAGATGGAAATGGCGGGAAGGTAAAGTTGAAGAAAGCTTAAAGGTAACTTTATGTAAATATTTTGGTGATGGCATAATTAATTTTTTGTCATCGGAAAACTCATCTGGCAAACGGCTTTTAACGAAAACGCCTAGTATACATAATCTTCATCTTTTTTCGAAATTTTTTCCAAATGCCTATTTACTTATCTTGATCCGTGATGGAAGAGCCGTTGTTGAATCACGAGTTAAAACTTTTAATGAAACATATGAGACTGCAATGTATAAATGGGCAACTGCTGCTAAAGAGATTGTAGATTTTGATAAGAATTTCAAACGAGGAAGTTCACGGTATCTTATTATCAAATATGAGGACATATTAAACAACATCGAAGGAGAGATTAAAAAGATCTTGTCTTTTTTGAATCTTGACATAGAAAAATATGATGTTGCCAGAGCTATGAATCTTCCGGTAAGAGGATCATCAACTTTTAAAGGTAAACAAGACAGTATACATTGGAAACCAGTTGAAAAAACTGCTGATTTCGACCCTTTAAAACGATGGGGTAACTGGAGCAGAAACCTCCATGAAATGTTTAATTACTTGGGGGGGGGAGTATTCAAATTACTTTGGATATGAAGATGTAAGATTTGGGTCTCATAAATTATACTGGTGGGTCTGGGTAAAGATTTGGTCCTTCAATAGGATACGTCGATTCTATTCTAACGTTATCACATTTCGTTTCAAAGAGACTGTAAAGCGTTTTTTAGGCGAAGAACGTGTAAATGTACTAAGAAAATATATTAATAGATATAATAAGAAATGATCATAATTCTTCCAGCTTCATGAAATCAGCAAAAGAAATTTGTACTTTGTGAAAGGTTTGAAGAGCTTTAGACATCAAAATCAATCTGCATAATCAATTATGTTTTTAGTATGTGAAGCAATAGCATGGGGAATGGAACATGTCCCCTTTAATGCAGCATTTCTGAGAACGATACGCCTTGCATATCCTGATGATACTATCTGTTTTTATGCAGAAGAATCCCATTCAGAGCATGTTCGGGAACAAATAGGCGAAGAATTTGCCGCTTCCATTATTTGGAAGAAACTAATTTTGCCGCCGAGACATTCAAGTTTTTATACCCGATTGCACTCAGACTTCAAGACCGTAAAATTTCTTCTGAATCAATTAAATGAAAATCCCCAAGACCATATATTAGTAATTACCTTTGGAAATCCTTCTTTATTGTGGGCGCTTAAATATTATGTCTGTACTGTACATAAAAATAAAAGAATTCAGGTTATTCTCCATGAAGATTTCTCTTCGATTCGTTTGCGATTATCTCTTAGACGAACTATAGATCCATTCTATAGAATTAGAAATTTACGGACAGCCCTAAAGTTGTTTGGGCACAAGCGTATTCAACATATAGTTCTTGAGGAGGCAGTTCGTAATGCCGTTCTGAAAGAGCTTCCATTTTTGCAGAATAATTTGTTCGTGTTTGATCATCCAATTCCTCGCGGATGATGCAACGTGTTGAAGCTGCATAATTTCAATCCGCCGATTCAATTTGGATTTTTAGGCCGTGCATACTGAGGCAAAAAGGATTTTCGAAGTATCTGACAGTTGCTGCTGATATTTCAAAACGGTTCCCCGGGTTGAGCAAAATTTCATGTTGTTGGAAGGATATCTGATCAATATAAACGCGCAAACCATCCGGGAATGGCTTTTTTGAGTGAAATGCCAGGTACTGAACGAATGAGTCGAGATGAATATATTAATCGCTTAAAGAACCTTCACTTCGTTTGTTTATTCTATGATAAATACTATGAGTTTAGTGCTTCAGGAGTATTGATGGACAGCATAGCATGGGGAAAGCCCATAGTTGCCACGAGACTGCCGATTTTTGAGAACCTTGAGAATCTGTATGGTGACATAGGGTATTTATGCAGAAATGGATGAATTTAGCGAGACAATCAGCTCTATTATCCAGAAAAATGATTCTAACCGTTATAAGCGGCAAGTTTTAAATATGCGTCAAGTAAGAACTTGCGAGAACACCTGAAACACTTGCAATGAAATACCGTGAGCTTGTTGATAGTTTAATATTAATTGAAGATTTATTTTGTAACCTTATAATTAACTGAATTAATTGTAAAATAATTATTTAAAGGAAATTCATGAAAAAAGTATTAATTATAGCTTTTTTTTTTCCTCCGTACCAGACCATTGGTTCTCAACGACCCTATCGATTAGCGAAATACTTCCCAAAGTATGGATGGGAACCTATAGTTCTAACTGCTAGACATTCGGGCAACCCACCTGAAGGCATCAAAATAATTGAAACAGATTATAAGGATATTATCAGCAATATTAAATCGAATATTGGATTAGATCCCGTTAAAGGGATGCATGAGCAATTGGGTATCAAAGTTTCCAAGAATTTTCAATATCCGACAATTAAAAGCAAATCCATTAAGTTTCTGAAAGAGGTAATAACCTTTCCTGATGTAAAGAAAGGCTGGTATAAATTCGCACTTCAAGCCGCTTTTAAATTCCTGGATAATGAAAAAGTTGATATTATCATAAGCACATCTCCCCCTGAAATATCTCATGTTATCGCCAGAAAATTGAAACTGAAGTACAAAATTCCATGGATTGCTGATCTAAGGGATCCCTGGACGCAGGATCCTAACTATGGCAAGTCCGGCTTTATTAAATATTTTGACAAACGATTTGAATTGAAAACACTCTCCTGCGCAGATGCTTTAGTTACTGTTACAGATCCATGGGTAGATGCCCTTAAGATGCTTCACAAAAAAGAAAAAGTATTCTGTGTAACGAATGGTTTTGATGAAGACGATTTTCCCCAAATACCAACCAAATTAACAGATAAATTTACTCTCACATACACAGGACAGCTTTATGATGGGAAAAGAGATCCGTCATTATTATTTAAGGTGGTAGCTAAATTAATTATGGAAAATAAAATCAATAAAGATTTAGTGGATATCAGATTTTATGCAGCCTAAGGAAGATTGGCTTATTGAGGAGATAAAAGAATACAATCTGGAAGGGGTTGTAAATGTGCATGGTCTTATACCGAGAGAGGAGGTATTAAAAAAACAGAGAGAGTCGCAAGTACTATTGCTTCTGCTTTCGGTAAAAGAGAGTGAAGATGGTCTTTGTCCAGCAAAGTTGTACGAATATCTGGGTGTCATGAGGCCGGTAATTGCTATGGGTGGACACGGTGGTGTTGCTAAATCACATTTTAGAGAAAACGAATGCAGGCAAGTTTTCAGAGAGTGAAGAAGAATTAAGGCATAATTATTCTTGAATATTATAATGAATATACTAAGCACGGTAGAATAGCCTGCTCCAGTAATGACAATATTTATAATTATACTTATCCCGTTATTACTGAAAAATATTCGAAGATTTTAAACTCTTTAATGTAGAAATAACTACGATTATCTCGATTATTACTATCAGACACAAATATTACTATATCGAGTAATTTTGCAGCTTCTCCTTTATCAAGAGGGGATTGAGGGGTGTGTCTCCGTTCATTTCAAATTATTTTGTTATGAAAAATACAGGGAAAATAAGTTGAAAATTCTAAGCCTGTTTTGGCATAGCGTTGAACCTGATTCTATTAATCAATGAATATCTTGATGGTTCAAATCCAACACAATCTGTTTTTAGAGAACAAATTGAATTTATTATTGATAAATTTACACCAATATCCATTTATGATTTCATAAATATTTCAGAAGACAATTGTCTTGTGAAATCCTACGTTAAGCCTCCTGTTCTATTAGGATTTGACGATGGCTTCAAGAATGTTATTAATTACGCACTTCCCATACTTCAAGAATTCCGGGTTCCGGCGCTTTTCTTTGTTATTGGAGAAATCCTGATAAATTCTGACTATGTTCCCTGGTATGTGGAAATAGAACACATTCTCAGAAAGACAAAGAAAAGAACAACTAAATATAATAATATCAAATTTGATTTGACTTCAAAGCAGGATCGTATTTTACTTAGGAGTCATGTAATTACATCTTTTAAAGAGATGTAAGATCAGAGAAAATCGCCAGGATTTATTATTGATCTCTCAGAACTATTAGATATTGAACGACCCAAAGCTTCAAGTTAGATGAGGATCTTCGCTTTGTCAGTAAAGAAGATTTATTTAACTTGATTCCGATTCTCACTATTGACAGTAGCATCTCATGCAATGACCCATAACCTTCTTGCGAACCTGACACGAGAGGAGCAGATCTATGAATTAGAGCAGAGCCATCTTTTATTGCGTGAGCATTGTCCGTCCTATTATCCGGTAATTTCATATCCTAATGGTTCTTTTAATACAGTTACAATTGATATTGCAAAGCGCTTGTACAGATGCGCTTTTGCAGTCATGCAAGGGGCCTCGTATAGTAATTTATATGCATATCCTCGATTTGGTCTGGGGCATCATTCTTTAAAAGAATTATCCTATATCATGAGTTATCGCCGATTAACATATTATCGACCTATTAAACAATTTCTACACCAGCGTGAGCCGGCACGAGTCGCCGCACCGGCTCGATCTCCCACGTGACGCGTGACGTGCCCTCGGCCTGGGCCTCGGGGCTGAAGTGGGCGATCATGGTGTGCACGAGCCGTCGTGGCGGGTCGGCCTCGAGCACCTCGCCCTCGCCGAGCAGCCCGTCGGCGCCCGTCGACGCGGCAGCTCGACGCGCGCCCGGGGCGTCCAGTCGGAGTAGGCGCCGGAGCCGAAGTTGTACTGGGCCCGGATGCTCGGGTCGGTGATCGCCTCCCACAGTCGCTCGGGCGTGGTCTTGATGTAGATCTCGAACACCTTCTCCATCTGTCATCGTGCTCCAGTTCCTGCTTGAGCCCGCTGAGCCCGGCGGCCCAGGGTTCGGCGTACTTGCTCACCCACCGGTCGTGGACGAGCCGGATCGGGACGGGGTTGAGGAAGTGGAGCTTCTCCCGGCCCCGCCGCCGGGTGACGACGAGGCCGGCCTCCTCGAGCTGCTTCAGGTGCTTCATCACCCCGAAGCGCGTCATCGGCAAGCGCGCCTCGAGCTCGGTGCAGCGTCTGGCCGTCCTCCCGGAAGAGCTCGTCGAGCAGGCTCCTCCGGGTCGGGTCGGCCAGCGCCTTGAACACCTCGTCCACCGGGCCAGGATAGGTGACTAAACAGTCACATGTCAAGGAGACGTTCGCTACCCTCGGGGCGATGCTGCACCACCTCACGTTGTGGGTTCCCGACCGCGAGCGTGCCGAGGAGTCGTGGAGCTGGCTCCTCGGTTGCCTCGGCTACGAGCGTGACGGAGGCGGTCGACGCCGTGCGCGCTGTTCCGTCACCCGGGCGGCTTCAGCGTGGCGCTCGAGGAGTCGCCCGACATGGTGCCGGGCATGCTCTACAGCCGCTTCCGGCCCGGGGTCAACCACCTCGCGTTCCGGGTCGACGGTCACATCGCGCTCGCCGACGTCGTGGCGCACGCACCGAACACGGATGGTCGCCGATGGCGAACGACTGGAACGAGAAGGTGATCGGCGAGTTCCGAGCGAACGGCTGCAAGGTCGGCGGCACCTTCGAAGGCGTGCCGCTGGTGATCCTCCACACCGCCGGCGCCGACTACGAGGCGAAGACCGACCGCGAGATCCCGGTGGTGATCCTCGAACCGGTCGCCTGAGCACCGATGACTCTGGGGCGCCGCATCGGTCGTAGTGGGTGAACGCTCCCGCACCGCGGGAACCGGAACGAAGGAGGCCACCGTGCCGAAGCGTGACGTTGCCCCCGTCGGGGCCCCGTGCTGGGTCGACCTGCTCACCTCCGACCCACACCGCAGCCGCGAGTTCTACGGACGGCTGTTCGGTTGGACGGTCGAGGATCCCGGCGACCGGACTACGGCGGGTACATCGAACTTCCTAAAGGAGGGCATCCGCGTCGCCGGCTGCATGCGCAACGACGGCGAGGCGGCGTACCCGATCTGTGGTCGGTGTACCTCGCGATCGACGACGCGGAGGCGACGGTCGCGACCGCGGTCGCGCACGGCGGTCAGGTGATGGTGCCGGCCATGGACGTGATGGCGCTCGGACGCATGGCCGTGGTCGTCGACGCGGGCGGCGCGGTGATCGGCATCTGGCAGCCGGGTGAGCACCAGGGCTTCGGCGTCCTCGCCGAGCCGGACGCGCCGTCGTGGTTCGAGCTGCACACGCGCGACTACGACGCGTCAGTCGGCTTCTACCGCGACGTGTTCGGCTGGGACACGCACACGATGAGCGACACGTCCGAGTTCCGCTACACGACGCTGGGCGAAGGCGACGAGCACGCTCGCCGGGATCATGGACGTCGACGGCGTTCCTGCCCGAGGGTGCGCCGTCGCACTGGGTCGTGTACTTCGGCGTCGACGACACCGACGCCGCGCTGTCGGAGATCGTGGCGCTCGGCGGCGAGGTCCACATGCCGGCGCGAGGACACGCCCTACGGTCGTCTCGCGATGGCATCCGACCCGACCGGCGCGTTGTTCCGACTCGTAGGCTGACCGCAGGGCCGGCATCGTCGATGGCGACGTTCGTGCTGCTGCACGGAGCGGGCTCCGACCCGTGGTACTGGCATCTGGTCGCACCGGAGCTGCGCGCTCACGGCCACGACGTCGTCGCGCCCGCCTTCCCGTCGGACGACGACACGGCGCAGCTGTCCGACTACGTCGACGTGGTGGTCGTCGCGATCGGCGCTCGACGCGATGTCGTGCTCGTCGCACAATCACTCGCCGGCCTGGTCGCACCGATCGTGTGCGATCGGGTGCCGGTCGACCTCCTCGTCCTGGTTGCGGCGATGGTGCCGCAACCGGGAGAAACGGGTAACGAGTGGTGGGTGCACACACGTCACGACGAAGCGCGCGACCCGGACACGCCCGACGATCCCGAGACGATGTTCCTCCACGACGTGCCGGCCGACGTCGCAGCCGAGTCGGCCGCGCACGTGCGTGTCGGCGCTCTGATTGATCCGCGGTAGCGTCCCGCGATGAGTGCGACCACGTTCGACCACGTGACGGTGGCAGTGTTCGATCTCGACGAGGCGATCCGCTTCTTCGCGGTGCTCGGGTTCGAAGTGACGAAGAGCGTGAACATCTCCGGCGCCACCATGGACGCCTACATGGGTATCCCGAACATGGACGCCGACCACGTGACTCTGGCGGTGCCCGACGCCGAGCCTCACCAGGAAGTGCAGATCCTCCACTTCCGCCGGCCCGGCACGCTCGTCGATCGCCGGTCGGGTGATCTCGCCGGCACCGGGTTCAACCACGTGTGCTTCCGCGTCGACGACCTCGATGCCACCGTCGGCGCGTTCGCAGCCGAGGGCTTCCCGGTGCGCAACCAGCCCATGGACTTCCACGACCGCAAGCTGGTGTTCCTCGTCGGACCGGCCAACACCGTCGTCGAACTGGCGCAGTGGCACTGACCACGTTTGGTCAGGCAGTGAGTCGAGCGTGCTCCTTCGCGGTGGCGGCGACGGAAGAGGATCGATGCCACCAGTCCCGCGGGCAGCGGGAGCCAGTACGAGAACAGGCGGTAGAGCAGCGTCGCGAGCACCGCGTGATCGGGTGTCACGCCGGCGAGCGTGAGCACACCGGTGAGGCCGGCTTCGACGAAGCCGAGGCCGCCCGGCGTGATCGGGATCATCGCCAGCGCGCTCCCAGCGACGAACGCGAGCAGCACGAGCACCGGGTCGACCCGTCGAGCCGACCGCGAGCAGGCTCACGTAGAGGGCGAGGAAGTCGAACAGCTGGTTGCCGAGCGCGGCGGGCACCGCGCGCTTCCACGACTCCGCCAACGCGGTGCGGACGAAGTTGCGCGACTCGACGAGGCGCTGGGCCATGCTCGGCGCCGGCGGCAGGGCGCCGCAGCACCCGGTGCACGAACCAGTCGAACACACGCCCGACCGCCCGCACGACGCGGTCGGAGACGAGCAGGATCGACGCGCCGGTGAGCAGGAAGATGCCGAGCACGCCGCCGAGGATCGCGCCCTGCAACAGCTCCGAACTCGACCGCGAGCCCGAAGCAGCATCGCCGGGAGCGCGAGCACTGGCAGCACGAACAACGTCGCGGTCGACAGCAGACCGACCGCGGTCAACGCGGTGCTCGTGGTCGCGCCGTCGTACCCCGAGCGGGTGAGCATCTGGTACATGGTGGTGCCGCCCGTCGCGGCACCACCGGGAAGCGCGCGGCTCAACGCGTTGCCGGTGAGCTGTGCGCACGCGACGTCGAACCAGCCGTCGGCGTGCAGCGCGATGCGCATCAGCGCCCACATGCACACAGAACGCCAGCGCCTCGAGCACGAAGATCGGCACGAACCAGAGCGGGAACACGCCCTCGAGCTGGGGGAGCGACCCGAACATCACGATGAGCCCGGGCAGCACGAGGTAGAAGGCGAAGCCGGTCACCACCAGCAACAGCACGCGCATCACGATCCGCCGACGCGACGGCGCACCGACCGCGCGCGTGTCGGTGCCCGCACCGACGGGTTCGGTCGCCCGGGCGCGCGGTTCACCCATGGCCGTCCTCCGCCGACTGCACCGTCCGCACCGTCCGCACGGTCAAGGTCACGCCCTGATCGTACGGGCGGTTCTAGCGTGGCCGGAGCGTGCCAACCGACGACGAGCCGACCGCCGAGCTGACCGACGTGCTGGCCGCGTCGCCGCGCCCACCGGCAGATCCCGACCTGTTCTCGTCGAACACGTTGTTCGGCGAACCCGGGCATCTACCCCCAGGGCTCGCCGATGGAGCCCGCGCCCGGACCGACCGTGACCGAGGAAGCGGCGGTCGCGGCGCTGGCGGCGATCGGGATGTGGCGTCCTGAGGCCCGCCTCGCCCAGGACGTGCTCATCGCCCGGGTGCCCGACCCCGGCCCCCGCGCGGGTCTCCTCGCGCTCTCACTCACGGTCGCCGCACCGATCGTCGACGTCTTCGTCGCCGGCATGACCGACGTCGACACCATCGGGCTCGGACGCACCGCATCACCCGGGCGGGTCGTCGGTCCTCCCGCCGAGGGCATGCCGCGCGCCGAGCCCGGTGTACGGGTGGTCAACGAGCGCTACCGCGCCGAGGTCCCGACGCTGCTCGCGGGCTCCCTCGCGCACGACCTGCTGTGGAGCGGTCCGGATGCCGGCCAGTACGAGGAAATCGTCCTCCACGCAATCGTCGCGCTCGTGCATCTGCAGCTGCTCGCCGGCGATCCGTCGTTGGCCCGTGTCGGCACGGAGCTGGCCCGCCGGCAGAACTCGCTCGCGCTCACGCTCCTCAACTCACGTCACCCGGGCAGCGCCGAGCTCGCGTGCGCGCGCCCGACGGCCTCGGCACCATTCCCGGCGGCGCGGCCCGTCATGCAGACGCCCGACTTCTGGAGCATCCCGTTCGTCAGCGGCCCGCCGGCGGTCGCCGACGCGCCCGGGCTGCTCTGGGCGGTCCTGCAGCTGGCAACCGGGACCGACCCGCCGACGCCGTTGCGCTACGACGAGTCACTGGGGGAGTGGTGGTCGGCCCAGGGCATGCGCCACGCGCTCGATCTCGACGCGCAGTGGCGCGCCGCAGTTGCGCTCGGACTGCTCGACCCGGCACGGGCTGGGCTCTGAGGCCATGCATTCGACTGCGCGACGGCTGCTCGTCTCGGTACCGACGCTCGGCGATCCCAACTTCTTCCGGTCGGTCGTGTTCATGATCGAGCACACCGACGAGGGCGCCGCTGGGGCTCGTGGTGAACCAGCCGTCGAGACGCGGTGCTCGACGCGGTGCTCGAGCGGTGGGCCGACCACGCCGCGCCACCGGCGGTCGTGTTCGTGGGAGGCCCGGTGCAGCAGCGCGAGGCGTTGATCGGCCTCGCTCGGGTCGCGCGGTCGACGCCAGCGACGCCTGGCAGCCGTTGCTCGGCGCGATCGGCACCGTCGACCTCGGCCGCGACCCGCTCGACGTCGCATCGGCGATCTCGAGGCAGTCCGGGTGTTCGCGGGGTACTCGGGATGGGCGCCGGGGCAGCTCGACGACGAGCTCGACGCACGGTGGCTGGTTCGTCGTCGACGCCCTGCCCGACGACCTGCTCACGCCCGATCCCGACGGGCTCTGGCGTGCGGTGCTACGCCGCCAGGGTGGTGACGCGGTGTCGGCGAACTACCCGCTGGATACGGGCCGACGGTCAACTGCGACGACACTGAGCGGATGCAGCGCAGCCGTGCCCGGAGGCGGACGGCGTAACGTCGAATCGACCATTGATCGCGCCTAACTTCGAGCGATGCCGGCGACGAAGTGTCGAACGGATCCTCGTCGTCACCGCGCATCCCGACGACGTCGACTTCGGCGCGCGGGGTCGGTGGCCCGGTGGACGCGACGCCGGCATCGAGGTCGCGTACTGCATCTGCACCAACGGAGAAGCCGGCGGCTTCGACGACTCCGATCCCCGCACGACGATGGCCGAGATCCGCCAGGCCGAGCAGACGGTCGCGGCGAAGGTCGTCGGCGTCACCGACCTCACCTTCCTCGGGCATCCCGACGGTCGGCTCGAACTCACGCATCGACCTGCGGCGTGACATCAGCCGCGTGATCCGCCGCGTGCGCCCGCAGCGGGTCGTCGGCCAGTCGCCCGAGCGCAACTTCCAGCGCATCTACGCCAGCCATCCCGACCACCTCGCTGCGGGCGAGGCGACGCATCGCCGCGGTCTATCCCGACGCCCGCAACCCGTTCGCGCACCCCGAGCTGCTCGCTCGAGGGGTGCGAGCCGTGGTCCGTGCGACGAGATCTACCTGATGACCGCAATCGGATCCGACGCCTTCGTCGACATCACCGACACCGTTCGACCGCAAGCTCGACGCGCTGCGCTGCCACGTAAGCCAGCACCCCGATCCCGACGGGCTCGACGCCTGATCCGCGACTGGACCACCGGCAACGCGGCGGGTGGCGGACTGCCCGACGGCGTGTTGGCCGAAGCGTTCCTCCGCGTCGACACGCCGCTGACGGCGCTACATCTCCGGGGACATCACGCCTGGGTGGGCGCACGTAATGACGCCGGAGCGGGCAATCTGTCGCGCTCTCGATAATCACGGGGGCCGTCCAGGCTCGATCCGCCGTCGCGCGGCGGCTGACTACGTCGACAGCCCGCGGTGCGGTCGGATACGTTCCGCCCGCAGACATCCGCGGACGGAGGAGACGCGAGCATGGGCGTGTTGGACGGCAAGGTCGCGATCATCACCGGCGGCGCGAGCGGCATCGGCAAGGGCATGGCGACGGCGGTGGCCAAGGCGGGTGCCGGCGTAACGATCACCGACATCCAAGTCGCGCTCGTCGCCGAGACTGCCGAGAACCTGCGCGGCCAGGGGCTCGACGTGCTCGACGTCGTCGCCGACGGCAGGAAGGACGAAGACGTCGCCGACGCGGTGCAGCGCACGGTCGACAAGTGGGGCCGCATCGACATGCTGATCAATTGCGCACAGACCGCGAACCAGCCGAAGCCCCTGGAGGAGCAGACCGTCGATGAGATCGCGCTCGCGATGGACTCGGGCTTCTACGCGTCGTTCCGGTACATGAAGGTGTGCTTCCCGTACCTGAAGGAGTCGCAGGGCTCCGTGCTCAACTTCGGCTCGCAGGCCGGCCTGATCGCCAACGCCGGCCAGGTCGACTACAACTCGGCCAAGGAGGCGATCCGCGCCCTGAGCCGCACCGCTGCACGCGGTGGGGCCCGTACAACATCGCGGTTAACAACATCATCCCGGGCATGCTCACCGAAGGCATGAAGGCCTTCTTCTCCGACAAGCCGGAACACCGTGCGCACTCGCTGGCCAACATCCCCATGGGCCGCTTCGGTGACCCGGAGGAGGACGCCGGCGCGCTGGCGGTGTTCCTCATGACGCCGGGCGCGCACTTCTTCACCGGTGACACGTTCAACCTCGACGGCGGACGCGTCCTCCGTCCCTGAACCGCGTTCCCCGGCCTCGTCTAGAGGCCAGGGAACTGCGAGTCCATCTCCCCGACCGCACGCAAGCTGACGGTCAAGGTCGTTGCTGATTAGCCGTCGGGGAAGGGCCCAGACTCTGAGTTTGCACATCCTCCAGCGCGCCAGAACTGCCGCTCGGCGTTGTCCGGTCGATCACTCGGGGCGGGTCAGGTGTGCGAAGTCGCCTGCCGATATCTCTGGTGTGATGACCAACCCTCGGGCAATGTGAGTCCGTGCTCATTCTGCTGCTGAACCTGGTCGCCGCAGTCGTGACCGTGATACTTGGCAGGCGCGATCCGCGTGCCCTGGTGCTCATTGGTCTTGGCGCGTTGGTGTTCGGAGTCGCGTCGTCTGGCGTTGCGCTGGCTTCCAGCGAGTGGGCGCTGTTCTACGTAGTGGCGTTGGCAGTCTCGTACGGGCTCGCGGTTCTCTTCGGTCGTCTCATGGCGACGCTTTGCGGTGGGCGCAACGGCGTCGGGTCTGCGGCACGCGATTGACTGTGCAGGTCGCGCCAGAGCTGCTGCACTGGCTGCGCCGGATCGGGCGTTCTGCGCGGGTGCTCAGGTGGTGAGCATGGCGCTGGCGTACTGATTCCCGGCACCGGGATACTGTTGATCTTGCAGTTCTACGAGCGCCGGGAGGTCACGGTGGGGCGTGCACGCCGTCGTGTCGGGCTCGGTGTCGCGTGGGTCGCCGTTGTCGAGCGCGGCGCTCGTGTGCCGCGACAACCGCGCCGGTCGCCGCAAATTCCGGCAAGCTTCACGACCGCCGGACCGCACGACTACGTGGTCCCCGACGGAGTCACCACGGTGACCGTCGACGCCTGCGGCGCTTCCGGAGGTGACGGCGGCCGCGGTGCGACCGCCGAGCACGCGGTCGTGGCTGGCGGCGCGGGCGGCCTCGGCGCGCACGTCACCGCGACGTTGGCGGTGACGCCCGGTGAGACGCTGCAGATCACCGTGGGTGGCGCAGGCGTCGCCGGAGACAACGGCGACTTCGCCGAGCCCGGCCACTTCAACCAGGGTGGCTTCGGCGGCGCGGTGCGCGACGACGGCGGGGGCGGAGACGGCACGGGTGAACCCGGCGTCTCCGGCTTCGTGCAGGCCGGTGGGAGCGGCGGCGGCGGCGGCTCGTCGGATGTGCGGCAGGGCGGCACCGACACGGCGCATCGCGTCGTGGTCGCCGGTGGCGGCGGTGGTGGCGGGAGCGGGGGCGTGAATCCCGGTGACGCCGGTGCGGGCGGCAGTGGCGGCCTGAACGGCAGCGATGGTCAATCAGTGGCCGGCGGTGGTGCCGGGGGTGGCGCCGGAGGCACCGGTGGTGACGCCGGAGGCACTGGCGCGATCGCGGGTACGGCCACCAGCGGCGGCCGCGGTGGCGCCGCCGCAGCCCAGTCGTTCGGGGCGCGGGTGGTGGTGGTGGCGGCGGCCTCGTCGGCGGTGGTGGTGGCGGCGGGGGCGTGGGCAGCGGACTCCTCACCGGTCTCAGCGGCGGTGGTGGTGGCGGCGGCTCGAGCCTCGCTCCCGGCGGGACCGCCCAGGACGGGTCCTGTTCCGGCGATGGTTCCGTGACGATCACCGTCACCGAGGTTGCGATACCGCCCGTGGTCGAGATGCAGCCCACGTTCACCAGTTGAGCACGGAGCGCGCCATAGCTGCCTGATGGATGCTGCGGGTGACATTGCCCGCACGTTGGGGTGTTGCTCGATCGGCTCCCTGGGACACTGGTTCATGCCACTGGGCCGGTGGGTGTGCCTTTCGGAGAGCGGATCTGGTCGGCACGGCGCGTCCAACGGACGGACGTGAACGGTGCTCCGGGTGTAGGGCGCGCAGCGGAAATGCCCACTGACGTGGCCGACGACCATCGGGCTCCCGGCCTCGTAGTAGTAGAGGTCGGAGTCGACCTGCGCACCGTTCCTGTCGGAGTCGACGACTACATGGGTCGAACCGAAGCTCAGGTTGCTGATCGACGATGGACCGAAGGTCGTGCCGTCTCCGATCTGCCCGCGGTGGCTTGAGGTGGCCCGAGTGGTCCAGGGAGTTGTGTTCGCCCGTCACGAGGAGGAGGCTGTCAACGCACGCGAGGGTGACTCGACTGATCGACGGAGGGAGTGGTGATGGACTACGTGGGGCGACTGAGTTTCCGTTCGGCGGTCGGGATTGCCGACCGCGATGCGGCGTTGATGCGGCGCGCATCGTGGAACTACCCGGCGGGTATCCGTGTGATCGCCGAGTACTGGCCGATGGCCGCGGATCTCCAGGTGGTGACGATCTTCTCCGCCGACGACATCGCCGCGGTGTGGGAACTCGTCGCTGAGTGGGAGGACGTGTTCGACATCGACGTCTCGCCCACGGTGTCAGACAGGATGGACTCGAAGATCGGTCCCGACGTCTTCGGTCGTCTGGGGCCGTCTGCAGTCCTGATGCGCTCGGCCCTGTTTCGCTGTCTCAATCGAGGAGGAGCGAGATCATGAACGTGCTCGTCGTTGCGACTCCGCAGCACCCCGTCCAGCCCGATCAGCTCGGCCCGATGGTCGACGGTGCGCTCGCTGGTACGAACGGTACAAGGATCGGCTGCAGGCGTTCGGCAACTTTCCGGGCGGCGGTTTCGCAGTGCTCGACGTCGACAGCGCGGAGACGATGAACCAGATCGTCCTCGAGATGCCGTTCTCCTTCGTCTCCGACTGACGATCCGTCCGTTCGTGCCGGGCGACACCGGGTTCCGACAGGTGAAGGAGTGCGTCGCAACATGGGTTAGCAGACGGGGGATGCCCACCTGCTTCTTGTGCAGAAGGCCTCCGGATCTTTCGGCACGGCGAAGGCGATGGAGTTGCCGTCCGGATCCTTGACCATGATGGTGTCGACGCAATCGTGCCGCGTCGGCACCGCGTCCTCCGGCGAGTCCCGTCGAGTGGAGATGCTGTGCCATCTCGTCGATCTCGCTCACGATGAGCGTGCACGAGCCGCGGCCGGCTCGCTCGGGTGCGCTGTAGACCGGGAGGCCGCCTCCACGTTCGAACCGCCATTCGACGACACCGGTCATCGACTCTTGTCCGGTTCCGAGCAGCCGTTCGTACCACTGGGTTGCGACCTGGAGGTCACGGGACCGCGAGGCTCGCGAGCGCGTTGGTGATGGTCATGAACCTCCGTGTACCCATTCGGGTGTCACGGCTCACCGCCGGCACCAAGCGAGATCTGGGTGTCAAGTGCGTCGACAGTTTCATTTTCCGGAGCATTTCGTTACGCTGCCAGGAACCCGATGGAGGGGATGGAGGGGGAGACCACCATGACCCAGACCGACGAGCGAGACCCAGGCCGGACCGCAGCTGCCCTTCGCCCGTCCCGACGTGCTCCACCTCTCGCCGCTGTACCGCGAGCTGCGTCGAGCAGCAAGGGCCCGTCGTGCGCGTCACCTCGCCGATCGGCGATCCCGGATGGTTGGTCATCGGGTACGAGGAGGCCCGCTTCGCGTTCTCCGACAAGCGCTTCGGCTACTACATCCACCCCGATCCGCCGAACGCGCCGCTGGCGTCCGACTCGATCATGCTGGGCAAGCCGATGGGCGACACCGAGTACGGCCAGGACCAGGTCAAGCTGCGCAAGCTGCTGGTGCCGGCGTTCACGCCCAAGCGCGTCAAGCTGCTCAACGAATGGATCCAGGAGCTCACCGACGGCTGCCTCGACGCGATGCAGGCCGCGCACGACGCCAATCCCGACGACGCCGGTCGACTTCCACCAGCACGTCGGCTGGGGACTGCCGGTGCTGGTGATCTGCGCGTTGCTCGGTGTCCCGCCGAGGACCGCGACTACTGCCTCGAGCTCTCCGACCGCATGGGCGCGATCGGCAACGAGCCCGACGCCATCGCGCGATGATGGAGCTCGGGAGTACATGGCGCGCCTCGCCGAGGTCAAGCGCGCGAACCCCGGGCCCGACGTGATCTCCGACATGGTCGCGGCGGAGCAGGAGGACCCGAACCTCTTCTCGACAAGCCGCTCGCCGGTCACGCGGCCGGGCTCGTCTTCCCCGGCCACGAGACCACCGTGGCCCGCATGGACTTCGGTGTGCTCTACCTCCTGAACGAGCCGCAGTGGAAGGACTGGCTCATGGAGGATCCCGAGGGCCGGATCGACGCGATCGTCGAGGAGGTCGCTCGCCTGACCTCGGCGCACAACCTCGGACTGCTGCGGTGGGCGATGGAGGACATCGAGATCGGCGACGTCACCATCGAGCGCGGCGACCTCGTGATCATCTCGGAAGCCGGGGCCAACCGCGACCCGTGGGTGTGGACCGGACCCCGAGGAGTTCGACCCGACGCGCGAGAGCGTGCCGCACGTCGCCTTCGGCCACGGCAGCCACGTCTGCCTCGGCCAGAGCCTCGCTCGGGCCGAGCTGCGGATCGTGTTCCCCTCGCTGTTCCGTCGGTTCCCCGACCTGCACCTCGCCAACGATCTCGCGCGACTACGACGATCCGCAACGACCGCACCGGCGGCGGCGTCGACAACGTGCTCGTCACCTGGTGACCTGACGCCGGCGCGCCTCAGGCCAACAAGCCCTCAGGCGAAGAGGGTGGCGGAGTTGGCGCGGAGTCGTGCGGCCATCGCGTCGGCGCCGGCGGCGGCCAGCTCGGTGTTGCACACCTGGTACGCGATGTACGGATCGGCTCCTGTCGAGGCCAGGGCGGCGAGCATCCCGTCGACGTCGATGACCCCGTCCCCCGGGACTGGCCGAACGGTCCAGGCACTCCGCCATGTACGCGTCGGCACCTTCTGCGGCCGTCGGCGGGGCGTCGGTGGGCTGCACGTACGTGTGCATGCGTGCTCACCCGGGATGTCGCGCAACTGATCGAAGTCGGGTCCACCGGGCTGACGGTGCCAGTGCATCAAGTCGATGCAGATGCCTCCGTTGCTCGCGCCCGACTCGCGCACGACCTGCCACGCGGTCTCCAGGTCGGGAATCGCGTACCACGGGATGAACTCGATGCTCACCTCGATGTCGTGGGCGCGGGCCGCGTTCGCAGAGGGTCGCGAACCCGTCGGCGGCACGGGCGACGGAATCGCAGACTTCCGGCATCAGGCACGCGGCGTGCAACACGCCGGCTCCGACCGCCGACGCGACGTCGAGCAACTGTTCGGCATCTTCAACTGCGGCCTCGGGACCGGCGGCCCACCTCATGGCTCCTTCGAGCGCGCCGGCGGTGAGGCCGGCATCGTCGAGCAGTGCACGGAGCGCGTCGATCCCGTAGGTCGTCACCCAGTGCACTTGCAGCGCCAGGCTCGGGAAGCCCGCAGCGGCCGCGACGCGGCGAGCCGCTCGACGTCAGCGGTGACGAATTGCCGAGGACTCGGGTGCAGCGTGCTGACGCAGAATCCCGCCACGCGTCGGCGTCGAACGCTGACGACGCCTCTGGGCTCACCAGGTCGCGAGGACGCGGTCGACGCCGCCGCCGGTGCGGTCGTTGCGGATCTCGAGGTCGTCGCATGTCCTCGGCCAGCCGGATGTCGGGGAACCGGCGAAACAGCGAGGGAAACACGATCCGCAGCTCAGCCCGGGCCAGGCTCTGGCCGAGGCACACGTGGCCGCCGAGCCCGAAGGCGAGGTGCGGGAGCTGCTCGCGGGTCGGGTCGAACGTCTCGGGGTCGTCCCAGACCGACGGGTCCCGGTTCGCCGCGGCCTCGGAGATGATCACGAGATCGCCACGGCGGATCGTCACGCCGGCGATGTCGATGTCTTCGACGGCCCAGCGCAACAGGCCGAGGTTGTGCGCGGAGGTGAGCCGGGCGATCTCCTCGACGGTGGCGATCGATCCGGGCCTCGGGATCGGCCATGAGCCAGTCCTTCCACTTCGGCTCGTTGAGCAGGTAGAGCGCGCCGAAGTCCATGCGTGCCACGGTCGTCTCGTGGCCGGGGAAGACGAGCCTCGCCGGCGTAGTGCTCGATCGGCCGGTTCTCGAAGAAATCCGGGTCGGTGTCGTGGGCTGCGACCAGGTCGGAGATCACGTCGGGACCCGGGTTCTTCCGCTTGACGTCGACGAGACCGCCCATGTACTCCTGCGAGCTCGCGCATCGCCGCCATCGCATCGGCCTCGTCCTCGATGTCGCCCATCCGATCGGAGAGCTCCATCACGTGGTCGCGGTTCTCGTCGGGCACGCCGAGCAGCGCGCCGATCACGAGGACGGGCAGCCGCCAGCCCGACATAGGTCGTGGAAGTCGACCGGCGCGCCACCGGTGGCGGTCGTGCGCGGCCTGCATGTCGTCGAGACAGCTGTCGGTGAGCTCCTGGATCCAGTCGTTGAGGAGCTTGAGACGCTTCGGCGTGAACGAGGGGGCGAGCAGCTTGCGGAGACGATTCGATTCCTGCTCGAACGTCTCGTCGCCGAAGGGCCGGCCGTGCATGATCGAGTCGGACGCCCTGGGGCGCGTGCTCGGGATCGTCGTGGATGAAGAAGCCGAAGCGGCGGTCGGAGAACGCGACGCGGGCCTCCTCGTAGCCGGTCACGAGCCACGCCGGGTCGCCGGCGAAGCTGTCGACGGGCGCGATCGGGCCGACCTCCTGCGGAGCCGGGCGTAGGTCGGTGAGATGTGCAGCACGTCGTCGCCGCTGCGAACGGCATCCTCGGCCGTTGCAGCGTGGCGGTCCCCGAGTCGGTCACGGCGGTCCCCTTTGTTCGTCTCCGTCGGATCCCGGTGGATTCTGAGACCCGAGTCTCACTCTACCTCTCGGCGCTCGGTCGGCCAGGAGGGTCCATGTCGCGTCGGTAGAAGATCGAACGTTGGATGCGCCATCCCGTGCTGGTGCGGACGTAGCGGTCGTCGTAGCGGCCGTACCCACGGTCCAGTGCAGTGAACCGTCCGCGCCTTCGTACTCGCAGTAGTTGGTGCGGCCCCAGTGTCCGGTCGCGGTGCCGCGATCGACCAGGCTGATCTCGGGCATGTGGCCGTGGTGGACGGTCGTCACTCGCTCCATCGAGGCGCTGACGAAGGCGACCAACTGGTCGCGGGTCGACCCGCGCACCGCCGTCAGGCGTCGGCGTCGCGCCGGGTGGGACGTTCTGCACGCTGGGGTCGACGTAGACGAACTCGAGGTCGTCGGTGAAGACGTCGGTCCATTCGACGACTGCCTCCGCGTCCAGCAGACGGAAGTAGCGGGCCTTGACGTTCTTGATCTCCTCGATGTCGAGGAGTCGCTGTGCAAGGTCGTCACCCACGTCGGCTTCCCTGCGAACGGTTGGTCGATCAGACGAGGACGCTGCGGATGACCTCGCCGTCCTGCATGGCGCCGGATCGCCTCGTTGACCTCGTGGAGGTGCATGGTGCGCGTCACCATCGCGCCGACGTCGAGCTTGCCCTGCTCGATGAGGCTGATGAGGCGCGGGAAGTCGCGCCGCACCTGAGCCGAGCCGTACACGCAGCCGAGGATCGTCTTCTCCTCGAGCACCGACATGGCCGGGATCGCCGATCGTCGGAGTCGAGCCTGCGGCACGCCGACCATCACCGTGGTGCCACCGGGGCGCGCGGTTTCGACGGCCTGGCGGATGGTGCCGGCGGTGCCGATCACCTCGAACGCGTAGTCGGCGCCGCGCCCGCCGCTGAGCGCGCGCACCGCCTCGATGGGGTCGGCGTCGGACGGGTCGATCACGTCGGTGGCGCCGAGCTTGCAGCGCCGCGTCGCGCTTGCAGCGCGACCGGGTCGATGGCGATGATGCGCGCGGCGCCGGCGATGCGCGCGCCCTGGATGACGGCCTGGCCGACGCCACCGCACCCGATGACCGCGACGATCGAGCCGGGTTGCGACGCGGGCGGTGTTGAGCGCGGCGCCGACGCCGGTGGTGACGCCGCAGCCGATGAGCGCGAGCTGCTCGTCGGGGAGGTCGGACTCGACCTTCACCACCGAGTGCTGCGCGACCGTCATCATCTCGGCGAACGTGCCGAGGCCGGTCATGGCCATGAGCTCCTCGCCGTTCGGTCGCGCCGGACCCGGGGCACGAACATGACCGAGTAGGTCTCGGCGCACAGGTTCGACTGGTCGTGCAGGCAGTACCAGCACACGCCACACGCGGGGATGAACGAGCCGATGACGCGGTCGCCGACCTGCAGGCGGGTCACGTCGCTGCCGACCTTCTCGACGACGCCGGTGCCCTCGTGGCCGAGCACGACCCTGCCGGCGGGGAGCGTGCCGTTGATCACCGAGAGGTCGGAGTGGCACACCCCGCTGGCGGTGATGCGGACGATCACGTCGTCGGGTCCGGGATCGAGCGGCGTGACCTCCTCGACCGACAGCGGCTGGTCCTGTTCGAGGCACATGGCGGCCTTCATGCGGTTCCCCCTGATGGTGCTGGTGGTCGGAGCGAGTGCGTGCACCGGACGCTACCGCGCTACCTTCCGCCGGTGACCCGCATCCTGCTCGTCCGCCACGGCCAGTCGGTCTGGAACGCCGACGGTCGGTGGCAGGGGCAGGCCGACCCGCCGCTCAGCGACGCTCGGCGTGGAGCAGGCCGCCGCCGCCGCCGATTCCGACGCCGTCGAGCGGCGTCGACGCGCTCTACTCGTCCGATCTCGTGCGGGCCCGCCACACCGCGCGAGCTCGCTCGCCGCGCAGCCTCGGCCTCGACGTCGGTCGTCGACGTGCGCCTGCGCGAGCGTCACGCCGGGGAGTGGGAGGGCCGCACCCGCGCCGAGATCGATGCCGGCTGGCCCGGGTTCCTCGAGTCCGGCCGGCGGCCCGACGGCTACGAGGCCGACGCCTCGGTGCTCGACCGCGTGCTCGACGCGCTGTCGGCGATCGCGACGGCGTCACGACGGGCGACGTGCTCGTCGTCACCCACGGGGGAGTGGTCCGCACGGTCGAGCGCCACCTCGGTGGCGACGCCGACGGCCTGATCCCCAACCTCGGCGGTCGCTGGCTGCTGCACGACGGCACGACGCCCGTGCTCGGCGACCGGGTCGTGCTCCTCGACGCCGACCAGGTGACCCGCCCAGCAGCAGATCTGACGACGCTGCCGCCTGAGCGAGCTCGGAGCGACCGGCATCGGCGTACCCGAATCGGAGCCGTCCGGAGCGGGACGGCAGCGACGCCTGACGGGGGTATAGACTCGTCAGTTCCCCGAAGCCGGAGATTCGTCTGTTGACCGACCCTGCGGCGGGCACGGCGGCGACCGCGTCCGACACCCCGAACTCGACCCGGAGCTGGCGGCCGAGCAGCGTCACATCGACGCCGCGTACGCCCGTCTCGACGTGATGCGTCGGGCCGCCGAGCAGGTCGCGGAGGGCTACACCGAGGTCACCCGGGGCGGCACGCACCAGGCCCGCCTCGAGCGGGAGGTCGCCGAGGCCTACACCCGCCGCCGGCTGGCCGGCCTCGACATCGGCGACGTCGCCGCTGTGCTTCGGCCGCCTCGACCTCCGGCGCACCGAGTCGCGGCCCGAGCCGACGCCCGTACTACATCGGCCGGATCTCGGTCACCGACGACGACCTCACCCCGCTCGTCATCGACTGGCGCGCCCCCGTCGCCGAGCCCTTCTACCGGGCGACCGCGGTCGAGCCGATGGGCGTCGCCCGCCGCCGGCACTTCCAGACCCACGGCCGGCGCCTCGTCGGCGATCGACGACGAGGTGTTCGACGCCGACGCCACCGCGGAGTCCGGGCTTCACGGTGGTGGGCGAAGGCGCGCTGCTCGCCGCGCTCGACCGGGAGCGCACCGGACGGATGCGCGACATCGTCGCCACCATCCAGGCCGAGCAGGACGAAGCCATCCGCGCCGACCTCGCCGGCATCCTCGTCGTCTCCGGCGGCCCGGGCACCGGCAAGACCGCCGTCGCGCTGCACCGCGCCGCGTACCTGCTCTACACGCACCGCAAGCGTCTGGCGTCGCAGGGCGTGCTGCTCGTCGGGCCCGAGCGCGATCTTCCTGCGCTACATCGACGAGGTGCTCCCGTCGCTCGGTGAAGACGAGGTGACGCTCGCGACGCCCGGCGGCGCTGAAGCCGCGTCTGCGGGTGCGGCGCCACCGAGTCGTCGGCGACCGCGGCGGTGAAGGGCGACGCCCGCATGGCCAAGGTGATCGCCGCCGCCATCGGCGACCGTGAGCGGCCGATGCCGCGCGACGTCGTCGTCGTGCTCGACGGCTACGTGCTGCGCCTGCGTCGACGCGACTCCAGCCGGATCGTCGAACGCGCGCACGCGCGGCGTGGGCACGCCACAACGAGCGCCGGCCCTACGTCGCCAGCCTCGTGCTCGACCACTTCCGCCGCGAGTACCGGCGTGCGCTCGTGCGCGCGTACCGCGCCGACCGGGCGCGCCTCGACGCCGACGCGCAGCTCGAGCTTCCCGCCGACCGCTCGGCGGCGACCGTCGTCGACCCGACCGTCGCCGCCGCGCTGGCGCGCGGCGAGGCCGCGCCGCCGGAATGGGAGGACGAGCTCTCCGCCGCGCCTGCGCCGTCAGCCCGAGGTGCGCGCCGCGCTCGACCGCATGTGGCCGGTGCTCGAGCGGCACCGAGCTGGTGCACGACCTGTTCGGCTTCGAGGCGTTGATCCGATCGGCGTCGGGCGGCGTGCTCACCGACGCGGAGCAGCCGTTGCTGTTCCGCGAACGGGTCGGCGACGTCGCCGACGTCGCGTGGACCGACGCCGACCTCCCGCTGGTCGACGAGGCCGATTCGATTCTCGGCCCGCCGAGCGCCGGCCCGACCGCGGTCGCGGCGGCGAGCCCGACGGCGACCCCGAGCTGGAGCAGCGCGGCGCACGGTCGAGGAGCTGGGCGTCGGAGGCTTCACCAACCCGGCCGACGTGCTCGCCCGCTACGGCAGCGACACCACCTCGAAC
>CAVOUK010000001.1:0-12231 GCA_963699585.1 Thermodesulfovibrionia bacterium | reverse complement strand
TTTCTTAAGGCCGGCATACTTTAACGCAGAGGCCGCAGATGTATTGGCCGACGTTATGTTCTTTGGCAAAGTATTTTAATTTTGCAAGACAGGCTGCCTTGTTCCACTCCTTGTGTGATTCATTGATCGCCGCCACAGGACATATTGCAATGCATTTTTTACAACTGCCGCAGTCTGTTTCAAGAGGCTTATCTGTTTGAAGAGGCATGTCCGTCAGCACGGTCGCAATTCTTATTTTGGAGCCGGCTTCAGGATGTACAAGCAGGTTGTTTCTGCCTATCCATCCAATGCCTGCGCGCAGGGCGATCATCTTGTGC
This sequence comes from Thermodesulfovibrionia bacterium, assembly GCA_963699585.1. Classification (GTDB taxonomy): domain Bacteria; phylum Nitrospirota; class Thermodesulfovibrionia; order UBA6902; family UBA6902; genus SURF-23. The sequence goes on along the minus strand of CAVOUK010000001.1, from coordinate 11,914 downwards.
GAAAGATGGGCGGTCTGTTTTTCCCAGTCAACGATCTGGCTTGCAGGGATCGGGAGCGCATTGTAACCTTTGTCCTGGATAGCAAGAGATATTTTCAGGGCAGTCTGGTCGAGCAGGAGATTTACCATCTTATAATGATGAAGATAATGACGGGTAGGCCCAATGATGCAGCCTTTCAGCACGGCAGAGGATACCCTTGCTCCAATGGAAATCCCGTATAACAATCCTTCTGTCTGATCTGATGGAAGTGCATCAAAATGAGACCTTAAGTCTTCAATATATCCAACGCCAAACGCGGTCAATCCTGCGGATGTAGCAATGTCTTTAAGTTCGTTGTACATGCCGCCTACAGATACTTCTCGATCAGCGCTGCATTTTTAGGGTCACTCCATTCAAGCGGACCGACTATCTTTTCCCTGACTATGCCATTTTTGTCTATGATGAAAGTCTCGGGGACGCCCGTTATGCCGTAAAGTTTTGCGGCCTCGTTGTCGGGGCTTATAAGCGACGGAAAACTCAGATTATGCATTCTGTAATAAGCCGGGAGATTCCCCGGGGCTGTCCCTGAAAAGGATGCCGAGCATCTGAAATTGCCGGCCCTGCATTTTCTGGAAGAGGGCTTCCTTGGACGGCGCTTCCGCTTTACATGTAGTACACCATGTGGCCCAGAAGTTTACAAAAACCACCTTGCCTCTGAGATCAGACAGTTTCCACAGATTTCCATTTGCATCCTTTAATTCAAACGCCGGCGCAGGCTTGCCTACCGCCGCAATTTCTTCATACCTTTTTTCTTTTATCTGACTTAGAAGGAGCAGCGCTACAGCCAGGCAAGCTGCTATGACAATAACAAGAATAAGACCCTTATGTTTCACAAATACCTCCCGAATAGCTGAACTGAAATTATTATAACCTAAAAGAGTAGTTATTATTTTGTCAATTTGTCACTCCCGCTTGTCGGAGTCTTTCGTAAGAAGATCCGAAGCCGGAATGACAAAGCTACATCCTCCCTCACAGCTGACCACTTTTTCTTCAACAGACACACCGCCTGTGCTGCCATTCCTTCACCCTTGCCGATAAAACCCATACCTTCATTTGACTTTGCTTTTATATTAATAGACGTCACAGGGATGCCTGTCTTTGAAATTGTCTCTCTCATCTTCCCGACAAAGGGCTGAAGCTTCGGTTTTTCTGTTATGACCGTTGAATCGATCCAGATGACATTAAAACCTTTTTGGCTCATCAAGGCTACAACCTGTGAAAGCATCTCTATACTTGACGCATCTTCCCATTTGCTGTCTGTATCAGGAAAAAGTTTGCCTATGTCACCCAATCCAAGCGCACCTATTATTGCATCAATTATTGCATGGCTCAGCACATCGGCGTCTGAATGTCCGAGCAGCCCCTTTTCAAAAGGGATTTCCACTCCTCCGAGGATGAGCTTTCTGCCTTCAATTAATCTGTGCGAGTCGTAGCCTATGCCTATTCTCATTGTAAACGTTTCAACTGTTTCAGCCGCTCGAACGGTTCGAGCAGTTCAAACGGTTCGAACTGATAGTATCCACTTCACGAACTCCATATCCTCCGGTGTTGTGACTTTGATGTTAAAAGGGCTCCCGGGGATAATTTTAACTTTTCCGCCTGTCCTCTCGACAAGCGCGGCGTCATCTGTTGCGTAATAACCTTCTGCATATGCCGTGTCATATGCTTTTTGAATTATATTGAAAAAAAAAGCCTGCGGCGTCTGGACCGCCCAAAGTTTTTCACGATCCATAGTGGAAACAACGGTCCCGTCCGCAGCCGCGGCCTTGAGAGTCTCTTTCACGGAAACGCCGGGTATCGCGCCGTCAGCGTTTTTTAATCCGGCAATAAGATTCGCGATCAGGTCTTTTGGAATAAAGGGCCTTACACCATCATGGATCAGAATGATGTCTTCAGAGGATGGGCCATTTTTATTCTCAACCAATTGCAGTGCATTATAAATAGAATCCTGCCTTTCCTTCCCGCCGGAAGCTATTCTTACGATCTTGTCCAGATTATATTTTTTAACCAGCTCAAACCCGTTTTCGATATCCTCATCTTTAAGCACCGGGATGATTTCGGTTACAGCTTCTTCATCACAAAGTCTTTTCAGGGTGTGAATAAAAAGAGGTATGCCGTTTATATTGATGAATGTTTTTTTTACGGACGCGTTAAATCTTGTGCCGAGGCCTGCTGCCGGAACTATAGCGATTACTTTTTTTTCCATTAATGCCGTGACATTCTCAGTTCTTCTCTGTCAGCGTCTTCCTTGAGTTTTGCAAATATCATTCTCCCGGCGGTAGTCTGCAGTACGCTTGTTACAACAACATCCACCTGCTGGTTTATCAATTTTCTTGCGTTATCAACTACTACCATTGTGCCGTCATCAAGATAGCCCACGCCCTGATTGAATTCTTTCCCTTCTTTGACAATAAAGATATTCATTGTCTCCCCGGGAAGCACTACAGGTTTCAGGGCATTTGCAAGCTCATTGAGGTTGAGTACCGTGACCCCCTGAAGTTCAGCCACTTTGTTAAGGTTGAAATCGTTTGTGATTATCTTTGCGCCAAGCAGTCTTGCGAGAGCTACCAGTTTGGCGTCAACTTCTTTTATTTTGGGGAAATCCTCATCGATAATTTTTACTGTAATATTGGACATTTTCTGTATCTTATGGAGGACATCAAGCCCCCTTCTGCCCCGCGCCCTTCTCATGGAATCAGAGGAATCCGCAATATGCTGAAGTTCCTGAAGGATAAACTGCGGGATAATAAAGGCCCCTTCAATGAATCCGGCCTCGCAGACATCCACGATCCTGCCGTCTATTATTACGCTGGTATCAATGATCTTGGCGCGCTCTTCTTCAACCCTTGTTTTAAACGCCTTTACTATGTTTGATACTGTTAAATCCTTCCCGGCCCTCAATCCCAGAAGCAGTCCTGAATAGCCGAATAGCGCATTAAAAATTAACCCGATATATGTGCCATCCATATTGTTAAAAATTGCTTTTATCGGGAAATAGATCAGTTTTGCAAATAACAGCCCTAAAGATAAGCCGACTAAACCGACAAGCACCGTACTAAAGCCTACCATTGTAAGGACATATTCTAAAATGAGGGCAATGGCGCCGACTCCCGAACCCCATATAAGTCCTTGATAAGCTATGTTTTCTTTTGTTCCAATAATATAACCGCCAGCTGCAAAAACCAGGAAAAATATTATTCTGTATAGCATATCTCTGTCCTTTTTTTAAGAATAAACTTTTAAGGTAATGTAAAACCTGTTGCCGCCTCTGTTAATAAATAAAAGCAGCGTGTCTCCTTTTTTCACTTTGGAGACAATATAATTAAAGTCTTGAATGTTTTTTATGCCCTTCTTGTTGATTTCCTGAATTACATCGCCTTTTTTCAATCCTGCTTCCTCAGCAGCGCTGTAAGGTTCAACCCTGACTATTACAACGCCTTTTTCATCCTTTGAGATATCAAGCTGTTTTGCTATCTCCTGTGTCAGGTTCATTACGCTGAAGCCGGCAAGTGCATTCTCCTGTGCGTAATTTTTCATCCGGTTCCCCGGGAACGTTTTGCGATATTTCCTGTGGGAGTTCCGTAATTGTTACGGTAAAAAGACTGGCGTTGCCGTCCCTTATGACCTTTAACCGTATCCTGCTTCCAACCTTGCTTTGTGCGATTATATTACGCAAGGTTTCCACGTTCTTAACCGGCTTGTCATCGACTTCAGTTATTATATCACCTCTTTTTATGCCTGCCTTTTCAGCAGGGCTCCCTTTTAATATTTCTGTGACAAGGGCGCCTGTCGATTTGTTAAGGCCAAATTCCTTGGCAAGTTCCGGGGTAAAATTTTGTATGGTTATACCCAGCCACCCCCGCGTGACCTTGCCCTTATTAATAAGCTGATTCATCACTGACTGCGCCATATTGCTTGGCACTGCAAAACCTATCCCCTGATAACCGCCGGTTCTTGAAAAAATTGCCGTATTTATCCCTATCAATTCTCCCTTTATGTTTACGAGAGGGCCTCCTGAATTGCCCGGGTTGATGGCTGCATCAGTCTGGATAAAGTCCTCGTAATCTGCAATGCCGACATTGGCCCTGCCGACCGCACTGACGATTCCCATCGTAACCGTATTGCTCAAGCTGTAAGGATTTCCGAATGCCAGCACAAATTCTCCGACCTGGATCTTATCCGAATTTCCCCATTTTATTGTCGGCAGATTTTGAATGGAGATCTTTATGACCGCTATGTCTGTCTTGGGATCAGAGCCTATTATCTTACCTTTAAAGTTTTGCTGGTCAGATAATGTAACCATTATCTCATCTGCCTTTTCAACAACATGGGTGTTTGTCAGGATATATCCGTCCGGGGAAACTATCACCCCCGAACCCAGGCTCCTCTCTTTCCACTTTTTAGGCTTGTGATGAGGTTCCATAAAATCAAAGAATTGGTCGTCAAAAAGGTCCGACAAAGGGTTGGTGTCCCTTTCCACGATTTTTGAGGTAGAAATATTTACCACAACAGGGCTCACAACCTTAACAACTCCTGAAAAGGCCGTGCTTTCTCCAGATAGTTCTTTAGGTATCTGAAAATTGTACGTATATGGGGGTGCGGACTTATTAAAGAAAATAGTTGTACGATTTCCAATCAAGTATCCTGCAGCTAACGCAATAACGACAAAAAGCAGAATTGTGGTTTTTTTCATTAACCAAATTATACATCCGATTGTTTGAGCTTGTAAACACCTGCTCAATAAATCAAATTTTTGTGTTGATTACAGAAACAACATGTTATATCCTTACTAAACAGGTCAGAGACACAGTTGCGCGGAGTATGAAGTGCGGAAGCGCGGAAGCGATTGAAGTCAGAAGCAATCTGTTCTTGACTTCCTCGCTTTCGCTACTGTTGCACTTTTTATATGACTAAAATTCAATCCTTTAAAAACCATATTAATAAACTGGACAAAAAGTATCTCTGGCACCCATTTACTCAGATGAAGGAATGGGCTGAAGAGGACCATTTAATAATTACGGAAGGGCGGGGTTCTTTCCTGAAAGACATAACCGGCAAATGGTATATTGACGGTGTTTCTTCCATCTGGGTTACCGTTCATGGTCACAGAAAAAAAGAGATCAGACAACGCTATAAAAGAGCAAGTAGACAAGATCAGCCACTCCACTCTGCTCGGTCTTACGCACCCGCCGGCAGCTATTCTGGCTGAGAAGCTGGTAAAGATGATTCAGAAGTCGTTAGGTGCGGAGCAGTAGGGGCGAACAGCCGTTCGCCCCTACACTTTCCAGGGTCTTCTATTCCGACAACGGTTCAACCGCTGTAGAAATAGCGCTTAAAATGGCTTTTCAATACTGGCGTCACAAAGGGATCAAGGGCAAAAAAACATTTCTCTCGCTTAAAAATGGATATCATGGCGATACTATCGGCGCAGTAAGCGTCGGGGGAATTGATCTTTTTCATAATATGTTTTCTCCTCTTCTTTTTAAAACATATAAAGCGCCTTCGCCATATTGTTACCGCTGTGAGCTTGGCAAAGAATGTACGTTCATGCAGGCTGTTCTGCCTTCAGGAAATGGAAAAGATCATGAATAAACATCACAAGGAAATTGCTGCCTTGATAATTGAACCGCTTGTGCAGGGCGCAGGAGGTATGATCGTGGCTCCTGCAGGATATTTGAAGCAGGTGCGAAAACTCTGCAGTAAGTATGGCATTCTAATGATCGCAGATGAGGTTGCAACCGGGTTCGGGAGGACCGGCAAGATGTTTGCCTGTGAACATGAAAATGTAAGTCCCGACATCCTCTGTATTGCAAAAGGGATAACCGGCGGTTATCTCCCGCTTGCTGCAACGATCACCACAGAGGATATCTACCGGGCTTTTCTTGGTGAGTTCAGGGAGTCAAAGACATTTTTTCACGGACACACCTACACAGGAAATCAGCTTGCATGTGCCGCTGCAATTGCCAACATCGATCTGTTCAAAAAAGAAAAAACCCTGCAAAAGATGCAGAAGAAGATCGAGATCCTTCGAAAAGAACTGGATAAAATAAAAGAGTTTCATCATGTTGGGGATATCAGACAGAAAGGCTTTATGGCCGGGATCGAACTGGTAAAAAATAAAAAAACTAAAGAGCCTTATCCCCTTGAAGAAAGGATGGGCTGGAAGGTCTGCCTCAAGGCAAGAGAAAACGGGGTAATAATAAGGCCCCTCGGGGATGTTGTGGTACTGATGCCGCCGCTCAGCATATCCCGGCAGGAACTAAAAAGCCTCGTGCGTATTACCGCCGAGGCCGTCAGGGTAGTCACCGGATAACAGTGTCTTTCAGTTCAATCGTCTCTCTATAAATTCTTCGAGATATTGGACCAGTTTCGGATTATTCACAGAGACAATATAGAAATCATCTTCCGGGTTACGTTTGTAGTAAGATAAAAAATCCCTGTATAGCCGTCTGCACATCGAGTTTAACACCATGAAGCTGTACATTCTGTCTCTCCTCTCTCTCTCAATTTTCTCTGTCTTTCTGTTTTTGTTATCGGAACATTTTGGTGAAAGCTTTAGCCTCATTATTCATGTTGAAATCTGTTTCAATGGTTGCTGACGAGCCGGAAGTCAGGATAAGCAAAAGTACTGATTTGCACTGAAGTAAAAAGCAGGAAATTTTCCGGGGAGGCGTTGGCTGACAGGTGTTTGGATTGCCGGGTTGACTGCTTCCCGGCGCTATGGCATAATTTGATGACTTGAATTTTACCTTATTCAGTAAATTCAATAGGACCGGTTTGTGGAACAAATTCTGTTTTCGATAATAATTCCCTAAGACACTATGAAATCATTAATCCAGCTTATTAATAGAATTTCCTTTCTAAAATACGTTAGTTTTATTACAGTATTGTTACTGGTCCCGGCATTCCAGGTCTATTCGGACGAAGAGCCTGCGAAGATACAATTCCCCTGGACAAAAGAAGATTGTGTTAAGTGTCATCCGGGTCCGGTCAATGACAGGGCCGCAGCCGGAGGAAGGCACAGTAATGTCCCGTGTGCAGGTTGTCACGTTGGTCATCCGCCGGAAGTAAAGAAACCGATCGCGCAGTGCAGCAAGTGCCACCTTAAGACAAGGAGGTCCCATTTTGGATTGTCAGGCTGCCTCAACTGTCACAAGAACCCACACTCGCCTCTTAACATATCATCGCTTGGTAACGACGTCTGCCTTATGTGCCATGCCAAGCAGGTCGAACAACTCAGGGACAACCCGAGCAAGCATTCAGCTTTTGCTTGTTCCAAATGCCACGACATCCACCGTAAGATCCCTGAATGCACCAAATGCCATAAGCCTCACTCGGATGAAATGGTCGTCGCCGAGTGCAAAAAATGCCATAACCCTCACACGCCGAAGAATGTTACTTTTGCCGTTGACACCTTGTCAAATAACTGCGGCGCCTGCCATAAGAAGGTCCAGGCGCTGCTGAGCGCCAGCAACGCGAAACATAAATCCTTATCGTGTGTCTTCTGCCACCAGGGGAAGCACAAATCAATTCCTGACTGCCGGAGCTGCCATGGTTCACCCCATCTCGCTTCAATAATGGCAAAGTTCCCTAAATGCGGCGAATGCCACAGCATCGCACATAATCTGAATATCTAAGCTGTCAGCTATCAGCTTTCAGCAGTGAGCTAAAAAAATAAACTGCCGTTATCTCCGGACCGGTTACAGAAGGTATTGCCGGAACACGTGAAAACTTCATACATGCTTACCTGTCTTTTACCTATAACAAATAACAAATAACTTATAACACTTTTTTATCCTGCTTATTATTGACTGCTTCCGGGAACTATGGCATAATTTCGATAGTTTTATTCCGGTATACGTATCGAGTGAATTGCTTATATATGCTTCAATAATTACTTAAAAGGAGGAAAGATGAAAACATTAAGAAAAAGCAGTCTTACGATCGCATTATGTCTGATGTTGGTGTCTGCAGTGTTCCTGATTTGTTCCGGTGCAGCAATTGCCCAGACAAAACCCGTCCTCTCAAACGATGACTGTCTGAAGTGTCATGCCAATCCGCCGACCGATCTGGCGGCCCACGGAGGCAAGCACAAAGACGTGGGGTGCTTAGGCTGTCATGTCGGTCATCCGCCGACAGTCAAGAAACCCATACCCCAGTGCAATGAGTGCCATATGGGTAAGGCCCACTTTGAATTGACGGGCTGCCTCAACTGTCACAAGAACCCGCACACGCCTTTAAATATTTTGTTCGGGAACAATATTACGGACGCCTGTCTCACCTGTCACACTAATCAGATCACACAGCTCAGGGACTTCAAGAGCAAGCATTCCGCCCTTAACTGCTCCATGTGTCATGACGTGCATCGCAAGGTCCCTCAGTGCACGCAGTGCCATAAGCCCCACTCCGGTGACATGGTTGTTGCCGATTGTAAAAAATGCCACAAGGCGCACCAGCCGAAAAATGTAACCTATGCCGCCGATGTACCTTCGGCAAACTGCGGAGCGTGTCACAAAAAGGCCCTCGAAACACTCACTGCCAGCGCCGCCAAGCACAAGTCATTCGCGTGCGCCTTCTGTCACCAGGAAAAGCACAAGATGATACCGAACTGCGAGGACTGCCATGGTCTTCCGCATCCGAAGGGGATTCATGCAAAGTTCGCGAAATGCGGCGAATGCCACAACATCGCTCATGATCTGAATAATTGGTCCGCGGGCGGTAAAGAAGGAAGCTCCTCCGGCGGTGGCGCCGCCATCGAAAAAGAAATAAATTTTTCTTGTCAGTAACTACAAAAGGGCCTGTAATTTTACAGGCCCTTTTTTTGGGCGCCTCATAGCATGTAAATTCAGAAAAATCCGGCAAGATAAGAAACTTCAGAAAGATATTTTAACGGTCGTCAAACAGGTTGTGCTTTTGTTGAGGAAAGTGTATATAGATTATATAAAGAGCAGATGAACTGAACTGGAACATGAAATAAAAGGGAGACAGGAATTTTGCAAACAAAAATTGTAAATTTATTCCTCAGGCATACAATTGTAATAAAAATTCTTGCCGGATATTTGGCTCTTGCTGCGCTTATTCTTGCTATTTCCTTCTTTTCACTCTCAAACCTGGATAAACTGAACCGGATAAATACAGACATTGTCCAGCAGGATATTCCAATTGCAAAGACCGCTGAAAAAATGATCGGCAATCTCTTTGAACAGGAATTGTACGCCCGCCGTTTTGTTATTCTCAATAGTCCGGAAATATTAAAGTTGTTTCAGGATAAGGGCAGGGATTTTCAAAGAATGGCAAGAGTAATCCGGGCATACTCTGTGGAATATGTTGATAAGGTTGACCGTATTCTCTCCCTGCATGCTGAATATATTTCGCGTATTGTGCAAAAACCTTCTCCGCTTCCTCCGGCAGCGTATGAAGTACAAATGAAGAAGCAACAGGACCAGATCGTTGCATTCATCAAAGATATATATAACCATGCCAAGGACTCAGAGCATGAGAAAATGCTTTTGGCTGAGAATATCGGAACACGAGCGGTTAACGAAGCGGCAATCCTGTGTGCTGCCGGAATTATTTTTGGCCTTGGCGCAGCCCTGCTGATGACCAGAAATATTTCCCGTTCAATAACGCAACTTAAGCAGGCAACCGAAGAGATATCCTCAGGAAGGTTTGAATATGCCGCGCCTATTCACAACAAGAATGAATTCGGGGATTTGTTTCTTGCCTTTAAGGAAATGGCGCTAAAACTAAAAAGGCTTGAGGAAACGCATCTGGATGCGAGTCCGCTTACGTATCTGCCGGGCGGGAACGCAATTGAGAAGGAGTTCAAGAGGAGGGTTGCAGAGGGCTCTCGGGTGGGGTTTTGTTTTGTCGATCTCGACAATTTTAAATCGTTTAACGACCACTGCGGATATGCCAGGGGAAGCGAAGTCATAAAGGCTTCTGCAAGGATCATAGAGGAAGTGATCGCAGCCATGGGAACTCCGATGGATTTTGTCGGCCATATCGGAGGGGATGACTTTGTATTCATTACCGATATAGACAGATATGAAAAGATTTGTAATGAGATTATCAGGAAATTCAACAGTATGATAACGACATTTTATCCCCCTGCAGATATCAGGAGGGGGTACATTATGGGAAAGAACCGTCAGGGACAGGAGACACAGTTCCCGATAATGACAATATCAATCGCAGTTGTTTTAAACCAGAAATACCGGATATCGGATGCGATCCAGATCGGTGAGATCGCTAAAGAACTCAAGGAGTATGCGAAATCCATTCCCGGCAGTCTCTTTATAACCGACAGGCGATATGAACAGGCGCAAACAGAGCAAAAAAGCAGCCTGGCAAGCCCTGACCGGGGCTTCGTGAAAGGGAAAGAATGTTGAGTTTCGTCAATATGGTGAGGATTTGCTCACTTGGGTTTCTTATAATTATGCTATCGCAATGCGCGTATAAACCTTTAAGACAGGACACTTCATTAGAATCCATTTTGCTGAAATATCAAACTATTGAGCCTGCTGAAATTAAAAGAACGATAGAAGCGCTTAATGAGCGCCGTAAGAAAAATTATAATGTCCCCGCATCTTCACAGGAGCATCTGGAACTTGCCTTTCTTTATTCACACTACAACAATCCTCAACCAGATTACAAAAGAGCGCTTGATGAACTGATTATATATACCTCTGTTGATTCAGAATTAAGCAGGAGAGCTGTTGATTAAAAACTGGCTGCGTATGCTGAAAGAAATTCAAATGCTTGATAGTAGTAACGAAGAAGAAGGGAGATGGATTCAGGAAGGAAGAGAACGCTGATATGCGTGAAAAACTCAACCAACTGAAAAATCTTGACATTGAACTGGAAGAAAAAAAGAGACAGGTTAAATAATGTTAATGGTCCTGTAATTCACGGCAAATTAGCCCATTGCCAGCATTTGAGCTGCCAATCATGCCCCTCGACAACAAGGGCTGCAGCATATCCGGGTCCTGCATCCAGATCCATTAGTGACACAGAAATGCCCTCACGGGGTTCCATGAAACGTTTGTGCGGCGTAAATATATCGCCTTTATCCGTCAAAACCTCACATTGCTTCAAGTCAAGCGCAAGTCCTGTGCCCAGCGCCTTCAGGCAGGCCTCTTTGCGCGTCCAGCACTTAAAGAATACACTTTGCCGCATATACTCAGGATATGTCTTAAGGATAGCGATCTCCCGCGGTGAAAAAGAATGTTCGGCCAGGTCCTCAACTGACAAATCGGGACGGACATATTCAATATCCACTCCCATTCTCTGACCGTAAGTAAACGCTAAAAGAGCAACCTCATGAGAATAAGAGACATTGAATCTGAGCGCTTTCCCATCCGGTTTATAATCAAGCTCCGGTTTGCCATAGGGTCCGTAATAAAAACTCAGTTCAAAAGGTTCTCTTTTCAGGTACCCTCCCAACAAAGTTCTTAGCAACCCGCGGCAGACAATAAAATGGTCCCTGTTTCTTTTAAAGTGCATTCGATCGGCCCTTTTTAATTCATCATCTGAGAGGAGATTATGCAGTGCCTTTACTTGTGCATCTGTCATAATAAGGGATGCGCGCCAGAGGTGGACCTCATCACTGTTTAGCGACAAATCCTCAGGCGCTGTCAGCCATTCTGAAATGAGAGAGTTTCCTGATTGCAAGTCGTCTTTCTGCTTCATTAGCCCGTACCTGAACTATGCTCTTTTGCCCCACTGAGATACATCCTCAACCATTTAGTCCAAACGCTTACGTTCGGTTCTATTAATATATTCGTATGCTTAGCTTCAGATACAACATGGACTGTGACTTCACCATTTGAAAGGCCGCTCCAGTCTGGTTGAACATCATGATAAGCTTCGCCAG